>NZ_JANBVF010000001.1 GCF_024437655.1 Chitinolyticbacter albus
AGCGCGTAGTTAATCGTCCGGGACTGGACAGGTAGCGACCCGGCTGCAAACGCAAGGCTATCTAGTAAAGTTGCCCTATGCCTATGAAACCGAAAACACCAATTTCAGAAAGTTGCTCACTCAGCTCAACGTGCTGTTTGGCGTAGATCGGATCGACGCCTTTAAGGGTAGTTATACAATTCCTGCCACGGTCCATATTTCCACCGTTGACCGCCACCGTGCCGAGTTTTCCGCCAAGGAGGTGCCTGCCCAAGCCCCCAGCACCCATTTTGCGTTCGAACTTCTGACCTCGGACTATCGCAAAGTGCGTTGGACGTTGGCCGGGCCTGTGGGCAAGGATGAAAATTCTTATGCAGCCGAAGGAAAAATGGCCGTATCCGATTCGGAAAAAACCATTTACCGGCTTAAAGGCGATCAGTTAGAGATCGTCGATACCACAACCGGCCTATCCCATGTCGTTCCACTGCCCGCGGATTTTCCCGAATTTTCCTGGGCCATGGATATTTCTTACGACATGAAGCGAAAAATAGTTTGTGTCGTCACCCTGGGAGGCGAAGGCTTTCTCTACCGGTTCGATGCAAAACAACGGCGGTGGATGGACTACCGATCACTGAATAACGTCGACATCGCCTCGCTATTCTATGATGCGCAAGCAGATCGCTATGTGGCATGGACCACGGACGGCAGCCTCGTTTTCATCTCCGGCGAAGGTGCTGCAATGTTTACGCGTAACGTCATGGCTGGCCTACAAGGATTTGGCCGTCTATACGATAGCGGGAATTCGCGTCCTCCACGACTGCAGGTCGTGGCAAAGAAAGACGATATTGCGTTGGTGTATATAGGCGGCAACACGGTGAGTCGAATTTGGCATTACAACGTCAAGACCCAAAATGCAGTACTGACCCATACCCGGAACTAAGCTGAGCTTTCAGCGGTTCACTCGAACGGCGCCAAGCCCAGGGCAGAATCGGGATTCAAATACGGGATGCATGGGCCCATGGGTGAGAGGGTTGCGCGAAGCGCGCTGCAGCAGATCGCCCTCCTATCTGCAAGTCGTGCGACAGACGCCGGCCCACGGGCCGCCAGCCACGGAACTTAGCGCGTCGCGCCAAAGCCCGCCACGTTGAAGGCCACGCTGTCGTAGCGGCCGTTGCCATCGAGCGCGGTGAGGCGTACCGGGCCGTTGTGGCGCAAGGTGAGCTTCACCGTTGCACCACCCTCGCTGGTGGCGACGAGCTCGCCGTTCTGCAGCCACCACGCCGTGCCGCCGCTACCCAACAGCGAGGTGGAAACGGTCGCTTCGCTGGCGCCGGCTGTGGGGCGCACCACGCTGCCCGGTTCGATGCCGACGATGCGCAGCGCGGCGGCGCTGACATGCTGCGGGCAGGTGGGCGACCAGGCCGGGGCGTAGCGGGCGCGGATTGCCGGGCTCAGCCACGGCTCCAGCCACAGCGGCCAGCGCGCTACCTGCTGAGGTAGCGCGGTCGGATCGCATTCCGGCGTCACCCGCAGCCCGGCACGATCCAGCCAGAGGGTATCGATCAGGCCGCCGGCGCGCGATCGATCAGGCAGCGTCGGTGGTGCTGCGCCGTTCAGCAGCCAGGCCGTGCGCAGCTCGTGACACTGTGCCGGGTCGGTAGCAGCGCGGGTGAGGCCCAGTGGCCAGCAGATCTGCGCGGCGCTTACGCTGGCCGGGCGCGCACCACGGCGGGCGCCGGTTACACCCGGCAGCGCCGCCACGATGTCCTTCAGCAGCGGTGCCGCCACGTTGGCGCCGAAGAAGCCGGGATTGGGCGTGCCATCGGGCCGGCCCACCCACACGCCGACGGTGTAGCCATCGGTCACGCCCACGGCCCAGGCATCGCGAAAGCCGAAGCTGGTGCCGGTCTTCCACGCCAGCCGCGCCGGGCCTCCGGCGAACGGCCGATCGGGGCGGCCGCCGGTTTCCAGGATGTCGCGCACGATCCAGGCGGCGCCTGCGCTCATGATGCGCGCCTCGCGCCGCGGCGTGTCATTGCTGAGCCGCGGGCTGCCGGCCACGCCGCCATGCGCCAGCGCCCGGTAGGCGCCGACGAGTTCCTCCAGCGTGGTGCCGCCACCGCCAAGGATCAGGCTGAGATTGGGCGAAGCCCCGAGCTGCATGCGCAGCTTGAGGCCCGCCTTGGCTAGCTGGGCGGCGAAGTGCGCAGGGCCGAGCCGGTCGAGCACGTCGACCGCCGGCACGTTCAAGGAGCGCTGTAAGGCCTCCGACACGCTGACCGGCCCGCTGAACGCGGCCTGGAAGTTGCCGGGCTGGTAGCCGCCGAATGATTGCGGCGCATCGGTGAGCAGGCTCTCGCCATGGATCAGCCCCTCGTCCAGTGCCATCGCGTAGAGGAAGGGCTTGAGCGTGGAGCCGGGCGAGCGGATGCCGCGCACCATGTCGACGTGGGCAAAACGCTGGTTGTCGGCAAAATCGGCCGAGCCAGCGTAGCCGCGCACCGCGAGGCTATCGTTCTCCATCACCAGCACCGCCATCGAGACCTTGGGCGGCAGCAAGGACAGGCGATCGAGCAGCATGCGCTCGACGTTGGCCTGGATGTCGGCATCCAGCGTGCTGGCGATCACCCGGCGCCGGCCCTGCTCTACCGGCTGCTTGCGGGCCTGGGCGCGCAGGCGCTCGGCGGCCAGCGGCGCCAGCCATTCGCCGCGCGGGGGCTGCGCGATCACCCGCTCGATGCGGGCATCCTCGGCGATTTCGCGCGACCACACACCAAAGCCAGCCAGCCGATCGAGCACCTTGTTGCGCGCGGCCGTGGCGCGCTCGGGCCAGCGATCCGGCCGCAACCGCGAAGGCGCCTGCGGCAGCGCGGCCAGCATGGCGGCCTCTCCGTGGCTGAGCGCCTTGGCGGATTTGCCCAGATAGGCGCGACTGGCCATCTCCACGCCTTCGACAATGCCGCCCATCGGCGCATGGTTGAGGTAGAGCGTGAGGATCTCGCTCTTGGAGAGATGCCATTCCAGCTGCCGCGCGCGCAGCATCTGCCGCGCCTTGCCCCACACGGTGCGCGGGGGCGGCTCCAGGATACGCGCCACCTGCATGGTCAGCGTGGAACCACCGGAAACGATATGGCCGCTGCTGCCCCATTGCCAGGCCGCGCGCAGCACCGCCACCGGGTTTACTCCGGCGTGCAGGTAGAACCAGCGATCCTCGTAACCCAGCAAGGCCTCGATATACAGCGGCGACACCTCGGACAGCCGCACCGGGTAACGCCATACCCCGCTCGCCGCCGGGTAATTGCGCAGCGGCGTGCCGTGGCGATCGACGATGACGAGCCCGGCCTCTTCGCGTGGCAGTGGCACGGGGAAGATCGCATCCAGCAGCAAGGCCAGCGCCAGCACCGCCGCCAATACCAGCAAGGGCCAGCGCGCTGCACGCCAGGCGGGCAGGCAGCGGCGCAAGAGGCGGATCAGCACGGCAGGAATGCGAAGTGACGTAAAGGCCAAGGCAGTTCGGGCGATCAGGGGCAGAGCCGCGCAGTGTAACCGGGCAAGCCCGACGCCGCGACCGGTGCGCCTGCGGGCCGGGCGATCGCCCAGCGTGAACCGCCAGCGCTGAGGCGCACTCCCCGCCTAGTTTTCGGATAGCCCCGCCAGGTAGCCCGCGACCACCCCGTGCAACCAGTCGCGCCACAGCAGGAATTTCTCCAGGCCCTCGCTACGCTGCGGCCAGATCAGCCAGTAGGGGTCCGGGTAATCGATCACCGGGCCGGGCAGCGGCACCAGCCGGCCCGATTGCAGCAGATCGTTCGCCAATGAGCGGCGGATCAGCCCCACCGCCTGGCCCTGCAGCACCGCCTCGACGACAGAATTGGCATCGTTGATCCACAAGCTGCACGGCAGCTCCGGGCCGGTGACACCTGCGTGGTCGAACCAGACGCGCCAGCTCACGCCACCACCGGCAATGCGGCGCGCGGCGTGAACCTCGGCCACCGTCTTGGGCAAGGCACCGCCGGCAAAACCGGGGCTCGCCACCACCAGTTGCTGGTCGCGGAACAGCAGCTCCTGGTGCACGCCGTCCCATCCGCCCTGCCCCATGCGCACCGCGCAATCGAGCCGTTCCAGGTTGAGATCGGAAAACCCGGGCGCCGTATGCAGTTGCACCTGCAGCGTGGGATGGCGCCGCTGCAGATCCGGCAGCCGCGCCAGCAACCAGTGGCTGGTGAACGAGGCAAGCGTACCCACCGCCAGCTGGTGCGGCTTGGGCCGGGTGACCAGCTCCTCGGTGGCCGAGGCAATGGCACCGAGCGCATGGCGCACCTGCATCGCGTAAAGCCGGCCCGCGTCGGTCAGCTGCAGCCGCTTGCCCTGGCGCAGGAACAGCAGCACCTCAAGTTCGTCCTCCATCGCACGAATCTGGTGGCTGATCGCGCTGTGGGTGAGGTGCAACTCGGCAGCTGCCCGCGTCATGCTCCCGAGGCGCGCCACTGCCTCGAAGGCGCGCAGTGCCGACAACGGCGGAAGACGAGCCATTGTTAGTTTCCTTCACAGATCAGAAGAAAATTCATCGTTAACACCTTGCCGATCCTTGGAACCACAATGTCATCAAACAAGGAGTGTGAGCGATGATGACATGCAAACTGTTCCCGGTCACCAGCCAGAACCTGCTGCGACTGGACCTTGAAGCCCCCGCCCGGCTGCAGTGCCACAGCGGCACGCTCTGGCTGACCCACGACGGCGATGCGCTCGATCATGTGCTGAGCGCCGGCATGCAGCTCGAGGTATCCGGCCTAGTGCTGATCGACGGCGAAGGCGAGCTGGCACTGCATGCGTTGTCGGCACCGGCCGAGTCGCTGACCGAACCAGCCTGATGGTGATCCAGCCACGGCACAGCGCCGCACGGCCGGCGGACTAGGCTAGTAATGGCGGCAAGGCCTCTGCCAGCGCGTCGAGCACCACGCGCAGCCGCGCCGAGTATTGACGGGTGTAGGGCCAGACCGCATGCACCGGAAAGCCGACCGTATGCAGGCCTGGCAACAGCGCCACCAGTTCTCCCCGCGCCAGTGCCTCGCTAACCAACCAGTGCGGCAGCCGGGTGATGCCGAGCCCCGCGCGCACCGCGGCGGCCATGGCTTCCAGATCGTCGAGCGCCAGCCGCGCCTTGGGCTGCGCCACCAGCGCCGCGCCGTCTTCATCGACAAACTGCCATTGCACGGCGCGACCCATCCTGCCGTAAACGATGGCATCGTGCGCGGCAAGGTGGCCGGCCGTTTGCGGCACCCCGTGCGCCGCCAGGTAAGCCGGCGCCGCGCAGACCAACATGCGCATCTCGCCATAGCGGCGCATCTTTAGCCCGGCAGTATCGGCGAGCGGCCCCACGCGGATCGCCAGATCCGCCCCTTCCTCGATCAGGTCGATCCGCCGATCAGAGAACGTGACCTCCAGCTGCAGCTGCGGATATGCGCTCGCCACTGCCAGCAGCGTTGGCGCCACGCACATCCGGCCAAACTGCACCGGCACGCTGACGCGCAAGCGCCCCACCGGCGCGCGCCGGCCCTGCTGCAATTCGTCCTCAGCCAGTTCCAGCTCGCGCATCACGCGCACGCAGCGCTCGTAATAGGCGTGGCCTTCGTCGGTGAGGTTGAGGCTGCGCGTGGTGCGATGGAATAGCCGCACTCCCAGTCGCGCCTCCAGCCGGGCCACCGTCTTGCCGACGGTGGAGCGCGACAGGTGCAGCCGGGCCGCCGCGGCGCTAAAGCCGCCGCACTCCACCGCCGCGACAAAGGCGGCGATGCCGTTGAGGTTATCGAGAGAGATCACGTCATTGACTCCATTTTGGCTCCACAGTATCGATCATATGCCGCAACTGGCACCACCAAATCGTCAATACCATGGTCTCACCGACCCGAGCGGGTTACACCAGGAGCACCACGATGACGACGACGCAGCAATGGCAAATGCACGGCTATGGCGAACAACAACTGGAGCTGGTCACCACCACGCTGCCCTCGCCCGGCCCGGGCGAGGTGCTGGTGAAGGTGGCCGCCGCCCCGCTCAACTACCGCGAGCTCTTGATGATCGAACACGGCCTGGGCCTGCCGCTGGCGTTTCCGCAGGTGCCAGGCTCGGACATGGCCGGCACGGTGCTCGCCACGGGGCCCGGCGTGAGTCGGGTACAGGTGGGGCAGCGCGTGATCAGCACATTCTGGGGCGACTGGGATGATGGCCTGGTGCCGCCGCGCGATACCTGGGGCACTTCACTCGGAGGCCCCTTGACCGGCACGCTGTCGCAACACGTGGTGATCAAGGCGGAGCATCTGGTCGCCGCGCCAGACACGCTCGATGATGTCGCGGCCAGCACGCTGACCTGCGCCGGCCTCACCGCCTGGTTCGCGCTGGTGGACCATGGGGGCATCCAGGCCGGCGATACCGTGGTGGTCCAGGGCACCGGTGGCGTGGCGCTCTGGGCTGCGCAGATCGCGCTGGCGCACGGCGCCACCGTTATCGCCACCTCGGGCAGCCCGGATAAACTGGCTCGGCTGGCCGCGCTGGGCGTGCAACACGGCATCGACCGCCATGCCCACCCGGATTGGTCAGAGCAGGTGCACGCACTCACCGCCGGCCGCGGCGCGGACCATGTGCTCGAACTGGTCGGCGGTAGCAATATCCAGCAATCGCTGGCGGCGCTGCGCCAGGGCGGACGGATCTCGGTGATCGGCGTGCTCGAAGGCACGGAGCTCGCCTTCTCGGCGGTGCAGTTGCTGCTGCGGCGCCCCACCATCCAGGGCATCGGCGTCGGCCCACGCGGCGCGCTGGAGCGGCTGGCCGCCTTCGTCGACCAGCACCGGCTGCAGCCGGTGATCGCGGCCGAGTTCGGCTACCGCGATCTGCCGCGCGCGCTGGCGGCCCTACGCGCCGGCCCATTCGGCAAGGTGGTGGTGCGCTTCGACCAGTAGGCTCAGGCCGCGATGGCGACCGGGAGGCGTGCCAGGCTGTGCAGCGTGGCAAGGCAAGCCTGAGCCACTTCCCGCCCCTTCTTCACGAAATGGCTGCGAAAGAAGGCCTGGTGCTCATCGTGCTCGTGAAAGTCGCGCGGCGTGAGCACCGCCGAGAACACCGGCACGTCGCTGTCGAGCTGCACCCGCATCAGGCCTTCGATCACCGCGGTGGTGACGAACTCGTGCCGGTAGATGCCGCCGTTGACCACGAGACCGAAGGCGATGATGGCATCGAACCGACCGGAGTCGGCCAAGCGCTTGGTGTGCAGCGGGATTTCAAAAGCGCCGGGCACCTCAAACTGCGCGACCTCGGAGCCAGGCGCCAGCTGCGCGAGTTCGGAGATGGCCGCTTCGGTGGCATGGGACACGATATCGGGGTGCCACGACGCACTGACCAACGCAATGCGGTACGAGGGCTGGGCAAGGCTATGGGTGAATGCTGCACTGAGGGGCTGATTCATGGGGTTTCCTTGACGGACGGATAAACCAGAATCAGGGCAACGCGAAGCGCCAGCCCGCGGCCAGCCGCGAACCGGTACTCACGATCTCTTTCATCCGGACTATCACCGTCGGCCCAGGCATCGCACCAGATCTGCTGACCCTGCCTGAGGCAGGCGCTCGCGGGCTCCCGCTTGCGCGGATACCGCCGGTGGGGAATTACACCCCGCCCTGAGAACGTTGCCGGCTAATCACCGGCAAGACGCAGCATACCGTCAAATAGCAACAAAATGAATATCAAATAAAAACGTTAGATCAAAAACATCAATGCCGTCCTTGCGCTAATCGGGCAGCTTAATCGCCGTGTCGGTGAGCGGCTGGACTATGGCCGGCATGCAGAATGGCTGCGGCCGGCCGACGGCATAGCCCTGCGCGTAGTCGATGCCGATCTCGCGCACCACGGCGAGCAGTGCCTCGCTCTCGACAAACTCGGCGATGGTGGTCTTGCCCATCACGTGGCCGATATGGTCGATGGCCTCGACCATGGCGCGATCCGATGCGTCACCCAGCATGCCGCGCACGAAGGCGCCGTCGATCTTCAGGTCGTCCACCGGCAGATGCTTGAGATAGGCAAACGACGACATGCCCGAGCCAAAATCGTCGAGGGCGAACCGACAGCCATCCTGACGCAGCGCATGCATCAGCGTGGTGGCACGGTTGAGGTTGGCAATGGCGCTGGTCTCGGTGATTTCGAAGCAGACGCGCCGAGGCGCCACGCCGTGCAGCACCAGCTGTTCGCGCACATAATCGAGCAGCCCCTCGTCACCGAGCGAGGCGCCGGAAAGATTGATCGCGCAGTGCAGCGACGCATCCTCGCGAGCCATCGCGGCCAGCGCCGTGCGGATCACCCAGCGGTCGATCAGCGGCATCAGGTTGTAGCGCTCCGCCGCCGGAATGAAGGCGATCGGCGGTACCAGCTCGCCCGATTCGTCACGCAGGCGTAGCAACAGCTCCACCCATTGACCCGTCTGCCCCTGCAAGGGCTGGATGGTCTGCGCGTACAGGCACAGCCGGTTCTCGTCGAGCGCGCGATGCAGCCGGTTCACCCATTCCATCTCGCCGTAGCGCACCGCCAACTCGGCGTCGCCCGGCAGATAGCGTTGCACCCGGTTGCGGCCCTTTTCCTTGGCCAGGTAGCAGGCAACGTCGGCCGCGCGCAGGCAATCCTCCAGCGTGGGCAGGCTGTCGGCGAGCGCAACGAGGCCGATGCTGACGCCGATGGCGAATGGCCGCTCCTCCCAGGCAAAGCGCAAACGCTCAACAGCGCAGCGCAGGTTCTCGGCGAGGCGCTCGGCCGGCTCCACCGGGCAGCCTTGCAAGATGACGCCGAATTCGTCGCCACCGAGCCGCGCCAGTGTATCGTCCTGCCGCAGCTGGCGCAGCAGCGTGCCACACACCTGGCGTAGCAGCTCATCGCCGGCCGCATGGCCACAGGTATCGTTCACCACCTTGAACTGGTCCAGATCAAGGTAGAGCACGGCATGCGGCAAGCCACTGCTCGGCTGCTCGGCGATCAGTTGCGACAGCCGCCGCTCGAACTCGCGCCGGTTCACGAGTCCGGTAAGCTCGTCGTGGCTGGCTTGCCAGGAGAGGTTGGCGACAAACTGGCGCTCGCGTGTCATGTCGTGGAACGCCAGTGCGACTCCGGCGATCTGCCCCGCTTCATCCCGCATCGGCGCCGCCACCAGCCGAACGGGGATTTCCTTGCCATCGGGGCGCAGCAGCAGCAGATTGCGGTCATCGGTATCGGCGCTGGCGCCGCTCAGCACCTTGCCAACCGGATCGAGCTCGCGCCCGGGGCTCGCCTCGTCGTAGACGCGGCACAGGCCCGCCAGCGTCTGCCCCACCGCATGGCGTATGCCAAGCAGCGCCTGCGCCGCCGGGTTCACGTAGCTGATGCGGCCCGCCACATTGGTGGTGAGCACCGCATCACCGATGGCGGCGAGCGTCACCAGCGCCCGCTCCTGCTCGGCCTGCAGCGCGGCTTCCATCCGCTTGCGCTCGGTGATGTCCTCGAACGTACCGGCCATGCGTTGCGGCCGGGCATGGCCATTACGCATGGCCTGGCCCGCACCATGGAACCAGCGGTAGCTGCCATCCGGGACGCGCAGGCGGAACTCGACCTCGTAGCGCTCGCCGTCTGCCAGATGTCGCTCCAGCGCGGCGATCACCAGCGGCCGGTCGTCGCGGTGGATCAGCCCCACCAGGTGATCGAACGATACCGGTTCGTCATCATCCGGATAGCCGAACTGCCGCTTGTACTGGTGTGAGAAGTACAACGAACCATCGGCGATGTTCCAGTCCCAGATGCCGCTGTGGCTGCCGTTCACCGCCAGTGACAGCCGCTCCTCGCTGGTCTTGAGCGCTATCTCCAGCCCGGCCCGCACGGCGAGGTAGACCTGCGTGCGCCAGGCGGCCACCAGGATCAGCGCCAGCGCCGCCAGCACGTTGCCGAACAGCAGCGCATCGTGGATGGTGCGCGCCGCTTCGCCCAGCGTGGCGGAAAACGCGATCTCCTGCGGGGTGAGCCGGTCGTTCAAACGGCTGATACGCCGCCGCGCCTCGATCGCCTCCCCATGGGTCAGCGTGCCCTCTTCGATGCGTCGATGCAGCGCCTGCGCCAGCGCATCAAGCTGCAGCAGATATCTATCGGCCTCGGTCCAGATCGCGATGGCGCGCTTCAGATAGCCAAGATGCTGGAAATGGTCGAACAGCCAGATCATGCCGCCGATGTCATCCGGATGATTGCCGCCAGCCAAGAACCCTAGTCGCGCCGTTGCGTAGTCGGGCGGCTGGGCCTGCAGCGCAAGCCGCGCCGCATGGTCGCCCAGCGGCACCGTGATCGCGGCACGGTAGCGCGCGAAATCCTCGGCATCGTGCGTTTCCAGATAGCTCACCAGCGCGTAGATTGCCTCCTTCTGCCCCTTGGACCAGCGGCTCTCGCCGCCGACATAGGCACGCGCGGCCGACAGCACCGCGATGCTGAAGCTGCCGATCAGCAACAGCAGCAGCACTGCCAGGAGGAAAGGCCAGATCACGCGCAGCAGGGAATGCCGGTTCTCGGCGGCCACAGTCACTCCTCTAGTCAGCATTCGAGGGCTGATGCGAAAGGACAACAGTGTTCGTTATAGCCAAGCTTGCGATCGGCATCCCGGCAAGTCGCTGCTGCCGGGTCACGGCGTTCAGGGTTGCGGTTCGGGCACCAGCTGCCTGACCTTGAAACCGCGCTTGGCAAGCAGGGCCGGCAGGCCCTGTTCACCCGTCATGTGCAGGCTGCCTACGGCGACGAGCAGCTTGTCGCCCGCCTCGTGCATCCGCGCCACCTTGTCCGCCATTGGCCCATTGCGGGCGTCGTTCAGCTTGAACATGAAGGCGCGGTCGGCGTCGGTCTTCACGCAATCGCACCATTCCTCGAAACGGCTCATCTCGTCGAGGCGCCCCTCGCGCCATGCGTCGATCAGCCGCTTGACCACGACACGGCCGTCGCCAGACTGCTGCAGCTCGGCCGCGGCCTGGGCATACGCCTCGACCTCGGCCAGCGACAACGATTCGAACAATTCCAGCTGTGCCTTGGCACTTTCCAGCTCCACCACCGGCATCTTGCGTCCCCGGGCAAAACCCGACAGCACGAATTCGGAGCCCAGGCGGAAATCCAGTCCTTCGCGCATGTAGTCGAGCATGGACAACGTGGTCACCAGCATCGCGGCCGACATCTGTTGGGTCAGCGTGTCGGGCAGGCAGCCTTGTCGCAGCATCTGCTGCAACAGCTGTTGCGTGCCAGCGCTGAGCCGCTCGAACCGCACGCCCCAGGACGCCTGATCGGCCATGTGGGCCGCAGCATCGGGAGTGGTCGGATCCACCTCGAGCGCGAGCTTGTTGCTCGCCTTCATCGCGAGAACGAGCTGCGGCCCCGGCACCATCCATTCCGCCTTGCCCACGTGCAGGGTGCCGTAGAGGTAGGAATCGTGCCCGCCCTTGCTGATGCGCCAAAGAAAACCCTTGTCCTTGGCCGACTTCGCGAGATCGGCAGTTTGCGCGGCAGTCCACTCAGGCAACGGCCCTGGCGGTGGCGGGCAATCCCGGGCCGTTTCGGCACGCACGGCGGGAGAGCACAACAGGCTGGCCAGCAATGCCGGCAGCCAAGTACGCAGTATCTGCTTGATCACAAACGCAACTCGAGTGGATGAATGAGACAGCGCGTCGGGCCAGCCGGCCCAGCGCGCCGATTGATTACTTGGCCTTCGCGTCGACCACCGTCAGCACCGGGCTGGCCGGGCCCACGCCGGTGATCTGTGGCCGGTACATGTCCTCGGCCACCGTGGCGGGCACCACGAAGCGGCCTGGCGTGACCACGCGCACCAGGTAGTAGAGGCGCAGTGCGTTGTAGTCGAGCTGGCCGGCGGCAACGAAACGGTCGTCGCGGTACTCGCGGTGCTTGATGCGACTATCCTCAAGCGCCTCGCGGATCGATTGGCCGTCGACCTTGAGCGCATCAATGCGCTCGCCATCAGAGAGGTTGAGATTCTCGATCTCGAGGCCCGCCGGGATGCGGTCGACCACCAAACCATCCTCGATACGCTGGCTGGCCGAGGCGGTGACGCGCACGATCAGCGTCTCGCCCACGTTAAGCGCCCGGCCGTTGTACGGCTTGCCGTCGGCAAAGAACCAGTCACGCGCGAGCTTGATCTGGTCGCCCGGCTGCGGCTTGGGCGCTTCCTTCGGATAACCACTCGCCTCGATCTCGACGAAGAGCGCCGTGCCCGAGCTGTTGGCGAGCTTGGCGCCCTTGGCAATCTCGGCCGCCGGCAGGCTTACGGTTTCCTGCGATTTGGACGCAAGGCCGCGGGTGTCGCCACCGACGGTCAGCACTGCGTTCCATTCGCTGCCCGAGGCGCCCGGACCGCCGCCAGCCTGCGAGGCCAGCAGCAGCGCCAGCCGCTCCTGCGTCGAGTAATAGTGGTAGCGACGATTCTTCAGGTTCTCTGCCAGCTCGAACACCAGGTTTTCACCGCCCGGACGGGCGATCTTGTGGCGGGCAAGCAGCGCGTACGCCATGGCGCGGTCGCGCACGGCGCTGCCATAGTCACCCAGCCATTCGCCCCAGTACCAGTCGCTGTTGGACGTGATGCCGTAACCGCGCTTCATTGCCGCGTCGAACGCGGCGGTGGCGCGCTTCTCATCGCCCATCAGCTTGAGCGCGAGGCCCAGGTGCACCAGCGGCAGCGGCGAGCGGGCGCGGTTGGCGTACTTGTCGTACAGCACACGCAACGTGGCCAGCGGCGCCTTCTGGTCGCGCGCCAGGATATAACCCTGATGCGCAGCGGCTGCGAGGCGCTGGTGATCGATGCGCAGCTGCTCGTACTCGTTGTCGATGAGCTTGTCGCGGATGGTGCCGTCGGCACCGAGCTTGGCGGCCAGCGTCTTGCCGTAGCTCGGGAAATCGGCCGGTGCGCGCTGCAGCTGCTTGAGCAACCAGCCCTGGGTGTCGGCATAGAGCTTGTCCGGCACGGTGAAGCCGGCGACCCGCGCATCTTGGTAGAAGCCACCGACATAGGCCGACAACCATTGCTCGTACGGCCCGCTGCCCCACAGCGTGTAGCCGCCGTCGGCCTTCTGCATGCCCGCCAGCCGGCCGATGGCATCGTTCAGCATGCGGGTGCGCTCCTCGCGGCTGTACTGCTTGAGGCCATAAAGCTTGGCGACCTCGGCATCGATCAGCACGTGCGGGTAGGCGGTGCTGGTGGTCTGCTCCAGGCAGCCGTAGGGATAGGTGAGCAGGCCCTGCACCAGGGAGCGCACGTTGAGCGGCGGCTTGTTGGAGAAGGTGACCGACACATGGGCCGAATCGGCGTAGTAGCGGCCGATCAGTTCAGGGAGCAGCGCCTGCTCGGCGCCCGGATCAAGCTTGATCCGGGTGACATTGCGATCGAGCGCCACCGGCGGCTGCACCTGCAGCGCGGCGCTACGCTTGATCGTGAGCGGCTTGCCAGCGAGCTTGCCCGCCACCTCGAAGTCGAGCCGCGCCAGACCATAGGCGTCGGTCGCCTCGGCGGTATAGCGCAGCGTCTTCTTCTCCTTGTCCTTCAGTGTCACCGTGGCTGCACCGCCGCCGATCGTCACCGGCTTGCCCGCGGTGAACTTCACCGCGAAGGTCTGCGTGCTGCCGGTGAGGTTGGTCACGTCGAGCGCCAGCGTGGCCGTGTCGCCTGGGGTGATGAAGCGCGGCGTGGCGAGTTCCGCCACCACCGGTGCCGCCACCGTCATTTCCTGCTCGGCGTTGCCGTAGCGCGCATCGCTTGCCGCCACAGCCATCAGCCGCAAGCTGCCGTTGAAGTCGGGGATGTTCAGCGGGATGGTCGCTTCGCCTTTGGCATCGAGCAGCACCGGGCCGCTGAAGAGGTCGACCAGCTTCACCTTCTCCGGCCTGTCCTGGCTGTCGCGCATGCCCGAGTCGCCCCCCCACTTGAGCTTGCCGGTATTGCCTTCCATCTTCTCGATCAGCTTGCCGTAGATATCGGCCAGATCCTGGCTGTAGCGATGCTTACCGAACAGGAAGTCGAACGGGTCGGGCGACTTGAACTTGGTGATGTTGAGAATGCCGACGTCGACCGCCGACAGCGTGACGAAGGCGCTGCCGCCGGCCGCACCGTCGACCTTGACCTTCACCGGCACGCGAGTTTCTGGGCGCGCCTTGGCCGGTGCCGTCAGCGCCACCTTGAACTTGCGATCCTCGCTCGCGAGCGGCAGGTAGACAAGGCCCAGCGCGCGCGCCGGCGTGACGCGATCACCGTCGCTGCCAGGGCGGAATGCCACCACCGAGATATAGAGATCATGGCGCTTCCAGTCCTCGCTGACGGGAATGTCGATCTCGGTGCCCGAGGCGGAGACGCGCACGCGCTTCTGCCACAGCACCTTGTCGCCCTCGACCAGCACCAGCGCCTCGCCATCGTGCGGCGGCGTGATGGTCAGCGTCACGTCGTTGCCCGGCTTGGCCGGCACACCGGCGAGCTTAAGGTTGACGCGATCGGGCCGGTTGCCCATGGCTTCGGCGTCCTGCGCGCCCCAGCCGGCATAGAAGCGGTAACGCGCCACCTGCCGGGTTTCCGGATCCTCGATTTCCAGCCGGTAGCGGCCCCACTCCACCGGTACGGCCAGCGAGGCGCGGTTGTTCAGCGCCAGATCACCGCTGTACACCGGTGCATCATCCTCGGTGTAGCCCGAATGCCAGCCGCGCTGGTCGTCGTAGCGCCAGTAGAAATAGCGGTCCTCGCGCGTCAGGCGCACCTTGGCGTTGGCAAGCGGCGCCAGCGCGCCGCTGGTGCTGACGCGCACCACCTCGAACGCTGCCTTGTCATTCTCGCGCGCCACGTCGCGATCGAACAGCGGGCGGATGGCGATCAACTTGGGCGCCGGCCACACCGTGCGTTCGATCGATCGCACCACCGGGCGGCCGCCCGATTCGAGCAGGCTGAACGTAGCGCGCGCCTTCATCGGCGACTTGGCGCCCCCCAGATCCAGCGGTACCGTGACTGCTGCGTCGCCGCTGGCGCCGAGCTCGGTCTCCTCGATCTCCTGGCGCGAGCGCTTGTCGTCGTCGGCGAAATCGCCGAACAAAAAGCCCGGCCACTGCTTGGCCAGCGCGTAGCGATCGCGCTCCACCGCCACGCTGCCCAAGAGGCGATTGCCCGAAGCCGGCGCGCCGTAGAGATACGCGCCTTTCACGTCCACCTCAAACGCCGTCCCCGCCGCAAGCACCGGCGGCTCGCTGGCAAGATCCAACTTCATGCGTTCGGGCAGGAATTCCTCCACCTGTATCTTGAGCAGCGTATCGGGCTCGTCGGCAGCCGGATCGGCGCGCAGCTCCAAGAGCCAGGTGCCGGTAGCGGCATCGGGCGGCAGCACCAGCTGGCGCTGGTAGTAGCCCGGCAACTTGGCATCGGGCTGCCAGGTGGCCGATTGCACAGTCTGGCCGTCGGGGCGTTTCAGCGTTGCCGTCAGCGGCAACTTTGGCAGCGGTCGGCCATCGGTATCGCGCGCAATCACCGAGACGAAGAACTTCTCACCCGGCCGGTACAAGTCGCGCCCGCTGTAGGCAAACAGCTTGGTGTTGCGCGGCAAGTGCCCGCCGATGTCGTACTCGGAAAGATCGAGCCCTGGCTCAAACAGCGCCAGTACCGAGAGTTCGTTGTCCTTTTTGGCAACGAGCGCCTGGGCGGCGAGCGGCACCTTGTCGAGCACCGCGTGGCCTTCGCCGTCGCCATCAGCAGTGGCCAATGTCTTGCCGTATTCGTCGAGCAGCTCGAACTCCACTCCGGACAATGCCTTGCCGCTCTTGAGCGAGGTGGCAAAGACATCGATCTGGTTCTGGCCGCGATGCACGTGCAGGCCGATGTCAGTCACATAGAAATAGGTGACCTGGTAGGCATCGGAATAGCGGCCAGGCTGACGCATCACCGCCACATAGATACCGGGCTCCTGCAGCTCCTTGATGCCTTCGACCGGCAGGAAGCTGACATTGCGGCGGTTCTTGCGCGCATCGGTCTCGAAACGCCCGAGGTACACACTCTCGGTGAGCTTCTTCAGCTTGGACAAGGACCACCCATAGACGGCGCCCGACAGCGTGAGCGGGCCGTTGCCGTAGTAGTAGTCTTCCCCGCCCTCCTCCTCGCCGTCTTCGTTCGGCACGCGCTTTTGCGCCACCACCTTTTCCAGAAAACGCGGAATATGGCGCGGCGACACGCGCAGAAACTCGACATCGACCTCGGGCACGTTCACCGTGACCACCGGCAGGCCGCCGTTCTGGCTCGCTGGCAGCACCACGCCGCGGCTGGCGAAGTAATAGGCGGGTGGCATGGCGTCGAGCGCGATTTCGCAGCGCTTGTGGCCGACTAGTGCCCTATCGTCCTCAGCCAGTACGCCCGACGAGATATCGACGGCATAGCGGTGCTTGGCATTGGTGACGAAATGCGCCAGCTGGGCATTGTCGTCGTCGATCTCCCAATGGCCATCGACGACCTTTTCCGCCTCGGCCGGCTGCGGCTTGGCCGGTTGCGCCGACTTCCCCTCGGGCAGCACGCCAAGGTCAGTGACCTTGAACTTCTTGGCCAGATCCTGCTTGCGCGCGATCGGATGGGTGAACGCCACGGTCAGCGCCGGCTCGTCATCGTAGTAGCCGGCCTTACATTCGAGCACGCCGAACTCGGTGGGCTCGGCCATCGCGGCCGGGCCGCTCGCGTCGGGTGAGGCACCGCGATGCCCCCACCACCAGCCGCCACCGACGGCCGCCGCAACCACCGCCACCGCTGCCGCGCTCAAGCCCACTTTGCGCGCGTTCGCGCGCAGCCACTGTGCCACTGCCATGTTGTGTTCTCCCCGGCCGACCCTGAACCGGGCCGGACAGCGCGAGCATCAACGAAGCCGCCCAGTTTGTAAACCCGCAGAAAGCATAATGCGCATGGATGTCACACGATGCCCGGCGCTCGATCGAGACGGGTCCAACCGGATGCCGCCGCGTATCACGTCGCCGCGGTGACGATGGCTAGGCACCGACCGGCATCGCGGGCGCCGCCCATCATCCTGATCATGCCGGGTGGCGCAACACCCAAGTCGTGCAACGACGCAGTGGTCTTTTCCCCGCATCCACGCTGATACCTGCCTGCGCACGGCAACGTGGCCCGGCAATGACGATGTCACGGCCCTGCGTATGAAAACGCTTTCATTATTGAGTAGGCGTGCTTAGCCGGCGCGTATCGCAGTGGTCTCTTGCCGCTTGTGAGCGCGCGGCTGGCGCCGCCGACATGGCCCGGTTTCGCCTCTCGCGCGCTCGCACGAGCCGCTCTACGCTGTAGCCGGGCCGAACAGAGCCCGACACGACAAGCCGGTCCCGCCGACCGGCGCCTCATACGGAGAGAGATGACATGAAATCTGCACTAATCGCGCTGTCGTTCGCGCTGGGACTGCCTGCCGCGCAAGGCCTCGACTACGGCCCGGTGGCCGATGCACTGCAGGCCAGCACCAGTAGCCAGTTCGCCAACACCAACCCCGTGTTCTACAAGCAGAACAATGGCAGTGCGAGCAATAGTGGCAACTTCAACTACTGGTGGAATGCGCATGCCCTCGACACGCTGGTCGATGCCTACCAGCGCACCCGCGATCCGGCCTACCCACCGCGGCTGAAAGCGCTGCTGCAAGGCATTCGCAGCAAGAACGGCAATACCTACCGCAACACCTACTACGACGACATGGAATGGCTGGGCCTGGCCAGCCTGCGCGCGCACGAGCTGACCGGCGACAACGAATACCTGCAGGTGGCCGAGGAGCTATGGGGCTATATCAAGGGCGGTTACAGCAGCGGCCTGTTCTCTTGGAACAGCGATTGCGCGCCCGCCTGCAAGAACACCATCGCCTCGACCCCGGCCATCATCCTCGGCGCCCGGCTCTATGGTCTGCGCGGCGGCGCGGCCGACCTGGCGCTGATCCAGGAGGCGTACGGCAATGTGCGGCGCCTGCAGGTCGACCCGGCCAGCGGCGCGGTCTGGGATTCGGTGAGCCTGGTCACCGGGGAAGCCAACAAGGCGCGATATTCGTACAACCAAGGCATGTACATCGGCGCCGGGCTCGAGCTTTACAAGCTCACCGGCAACCGGGCCTATCTGGACGATGCGCTCAAGACCGCCAACTGGGCCCTCACCGGCTTTACCCAGAACGGCATGCTATTCGCCGGCGAATCCGGCAGCGGCGATGGTGGCCTGTTCAAGGGCATCCTGGTGCGCTACCTCGCGCTACTGGCGCGCGAAGGCGCGCTGGCCGCCGCCGATCGCAGCCGCATCAACGATGCGATCCGCTACAACGCCCACATCCTGCACAGCAAGGGCCTGTTGCGCCCGAATATGCTGGCCGGTGCCAACTGGTCGGCGCAGCCGGGCACGGTGATCGATTCCTCGGTGCAGCTGGCCGGGCTGATTCTGTTCGAAACCGCCGCGGTGCTCGACTATCCGACGTTCTACCAGCACTACAACTACAACGGCCGCGCCACTGCGCTGCCGCCGGGGCGCTATACCACCGCCGACCTGTCCGCCCGCGGTATCGCCAACAACGATGTCACCTCACTGACCGTAGCGCCCGGTTGGAGCGTGGTGCTGTACGACGGCGACAACTTCACCGGCGCCAGCATTACGCGCAGCAGCAACGACAACCTGCTCAACAACGCCGGTTTCAACGACCGCGCGAGTTCCATACTGATCCTGCCGCCGGCCGAGAGCCCGGGCCTCACCGTCTACCAGAACTGCGACTTCACCGGCTACGGCGTCACCCTGCCAGGTGGCGATTTCAACCTGGCGCGGCTACAGGGCGAGGGGCTGGTCGACAACGATCTCTCGTCGTTGCGCGTCACCACCGGCTACCGCGCGTGGTTCTATCAGGATGACAACTACGGCGGTGCCGCGTACGTCTCGACAAGCAGCGACAACTGCCTCGTCGACAATGGCTACAACGACAACATCTCGTCGCTCAAGCTCAAGGCGGACGGCTACACGGGCCTTGCCGGGAAGTACTACCTGAAGAACGGCTACAGCAGCCTCTACATGGATGTCTACGACGGCAGCATGGCCAACGGCGGCCGCGTGATCCAGTGGACCTACAGCGGCGGTGCCAACCAGCAGTTCGAGTTCAGCCATCAGGGCAATGGGGTCTACGTGATCCGCAATGCCAAGAGCGGCAAGGCGCTCGATGTGACCGACGTCAGCCCGGCCGACGGCACCCCGTTGCAGCAATGGGATTACAGCAACAACGCCAATGCCCGTTTCATCGCCTACCCGGTCGGTGGCAGCAGCTACCAACTGATCCCTATCCACAGCGGCAAGAGCCTGCGGGTGGGCAATGGCAATGCCGGCAGCAATGTGGAACAGTGGAGCAACGACAACCAGAACACCTCGTACTGGCAACTGATCCCCGTCGGCACCAGTCCCACCCCTGTGCCGACGCCGCTTCCCACGCCAGTGCCAACGCCTCAGCCCACCGTGCAACCCAGCACCCCGACCCCCACGCCGCCCGGGACGAGCTGCAGTGTGGCGAGCTGGAGCAGCGCCGCCATCTATACCGGCGGCCAGCGAGTGAGCTACGCCGGGCATCTGTACGAGGCCAAGTGGTGGACGCAGGGCGAGCAACCCAACCTGTCCGGGCAATGGGGCGTGTGGAAGGATCTGGGAGCCTGCAACTGAACGACGAGGCGCCCAGAGAGCAGGCCAACGTCGGCTTAGCCCGCCGGCTGGCCAGCTCCCTGCCGGCTGGGGCGGTCCGACGGCCAGCGGTTACGCGGCGGATTTCCGAGCATAGTGGGCGCCCCAGAACGCGCCAGCGCTGCCTGACGCCCGCTTCGGGCTGGCATCCGGCCTTGCTTGCGCAGCTGTCATTCATGAAGTGACCGGCACGCATACAACACCCTAACACCTTGTTTCAAAAATACTTTTACTTTCCAGCTCGGTCACTGGTGAATTTGCCTGCGTTGCGCATTTTCCTCCCACTTATTCATCGGGCATAGTCGACGCCGCGTGCATTTCAAATAAGGCCCGGCCCGCGTCGTAGCGGCCGGCCAAGCCAGCGCGCGCTTAACCACGGGATGGAGATGGAACAATGCAATTGAATCAATGGATGATATTGGCCCCCGCCATGCTGGCCGCTGCGGTTGCCCATGCAGCCCCTGGCTGGGATGCGGCCCAGGTCTACACCGCCGGGATGGTAGTGAGCTACAACGGCCAGGACTGGAAAGCCAAGTGGTGGACCCAGGGCGACGTACCCGGCGCGGCCCAATGGGGGCCGTGGGAGGCACAGGCCGCCGTGACCCCCACGCCGGTGACGGTGACGCCGACGGTCACGCCGAGCCCGGTCACAGCCACACCAACGCCGACGCCGCTTGCCCCGTCTCCCACCCCGGTCTCGCCCACACCGGTCACACCGACACCGGTCACTGGCAACAGCCCCGCCTGGCAAGCCAGCGTCGCCTATGCCGGCGGCCAGCGTGTCTGCCTCAATGGCATCCTCTACGAAGCAATCTGGTGGGTGCAAGGTGAGCGTCCAGACGTCAGCAATCCATGGGGCCCATGGCGCAAGATCGGCACCTGCCCGGTCGGTCCCACCACGCCGACCCCGGTCACACCCACGCCAGTGACGCCAACGCCAGTCACCCCGACTCCTGGTACCGCCCGTATCACCGCGGTCAAGGTGGAAACCTGGCGTAACGGCGCGGCGAGCGCCTATTCGATGGTGCATGACGATTTCTGCTACGAAGTCAGCGACAGCCATATCAATGTCGCCGAGCCGGCGCTGTACCAGCGCGGCCTGGTCGCCGCCTTTGCCGCAGTCACCAGCGCGTGCCAGCCGGCGCACTGGACTGCAGCGCAGACCTTCATCGCCCACGGCCACGAGCTCGCCAATCACACCCGCACCCACCGTCCCAGCAGCGATGCAACCTGGCAGGCCAGCGCGGAAATCGGCCAATCGACCCAGGACATCGCCAGCCACCTGAACGGCTACCAACCGAGCTACCTGGTCTGGCCCAACGATACCGCGACCGAAGCCGCGCTCACAGCCCTGCGCAACACCGCCGGCTATCTCGGTGCGCGCGCCTCCAATCGCGATTTCGGCGGCGGCAACATCCAGTACGGCCTCGCAGCAGGCGTGAATGACGCCCAGTTCAACGACCCGTTCATGGTGCAGTGGGATCTGTTCACCGCCAACAATCAGTGGTCGCTCTACCCTTCGGGCGAACTGCTCAACCTGCATGTCGACGCTGCGATCAGCAAGGGCGGCTGGGCTACCCGCACCGTGCATGGCGTGGGCACCGTCGGCTACGAGCCGGTGCCGGCGGCGCGCTATCTCGCCCATCTGGACTACGTGAAGGGCAAGGTCGACGCCGGATTGTTATGGGTGGCCACGCCATCGGACGTGATCCGCTACCGCTATGCCCGCGAAGCCTGCGCCCCGACGCTGGCCGCCGACGGTAAGTCGCTGAGTTTCCCGACCGGCAACGCGCAGTGCCAGAAGTATGCGACGCCGATCACGCTGGAGCTGACCGCCACCGGCGCCATCGCGCCACGTCAGGGCACGACCGTCCTGCCGGTGATCGACCTGGGTAACGGACGCTACCGGGTCACCGTACTGCCGAGCGCGGGCGCGCTGAATCTGTAGCACCGCAACGAAAACGGCCCGGTACGTCCGGGCCGTTTTTTTGGTTGCAGCCAATGTGTTTCATGTGGCGACATCACCCGGTAGACGACGATCCTCGTCGCCCGTAACTGGACACCGCCTCAGTCGATCGACGTCCAGCCCAGGGGCCCGCGTTGATCGTCCTCGTGTGTCTAGCACGGGCGATACTCAATACCGACGGGTTGTTGCTGCGGGCGCGGATGGCGCCCTGTTTGTTCAACCCGTCCGATCAATGCACCCGACGCCCTGCCGGATCGGTGCCATGGCCAGCAAACAGCTGAGCCACATCCACCGTATCGAAGTGGTAGTCCTTGCCACAGAATTCGCAGGTGATATCGACCTGGCCTTTCTCCTCCAGTACGCCAGCGATTTCATCGTGCCCCACCATCTTGAGCATGCCGCCTACGCGTTCGCGCGAGCAGGTGCAGGCAAAGCGCAGACTGGCCGGGTCGAACACGCGCACCGTTTCCTCGTGGAACAGGCGATGCAGGATCTCACGCGGCGGCAGGCCCAGCAGCTCGTCGGCGGTGATGGTTTCGGCCAGGCGCTGCGCGCGATCCCAGGCATCGGGGTCGCCCTGGCCGGCCGGCAGCTTTTGCACCAACAGGCCCGCCGCCTTGCCCTGGCCCACCGCCAGCCATAGCCGCGTGGCCAGTTGCTCCGAGCTTTCCATGTAGTGCTCGATGATCTCGTTCACGCGCTGGCCCGGCTCGAAGCCGACGATACCCTGGTACGTTTCGCCTTCCTTGGGCTCCAGCGTGATGACGAAGCGGCCGCGCCCCAGTAGTTCGGCCAGTGACAGCTCCGGCACATCGCCTTCCCAGCGCGCGGTGGCCCGCAGCGTATTGTCGCTGGTGCACTCGACCACGATCAGCTTCACCACGCCGGTGCCGTGCAGTTGCATGATCAAGGTGCCGTCGAACTTGAGCGTGGCCGACAACAGCGCGGCGGCGGCCATCAGCTCACCGATCAGCGTCTGCAACACCGGTGGGTAGGCATGGCGCGCCAGCACTTCCTGGTAGGCGTGATCGAGCTGGACCAGCTCGCCACGCACCGGGGCGTCATCGAACAGGAATCTTTCGAGCGTATCTTGCATGGGGGTCCTTATGCCGCGGTTGGCGGTAATGTTTCGAACAGGCTGCGGTGGATCTTCACCACGGCCTTGCGGATGGGCATCGCGGCGCCGACCGCGCAGCAGGGGCGATGCAGCTCGCCCGGCCAGAACACGAGGAACTCGCCCGGGCGCAGCACGACCTGCACCTCGCGCTCGGGTGCCGCGAAGAAGGCAATATCGTGGCGATCGCGTCGGTCTTCCAGTACCGGCAGCGCGGCATCGGCCAGCGCCACGCCGTAGCGCTCTTCGCCCGCCAGCAGCAGCTGGATATCGGCGTGCTGCACATGCGCCTCCGGGCGCTTGCTCTCGATCGCCCCGGTCAGCGGCTCCTGGATCAACAGGAACATCGCCTCGCCTTCCAGCGCATGGCGGCCCGCCGGCAAGCTGGCTAGGTCGAGACCGGCGAGGTGCGCAAGCGCGCGGTTGACGACGGCCGGGTATTGCCCAGGTTGCGCCAGTGCCTCGGTGTAGCGGCCGTGGATCATCGCTGCGCGCTCCCCAGCGCCAGCGTGTACAGCGTCATCGGCAGGCTGGAGCTGATGTCGAACGCACAGCCGGCCTCGACGCCGACACGCGCGATATCGGCGGCCGATAGGTCGTCGCGCTCATACACCGCATGCATGGCGCCGATCGCGTAATCGCGCCCGGTGCCGATGGCCCAGAAGCGCTCGAACTCGTAGACCTCGCGCAGGCTGTACACGCCAAAGATGCCGACTGCGTTGGCGAGCAACACCGTCATCTGGCTCGACTCATAGGGGTCATCCTCCTCCTCGTCGGTCTTGAGGAAGAAGTCTTCCTTGAGCTTGGGATGCAGCTTGCGAAAGCTCTCGAAGATCGCCTGGCGGCCACCGAAATCGAGCGACTTGGTCTTTTTCAGCAACGACTGCAGCACGAGATCGTGCGCGGCGCTGCCGGCGATCGAGAAATAGGCGTCGTGCGCCTCGAAGATCTTGTTCCACTTGGCGTCGAACGGCGCCGCCAGGCGGGTGTCGCCAAAGGTGGACTGGCTGTCGGCGGCGATCGCCACCTCGTTGTTTTTCTTGACGACGACGACGGTAGTCATCGGGACTCCTCGATCAGATGATTGAGCCGCGCCAGCGCGTGGCGCACCGTGGCCGCGCGCACGCTGGCCCGGTCACCGGCAAACACGCGGCGTTCGGTCACGATGCCGGCGGGCGTGGCCCAGGCAAACCAGACGGTCCCTACGGGCTTGTCGGGCGTGCCGCCATCGGGCCCGGCAATGCCGGAAACGGCGATACCGTAGCGTGCCCCGGCTCGCTCGCAGGCGCCCTGCACCATGGCCGCGACCACCGGTTCGCTCACGGCACCCAGGCCCTGGATAAAGGCCGGCGGCACGTCCAGCATGTCGATCTTTGCGTCGTTGGCGTAGGTGACGTAGCCGCGCTCGAACCAGGCCGAACTGCCCGGCACGTCGGTGATGGCGCCGGCGATCAGCCCGCCGGTACACGATTCGGCCGTCGTCACCGTGGCGCCGCGTTGCAGCAACAGCTCGCCGAGCAAGGCGGCCTGGGCAAAGGTTTCCACCATCAGTCGCTCGGCAGCTCGGCAGCGGGGACCTTGAGGAAATGCTCGCGATAGAACTTGAGCTCATCGATCGATTCGCGGATATCGGCCAGCGCCGTGTGCGCGCCCTGCTTCTTGAACAGCTTGTACACGTCCGGGCGCCAGCGCTTGCACAGCTCCTTGAGCGTGGAAACATCGAGATTGCGATAATGGAAATAGCTTTCCAGCTGCGGCATCCAGCGCGCCATGAAGCGGCGGTCCTGACCGATCGAGTTGCCGCACATGGGCGAGCTGCCCGTGGGCACGTATTGCTCGAGGAAGGCCTGCGCCTCGCGCACCACGTCATCCTCGGACAGCGTCGAGGCCTTGACCTTGTCGATCAGGCCGGAGCGGCCATGGGTGTTCTTGTTCCAGTCGTCCATGCCATCGAGTACGGCGTCGGGCTGATGCACCACCCACACGGGGCCTTCGGCGATCAGGTTGAGATTGGAATCGGTGACGATGACGGCGAGCTCGATGATGCGGTCGTTCTGCGGGTCTAGCCCGGTCATTTCCATGTCGAGCCAGATCAGGTGGTTCGCGTCCTGCGCCATGGCAGCCTCTTTGAGCGGGAAAAACCGCATTTTAGCATCGCCGTCCGCCCGGCCCTCGCTGCATTGGTACCACGACGAGCCCGGCCGCCCGTCGCGCCATCGATGCAAACGGCATCGATCCAGCTGACGGAAACCTTAAAAAGAAGCATCAGGGAGCCGGTCATGTGTGCAAAAGTGCACATGGCAAGGAGCAGGTCATGCGCCCGTACACGATCAAGGACTGGTGCGGCTGGAAGCTCAAGCGCGCCATCACGCAGAACGACCACCGCGAGCGCATACATATCCAGCGCGTCGCCGGCGTCTATCGCGACCAGGTGTACAGCGATGCTTCGCGCTGGCTGGAACTGAAGGTGGTCGATCTGCAACGCAACGGGCGGGACAAGGCGCTGGCCGACCGCATCGCCCATTTGCACCGCATCCACGCACCGAACTGGCGCGAGTTGTTCGAGCTGGAGCTCTTGCTGATCGTGACGCTGCCGCGCACCGAACTGCTGACCAAGTACCCGCTGGCGTGCGAGCTCAATCGCTCGCGCGGCGGCGACGTGACCAGCAACGACGAGGAAAAACGGCTGCGCGAATATTGGGAGGCACTGCTCGACGAGCAGCAGGCACGCAACGCGCCCAAGGCCGTGCCTGCTGCCAGCCAGCCCTCCGCTAGCGCAACCGCGCAGAACCAGGCCTTGCCGGCAGCACCCAGCGTGCTCCCCACATCGCCAGCCATGCACGACGGCCAGCCCGATTCGCGCGAAGAGATGCTGCGCGCCCATATGCTGAACATGACGGCGCAGATGCAATGGGAGTATCGCAAGCTGGTCGAGCGCGAGGCCAGTGTGGGGCGCACCCGCCTCTTCATCATCTGCACCTCTTTTGTCCTGCTGCTGTGCTGGGTATTGGGCCCGTCGCTGGCAGCGCAACTACCGTGGCTGGAAAGCCGCTGGGAAACCCTGGCCATCCAGACCGCGCTGGGCTTCGGCCTGCTCGGCGCCTTCACCAGCATGATGCGGCGCTTCAACGCCATCCAGCCCGACACTGATGACGGCGTGCCGCAGCCAGGCTCGGCGCGGCTGCTGGCCTCGATCGATTTCAGCCGCTGGTCGCTGTTCTCCGCGCTGGTGGTGGGCAGCGTATTCGGTTTTCTGATCTACCCGCTGTGCGTATCGGGCCTGCTCGACGGCTCGGCCTTCCCGGCCTTCAGCAACGACAGACACCTGCTGCCGGAACTGCGCAACATCGCCAAGCTCGCGGTGTGGAGCTTTATTGCCGGCTTTGGCGAGAAGTTCGTACCCGACATCATCGATCGGCTGGGCGCGATGAAGATCGAACCCAAAGTAAGCAAGTAGGCGCTGACGGCGCGCTCTGCGATAATTAAGGCTTGCCGCTGTCCGGCATGGCTACCCGAGTTGCCCGCATGTCCGCCTCCCAGTTTTCCGCCCTGTTCGCCTTTGCCCTGTTTGCCAGCGTGCTGCTGCAGCTGTGGCTGGCGCAGCGCCATATCAACCATGTACGGCGTCATCGCGCCGCCGTGCCAGCCGAGTTTGCCGAGACCATCACGCTGGAAAGCCACCAGCGCGCCGCCGACTACACGGTGACCAAGGTCCGCTTCGGCATGGTGGTAACCATCGTCGAGGCCATCATCCTTACCGGCTTCACGCTGGGTGGCGGCATCGAATGGCTGGTCACGCAGACCAGCGCCTGGTTTGGCGACGGCGTGCTCGCCGGCGTCACCATGATCGCGTTGCTCGCGGTCATCCACACCGTGATCACGCTGCCGTTTTCCTGGCATGCCACCTTCGGCATCGAGGCCCGTTTCGGCTTCAACCAGAGCACACCCAAGCTGTTCATCGTCGACCTGGTCAAGACAGCGGCGATCGCCGCGGTGATCGGCTTGCCACTCGTGGCCGGCGTGCTGTGGCTGATGGGCGCGATGGGCACGCTGTGGTGGCTATGGGTCTGGCTGGCGTGGATGGGCTTCTCGTTCGCCATCATGTGGATCTTCCCGACCTGGATCGCACCACTGTTCAACAAGTTCGAGCCGCTGCCGGACGAGGGCCTGCGCGCGCGCATCGAAGCGCTGCTGGCGCGTTGCGGCTTTACCACGTCGGGCATCTTCATGATGGATGGCTCCAAACGCTCCAGCCACGGCAACGCCTATTTCACGGGCTTTGGCAAGACCAAGCGCATCGTGTTTTTCGATACGTTGCTCAAGCAGCTCAACGGCGACGAGATCGAGGCGGTGCTGGCGCACGAACTCGGCCATTTCAAACGCCGCCATATCGTCAAGCGCCTGTCCTGGACCTTCGCGCTGATGCTGGGCCTGCTGTGGCTGCTGGCGCAGCTGATGCAACAACCGTGGTTCTATCAGGGGCTGGGCGTGACCACCGCCAACACCGCCACCGCGCTCACCCTGTTCTTCCTGGTGTTGCCGGTCTTCACCTTTTTGTTCGGGCCACTGGGTTCGTTCATGTCGCGCAAGCACGAATACGAGGCCGACGAGTTCGCCGCCGCGCAGACCCGCGCTGGCGACCTGGTCACGGCCCTGGTCAAGCTCTATCGCGACAATGCGGCCACGCTGACACCGGACCCGCTGCACAGCCTGTTCTACGACAGTCACCCGCCTGCCAGCCTGCGCATTGCGGCCTTGAGGCGGCAGGCCTAGAACGGGGTATCGCCCGAAGGAGCTACCGCCATGTCGCTGAACCAGGAAAGCTGTATCGCCAACGCCACCGCGCTCTCCGCGGTGGAAGCCGAAATGCTGGTCACCGAGCTCGACGACTGGCTGATTGGCGGCGACAAACTGGAAAAGACCTTCCGCTTCAAGCAGTTCCACGACACCATGGCCTTCACCAATGCTGTCGCGTGGATCGCGCACCGCCAGGATCACCATCCCGATCTCGCGGTCAGCTACGGCCACTGCAAGGTCAGCTGGAGCACTCACTCGGCCGGCGGCCTCACCCGCAACGACTTCATCTGCGCCGCGCGCGTCGATGCCCTTACCCGTTAGGAAACCATTGAGCGAAACCGCCACCATCGTCACCAGCCACGGCCGTGTCTACATCATCGAGATGGCAGACGGCCGCCGGCTTTCCGCCACTACGCGTGGCAAGAAAACCGATTACGCCTGCGGCGACAAGGTCGGCATCAAGGTCCTGAACGGCGAGCAGGCGGTGATCGAGACGCTGACGCCACGCCATACCCTGCTGTATCGCTCTGACCAGTGGCGCGAGAAGCTGATCGCCGCCAACGTGACGCAGATCGTCGTCGTGGTCGCGCCGGTGCCCAGTTTTTCCGAGGAGTTGATCGGCCGTTGCCTGATCGCCGCTGAGGCGGGCGACATGGCGCCGCTGATCGTGCTCAACAAGAACGACCTGCCCGAGGCCGAGGCCGCACGGCAAAGGCTTGCATTCTGGCGCGGGCTCGGTTACCCCGTGCTGGAGCTGTCGGCCAAGCAGGATGTGAGCCCATTGCGCGCCGCGCTTGCCGGCCACACCAGCGTACTGGTCGGCCAGTCCGGCATGGGCAAATCGACGCTGACCAACGCGCTGGTGCCCGAGGCCAATGCCCGCGTGAACGACATCTCGGTAGCGCTCGATTCGGGCAAGCACACCACTACGCACGCCGCGCTGTACTGGCTGGACGCGGACGCCGCACTGATCGACTCGCCCGGCCTGCAATCATTCGGCCTGGCCCACGTCGGTGTCGACGCCCTGCCCCACGCCATGCCGGAGCTGCGACCGTTGCTCGGCCATTGCCGCTTCCATAACTGCCGCCACCGCGTCGAACCCGGCTGCGCCATCCGCAACGCGGTCGATGCCGGCGACGTCCGAGCTGACCGGCTGGCGCTATTGCACCGGCTGCAGGACGAGCTCACCGCCGCGCAAAGTTACTAAAGCGCCGGTTGGCACGATCGGGCAAGCCACCGGCTGGTGATTGCCCACTTGGCCGCTATGCTGGGTGCAGAAAGGCGTAATCCAGCCTCTCGTAGCCCGGAGCAAGCATGAAGCGCTTTCGCCACCAGCTTGAACTGCTGTTGCTGCTGACCGGTATCCTCTGCGCCTCGGGCCCTGCAGCCGGCGAATCTGCCCCCATCCAGCCCGCTACTTCCGCGTCGTCGCCCGACTGGCCAAATCTGAAGCGCGACACCTGGTACTTCATCGGCTATCAATTCGCAGCGACCGGCATGCTTTATGCCTTGCCCGAAGACATCACCCACTTCGACCGCGACAACGCCAGCTTCGACCAATACTGGGACAACGTGACGCACCCCCACTGGGACGAGGACGACGGCTTCGTCAATTATGTGCTGCACCCCTACTGGGGCGCTGCCTATTACATTCGGGGACGCGAGCGCAATCTAAGTCGCTGGCAGTCGTTCTGGTATTCGGCCCTGCTCTCCACCCTGTACGAATACGGTGCTGAAGCGTTTTTCGAACCCGTGTCCTACCAGGATCTGATCGTCACCCCCGTGCTCGGCTCCTTGATCGGCGAATTGCTGTTCAGCCCCTTGCGCGAACACATCCACGCCCAGGAAACCCCACTGGACTGGACCGACCACACCCTGCTGGTGCTGACCGACCCCCTGGGTGCGCTGAACCAGCTGACCGATTCGTTGTTAGGCAGGCGGACCATGGTCTCGGTCACTCGCCTCAATCCGGCGCGCCTGCATTTTGCCGATAGCTACCCCGGCCTTGGGCAACGCGGCATGGGGACGGAACAGGCTCGCGCCGATGCACCATGGGGACTCATCGTGCATTTTTCCTGGTAATGCCGTTGCGCCGAGCCCGGCGGCGTAGCTCCCAGTACACATGCAGCCGCCAGAACACCTTGACGGCGAACCAGCCGGCTACCGCCAGCAGCGCGGTCAGTACCGGCAGGCCGACCAGCAGCGGCACACCGAGCGACCACATCCAGTGCCACAGCGCCAGCAGCCAGTCACCAAACGCGTGATCGCTGAACGACGGCATGGCCGGCATCGCCGCCGTGCCACGCCGACCGGTGAGCATGCCCCCGATCTGCACCGCCAACCAGTACAGCGGCCCGATCGTCAGCGGGTTGGTGTAGAACGTGGTAAGCACCGCCACCGGCAGGTTCACCCTGAAGCCCAGCGCCAACAGGCTCGCCGTGATGATCTGCAACGGCCCCGGAATCATGCCGCCGACGGCCCCGGCCGCAACGCCGCCCGCGACCGAATGCCGGTTCAGATGCCACAGGTTCGGGTGGACAAACCAGTGGGCATAGCGCTTGAGGAAGGCGTTTTCCTCCAGCCGATCGCGGTTGGGCAGGATGTGACGCAGTAACTTGCGGGGCATGAAACGTCAATTTCCAGGGTTGGGGTGATAACCGGCTTCAAGAGACCGGCTGAAACGGGCAAAATTCCATACATTGTTGGCACAGTGCAGGCCGGCGCGACGCATCATGCAGGCAGATGCCGCGCGCCGCCAGCTTTCGGTCTACGCAGCACACAGGACACCATGGTCGCCGTTACCCGCCCGCTTGCCCTCTCGATCGCCCAGGCCGCCGACCCGCAAGCATGGCTGGCGCAGCTGGCGCCGCGCTACAAGGCAGACGACATGGCGCGCGTGAGCTCCGCGACGCAATGGATCGCCGAGCTTTACGGCAAGCAGGTGCTCGCCGAGAGCAGCGGCGAGCTGTTCCAGCACGCGGTGGCCAGCGCCTCCATCGTCGCCGACCTCAATCTCGATACCGACGCCATTATCGCCACGCTGACCTTCGCCGTGCCCGATCAGCTGGCCGATGGCATAGACGTGCTGCGCCAGCGCTTCGGCGAACAGGTGGCGCGCCTGGTCGAGGGCGTCGGCCGCGTCAAGCGGCTCGATATGCTGGCGCACGCCAACCATGGTAAGCCGCAAGAGGCCGAAGCGCAGATCGAGGCGCTACGCAAGATGCTGCTCGCCATGGTCGAGGATATGCGCGTGGTGCTGATCGTGCTCGCCTGGCGCACGCAGACCATGCACGAACTCGTCGGTGCGCCCGATTCGGTGCGCCGCCTGCGAGCACGTGAAACGCTGGACCTGTTCGCCCCGCTCGCCAACCGGCTGGGCGTGTGGCAAATCAAGTGGGAACTGGAAGACCTCGGCTTTCGCTACCTCGAACCCGAGACCTACAAGAAGATCGCCAAGCTTTTGGACGAGCGCCGCGTCGATCGTGAACGCTTCATCAACGAAGTACTCGACACCTTGCGCACCGAGCTCAAGGCTGCCGGCGTCAAAGCCGACCTGATGGGCCGCCCCAAGCATATCTTCAGCATCTGGAAGAAGATGCAAAAGAAGAAGCTCGACTTCTCCGAGCTCTACGACATCCGCGCGGTGCGCGTGCTGGTTGACGACCTGAAGGACTGCTACACCACGCTGGGCATCGTCCACAACCTGTGGCAACCGATCCCTGGCGAGTTCGACGACTACATCGCCCACCCCAAGGGCAATTTCTACCGCAGCCTGCACACCGCCGTGATCGGCCCGCAGGACAAGGCACTCGAGGTGCAGATCCGCACCTTCGAGATGCACGAGCACGCCGAATACGGTGTCGCCGCGCACTGGCGCTACAAGGAAGGCGGATCGAGCGACTCCAAGTATGAGGAAAAAATTGCCTGGCTGCGCCAGCTCCTCGATTGGCGCGAGGATATGGCGCAGGAAACGCAGCTGGCCGATGCGTTCAAGGCTGAGCTCTTTGACGACAGCATCTACGTGCTGACGCCGGCCGGCCGGGTGATCGCGCTGCCCAAGGGCAGCACGCCGGTCGATTTCGCCTACCATCTGCACACCGATCTGGGCCACCGCTGCCGCGGCGCCAAGGTGAACGGCGCCATCGTGCCGCTGTCGACTGCGCTCGAAACCGGCCAGCGTGTCGAGATCCTCGCCGCCAAGGAAGGCGGCCCTAGCCTCGACTGGCTGCATCAGGGCTACGTGAAGAGCCACCGTGCCGCGCAGAAGATCCGCTACTGGATACGCCAGCAAAACCTCGACATCGCCATCGAGGCCGGTCGCAACATCTACGACAAGGAAGCGGCCCGCGTCGGGCGCACCCGCGTCAACCAGGAAACGGTGGCGCAGCGGCTCGGCATGAAGAACTTCGACGAGCTGTGCGCCGCGCTGGGTCAGGGCGAGCTGACGCTGCGCGCGCTCGACGATGCGCTCATCGATGAGCACCGGCCGGAAACGGAAGCGCCGGGCCCGGTGGACGACGTGATCCGCGCCGCCCGTGCCGACCAGCAGGGCGAAGGCATCTTGATCGAGGGCGTCGACAAGCTGATGACGCTGCTGGCCAAGTGCTGTAAGCCGGTGCCGCCCGATCCGGTGATGGGTTTCGTCACCAAGGGCCGCGGCATCTCCATCCACCGGAGCGACTGCGCCACGCTCAAGCGCCTCGCCGCCGGTGCGCCCGAACGGCTGATCAGGGCAGACTGGGGCGCGCAGAGCAACAACGTGTTCGCGGTCGACATCATGGTCGAGGCGCACGACCGCCCGGGCCTGTTGCGCGACCTGACCGACGTGATGGGCCGCGAGAAGATCAATGTCACCGCGATGAACACGCTGTCGAAAGACGCACGCGCACGCATGCGTTTCACGGTCGAGATCAAGAGCGGCACCGAACTGTCGCGCCTGTTTGCCAAGCTCAGTGATGTGGGCGGCGTGGTGTTCGCCCAGCGCGCCTGACGTTCAACGTGCAACACGGCGACCCGCTCGGCCCGGGGCGGCTTGGTATCCCCTCGAAAAGCCTTGCGCAACAAGCCCGACAACGCTTCACGCGGCTTCAGGCAGGCAGCGCTTGCCGCTCCAGCATGGCCTTCAGCACCTGCTCTATCACCAAGGGATCGGTGACAGTGCGGATCTGCAGGAACAGCGCCCCTGCCTGCGGGTGGATGCGCCGCAAGTACGCCAGCCACTGCTTGACTCGCCCGGCTTGATGCTTGGGCATGCACGATAGTTTCACCTTGTCCCAGAACGGCAACAGTAACGGCGCGATCTCGTCCCAGCCGGCCCCTGCCTCACCGCGCACCCGCCGCGCCAGGCCCGGGTCGGCAACGATACCGCGCCCCAGCATCACGTGCTCGCAGCCCGAAATGTCGCGACATCGATTGAAGTCATCCACCGTCCAGATTTCGCCATTGGCGATCACCGGGATCGCCACCGCCTCGCGGATCGCCGGGATTTCCTCCCAGTACGCAGGCGGCCGGTAACCCTCGACCTTGGTCCGCGCATGGACCACCAGCTCGGCGGCGCCGCCGGCCGCCAGCGCCTGCGCGCATTCGAGCTTGCGGCTCTTGTCCTCGTAGCCCAAGCGCATCTTGGCCGTGACCGGAATTGCCGCCGGCACGGCAGCACGCACCTTAGAAACGATCTCGAACAGCAGTTCCGGCTCGGTCAGCAGCACCGCGCCACCGCGGTGGCGATTCACCGTCTTGGCCGGGCAGCCGAAGTTGAGATCGATGCCGGCCGGATGCATCGTCGCCAGCTTGGCGGCGTTCTCGGCGAGGCACACCGGGTCGGACCCTAGCAATTGCACCCGTACCGGTACGCCCGATGGCGTCCTGCTGCCGGCGAGCAACTCTGGGGCGATGCGATGGAAAAAGCGATGCGGCAGCAAGGTGCCCGACACCCGGACGAACTCGGTCACCGCAATATCCACGCCCCCCAGCCGGGTCAGCATGTCACGCAGGATATGATCGAGCAGCCCCTCCATCGGGGCGAGGTAGATACGCAAGGTAATGAAACCAAAAGCAAAACCGGCATTGTACCGGAAGCGCCACAGCTGCGTTTGACAATGGAACGAGCGTTCGGCTAAGCTAAACGAACGAATGTTCACCTTGGATGCCAGCATGGGCAACCCGAACCGCGATCAGGAATACCTCGGCAAACTGCAGGACTACTACGCCGACTTCCGCAACCTACCTTCTTACGCCGTGATCGGCGATCTGCTGGGCATGGCGTCCAAATCGGCCGTGTCCGCGCTGGTCAAGCGCCTCACCTTAGCCGGTTTTGTCGAAGTGACCCCCGATCGGCGCTTGGCGCCGACCAAGCGCTTCTTCGAGCGTGACCTCGCCGACTTCAACGTTCCGGCCGGCCTGCCCGCCGCGGCCAACGACGCGCTCAGCGAATCGCTGACCATCGACGAATACCTGATCCCGCGCCCGTCCAACACGGTGCTGGTGAAGGTGCGCGGTGATTCGATGATCGAAGGCGGCATCCACGACGGCGATATCGCCGTGGTCGAGAAGCGCCACGCCGCCAATGTCGGTGACGTGGTCGTCGCCATCGTCGACGGCGAATACACGCTGAAGGAACTGGGTCGCGACAAGCAGGGCTATCTGTTGTTGCCCAAGAACGTCGATTTCGAGCCGATCCGCCCGCAGGAAGGGCTGGAAATCTTCGGCATCATGGTCGGGCTGATCCGCAAGTATCGCTAGAACCCGGCTAGTGTCGGCGCTCCATACCCACGCTCTGCTGCGCGGGTACGCGCCGTCGCCCCCTGCCTTGGAACGGGAATCGGCGATGGCCTGCCGCCGCATGCGGAACCATTCGTCCTGGCTGTACGCTACTTCACAACGAAGCAACCGCATGCTCTGCCAGGGTGGATGCAAACCCGTTCCATCTGGGACAATGCGCCATCATGCGCACCGCCCCTACGCCAATGACTGTCCGGTCTATTGCCCACTACCAGCTGATCAGCCGCCTCGGCCAGGGCGCGATGGGCGTGGTCTATCGGGCGCGCGACACTCGGCTGCAGCGCGACGTGGCGCTCAAGTTGCTGCAGCTCTCGCCCGCCGAACAGGCCGACGATGACTATGCAGCCCGGCTGTTGCAGGAGGCCCGCTCCACCGCTCGGCTCAACCATCCGGGCATCATCACCGTCTACGACTGCGGTGAATGGGAAGGCAAGCCTTACCTTGCGATGGAGCTCGTCAGCGGCAATACGCTGAAAACACTGCTGGAAGAGCGAGGTCCGCTGACCATCAAGCAGGTGATGAGCCTCGCCAAACAGATGCTCGACGCGCTCGCGCACGCGCATGAGCAGGGCGTGGTCCACCGTGACATCAAGCCCGCCAACCTGATGCTGGCGGCAGGTGGCCGGGTCAAGATCATGGATTTTGGCATCGCCCAGCTGCCCGCCAGCGAACTGACCCGCACCGGAACGCTGCTCGGCTCACCGCGCTATATGGCGCCCGAGCAATTGGGCGGCGGCAAGCTCGATGGTCGCGCCGACCTGTTTGCTACCGGCGTGGTGCTGTACCAGGCGCTGACTGGCCAACTGCCTTTCGACGGCGAGCAACCGATCGCGATTGCCTACCAGATCCTGCATGCCGAGCCGGTTCATCCGCGTGAACTGCGCCCGGACGCGCCGGAAGCCTTGTCGGCACTGATACTGCGCTGCCTCGCCAAGCGGGTGGACGCACGCTATCGCGACGCCCGCAGCGCACTGGCCGATCTATTGCGCCTGCAACGCGCGCAGGCCGGCCCAGTGGAGACCGGCGCGCATGCCACCGTCACATCGGCGCCCGCTACCGAGTTCGTGGAAATATCAAAAGATGCAGGGCGCCTGGCCCAGCGCACGGCGCGTGCAATGTGGCCCTATTTCTCGCGCGCGCTGGCCTGGCTGCGGATCAACCTGCCGCGAGCCGGGTCAGCCCTTGCGCGCGCAATGATCTGGCTCTGGCCGCGGATACACGCCGCAGCCACGGCTGGAGGCAAAATCGGTCAGCGTGGCTGGAAGCGATATCGTTTATTGTCGCCGCGCGGTCAGCTCATCGGAGCCGGCGTAACCACACTGTTTGCCGCACTGCTGGCCGCCGCGCTGCTCAGCCAACCGCCGGCACCGACAGCGGTGCAGGCCGAGATTGCGACGGCACCGCCCGCTCTCGCTCCTATGCCCCAAATCAAGCTCGCTCCCACCACCGAAGGGGTGCCACCCGAATCGGTACCCGAGGTGGTGGAGGTGGAACGCCCCAGCACTCAGTACGAGCCGGTAGAAGCCGATGATCGCCAAGCAACGCTCGAAGCCCTGGAGCCCGAACCCGCGCCGCCAGCGCCCGAAGCCGAAGTCGGACAGGAACTGAAACAGGCCGGGACCGGCTTCAAACAGGCGATCGGCGACGCCTGGGACTGCCTGCGCGGCCGGGCGGCCTGCCCCGAAGCACAGCCAATCGAGACACGTGAACAACGCCGCGGCCCGTGATCTTGGCGCTTCGCGCGCGATGTGCCTAGCTTCGCTAGCGCAGCTTGAAGCAACCAAAATAAAAGCCACAACTGCGCAGTCGTGGCTTTTATTTTGGAGCGGGCGATGGGAATCGAACCCACGGCTCTAGCTTGGGAAGCTAGGGTATTACCATTATACGACGCCCGCGCAGCCCGCATTCTATGCGGGTTTGCAGCCCTTGGCTAGGTAGGCAGGCGCTAAAGCGGTGCCAGATCCAGCTTGGCAAACAGGCGGCGATCCCCCTCGACATCGGGGTTGCCCGTGGTCAGGAGCTTGTCGCCATAGAAGATCGAATTGGCCCCGGCCATGAAGCATAGCGCCTGCATCGCTTCGGGCATTTCGCGACGGCCGGCCGAGAGCCGCACGTAAGCCTTGGGCAGCGTGATGCGGGCCACCGCGATGGTGCGGACGAACTCGGTCCAGTCGAGCGGTTCGGCATTCTCAAGCGGCGTGCCCGGTACCGGCACCAGGTTGTTGATCGGCACTGATTCGGGCTGAGGATCGAGATTGGCCAGCTGCGCGATCAGGCCGGCACGCTCCTCGCGGGTTTCGCCCATGCCGACGATGCCGCCGCTACAGACGTTGAGGCCGGCCTTGCGCACCTTGCCCAGCGTATCCAGGCGATCGTCGTACTCGCGAGTGGTGACGATATCGCCATATTTTTCCGGCGCGGTATCGAGGTTGTGGTTGTAGTAATCGAGGCCAGACTCCTTGAGCTGTTCGGCCATACCATCCTTGAGCATACCGAAGGTGCCACAGGTTTCCAGGCCCAGCGATTTCACCCCGGCGATCATTTTCTTCAGCTCGTCCAGATCCCGCTGCTTGGGGCCGCGCCAGGCCCCGCCCATACAGAAGCGACTGGCGCCGTTTTCCTTGGCGATACGCGCGGTTTCGATGACTTCGTCGGCGCATAGCAGTTTCTGGTTTTCCACACCCGTGTGATAACGCGCCGCCTGCGGGCAATAGCCGCAATCCTCGCTGCACCCGCCCGTTTTCACCGACAGCAGCGTCGAGAGCTGTACCCGATTGGCATCGAAGTGTAGACGATGCGTCTGTTGTGCACGGAACAACAGATCGTTGAAGGGCAAGTCGAACAGCGCCAGCACGTCGGCCGCCGCCCAGTTTTGAACCATGGCATGCGGTGTGGTGCGTTTGATTACTATGGGCTGGGTATGCGAGGCGTTCATGGGCGTGGTCTACAGTGGTTCTGCTGGATTGTCGGCAGCCCAAGCCCTCATTGTCAAATTTCGATGAACGAATTTCTGAACAAATCATTACACCGGATGCGATCTGCCTTCGAGGCGCTACCGAGCGATTGCCTGTTCTGCGGGGTGCCCTGCGCGCACGGCCTGTGCTCCGGCTGCTGCGCCGAGCTGCCTAGGCTCCCCTCCCCGGCATGCCCGGTGTGCGCCGAACCGGTGCCTGTCGCCGGCGTCTGCGGCCGCTGCCTTGCCGCCGCGCCAGCCTTTACCCGGACCTACGCCTGCTATCGCTATGATGGCTGGCTGGCCGCAGCCATCCAGGCCGCGAAATTCGGTCAGCGCTGGAGTATTTTCCCTGTGCTGGCACAGGCCATGCTGTGTGAAATGGCAGCTGTCGACGTCAATCTGATCGTCCCGGTGCCGCTGGCCGCAACCCGGCTTGCGGAGCGCGGCTACAACCAGTCGGTCGAGATCGCGGCCGTGCTCGCCAAGGGCTGGCGGCGGCCTTTGCTCACTGATCTGCTGCTACGCACGCGCGATGGCGAACACCAGGCCCGGTTACGGCGCAGCGCCCGGCTGCGCAACCTGCGCGCGAGCTTCGAAACGGCCCGGCTGCTGCACGGCGAGCATGTGCTGCTGGTCGACGACGTGATGACCAGCGGCGCCACACTGCAAGCCTGCGCCAAGACCCTGTTGCGCGCCGGCGCCGGCCGGATCGACTGCTGCGTACTAGCACGCACACTGTGATCATCACGTGGTGTTGGCCGGTTGCGGCGCGCTCGCGCTCCGCGTGCGCAGCAAGGCGCATCGGCATGGTTGCCCTGCAGCCCAGGCCGACTGGCGGCGACCCGCTCCGAGCACCACCACCATGCACAAGGGCCCCGAAGGGCCCTTGTGCTGTATTGCGGGTACTTAGCTGCCGAGCGCCTGCAGAACTGCAGCCGCCCAGACCTGGTGACCACGTGCGGTGGGATGTACGCCATCCGCAAACAGATAGCTCTGGTCCGCCCCGGCCGAGACCAGCGTTTTTTCCGAGCAGATCAGCGCGGTCAGCGTGCTCGCATCGCCCGGAGTGGTGTAGCTGGTGCAAGCCGGAGTGGTGACGTTCACGAAGCCGAAGCTCGCCGGTGCAGCAATGGCTTGAGTGATCAGTGCCTGGGTGTCGAAGACCACGACGCCGCTATTGCTGCTGGCGAGTGCCGACTTCACCGCCGCGTTGTAGTTGGTGGAGAGCGTGGTTGCGAGCCCGGCCAGCGGCGTATTACGGAACTGCGGTGTGGAGCCCAGGTCCGGCAGGTTGGCGTAGACGATATGGGTTGCCCCGGCGGCCTTCAGGCGCTGAATCTGCGTCACCATGGCCGTGACGGTATTGCTGATCACGGTTGGGGCATTGGCACCCAGTGAAGGATTGCCAGCCACCTGCTTGAGGAAGGCGAAGAAGTCGTTGGCACCTCCCTGGATCAGCACCAGCTGGTTGCCGTTGAACGCATTGCCGTGCTCCGCGAGATAGTCGCCGATCTGCGTGGAAATCGAACGCGCCGTCGCGGTCTGTACCGGCACGGTGCCGACGCCCGGGATGGTCTGGTTCTGCACGCCGCCATTGGGCGCATCGACCTGCACGGTTGCCGCTCCCTCGGCGTAGTTGAGGCCACCCAGCTCGAATACCTGGCCGCCGCGGCCAACCACGCCGAAGTTCACCTGCTGATTCGACGTCAGCGGCAATCCCAGCGCCAGCGCCACATAGCTTACCCAGGTGCCGCCTGGCTTGGTGGTGAACATCAACCCCACCGGCACGTCGTTGCTAGGATCGGCATCGGCCGTGGTCGGGTTGTAGGTACCGCTGTCGCTCAGGCTGTCGCCGAAGGCGACGATCTGGTTGAAACCGGCGGCTTGGCCAGGCGTGGTGGGAGTAACATTCTCGGTGTCGCCACCACCGCCGCAGGCTGCCAGCAGCAGCGTGATCATCAAAGCGGCCAAAGGCCGGCGTACGCGCATCGTGTTGCTCACGAAGGTCTCCTGGGGTTTGTTGTCGCGGCAGCCCTGTACGGGCCATCCGTCTGATGAAATATCGCCGACCTCAATTTTGGAACAATAAGCGGTTTCGGCAAGCAATGCGTTTGAAACGGTGAGCGCACCGCGGTGCATGCCTCTCATTTCTAGTCAAAGCTGATCGTGTAGAGCATGTCCGCCTCGCTTTCATCGGTACCGAAGCGGGTGACGAAGGACCAGCGCCGCGACAGCAGCACCGTCATCGACACCGCATCCGACAAACCGTCAAAGCTTTTTTCCAGCCCCACGCGCAGCCAGCGGCCGATGCGCTTGCTGACTGTCACCACCTGCGCGGTCGTGCCGTCCGAGCGCTCCGACGAGGAAAACCCGACTTCGTCGATACCCAATGAGTCGAAGATCTGGTCGGTGACCCCTTCGCCCGGGTTGCCTTCGGTCAGGATCGCGTTGAGCGCTTGGACCATCACCGCCGCATCGCCCTTGTCCATATTGTCGGCGCCATGGCCGAACAGCAGCCAGGCCAGCTTCTCGTTATCGGACACATTGGGATCAGAATACAGCGTCACCTGCGGCGACATTGCGCTGCCCTTTACCTGCACCCCGGCCTCGACCGCGCCCCCGCGCCGCACCGCCAGGATGTCGAGCCCAGGATTGTCGATCGGGCCGGCGAATGACAGGATGCCGCGCTCGATATCGAGCTTCTGGCCGTAGGCACGGTAGGTTCCTTCATCCACCCGCACCACGCCGCGCGCCGACAGGGCGGCATCCGGGCTGGCGTGAAAGCGCAACGCCCCCGACAACACCGCCTCCAGGCCGTAGCCACGGAAAGTGAAATCGTCGCCCAGGTCGACATCGAAGCTGATGTCCGCAATCTTGAGTTGTCCACCAGAACGATCGCGCTCGCGGCCGACGACGACCACGTCATCGGATAGCGCGGGGACATCATTGCCACGGTATTCGATACGCCCGCGGTTGGCCTTGAGATTGCCGCTGACCGACAACCCCGCCACGCCATAGCGGATATCGCCCCTGCCGCTGACCACCAGGACCACGTCCGGCCGGTTCACCAGCAGCAGCTCGTTCGCATTGATCACCGCCTCGGCAGCCGCGTCGTCGCGGCTGAGATCGACCGCGCCGCTGGCGGTGAGCGTGCCGCTGCCGCCCTTGAAGCTGAACGTCTGCAGCAATACCTTGCGCTCGCTCAGCGCAATACCGAGCTCGCCATCCCGCAGCCGGATCCCCGTGGCCTTGTCGTGCACCGCCAGCTTGCTGCCGCTGAGCGAACCGCCGAAGACCGGTGCCGCCAGCGGGCCACGCCGCCGCACATCGAGCTTCAGGCTGCCCGCCAAAACCACGCTGTCGGACAACAGCGGCGCTATCTTGGCAAGGTCGGGCAAATCGCCGACGACCTTCATGTCAATATCGGCTTCCGGCACGAGCTGCAGGCGGCGGGCATCGATCCGGCTGGCGCCATTGACCGCCAGATGGCCGAAGCGCTGGCTCGCCACCCTGGCATCCACCGTCACCGCGGAGGCACGCGACTCCAGCGTTGCCTGCAGTTCGGCCAGTTCCAGCGCCTGCATCGTCCTGCCCACCTTGCGGCGCACGTCGCCGGACAAGCGCTGCAGCGTGACGCGGCCATCCAGCGTTTGCGCCAGTTTCACATCCCATTGCGCGGCCAGCAACAGATCGGTTTCCAGCCCGGGAACCGGGTTAGCCAGACCCAGCCATTCGGCGACATCGAGCCGCGGTGCGCTGCCGCGCGTCTGCAGCTGGCCATCGCGCCACACCAATCGCTCCAGCCTGAGCTGGCTGCGGCCCGCCTCGATCGTGGCCGCCCCTAGCTCGACTCGCCCTGCGCCCAGTTTGGCGACAACAGGGTCAAGCAGTCGCACCGGCAGCGGTCCCTGCCCTTGCAGCCGGTTGATCCGGCCGCTCCACAGCCAATTCGCGTCAAAGCCGCCATTGGACTGCAATGCCAGCGACAACGGATGCTCACCGTATCCGCCAGCCGCGTCGAAAGCCAGCTGGTGGCGCGCGCGCGTGCCAGTCAGCTGCAGCGACAAGGTATCGATGCGGGCGTCGAAGCCCGTGGCATTGCGCACGGCGGCCTGCAGCTTGAGGGGGCTGTCGAGGTCCGGATACAGGTCGGCATCGATGGTAGCTTCGGCGACGTTGAGGCCAAAGGGAGTCTGCAGCGTGTCGGCGTCCAGATCGATCTGCAGACGTGGTTTTCGCCAGTCGCCGCGCGCCAGTACCCGGCCCAGCACCCGGCCGTGATAACCGCGCCCGACCTGTTGCAATTCCTTGAGCGCCACATCCACGGTCAGCGTGTCGTTGGGCCGGCCCAACGCCCCCTTGGCCGCGACGCGGTTGTCACCCAGGCTGAGCCAGAAATCGGCGCCATGCAGTTGTTCAGCGCTCAGTGCCAGCTTCCCGCTGCCGGCGAGCGGATAGCCGTTAAAGGCGCTGGGCTGCAGCGCATAGGCCAGCGTCATGGTGAGTGCCGGCTTGAGTGCCCCGGCGAGATCAAGCTTGCCGCTGATCTCGCCTTGCGGCAGTGGCGCGTAATCGGCCGGATTCCAGCGCTCGGCCAGCGCCGTCAGCTTGAAATCCTGTTTCTCGAAGCCAAACTCGCCACTCGCCTTCAAATGACTGTTGCCGCGCCGCAGCAGCAGTTCGCGCAAGGCAAGGCGGCGTTCGCGATCCGGATTGATCCAGCCGAGCTTTGCCTGTGCGGCGGTCTGCAGCCTCGCGTCCTTCACGTCGAGTACCACATCCGGTGCGCGGTAAGGGCCGCTGAGCGTCACGGTGCCGCCCAGTTCGGTCGGGATCAGCGACTGCTGCAAGGCCTGCAGATCGAGCTTGGCCAGCGCGATCTGTAACCGCAATGTGTCGCGCGTGAACTGCCCGCCTCCCGTCAGCGTGGCACCGGCCGGCAAAGCAGCCTTCAACCGGGTCAATGTCAGCCAGTCCTCGCCCACGGCAAACTCGGTGCTCACCCGACTGAACGGCAGCAGGCCTTCGTCGATGCGGCCAATGAGGTGATTGTCGAGCGTGAGGCTGCCGACGGCGCCCTTGGCGGTCGGAGCTAGCGTCAGCACCAGCGCAAGATCGGCGCGCGGCAAGCCCGGTTGCAAGGCCGCCGGATCGATATGCTCAGCCGCCAGATCGGCCTCGAGCAGCATGGCGTAGGCATAGGGCGCGAACGCATCGAGCCGCAACTTGACGTCCATCTTGAGCTTGTCCCCCCCGACATGCCCGGCCACGCCCAGATTGCGCAAACCGCCCGACAGCGTCAGCGCCGTATCGACCACGTAGTCGTCGATCTTGCCGCCGAACGCCAGCTTGCCGCTGGTGGCAAACGGCGCACGGCCATCAAGCCGCAGGCGGCCAGTGGCCCGGCCGCGCGGCGTCAAGAGCTGTCGCAGGTCGAGTTGGTGGACATCGCCATCGCTGGCCAGGCTTGCGCGCACGGCTTTCAACTCGACTGGCGTGTTCAGCACGCGCAGCCGCGCCAGCCGGATTTCGTCGACACGGATCGCCAGCGGCAGCGACAGACTGTCCGGCGGCGGCGTCTTGGGCTTGTCGGGCGGTTGTGGCTTCGCCGTGATATCGACCGCACCGACCTCGAGCAACTGTGCCGCAATCTGGCCGTGCCACAGCGCGCGGGGCGACCACAACAGGCGGATGCGGTTGACCGCCACGTGCACCGATTCGGTGTCAACCACGAGATCGCTCACCACCAGATCGCGCCACAGGCTCCCGGACAGCGCGCCGATCCGGGCCACGCCCGTGGCATTCACGCGCTCGACCAGCCAGGCGTGGCCGGAGGGCGTATCGAGCCAGCGCACCAGGCCAAACCCCGCCGCGATCAAGACCAGCAACGCGCCCGCAAGCCCCCACCACAGCCAGCGCCTGCGGCGCCGGGGCGTCGATGAATCTGTGGCCAGGGGTGACTCGGCGGCGACCGGCATGTCGGGTATGCGCTCCACTTCGCTCAAAACGCCACCCCCAGCGCGAAGTAGACGCGCCATTGCTGCTCGTCGATACCGTAGGCAACATCGGCGCCGAGCACACCGACCGGGCTGACCCAGCGCGCACCGACGCCGACGCCGGCCTTGCCTTCGAAATCCTGCCAACGATCGGCCGCGTCGCCGTAGTCGACGAAGGCGGCCGCGCGCCAGTCCTTGAAGATGGCGTGCTGGTATTCCAGCGTCGCCGTGGCCAGCGCGCGTGCCGGCTGCACCCCGTCGCCGGTCTGGATACCCAGGCTTTCGAAATCGTAACCGCGCACGCTGTTGCTGCCGCCGGCACGGAACAGGAAATCGGTCGGCACCGCGTTCGGATCATGCGTCAGCGTGTTGCCAAGCTCGACGCGGGTGATCAGCACATCCTTCTGTGCCATCGGCCAGTAATAGGTCGAGCGGCCATACAGGCGCAGGAAATTGGTATCAGACAGCAGTTGCTTGATGCCACCGCCGGCTTCCAGTTGCAGTACCGAGCCGTCGCGCGGGTTGCGCAGGCTGTCGAGCTCGCGCCGGATCCACTGGTAGCTCAGCGACAGCGTCTGTGGCCGCTCGACTTCACCGTCCACCACTTCGCGACGTTCGGTCAGGTATTCGAGCGTGATGGTGCGGTCGATCTTGTCACCCTTGATCGAGCGGGCGACCCCCGCCTTGTAGGTGCTGCTGTCCAGTCCGCTGACTTTCGAGTTCTCGACATTCATGTAAACCCGGTGATCGTAGCCGCTGCGATGACGCGGAAACGTGAGCGACGCGCCAAGCTCCTGTTCCAGCTGCTCCCAGCGGATCTTGCTGTCGAGCACCCAGCCGCGATCGGCGACGTTGTTGTAGCGATGGGTGAGCTCGGTGCGAAACCCGGTGTTGGTGTTGTAACCGAACCCAGCCGTGAACTTCTGCATCGGCGCTTCCTGCAGCGTCACCTTGACCGGCGCATGGTAAGGCGGCTCGGCCTTGAGCACCGGCTCGACGATGACGGTGGCGAACTGCGGCATTTCCTGCAGATCGCTCTGTAGCTCCTGCAGATCGCGGCGGTGAAATTCTCTTCCCGGGTCCAGGTGGATCTGGTCGCGCACGATGCGTTCTGGATAGCGTGCCAACCCTTCGATCATGATCTCGCCATACCGGTAGTAGGGCCCGCTATCGAGCGTCAGCGCAAGATCGACCGCCGCCTCGCCGGGCACCACTCGCGCCTCGCTGTGGGTGATACGCGCACCGGCGTAGCGGCGAAATTGCAGCGCATTGAGCGCGCGGCGCTTGTAGGCCGACCAGCCAGACTGGGAGAACGGCAATCCACGTGCCAGTGCCGGATCACGCTGCAAATAAGCCTCGACGCGTTCGCGGTAGGCCGGATCCTCGTTGATCTGTCCCTCCAGCTGCAGCACTACCTCGCGCACCATCGCCAGCGGGCCGGGATCGACCATCACCCGCACACGTTCCGTGCTGCCTACACCCGACATCGTCGCCGTGATCCTGGGGGTGAAATAGCCGGCCGTATTAAGCAGCGCCTCGGCGTCGGCGGGCGTGCGCTCGACCAGCGCGCGCAATTCGTCCGCTTCGATATCGCGTGAACGCCAGCGATAGAGGTCGAGATATTTTTCCAGCAGCTCGACCGCCTCGCCCGGGCCTTCGAAGTCCACGCCATAGGCCAGCACGCGCAGCGGCATGCAGGTGGCCAGAACCAGCGCGGCAACGAGACAGCGTTTCAGACGGGGCATGGGCAGGGAGCTGGGCATCGGCGGTGCACGTTAAGCGCGGGCAGATCAACGCGCCATCGGCATCTTCCCGGGTGGTCGCAGTTGGCTCAGTCTGCCATCGCGCTGTCGAGCACTTCGATGAAGCGCGCGTTTTCCTCGGCCAGGCCAATCGACACCCGCAGCGAATGCGGCATGTTGTAGCCAGCGAGCGGGCGCACGATCACGCCACGCTCCAGCAGATAGCGGTTGAGTGCCTGCGCATCGCCGCAATGGAAGGTGACAAAGTTGCCCCAGCTCTGGATGAAGGAGAGGCCCAGCCGCTGGAATGCAGCGGTCAGCTGCGCCATGCCTTCGTTGTTGACGCGCACCGATGCACGCAGGAACTCGATGTCATCGAGCGCCGCGCTGGCCGCCGCCTGCGCCAGGCTATTGACGTTGAACGGCTGGCGCACGCGGTTGAGCACATCGATAACCTCCGGGCTCGCCAAGCCAAACCCGACGCGCAGGCCCGCGAGGCCATAGGCCTTGGAGAAGGTGCGTACCACGATCAGGTTGGGGAATTGCGAGAGCCAGGCGATCGAATCGCTGCGCTTCTCGCGTGGCAGGTATTCGGTGTACGCCTCGTCGAGCACCACCAGCACGTGCTTGGGGCACAGCTCGAGGAATTCGATTAGGTCGCCCGGACGCGCCAGCGTGCCGGTGGGGTTGTTGGGGTTGGCGATCCAGACGATCTTGGTACTGGGCTGGATGGCGGCGCGCATCGCTTCCAGATCGTGGCCGTAATCGACTGCGCGCACCTGGATGCCGGTGGCGCCACACGCCTGGACGGCCAGCGGATAGACCGCAAACGCGTATTGCGAATAGACGGAGGAATCGCCCGGTGTGAGAAAGGCGCGCGCGATCAGCTCCAGGATGTCGTTGGAGCCATTGCCGAGCACGATGCGATCGAGCCCGACATTGAACTTGCTGGCGATCTTGGCCTTGAGCTCGAAGCCGTTGCCGTCCGGGTATCGGGCGAGCTCGGAGATTTCCTTTTCCACGGCGGCACGCGCTAGCGGGCTCATGCCGAGCGGGTTCTCGTTGGAGGCGAGCTTGACGATGCCGGCCGGGTCCAGCCCCATTTCGCGCGCCAGCTCCGAGATCGGCTTGCCCGGCTGGTACGGGGCGATGGCGCGGACGTAATCGGGGGCGAGCTCAAACAACGACATGAAGGCACTCCGGCAAGACGCAAAACCCGCAGTGTAGCGCGGCTGCGCCGTGCCGGGCAGTCAGTGAGAAAGCGAATTCAGCCGTGCGTGCGCACGTCGTGCCGGCGCCAGCCGGCGTCGTGCACCGGAATCGCGGCCAGCCGCTGCAGCAATGTGTGCACATCGGCCTCGACCACCAGCCGCTCGACCTCGTCCATCCGCACGAAGCCCCCTTGCGCCGCGGTGCGCATAAAGGCGAGCAAGCCATCGAAATAGCCATGGGTGTTGAGCAGCGCCACCGGCTTGCCGTGCAGGCCGATCTGCGCCCAGGTCAGGATCTCGAACAGCTCGTCCAACGTGCCAAAGCCGCCCGGCATCGCAACAAAGGCATCGGCGAGTTCGGCCATCCTGGCCTTGCGCGTGTGCATCGAATCGACGACGACCAGCTCGGACAAGCCACCATGCGCCAGTTCGCGCTCGACCATGAAATGCGGGATCACGCCGATCACGCGGCCACCCGCGGCCAGCGCACCGTCGGCCACCTCACCCATCAGCCCGACATGGCCACCGCCGTAGACCAGCGTGCGTCCACCTGCGGCCAGCACGGCGCCGAGCTGGCGGGCGGCTGCGGTGTGCGCGGGATCGGTGCCGTGGCGGGCACCGCAGAAGACGACTACATGTTGCATGGTGACTCCCGAAGCAAATGGGCAGCGCTCAGGCTGCCCATTGTTGATTGCATTGCGTCGCGTAACGACGTCATTCCGTCTTCAGCTCGGGCGACAAAAGCGTCGCGCGCTGAGGCGCCCTCAGATCACCGCCTGCGGATAGCTACCGATCACCTTGACGAAGGCAGCCACGCCCTTGAGCTCGGCGATCGCCGCGGCAACGTGCACGTCGCCAGCGTGGCCTTCGACATCGACGAAGAACAGGTATTCCCACAAGCCGGTGCGGCTAGGGCGCGATTCGAACTTGCTCATCGATACGCCATGCCGCGCCAGCGGCTCGACCAGCGCGTGCAACGCGCCGGGCCGATTGGGCGCGGAGATCAGCAAGGACGTCTTGTCGCGGCCGCTCGCCGTCGTTTCCTGATGGCCCAGCACCAAAAAGCGCGTGGTGTTGTTGGGCTCGTCCTCGATGTTCTGCGCCAGTTTGAGCAGGTTGAAGTTTTCCGCCGCCGCATCCCCGGCAATGGCGGCGGCGCTTGGATCCTCGCTCGCCAGCTTGGCGGCATGGGCATTGCTCGCTACCGAAATACGCTCCACATCGGCCGGCAGGTTCTTGTTCAGCCACTCGTGGCACTGCGCCAGGCTTTGCGCGTGCGAATAGACGCGGCGTATGCCTTCCTTGCCGTCGGTGGCGCGCAACAGGTGATGATGAATGCGCAGCACCACCTCGCCGCAGATCTTGAGCGGCGTGTTGACCATCAAGTCCAGCGTGCGCCCGACTGCGCCTTCGGTGGAGTTCTCCACCGGCGCGACCACGTAGTCGGCCGAACCTGATTCGACGGCGCGGAACGCCTCGTCGATCGAGCCACAGGCCTGCGTCGCCGCGGCATGGCCGAAATGCTTGATCGCGGCAGCCTGGGTGAAAGTGCCGATCGGGCCGAGGAAGGCGATGGTGAGCGGCCGCTCCAGCGCGAGACAGGCCGACATGATCTCGCGAAACAGCTTGGCTGCCGCTTCGCCCGACAGCGGGCCCTGGTTCAGCGCCTTGATGCGCATCAGCACCTGGGCTTCGCGCTCGGGTCGGTAGACCACGCCACCGCCCTTGATCTCGCCGATGGTGCGCGCATGCTGCGCGCGCTGGTTCAGTAGCTGCAGCACCTCGGCATCGATGGCATCGATGGCATCGCGATGTTGCTTGAGTTGGCTTTCGAGCTTGTTGTCCATACGGGGTCTTTCCGCCCTGAGGGATTGCGTGCGGCCTGGCCGCTTATTGGTGTTTGGCCGGATCGAACAGCGCTGCGTCGACGATGGACCACAGGTGCACGACCCAGCCCATGAAGATGAACCAGAGCACGGCGGCGAGCACGAACATCAGCGCTGCCTTCAGCACCCGGCCCTGTACCAGTTGGCCCAGACCGGGAATGAAGAAGCTCGCCAGCGCCGCGAGTACGTTGCCACCGCTACCTTGCCCGGCCATCGCTCGCCTCAACCGTGGCTACGCGTGAAATCGCGCATATAGTCGCACAGCGCCTTCACACCCTCGAGCGGCATGGCGTTGTAGATCGAAGCGCGCATGCCGCCAACCGAGCGGTGGCCCTTGAGCTGCACCAGGCCACGCGCCTTGGCGCCTTCGAGGAAGGCATCATCGAGCGACTCGTCCGCCAGGCGGAACGGCACGTTCATGCGCGAGCGGAACGGTTTCTCGACCGGGCAGCTGTAAAAGCCCGCGGAAGTGTCGATGGTTTCGTAGAGCAGCGCCGCCTTCTCGATATTGCGCGCCTCGATGCCGGCCACGCCGCCGCGCTCCAGCAGCCACTTGAACACCAGGCCCGCCATGTAGATGCCGAAGGTCGGCGGCGTGTTGTAGAGCGAATCGGCCTCGGCATGCACGCTGTAGTCGAGCATGGTCGGCGTGCCAAGCCGGGCGTGGCCCAGCAGGTCTTCGCGCACGATGGCAAGGGTCAGGCCCGAGGGGCCGATATTCTTCTGCGCACCGGCGTAGATCAGCCCGAACTTCGACACGTCCACGGGTTGCGACAGGATGTTGGACGACATGTCGCACACCAGCGGCACAGCGGATTGCGGCACATAGGGAAACTCGACTCCGCCTATGGTCTCGTTCGAGCAGTAGTGCAGGTAGGCGGCATTCTCGCTGCGCTGCCAGCTCGCCTCGTCCGGGATGGAGGTGAAGTGCCCACCTTCGCCACTCGCCGCGATATTCACGTTCGCATAGCGACGCGCTTCCTTGATCGCGATCTTGGACCAGTGGCCGGTGTTCACGTAATCGACCGTGTCGCCCTCAGCCGCCAGGTTGAGCGGCACCATGGCGAACTGGAAATGCGCCCCGCCCTGCAGGAACAGGATGCGGTGACTCTTCGGCACGGCCAGGAGCTTGCGCAGGTCCGCCTCGGCCTCGGTGATGATCTGGGTGAATTCGCGCCCACGATGACTCATCTCCATCACGCTCATGCCGCTGCCGTGCCAGTCGACGAGTTCTGCCTGCGCAGCGAGCAGCACCTCGCGCGGCAATACAGCGGGGCCAGAGCTGAAGTTGTACACCTGGGTCATCGTCGTTCTCTCTATTGCGGGGTGGATACGATAATCACAGCGATCACGAAAGCAGGAAATGCGCCCGGGCAGACGCCACGGGCTTGGCCAAGTCGTCCTGCCACGCGGTCATTAACACATTGGCGACGCGCTTGCCCTGGCGCACGATCTCGCAGCGGCCGTACAAATCGACCGGCCGGCCGCTACGCAGGTAGTCGATGGAAAAATCGACCACCTTGGGGATGGCATTGGTCTCGGCCGAAGTCAGCAGCGTGAGGACCGCGGCGGTTTCCAGGAAGCCGCCGATCACGCCGCCATGCAAGGCTGGCAGCAGCACGTTGCCGACATTGGACTGGGCAAACGGCAGCGTGAAACGCAGCTCGCCGGCCTGCTCCGCCATTTGCATACCGATGGTGCGGGCATACGGAATGGCCACGATCACGGCGCTGTAGTCGCCGTTTTCACGCGCCAGCTGCCAGCAGTGTTTCATTTCGCTCTGGGTCATGCCGCCCCCACTTGCGTGCGCATGAAAGTGCCGACCCCGTGCGCGATCTCTCGCTCGTCCTGATAGGCGACAGCGCGAGTAAAGGCGATCTGGCTCGTCAGCCGATAGCATTCGGCCCGGCACAGGACGGCCACGCCCGCGGTGGCGGGACGCAGGTAGTCGATGCGCAAATCCAGCGTCGCCACGCTTTCGGGGGCGTCGAACAAGGTGTAGATACAGGTGCCGCTGGCCGTATCGATCAGCGTGGTGACGGCCCCGCCATGCACCACGCCGGTTTCCGGATTGCCGACGATGGCTTCCGAATACGGCAGGCGCAGCAGCACGGAGCCGGCATCGGCCTCGACGTACTCGAGGCCGAGCACCTGGCAATGCGGCAAGGTCATGAACCAGCGCTGCAGCTGGTCAAAGAACGCGGGATTGCGGACCGCCATCGGCTGCTCCTTACTCTCCCGCAGCTTCGCCAGCAGGCGTATCGCCGGCAGGGGCGTCACCTTCAGCCTCGCCGAGCACCACTTCGTCCTCGTCCGCCTCGGCCACCTTCTCGAGGCCGGAGAGCTTCTCGCCCTCGTCGAGGTTGATCAGGCGCACGCCCTGAGCGGCACGCCCGGTCTCGCGGATTTCCGCCACACGAGTACGGATCAGCACGCCACCCGTGGTGATCAGCATCAGGTGATCGCTTTCCTCGACCAGGGTCGCGGCCACCAGCTTGCCGTTGCGCTCGCCGGTATCGATGGCGATCACGCCCTGCGTGCCACGGCTGGTCAGGCGGTAGTCCGCAATCGGGGTACGCTTGCCGTAGCCGTTTTCGGTCGCGGTCAGCACCTGCTGATCCGCCGACTCGGCGACCAGCAGCGCAATCAGCTTCTGGCCTTCTGCGAGCTTCATGCCGCGCACGCCACGGGAGTTACGCCCCATCGGCCGCACCTTGTCCTGGCTGAAGCGCACCGACTTGCCGGCGTCCGAGAACAGCATGACCTGATCGCCTTCGACCGTCTGCTCAGCATCGTCGAATGCCTCATCGTCGAGCGCTGCCTCGTCGTCGGCCGCATCGTCATCGAGCAACTGGCCGCCTGCGCCGCGCGTCAGCGCCACGCCGATCAGGTCATTGCCGTCTTCCAGGTTGATCGCGATGATGCCGCGCTTCATCGGCCGCGAGAACGCCGTCAGCGGCGTCTTCTTGACCGTGCCATCGGCCGTGGCCATGAACACGAACTGGTCGTCGGTGAATTCCTTCACCGGCAGCACGGCGCTGATCTTCTCGCCATCCTGCAATGGCAGCAGGTTGACGATGGGCTTGCCGCGGCTGGTACGCCCGCCTTGCGGCAGCTCGTACACCTTCAGCCAGTAGACGCGACCGAAGCTGGAGAAGCACAGGATGTAGTTGTGGGTATTGGCGACAAACAACTGGTCGATGAAGTCGTCATCCTTGGTCGCTGCGGCCTGCTTGCCGCGACCACCGCGACGCTGGGCGCTGTACTCGTCGACCGGCGTCGCCTTCATATAGCCGCCGTGAGTCAGCGTCACCACCATGTCTTGCGGCGTGATCAGGTCTTCGATGCACAGATCCTCACCGTGGGCGACGATCTCGGAGCGGCGCGCATCGCCATACTGCTCCTTCACTTGCCCCAGCTCGTCGACGATGATCTGGCGCACGCGTTCCGGCTTGGCGAGGATATCCAGGAGATCGAGGATCTTGTCCATCACCTCGCGGTACTCGCCAACGATCTTGTCCTGCTCGAGGCCGGTCAGCCGTTGCAGGCGCATGTCGAGGATGGCCTGGGCCTGTACATCGGACAAGCGATAGCCGTCCGCCCCCATGCCGAACTCGATCGCAAGACCATCCGGGCGCGAGGCCGACAGATCGGCGCGCGACAGCATGTCCTCGACCAGTTGCGAGCGCCAGGTACGGCCCATCAGGGCGATCTTGGCCTCAGGCGGCGTTGCGGCAGCCTTGATCAGCGCGATGATCTCGTCGACGTTCGACAACGCCACCGCCAGACCTTCGAGGATATGGCCGCGCTCGCGCGCTTTCCTCAGCTCGAACACCGTGCGGCGGTTGACCACTTCGCGACGATGGCGCAGGAAGCACTCGAGCACCTGCTTCAGATTCAGCAGGCGCGGCTGGCCGTCGACCAGCGCCACCATGTTGATGCCGAAGCTGTCCTGCAGCTGGGTGTGCTTGTACAGATTGTTGAGCACCACGTCGGGCATTTCGTTGCGCTTGAGCTCGATCACCACGCGCATGCCGGATTTGTCCGACTCGTCGCGGATTTCCGAAATCCCTTCCATGGTCTTTTCGCGCACCAGCTCGCCGATGCGCTCAAGCAACTTGGCCTTGTTCACCTGATAAGGCAGCTCGTCGACCACGATCTGCTGGCGATCGCTGTTCTTGCTCACGTCCTCGAAATGGCAACGCGCGCGCATCACCACCCGGCCACGTCCGGTGCGATAGCCCTCGCGCACGCCATTGATGCCGTAGATGATGCCGGCCGTAGGAAAATCCGGTGCCGGGATGAAATCGATCAGTTCATCCACAGTGAGTTCCGGGTTGGCCAGCAACGCCAGCGCGCCATCGATCACTTCGGACAGGTTGTGCGGCGGAATATTGGTCGCCATGCCCACGGCGATGCCCGAGCTGCCATTGACCAGCAGGTTGGGGATGCGCGTCGGCAGGACGGTGGGCTCGAGTTCCTTCTCGTCGTAGTTCGGCGTGAAGTCGACCGTTTCCTTGTCGATATCGGCGAGCAGCTCGCTCGATACCCGCGCCAGCCGGCACTCGGTATAACGATAGGCGGCGGCCGGATCGCCATCGATGGAGCCGAAGTTGCCCTGACCATCGATCAGCATGTAGCGCAGCGAAAAATTCTGCGCCATCCGCACCAGTGCCTCATACGCGGCGCTATCACCATGCGGATGGTATTTACCGAGCACATCGCCGATCACCCGGGCGCACTTCACATACGAGCGGTTCCAGACGTTGTTGCTTTCATGCATCGCGAACAGGATGCGCCGATGTACGGGCTTGAGGCCGTCACGCGCATCCGGCAGCGCCCGCCCGACGATCACGCTCATCGCGTAGTCGAGGTAGGATCGGCGCATTTCCTCTTCGAGGCTAACGGGAATTGTTTCTTTGGCGAAGCTGTTTTGTTCGGACATCTTCCTGGGACCGTAGATGGCGCCTTCTCATACAAGCTGAGGGAGCAAGGGAGCCTTGTCGAAGTGTGCGACAAGGGCGATGATCTGCTAAGAAAACAGGAGGGAAGTTTATCACGCCCCCCTTATCACTCCAATTTTGTGGCCTGCGATCGAAAAATTCACGACGTGTTCATTTGCATACGCGAAAGTTAAGACACTAGAATATGAACCGTTACTGATTGGTTGGTTGGAACTTACAGCATTTTGTGCCAATCATTGAGTCTAGTACGAAAAGGGTAACTGGTTCCCTGGCTTTGCAATCAAACTACCTAGGAGAAATAAAACTATGCAGTCGCTCAAGAAATCCCTGCTTCAGTTCGCTATTGCCGGCGCTCTCGGCGTATCGGCTACCGCGTTCGCCGCGACCGATGCCTATGTCACCAACGGCACCAATGTAAACCCAGCCAACCCGGAAGGCGTGGTCAAGAACGGTATCGGCGAGTGCTGGCAAACCGGCTCCTGGAGCGCAGATAAAGCCAAGACCATCAAGGGTTGCCCGGGCTACGTCGAGCCGACAGCTCCCGCAACGCCCACTCCGGCAGTGGCCCCCACTCCCGTCCCGGCCCCGGTCGCGTCCACCAAGAAGTTCACGCTGCAAGCCGAAGTGCTGTTCGACTTCAACAAGGCGGTGCTCAAGCCGTCGGGTAAGGACGCGCTCGACCAGCTTTACAACGAAGTTGTGAACCTCGACCCGAAGGACGGTGGTGCCGTGGTCGTGGGTCACACCGACCGCCTCGGTTCGGAAAAGTACAACCTCGAACTGGGCTATCGCCGCGCCAAGGCCGTTCAGGACTACCTGATTGCCAAGGGTGCTCCGGCTGACCGTATCACCGCAGAATCGCGCGGCGAAGGCGAGCCGGTTACTGGCGACACTTGCAACGCCATCAAGTCGCGCGCCAAGCTGGTCGAATGCCTGACGCCGGACCGTCGCGTCGAAATCGAAGTTCGCGGTTCCCGCGAAGTGATTGAAACCAAGTAATCCGGTTTCGATCAAACAGCCCCGCTTCGGCGGGGCTTTTTACATTCCGGGCCGGGAGCGCACGCCTTAGAGCCTGTTTACGATCTTTTCGCGACAGCGTTCGGGGTAGTGCCGGTGTGCGGCAAGGCGCAAGACGTGCTGCAGTATGAATACTGTGAGCGGCTTGCAACGCAGCAGCGCGCCGGCAGTGCCCCGAACCCTGCGGGCCGGGTCGGAAAATGGTCATCCACTGCGTTGTACTCCTTGGAAATAACCCGTTATTACCCGTGTCGTACGCCTTGTGCCTAACCATTTTCCGGCCCGGCGCTGCCGTGAAAAGATCGTAAACAGGCTCTTAGCATGGGCGCAGCGCCCCAACTGGTTCACAATATCGCGATGACCTCCACCCTGACTCCCCTGTCCCTCCTGGCCGCGCTGGCCCTCGTTCCCGCCCAGGCAGCCGATGCCCTGGCGACGCTCAAGGCGGCGCTTGCCGAGACGCAAACCCTGCAAGGCAGTTTCAGCCAGACCGTCACCCAGCAACGGGGAAAGCCCCAGCAAAGCCGGGGCGAACTCGCCATCGAGAGACCCGGCAAGTTCCGCTGGTCATACTCCGCGCCCTATGAACAATTGATCGTCGGCGACGGCAACAGCGTATGGCTGTACGACCCTGACCTGCGCCAAGCCACCGTCAAGAGCATGGGCACCGCGCTCGAATCGAGCCCCGCGGCGCTGTTGGCTGGTGACAATGCGCTGGAGAAAAACTACAGCGTACAAGCCCTGCCAGCGAAGAACGGGCTCTCCTGGCTGGAAGCCACGCCCAAGAGCGAGGAGTCGGGCTTTACCAGCGTGCGGCTTGGCCTGAAGGGCCGTGACATCGTCGAGATGGAGCTGGTCGATCGCTTTGATCAACTGACCCGCCTGCGCTTTGAGAACATCAAGCGCAACGCCAAGCTCGACCCGGCGCTGTTCCGCTTTACGCCGCCCAAAGACGTCGATGTCGTCCGCGAATGATCTGTTCGGGCCAGCCACGGCTGCGCACGAACCTTTAGCGGAACGGCTGCGCCCGGCCACGGTGGCCGATGTAGTCGGCCAGCAGCACCTGCTTGCCCCCGGCAAGCCGTTGTCGCTTGCCATTGCTTCGCAACAGCCACATTCGATGATCCTGTGGGGCCCGCCCGGCGTTGGCAAGACCACGCTGGCGCGCCTGCTCACCCGCGCGTTCGATTGCGAATTCATTGCGCTCTCGGCCGTGTTCTCCGGGGTGAAGGATATCCGCGCCGCCATGGAGCAGGCCGAACACATCGCCGCGCGTGGTCGGCGCGCCATGCTGTTCGTCGATGAGGTGCACCGCTTCAACAAGGCGCAGCAGGATGCCTTCCTGCCCTACGTCGAATCCGGCCTCGTCACCTTTATCGGCGCGACCACCGAGAACCCCTCGTTTGAAGTGAACGCCGCGCTGTTGTCGCGCGCCCAGGTCTATGTGCTCAAACCGCTCAGCAGCGACGAACTCGCCATACTGGCCGATCGGGCGCAGCAACGTTGCTACCCAGCGCTGCACCTTGCCCCCGGCGCGGTCGACATGCTCGTCGGCTATGCCGACGGCGACGCCCGCCGTCTGCTCAATTTGATCGAGCAAGCAGTCAACGCCGCGCAGGCGGACGGGCGCGACACGCTCGACGCCGAGTTCCTGGAGTCCGCGCTAAGCCTGAATGCGCGCCGCTTCGACAAGGGCGGCGACGCGTTCTATGACCAGATTTCCGCGCTGCATAAATCGGTACGCGGTTCCAGCCCGGACGGCGCGCTGTACTGGTTCACCCGCATGCTCGACGGCGGCGCCGATCCGCGCTATCTCGCCCGCCGCATCGTGCGCATGGCGTGGGAGGACATTGGCCTTGCCGATCCGCGCGCGATGCAGATCTGCAACGACGCGGCCGCCACCTACGAGCGCCTCGGCAGCCCGGAAGGCGAGCTCGCGCTGGCCCAAGCGGTGATCTACCTCGCGGTGGCCCCCAAGTCGAATGCCGGCTACATGGCCTACAACAATGCGCGCGCGCTTGTCGGGCGTGATAAGAGCCGCGAGGTTCCGGTCCATCTGCGCAATGCGCCGACCCGGCTGATGAAGGAGTTGGGCTACGGTCATGACTACCGCTACGCGCACGACGAACCTGACGCCTACGCCGCCGGCGAAACCTATTTGCCGGACGGCCTCCTCGGTACCCGCTTCTACCACCCAACGCCACGCGGGCTGGAAGGCAAGATCGCCGAAAAACTGCGTCACCTTGCCGAGCTCGACGCCGCGTGGCACGAAGTGCAAGGCCGCAAGTAAACGGCGCAGGCCGCGCCTCCTAACGCGCCATTGCAGTAGCCGGCTTTTAGGTAGCTCGCCCTGATCGTTCGGGTAAAATAGCCGCCATTCATAAGAACAGCTTCTTAGCGAGACCCGCCATGCTCGACATCAACCAGCTTCGCAACGACCTCGATGGCGTTGCAGCCCGCCTCAAGACCCGTAAATTCGACCTCGACACGGCCGCCTTCGCCGCGCTCGAAGCCGAGCGCAAGACGCTGCAGACCGCGACGCAGGAGCTGCAGGCCAAGCGCAACAGCGTGTCCAAGCAGATCGGGCAAGCCAAGGCCCGTGGCGAGGATGTCGCGCCCATCCTCGCCGAGGTCGAGAATCTCAAGGGCGAGCTCGCCGCCAAGGAAGCAGCGCTGACCGAACTGCAGGACAAGCTCGATGCGTTGCTTGCCGGCATTCCCAACGTGCCGCACGAGTCGGTACCGGTCGGCCGCGATGAAACCGAGAACCAGGAAATCCTGCGCTGGGGCACGCCGCGCCAGTTCGGTTTCGAGATCAAGGATCACGTTGACCTCGGTGCCCCGCTGGGGCTCGACTTCGAGACCGGCGCCAAACTCTCGGGCGCGCGCTTCACCGTGCTGCGTGGCGGCGTCGCCCGGCTGCATCGCGCACTGGCGCAGTTCATGCTCAACACGCATACCACCGAGCATGGCTACGAAGAAATCTATACGCCCTACATCGTCAACGACACCGCGCTCTTTGGCACCGGCCAGCTGCCCAAGTTTGCCGCCGACATGTTCAAGGTTACGCGCGGTGGCGAAGAAAGCGCGGTCGACCAGTATCTGATCTCCACTTCGGAAATCACGCTGACCAACACGGTGGCCGGCGACATCCTGAAAGCCGAGCAATTGCCGATCAAGCTCACCGCGCACTCGCCGTGCTTCCGCTCGGAAGCGGGCTCTTATGGGCGTGATGTGCGCGGCATGATCCGCCAGCATCAGTTCGACAAGGTGGAGATGGTGCAAATCGTCCACCCGGATGCCTCGTTCGACGCGCTGGAGCAGCTCACCGGCCACGCCGAGCGCATCCTGCAGCTGTTGGAGCTGCCGTATCGCAAGGTGTTGCTGTGCACCGGCGACATGGGCTTTGGCAGCACCAAGACCTACGACCTGGAAGTGTGGCTGCCGGCGCAGAACACCTATCGCGAGATTTCCAGCTGCTCGAACATGGGCGCGTTCCAGGCCCGCCGCATGCAGGCGCGCTTCAAGAACGAGAACGGCAAGAACGAACTCGTCCATACGCTCAACGGCTCCGGCCTTGCCGTCGGCCGCACGCTGGTCGCCGTACTGGAGAACTACCAGAACGCCGATGGCTCGATTACCGTGCCCGCGGCCCTGCGCCCTTATCTCGGCGGACTGGCCACGCTGCAAGCATGATCGCAGCGATGCCGGATACAGGAAGCGCGCCTTGGGGCGCGCTTTTTTTGCCATTGATCGGCTATGCTTACGTGCTAGGCCACGTGGAGCGAACTACATGACTGAACTCAGTACCTGGCTGGTGCTGGCGTTGTTCCTGGTCGGGCTGGAGATCGTCTCGGGTACCTTCTATCTCCTGGCCATCGCTGCGGGCTTTCTGGCCGGTGCACTTGCGGCCTGGCTGCGCATGCCGCTCGCCGGGCAATTCGTAATCGCCGCGCTGTGCGCGCTCGCCGCCGTTGCCGCGCTACGTCGCTGGAAAGACCGGCAACAGCAACTCACCCGGGCCGAGCCCGCCTACGATATCGGCCAGCGAGTCGAAGTCGAAACCTGGAAGGACGACACGCACGTGCGCGTGCGCTATCGCGGCTCGCACTGGGACGGTGAACTCGCCATCGCCGCAGTGCCACGCCCCACCGTACTCTATATCGTGGCGCTACGCGGCACCACGCTGCAGCTCTCCCCCCTCCCACCCGCCCACTAAGCGACGACCACCACGGAAACCCGCCATGACCTTTGCCATTACGCTGCTCGTCATCGTCATTATCTTCGTCGCCAAAACGCTGAAGATCGTGCCGCAACAAAACGCCTGGGTGCGTGAACGCCTCGGCAAGTTTCATGACGTGCTGGAACCTGGCCTGCGCATCGTCATCCCCTTTGTCGATCGCGTCGCCTACAGGCACAGCCTGAAGGAAATTCCGATGGATGTGCCGAGCCAAGTCTGCATCACGCGCGACAACACGCAGCTGCAGGTCGACGGCATCCTCTATTTCCAGGTGATCGACCCCAAGCTCGCCTCTTACGGCGCCAGCGACTACGTGATGGCGATCACCCAGCTGGCGCAGACCACCTTGCGCTCGGTGATCGGCAAGCTGGAGCTCGACAAGACCTTCGAGGAGCGCGACGAGATCAACCGCGCCGTCGTCTCGGCGCTCGACGAGGCCGCGGCCAGCTGGGGCGTGAAGGTGTTGCGCTACGAGATCAAGGATCTGACGCCACCGGCCGAAATCCTGCGTTCGATGCAGGCACAGATTACCGCCGAGCGCGAGAAGCGCGCGCGGATCGCCCAATCGGAAGGCCTGCGCCAGGAGCAGATCAACATCGCCAGCGGTGATCGCGAAGCGGCCATCCAGCGCTCGCAAGGCGAGATGCAGGCGGCGATCAACGAATCGTCGGGCGATCAGCAGGCGGCGATCAACCGCGCGACCGGCGAGGCCGAGGCGCTACGCCTCGTCGCCCACGCCAATGCCGAAGCCATTGCCGCGGTAGCTGCCGCCATCGCGCATCAGAACGGCATGGAAGCGGTCAACCTCAAGGTCGCCGAGCAATACGTTGCCGCCTTCGCCAACCTCGCCAAGACCAACAACACCATGCTGCTGCCGACCAACGCCGCCGATATCGCCGGCCTCGTCGCCACCGCCACCTCGGTGATCCGCCAGCAACCGAAGTGAGCGTTATCAGCATGAAAAACCCGGCGCGTGCCGGGTTTTTTTATTGGGTTCAGCCCAGAATCTCGACGATGGCGAGTCCCAGTTCATAGAGCTTGTCGCGCTCGATCTCGTGGCAACGTCTCACGCGTACTCGGGCCGACAGTGGAGACTGGCCCGCAGGCGGCATCACGTAGACCTCGAACTCCTCGTCGGGGCGCGGCACGAACAAGGTGCGTATCGTCATGCCGGTCACGGATAGATCGGTGCAGATGCCGTAGTGCGAAGGACCGTGGTCACGCGTGCGGATCTTGACCTTGCAATCGACGGGAATACGCAGCGCGGCGCGCTGCTCATGCTTCGGCAACGGCATGATGTAATCCGTTAGCGTTCTCTTATGTTATCGGCTCAACCATACCTGTTTCAGCCAGCACTTGCACGGAACAGTCGACGAGAGCACCGGCCAGCCCCCGGGATGCCAGCAAGCCGGCGCGTACGGGTCCGGCTGGCGGAAACGGCTTGCGCAGCAACGCTCACGCGTCTCGCGTCACCCGCCACACCTCTTCCAGCGTGGTCTCGCCAGCCAGCACCCGCCGCACACCATCCTGGCGCAGGCTACGCATGCCATGGCTCAGTGCGTGCTGCTTGATCTGCTGCTCCGGCACCTGATTGTGAATCATCGTGCGCAGCGTCTCATCGACGGTCAAGAGCTCGTAGATGCCGGTACGGCCACGATAGCCACTGCCCAGGCATTGCGGACAGCCGACGGAGCGATACACGCTCGCACCGGGCGGTAGATCCAGCTCCTGCTGTTCGGTCGCATCGGGCACGTAGGCCTCGCGGCAATCGGCACAGGCCTGACGCGCCAGCCGCTGCGCGAGCACGCCCAAGAGGGACGACGCCAACAGGAAGGGCTCGATGCCCATGTCGGTCAACCGCGTCACGGCGCTGGCGGCATCGTTGGTGTGCAGGGTGGCCAGCACCAGATGGCCGGTGAGCGAAGCCTGCACCGCAATCTGCGCGGTTTCCAGGTCGCGGATCTCACCGATCATGATCACGTCCGGATCCTGGCGCAGGATGGCGCGCAGCGCTCGGGCAAAGCTCATGTCGATGCGCGGGTTGACCTGGGTCTGGCCGACGCCGTCGAGGTCGTACTCGATCGGGTCTTCCACCGTCATGATGTTGCTGCCGCTCGCATCCATGCGCGACAGCGCGGCGTAAAGCGTGGTGGTCTTGCCCGAGCCGGTCGGCCCGGTCACGAGTATGATGCCGTGCGGCTGCGCCAACAGCGTCTCCAGCCGCGTCAGCGTGTCGCCGATCATGCCCAGCTTCTCAAGATTGAGCCGGCCCGCGGATTTATCGAGCAGACGCAACACCGCGCGCTCGCCGTGGCCGGTGGGCAAGGTCGACACCCGCACGTCGACCGGGCGCCCCGCCACGCGCAAGGTGATGCGGCCATCCTGCGGCAGCCGCTTCTCGGCAATGTCGAGCCCGGCCATCACCTTGATCCGCGACACCAGCGCGGCGTGCAGCGCGCGCTTGGGTTCGATCACGTCGCGCAACTGGCCGTCGACGCGAAAACGCACCACCGAACGCGTCTCGAACGGCTCGATATGCAAGTCGGAAGCGTTCTCGCGCAACGCCTCGGTGAGCAAGGCGTTGATCAGGCGGATGATGGGCGCGTCGTCCGCCGCCTCCATCAGATCCTCGATTTCGGGAATATCCTGCGCCAGGCGCGACAGGTCGATATCGCCCTCGATATCGTCGACCACCGTGGCGCTGGCGCGCTCGCCGTCGCTGAACAATGCAGAGACGCGCGCGTCGTATTCCGCCGCCTCGACCATGGCGACATTGAGCGGCTTGCCGGCGGCGCGCCGCAACTCGGCCAACGCCGTGAGGTCCGCGCCGCGCCTCATCAGCACATCAACCGCCTCGTCCCCCTGCCGCAGGTCGACAACACCACGATCGCGCGCGTAGTGGTAGGGAACCAGGCGGCTCATGGCTGTGCCGGTGCCGGGTTGGCCGCGTCGGCCGGCGGCTGCAGCGCGGGCGCTGGATGCAGCTCGGGTGGCTTGGCCGGGAAAGTACCGGCGGACGGCAGGTTCTCGGGCAAGTTCACTTGGGGCAAATCGGGCAGGAACAGGTGCTGCGGAATCACGAAACCTTCCTGCTGCGACTTGAGGTACTGATAGCGCGAATTGGACAGCGTCTCGCTCGCCTTGCCGTCGCGCAGGATATAGGGTCGCAGGAAGATCATCAGATTGGTTTTCTGCCAGTCGCGCGATTCATAACGGAACAGGCTGCCAAACAGCGGCACGTCGCCCAGCCCCGGCACCTTGCCCTGGCTGTTGGCAAGCTTGTCCTCGATCAGGCCGCCGAGCACCAGCACCTGGCCATCGTCGACCAGCACCTTGGATTCGATGGTGCGTTTCTTGGTCGCGATCCCGGAACCGGAAGTGTTCACCGATTCGTCGATGCTCGACACCTCCTGGTACACGTTCATGGTGATGGTGCCGCCTTCGGATACCTGCGGCTTCACCTTGAGCGTGATGCCGATGTCCTCGCGATCGACCGTGGTGAACGGGTTGGGGTTGCTGCCGGTCGACGACTGCGTACCGGTGATGATGGGAATGTTCTGCCCCACCATGATCTTGGCTTCCTCATTGTCGAGCGTGATCAGGTTGGGCGTCGAGAGGATGTTGGCGTTGCCGGTGCGCTGCAGCGCCGAGGCCAGCACGCCCAGCGACGGCGTCTCGCCCTTGAGCGGGTTGGCATTGAGCACGCCGACGTTGAAGCCGCTCGGCACCGAGGGGCTGCCCGCCAGGATGGCGTTGGCGATGTTGGCGAGGTTGTTGGCCGCCGACGCTGGCGCCAGCGCCGACAGGCCGACGCCGACGATATCGGAGCCGCCGGCCAGGATCCACTGGATACCGAATTCGCCGACCTTGCCGACGTTGACCTCGGCAATCATCGCCTCGACATAGACCTGCGCGCGGCGCATATCGAGCTTGTCGATCACCGAGCGCAGATTGTTATAGATGTTGTCCGGCGCCGTGATGATCAGCGAGTTGGTCATCGGGTCGGCCTGGATCAGCACCGTGGTGCCGCCGATCTGCACGCTGGCGCCGGTCGCCGTGGGCGCGCTGCTGGCACTGGTGGTCGTGGTCGTGCTGCTGGAGCTACCAGTCGACGAGGGCGACGTGTTGGGCGATAACCCGCTGCTCGAAGCCACGCCGCTGTCCTGGCCGGTGAGTATGCCCTTGAGCGTCGCCGCCAGCTTCACGGCCTCGGCATTCTTCAGATAGACCACGTTGATGTTGCCGCCGCTGGCGCCCGGCTGGTCCAGCGTTTCGACCAGGCGCCGGATCTGCTGCGCATGCACCGCCGTCTCGCTGCGCACCAGGAGACTGTTGCTGCGCACATCCGGCACCACGGCGCTGCGGCGTACACCTTCTGCCGCGGGGGCGCCCGCGTTCACGCCAGTGACGTTTACCTCCGGCATCAGCCGGCCCACGGTCTGCGCCACGTCGACGGCGGACGCGTGCTGCAGGCGAATCGGGAACACGTCCGAGCTCGGCGGCACGTCGATGCTGTCGATGATGCGATTCAGTCGCCGGATGTTGTCGGCGTAATCGGTGATCACCAGCGTGTTGCCCGCCGGATACGCCGAAATCGCATTGTTCGGCGTGATCAGCGGGCGCAGGATGGGCACCAGCTGGGTGGCCGATTCGAACTTCAGCGGGTACACCTGGGTGATGATGCGATCTCCGGCCACCGTGCTGCCAGGCCGGGTCGTCGCGCTGTAGTTCTGCTTGGCATCGGCCTCGGGCACCACCTTGATGGCGCCGCCCGATTCCACTACGGCAAAACCCTGCTGGCGCAAGGCCGAGAGCAGGATGGGGAACACCTCGGATTTCTTCACCGGGTGGGTCGAAACGATATTGACGGTGCCCTTCACCCGCGGGTCGAGCACGAAGTTCTTGCCCGAGATCAGCCCGACTGCCTTGATCGTCGATTCGAGATCGGCATTGACGAAATTGAGCGTCACCTCGTCGTCGGCCGCGGGAGTGGGCATCGCGGCAAACAGAGCCAGGGCGAGCACAAGGGGGCGCAATCGGGTCATCGGAGTCGCGTTCACGGTTGGATTTGATATTGCAGGTTGACGAGACTGCCATTGCGCAGCACTTGCAGTGTTACCTGGCTGAGCTGGCTGAACTGACTGTAAACCAGTGACATGTCGGACACATCGGCGAGCATGCGGCCATTGGCCTGTTTGAGCACGTCGCCATTTTGCAATTGCAGCAGGCTGGCAAATGGCTGGGTCGATGCATCGGTGATACGGATGCCACCGCCTTGCACGGCGGCGAGCCCCTTGTTCCAGTCGGCGATATTGAGCCCCTGCATGGCATCGGCCATCACCCCACGCGTCACCGTGAGCTTGGGGCCGACCACCGCGCTGGTAGCCAGCTGGCCCTGCCGCGCCGCCAGCGTGGCCGCTTCGGCATTCCCGATCGCATCACCGGCAGTGCCCTCTACCGCGGGCGCGCTGCTCCCCTGGTCACGACCTTCGAGCACGATTTCCTCGCTACGCCCGCCATTGTCGACACGGGCCCGATCACGCTCGACGGCAAGCAGCTTCACCCCAGGCTGCAGCTCGTCACCGGGGCGCGCGGCCAATGGCGTTGCGCCGGCCCCGGTGAAGATGGCGGCACTATAGCCTTCCCCACCGGCAATCACCGCCACCAGCTTGATCGACAACGTCGTGGCAATCGCCTGCTGCGTCTGCGCGCGACCGAACCAGCCGGTCGCATTGCTCCACGCGCCATTGCGCGCAGCCGGCGGCTCCATCGGTTGGGCCAGCCTCAGATCCGGTGTCGCGGGCGCGGCTATGCGCCACAACAGCCCGGCCAGCAGCCAGGCCAGTGCCACGACGAGGATCAGCTCGGCCACGGTCACCAGCGTGCTGTTGCGTATGCGCAAGAAGGTGGGAACGCTCACAGAAACAGGGCCGATATTCAGGTACGGGAAAGCGGACTTTATACCTCAAGCCACGCCGCATTGACTACCAGCGCCCCCTTGCCGACGACCGCTACGGCACGGTCGAAAAAAAATTCCGCCATGGCGTTGACACCCCCTGGGACGCATGATTAAATGCGCCCTCTTTCGACGGCGGGTGGTTAGCTCAGTTGGTAGAGCGTCTGCCTTACACGCAGAATGTCGGCGGTTCGATCCCGTCACCACCCACCAGCAACGCCTGTTGTTGAGTGCGTCGAAAGTCCGCTGCGGAGCGGTAGTTCAGTTGGTTAGAATACCGGCCTGTCACGCCGGGGGTCGCGGGTTCGAGTCCCGTCCGCTCCGCCAGCATCCTCTTCCCCCCCATCTTCCTTCCTGTCCGTGATCAGCGCACCCGCTTAGATCAAGACCTGCCGTCGTCTGTGCTTGATATTGCGCGCGGCTTACAGCCCGCAATACACCCGTATCGCTTGCGGATCAAATACAACGTATGCATCGCCAAGCAACGGTTACCCGGCTAAACTTAGCCCTCATCATTGCCGTAAACCGAAGCCACCGCAGGCATGACGCCCACATCCTCGCCACCTCGCATCGATACCGCCTTGCTTGGCCTTGCGCTGCTCACCTGCATCATGGCCGCCATCGCGCTGCAGTGGTGGGCCGCGGACCGCATCGGCAACGGCATCTGGTTCGTCCACGCCTGGATCGCGCTGGCCGTGATCGGACTGATCTATGTGGCTTGGCGCCGCGCGCCCTTGCCCGAACCTACCCAAGCCGACTCCGCGGTGACGCAGGCGGTCGTTGAAGACGCGGTGGCGCACTGCCTCCCCGACATTGTCTGGCGCATCGACTATGCCACCCGGGCCGTCACCGCGCTCAACACCAACGATGTCCCCGGCCACCCTTGCGTCTCCGAAGCCGGCGCCAAGCTCTCAGCCCTGCTGCCGGCGCGCGTGTCGCGCCAATACCTCGAAGCGCTGATCACGGTGCAGAGCACGCAGGCGCCGCAGCAGTTCGAATACCGCTTAGCCGCGAGCGAGCAGGATGATCAACGAGCGTTCGAGGCGCGACTGCTGCCGCTGTCCGGCAAGGAGTGCCTTGCGCTGATCCGCGACGTGTCGGACATGAAGGCCACCGAGGAGGCGCTCTTCAATCAGCAATTGTTCGTGCACCAAATCATCGATTCCAGTCCCAGCCTGATCTTCGTGCGCGACAAGCATGGCCGCTTCCTGCTGGTGAACCGCGCCACGCAAAGTGCGCTGGGGCACGACCTCCTGGTGCAGTCGCATACCGGCTTCGCCGAGCAGCAACTGCCGTTCACCAGCGGCGATGCCGACGTGCTCGACAAGGGCGAAACGGTGCGCATCGTCGACCATTACACGCTGGCCAATGGCCGCACGCATTGGTTCGACATCATCAAGCAGCCGCTGATCCGTGATGGTGAGATCTATATCCTGTCGATCGCGATGGATATCTCGCACGTGAAGGCCGCGGAAGCCGCGCTGGCTGGCAGCGACCCCCTGTCTGGCGAAGTGGCCGACGCGCTGCCGCAGCCCTTCATGCTGGTACGCGACGGTGTGATCGAATTCGCCAATCTCGCAGCCTGCCTGCTGCTCAATGCTCCGCCCTCCGCGGTGCTCGGCCGGCCGTTATCGGCCTTTGCCAGCAATGCCATCGCGCTACTCTCGTGCAGCGACTTCGAAGCGCATCCGTTCGAGCTGCAACGTGGCGCGAGCCACCCCTGCTGGGCACGCCGCGTGCAGCACGGCGCGGGCCACGCGCAGCTCATCATTTTCGACACCTCGCGCGAGACCCAGGCCGCCTAAACCGGCCATTTTCCCCGCCATGTTAGAATCCGGCCGCCTAGCGGCCGTTTTCCATTCAGCACAGCTCGATGACCCAGACTCCCACGCTCGCCCATTTGCAACAACAGCTAGACCTCGTTCCCGCCCGCGCCCGCTGGGCGCTGGAGCGCAAGGTCCGCACGCTGGCCGAGCGCCTGGCGCAAGGCAAACCCTCGGATCGGATGGTGAGCGAATTGCAGGCGGAACTCGACGCAGCCGCCGCCAGCATCGCGCGCCGCCGCGAGCGGCTGCCGCGCCCCGAGTTTGACGACAACCTGCCGGTCAACCAGAAGCGCGACGAGATCGCCGCCGCCATCGCCGCCAACCAGGTGGTCATCATCTGCGGCGAGACCGGCTCGGGCAAGACGACGCAGCTGCCCAAGATCTGCCTCGAACTCGGTCGTGGTGTCACCGGCCTGATTGGCCACACCCAGCCGCGGCGCCTTGCCGCCCGCTCTGTGGCCAGCCGTATTGCGCAGGAACTGAAAAGCGAGCTGGGCGAGTGGGTCGGCTACAAGGTGCGCTTCACCGAGAAATCCTCCGGCGAGGGCTACATCAAGCTGATGACGGATGGCATCCTGCTCGCCGAGACGCTATCGGATCGTTATCTCGCCAACTACGACACGATCATCGTCGACGAGGCGCACGAGCGCAGCCTCAACATCGATTTTCTGCTCGGCTACCTCAAGCAGCTGCTGCCGCGCCGGCCGGATCTCAAGGTGATCGTCACTTCGGCGACCATCGATGCCGAGCGCTTCTCCAAACATTTCGACGGCGCGCCGGTGCTGGAAGTGTCCGGCCGTACCTATCCGGTCGAGGTGCGCTACGCGCCGATTCAGGCGCGCGACGAGGACGATGCCGAGCTCGAGATGGAAGAAGCCATCGTTCGCGAAACCGAGCACCTGTGGCGGCATGACGGCCCCGGCGACGTGCTGGTGTTCCTGCCCGGCGAGCGCGAAATCCGCGAAACGGCCGAGGAGTTCCGCAAGGCCAAGCTAAGGGATGCCGAGGTGATCCCGCTGTTCGCCCGGCTGTCGAACGAGGATCAGCAGCGCATCTTCCGCCAGAGCAACGGCCGCCGCGTGGTGCTGGCCACCAACGTCGCCGAGACCTCCCTCACCGTGCCCGGCATCCGCTACGTGATCGACAGCGGCCAGGCGCGCATCAACCGCTACAGCCCGCGCGCCAAGGTCGAGCAATTGCTGGTCGAGAAGATCAGCCAGGCCAGCGCCCGCCAGCGTGCCGGCCGTTGCGGCCGGGTTTCCGCCGGCGTTTGCGTGCGCTTGTACGACGAGGACGATTTCAACAATCGCCCCGCCTTCACTGACCCCGAGATCATCCGCTCCAGCCTCGCCGCCGTCATCCTGCGCATGGCCGCACTTAAGCTCGGCCGGGTCGACGCGTTTCCCTTTATCGAGGCGCCGTCGAGCCGGCTGATCGCCGACGGCTACGCCCAGTTGCGCGAGCTCGGCGCCGTCGATGACGCGGACGAGCTCACCCGCATTGGCTCGCAGCTGGCACGGCTGCCGGTCGATCCGCGTCTGGGCCGCATGCTGCTGGCCGGCCACGACAACGGCTGCCTCAAGGAGATCCTGGTCATCGCCGCCGGGCTGTCGGTGCAGGACCCGCGCGAGCGCCCGTTCGAAGCACGCGACGCCGCCACACGCGCGCATGCGCGCTTCACCGACGAGAAGTCGGATTTCCTCTCCTACCTGCACCTGTGGACTTTCTTCGAGGAGGCGCTGGCGGGCAAGAGCTCCAACCGCCAGCTGGTGAACCTGTGCCACGAGCACTTCCTCTCCTACCTGCGGCTACGCGAATGGCGCGACCTGCACCGCCAGCTCGCCGATATTGTCGACGATCTGGAGTGGAAACCCGGTAGCGCCGCCGGCACCTACGAGCAAATCCATAAGGCACTGCTCACCGGCCTCTTGGGCAACTTGGGGATGAAGCAGCCGGAAAATGACGAGTACCTCGGCGCGCGCGCCATCAAGTTCAACATCTTCCCAGGCTCGGGCCTGAAGAAGGCACGGCCAAAGTGGATCGTCGCCGGCGAAATCGTCGAGACCAGCAAGCTCTATGGCCGAGCGGTCGCTGCGATCGAGCCCGAATGGGTCGAGCGGCTCGCCGAGCACCTGGTGAAGAAGCAGTATTTCGATCCGCACTGGGAGAAGGACAGCGCGCAGGTGGTGGCGAGCGAGCGCGTCACGCTGTACGGCCTGCCCATCGTCAACCGGCGCCGCGTGCACTACGGCAAGATCAATCCGGCCGAGGCGCGCGGAATCTTCATCCGCGAGGCGCTGGTCAAGTTCAACTACAAGAGCAGCGCCAAGTTCTTCGATCACAACCTCGAATTGCTGCTGGAAATCGAGGAGCTGGAACACAAGGCGCGGCGCCAGGACATCGTGGTCGATGAAGAAGCGCTCTACGCCTTCTTCGACGCGCTGATTCCGGCCGACGTGGTCAATGGTGCCGGCTTCGAGGCCTGGCGCAAGAAGGCCGAGCAGGCAGAGCCACAGTTGTTGTTCCTGTCGCGCGACTACGTAATGAGCCACTCGGGCAGTCGCGTCACCGAGGAGCAGTTTCCGCCGTTCTTCCGCCTGGCCGAATCCAAGCTGCCGCTGTCATACCGCTTCGAGCCCGGTCATCCGCTCGACGGCGTGACCATCACGCTGCCGCTGCACCAGTTGAACCGGGTCAATCACGCCGTGTTCGACTGGCTGGTGCCCGGCATGCAGCGCGAGAAGATCACGCTATTGGTGAAATCGCTGCCCAAGGCCATCCGCCGGCTATGCGTGCCGGTACCCGAGTTCGCCACCCGCATGCTGACCGAGCTCGAACGCGCCGACCACGAGGCGCCACTGCTGCCGCAACTGGCGCAGGCCATCACCCGGGGCGTCGGCCAACCGGTGAGCGCCGATGAGCTTGATGCCTCGGAATTGCCGCTGCATTTGCAAATGAACTACCGCGTCATCGATGACGGCGGCCAGGAGCTTGCCAGTGGTCGCGACCTGATCGCCATCCGCGCCCAGCTGGGCGAAGCGGCACAACTGACCTTCCGCGACGAGGCCGAGGATCAGGGCATAGAGCGCGATGGCATCACCGCCTGGGATTTCGGCGATCTGCCCGAGCAACTGACGATCAAGCGCCAGGGCCGCAAGCTCACCGGCTATCCGGCCCTGGTCGACGAAGGGGAATCGTGTGCAATCCGCCTGTTCGATACCGCACACGCGGCGGACGAGGCGCATCGCGCAGGGGTGGTGCGGCTCTTGCGCATCGAGCTCAAGGACCATGTGAAGCAGCTGGAAAAATCGGTGCCGAACTTCCAGCAGCTGGCCATTCAGCTGCGTACGCTCGGCAACGCCGACATGCTGATGGACGACATCGTCGCCACCATCTGCAACCGCGCTTTCATCGGCGACGATGCACTGCCACGCAAGAAAAAGGCCTTCGACGAGCAGAAGAGCCGCGCCAAGGTACGGTTGCCGAGCGTGCGCGACGCCGTGGTCCGCGCACTGACCGAAGCCGTCGCCGAGTACACACCGATTGCCCAGGTGCTCGCCAAACCCGGCCCCTTGCAGCACGAACTCAAGGCCCAGCTATCGCAACTGGTATTCAATGGTTTCCTCGCCGCCACCACCTGGGAGCAGTTGCCGCGACTGCCGGTCTACCTGAAAGCCATGCGCGTGCGGCTCGACAAGCGGGTGCAGAACCCGGCGCGCGATACCCAGCGCGGAAGCGAGGTCGCCACGCTGTGGCAACGCTGGCAGGACGAGCTCACGCGCTGGCAGCGCGAAGGCCGCGATACGACGCCGCTGTTGCCGTTCCGCTGGATGGTGGAGGAGCTGCGTGTCTCGCTGTTCGCCCAGGAACTGCGCACGCCCTACCCCATCTCGCTCAAGCGCCTGGACAAAACCTGGGCTGAACTGACGCGGCGTTGATCCTCCACCCCGCAGCTGTGGCAAGAGCTGACAATAATGATGACATCAGCACGATGACCCACCGCTCACCCCTCCTATACGGCCGCCCAGCAGCAAAAACTGTAAGCCAACAAAATTCACATTGCGCACCGCACAAATTGCTGCATTTTCAGCATTAAACCGCTATTTATCAGATAATTAGCACGGTCATCCGATTTCCAACGCATTGAAATTGTATCGTCACCAAAGACCGGATAGCATCCGACTGGCACAGAGTTCTTTCTGTGTTCTTAATATTCGGTTAATTAGAAATTCATAATACAAGGAGTGTTTCCATGCGCTTTAAACCTACACTGCTCGGCCTGGTAATCGGCGCGATGCTGGCAGCCGGCGGCGCCCAAGCCTCGCTGATCTCTTCCGGCACGCAAAGCTACGGTCAAGACTATCTGCTGACCTACGGTGATTCGTTTACATCGTCGGAGAGCACCACCAGCGCGGTGCTCGACGTGTTGTTCACCCCGACCGTCCAAGGCAGCGTCAACACCCTGCTGTTCGGCCTGTACGACCACAACGACAATGACTTCTTGGTGTTCGAAGGCTTCGGCGGCAACCTGGGCTTTACCAAGGATGGCAACCGCAAGACCGGGTTCGCCTACAGCTTTAACGACCTGACCATCACCAGCGGTCACAACTACACCTTTGGCGTGCTGGGCCTCGGCAACCAATACTCGGGCGACTTCAGCTACACGCTGACCAACCCGGTACCGGAACCCGAAACCTATGCACTGATGGGCCTGGGCCTTGCTGCCCTGATCGCTCGTCGCCGCAAAGCCAGCAAATAATAGGTAGCGCAGCAACGAAAACCGCGCCTTCGGGCGCGGTTTTTTTCATGGTGCCGGCAATGCTGGCAAGCCATGCAGCGACCTCGCCTGATTACAGCGCGCGTCGCCCACATCGAACTCGTGACAAGTGCTCGAGCGTTGTGCATAGATGCTGCAGCCCACCTGTTCGCCCACGCGGCCTTGCAATGCGACGCAATGCACGGGCTTGTGATCGGTACCCCGCATCGCCACATGCCATGGCGTGATCGGCACCACCATGGCTTGCGGAACGGTGCCGCCGGGTGCGGCATCGGTCTCGCCCCAGTAGAAGGACACGCGAAAGCTGGCGCAACAGGCGCCGCAATTGAGGCAGGGATTGCTCATGACTCCCAGACGCCACCGCCGGCGCCAAGCATGCTGGTCAGAGGTTAACAAAGCGGCATGGCGAGCACGCACGGTCAGCGATCCACGGGGCGATCCGGATCGCTGCACCATTCGCTCCACGACCCTGGGTAGAGCCGCCCGCCTTCCAGATTGGCCACAGCCAGCGCCAGCAGGTTATGGCACGCCGTAACGCCGGAGCCACACTGGTGGACCACCATGGCCGGATCGCGCCCTGCCAGCAACGCCAGCCACTCGTCTCGCAGCTGCGACGCCGGCTTGAAACGGCCGCCTTCCAGGTTGAGCTGGAAGAAGCGATTGAGTGCACCCGGAATATGGCCGCCAACCGCATCCAGCGTCTCGCCGACGCCGGCATAGCGCTCGGCGCTACGCGCGTCGACCAGTGTGAACTGTGCCGTATCAAGATTGGCGAGCACCGCGCTGGCATCGACATGCACGTCCGGATGCAACGCCGGCACATAGGTGCCTGCCCCGCGTTGCGCCGCTGTGTTCGTGAGCACCCCACCGGCCGCTCGCCAGGCGGCGATCCCGCCGTCGAGCACCGCCACCTGCCCGCGGTGCCCCAGCCAGCGCAGCAGCCACCAGCAACGCGCGGCAAACATGCCACCAGCATCGTCGTAGGCGACGATATGACTATCCGCTGTGATGCCCTGCTCGCCCAGCCACACCGCGAGCCCCTCCGGATCGGGCAGCGGATGGCGGCCGTTGCGCCCGGTCCTGGGCCCGGACAAAACATGGTCTAGATGCGCAAAAACAGCACCGGGCAAATGCCCTTCGGCGTAGGCCCGCGCACCCGCGTCCGGGTCAGCCAGGCTGTGGCGGCAATCGATGAAGACGATACGTTCAGCCGCAGCAAGGGCTTCGGTTACGGTGATCAGCGGTGACATCGTTAGTCTTCCTTCCTTCAAATCAGCACGCATAGAAGAAAATCACGGCCAGCACAGCCAGATCGACCACGCCGTGCAGCACCAGCGTTGAAGCCAGGCGAAAGCGGATGCCGCCATCGGCGAGCTCCGTACGCAGCAAGGGGCTGCGCAAGGCCGTATCGGCAGCGGCAAGGCGCATCTCGTCGCGCACGGCGCTCGCCAGCCGCGTCGCATGCCAGATCACACCGAGGTTCGCTGCAAAGAATGCGGCAGCGGCAAGGGCGAGTGCAATGCATCTGCCCATGCCCCATTCGGGCTGCTTAACCAGCAGCCAGCCTGCCATCGCCAGTACCACCACCGACCAGAAATTCCAGTAGGCGTTGATCCGCGATTCCAGTTTCTCGTGCAGATCGAAGAGTTCTCGCAGCTCCATGGCGCCCCCTCGGGGTATCGACTTCGGGCCGGTTCCAAGTAAAACGCCCTCCAGCGGAGGGCGTCCCGATCATCATGCGGGATCAGCGCTCAACGGCGAGCGCGACGCCCATGCCACCGCCAATGCACAGCGTGGCGAGACCGCGCTTGGCATCGCGACGCTGCATCTCGTGCAGCAACGTAACCAGCACCCGAGCACCCGATGCGCCGATCGGGTGGCCCAGCGCAATCGCGCCGCCATTCACATTGACCCGGTTCCAGTCCCAGTTCAGTTCGCGCGCCACGCCCAGTGCCTGGGCGGCGAAGGCTTCGTTGGCCTCGATCAGGTCGAGCTGGTCCAGCGACCAGCCGGCCCGCGCCAGCGCGCGTTGGGTGGCCGGCACCGGCCCCATGCCCATGATGGTCGGATCGACCCCGGCCGAGGCGGCGCCGCGGATGGTCGCCAGTGGCGTGAGGCCTAGCGCGCGCGCCTTGTCGGCGCTCATCAGGAGCACGGCGGCGGCGCCATCGTTGATACCCGAAGCGTTGCCCGCGGTGACCGAGCCTTCCTTGTCGAAGGCCGGGCGCAACTTGGCAAGGCCGTCCATCGAGGCATTGGTCTTGATGAACTCGTCGGCGGCGAACACCAGCGGATCACCCTTCTTCTGCGGAATGCTCACCGGCACGATTTCATTGGCGAAACGGCCGGCGGCCTGGGCGGCGGCGGCCTTCTGCTGCGAGGCCAGCGCCAGCTCGTCCTGCTCGGTCCGGCTGATGTTGTACTTCTTGGCGATATTCTCGGCCGTGACGCCCATGTGATAGTTGTTGTACGCATCGGTCAGGCCGTCGTAGACCATGGAATCGATGAGCTGTGCATTGCCCATGCGGAAACCATCGCGGCTGCCGTTCAAGAGGTGCGGCGTGGCGCTCATGTTTTCCTGGCCGCCGGCAATCACGATCTCGTTGTCACCCGACAGGATCGATTGCACGCCAAGCGCAACGGCCTTGAGGCCGGAGCCGCACACCTGGTTGATGGTAAGGCCGGGAATGGCATCGGGCAGGCCCGCGCGGCGCAGCGCCTGGCGGGCCGGATTCTGGCCAAGACCGGCGCTCAGCACGTTGCCGAGTATCACTTCACTGACCGCATCACCGGCCACGCCGGTCTTCTCGAGGAGAGCCTTGATCACGATGGCGCCGAGCTCCGGGGCCGAAACCTTGGCGAGCGCGCCACCGAAGTTGCCGATTGCCGTGCGCTGCGCGGCGACGATTACCACATCAGTCATTGTCTTTCTCTCCGAAGTCGGGCGTTAAGCCCAGTAGGGTGCCCGCCGTCGCCGGCATGGCTTTATCTTAGGCCCGGGATGGCGCGAGTCGTTCCGCCACCGCCAGGCGGGGCATCAAACCAGCTTTTCCTGCACGTAGCGCCCAGGCGCCGGCTCGACCACCGGGAAACCGGCCGCACCCAGCGTCTTCTTCGCCGCAACCTGCTTGCCCGATTGTGGCGCCAGCCAGGCGTGCCAGTCCTGCCACCAGCTGCCTGGACGCGATTCGGCAGCGGCGAACCATTCTTGCGCATCCGGCACCAGGGTCTCGTTTACCCAATAGTTGCGCTTGTTGCTGGTGACCGGATTGATGGTGCCGGCGATATGGCCGGAGGCACCAAGCACGAAGCGCAGCGGCCCCTGGAACAGGTGGGTGGTGCCGTAGGCCGATTGCCAGGGCACGATATGGTCCTCGCGCGCGGCAAACACGTAGGTGGGCACTTCGATGGTGGTGAGATCGATATCGACGCCGCATAGCGCAAAGCTGTTCGGTTTCACCAGGTTGTTCTTCAGATACATGTTCTCGAGGAAGAACGTGTGCATGGGCAGCGCCAGATTGGCCGAATCATTGTTCCAATACAGCAGATCGAACGGTGGCGGCGTCTTGCCCTTGAGGTAGTTGTTGACGACGTAGTTCCAGATCAGGTCGTTGGCGCGCAGCGCGGCGAAGGTGCGTGCCAACTCCTTGCCGGAAATCACGCCGCCGGTGGCCAGCTGCGGCTCGCGCGAGCGGATCACGTTCCAGTCGATGAAGTGCTTGATGTCACCCGGCTCGGTGTGATCGAGCATCACCGTCATCAGCGTGAGCGACTTGAACCAATCGAGCTCGCGGTCCTGCATCACTGGCAGTGCGGTGGCGACGAGCTCACCGCCAACGCAGAACGACAGCACGTTCATCTGCGGCTTTTTGCTGATGGCGCGTACCACCTCGCCCGCCTTGATCACGCCGTGCTCGACGTAATCGTCCCAGGTCAGCTTGCCCAGTTCCGGCGTGATCGATTTCCACGAAACGAGAAAGGTGGTGTAACCCTGCTCGACGATCCAGCGCACCATGGAGTTCTCGGGCTGCAGATCCATGATGTAGTACTTGTTCACGCACGGCGGCACGATCAGGAGCGGCACCTCGTACACCTTGGCGGTGGAGGGCGTGTACTGCAGCAGTTGAAAGAGTTCGTTCTCGAACACCACCGCACCCGGCGTCACCGCGAGGTTCTCGCCCACAGCGAAATGGCTCTCGTCGGTCTGGGTGATGCTGCCCTTTTGTACATCGGCCAGCAGCTTCTTCACGCCCTCGTGCAGGCTCTCGCCCTGGGTTTCCGACGCGAGCCTCATCACTTCGGGATTGGTCAGTGCAAAATTGGCCGGGCTGATCGCATCGAGATACTGGCGGGTGAAGAAGGCAGCGCGTTCGCGCGCCACCTCGTCCGGATGTACCGTCTCCAGCGAATCGAGCAACCAGCGTGCGGTCAGTAGATAACTTTGTTTGATGAAGGAGTACGGTGGCTCGTCCCATTCGGGCGCGTTGAAACGGCGATCGCCCTTCTCCGGCTCGATCAGCTGTTGCTGCGGCTTCACGCCGACCAAGCCCAGCCACAGGTCGAGTTGCTGCTGGTAAAAGCTCGCCTGCTTCTCCAGCCATTGCGGCTGGGTCTCCAGCCAGCCAGACAAGCCGCTTGCCGGTTCGCTGGCCACGCCAGACGTTGCGCCATGCGCGGCCCACTGCTGCCACCATAAGCGATTGGCGTCGTTCAACTGTTGCATCAATGTATCGAGGGATGGGGGGTTGATCACGACTCACTCCGGTAGACAAGCAGGGCAAACACTTTGGTAGTGCATACATAAAACCAACAAACGACAATTGGGAAAAGCACTTAAATTGTGCGACGCAGCATACAAAAATCCCAGTTTTGGCGCAAGCGCAGCGAAATAATCGTAGAAACCGCATGCACAATCACACGGTTCTTATTGATTAGACATGACTTTTTAAATAATCTTGTTATAAAATCAGCAGTAACTGATACACCAAACCGCGCTACAGCATTCGACGAGGCGGGAGAAACAACAATGCGAAACTGGATCAATGCCTTAAGCCTGGCGCTCCTTGCCGTCTGTTTCAGCGCGCCAGCGCTGTCTGCGGGCAAATCGCAGGACAGCAAACAGGCCAGCGCCAAGCACGGCAAGAAGGCGGCACAACGCAAGAGCAATCTGTCGCGCGTTGCCACGACCAACGCCCGCAGGCAGGTCAACGTGGCCCGCGCCATGGCAGCGCCGACCATCGCCGAACACCCGGGCGTGCAGTCAGCTGGCGTGCTGGTGCTCAATGAGAAGAGCGGCGAGGTGGTTTACGAGAAGAACGCCGATTCGATCGCGCCGATCGCCTCGATCACCAAGCTGATGACCGCCATGGTAGTGCTCGATGCGCATCTGCCGATGAACGAGCTCTTGACCATTGGACCGGAAGACGTCGATACGCTGAAGAACACCAGCTCGCGCCTGGGTGTCGGCACCCAGCTCACGCGCGCAGAGATGCTGCTGCTGGCGCTGATGTCGTCGGAAAACCGAGCGGCCTCGGCGCTATCGCGTCATTACCCGGGCGGGCAGCTCGCCTTCCTGCGGCAGATGAACGAGAAATCCCGCGAGCTGGGCCTGGTGCGCACCCGCTTTCTCGACCCCACCGGCCTCGCCCCCAACAATGTGTCGACCGCGCGCGAGCTCGCCAAGCTGGTCAGCGCTGCGCACCGCTATCCGGAAATCCACCATTTCAGTACCGCCAGCGAATACGCCTTCGTCTCCAACGTATCGGGCCGTGAGCTGCAATTTCGCAACACCAACCCGCTGGTGCGCGAACATGACTGGACCATAGGTCTGTCCAAGACCGGTTACACCAGCGAGGCCGGGCGCTGTCTGGTGATGCAGGCAACCATCAACGGCTCGCCGGTGGTGATGGTGCTGCTCGATTCGGAAGGCAAGTTCACCCGTATCGGCGATGCGACCCGCGTGCGCAAGTGGCTGGAAACCAGTCCCTATGCCCAGTTGCACGCCAGCACCTACTAGGCCGCACATCTAGCACCCATACAACGGCGCCGCATGGCGCCGTTGTCGTTTTCAGCGCGGCGCCGTCGGCAAACGCGCCATCCAGATGAACAGTGGCAGCCACAAGGCAAACACCAGCAGCACCGGCCAGCCATGGTCGCGCAGCATCCACGCCGACCAGGCGAAACTGGCGCTCATCAGCAGCAACGCCCAGCGCTTGGCGCGCGCGGGCAATGCGCGCTGTTGCCGCCACAGGCGGATCGCCGGGCCCAATCGCGGATGATCGAGCAGCCACGCTTCCAGCCGCGGCGAGGAGCGCGCAAAGCAGGCGGCAGCCAGCAACACGAAGGGCGTGGTCGGCAACAAGGGCAGCACGACCCCCGCCGCCCCCAGCATCAGCGCCGCGATCCCCGCGCATAGCCACAGGCTGCGCACTATCCCGCGCTGGCGTAGCCGCTCAGACAAATTGCATCAACCAGGCCTTGAACTGGCCCGAAGGCAGCGCGCCGGCCATCCGTTCCAGCTCATTGCCGCCATCGAATACCGCAATGGTCGGAATGCTGCGGATCTTGTACTGCGCCGCCAGCGCCTGCTCAGCCTCGGTATCGATCTTGACGAACAGTGCCTTGCCGGCAAATGCCTCGGCGGCCGACGCAAATGCCGGTGCAAAAGTCTGGCAAGGCCCGCACCAAGTCGCCCAGAAATCGACGACCACCGGCACCTTGCTGTGACGCAGCAGCTCGGCGAAGTTGTCCGCGGTTCCTGCTATCGGGCCATTCAGCAAGGGCTGATGGCAGGCGCCGCAACTGGGCGCTTCGGCCAGCCGGACGGGCTCGATACGGTTGCCGGTGTGGCAATGGGGGCAGGAAACGATCATGACTAGGCTTTTCCGAACTGGTTGAGCGGGATTTTCAGGTAGCGCACGCCGTTCTGCTCCGGCGCAGGCCGCTTTCCTGCCCGGATGTTGACCTGCAGCGACGGCAGAATCAACTGCGGCATGGCTAGCCCGGCATCGCGCGCAATGCGCGTTGCACTGAGATCGGCTCGCAGCGTCGCTGCGTTGTATCGAAGAGCGCGGCGATTTGCGGCTGCGCTAAGGGGGGTCCAGCAGTGGACCCCAAGACATTATATTTTTTCATATAATGTTTCAAAACAACCCTGGTACTGCCATGCTTGCCCCCAAAGCCAACCAGCCATTGCGCATCGCCGCCGGTCGCGTTGCCGCGCTGATGAAAACGCTGGCCAACGAAGATCGTCTGTTGCTGCTATGCCAGTTGGTCGATAGCGAACTGTGCGTGTCGGATTTCACCGCGCGCACCGGTCTTGTCCAACCCACGCTGTCGCAGCAGCTCGGGGTGTTGCGCAACGACGGTCTGGTCACCACCCGCCGTGACGGCAAGCGCATCTACTACCGACTGGAAAGCCCAGAAGTCATCCGCATATTGCAGTTGCTGTCCGAACTGTATTGCCCCACCCCAGGAGCACCATCGTGACGCTGGACTGGCAGCACTTCACCCCTTGGGCCGCGCTCAGCGGCGGCTTGTTGATCGGCATCGCCGCGGGTGCCTTTGCACTGTTGGCCGGGCGGATCGCCGGCATCAGCGGCATCGTCGGGGGCCTGCTGCAACCCGGCACTGTACGCCAGGGCTGGCGTTGGGCCTTCGTCGCCGGCCTGCTTGCCGCGCCACTCGGCTGGCTAGTCGTTGCCGGACGCCCGACGATCACCGTCGCCGCTTCGCCGCTGCTACTGGTCTTGGCCGGTTTGCTGGTCGGGCTGGGCACCCGTTATGCCAACGGTTGCACCAGCGGCCACGGCGTCTGCGGACTATCCCGGCTGTCGCTGCGTTCGCTCGCGGCGGTACTGGTGTTCATGGCAACGGGGTTTGCCACCGTGTTCGCACTGCGGCACCTGCTGTGAGGCTGCCATGCTGAACCTCGTTTCCGTCGCTTGCGGCCTCGTATTCGGCTTGGGGCTGATCGCATCCGGCATGGCCAATCCAGCCAAGGTGCTGGGTTTTCTCGATCTGACCGGCCACTGGGATCCCAGCCTTGCGCTCGTCATGGGTGGTGCGATCGCCGGCGCATCCCCCTTTTTTGCGCTGGCGCGGCGGCGGCGCACCACGCTGATTACCCACGAGGCGATGGTGCTGCCGCGCGGGCAACTGATCGATCGCCGGCTGCTACTCGGCAGCGCCGCCTTCGGCATAGGCTGGGGGCTGGCCGGCATCTGCCCCGGGCCCGGCCTCGTTGGCGTAGTGCTGGCGCCTGCCGGCTTCCTGCCCTTCGTCGCAGCGATGCTGGTCGGCTTCTGGCTGTTCGGCCGGCTGGAGCGCGCGCGTGGGTGAATGGCGGTGGTTACCGATAGCCCGCTGGTTGCCGCGCTACCGCCGCGCAGATTTCTTCGGCGACCTTGGCGCCAGCTTGATCGTCAGCCTGTTGCTGATCCCACAGAGCATGGCCTACGCCTTGCTCGCCGGGTTGCCGGCCGAGGTGGGGCTCTACGCCAGTACGTTGCCCCTATTGGCGTACGCGCTATTCGGCCATGGCATGACGCAATCGGTCGGCCCGATGGCACTGACCTCGCTGATGACGGCCGACGCCTTGGCCACCGCGGTCGCAGGCGGTCACGATGCGCTCGCAGCCGCCTGCGTACTGGCCCTGCTCAGCGGCACCATGCTGATGGTCTTCGGCCTGCTGCGGCTGGGCCGGATCACGCGCCTGCTGTCCTTGCCAGTGGTGAGCGGCTTTACCAGCGGCACGGCCATCCTGATCGCGCTGGGCCAGCTGGGACCGTTGCTAGGCGTGCGACTGGCGGGTGAACAGGCTCCGGCGCTGCTGGCGCAACTACCCTGGGCCCTGCGGGATGCCACTGGCAGCGTACTGGGGTTTGGCTTGGCGGCCCTCATCGGTTTCTGGCTGGTCGGGGACGTATTGGTCGCGCAGCTGCAACGCACGCGCCTTAATGCACGCACAGCCTTGTTGCTCGGCCGAGTCGCGCCGGTGGCGCTGCTGGTCGCGTTGACCGCGCTGGCTACGTCACGCGGCGGCCTGGCTACCATCGGCGCGCTACCGCAACTGCAACTGGCCTGGTCGTGGCCCGATGCGTCGCTGGAGCTGGTCGCCGCATTGTGGCTGCCCGCGCTGCTGATCGGCCTCGTCGGCTATCTGCAGAGCCTGACCATCGCCCGGACATTGGCCGCGCAACGACGCGAAACCGTCGACGCCGACCAGGAGTTGCTGGCCTTGGGTGCCGCCAACCTGGCTGCGGGCAGCATCGGCGGCATGCCGGTCAGCGGCGGCTTCTCGCGTACCGCCGTCAATGCCGGCGCCGGGGCGCGCACGCCGCTCGCAGGCGTCTACACCGCCTGCTGGATCGTCCTGGCGGGCGCTTGGCTCACCCCGTGGCTGGCCCTGCTGCCCAAGGCCGCGCTCGCCGCCACCATCGTGCTCGCCGCGCTCAAGCTGATCGACTGGCGCCAGCTGCGGGCGAGCTGGCGTTACGACAAGCGCGACGGCGCGGCGCTGCTGGCCACGCTGGCGGTCACCCTGCTGTTCGGCGCCATGCCGGGCATTGCCAGCGGCGTACTGCTGTCGCTGGCGCTCTATATCCAGCGCACCAGCCAGCCGCAGATCGTCACCCTGGGCCGTCTGCCCGGTAGCGAGCATTTTCGCAACGTCGAGCGCTTCAGCACCGAAACCTGGCCGCAACTGACGCTGCTACGGATCGACGAAAACCTGTACTTCGGCAACGCCCTCGCGGTCGAGGAAGGCGTGCTGGCCAGAGCAACGCGGGAGACCCGCGATCTCGTGCTGGTGCTCTCGGGGGTCGCCAGCATCGATTACAGCGCAGCCGGCATGCTGGCCGAGCTCGACCGCCTGCTCGCCGAGCAGGGCGTGCGCCTTTACCTTGCCGAACTCAAGATGGCGCTGCACGAGCAACTGGCCAGCAATGGCCTGCTGCAGCCCCTGCTGGCGCGCAGCTTCCTCAACCCGCACCAGGCGGTAGAGGCGCTGCTCACGCCGCCATGAAAAAGCCCGGCCTAAGCCGGGCTCTCGGGTACGCACCGCGTTTAGCGCGCCTTGCGATCGCCGATCTTCACGATCTTCAGGCTGTTGGTGCCGCCGCCCATGCCGACCACGTCGCCATAGGTGAAGATCACCACGTCGCCGTTCTGCACGATGCCCAGGCGCAGCATCTCGACTTCAGCGCGAACCAGCAGATTTTCGCGGTCGGCGTTCTCGTGCGCCAGCATCACCGGGTAAACGTCGCGGAACAGCGCCAGGCGGTTGTAGGTGTCGGCTTCCGGCGTCAGCGCGTACACCGGCACGCCGGAGACAAAGCGGCTGATCCACAGCGCGGACGAACCCGACTGGGTCAGCGCGGCAATCGCGCGCACCTTCAGATGCGTTGCGGCAAACAATGCCGCCATCGAAATGCTCTGGTCGATGCGATGAAAATCGCCTTGCGCCAGCACTTCGTCGCTTACCTTGCTGTCGACCGATTTCTCGGCCTCGAGACAGACGCGCACCATGGCCTCGACCGTTTCAATCGGGAATTTGCCGCTGGCCGATTCGGCCGACAGCATCACCGCGTCGGTGCCATCGAGCACGGCGTTGGCGACGTCGGACACTTCGGCGCGGGTTGGCACCGGGCTCGTGATCATCGATTCCATCATCTGCGTGGCGGTGATGGTCAGCTTGTTCTTGCGGCCGGCGGCCTTGATCATCTTCTTCTGCAGCGCCGGCACCGCCGCATCGCCCACTTCAACGGCCAGATCGCCCCGGGCAACCATGATGCCATCGGAAGCGTCGAGGATTTCCTCAAGGTTGGCCACGGCTTCGGTACGCTCGATCTTGGCGATCAGCAGCGCCTTGCTGCCGGCCGCGCGCAACAGCGTGCGCGCCATGTACATGTCGGCACCGGACTTGGGGAACGAGACGGCTACATAGTCGGCGTGCAGCTTGGCCGCCGTCTTGATGTCTTCCATGTCCTTGGCGGTCAGCGCCGGCGCGGTCAGGCCACCGCCTTGCTGGTTGATGCCCTTGTTGTTGGACAGGATGCCGCCCACCTTGACCACCACGTGGATTTCGCTGCCGAGCACCTCGGTCACTTCGAACACCAGGCGGCCATCGTCCAGCAACAGGATGGCGCCGGTATCGACGTCGTTCGGCAGCTCCTTGTAATCGAGGCCGACGCGCTCCTGGTTACCCATGGTGCAGTTGGCGTCGAGGATGAACTTGTCGCCATTCTTCAATTCGATCTTGTTCTTCTCGAACTTGCCGACGCGGATCTTGGGGCCTTGCAGGTCAACCAGCACCGCCACCGGCCGCAACGACTTAGCGGCAAGCTCACGCACCAGCGCGGCGCGATCGATGTGATCCTGCGCGGTACCGTGCGAGAAATTGAGGCGGACCATGTTCACGCCGGCGGCAAGCAGGCGCTCCAGCGTGGCTGCATCGCTGGTGGCTGGGCCCAGCGTGGCGACGATCTTGGTGCTGCGTAACATAGGAACTGCTCCTGTCTTGGAATACTGTTGGTTATGCTTTTATACGGCAGAGACGAGACACACCGCCCGGGGTGCGCAGGGGACACACCGCGGCAGGCGCGGCGTACAGAAGAACACGGCGGATAAATCCGGTGTATGTCGTCATGAGTTGGCGCGTGCGCCGGTTTGGCACCCCCGACAGGAATCGAACCTGTAACTAGCCCTTAGGAGGGGCTCGTTATATCCATTTAACTACAGGGGCAACAACCCAAGCCACGCGGCTTGATTTGTTTGATCTTCAACGGCTTGCCTTCCCAACCCAAGGCTGCGCAGTTAGCGCCTTGTCCTTCGGTTTGCATGAGCTTGAGCCGTTGTTTTCCGATCGGTGCTGCCGATAAGCAACGCGAGTCTGTCGCAGCGGCATCAATAGCACTCGAATACGGCGGCATTATACCGATCTACTGCGGCTGGCGGGCCACCGTACGTGCGAAGAAACAGGAAAAACTGATCTTGGACAGATCACGTGTCTGTCGCCTATCGCAGCGCAGCCGGATAGGCGAACCGTAGCGAGCCCCAGCGGCCTGCGCCGCGCCGGTCAAATGGCCAGCGCAACCGGGTGGCAAAGCCACCAGTCTGGGCGCAAGCTGCCGCAGCACACGCTACATTAAAGCGTTTGTCACCCCGGGACCGCAATGCGTGGTGCTGCCTCTTGCCTTGCCCTGCGCTCGTGCTCCCCCTTCCCACCCTCGGATGCCTGCCATGCCCACCTTCAAACCCGAGCACTACAACAGCGTATCGCCCTATCTGATCGTCGCGAACGCTGCCGCGACGATCCTTTTCCTGCAACAGGCGTTCGACGGTGTGGCGCTGCGCCAGTATCCGGGCGAAGCCGGGCGGATCATGCATGCCGAGGTACGGCTCGACGACACGGTGATCATGCTGGCAGATGCGCACCCGGATTGGCCAGCGGTACTGGCCCATGTCCACATCTACGTGCCCGACGTGGATGCCACCTACCAGCGTGCCCTGGCTGCCGGCGCGACGTCGGTGCAGGAACCTGTGCAGAAAGCCGACGAGGACAAGCGCGGCGGGGTGAAGGATGCAGGCGGGACCACGTGGTGGATTGCCACCCGAATCGGGTAATCCTTCGCAGGCGCGCGTCGCAGCTCGGCTGCTAGGCTGGCTTTGGTCATTTGCGCTAAGGAACCGCCATGCTGTTGCGTCTGCCACTGCTCAGCGGCGTGCTGCTGCACCTTTATTCCCTGTTGTTTCTGGCGTCGGGCGGGCCGAACCTATTTATCGCAACGCTATTTGCCTGGTCCTGCCTGCCGTATGCCGTATGCCGTTGCGGCCTTGCTGCCCAAGCTACGCCTGCCCCCTGCGATCGGCGCCGGCTACGCTATGGCGGCACTGACGGGCGACCTGTACATGCACTACGCGGCGTTCCTCCGGCCCCGGTCCTCAACCGCCGCGCTCGGTCTGCTGCTGATGCCGCTCTGGAACCTTGTGCTGATCGGCCCGATCGGAGCGGCAAGCGCGTGGGGATGGCAGCGCCTGCGTATCCTTTGCTCTCCCCCACGGTAACGAGGAGGCTACATCATGGCTGGTAGATCGCCCAAGCCCGCGGGAAAATCTGCTACCCCGATACTCCTGTCGGGTGGCAATCCGCAAATCGCCAAGGCCGACGGCGATGCGCCGGTGCAGGCCTACATCGCCGCGATGCCGGGCTGGAAGCACGACGTCGGTCGCCAACTCGACGCGCTGATCGAACGCACGGTGCCCAATGTGCAAAAAGCGGTGCGCTGGAACACGCCGTTCTACGGCATCGCCGGCGAGGGCTGGTTTCTGGCCTACCACTGCCTCAGCAAATACGTGAAAGTCGCTTTTTTGAATGGCACATTGCTGCAGCCCATGCCTCCGATCGCCTCCAGGCAGGAAGGCACTCGCTACTTCCATATCCACGAAGACGACCAACTCGACGAAACCTCGCTCGCCAGCTGGATCAGGCAGGCGGCATCGCAGCCAGGCGAGCGCTGTTTCTGAATTGCCATGCGCGCGCGCCCAATTGCAGCAAGGCGGGCTGGATAGCGACAGCGCCGATGCGTAAACCCCGCAACCGATCAACCGGAAAAAGCCGCCGGCCAGCCCCTGAGCGACCATGGCCAGCCCGTGTTTGCTGCCAGGTGTGATTCGGACAAAACGATAGGTCGGATATGAACATTGGATCTGGCACCGACCCGGATTAGGCTGCACGCTCAGGCAATTGGCGCGAGCGCAGACGCGCCCAGCCGACTCTCGATAACGACAAAGGATGGATGAGATGCAACGAACATTCGCACTCGGTGCGCTGGTCATGGCTGCGGTCGCAGCCTATGCCCAGGCAGCCTACCCGGCCTGGGCCGAAGGCAACACCTATGTGGCTGGCAGCTACGTGAGCTACAACGGTCGCGACTACCAGGCGCAGATTACCCACACCGCGTACGTAGGTGCGGGCTGGAACCCGGCGGTGACCAACACGCTGTGGCGCGACCTGGGCCCATCGAGCGGTAATCCGCAACCCACCGCAACGCCGACACCGCGCCCCACCGCCACCCCGCAGCCAACCGCCACGCCGCGCCCGGCCACCCCGACTCCGGTCGGCCAGTGCAGCTACGTGGTCTGGCAAGCCGGCGTGAACTACACGCTGGGCACCGTGGTGCAATACCAGGGCGCGTACTACCGGGTGAAGGCGGTGACCGCCAACGGCACCGACGGCACCATTCCGACCATCAGCACCTGGTATTGGGAGCCGACCACCTGCTCGGGCACCGCCACCCCGACGCCGCGCCCCACCGCCACCCCGTTACCCACCACCACGCCCACCCCGCGTCCGGCCACGCCGACCCCCGTGCCGCAGTGCAGCTATGTGGTCTGGCAATCGGGCGTGAACTACTCGCTCGGCACCGTGGTGCTGTACCAGGGCAGCTATTACCGGGTGAAGGCCGTCGGCGCCAATGGCAGCGACGCCACCATCCCGACCATCAGCACCTATTACTGGGAACCGACCACCTGCTCCGGCACCGCTACGCCGACACCGACCCCGGCAGGCCCGACCCCGACGCCAACCCCAGGCACGGCCAAGAAGATCGTCGGCGGCTACTGGCCGTACTGGCCGGGCTCACAGATCCGTATCCGCGACGTGCCGACGGGCTACAACCTGATCTATCTATTCGCGGCCACCCCGGTGGGCGGCTCGCCCGGTACCACGGGCGCAGTGCAATGGAACACGCCGGGTGACGGCCGTGGCGCAGCCACCAACCTGAAGGCGGACATCCAGTACGCCCGCAGCACGCAGGGCCGCAAGATCATCCTGTCCGTCGGCGGCGCCGGCAACGGCATGAGCTTCCCGAACCGGGCCAAGTCGCAGGCCTTCGTCGACAGCGTGACCGGCATCTACAACCAGCTCGGTGGCTTCGATGGCTTGGACTGGAACACCTTCGAGGCCGACCAGACGCCGGATACCTCGGAAATGGTCTGGATCAGCCAGCAGCTGAAGGCACGGTATCCGGGCTTCCTGATCTCGGCACCGCCCGCACCGTGGAATGCCCGCGACAAGACCTTCTGCCGCGACATGCTGGTGGCCGGTGTGCTCGACTACTGCGCACCGCAGTACTACGACGGCCCTAACCTCGCCGAAGTCAGCTACGTGGTGAACAACGTCAACGAGTGGGTCGCGCTACTGGGTGCGGAACACGTGGTGGTCGGCTTCGGCGTGTGGAACCAGACCAACTACATGAGCATCGACCAGGCGATTTCCGCGTGGAACCAGATCAAGGCCAGCCATCCGGCTATCCGCGGCACCTTCAACTGGCAGATCGGCACCGATGAAACCCAGGGTTGGCCGTACGCCACGCGCATGCCGGCGCTGGTCAATCCCTGATCACCCTGTTGCTTGAGGGTGGCACCGTAGGGCCTCGCTTCGGCGAGGCCCTTTTTATGTGCTTGCCCGGATGCACGCAAGGTAGCCATCGAAGATAGTGGCGCCGAGCGCACGCAACCGCACCGGCGCGGCCCACAAAGCCCTTGGGCGATCTCGCACTCAGTTGCCGTACACCTTCTAGTGCGAGCGACAGCCAGGAGTCCTGGTTTATCGCTTTTCAGGACGTTACGCGCGGCCTGCCAGAACGCTACACGGGATCTAGTCAGCCGCCCTTGGTGCTGCGACGCCAAGGTGCGCCATCGATCGCCACCCTGTCTGCGCTGAACGCAGCTTATAGGCCCCACAAAACAAAACCGGAAGGCTAGGCCTTCCGGTTTTGTTTGAGTCAGCAGAACCGATCAAGCGTTCTGCTGGATCCCTGCCACCACCCAGCCGGTCCGGCCATCGAGCGGCTTGGTCAAATGCCAGGTTTCGTCGACATTCACCGGTGCGGCACCAGCTTCCTCGCGCACAAGCCCGGTGAAACGCACGCTGGTCACATAGCGGCTACTTTCCTGCGTCGCTTCGAGCACCTGGGCGTTGATACTCACCACTTCGGTGGTCTGCGGCGCGCTACCGCGCTCGGCCAGTTGCAGCTTCACTTCGGCGTACATCTCGGGTGAAGTGAACTCGCGCAGATCGTCGAGATTGCCCGCGTCGAACGCGGCCTGCAGGCGGATGAAGTTGAGCTTGGCTTCACGCTCGAAACCGGTCACATCGAATCCCGGCGGCAGGCTGGGAGCCGTGACGGGCTGGGCCGACGATTGCCACACGCTGTTGCTCGCGGCACCTGGCATGACCGGCTCGTTCACACGGGCGGCGGGCTCGAACGAGCGCGGCTGAGGCGCCGGCTGTTGTTGCCACGACGGCACGCCGTTGCCAGCACCCGCGTAGGCCGTGGCCGGCGCCTTCGGTCGCATACGGTTCATGATGAAACGGATCGCGACAAAAGCCGCCAGTGCCAAGAGCGCGATCATCACGAAGTTGGCCATGCCCGCGCCCATGCCGAGGTGCGAAAACAGTGCGGCCAGACCCAGGCCTGCGGCGAGGCCGGCGATGGGGCCCATCCAGCTGTTCTTGCGCGGCGCGGCGCCCTGCATCGGCTGCTGCTTGGCCGGCGCCTGATCGACGCTGCGTTGCGGCGCGGCGTTACGATCGACCGAGCGCTGCATGCCGGACGATCTGCCGCCGCCAAAGCGCTTGGCTTCGGCGTCGTCGGCCATGGCGCCAAAGCCGATGAACACGGCAAAAACGGCAACCAGAAAACGTTTCATCAAAACCCCCGATAGTGAATGTGCGGCACACCTTGCGCACCGCCAGCATGGACCGGCGGCACGCGATTTGGTTCACGCGCTCGCAAGCGTACAACATGGTCACGAACGTGCGCATTTCAAGCGTCGCGTCAACGCGGCGCGTGGCGGCTCAATCCGCCTTGCGGGTGTTGTCCGGGTCGTACAGCATGCCGGTATCGTGATCGAACGGCTTTTGCAGCGTCACATCGACGCGGTGCACGCCGGGCAACGCGCCCGGTGCTGCCAGCACCTGGCCACGCGGCGAGTGGTGCGGATGCAGATCGGCGTGCGCTGGAAACACGCCACGAAACGTTTCCGGATGCCTGAGGGCGGTGGCGAGGCTCATGGCGCAATGCTCCTTGCTTGGGAACAAGGCTGGGACTCGCGTGCGTGGCGCGGCGTTCAGCGCAACCGACAGCAGGTCAGCCGCGCAGCGGCAAGGCCTGCGGCTGCAGGAACAGCCGTTGCGTGGCGACGAACAGGACGATCACTGGCACCACCGCCATCACCACCGCCGCCATCACCAGGCTGGTCGACACCGCGAACGGCCCGGTCAGGTCGTTGAACACGCCCACCGAAATCGGCAGCTTGCTGCGGGTGTAGAACACCACCGCCGGCCACAGGTAGTCGTTCCAGGCGGTGACCAGCGTGAAGATCGCCAGCGTACCGATGGCAGGCAGATTGAGCGGCACCGCCACCCGCCACAGCAGCCGCCATTCGCTGGCGCCGTCGACGCGGGCGGCGTCGATCACCTCCTCTGGCACTTGCTCGAAGCTTTGCTTCATCAGGAATACGCCAAAGGCGCTGGCCAGATTGGGCAACACCGCCCCCAAGTAGGTATCGACCAGGCCCAGCCGCGAGATGGTGACGAAGTTGGGCACGATGGCCACTTCGGACGGCAAGGTCAGCGTCAGCAGCATCACCGCGAACAACGCGCGCCGCCCGGGGAAATCGAGCTGCGCCAAGGCGTAGCCGCAGGGAATGGTCAGCGCCAGCACGCCGGCCACGGTAATGGCCGACAACAGCAAGGAATTTCCCACATAGGTGAAGAACGGCATCTCCGCGAACACGCGGCGGAACCACCCGGTACCGGGCGCGTTCGGTACAAAGGAGGCCGGGAAATGCCAGATCGCGGAAGGATCACTCGACAGCCCGACCGACAGCGCCCAGAGGAAGGGAAACAGCGTGAACAGCGCAAACAGGCTCATCGCACCGTAGCGGCCGCCCCAGCTGGCGATCTGCCGATTCATATCGCCCCCTTCAGATCCAGCGCGCGAATGATTTCATGCCCGTCGCGATCGATTTCGACAAAGCCCAGCGCGGCATACAGCGCCGCCGCCGCCGCGTTGCTGGCGCGGTGCCCGAGCAGTACGCGGCGGCAACCGGGCCGGACAGCCAGCCTCGCCGTCAGCGCCTGCATCGCCGCACGGCCGTAGCCCCGCCGCTGGAAGCGCGCATCGATCATCAGCGCGATCAGCCAGTGCTCCGCCGTTGCCTCGTCCTCGCCCAGCACGGCAAAACCGACCGCGGTCCCCTCGGCCTCGACGGCCCACAGCTCGAAACTGGGCTCGAAACGCGACTCAGCGATCCATTCCAGCACCGAGAAAGGGAACAGCACCTGTTGCTCGGCGCTGACCCGCAACGCCGCGCAAGCGTGCCAGTTGTGTCGCGTCACCGGCTGCAGGCTCACCGCGCTCATGCGGCCCTCCGGAACGGGCTGTGGCGCCCCATCACCCGCAGCTGCACCAGCGCCACGGCGAGGCAGACCAGCGTGAACAGCAGCGCCGCAGCGCCGGCGGCGCCGAAGTTGAAGCCGGAGAACGCCATGTTGTAGACAAAGTAGAGCGCGGTCACGGTATCGCCCGAGCCGCCGGTGAGCACCATCACCTCCTGGAAGGTCTTGAGCGCGGCAATGGTGGAGAGCAGCGTGCACAGCACGATCACCGGCGCCAGCATGGGCAGCGAGATATGGATAAAGCGCGCGCGCGGGCCGGCGCCATCGAGCACTGCGGCTTCGGTCAGCTCGCGCGGGATTGCTGCAAGGCCCACCAGATACAGCACCATGTAGTAGCCGACGTTCTTCCAGAACGCGAACAGCATCACCGCGACCAGCGCCGGGCCCGACTGCTCCAGCCATTGCGGGCCCTGCCTCGGCTCGAACACGCCAATGGCGGTAAGCGCCCAGTTGAGCATGCCGTCGTAGTGGAACACGTAGCGCCAGACGATGGCGGCGATCGATAGCGTGATCACCACCGGCAGGTAGAAGGTGGCGCGGAAGAAGGTGATGCCAGGCAGCTTGCGATGCACCAGCAGCGCGAGGCCCAGCGCGCCTGCCTGGATGATGGGCACCGTCAGCAGCATCAACAGCGAGTTGGCGACGGAAAGCCGAAAGGTGGCGGATTTATAAAGCGTGACAAAGTTGGCGAAATCATTCCACGCCGTGGCGCGCTCGGCGATGAAATAGTCCTGGAACGCCAACCAGCCGTTGAACAGCATGGGCCAGAGCGTGAACACCACGAACACCAGCGCGCACGGCGCAACGAACAGCCAGCCAGTGAGTGCTCGCACGCCGGGCTTGGCCATCAGCCGCCCCTTGGCCGCAACGCCGTGTACGCACCGCTGGCCTTGCCAGCGTGCCGCCGCCAGGTTCCGGCCCCTGCGAGATTCATCGTGTTTTCCGTTGCCATGCCGGCAACGATAGCGCGAAGTGGATCATCTTTTTTTGCCTGAATTGTGTTGATGCCATGTCTGGCGCGCATACCAGGATTGCACGTGTTGCAATCTTGAACTGGGCATACTGCTGCAGAAAAAAAAGGGGGCGCCATGCATTGGCGACGCGCAGTGATCACCATCCTGACCATCCTCGTGCTGGCACTCGCCGCGGCCGGCTGGTGGCGCTACGGCTACGTGCCGGCGCCGCCCGCCCCTTCGGCCATCCCCGAAGCCACACTCAAGGCTCGACAATACGTGCGCACCCCGTTCACGCCGCACTGGGATCAGGTGCCACTGGCCGAATTCGAGCGCCAAGCCAAGCGCTTCCCCGGCCAGCTGTGGCTGGAAGGAAGAACCCACCGCAAGCTGATCGCGCTTACCTTCGACGACGGCCCCACCTACAACACACCGCGCCTCTTGGACGTGCTGGCCCGGCACAAGGTCAAGGCCACCTTCTTCTGGCTGGGCCGGGAAATGATGCGCTTCCCCGAGGCCGTGCGCCGCGCTGCACGCGAGGGGCATCTGCTCGGCAACCACACCTGGGATCACCCGGATATCAGCGGGCTGGATGAAACCACGCTGTGGGATGAACAAATCGGCGCGACGCAAGCGGTGTTCAAGCAGATCCTCGGCACCACGCCACACCTGATGCGCCCGCCCTATGGCCGTATCGCCGACTGGCAGGTCGAGTTCATGCGCCGGCAAGGCCTGCGCGTGATCCAGTGGTCGGTCGATGCGCAGGACTGGAACCGTGCCCGCATGGCCTTCGGCAGCCACTTGATCGAGCGCGACGTGCAGGACTACATCCACCCCGAAGCCATCGTGCTGATGCACGACGGCGGCGGTCCGCGCGAAGACACCGTCGCCGCAGTCGACCGGCTGATCCCCTGGCTGCGCGCGGCAGGCTATGAGTTCGTCACCATCGACCAGTTGCTCGATACGCACCCCTACACCGGGCCAGGCCAGCCACGGCCGTTGCCGGAGCTAGCGGTCGACGGGTTCGTGGGCTGATTGCCAGGAGCGGCAGCGCGGCAATCTCGGTGCGGTTCCGCACCCGCTCCAGCCGGCACGGTGGCCTTGTTGCGAAAGCATCCATGTCGCGTTTGCCCTTTACTTAAGGGCGCCTACAATTCGCCAGAGCGCAGGAAACCCGGAACTGGCAAGGATTCACGGCCGAAAGGTTAGAGGGGAAACCCACCCTAAAACTTACTCAACACACCTTTTAGGGTGTCTACTTACAAGTTATGCAAAGTGCACACGCAGGGAAATATGGAACAGCTTGATATATCCACATCAGCAATCGTAAAAGTAGCGCTATCTGGAATCTTCATATATCTCATAGCGCCAATTTTATTACTCCTTAGAGACATGATCCTGCTTAAGATAATAGAAAAATTTATCCTGACAGGATCATTACATTTTGATATTGGACTCTGCGAGTCAGACAGATGGTACTTGAACAACAAATACCAAAAGAAAAGACGAATGAAAATTCTAGTTTCAGGGGGCGCGCCTCAATTTGAAATCGACGGCGAGCAAGTCTCGGCAGAAGATTATGAAAATTATGAATCCGGCTTAAATATGCATTTAAACAGATTTAACCTGCTCGACGCAAAAATAAACTCTCGTCAAAATCTGGTATTTTGGTTAACCAAGCACTGCAAGCAAGACGGCTTCACAAATCCTATACCTTCATTGCGAGATGAAGCATATAAAAATGTAGAGCGAAAGAACGCATAACAAGCGGTTCAAGCCGCTCGCTGCGCGAGCTCGGGACCGGCTAAGGCCGGCCCCTTAACCTGAACGTTAGGCCGTATGAGCGACATCGCTACCCGCCAAATGCTGCTTCTTTCTCTCCAGCGTGCGTTGCTCGGAGAGGTGCATCCAGTTCTGCGGCAAGCCTCGATTGAGGCCGACCCAACGTCACAGGTGGTCCGCTTGCGCTTTGAGTACGATGGCAATCCATCAGATGCCGCACGAGAGAGTTGCTCCAGCGCTGCAACTGAGGTCATCGCTGACTTTCCGACACCCTGGCAATTAGACGAGCAGCATCTTTCTGCTCCGGCTCCTGGCCCCCTGTCGCCCCTTGGCTTTGTTGCGTACCGGCGTGCGGAGGCCCAGGATGCGGCCTAACAATTCATTCAAGCCGAAGCCGCTTCGCGGCTCGGCTTAACTCAGGCGTTAGGCGGCACGCATGGAGCAACCATCTCCCTTCGGTGAACTGACGATTGCCCTAGATCTGGCTCCAGTCTCTCAACAAGCGAGAGCCGAGAGCAAATTGGCATTTCAAGCCAAGCTACAGGAAATCACCTCACGGTATGCCTTCCTTCTTGGAGGAGACATATCGGTATCTGTCGAGTGGTCAGTTGCGGAGCAGGATCGCTATGAAACCGACAGAGCCCCGGATGTAGACAACATTCTTAAGCCACTCCTAGACGCTCTGGTGGGCCCCAACGGCCTACTCATAGATGACAACCAGGTCCAGCACGTTTCTTGTCACTGGATCGACTCCTACTCGAGAGAAGAAAGAGTGTCGATCACTGTGCGCCACTCACCGGATGAATGGCTAAAGAAGGAAGGCCTGTTCTTCGTTCAACTAGATGGCGGCCTATGTATCCCTCTCTCTCGAATGATGCAGCACGAGCTCCAAAAGAAAATCGTCGACCTGTACAAGAACGCACTCGCCCTCAGAAACAAGGCTATCGCAGATGGAATTGACTACTACCAAGCTCAATACGCAATGCCAGTGCAAAGAGTCTTTCATCGAACCAGGCTAGGTGCATTCGAAGTCATCAGGGTTGAAGAATTCAATGGATCGAGTGCCGCCTAACCCTTCCATCGAGAGGACGTGGCCCGGCAAGCCGGGCGCCGCCTCTCATGTCAAACGTTCGGCGTCACACGCAGCCACGGGATGTCGGCTAAGTAGACGAATCCACATATCAGCGGCGCAATAATCCTGGGGGTGTCGATGGACAAATATCTTGATGCGGCAGTAGTCGAAGCGGCAGCCGGCTTGGCTGAGGGCGGCATCCCGATTGGCTCCGTTCTGGTTCACGAAGGCCAGATCATCGGCCGGGGACATAACCGCCGCGTGCAACGTGGCAGCGTGGTTCTGCACGCAGAGATGGACGCATTCGAGAACGCGGGGCGGCTATCTGCCGCGGTGTATCGCCAAAGCACCTTGTATACGACGCTGTCGCCCTGCGCGATGTGCTCGGGCGCGATTTTGCTATATGGCATCAATCGCGTAGTGATCGGCGAGAACGTGACCTTCCTCGGCGAGGAAGAGCTGCTACGCAGCCGCGGCGTGACGGTAGAGGTGCGGCAGGACACGCGTTGCATAGAAATGATGCGGCAGTTCATTCACCAGCACCCGGGGCTCTGGAACGAAGATATCGGCGTGTGATGAGGTGGTGTGGCGGCACGACCCTCGCGCCTCGGATTGGACAGCAATGATGGGCACACAACCACCAGGTGATGCCCAAGCCAAGCTGTGCTAAAAACGTCCGCGCTTTCTGTCCCCTCGCAAAACCCATCGCACTCACCAAATGGAGTTCCCGTGCCGCTGACCGTCGCTGAATACTGCATCCTCATTGCCTGCCTGCTACCCATTGCCTGCGCCTGGATCGCCAAATCCAGGGGCTTTGACAACCACAACCCGCGGCAATCAGAAGCGGGCCTTTCAGGCTTGCTGGGGCGAGCCCATGCAGCGCAACTGAACGGTTATGAATCGCTGCCCATCTTCATCGCCGGCGTGCTGGTGGCCGAGCGGGCGCATCACGCGCAGCCGGTCATCGACGGGCTGGCAATGGCTTTTATCGCTGCCAGGGTTGGGTATATCGGCGCTTATCTCGCCGATTTGGCGTCGCTCAGGTCTATCGTGTGGCTGGCCGGAATTGGCTGCTGCATTGCGATGTTTCTGGTGGGGTAGGCCCGTTGCACAACGCCGCTGATAAATTGAGGCCCCCTGCCCCAAACGGATTTATGCCATGCACGCCGTCACCGGTGTGCCCAGCTGCGTGCCACGGTTGCGTCGGATTGGACCAGACCTGCAGCGAGCCGCGTCCCTTGAGCGCGGCATCGTATTCGGCATAGTGGTGGTTTTGTATTGGGCTGGACGGGTTTGCGCATGTGCGACGTTTATCGGCAGGGTTCCGGCACGGGGCGTTATGCGACATAGCCGCTCGGTGAGGAACAACGTGGGGTTGCCGGCACTGCAGCGGCAGAAATATTCCAACGTCGGACCACTGATCCCCGGATTTCAACCGCTGAAGGACCGCTATTGATGGCCTAAAGACAAGCCTGCTAGCATCGACTTGCTGACAATAAAAATCAGCCAATTGTGATATCTGCATAAGAATATCCCCATATTCCCGATTGCTCAGCAGGACGCCCATGTTCGACGCCCTTAACGCTGCGCAGCTGCTTCAAGGGCTGCTGGAAACCCAACACAACCGGCTGCTCACGCTGGCGTTCCCCAAGGATGATGGTCCTGCTGCCACGCTGATCCCCAACCGGCTCGATGCCGATGAAGGGCTGTCGCGCGATTTCCGCTACGTGGTGGAAGTGCTGTCCGACGACTCGGCCATCGCGCTCAAGGATGTGATGGGCAAGATGGTCACGCTGGAACTGGTGCGCGAGGATGGCAGCACCCGTTACTTCAACGGCTACGTGTTCGAGTTCCGTTATGTGCGCAATGAAGGCGGCTACGCGGTCTACGAGATGTTGCTGTTGCCGTGGCTGGCGTTCCTGCGGCTGCGCCACGACAACTACCTGTTTCACGGCAAGGCACTGCGCGAGCAGACCGAGCTGATCTTTGCCGATTATCCCGCCTACCTCGACTGGGAAAGCCGTGTCAGTGGTGCCGATCCGGTGATGACCGACGCCTGCCAGTTCGATGAATCCGATTACAACTACCTGCACCGGCGCTGGGAAGTGCAAGGTTGGCATTACTGGTACGAGCATGCCGCCGACGGCCACCGTCTGATCGTTTCGGACGATTCGACCATGGCGCCGCCGGTGGCGGGCGCCAACGGGGTGCTGAGCTGGTCCGACGAAGCCCATGGCCTGGATCGGGATGGCATCGCCCAGTTTGCCCAGGTGCGACAGATCGTCTCCGGCAAGATCGCCTCGGTCAGCTTCGACTTCAAGAACCCCAAGCCGCAGCAAGTGCTCGACAATACGCTGAACCGGCAGGGCGAAGTACCGGAGATCGAGGTCTACGAATACGCCGGGGCCTACGGCTTCAAGCACCCGGACGACGGCGAGCAGCTGGTGCGCCAGCGGATGGAAGAAATCGAATCCACCGGTAAGCGCTTTGAAGGCGGCGGCAACCATCGCCAGGTGCAGGCCGGCCACACCTTCACCCTCGGCGGCGCATACGATACCTCGGCCCTCGGCGCCGACCCGCAGGATCGCGAGTTCCTGATTACCGAAGTGCGCCATACGGTCGAGAACAACTACCTGATGGCAGGCCAGCAACCCGCGCTCTACCGCAGCCAGTTCGCCTGCCAGCGCAAGACGGTACCGTGGCTACCGGGGCGTGGCTTCAACAGCACCATGCCGCGGATTTATGGCTTGCAGACTGCGCTGGTGGTCGGCCCACCCGGTGAAGAAATTTATTGCGACGAGTACGGCCGGGTGCGCGTGCAGTTCCACTGGGACCGAGAAGGCGCTTACGACGAGAAATCCTCCGCCTGGATCCGCGTGGCCACCAGCTGGTCCGGCCCCAACTTCGGCAGCGTGTCGGTCCCGCGCATCGGCAGCGAAGTGGTGGTGCAGTTTCTCGACGGCAACCCGGATCGCCCGCTGATCACCGCGATGGTGCCCAACGCCGCCACCATGCCGCCGTGGGAGCTGCCGGCCAACAAGACCCAGAGCGGCCTGCTCAGCCGCTCCAGCCCCGGTGGCGTGTATGACAATGCCAACGCCATCCGCTTCGAGGACAAGAAGGGCCAGGAAGAGCTGTGGCTGCACGCCGAGAAAGACCAGCGCGTGGAAGTGGAAAACGACGAATCGCACTGGGTGGGGCACGACCGCAGCAAGACCGTGGACCACGACGAAACCGTCCATGTGAAGCACGACCGCACCGAGACGGTGGACAACAACGAGACCATCACCGTCCACAACAACCGCAGCGAGCGGGTGGACGTGAACGAAACCATCAGCATCGGCGCCAACCGCAGCGAGGATGTGGGTCAGAACGAAACCATCAGCATCGGCGTGAACCGCACCAAGTCGGTGGGCGCCAGCGAGAACGTCAGCATCGGCCGCAACCAGAGCGTCACGGTGGGCTTGAACAAGACCGAGACGGTGACCATAGCCAAGGCGCTGACGGTGGGTGCCGGTTACGCGGTCACCGTGGGCGGCGCGATGAACACCGCCGTGGGGCTGGCGCAGTTCGAGGAGGTGGGGCTGAACAAGACGGTGATGGTGGGCAAGACCCTCAGCATCACCGCGGGCGACGAGATCACCCTGCAGTGCGGCAAGAGCCTGCTGCGGATGGACAAGGCCGGCAACATCACCATCACCGGCACCCGATTCGAGTTCGAAGCCTCCGGCCCGGTGCAGATCACCGGCAAGGACATCGACCTGAATTGATGCCCGATGGAGTTCCGTAACCTCACCCCGTTCGATGTGCTGTGCTACAGCGCGCTCGACGTTGCCGACACCGAATACAAAGTGGTGGCCATGAAGGTGGGCTACCGCCTGGTGGCCGATGGTCCGGTCGGCCACTATCGCGCCGAAGTCATCGCCGACGAGCCGCTGCCGCTATGCGTCGAAGACACCTTCTTTGGCGTAATGAACCAGAGCAGCGAATCGGCCGAGAGTGATCTCGCCCCCTACAAGCCGCGTTGCGACGTTATCCTGCAAGGCCAGGCGCATGCGCCGGCAGGGCGAGCCGTGCGGCAGCTGCCGGTGCGGCTGCAACTGCGTGCTGCAGATCAGCCCCGCCCCGCCCCCCCTCAACCGCAGTCCTTCAATCCCTTGATGGGTCTGACCGCCCTGCAGCGGCAACAGTGGGAAGCCGCTTGCACCTGGGCGCATAGCCACCCCATCGCCGGGCCGGTGTTGCTCGACAAGACGCTGAACGTGACCGGCCCGCGCCAGTTCATCCGGCGCAGCTTCATTCGCCGCAGCCTGGGCATGCTGGTTCGGGTGGCCAGCCTCAACCTGATCCAGCCCAATCTTTGGAAGCTCACCGCCCCGCAGCGCTTCACCACCCAGCCGCTGCGCTACGAATACGCCTACGGTGGGCAGAACCGCATCGAGGCGAACGACCGGCGAGCTGCCAAGCGGATCAAGGCCAAATACCGGCTCACCCCGGCACAGCGCGCCGACCACCCCGAGCAGGAACAGCCCCCCGTCGCGCACACCGTGTGCGACACCAACCCGGTCGGCATCGGCTTTGCCCAAGCGTGGTGGCTCAAGGCCAAACGCATCAAGACCCTGCCGGCGCCGCAGATCGAACACCCGCAACACCCGATGAGCGCCAAGCTGTTCTGGCGCGCACTGCGCGGCAAGCTCAAGCCGGCACAGGCGCAGGCACTGCAACCGCAAGGCTTCGGCCTGATCGGCCGCCCCTGGCTGCCGCGCCGCACGCTTGCCGGCACCTATGACCAGCAATGGCTGGACGAGCGCCATCCCCTGCTCCCCGCAGACTTCGATTTTGGCTACTGGAACGCCGCGCCGGTGGACCAGCAGATCGCCTATCCGCCACCGGATGCGCATATCGAAGTTGAGCACGCCACCCCTGAGGGCAAGCTCGTCACCCGCTTGCCGGGGCATCGGGCCTTCATCATCACGCGCTTTTTGAATGGCGTGATCCTGCCGCTGCCGATGCGCATGGACACGCTGATCATTGATGGCGATGCCCTCACCCTGACCATCACCTGGCGCTTTCATGTGCCGGCCAGTGCGCCGATCCGGGTGCTGGAAGCCGATTTCGAAATTGATCCCGCTGCGCCACTGATCAAGTGGCAGCCCGCAACCGCAGCGGCCACACAGCCCGAGCTGGGGTGATACCTATGGCAAACAATATAACGGCCCGCAAAAACGGCAGCTGGAAAGTGGTGGGCATGGTGCCGGATGTCTGCAAAACCCCCATGGGCAACAGCACCCCACCCATACCCTATCCGGTGATCGCCAATCTGGGCGACGCCGCACAGGTAATCCCGAGTGTGAAGGCCAATTCGGACCCGGTGGTGGTCTACGACAAGAGCAAGGTGCCCAAGACCATAGGGGATGCTGCCGGCTCAGCCAAAGGCATCAAGAGCGGCACGGTGGGCGCCAATTGCTATCCCAAGGACCACAGCAGCACGGTGCGCGCCAAGGGGCGATTCATCATTCGTCACGATGACGAGTGGGAGATGAACGCCCCATGAGCAAGAAAGGCAACACCACGGGTAAAACGGTGGGCCAGCCCGGTGGCGTGCCCACGCCGCTCGATCAGGAAAAACCCACCCTCAAGATCGAAACACCGGAAGAGGCCAGCGTAGGCACCCAGGTGCTCGATGGCTTGCAAATCGGGCTGGATGTAGTAGGTTTGATCCCGGGTTTCGGTGAGGTTGCCGATCTGGCCAACGCCGGGATCAGCGCCGCCCGTGGCGATTTTATTGGCGCCGGCTTGTCGCTGGCAGCTGCAATCCCCTTCGTGGGTTGGGGTGCGACGGGCGCCAAGGCCGTGAAGCGCGGCGTGGACGTGGCGGACGCCGCCAACGACGCACGCAAGGCCAAGGAAGCGGCTGATGCCGCCGCCAAAGTCGCCAAGGAAAAAGCCGAACGGGAGGCCAGGGAAAAGGCAGAGAAAGAAGCCGCGGAAGCTGCGGCAAAAGCCGAGAAGGAAGCAGCTGAAACGGCCGCAGGGAAAGGTGGCAAGGGCAAGGATGGCAACAAGACCAAGCCAAAGAAAAAAATGAAGTGTGGTGAGTACGGGAAGTATGGTGATCTCAAGAAGAAAACGGGAGATGGGAAATTCGATCGGGATCATATTCCGTCGAAGGCCGCATTGAAGGCACGCGCAGAGGCGCTAAAAGGCGATACTCTCACCAAGGCGGAAAAGACTGCGATTGATAATGCTGCGGATGCAATAGCCATTCCACGACAAGCGCATATAGACATAAGTCCTACATATGGTCAGACCGCGGCAAACGCTGCGAAAGATGCGGGAGATTTGGCTGGCTCCGCCCGTCGCGATGTAGAAGCAATGCTTGGGAAGATTGATGAATATGACGCTGACGGTGGGTGCAAAAAGGCATACCAAAAAGCCGCCAAGCGAGTATTGAAAAAGAACAACGCAGAGTTTGACAAGTGGCTGGCTGATGTTATGAAGACCACCAAGAAAAAATGACTGAAAGGAAAAACCAATGCTAAATGTGAATGACATCCTCTCCCTGCTTGGCAAGTCGGAAAACGATGAGCAGGTCAAACAGTTGCTGTCCAAGCTTGGCATTCAATTGCCGCTTGATCGGCTACCGCGTGGCGAAGATCAAGCCAACTACGAGATTGAGAATCAACCGCTTGAGCTCTGTTTTGTTTCGGCAGACTCCCTGTACCCTGATGACGATAGTTTCAAGGAGGGCGAGTTGGTTCTAAAGACAGTTTTTGTCGAGCATAGAGGTGACGTTCAAGGCGACGACCCGCTCTTGCCTTTCGGCTTGCGCCTCGATCTGTCGCGCAGTGCGGCTCGAAAAGCATTTGGTTCACCCGCCTGGAGCAGCCCTGTAATGAATAACGACCGCTGGATTTTTGATGGCGTTAAGACGCTTGTCTGCTTCAATGACGATGAATCCGGGGTGCGCCAGATTGCCTTCAGTCCGAATGCATGAGCTAACCGAGCATTTTTGAATGATACGAGCAGGCGATATTACCGGTCTATTTGGCTCCCTGGTCAGCGCTGACTGCATTGAGGTGCTGTTTGATTCTCTTCGTACGGCCAACCGACCGTCGTTAACCGGAAGTGATCGGCATGCCTATCACGACTGGGTTCTGGTTCGTCGCAAAGGCATCGAGCTCGGTTTCGCAGATTCGGAATACCATAATGCAGCACCCCGCGCATGTTGGGGGCGTGGCGACCTTATATTGTCTCAAACCTATTTCTATAGCGGCCTTGGCGACATTCAGGCATATGCTGGAGAATTGCCATTGGGCTTGATTTTCAGCGATGGCCGTGATGCAACACGGACCAAGCTGGCCGCTTTTGAATCGTCTCGACACTCTTATCGCAACGACACTTGGGACGCAGAAGGTTACCGCTTGAGCGTGACCTATACGGCGGATGGGCAAGCCATTGATCGGGTCGCATGTCGACAAATGGCAGCCCCGATTCTACGGGCACAGGAAATGCAGTGGCCCGAGCTTTCAGCGCTAACTTCTGCGTTTGGTGAAAAACAATCCGATCGAGCATTCGCCTCATTGTGGGGCGATGTGCTGGACGCTGAAAAATTGCAGGAAGCACAATCTGAGGGAGAAATTGACTTTACGGACACTTTCGGGGCAACCATTAGCCTCGTAGGTGGGGCATTCCGCTCTATCACCTTGCATCGCAATCGCGATATGGAGTCGGCAGGCTGGGATGGGGCTCTGCCTCAAGGTCTTGATTTTGAGGATGATCCCGAGGCGCTTTTCCGCAAGATTCCAGACCAGCCAGTCCAGCAATCCGATTCCGCCTTGACGGGCCACGCCGTCTGGCATTTTGCCGACTACACACTGCACGTGCTCTACAGCAACCTCGATAATCGACTGCTACGCGTCAAGTTAATCGCTCCAGGAACATGGAAATGCATCGCTGATGGAGATGCGTAAAGGATTAATTCTTTGTCTCAGGGCAGAGAAGCAAGTGCGAATAAGGTGAATGCGAATGAAATACTGGCGCCGCTAGGGCAGCCTGTCTCCAATCAAGATATTGTCCAGCTGCTGCAAGCAGGCTGGCTCATGGGGGCGCGTCCAAAACCGAAGCGCGGTGAAACGGATATCAACATTCACTTGGAGGGCTCCGGCCTTGAACTGGGGTTTTCACTGGCCGAATCCTTACCGTCGCGCTGGGGTGGTGCCCGTTCGGAAGGGATGCTGATTTTCGACGTCGTGTTCTTTTCACCCACTGGCGCACCCTCGGCGGCCCTGTGTCGCGATCTGCCTCGCGGCCTGCAGTTCTCGACCTCCCGCTCACAGGCCCGAGCTAGTCTGGGGACGCCGGAATGGAGCAGCCCGGTTGCTGTCATCCATAACGACCGCTGGCGCATGGGCGATAGAATGATAACCGTTGATTTTGATGACGACGAAGCGGCCATCGAACAGGTGGTGGTGCAATTGGCAACAGCTTGAATCTGCAAGCTGGCCTGACCAAGCTGGGGCCGCACTCCGCCGTGGCCGGCGGCGGCGCGGCGACCGAATACGGCGATATCTAAAGAACCAGCACCGAGGAAAATGGCTGCAGAAATGATTTGCGACAAAGCGCGTTACGAGCAGTTTTTCAAAGGATACACCGTCTACGACTGCGCCATCGGCTACGACAACACGCGCTATTGCTTCATCCTGGTCGAGACCACCGACTCCCCGCACTGCGATCCGCTGCCTCGCACCCGATTCCTGTTCGCGCGCATGGAACGCCCGATGGAACGGCGTTTCTATTATCAGGAGGCAGATTATTTCAACTTCACGCGGGTGGCCTTTTCCGATGCGGGTGGCAAGTCGGAGTTCGTGGCGGTGGATATGGGGAGGCATGTTTTCCGGTATGACGCGCCTGCCGCAAATGTAGAGCAGGACATCCCGCCCCAGATTCCCGATTCCGAATACTGGTGGTCGCCAACCAAGGTGACTCGGGTTGCCGGGCGGCTGACGGTAGCCGGCACGGCACGGCAGTTACGCATCCGGGCTGGCGCCGATGACTGGCGGCCTTTTTCCACCTCACCGCCCATACCCGAGCGGCTTGCAAAGGAAGGTAAAGGCGTACTGGAAACTGGTTTTGAGGATGTAGCCGGGTTTGCCGAAGACGATCTCTACGCCGTCGGCGGTACCGGCGACGTCTGGCATTTCGACGGCAAGGCCTGGCGACAGATCGATTTCCCATCCAACGAATTGCTCTACACCGTGTGCTGCGCCGGTGATAGCAACGTCTACATCAGCGGCAATGGCGGCTCGCTGTGGGTGGGGCGCAATGACCGCTGGAAGCGATTGCTGGAAGGCGGCTACAGCCTGCCGTTCAAGGACACGGCGTGGTTCGCTGGCCGGCTGTGGTGCGGCTCGGACTACGGGTTGTGGGTATTGCAGGACGGCAAGCTGATTACCCCGCCGGATCAGCCACCGGCGGTGCGCAATGCCTGCGGGGTGATCGACATCAGCCCGGATGGCAAGGTGATGCTGACCGCCAGCCCGCACGGCGCGGTGATCTATGACGGCAAGACCTGGACCCTGCTGTTCTCTGCGTTCGCTTTTGCCGAACAATCACCGCGCGCCGCAGCGCGGCAGCAACTGGGGCGCGGCCAGGAACGACTGACCGACGACGACGGCATGCAGGCACTGCTGGACGTGATCGGCAACGACGGCCCCGACGCCGCGCTGGCGGCGCTGGGCCAGCCCGAAACGCTGGATCTGGCCGCACTGCGCGAGCACAGCTGGCTGTTGCTGGTGAACGCGATCAGCGCCCAGGGCGCCTGGGATGGCTACGACGCGGTAGCCCGGCGCCTGATCGAACTGGGCGCGAACGCGGATGCAGCCGACCCCGAAACCGGCATGACCGTGCGCGCGATCGCACAGGCGATGAATGTGTCGCTGACATGAGGAGCGCCGTTCTTTCGTTGCGCCGCACAGGGGATCAATGATGCAGGCCGCGATCCCCGCCCACATCGAACCGCTGCTCATCCGCCACGCCGAGGACGCCGCATTCTATTGGGCGCAACTGGACGGCGCGGCGCGGGCATTCAATCTCTACCCCGAGCGGTACACGCATTTCAACCGCCTGCTCGATGCGCACCTTGAGGGCTTGCTGATCGCCGAGGAGCACGGCGTCGCGCCCGCGCTGAAGGCACTGGAACGCTGGGGTCAGCCGGGTGAGGCCTTCGTCGCGGCATGGTTGAGCCGCTTTGCGAGGTGCTGGCTGGTGCTCACCCGTGCCAGCGTGCCATCGAGATCGAAGCAGGCGAGTTTCCAGTCAGTCATCGTCGCGCTCCCCCATCCCCGGCAATACCCCTCTTGCTCCGGCCACGATCCGCCGGAACAGCGCATCCACCTGAGGTGGCTGGATCTGCCAGGCGTGCCAGTAGAGTGGCACGTCGTGCGGGTTGCCAGGTAACAGATCGATCAGCTCACCGCGTGCCATCTGGCCTTGTACTGCCAACTCGGGCACCAGCACGTAGCCGAAATCGAGCAGCGCGAAATCGACGAAAGCTTGCGACGACGGCATCAGATGGCAGGGGAAGTGGCCTTCCAGGATGCCGAAGTGCTGCCGCAAATAGTCGCCGGACATCGCGTCCTTGCGGTTGTACAGCAGCGCGGGCGCGTCCAGCATGGCCTCGCGGGTGACACCGCTGGCGAAATGGCGATCACGAAAGCGCGGCGTGGCCACGCACAGGTAACGCAGCAGCCCCAGTGGCTCGGCCACACAGCCACGCATGGCGCTGGCCCGGGCGGACACGCACGCCAGCACCTCGCCGCGCGCCAACAGCTCGTGCGTGTAATCCTCGTTGTCCACCTGCATGTCGATCAGGAACGGCGTGCCGGCCACGGCCTGCGCCAGCACTGGCGGTACCCAGCTGTGCAGGCTGTCCGCGTTCACCGCGATCGGTAGCCGCGATGGGCCGGATTCGTCGCCCGCCAGCGCGCGCTGCGCTTCCTCTTCCAGCAGGCGGATGCGTTCCAGGTAGCGCAGCAAGGTCTGGCCCGCCGCCGTCGCGACGCAAGGCCGGCCGCGCGTGAGCAGGGTCTGGCCCAGCTGGGTTTCCAGCGCGCGTACCCGCTGCGATACGGCGGACTGGGTCAGCGCCAACACGCCGGCAGCGCGCTCGAAGCTGCCTTCACGCGCGATGGTCACGAAGGCCGCGACGGCCCGGGCATCGAACATGATCATTCACAAAATTTATGCAACCTGAAATAGATTAATAAAAATCGTCACCATCCGCCACACCCCTCAAGCTGCATGCCATCGAACCAAGGGATAGAAGGCGATGCAGGCGGCGTATTGGCAGGGATTGGTGTTGTGCGCTGGATTGATCATGGCCATCGGCGCACAGAACGCACACGTGCTGCGCATGGGGCTGACGCGCCAGCATGCACTACTCACCGCCAGCATCTGCGCGCTGTGTGATGCGCTCTTGATCGCAGCCGGCCTGCTAGGGTTGGGGGCGCTGTTCGCGCATAACCCGGCCTTGATGGCCGGGGCGCGCTGGGGCGGCGCCGCCTATCTCGTGTGGTTCGCCTGGCGTGCGCTGCGCGCCGCGCTGCAGCCGGGCACGCTGGAGACGCAGGGAAACGCCATGCTCGACGCCCGCCAGGCACTGCTCGCCGCGCTCGGCTTCAGCCTGCTCAATCCGCATGTCTACCTTGATACGGTATTGCTGCTCGGCAGCGTTGGCGCGCAGCACGCGGGCAACGCGCGCTGGTGGTTCGGCGCCGGTGCCGTCACCGCGTCGCTCGCTTGGTTCTTCTCGCTGGCGCTGTCGGCACACGCACTGTCGCCCTGGCTGCAGCGGCGCTGGGTGTGGCGGGTGGTCGATCTCGCCACCGCAGCGGTGATGCTGGCCTTGGCAATCAAATTGGTCCGGGCCTGATCCGCGGCGCCCACGCGGGCGCCGTCGTTTGCGGTCTGTCTGTTTTCGGAAATACAGGGGCATACGGGATAATGGCGGCTCATTCGTTGCAGCAGACCCGTCTCCAATGCCCTTGAGCCCCGAACAACGCGACATCTGGCATCGTCTCGAATCCTATATGCCGGGCGGGTATCAGTCCGACAACCTGTTCGTGGGAAAGCTGGCCGAGCAGCAAGGCTGGCCGTATGCGGAAGCGATGGCGGCGCTCGACGAATATCGGCGCTTTGTCTTGCTGGCGGCCACCTCGGACAAGGAGCTGGCACCCTCTGTTCGTGTCGATGCGGTCTGGCATCTGCATTTGCTGCACACGCACGACTATTGGGAGCATTTTTGCCCCAATGTGCTGGGGCGAACCTTGCACCACCGCCCCTATCAGCCCGAAGAAATACCGCGCCTGGGCTACCGGCCGTACAGCACGACATTGCAGCGCTATCGCGAAGCGTTCGACAGCGAGCCACCCAGCGATATCTGGCCGGCACGTCTACCCTCCAACGTCACAGCCACGCCCGATGCCGCACTGCCTGAACGGCCCGTGCCGTGGGCGGACCGGATCAATCTGCCGCTTTGTATCGCCATCGCGCTGATTGCAGCCTGCTGGCTGATCGGGCTGCTGACTGGGGTCGGCCTTGCGGCGATGTCCGGCCCGCGTTTCATGTCGCTGGCCCTCCCCATCTGGTTGAGCGTGTGGCTGGCCTATCGCGCCAACCTGCGCTTCTGGGCCTGGCTGGACAGACGCGATCCGATTCCCGCCACCACCCGGCTGCCGCTGCACGACCTGGCCTATCTGGCGGACGGCGCAAGACGCCAGTTCCGATATGCGCTGGCCATCCTCGCGCAGCGGAAGGCTATTGGCATCATCGGCAAGGGTTATCTGAGCAAGCACCAGCCGGAGCCTGCCCTGCCCCATCCCCTGCTGGCCGAATTCCACCATTTGCTGCTGCCTGGAGATTCGCCATCGCGCGCGTTCACACGCAGCGCCGCGCTGGCCAGGCATAGCGAGGCGCGCCTGGCCGCTGCCGGCCTGAGGCTGCCGCGCAAGACGCTCGCACGGCGCCAGCGTGCCATACAGCTCTTGTTGCTCGCGCTCTTGCTGCTCGGCGTCATCCGGATCAGCGTCGGTCTCGAAACCGGGCACGCCGTGTTCGGCATGACCGTCATCTGGTTGATGGGGCTGGTTTATTTCAGCAACCGCCTGTATTGGGATCGCCGCGCCGCGCAAATCACCGAATCGGGTCAACAGGTGCTCGACGACGCGCTACAGCAATGGCGCGAACGAGCCGGCGGGCAAACCGATATCGGACATACTCTGCAAGCAGTGGCTCTGCTGGGCGCCTTGTCCTTGTTTGGCCGTGAGCTCGAGAACTGGGCCGAGCGCGCGCACTTTCACGACGATCCCGAGCAGACCTGGGTGAGCTCTGAAACCAGCGGCAGCAGCGGTGATGGTGGATCGGATGGCAGTTCAGCCGATGGCGGATCGTCAGATGGTGGCAGTAGCTGTGGCGGCGGGGGATGTGGCGGATGCGGTGGCGGCGGCGGGGATTGAGCGCGCCCGGCGCCGGGCAGGTCTGGGGCCGTGCTGGCTAGTCGTATTTCGATGGAGGCAGCTACACTCTAGGGGCCGCCCTAACCAGGAAGCTCATATGGCCGAACCACTCGTCATCGCCAAAACCGGCGATCTGGAACTTGCCCTGCTACCCGCCCTGGCCAACCGCCACGGTCTGATTGCTGGCGCCACCGGCACCGGCAAGACCGTGACGCTGCAAAAGCTCGCCGAATCGTTTTCCCGCATCGGCGTGCCGGTGTTCCTGGCGGACGTAAAGGGTGACCTCTCCGGCGTAGGCGCGGCCGGCGCCGAATCGCCCAAGCTCAAGGCCCGGCTCGATGAGCTTGGCCTCACGCTGACCTATGCCGCTTGCCCCACCGTGTTCTGGGATGTGTTCGGCGAACAGGGCCATCCGGTGCGCGCCACGGTCAGCGACATGGGCCCCTTGCTGCTCTCGCGCCTTTTGAACCTGAACGACACACAGGAAGGCGTACTGCAGCTGGTATTCAAGATCGCCGACGACCAGGGCCTGCTTCTGCTGGACCTGAAAGACCTGCGCGCCATGGTCCAGCACGTGGGCGACAACGCCAAGGAATTCACCACCGAATACGGCAATGTCTCGGCGGCCTCCATCGGCGCCATCCAGCGCGGCCTGTTGGCACTGGAGGCGCAGGGGGGCGACAGCTTCTTCGGCGAACCGATGCTCGACATCGCCGACCTGATGCAGACCGATAACGGTCACGGCGTGATCAATGTGCTGGCCGCCAGCAAGCTCTACCAGTCGCCGCAGCTCTATTCGACCTTCCTCTTATGGCTGCTGGCCGAATTGTTCGAGCAGTTGCCCGAGGTGGGTGATCTCGACAAGCCCAAGCTGGTGTTCTTCTTCGACGAGGCCCATCTGCTGTTCGCCGACGCGCCCAAGGCGCTCATCGAGAAGGTGGAGCAGGTGGTACGGCTGATCCGCTCCAAGGGCGTCGGCGTGTATTTCGTCACGCAGAACCCGCTCGACGTTCCCGAAACAGTGCTGGGCCAGCTCGGCAACCGGGTGCAGCACGCGCTGCGCGCCTTCACCCCGCGTGATCAGAAGGCGGTGAAGACGGCGGCCGAGACCATGCGCGCCAACCCCAAGCTCGATGTGGAAACGGCGATCACCGAGCTGGGCGTCGGCGAGGCGCTGATCTCGCTGCTCGATGCCAAGGGCACGCCTGGCATCGTCGAGCGCGCCTTCGTCATCGCCCCCGGCTGCCGCATCGGCCCGCTCGCCGAGGCCGAGCGCACCGCGAGCATCCAGGGCTCCACGCTGTACGGCCATTACGAAAAGGCGGTCGATCGCGAATCGGCCTACGAGCGGCTGCGGGTGAAGGTGGAAATCCAGGGCGACACGCCCGCTCCGGCCGGCACGCCCGAGCCGCAACAGCAGGAATCGGGCGGCGGCTTCTTTGGCATGATAGGCGAAGTGCTGTTCGGCAAGACCGGGCCACGCGGGGGCAAGAGCGAGGGCATGGTGCAGTCGGCCGCCAAGAGCATGGCGCGCCAGGTGGGTAACGAGCTGGGCCGGCAGATCCTGCGGGGCGTGCTCGGCTCGATCTCGGGCGGGCGCAAGCGTTGATACCGAGTAGCGCCGCGTGAATCTTTATGAAGTGATCCGCTGGGGCAACGATGCGGACGATCCGTTTCGCGGCGGGCCGAACGGCGACGACACCTGCTTCCTGGTGCGGGCGGAGACGCACGAGGAAGCCGCGTCGCTCGCCGACGCTACGCTGGCAAATACCCGCAGCACGCAGGTCGTCGGCTGGGCGCAGGCGGTGTACCTGCTCGGCGTCGATACCGGAACGGGCACCGATGCACGCATCCTGCGCGGGCCATACCTGCAGCATGCCTACCTGCACGGCTGGCGCTGCTGGTACCGCGAAACGCGCGATGCACAGTGGGAGGCGCAGCGCGACTAGGCGGAGCTCGGCAGCCCACAAAAGCCTCGGCGATATCGTGCATGATGCCCAAGTCGTGCAGCCTGCGTTTGGCGCTTCTTGCCAGAACCGCCACACCGGGTTTTGTCCGCCGCTCAAGGGCCTCGCCGGTCGCGACCTCAATGCTGGTATCGCCGGATCAGCTCACCAAGCTTGCCTTCACGCCCCAGCGCGTCGATCGCGTCGTTCACGGCGCGCAGCGTTGCTGCGTCACCGCGGTGCAACACGATGCTGACGGGCGTGCCGGGATCACCCGTATCGATGGTGCGCACCGCAACGCCTCGCGCGCCCGCGAGGTAGCGCCCCACTTCCTCCGGCGCGATCACCGCAGCGACCTTGCCTGCGGCCAGCAGCTCGAACGATGCCGCCTTGCTCCCGGTCTGCATGATGCGCACCGACAGCTGCTGCGCCTTGAGTGCTTCCTCGGCAAACGATTGTCGGTCGCCGGCGATGACCTTGCCTTTGAGATCGGCCAGCGTGCGCAAGCTACCTTGTGCCGGAACGAACACCAGGCTGCGCCGCGCAAAATACGGCTGGGAGAAGACAAAGCGGCGGGCACGCTCAACGCTGAGCTCCGCCCCGCACAGGCCATCGAGCCTGCCGACATGGAATGCCATCCGGCTGGTCAGCTCGTCGAAGTTGTCCTGGGTGAAGTGCAATTCGTGACCGACGCGGGCAAATACCAGCCGCGCCACGTCGACATCGAGCCCGGCCGGTTGGCCTTGGGCATCGCGGTACTGATAGGGTGGATAACCGTCCGCCACGCCACAAACAAACGGCGCCGCTGCAACCCAGCTGCTGGCCAGAGCCGCCAATACCGCCATCCTCACCCGCATCCACACTCCCGTTTTCGTGTTGGGTGCAGGCACTATAGGTGGCACCGCCAAGTACTGCCTCAATGCAACCTACCTCACAGGTACGCCGTTTTCGGGGTCACGCCGCGGCCAGGCCAGCTCCCGGCTGTAGGGGCGAGCGTTCCCCGACATCGCCAAGGCGACGTCGACCACCAGATAGTGCGGATAGTACAGACGCAGCGGCAGGCTCACGAAGCTGCCCGCCAGCATAAGGCTGAAATAGCCGGCGGCCAGCCAGCCTGGCTGGCGCCACGATAGCGCCAGCGGCCACCGAACGCCGCGCAGGAACACAATCGCCACCAGCCAGCCCTGCACCAAACCGATCACCACTTCGGATGGCGTGTGCTGGTTGAGCTTGAGCCGCGAGATCGCAACCAGTACCGACCACACGACGGCAAGCGTCATGGCGACGTGCCGCTGCGCGCGCGGCGCGTGCTGCCACAGCAGCGCGGCCAGCACCGGGTAGATGGCTGCGGCGTTCGCCGCGTGGCCGCTGGTGCCGGCAAAATCGAGCGCCGCCACGCCGATGCCCCAGCCGATGAAGGCAAGCTTGGTCGCCAGCGTGAGCGCCATGCTCGCCGCAAGCAGCATGGTCCAGCGCAGCGCATCGCGGGTCGCGCCACCGAAGGCCATTGCGCAGGCCATGATGGCGGCGAGCGGCAACAACCACAAGGCATGAGCGGACAGCGAGACCCCGACCCAAGGTGACATGACGGCTCCAGATGTTGAAATAGCGGCTGCGCAGCTAGACCGGCCTGCCTGGGCAAGGTTCATGTCGGCCCGGTGAGCGCCGCCACGCTCGGGAAAACCCGCATCCTGCGCGCCGCGCCGTCACCGCACAATACGCGGTCATACAGGAGCTCGATGATGTGGACAGGTATCGCGGCTGGCCTTGCCGCCGGCGCCCTCTGGGGCTTTGCCTTCATCGCCCCGGCCGCCCTGCCCGGCCAGTCGCCGCTGGCGGTCGCCATCGGCCGCTACCTGGTCTACGCGGCGCTGTGCGCACTGCTGCTGGCACGTGAATGGCGCCGCGTGCGAGCGCTGATCAGCGGCAGGCTGGTGCGCGATGCCATCGTGCTCGGCCTGATCGGCAACGCTTTTTACTACTGCCTGCTGACGCTGGCGGTGCGCTACGCCAACAGCGCGGTCGCCAGCCTGATCATCGGCACCATCCCGCTGTGGCTGGCGCTGATCGATCTTGCACACACGCCGCGCTCCGCTGCCCAGCGCCACGCGCTGACGCTGGCGCTGCTGCTGCCCTTGTCGCTGGTGGCCACGGGCCTCGTGCTGATCAACTGGGCCGGGCTCAGCCAGCTGCAGGCGCCGCAAGGTTTTCTCATCGGTGTACTGCTTGCCGTGATCGCCGCCGCCAGCTGGACCGCCTTCGCCGTGTTCAATGCCCGGGTGGTGCGCACGCTGCCGACGGGATTCGGCAACAGCAACTGGACCAACCTACTCGGCATCGGCTCGGCGCTGGGCTTTTTGCCGCTGCTGCCCTTCGCCGGCCTTGCCGGTGGTATTCCGTACACGCTCACGCCGGCGCTGATCGCCTGGAGCCTGTTGCTGGGCATCGGCAGCTCGTGGGTCGGCAGCTGGCTATGGAATCTCGCCAGCCAGCGTCTGCCGGTGGGCCTCGTTGGTCAGCTCATCGTCGCCGAGACGGTGTTCGCGCTGATCTATGGCTTCGTGCTGGGTTGGCGCTGGCCAAGCGGGCTGGAATTGGCCGCCATCGGGCTGTTCGTCGCCGGCGTGATGCTGGGCATCCGCGCATTCAGCCGCGCCCACGCCCACACCGAACCGGTGCACTGACACGCCCCCTTGCAACAAATCCTTCCCCAGCGCGTCATGCTGGCGCGCTAGCCTTGCGATCCATCTACAACGCAAGGATGGATACCGCCATGAACCTCAAACCGATGGTCCTCGCCTGCGCGCTGGCGCTGAGCCTGCCCGCCCATGCCGGTGTGGTGATCAGCCAGGTTTATGGCGGCGGCGGAAATAGCGGCGCGCCGTACACGCACGATTTCATCGAGGTCTACAACGCCGGCAGCGAAGTGGCGATACTCGACGGCTGGAGCGTGCAATACGCAAGCAGCTCGGGCACCAGCTGGCAGCGCACCCATCTCACCGGCACGCTGCAGCCGGGCCAGTACTACCTGGTGCAGCAGGCGGTCGGCGCCAACACCGGCGCCACCCCGCTGCCTACGCCCGATGCGATCGGCACCATCGCCATGAGCGCCAGCGCCGGCAAAGTGGCACTGGTGAAATCGACCACCGCGCTTGCCTGCGGCAGCGCCTGCTCGACAGACGCCAACGTCGCGGACTTCATCGGCTTCGGCAGCGCCAGCGATGCCGAGACGGCGCCGATCACCGCGCTCAACAATGCCAGTTCCGCACTGCGTCGCGCCGGGGGCTGCACCGACAGCGGCAACAACGCGGCGGATTTCGAAGTGGCCGCACCGCAACCGCGCAACGGCGCGACCATCACCCCACCGTGCAGCAGCAGCCCGACTCCCACACCGACTCCAACGCCCACGCCGGGCAACACCCGCATCCACGACATCCAGGGCACGGCGCATCGCTCGCCGCTCACCGGCCAGACTGTGTCTGGCGTGCCCGGCATCGTCACCCTGGTGGTCACCAACGGCTTCTATTTCCAGGATCCGCAGCCCGATGCCGACCCGCGCACATCCGAAGGCCTGCTGGTCTACACCGGCAGCGCGCCGACAGTGGCAGTCGGCGATAGCGTACTGGTATCCGGGCGCGTCGCGGAATTCCGCCCTGGCGGCAGCGGTGGCGCCACCAACCTGACCATTACCGAGCTCACCAGCCCGCAGGTCAGCAAGCTCGCCAGCAACCAGCCGCTGCCAGCGCCGGTCCAACTGACCAACCCGCCAACCGAGCGCATCTGGCAAGGCCAGCCTGGTGACATCGAAACCGCTGCGGCGCTCGATCTAGCCAATGGCATCGATTACTTTGAGGCGCTGGAAGGCATGCGCATCCAGCTGGACAACGCCGTCGCCACTGGCCCGACCAACAGCTACGACGAAGTCTCGCTGCTGGCGAACGCCGGCCAGGGCGCGGGGCTGCGCACGCCGCGCGGCGGCATCATCGTGCGCGCCGGCGATTTCAATCCTGAGCGGGTGATTTTCGATGCCGGCAGCATCACCCCGCCCAAGCTCAACGTGGGCGACGGCTTTGCCCGCGCCGTTGGCGTGCTCGACTACAACTTCGGCAACTACAAGCTGCTGGCGACCGAACTCTCGCCTGTGGTCAACGGCGGCGTCACGCCAGAGATCACCCGCCCGGCGCGGCGCGAGGAACTGTCGGTCGCCTCGTTCAACGTCGAGAACCTCTCGCCCAAGGACGACCAGGCCAAGTTCCAGCAACTGGCAGTGCAGATCGTCACCCATCTGCAAGCGCCCGACCTGATCGGCCTGATGGAAGTGCAGGACAACAACGGACCGGACAACGATGCCGTGGTCTCGGCCAATGAAACGCTGAACCGCCTCGTCGCCGCCATCGCCGCGGCCGGCGGCCCGGCCTACGCCTGGCGAGCGATCGATCCGGTGGATGACCAGGACGGCGGCCAGCCCGGCGGCAATATCCGCGTTGCCTTCCTCTACAACCCAAACCGCATCGAGTTCGGCGACAAGCCGGGCGGTGGCACCACGGTGGCCGTCGGCGTTACCGATTGCGGCAACCGCGTTTGCCTCACGCACAGCCCGGGGCGCATCGCGCCGACCGATGCGGCCTTTGCCAACAGCCGCAAGCCGCTGGTGGCCGAATTCCGCTACGCCGGCCAGACGCTGTTCGTGATCGCCAACCACTGGAACTCCAAGGGCGGCGACGAGCCGCTGTTCGGCCGCAACCAGCCGCCATTGCGGGTTTCGGAAACGCAGCGGCAGCAGCAAGCCGAACTTGTCGCCGGCTTCGTGCGCGAACTCACGCGCCACGATGCGAACGCCAAGATCATCGTGCTGGGCGACCTGAACGACTTTCCGTTCTCGAACCCGGTGAACACACTGAAGGCAGCCGGCCTCATCGATCTGGTCGAACTGCTGCCGGAGAACGAGCGCTACACCTATGTGTTTGAGGGCAACAGCCAGGCGCTCGACCATATCCTTGCCAGCGCCAACCTCGCCGTGCGCGCCGATTACGACGTGGTGCACGTCAACGCCGAATTCCACGAGCAGACCAGCGATCACGATCCGGAAGTGGCACGCTTTGCCATCGGCCCCACGGTACCTGGCTGCTACGCAGCCTGGACGGCCAGCACCGTGTATAGCGCCGGCCAGCGCGCGAGCGTCGGCAGCATCAACTTCGAGGCCAGGTGGTGGACGCGTGGTGAAAATCCGAGCCGCGCCAGCCAGTGGGAAGCCTGGCGCTCGCTTGGCGTGTGCAGCACCGCCATCGCCGCCGATACCCCACCTCAGCTCCAGCCGTCGCCCACCATCACGCCGTGGCAAGCAGATGGCCGCTATGCGCTGGGGGACAGGGTCGCCTTTGCCGGCCGTATCTGGCAGTGCACGGTGGCGCATGCAGCGCAGCCGGCCTGGCAGCCGGACGTGAGCATCGCGCTATGGCGCGCGCAATAGATGACGCCAAGCGCTTCACCTTGCAGTGCAGCAAAGAGCCGGCCCGACAGCCGGCTTTTTGCCGCACCGCCTCGCTTGACAACGCGTGTAGCAAAAAATATCTGACTACACAGGATTTTTTGCCGGAAGAAGGCTTTATTTACCCCCGCATTGCCCCATATCATGCGCAGTCTCAAATTCACAAGACTGCTGGCGTCGCCCGGGTCACGACCCGTACGGCCACGCACGGCAATCATCACTTGCGCTAAGACAGGAGCAAACCACGATGTCCAAGCAACAAATCGGCGTAATCGGCATGGCGGTCATGGGCCGTAATCTGGCCCTCAACATCGAAAGCCGCGGTTACTCGGTTTCGATCTACAACCGCTCGTTCGACAAGACCGAAGAAGTGATTGCCGAGAACCCCGGCAAGAAGCTGGTTCCGTACGAGAAGCTGGAAGACTTCGTGGCTTCGCTGGAAACCCCGCGCCGTGTTCTGCTGATGGTGAAGGCCGGTGGCCCGACCGATGCGACCATCGACCAACTGAAGCCGCTGCTCGACAAGGGCGACATCATCATCGACGGCGGCAATACGCTGTATATCGACACCATCCGCCGCAACAAGGAACTGGCTGACCTCGGTTTCAACTTCGTCGGCTCGGGCGTGTCGGGCGGCGAGGAAGGCGCACTGAAGGGCCCGTCCATCATGCCGGGCGGCCAGCGCGAAGCGTACGAACTGGTGGCGCCGATCCTGAAGGAAATCGCCGCCAAGGCACCGGATGGTGAGCCGTGCGTGACCTACATCGGCCCGGATGGCGCCGGTCACTACGTGAAGATGGTGCACAACGGCATCGAATACGGCGACATGCAGCTGATCGCCGAAGCCTACGACATCCTGAAGAACGTCGCGGGCCTCTCCAACGCCGAACTCGCCGACGTGTTCGCCGAGTGGAACAAGGGCGAGCTCGACAGCTTCCTGGTCGAGATCACCGCCAACATCTTCAAGAAGAAGGACGACCAGGGCGGCAACGGCGAACTCGTCGACGTGATCCTGGATTCGGCCGGCCAGAAGGGTACCGGCAAGTGGACTTCGAAGTCCGCGCTTGATCTGGGTGTTGCGCTGCCGCTGATCACCGAATCGGTGTTCGCCCGCTTCATCTCGGCACTGAAGGCCGAGCGTATCGAGGCCGCCAAGCTGCTGAAGGGCCCGAAAGCCAAGCCGGCGATTGCCGACAAGGCGGCCTTCATCGAGGCCGTGCGCCGCGCGCTGTACCTGTCGAAGATCACTTCTTACGCCCAGGGCTTTGCGCAGATGCGTGCACAATCGGACGAGTCGGGCTGGGATCTGCAATACGGCGAGATCGCCAAGATCTTCCGCGCCGGTTGCATCATCCGTTCGCGCTTCCTGCAGAACATCACCGATGCCTACGCGACCAACCCGAAGCTCGCCAACCTGCTGCTCGACCCGTACTTCGCCAACATCGCCAACGAATACCAGGCTGCGCTGCGCGAAGTGGTGGCCGTTGCGGTCCAGGCCGGCATCCCCCTGCCGACCTTCGGTTCGGCCATCGCCTACTACGACAGCTATCGCACGGAGAAGCTGCCGGCCAACCTGATCCAGGCCCAGCGCGACTACTTCGGCGCGCACACCTTCCAGCGTCTGGACAAGGAAGGCGTGTTCCACGCCCAGTGGTTCTAAGCGTGTACTGGCCGTTGCAGTGACAAAGGCCCCGCGAGGGGCCTTTGTCGTTTCCGCAGGCCTGCAATCAGCCGTTGGCGTAGGGGCCGGTGCAGGTCAGGCCGGCGATCTCGTCCGGTGTCAGCGGGCACCAGTATTGCGAATTGCGCGGTGCGTAATAGCAGCCGGGCAGGCCGCGCGGAATGCAGCCACTGGCCACGACGAGGCCGGAAGCCTGCGCCGACGGCGTGGCAAAGCCACTGCTGATAAAGAGCGGCTCGGCAACCGGGGCATCGGCGGCGGCGGCAAAAGCTGTGGTCAGGGCAAATCCGAGTGCAACGACGAGCTGTTTCATCATTCCTCCAGATCGGACATCAGTCTTTCGCAGGACTATCCTGCGCGCCCACATTAGACTTTACTGATTCCAACATCCAGCTGTCTTTATATTGCAGTTTCCAAACGGCCGATCCAAGGGTATGAACGTCGTTCGCCGCCACGGCGGCGACACAGGCGGCGGCTGCCCTGTTTTTGATCAGCGCAGCACAACACCAGGCAGATCAAGGACTTGCCCGGCTTACCCACAGGCACCCCACACCGTTGCGCCCATCTTCCGTGGAAAACCGGGCCGGGCCTGCCGCTACGCGGTATTCACGCCCACTCCGGATGCGCAGGCCGCGGCCACCTGCGCAGTGCCGCTTTTTTGCGCAGCCGGCTCTATCCACCGGCGCGACAAGGACTTAGCCGACCTATCCACAGCCTTTCCCCACCGTTCTCCGCAAACGGTGGGGAAAACGGTCAAGGCTCTGCCCATATATTGAGCGCCCGCGGATTCTCCTTGCTGTTCAGGCACTTGGACCACTCATCCACAGGCTCTCTACAAGCTTGCTCCAGCAAGACCGTGGAAAAGCACGCGGTGCCCCCTGGCCAGCTTGCAGGGCCCTCCCCCAACACCTAGGCTGAGCCTGTCAAGGCGCCTTTTGCGAAGGCGCCCAGCCCCCGGCGCACGCCTATCCACAAACACCATGCCGCCCCTGCCGTTGTTCAACGAAAAACGCCGCCTGATCGCGCTGTTGACCCTGGTGCTGATCGCGGGTTTGCTCGGTACCAGCCTGGGCGCGTTTCTCGCCTCGCGTGACAACGTGCGCGAGCGCATCGCCACCGAATCACTGCCGCTGACCAGCGACAGCATCTACACCGAGATCCGGAAGGACCTGTTACAACCCATTGCCATTTCCGCGCAGATGGCCAACAACCCCTTTGTGCGCGACTGGATACTGGCCGGTGAGCACAATATCTCGCCCATCCAGCGCTACCTTGCCGAGATCAAGCTCAAGAACCAGGCGGTGACGAGTTTCCTGGTTTCCGGGCGTACACAGCGCTACTACAACGCCGACGGCCTCTTCAAGGTCATCGACGAGGACGATGTCCGCGACATGTGGTTTTTCCGCGTGCGTGACCTGGCCGGTGAGTTCGAAACCAATGTCGATGCGGACATGGCCCACCGCGACACCATGACCGTCGTCATCAAATACAAGGTGTTGGATGATCAGGGTCGCTTTCTCGGCGCGACCGGGGTAGGCCTGACGCAGGACGCGACGGCCAAGCTGATCGACAGCTACGAGGCGCGATTCCAGCGCCGCGTGTTCCTGGTCGATCGCAGCGGCCATATCGTGTTGACCGGACGCGCCTTCCCCCGCAAGGCCCGCACCTTGACCCAGCTGCCTGGCTATTCGGCGATCTCCGAACAGTTGCTGGCCGGCGGCCAGTGGCCGGAACGCTTCAGCTACGCGCGTGGCAGCTCCACCACGCTCGTCAACGCGCGCTTCCTGCCGGAACTGGGCTGGTTTCTCATCGTCGAGGAGAACGACGCCCAGGCACTGACACCGGTGTTGTGGGTCTTGCAGCGCAACCTCATCGTCAGCGCGTTGGTCACGCTGCTGGTGTTCGCGATCGCGCTTTACAGCGCCAACCGCTACCAAAACCGGCTGGAGCAGCTGGCCAGCACCGACCGGCTGACCCGACTGCTCAATCGGCCGGCATTCGACTTGGTGTTCCAGCAATCACTGCGTGATGCGGAACGCTCCGGCAAGCCGCTGTCGGTCATCCTGCTCGATCTCGATCACTTCAAGACGATCAACGACCGGTTCGGCCACGAGCGCGGCGACGATGCACTGTGCCACGTCGCCCAATTGTTGCGCGACACGGTGCGCGACAGCGATGTGATCGCACGCTGGGGCGGCGAGGAATTCGTGGTCTTGCTCAAGGATTGCCCGCTTGATGAGGCGATGCGCCTGGCCGAGCTCCTGCGCAGCTGGATCGCCGGTGAGGCGCTTGTCGACGGCGCCCAACTCAGCGCCAGCCTCGGCGTCGCCCAGTACCAGGACGATGAATTGCCGGAACACTACTTCGCGCGGCTCGATGCCGCGCTGCGTCGCGCCAAGGCACTGGGCCGCAACGGGGTCGCTGCAGGCTGAACGCGCACGTTTGAAACAGTGCGTTAACTGCAAACCCCAATGCACGCCAGCGTCCGTAAGGGCTAAGTTAGAGTCAGCCCCCACTGGATGCCGCGCAATGAACCGTTACCCCGCCATGCTCTCACCGCTCGATCTGGGCTTCACCACGCTGAAGAACCGCGTGTTGATGGGGTCGATGCATACCGGGCTGGAGGAAGACGCCGCTGGCGGCGCGCGGCTCGCCGCCTTCTATGCCGAACGCGCGCGCGGCGGCGTCGGGCTCATCGTCACCGGCGGCATTGCGCCCAACGAAGCCGGGCGCATCTACCCGGGCGCCGCTATGCTGGCCGACGCGGGCGAACTGCCGCGCCACCGCGCAGTGACCGAGGCAGTGCACGCGGCCGGTGGCAAGATCGCGCTGCAGATCCTGCACGCCGGGCGTTATGCCTATCACGAGGGCGCCGTCAGCGCCTCCGCCATCACCGCACGCATCTCGCCCTTCACGCCGCACGCGCTGAGCGAGCAGGAGATCGCCGACACCATCGCCGCCTTCGCCCGCTGCGCCGCGCTGGCGCGCGAGGCCGGCTACGACGGCGTCGAGATCATGGGCAGCGAGGGCTATCTGATCAACCAGTTCCTGGTGCGCCGGGTCAACCAGCGCAGCGACGACTGGGGCGGCTCATTCGAGAACCGCATGCGGCTCGCCGTCGAGATCATGCGCGCAGTACGCGCCGCCGCCGGGCCGGACTTCATCGTGATCTTCCGGCTGTCACTGCTCGATCTGGTCGAGGATGGCGGCACGCTGACCGAGGCCATCGCCCTGGCGCAGGCGCTGGAAGCGGCCGGCGTTACGCTGATCAACACTGGCATCGGCTGGCATGAAGCCAGCATCCCCACCATCGCCGCGGTGGTGCCGCGCGGTGGGTTCTCCTGGGTGACCGCCCAGCTCAAGCCGTATGTGAAGGTGCCGCTGATCGCGGTAAACCGGATCAACACACCAGACGTGGCCGAGCGCATCCTGGCGAGCGGCGAAGCCGACATGGTGTCGCTGGCGCGCCCGCTGCTGGCCGATGCCGATTTCGTGATCAAGGCCGAGAACGGCGCGGCCAACGAGATCAACACCTGTATCGCCTGCAATCAGGCCTGTTTGGACCATGTATTCGAGGGCAAGCCCGCCAGCTGCCTCGTCAACCCGCGCGCCTGTCGCGAGACCGAGATCGTGCTGCGGCCGGCGCTGCGCCGCCGCAACGTCGCCGTGGTCGGCGCGGGCCCGGCCGGGCTGTCGGCCGCGCTTACCGCCGCACAATGTGGCCACACGGTGACGCTGTTCGAGGCGGGAGACGCCATCGGCGGCCAGTTCCGCATCGCAAGCCAGGTGCCGGGCAAGGATGAATTCAACGAAACGCTGCGCTACTTCAGCGTGATGCTGGACAAGCACGGCGTCGATATCGAGCTCAACCGTCGCGTTGGCGTCGACGAACTCAAGGACTTCGAGCACGTGATCGTCGCCACCGGCGTGGTGCCACGCGTGCCCGCCATCACCGGCGTCGACCATCCCAAGGCTGTCCCCTACCCGGCCGTGCTGCGCGGCGAAGTGGTGGTAGGCCAGCGCGTCGCCATCGTTGGCGCCGGCGGCATCGGTGTCGATACCGCCGTGTTCCTCTCGGAAACCGATCTGCCAGACCACCTTGCCGCCTATGAGGACGACTGGGGCATCAACCCCGCGCTCGATACCGCTGGCGGCCTCAAGCGTGCGCAGCCGACCAAGTGCGAGCGCGAGATCTGGCTGCTGCAGCGTCGCCCTGGCACGCCCGGTGCCGGCCCCGGCAAGACGACGGGCTGGATCCACCGCCTCAGCCTCGCCGCGCGCGGCGTGCATCTCATTGGTAGCGTGGAATACGTGGGGATCGACGATGAAGGACTCACCATCAAGGTGAAGGGCGAAACCCGGACGCTGGCGGTCGATCACGTCGTGATCTGCGCCGGCCAGGAGTCGGACAATGTGCTCTACGCCGCGCTGCAGGCCGCCGGCCGCCCCGCCACGCTGATCGGCGGCGCCGAGGAGGCGCGCGAACTCGATGCCAAGCGCGCGATCGAGACGGGCATGCAGGCGGCACTGGCGCTATAGCGGCCCGCTAGCGTCCCAGGGCCCTTGCCAGCCAGGCTTCGATTTCCTGCGGCAGGAACGGCGTGCCACCTTCCAGCAACTGGGTGCCGTGGCCCGCGGAATCGAGGATGCGCACCGCGATTTCGCCCTGGTCATCCTTGAGGAAACGCCGCGCGACGGTATTGGCGCCGCGATCATAGCGCCCGGCATAGATCGCGACCGAGCGGCCGAGAAAGGATTTCATCATCGCCGCGCCGAAGAGCTCGTTGTCAGCGGGAGAGAGCGCCACCACGGTCGGGCAGGCCGGCCGCCCGGCACAGGCCTGCAAAGCCAGATTGGCGCCCGCGCTCGCGCCCACCAGGGCAATTCGCTTCGGGTCCACGCCGGGTTGCCGGGCGACCCAGGCCAGCCAGGCGTCCACGTCCCTGGGGGCAATTTCCCAGTCCACCAATCCCCCTGTCTGGCCAAACCCGCGCAGATCGACCGCCAGCACCGACCACCCCGCGGCCTGCAGGTTGGGCAGCAACGGCGCCCAGGTCTTGCGCCCTTCGGGAACCGTCATATGTAGCAGGACGACGGTGCCCTTGCCTTCCTGGGCGGAAGCCGACCAGTCGCCGTAGAGCTTCAGGCCATCGGCGGCATCCAGGGTGACGGTCTGGGCGCTGGCGGTGCAGGCACCGCAAAGGGCGATCAGGCTGATCCAGTACTTCATGGTGCGTTCTCCACAGTTGGCACACTTCCGAAGTATCAGGAGGAACACCGCGCCCCGCAAAGCGCGTACCGGCATGGCGGATATGCGTGAAAATCATGATCGCCCCGGGGCTTCAGGCGCCAGCACGCCGGCCAACACGCACCGCGGTATCGTCCAGAATGGCGTGCCCGATTGCGTGAATTCAGCCCAGATGGGTATGGCGGACCACGCTGCGCGCATCCTCATCCATTTCGGCGAGGCCTTGCAGGATGCCGCATTGATCGAGCGTCGAGTCACGCTGGCAGCGCTGGCGCAAGGCCAGCAACTGCGTCTTGAGTTGCTGCAGCTCGCTGATGCGCAACACGACATGATCGATATGCGCATCGATCACCTGGTCGATACCGCCGCAACTTGGCGCGGCCTCTGCCATCGTGTCGAGCAGCAGGCGGATTTCACCATGCGTCATATCGAGCGCACGGCAGTTGCGAATGAAGCGCAGCCTGTCCAGGTGCTCGGTGCCATAGGCGCGGTAGTTGCTCGCCGTGCGCGCGGCCAGGGGCAGCAAGCCCTCGCGCTCGTAGTAACGGATAGTCTCGACGCTGCACTGCGCGGCTTTCGCCACCTCCCCGATCTTCATGGTGTCATTCCCGCCTCAAGCCCTTGACCCTACAGTCACTTCAGGGTGTGTACTGCCAGCATACGTGGCGCAGCGCCCACCGTCATGGCGAGGGCCGCGCCCAATGCGGCACCACAAACCCATCAGGAGCGCAGCGATGTCGATAACCCCCCTTGCCACGGCTTACCAGGGGGCGCTAACGCAGGCCCGCCAGGCGCGCAGTGAAGGCAAACCCGAGCTTGCCTTCACGCTGCTGGAACGCGCCCATATCCTGGGCCAGCAACGGTTCGGCTGGCATTTTCGCGTGCACTGGAGGATGTTGGAGCTCGCCATCCTCCTGCGCGACGGTCGGGAAATCCGCGGCCAGCTGCTGCGGCTGTTGCTGACGCCATTGGGCCACCTCACCGGCCGACTACCGCTGGGCAATACCGGCCGCGCCAACGTCAGTGCTTTTGCGCCGATGCCCATTGCGCAGGAATTACAGCAACTCGCAGCACAAGCAGGGGGCGTACCTGAAGCGCCTCGGAACCAACCGAGCGATCGGTGCGCCCCCGCCATTTACCGTCTCGCGGCCAGCCCTGGTCGAGATGCCGAGCAGTCGCTCTTGCATGGTCATGCCTTGCGGCAGGAACAACGCCATGCGCGGGTCCAGGTGAAAATCGGCGCAGCCGCTATAGCCAATAAAGCGCGAGCTCGGCGAAAATAGCGCACGACGCAAAGGAAGCTGCATGACGACCAAGACCAAACTCGCGCTGGCGCTCGGCCTGCTGGTGATGGCTATCGCGGGATACGCGCTCTGGCACAGCCAGCGCCCCGTCGTACCTATCGCCAGCTACACCACGCTGGATGGCCGCAGCGGATCGATCTCGGGTCTGCGTGGCAAAGTGGTGCTGGTAAATTTCTGGGCTACCAGCTGCCCAGGCTGCATGCAGGAAATGCCGGATCTGATGCGCGTGCACCAGAAATTCAAGCCGCAAGGCTACGAAACACTGGCCGTGGCGATGAGCTACGACGTGCCGGTCTATATCCGCACCTATCGCCAGCGCGCCCAGCTCCCCTTCGTGGTCACGCACGACCAGAGCGGCGCCATCGCGACGGCTTTTGGCGACGTAACGCTCACGCCCACCAGCTTTTTGCTCGACAAGCGGGGCGCGGTGATCAAGAAGTACGTCGGCGTGCCGGACATGGCCGAGCTGGAAGCGCAGATCGGCAAGGCGCTGCGGGCCAGCTAACACCTGGCCGGCTCGGCATGACAATCAGCCCGCAACACGTGGGCGCGATGCCGGCCATCACTGTCCGTGCCGCTTTTCCAGCCGGCACTCGTAGCACAGGATCACCCGGCCCTGGTCGTCCACGCTTTCCAGCTTCACCGTAAAGCCCCACAGCCGGGCCACGTGCTTCAGTACCTCGTGCACGCTGTTCGCGAGCGGTCGACGCTGATGCTGAGTGTGCCGTAACGTCAGCGTCCTATCGCCCCTGACATTGACGTCGAACACCTGGATATTGGGTTCGCGCGCGGCCAGATTGTATTGCTCGGCGAGCTTGCGCCGGATCTCGGCATAACCGGCGTCGTCATGGATGGCCGAAACCTTGAGCCGGGATTGCTCGTCATCGTCCAGGATGGCGAAGAAGCGGAAATCGCGGATCAGCTTGGGCGACAGGTATTGCGCAATAAAGCTCTCATCCTTGAAATTGCGCATCGCGAAATCGAGCTGACGGCGCCAATCGGTGCCTGCCAGTTCCGGAAACCACTGCTTGTCCTCGTCGGTCGGTTCCTGGCAGATGCGCTGGATATCGCGATACATGGCAAAACCGAGCGCATAGGGATTGATGCCGTTGAAGTATGGGCTATCCACGCCGGGCTGGGTCACCACGCTAGTGTGGCTATGCAGGAATTCGAACATCGACGAGTCGGTGAGCTTGCCATCGTCGTACAGCTTGTTCAGTAGCGTGTAGTGCCAGAATGTGGCCCAACCTTCATTCATCACCTGCGTCTGGCGCTGCGGGTAGAAATACTGCGCCACCTTGCGCACGATACGCACGATCTCGCGCTGCCATGGCTCCAGGAGCGGCGCGAACTTCTCGATGAAATAGAGCAGGTTCTCCTGCGGTTCGTCCGGAAAGCGCTGCGGAGACGATGACGCTTCGAGCTCGGACTGCATGGTGGGGATGGTGCGCCACAGCGTGTTCACCTGCGATTGCAGGTATTCCTCGCGCTCGGCTTGCCGGGCGCGTTCCTGGGCCAGCGACAGTTTCTGCGGCCGCTTGTAGCGGTCGACGCCATAGTTCATCAGCGCATGGCAGGAATCGAGCAGCTCCTCCACCTCCTCTTCGCCGTAGCGTGCCTCGCAATCGGCGATGTATTTCTTGGCGAACACCAGATAGTCGATGATGGCATCGGCCTCGGTCCAGGTGCGGAACAGGTAGTTACCCTTGAAGAAGCTGTTGTGCCCGAACGACGCGTGCGCGATCACCAGCGCCTGCATCGTCATCGTGTTCTCCTCCATCAGGTAGGCGATGCAGGGGTTGGAGTTGATGACGATTTCATACGCCAGGCCCATGGCGCCGCGCTGGTAGTTCTTCTGCGTAGAGAGGAAATGCTTGCCGTAGCTCCAGTGGTGGTACATCACCGGCATGCCCACCGAGGCGTAGGCATCCATCATCTGCTCTGCGCTGATGACTTCCAGCTGGGTGGGGTAGGTGTCGAGCCCGAAATCGCGGGCGATACGGCCAATCTCGTCGTAGGTCGACTGGATCAACTCGAAGGTCCATTCGGAGCCGGAGAACAGCGGCGTACGCACGGGGGCGTCGGTATGGGCGACTGCGGTCATGGTGGCCTCGCTGGCGTGCGGCGGCAGGGTCAGGCGGCGCTACGCTCGCCCAGGCCCGCCTTCTTGAACAGGTCACGGAACACTGGCCAGATCTGGCCGGCATCCTTGATACGGCGCATCACGAAGTGGTGGTGCTGCGCCGCCACCTGCTCATACTCGTACCACAGGTTCTGCGGCTCCCCCTCGGTGATCTCGACGTAGGCGTAGTACTGCAGCAGCGGCAATAGCTCGTTGGACAGCAGCTCGCGGCAATGCGGGGAATCGGAATCCCAGTTGTCGCCGTCCGACGCCTGGGCGACGTAGATGTTCCAGTCTGCGGTCGGGTAACGCGCCAGCACGATCTTCTTCACCAGCTTGAGCGCGGACGACACCACGGTGCCGCCGGTATCGCGCGCATGGAAGAACTCGTCCTCGTTCACCTCGAACGCCTGGGTGTGGTGACGCACGAACACCACATCGATCTTCTCGTAAGCGCGCTCCAGGAACAGGTAGAGCAGGATGAAGAAACGCTTGGCGATATCCTTCTTCATCTCGTCCATCGAACCTGACACATCCATCACGCAAAACATCACCGCCTGCGTGGTCGGATTGGGCACCCGTACCCGGTTGCTGTAGCGCAAGTCAAAGGGATCGATCCAGGGGATACGTGCCAGCCGCGCCTTATGTTCGCGGATTTCCTGCATCAGTGCGTGGATTTCCGGATCGTGCTCGTCGCGGCTTTCCAGCAGCTCGTCGAGTTTTTCCTGCGCAGCGCCAAGCTCATCCATCGGCAGCGCCGACAGCGCAATACGCCGGCCGAGCGCACCGCGCAGGCTGCGCAACACGTGGATGTTGGTCGGAGTGCCATCACTGGTGAAGCCCGCGCGCATCGGTTTGAAGGTGGTGGTTTGCGCCAGCTGCGTCTTGATCAGGTTGGGCAGCTCCAAATCGTCGAAGAAGTAGCTGAGAAACTCCTCCTTGGAGAGCGTGAACACGAATTCGTCCTGCCCGTCGCCGCCGTCACCCGAACCGCCGCCACCTCCGCCTCCACCACCGCCTTGCGGGCGCTCGAATTCGTCACCGCGCAGGTATTCCTTGTTGCCCGGATAGACACGCTCGGTCACCCCGCCCTGTGCATGGCCGAAGGTCGGCTCGCCGATATCCTTCACCGGGATCGACACCTTTTCACCGCGCTCGATATCGGTGATCGAGCGGTCCTTCACCGCGCGCGCCACCGCCTCCTTGATCTGCCCCTTGAAGCGCTTGAGGAAGCGCTCCCGGTTCACCGCGGATTTGTTCTTGCCATTCAGACGCCGGTCTATCAGATGGAACATGGCCACTCCGGTGAATTGTGATTCGCGCAGCCGCGCTCAGGTGAAACGTGAAACGCAATCCGTCCTGCGTTTCACCCCCCACACTCACGTATCCACTACGAAGACTTGCGCACCCGCAGATACCATTCGCACAGCAGGCGCACCTGCTTGGCGGTGTAGCCCTTGGTGACCATGCGGTTGACGAAGTCCTCGTGCTTCTTCTGTTCCTCGGCGCTGCCCTTGGCGTTGAAGCTGATCACCGGCAACAGCTCTTCGGTGTTGCTGAACATCTTTTTCTCGATCACCGAGCGCAGCTTCTCGTAGCTGGTCCAGGTCGGGTTCTTGCCTGCGTTATTGGCGCGCGCACGCAGCACGAAGTTGACGATCTCGTTGCGGAAGTCCTTGGGGTTGCTGATGCCAGCCGGCTTCTCGATCTTCTCCAGCTCGTTGTTGAGCGCGTTGCGATCGAAGCTCTCGCCGGTATCGGGATCGCGATATTCCTGATCCTGGATCCAATAGTCGGCAAAGGTCACGTAACGATCGAATATATTCTGTCCGTACTCGGAATAGCTCTCCAGATAAGCCGTCTGGATTTCCTTGCCGATGAATTCCACGTACTTGGGCGCGAGATATTCCTTGAGGTAGCTGATGTAACGCTGCTCGACGTCCTGCGGGAACTGCTCGCGTTCGATGCTTTGTTCCAGCACGTAGAGCAGGTGCACCGGATTGGCCGCCACTTCTTGGTGATCGAAGTTGAACACCTTGGAGAGGATCTTGAAGGCGAAGCGGGTGGAGAGCCCGCTCATGCCCTCGTCGACACCGGCGAAGTCCCGGTATTCCTGGATGGACTTGGCCTTGGGGTCAATGTCCTTCAGGTTCTCGCCGTCGTACACCTGCATCTTGGAGAACACCGACGAATTCTCCGGCTCCTTCAACCGGGAAAGCGCAGCGAATTGCGCCATCATCTTCAGCGTGCCCGGCGCGCACGGCGCCTGCGACAGCGAGGAGTTGCGCACCAGCTTCTCGTAGATATGGATTTCCTCGGACACCCGCAGGCAGTACGGCACCTTCACGATGTAGATCCGATCGAGAAAAGCCTCGTTGTTCTTGTTGTTTCGGAACTGCTTCCATTCCGATTCGTTGGAGTGCGCCAGGATCACGCCCTCGAACGGAATCGCGCCAAAGCCCTCGGTGCCCTTGAAGTTGCCCTCCTGCGTCGCGGTCAGGAGCGGGTGCAGCACCTTGATCGGCGCCTTGAACATCTCGACGAATTCCAGCAGGCCCTGGTTCGCCAGGCACAGGCCACCCGAGTAGCTGTAGGCATCCGGATCATCCTGCGCGTATTTCTCCAGCTTGCGGATGTCGACCTTGCCGACGAGGGACGAGATGTCCTGGTTGTTCTCGTCACCGGGCTCGGTCTTGGCCACGGCGATCTGGCGCAGCACCGACGGGTAGCGCTTCACCACGCGAAACTGGTCGATGTCGCCACCGTATTCGTGCAGGCGTTTCACCGCCCACGGGCTGGGGATATTGCGCAGGTAGCGGCGCGGAATGCCGTATTCCTGCTCGAGGATGGCGCCATCCTCGTCGTAATTGAAGAGGCCCAGCGGCGACTCGTGCACCGGGCTGCCCTTGAGGCAATAGAACGGTACCCGCTCCATCAGCTCCTTGAGCTTTTCGGCAATCGAACTCTTGCCGCCGCCCACCGGCCCCAGCAGGTAGAGGATCTGCTTCTTCTCCTCCAACCCCTGCGCCGCGTGACGGAAGTAGGCGACCACCTGCTCGATCACCTCCTCCATGCCGAAGAACTCGCGAAAAGCCGGATAGATGCGTATCACCTTGTTCTGGAAGATGCGCGAGGCACGGGAATCGAGCCGGGTATCGGTCATTTCCGGCTCGCCGATCGCCATCAGCATGCGCTCGGCCGCCGTGGCGTAAGCCGCGGGCTCGCGTTTGCACAACTCCAGATATTCCTTGAGCGACAACTCCTCTTCACGGGTCCGTTCGTAGCGCGACGAGTAGTGGTTGAAGATATCCATCCTGCACCTCCGGCGACGGGAAACTTCGGCTTCTACTTAGGCAGTGGCGCGATGGATAGTTCGTTTACCGGCGCGCCTTGCACAGTTCAGTTATAGACGGCACGCATCGCGCCCAAGGGCGAGGTTGGCAACAATCGAAGCGCCACTTTGCAAGTGGCGCCCATGACGGAGGAATAAACGCTGGAGAATCAGCCACCTTGCGGAAAAATGGCTGTAAAGGGCACCGATGGCCGGTGCCGATCAGGGCGTGACGGGCTGTTGCGGCGAATACACAGTGACGCGATTGCGTCCGCCATGCTTGGACGCATAGAGCGCTTCGTCGGCCATGGAGAGGATCTTTTCAGCGCTGGTCACGCCGGGCTGATACTGGGCCACGCCGATGCTGGCGGTCACCGTGATACGCTCGTCGCCCGACGCCACCGTATCGGCTGCGATTTCGAAGCGGATGCGCTCGGCTGCAGCGTAGGCACCGGAAAGGTCGGTCTGCGGCAGGATGAGGACGAATTCCTCGCCACCGTAACGACCAAATACGTCAGGCTCGCGTAGCACCGCCTGGGCACGCCGCGCCACTTCACGCAGCACTTCATCGCCGGCCACATGGCCATAGGTGTCGTTGATCTTCTTGAAGTGATCCAGATCGAACAGCAGCACGCTGAAAGGATCGACGTGATAGCGATCGATACGCTGGATTTCGTCATGCAACCGCATGTCGACATAACGACGGTTGAACACGCCGGTGAGCCCATCGCGGTTGGAGCTCTCTTCCAGCTTCTGCATCGCGGTATGCATCATCATCTGGTAAATCGCGCTGTCGGTGGCATCGATCAGCGTGACCGCCACCGCCTCGATCTCACCGGCGTCGTTCTTCACCGGCATGAAGGTGAAGTTCTGCCGCATGTAGTCGATGCCGCCGGTGATAGGCCGGTTGTGCGCAAAGCGGAATAGATATGGACGTTGCTCCCAGGAAGTGAAAGCGGAGTTCTTCAACACGAACACGCTGTCTATCTTCTTGGCCAGCCACTTCTGCGGCAGGTCGGGAAACAGCTCGAACAGGCTGTGCCCAATCGCGTCTTCGCTGCTGATGCCGCTGTGGTGCGCCATAAAGCGATTCCACAGCTGCAGCCGGTGATCCCGCCCGACGACAAATACGCCGACGTTGACCTCGCTAACGATGAAGTCGCCAAGCGACACCGCCATCAGAAGTTTTCCATGAAGGTATCGAGTGCGGATTTCAGCGTGAGGATGGACTCCTCGGGCATCAGCGTCAGCAGATGGCAGGTGAAGTCCCGCACTTCCAGCGTGAAGTGCACTTCCACCAGCAATGCGTAATTCCACGTCAGCTGCTGCGGATTGATCAGCCGCCCCACCTCAACATTCTCGGCCATGATGGTCGGCGCGGAAAAACTGAGCTTGGCTTGCAACAATTCGGCGATGCCATTGAGGCAGGCGCCGACCAGCACATTGCTCACATCGAGCAACAGTTCGCGATCGGCGGCGCCATCCAGGTCGTCCTCGTACCCCATCAGATCGGCCAGATCACGGCAACCGTCCTGGTCATACATGACCATGGCCTCGCCGCGCAGCGTGCCATTGAAAGCCTGCCGCACGGCAGTGATCGATTGCGGAGTTCCCACCAATTGCGCAATGCCCGTGGAAATCGCGGCCGATTCGGTGATGTTGATGCGCGGCACCGACAGCTGGACGAACGACTCGAGGATCTGTGCGAGCTGCGAGCCGGCTTGGCCCATCGCAATATTGGTTACTTCCTGCAGCGCATCGCGCTGGTCGGGGGTCAGCAGCAGGTGATCTATCATCGCGGTCCCCGGAAAATCACAGTGAAATGCCATATTCGCGCAGAATCGCTTCGATCTGCTCGGCATTGACGGGCTTCTTCACAAAGGCAATGGCCCCCAGCTGGCGCACGCGCTCGCGCGCCATGGGCTGGATATCGGCCGACACAACGACGACAAAACTGTTCAAGCCTTCGCGCTGCAGCGTTTCCAGCACCCCATAACCATCCAATTCCGGCATGGTCAAATCGAGGAACATGACCTCAGCCTTGCCAGCACGATATGCGGCCAAGGCTTCTATGCCATTGCCGGCCTGTGTGATTTCAACATCCCAAGACGACGGCAAGGCCTTGATCAGCATCTTGCGCGCCATGACCGAATCATCGACCACCAAAATAGGTGTAGGCATCCGCCTCCAACTCCCCAAGCTATTTCTTGTTCGTAAGTAAATTTAACGAAGCAGTTTAGTGCATGACGCCGAATTTGTAGATAGCCGTTCCGATGGAAGTAGCTACTTACAAACCCGCATACAGCCGCCACATACCGAGCATCACCAACAGCAAACCCAGTATTGTTCTTAAGCCACGAAGCCTCAATGCACCTCGTAGATGTTCCGCTGCCGCGCCGATCAGCAACAGGTTGGGCAAGGTTCCCAACCCGAACGCCATTAACAGCAATGCACCTTTTTCTGTCGAACCACTGGCCAGCGCCGACAGGCTTGCTGTATAGACCAAGCCACAGGGCAACCACCCCCACAGCGCACCTACCACCAGCGTATGCCGCCATTGGCGAATCGGCAAAAAATGTCGCAACACAGGTTGCAACTGACGCCAGATGGGTACACCGAGGCGCTCCAGCCGGGCGAACCAGCGTGCCCAGCCGGCAACATAACAGCCCATCAGGATCAGCAACAGGTTGGCTATCCACCATAGCACCGTCTTCAAGGCAGATAGCGCAAGCAACTGAGGTAGGCTGCCCAGAGCCCCGGCCAGCGCGCCGATCAACGCATATCCAAGCAATCTGCCCGCATTGAATCCCAGCAGGTAGGGCCAGCGCGGGCCAGGCGGCAGTTGCAGTGTAAACGCGGTGACGACGCCACCACACATGCCCAGGCAGTGCCCTCCCCCGACCAGCCCGGCAACAAACAAGGTAAACAAGGCGGGGTCGGGCATGGGCGGTCAGATCAGGCGGGAGTAGGCGGTGACGGGTTGTTGGCGGGGAAGGTAACGATCGAACACCATGGCGACCGTGCGCACCAGCAGACGGCCGCGCGCGGTGACCTCAATGCCGTCGGGCCGTAGCACGACCAGGCCATCGTCGGCGAGCGGCTGCAAGCGCTGCAATTCTTCCGCAAAGTAGCTCTGAAAATCAATCATGTACGCCGGCTCAAGCGACTCGAACGACAGCTGAAACTGGCACATCAATGCCTGTATCACCGCCCGGCGCAGCAGATCGTCGCGCTGCATCGTATAGCCGCGCACCGTGGGCAGGGTATCGGCATCGAGTGCCGCGTAATAGTCGTCGAGCTTACGCGCATTTTGTGCGTAGCTGCCGCCCACCATGCCAATGGCCGACACGCCGAAGGCGAGCAGGTCGCAATCGGCATGGGTGGAATAACCCTGGAAATTGCGATGCAAATGGCCCCGACGCTGCGCCTGCGCCAGTTCGTCCTCGGGCAAGGCGAAGTGATCCATGCCGATATGCACATAGCCGGCCGCCTGCAATGTCGCAATGCAATCGGCCAGGATATCGAGCTTGGTCGCGGCATCGGGCAAGTCCGCCTCGTTGATGCGCCGCTGCGGGGCAAAGCGCGTCGGCAGATGGGCATAGCTGTAGAGCGCAATGCGATCCGGCCGCAATGCAATCACCCGCGCCAGCGTGCGGGTCATGCTGGCGCGGGTCTGGTGAGGCAGGCCATAAATGAGGTCCAGGCTGACCGAGCGAAAGCCGTGATCGCGTGCAGCGGTGATCACCGCCGCCGTTTCGGCCTCGCTCTGGATCCGGTTCACCGCCTGCTGCACGCGCGGATCGAAATCCTGCACGCCGATGCTGACGCGATTGAACCCCAATTCGGCGAGCGCGGCCATGGTCTGCGCGCCGACCTTGCGTGGATCGATTTCTATGGCGTATTCGCCATCTGGCTCCAGCTCGAAGTGGCGACGAACCGCTGCCATCAGGCGCCCCAGCAACGCATCGCTGAAGAAGGTCGGCGTGCCACCACCCAGATGCAGCTGCTGTACGCGCGAGCGGCCGGCAATCAACCCTGCCTGCAGCGCCAATTCGCGCTCCAGATAGTCCAGATAGGTATCCGCCTGATCCCGTCGCCGTGTGATGACCTTGTTGCATGCGCAGTAATAACAAATCGTGTCGCAAAACGGCAGGTGGAAATATAATGAAAGCGGTTTTGCCGCCGAGCCTGGTTGACGTCTCGCAACGGCCTGCTGCCACTCCGTCGCCGTCAGAGGCCCGAAGCGATCGGCAGTCGGATATGAGGTATAGCGCGGCCCGTGCCCGTCATAGCGAGCGATCAGTTCGCGATCAAAAACGGCGTGCTGCAGGTCTGCGTATGGGTGCATCGGAGGCTTTTGCGAGTTGATCCCAGGGATCGAACAGCTTAACGTGTATGCAGCCTGTCGCTCATTGATCATGATCAAGGCAGAACCTGACGTCATACGGCATACCGCCGGTGGCCATTACTCCAGGGATCCCTATGCTCTCCACCATCCCGGTCCAAGACACCAGCATCAAGCATCTGCGCCAGGCGTGCTCCAACTGCAGCCTGCGTGAACTCTGCCTTCCACTGGGTTTGTCGGTCGAAGAAATGCGCCACGTCGATGAACTCGTCAGCCAGGGTCGGCCCGTCAAACGAGGCGATGCACTCTACCGTGCTGGCGAACCATTTCGCGCACTCTTTGCGGTGAAGCTGGGTTTCTTCAAGACCAGCGTGGTATCCGAGGATGGGCGCGAACAGGTCACCGGTTTTCATATGACCGGCGATTTGATTGGCCTTGATGCCGTCAGTACCGATCTTCATACCTGCGATGCCGTGGCGCTCGAAGACAGCCAGGTTTGCGAGCTGCCCTTTGTCGAAATGGAGGAGCTGGCGCGCAAGATTCCGGCCATCCAGCATCATTTGTACAAGGTGATGAGCCGCGAAATCGTGCGCGACCATGGCGTGATGCTGTTGCTGGGCAATATGAAGGCCGAAGAGCGTATCGCGGCCTTCCTGCTCAACCTGTCGCAACGCTTTGCGCAGCGCGGCTATTCGGCATCGAGTTTTCATCTACGGATGACGCGCGAAGAAATCGGCAGCTATCTGGGCCTCAAGCTGGAAACGGTAAGTCGTACGCTTTCCAAGTTCCAGGAGCAGGGCTACATCAAGGTGCAGAACCGCCTGATCGAAATCATCCAGATCGACGCGCTGCGACAATTGGTCAGCAACTGCCAAGGCTGACCCCCATGCCCGGCCCCGTTTGCCTGATCGCGCCCGAAGGCCTGTCGGCGCGTTTGCAAAGCCGGCTGGCCCAAGCCGGCTGTGCGGCGGACTGGCTGGGCGCCGCGCCTCCTGCTGCCGTGCCGCAGAACGCGCTACAACTGAGCGTCGTCGGTACATCCACCGCGATCACATCCCTGGATAGCGTCGAGATCGCCGTCGTGCTCGATCACCCGCTCGCGGAACACCTAGGCTGGATGCTCGCCGTCAGCGGCAACGCCAACGCGCTGCGGCAAGCGGCACGCTGGCTGGACGCGCTGGCGCCCGTACCACGCGGCTGGCTGCATGTCGGCTCCGCAGGCGCGGCCGCGTTTGTGGGGGGGATTAATGCGCTGTGGGCCGAGCAGCAGCAACGCATCATTGCCTGGCTCGCCGAACGCGGGCCGCGCGGCGCGGCGCACTTTGACCCGGCCAGCTGGCAATTGCTCGCGCAGCAGACGCAAAGCGAGCTGCACGCGCTGGCGCGCCGCTATCTGGCAGGCAACCCGGCACCCGACGAAATCGCAACCCGCCTCGCCCGCGCCATCGCCATGCTCTACCCCGGCACTTGAAACGGACGTAAAAAAGGGCAGCTCAACGCTGCCCTGAATGGACCCCCTGAAGGGATCAACGGGGAAATACAAATCAGGCGACGGCTGCCTTGCTCTGTTGTTTAGCCACCTTGGCGGCTTGCTCGGCGCCAGCAACGGCAGCCTGGGTCAGTTCGCTGGCAATCTTCTGCGTGCTGCGCGTCACGGCGTCATAGGTGTTGGCGGCTGTTTCCACGGCATTGCGGAACACAGCCACTGCGGCACCCGAGCCGACCGGTGCGACTTCAGCAGCCTTATCCAGCGAGCTGATCAGGTTCTTGTTGAAGCCGAGCACCTGTTCTTCGACCAGGCGATTGACTTCGTGCTGGGTTGCGCTGGCGACGTCGAACACCGAGCGCGCAGCTTGCAGGACCTTGTCGACGGAGGGCTGTGCCAGCTGTTTTTGCAGCGCCACGAGGCCTTGTGCATCCTTCACTTCGGCCAGCGCCTTGGCCGCTTGAGCCTGTTCGGCGAGCACGTCACGCGCGATGCCCAGTTGCAGGCCTACCAGGCGTTCGACGCCGTTGAAGACGATTTGCGACAGGCGCAGCGATTTTTCCAGACCAGCTTGTTGGGCTTCGGTGTACTGATTGACGTTGAACATGCGGGGGCTCCATGAATTGTGCATTGCAACAAGTAGTGCATTGTTGGAGTCGGACGCTGTCGAGTCAAGTTATTTTTGTGCACCGCAACATGTCGGTGACGGGCGGCATAAAAAAAAAGCGGCATCGCCGCTTTTTCCAATAAAAACAACCGCTCAGGCCTGTACATCGACCGTTTGCCCCAGATGACTGGGATTGTTATACGACGCGGGCTGCGGTAAGCCCTCGAGCAGAGAGAGCGCATTCTGTTGCTGGATATCCAGTGCCTTGCGCAGCACGTTGTTGGTCACGACGTACTCGGATGGCTGGGCATTGCTGGCAGCGTTGGTGAGCGACATGGTTTCCATAACAGCAACTCCTTATTTACGTTCGCACCATAACGCCCAGCTTCACTCACTGACAAGCATTTCGGGATCAACGGCAAGCGCGACGCCGTTCACGCCATTGTGCAGCCGGCAGCTGCGGTAAAATGCCCCGATGAACGCTCCTGCCTTTATCCATCTTCGCCTCCATTCCGAATTTTCCGTCGTCGACGGCATCGTGCGCATCGACGACGCCGTGAAGCGTGCTGTCGAGCTTGACCAGCCCGCGCTTGGCGTATCGGACCTGATGAATCTCTTTGGCATGGTCAAGCAGTACAAGGCCTGCCGCAGCGCCGGGATCAAGCCCATCGTTGCCATCGATGCGCGCATCGAAAACGAGGACGACCCGGATAAGCCCTACCGTGTGCTGCTGATCGCCAGGAATCGTGCGGGCTATGGCCGCTTGTGCGAGCTGCTGACCGACGCGTATCTGCATAACCAGTACCGCGGCTATGGCGAACTGAAGAAGGAATGGCTGGCCGCCCAGCCCAATGGCGATCTGATCTGCCTGTCCGGCGCGCACATGGGTGAAGTCGGTCAGGCGTTGCTCAACGGCAATTACGCGGCCGCAACTGCGGCGGCGCAGTGGTGGTCGGCACAATTCCCAAACAGCTTCTATCTGGAGTTGCAGCGCAGCGGCAAGCCCGAATGCGAAACCAGCGTGCAAGGCCACCTGGATCTCGCGTCCGATCTCGATCTGCCGGTGGTCGCCACCCATGCGATCCAGTTCATGGACAAGGGCGACTTCAAAGCGCACGAGGCGCGCGTCTGTATCGCCGAAGGCTTTGTTGTCTCCGACAAGCGCAGGCCACGTAATTTCACCGAAGAGCAGTACTACAAGACGCCGGCCGAGATGGCCGCACTGTTCGCCGACGTTCCCGAGGCGCTCGCCAACTCGATCGAAATCGCCCGCCGCTGCAACGTGAACGTACAGCTGGGCAAGAATTACCTGCCCGATTTTCCTACGCCGGAAGGCATGACGCTGAACGACTTTCTCGTTCACTTGGCGCACGAAGGCCTGGAAAACCGTTTGCTGCAGCTGTACCCGGACGAAGCCAAGCGCGATGCCGAGCGGCCGCGCTATCTGGAGCGGCTGAAGTTCGAGACCGACACCATCATCCAGATGGGTTTTCCCGGCTACTTCCTGATCGTGGCGGACTTCATCATCTGGGGTAAGCAGAACGGCTGCCCGGTGGGCCCCGGCCGCGGCTCGGGCGCGGGCTCGCTGGTCGCCTACGCGCTTGGCATCACCGATATCGATCCGACCGCCTACGCGCTGCTGTTCGAGCGTTTCCTCAACCCCGAGCGGGTGTCGATGCCCGACTTCGATATCGACTTCTGCCAGGACAACCGCTGGCGCGTGATCGAGTACGTGCGCGAGAAATACGGCGCCGAGGCTGTCAGCCAGATCGCCACCTTCGGCACCATGGCGGCCAAGGCCGTGGTGCGCGACGTCGGCCGCGTGCTCGATCTGCCTTATATGTTCTGCGACGGCCTCTCCAAGATGATTCCGGCGGCGCCCGGCAAGCAGTACAGCCTGGATGACGCGGTGGAGATGGTGCCTGAGCTTGCCGAGCGGGTGCAGAACGAAGACGAAGTGAAAGAGCTGTGGGAGCTGGCCAAGACGCTGGAAGGCCTGACCCGCAATATCGGCATGCACGCCGGCGGCGTGCTGATCGCGCCGGGCCGCATCACCGATTTCTGCCCGGTCTACCAGGCCAGCGGCGCCGATGCGTCACCCGTCTCGATGCTGGACAAGGACGACGTCGAGCAGATCGGCCTCGTGAAGTTCGACTTCTTGGGCCTGCGCAACCTCACCATCATCGAGCTGGCACTGCAATACATCCAGAAGGAAACTGGCCAGTACCTCGACCTGATGAGCCTGGGTTTCGAAGACCAGGCGGCCTACCAGGTGTTCCGTGACGCCAACACCACGGGGGTGTTCCAGGTTGAATCGGACGGCATGAAGCGACTGCTGGAAAAGCTGCAGCCCGACCGTTTCGAAGACATCATCGCCGTGCTGGCGCTCTACCGACCGGGCCCCTTGGGCTCAGGTATGGTCGACACCTTCATCAACCGCAAGAAGGGTCTGGAAACGCCCGACTACTTCCACCCCGACCTCGAGCAGTGCCTGGAGCCGACCTACGGCGTGATCGTGTACCAGGAACAGGTGATGCAGATCTCGCAGATCATCGGCGGCTATACGCTCGGTGGCGCCGACATGCTGCGCCGGGCCATGGGCAAGAAAAAACCCGAGGAGATGGCCAAGCACCGCACCACCATCGCCGAGGGTGCCGCGCAGAAGGGCTACGACCCGGCGCTGGCCGAACACCTGTTCGATCTGATGACCAAGTTCGCCGAGTACGGCTTCAACAAGTCGCACACCGCCGCCTACGCCGTCGTCAGCTATCACACCGCCTGGCTCAAGGCGCACCACACTGCCGCCTTTATGGCCGCCACCATGAGTTCGGAACTGGACAACACCGACCAGCTCAAGGTGTTCTACGACGATTGCGTCGAGAAGAACCGGCTTAAGCTGCTACCGCCGGACGTGAACGAGGGGTTCTACCGTTTCGTCCCGGTCGGCAAACGCGAAATCCGTTATGCGCTGGGCGCGGTGAAGGGCGTGGGCGAGAATGCAGTGAACATGATCGTCGCCGAGCGCGAAGCGAACGGTCCGTTCAAGGATCTGTACGACTTCTGCCGTCGTACCGACAAAAAGGAAGTGAACAAGCGGGTGATCGAGGCGTTGATCCGCGGCGGCGCGTTCGACGCCATCGACGACCATCGCGCCCGGCTGATGGCCAATGTCGAGCAGGCGATGGCGCTGGCCGAGACCGAAGCGGCCAACGCCAACCAGGGTTCGCTGTTCGACGTGTTCGAAGCCACTGCCGCCCCCACGATCGAGCAGATCGAGGCCACGCGCTGGGACGACAAGATCAAGCTCGCCGAAGAGAAGACCGCGATTGGCTTCTATCTCTCTGGCCACCCGTTCGACGCGCACGCCAAGGGCATCCGTCACTTCCTCAAGACCCGGCTCGATCGGCTGGAACCGAGGAAGGAGCTGCAGTATCTCGCCGGCATCGTCTCCGGCATCCGGGTGAAGAATGGCGATCGCGGGCGCATGGCCTTTGTCCAGCTGGACGACGGTAACGGCAAGGTCGAGGTCTCGCTGTATTCCGAGGTCTACGAGGAGCACCGTACCAAGCTCAAGGACGACACGCTGCTGGTGGTATTGGGCAAGGTGAGCGAGGACCGCTTCAATGGCGGGATGCGCGTGGTGGCCGATGCGGTGATGGACGCCGCGGAAGCGCGCAGCCAGTTCGCCCGCGCGCTGGCGATCAACCTCAACGGCAACGCCGATGCCGCCAAGCTGCAGACGCTGCTGTCCGGCTATATCGGCGGCCGTTGCTTGGTAGAGATCGACTACCGCAACGCCGACGCACAATGCCAGCTACGGCTATCGGATGCGTGGCGGGTGACGCTGCACGACGAGTTGCTGACCCAGCTCAAGGCCGGTTTCGGCGATGCCGCGATCAGCGTGCGCTATTGATGAGTGACGCGGTCCATCGCCCGTGACGGCCTGGACCGCGCAAGCGCACCATCCAGGGTGTAGCGTGGCGAACAAGATCCAGCGCAGCGATTCAGCGCGAAACGCCCTGAAAGGCGTTGAACCGGACTCCTGTGATCGCGCTGAAATGTGATGACCCGGACTCCCTTCGGTCGCAAACAGCACAACGAGTGTGACCAGTGAGTGCGATGTAGGCCAAGGATGCTGTCAGCAACGCGCGGCGGCTAACAGCGCCTTCCAGTTCCTGTAGCGGCATCTGCCCATATTCTGCATTTTTCCGTTTACAATCATCACCTTTTTCGAAAATCCGGATTCAAATGAACGACTTGGACTTGGCGCTGGCACGCCTCAATGCCGGTGCGCTGGTGGCCATCCCCACCGAAACCGTCTACGGCCTCGCCGCCGACGCCAGCAACCCGGAAGCGGTTGCGCGCATCTTTGCGCTCAAAGGCCGGCCGGCCGATCACCCCGTGATTGTTCACATCGCTGGCAGTGCGCAACTGACCGACTGGGCACAAGATATTCCGGATACCGCTTGGCAACTGGCCGAAGCCTTCTGGCCCGGTCCGCTCACACTCATCCTCAAGCGCCAGCCGCATGTGCTTGATGCCGTCACTGGTGGCCAGGATACCGTGGGTCTGCGCGCGCCCGCCCATCCGCTGACTAGTCAGCTGCTGCAACAGTTCGGCGGCGGCCTGGCTGCTCCCTCGGCCAACCGCTTTGGCCACGTCAGCCCCACTACCGCGCAGCATGTGCGCGACGAATTCGGCGACGAGGCTCCACTGGTGCTCGATGGAGGTCCTTGCCAGGTCGGCGTCGAATCGACCATCGTCAGCCTGATCGATGGCGCGCCCAAACTGCTGCGGCCGGGTGGGATTCTGCGAGAACAGATCGAGAACCTGCTGGGCATGAAGCTGGAACATCACCAGCACGCACAGACGGCCAAGGTCCGCGTCTCCGGCCTGCTCGACAGCCACTACGCGCCGCGCACCCCCCTGATTTCCGGCCCGCGCCTGGCGGTACGACAGGCTGCGCTCCTCGCCGCCCAGGCCGGTCAACGCATTGCCCTGATCACCCAATCTGCCGCTGTAGCAGACGGAGTTTACAGCCACGTTGTGACGATGCCGAGCGAATTCGATGCGTATGCGCAACGGCTATATGACACGCTACGTCAGCTCGACACTTTCGGCCTCGACGCGTTGTATCTGGAAAACCCACCCACCAACGCGGGCTGGCTGGCGGTGAACGATCGTTTACGCCGGGCGTCCCATCAGCAACTGAACTGACTGCCCATCCCCGCACCCTCTCACATGTCAGCATTCGAAATCACCCCCTGCATGAGCAAAATCAAGCACTTGCCGTCCGTAAGGGAAGGCCATAAGATAGTGGTCAGAAGAAAACTGACAAAATCATCAGGAGGAGCTCATATGCTAGCCAAGCACTACCAGCGAATAACCGGGTTCACTTTGATCGAACTAATGATTGTCGTGGCGATTATAGGCATCCTTGCGATCATAGCAATCCCCAGCTATCAGGAATATGTTCGCAAATCCCGTCGTGCGGATGCCGCCGTTGCGATCAGCAAAACACAGCAGGCTCAGGAACGCTACCGAGCTAATCAGACTAGTTATTCGGACGATTTCGGTTCGAGCGAGCTCAATTTGGTTTCGACCGCAACCGCAGCGAAGATGAATAGCGAAAACGGCTATTATGAGCTCGAAATTGCGAGCGAAAGCCCAACCGGATATATCGTCACGGCGACTGCCTTAGGGAGTCAAACTGCGGACACTGGATGCACCAGCCTCACATTGACCGTTGAGAACGGGAATGCAACTCGAGCCCCTGCAAGCTGCTGGCAAAAATAAGCCATGACTCACTCTCGCGGTTTCACCTTAATCGAAATCCTTATCACAGTAGCGCTTCTTGGTATCGCATTAGCGATAGCTGTTCCTTCCCTCACTTCGTGGATCCTTGCGGCAAGGACCAAAGGCGTTGCAGAAAATCTTGCCCAAGATATCGTCATGGCGCGAGCAGAAGCGATCCGTACCAACAAACCAATCAGGATGAATATCCAGGTAGCGAGTAGTAGCTGCTATGGATTTTCGACCAACCCATTAGGTTGCAATTGTACGAAAACCAGTAGCACAGATTCTGCTTTTTGCGAAGTAAAACGGGAAGGCGAATGGCATGGAGTCAGCATTTCCCTCGACTCGGGTCAGTTCAATAACATCATATTCGATTCAACGCGTGGACTGCCTGTCACTAATGCATTTGGCATTTTACCTGGGACTCAGACGGCTAAAATATCCAGTTCATCAGGGCAAGTAAATGTGAACATGACGGTGATCGGCGGCCTTTGTCTGAGCTCTCCAAGCAGCGCCAAGCTCACAGGATATCCAGATGCGTGCTGATACAAAAACCCCGCTTGACATTTCCAGTCAGAGCGGCTTTACGCTGATCGAAATTTTGATTGCGCTGGCAATTGGCTTATTTATTATTGGCGCAGCATATGCATATTTTCTCAGCACCTTAAAAACCAGCAAAGCTTTAGTAGCTCAAAGCAATTTACAGCAAGACATACGAGCCACATCCACTTTGATGCAACGCGACATTCGCCGTGCTGGATATGCACCCAATGGCAGCCCACATACAAGCACAGTCAACAAGATTTGGCTTGGAAAAACAGATGCAGCGCTCGCGGACAACAATTGCATCCTCTACCGTTACGTGGACGAACGCAACAACCTGCGCAACAGCGGATTTTTACGGTATAGCAATGGCCGTATTTACATGAGAACCTCAGGCAGTAGCAACCATTGCCCGTCAAACCCCACAACAAGTAGTGAGTGGGCTACCGTCACAAGCGCGGCCAACTCTTCCGTAGCCACGTTTATCGTAAACTACATTAGTACCGGCAATCGCCCCCGCATTCAAATTCAACTAACTGCCAAATCAACAACAGATAGCTCAATTTCGTTACCGCTCACGTTGCGCATTGTCATGCCCAATGCGCCAACTCTCGGCACTGCGGCTACTGGGGCATGATTATGACCATTTCTCACACTCCAATAAGCCGCCAACGTGGCCTCGCCACTTTGCTGGTTGCCATTGTAATGCTTGTTGTGCTTGCCATAATCACGCTCCACAGCAACAAAACGGTGGTCAGCGAGCAACGAAGCACGACCAATGAATACAAACAAGCGCTAGCCTTTGAGGCGGCGCAGTCTGGCATTAGCCGTTTTCTTTCCGAATTAAACACCACCAATAGTGCCATTAATTTTAGCAAATACTTCAGCCAAAGCGGAACCAATTTTACGCTAAAAAGCAGCTATACGAATACGCTCAACCCCAACGGCTACCTCAATACAACCGCAACAGCTTTCACACACAATTTTATCGGTGGCTGGCAAGTGGCCCAATCAGACACACTACCCAACCCGAAAGATGAGAGCGGAAATACGTTGGCTGGGGTAGTTCAAATTTATCGTGTGTTTTTAGCCAGCACCGGCACCTCGAATACATTTAGGCTCATTGCGCAAGGATGTGCAGACAGTTGTGGCTTTGCCGAAGCCTTCGTCGCAACCGAATTCATGGTAACCAGCAGCGCAATTTGCCCTCTAGATATAAATGGCAATTTAAACGTAATTGCAAATTCATCTGTTCACGGACTATTAGACGGCGACTCCCGCTTTACTTGCGGAATTTCAGTTGGTTCCATTACAGGCACTCACACCGATGTAATAGGCTGCACAACTGGAAGCTGTAATCCAGGCAACGCAGGCAATCTCACGCCTCCGTATGAAGTTACAGGCTCAATAGGCAAAGACGCCCATTTTCAAAAGTACTTCTCCCCCATGACGCAAGCCCAAAAACTCGCCGATGTTACAGCTAAAAATGGAATGTCTCCAAGACAGGCTTGCCTTGTTTCCGGAAATGCCACTGAGAGTGATGTACTAGCATGCATCAGTGCCGGACTAAAAAATATTTATGTTACGGGCAATTTAAATGTAAGCACCAACGCCATTACTTGGCCTAACTGGCTTAAATTCCCTGATGGAGCCTCCCTCATTGTAGGAGGAGACTTCAACTTGACAGGCTCTTCGATGTCATGGGATGGGCAATTGTATGTATCAGGCAATAGCACACTTGCTGGCTCACTGCATGTAAAAGGGAACGCCGCATTTGCAGGAAATGTTGATTCCAATATATCTTTAAATGTCACCGCCGATCCCCTCCGCACTAAAGTACCGGGCGGAGGCGGTGTACGTTCGAACCCCACCCTTGGCTCATGGAGAGATTTTTAATCATGACTCACATGAATTACGGTGCTCAGACTGGGGTAAGCTTAATCGAAGTACTCGTTGCAGTAGCCATACTCGCAACCGGCTTGTTCACATTGGCCAGCTTTACCGGGCAGCAATATCAAAGTGTCCGTAATAACTCGGATCGCGCAACTGCTTTAGCTTCAGCCCAGTATTTGATCGATCAATATCGTGGGCTGGACATTACATCCCTCGTGAGCGGCAAAGATCCAGGGGATTGCAGCAGCAGCACACCGCACCGCGAGTGGCAAATCAGCGCAGTCAGTGGGCTTAGCGATCTGCGTGCGCTGTCGGTCAATGTCTGCTGGACGGATGTGACGGGAGCGGTGCAAAGGGTAGCGCTATCTGCAATGATAGGCAGCGCAGTTGCAGCCAGTTCGGGTACCACGCCCACGCCTGGTGCCACCCCGACACCGGCGCCACCCACTTCGGCACCATCTAATGCCTGTGGCACTGCCTACTCAAACGGGGCTTCCTATAACGCCGGTAGCGTCGCATCCAATCTAGGGCGCAACTACAAATGCAAGCCTTGGCCATATACGGGTTGGTGCGGCCAAGGTGGCCCCTATACCCCTGGAACAGGGTCGAATTGGAGCGAGGCCTGGGAAGATGCTGGGCAATGTTCGTAGGACATCGACTGAGATACTTGGATAAATTCCAATCGGGGCCTGTCACGCACATACAGTGCATTTCGTTTAAACTGCCCCCTCCCCGGGACGTCCTAGGCCGGTAACAGGGCTGCCGCAACGGCAGCCCTGCCAGAGGTACCGCGCTCCCTTTCCTTCTATCCTTTTGGAAAGGTTCACCCCACATGCGTTTCTACTTTCCCGTCGTCATCATCGACGAAGATTTCCGCTCCGAGAACACCAGCGGCTCCGGCATCCGTGAGCTTGCGGCTGCGATGGAGGCCGAGGGCATGGATGTCATCGGCTACACCAGCTATGGCGATCTGACCTCGTTCGCGCAGCAGCAAAGCCGTGCAGCGGGTTTCATCTTGTCCATCGATGACGAGGAATTCGGTGGTGGCACCCCGGAAGAAACCCAGACTGCGCTGAACAGCCTGCGCACCTTTGTCGCCGAGATCCGCCGCCGCAACCCGGATATTCCGATCTACCTGTATGGCGAGACGCGCACCGCGCGCCATATCCCGAACGACGTGCTGCGCGAGCTGCACGGCTTCATCCACATGCACGAGGACACGCCGGAGTTCGTGGCCCGCCACATCATCCGCGAGGCCAAGAGCTACCTCGATACGCTGGCGCCGCCGTTCTTCCGTGCGCTGACCCACTACGCGCAGGATGGCTCGTACTCGTGGCACTGCCCGGGCCATTCGGGTGGCGTTGCCTTCCTGAAGACGCCGGTCGGCCAGATGTTCCATCAGTTCTTCGGCGAGAACATGCTGCGCGCCGATGTATGCAATGCGGTCGACGAGCTCGGCCAGCTGCTCGACCATACTGGCCCGGTGGCAGCTTCCGAGCGCAACGCGGCACGCATCTTCAATTGCGATCACCTGTTCTTCGTCACCAACGGCACCTCCACCTCGAACAAGATCGTTTGGAATTCGACCGTAGCGCCCGGCGATATCGTGGTGGTCGATCGCAACTGCCATAAATCTATCTTGCACGCGATCATGATGACGGGCGCCGTGCCGATCTTCCTGACGCCGACACGCAATCACTACGGCATCATCGGCCCGATCCCACGCAGCGAGTTCGAGCCGGAGAGTATCCGCAAGAAGATGCTGGCTAATCCATTCTGCCGCGAGAAGCTGGAAGCCAACCCCGACGTGAAGCCGCGCGTGCTGACCATCACCCAGTCGACCTACGACGGCGTGATGTACAACGTCGAAGAGATCAAGGGCTTGTTGGATGGCGAGATCGAAACGCTGCATTTCGACGAAGCCTGGCTGCCGCACGCCGCCTTCCATGACTTCTATGGCGACTACCACGCCATCGGCGAGGGCCGGCCGCGCTGCAAGGATTCGATGGTGTTCTCCACCCAGTCCACGCACAAGCTGCTGGCAGGCCTAAGCCAAGCGTCGCAGATATTGGTGCAGGATGCCGAGGAGAACAAGCTCGATCGAGACGTGTTCAACGAAGCGTACCTGATGCACACCTCCACCAGCCCGCAGTACGCCATCATCGCCTCGTGCGACGTGGCGGCGGCGATGATGGAAGCACCGGGCGGCACCGCGCTAGTCGAGGAATCGCTGGCCGAAGCGCTGGAATTCCGTCGCGCGATGCGCAAGGTGGACGAGGAATACGGGACCGACTGGTGGTTCCGCGTCTGGGGCCCGGATGATCTGACCGACGAGGGCCTAGATCACCGCGACGCCTGGATGCTCAAGGCCGGCGAGGATTGGCACGGCTTCGGCGATATCGCCGAAGGCTTCAACATGCTCGATCCGATCAAGGCCACCATCCTCACGCCGGGCCTCAATGTGCGCGGCGAATTCGACGCCACCGGCATCCCGGCGGCCATCGTCAGCAAGTATCTGGCTGAGCACGGCGTGGTGATCGAAAAGACCGGGCTCTACTCGTTCTTCATCATGTTCACCATCGGCATCACCAAGGGCCGCTGGAATACGCTGCTCACCGCACTGCAGCAGTTCAAGGACGATTACGACAAGAACCAGCCGCTGTGGCGTTGCCTGCCGGAATTCATTCAGCAGTACCCGCAGTACGAGCGCATCGGCCTGAAGGATCTGTGCCAGCAGATCCACGACATCTACAAGGCCCGCGATGTAGCGCGGCTGACCACCGAGATGTATCTGTCGGACCTGACGCCGGCGATGAAGCCTGCCAAGGCCTTTGCCAAGATGGCGCACCGCGAAATCGAGCGGGTGCCAATCGACGAGCTGGAAGGCCGCATCACTGCCGTGATGTTCACCCCCTACCCGCCAGGCATTCCGCTGCTGGTTCCCGGCGAGGTGTTCAACAAGACCATCGTCGACTATGTGCGCTTCGTACGCGAATTCAACGCGCGCTTCCCCGGCTTCGAGACCTATATCCATGGTCTCGTCGCGGACAAGGTGGATGGGCATACGCGTTATTTCGTCGACTGCGTGCAACCGGAATAAGCGCGGCGAACAATATCCTGGCTACGTCGTGCGACTTGCCATACGCCTTGCACTGTCGGCGTTTCGCACTTCTTGTCAGAACCGCTTCGCTGGGTTTTGTTAGCCACTCCCAGGCGCTGCCGACAAGATAAATACAGGGGCACCCGCCCCTGTATTTATCAGCCGCCTGCAACGACCCCAGCCGAAAGGTAACTCGGCCAAGGAAGAAGCTGCGCTTCGGGATGCCGGGGAAGCGTGTTTTGTCTGCTCCCCAAAAGCCGGATCAGTCCAATTCATGCATGTCTAACAGGCTGATAGGATCGACGCGCCGCCGCGTGGTCATTTTGCTCCAGCGCCACCGGCTTGCTGTAGCGCCTTGATCGTCGACGCGTCATAGGTTTCCGGTTCTTGTTTGGCGCTCAACATGGCTTGTCGTTTTTTCAAAACGGCGCGATCAAGGTGGGGAATCACCAGTTGCTGCATCCCCGCATCCAGCCGGCGCCAGTCCTGCGGGCAGGACTTGGCGCGACCTGGTGGCAGATACCCTTTGTCCACCAAGAAGCCATATCGCTTGCTGTCGCTGCCATATGCAAAGCAGAGCATGTTGAAGTAGCGTTGCTGATGCAATGGATGGGCATCTGCAAATGAACCAAATTGTAGATCCTTGGTACTGCCAAAATCCTCATGATTTTTCATGAAGAAGAACTTCGCACCTTGAAGTATCCAATGCACCTCTGGATCCTTGGATTTCAACAACGCGTAGATGGCAAACGCGTCAGCCGCATCTTCCGGATTACCGATAATCGGCACCTTGAAGATGTCGTAAAAACCATGCCCCAGCTCGTGCAGAAACAGGAACTTCATGCCGCCGATCGAGACCTTGCGCCGGTACTCGGCCGTGCGATGCTGCATTTGTGCTTCGGCCTTTTCGTGGAAATCCTTATACATCTCGTAGCAGGTCACAATCAGTGATTTTCCCGGCCAATAGAAGGCATTGGTTTGGCCACACTCCTTGGTTTCCATGGTCATGCCACTGGGCCAGTTCACCAGTGCTAGGATGGGCTCCATGCCTTCCTGTGCTTTGTTCGCCTGTAGCAGCTCGTAATACGGCTTGAGGTCGGGATTTTTCGGCGGCGTATAGACAAACTTGAAAGTCTTGTCGATCTTCGGAGCTGGCTTGGCGACCGTTTCCACGGAGTCACAGCATGCTGCCAACAGCAACACGAGGCCGAGTCCGCACACCCCTACGCGTACTTTCTGCTTCATCTGTTTCCCCCGAGAAAAATAAAAGGACAGCAATTGCTGTCCTTTTAATATAGCGGTCAATGCGGCAAGCAGGTGACTATCCAGCCGCAGACCAATCACCTTGGTATTACTTCGCCGGCGAGGTGGCCGTTTCCGCGTTGCCTTCAGCGGCTTGCGGTTGCGCTGCAGTCGCGGTTTCAGCGTTACCTTCGGCAGCTTGCGGTTGCGCTGCGCCGGTCGCTGTTTCAGCAGCACCTTCGGCAGCTTGCGGTTGTTCAGCGCCGGTGGCCGTTTCAGCGGCACCTTCAGCAGCTTGCGGTTGCTCAGCACCGGTAGCCGTTTCAGCGTTGCCTTCAGCGGCTTGCGGCTCGGTCTTGCTGCACGCAGCGATGGAGAAAGCGAAAACAGCAGCGAGCAGGGCGGTCAGAATCTTGGACATTTTGTGTACCTCATGATCGGTTTGAACAGACTGCCAACCCAGACTAATCCCTTTTTTTTCACAAACCAAGCCCGTCAAGATTGCTGTTAACAAAATTACACAGCACGCATACATGCCGTTACCGCCCGCAATTTAGCGGGGACGCTGTCGCCAAGCCGCATCAGTAAACACTTCTATACGGATAGGGGGGATGCTGGTCACGAGTCTAAGCAACGCGGCTATCCTTCTGCCTCATCCAACAGGCCGACGTCGGTAACAATTTGAAGCATTTGAAGAAATCAGCAATGACAGTTGTGGCTCAAAGATCGGAAATAACAATGTCATGGCAGGATCAACCTCTCCCTCAACCATGTGCATTTCCTTTCATGAAACCGACGGAATTGCCATGTTACTGTCACCAACCACGCCTCACCTTGTCGTTCCGCGCCCAGCGCTTGGGTGTGGCTTCGAACGCATGGCGATCAGTCCCAACGGCAGGGCACTTTATCCTCTGTTGGAACTGCCCCTCGCGGGCGACGACGGCAAAACGCCGCTGATCTATGAAGTTCGACATCGCCAGCCGTAGTTACACCGGCAAGCAATACAAGTACCGACTCAATGCTAAGGGCTCCCTCTTGTTCAATTGGCAGCAAAGGCATCTTGATCGAACGCGCTCCCAGTCAGGGCGATCCGGCCGGCCGGGCACAAGAAGCTCTACCGCATCAAGTTGGATGTTGTGGGCGAATATATGTGGAGAAGAGCGAACTGGTGGCCCCGAAGAAGCTCGCCAACCCAGCCTGATCGGCGGGACTGGCGAGCTGGGCGACACGAGTTCATCAAGATTCGCCTGCTGCAAAAGCTGCCGCTTGGCCAATAAACACTGATCTGCGATACCAAACTCGAGCAAGGCCTGCTGGAAAAGCAGGCCTTGCTCGTCTCAGGTCAACCCGGTTGCGGCGTGGTGCTCCTGGCCGTCTGCAGCGGCACGGGCTCGGCAGACGACCACAGCACACCCGATACCGTAGCCATGATCGCCAGCATCCAGATCCCGACCAGTCTTCTCGCCATGGTTACCGCTCCTTGCTGCTACACAGCCTTTACCATGTCAGATGTACAGAGCGCGCCTTGTTGCCCTGCACGCTCACCGCGCGTTGCTGTGTTTGCCCATCCAGGCTGGCTACCAGCTGATATCGGCCATCGGGCAGCTGGGCAAACAGGTAGGGGCCGGTGGTGGTGGTGTCCAGCAGCGTCTGCCCCTTTCCATCCCGTACCTCCACCTTCACACCAGACAGATAGGCGCCCGATTTCTCGGTCATCAGCAACTGCAGGTTGTATTGCGACCGCACCGCCTGCAGCGCTCCCAGCTCCTCGTCGCCAACGCCGCCCGATACAAAGCGTGGTGGCGCCATGGGATCAAGCGACCACGCCGGCGCAACCAGCAGCGCGGCCAACAAACCTTGTACGAAGCGCATCCGTTCCATGATCGTCCTCCAGATGTGGTGGGGGCCATCGCGAACCGGGCGTTACCGCGCGGTCCGGATAAGACATTGGTCGGCGCCAGCACTCTGGAGTTACTGTCAATATTCACCAAAACGCGCACAGTTATATGTAAGCTTGATGACCGGTCGGTTTGCAGGGCCTGCCGGACTCGAATTGGGGACAAAAGGCCGGCGACTCGCCAAAGTGCGATGCGGGCACTACACTGCCGCTCCGAATGAGGAATGCCTGATGCCCGCTCCTACCCTGCTGTTTTATTGCCGCAATGGTTTTGAGAACGATGTCCGCCAGGAATGGCAGGGCCGCTATGCGGCAAGCGGCAGCTGGGAGGCCGGCGAAGGCTATGCCCTGCTGCATGCCGAAGCCCAGGTCGATGCGGCGGCGTGGCATGCCAGCAACTGGATTTTTGCCAGGCAGGTGCTCGCCGTGCTGGGGCGTGTCCAGCTGGGCGAGCGCGACCGGCTCGGCCCCATTGTCGATGCGCTGGCGAGCGTCGCCCGGCCCGGCCGCTGGTCCGAAGTCTGGCTGGAACATCCGGACAGTGATGCGGGCAAGCCGCTTTCCGGCTTCTGCAAGCGCTTCGCACCCATCGTCGCGCAAGCGCTGAGTGAACGCGGCTGGCTGGCACCAGAGGGCAAGGGTCCGCGCCTGCACCTGTTCTTTCCGGCGCAGAGCGAGGCCATCCTCGCCGAGGCCGATCCGGAGCAAGCCAGCCCCTGGCCGCTGGGCGTGCCACGGGTGCGTATGCCAACCGGCGCACCCAGCCGCTCCACGCTCAAGCTGGCGGAAGCCTTTATGACGCTGGTGCCCGATGCGGACACACTGCTCAAGCCTGGCATGGTCGGCGTCGACCTGGGCGCCGCCCCCGGCGGCTGGACCTTCCAGCTGGTGGCGCGCGGGCTCAAGGTATTCGCCATCGACAATGGCCCGATGAAGGGCGACATGGCGCTCCACCCGCATGTGAAGCACCTACGCGAGGACGGTTTCCGCTATAGGCCCAAGAACCCAGTCGACTGGCTGGTGTGCGACATGGTCGAACAGCCGGCTCGGGTCGCCCAGCTGATTGCCGATTGGTTCAGCCGTGGCCACACCCGGCACGCGGTGTTCAACCTCAAACTGCCGATGAAGAAACGCTGGTCCGAGATTGAACGCTGCTTCGGCATCCTCGAGGCCGCGCTCGATCGGACCGAGCTGCGCTACACGCTGACCGCGAAGCAGCTTTATCACGATCGCGAGGAAATCACCTGCTACCTGGGGCTGACCCGCTCGGCGCAGGCCAAGCGCCGCCGTTGATTTGACAGCGTCGGCAGCCGTTGCCTACGCTTGCCGCACGCCATACCAACCACCAGGGAGCGCCGGATGCTGAAGGAATTCAAGGAATTTGCCATGCGCGGCAATGTGGTCGACCTTGCGGTCGGCGTGATCATTGGTGCCGCCTTCGGCAAGATCGTCGATTCGCTGGTCAAGGATGTGATCATGCCGCCGATCGGCCTCATCCTCGGCAAGGTCGATTTCTCCAACCTCTACCTGTTGCTGAAGGACGGCGGCGTACCGGGCCCCTACGCGACGCTCAAGGCGGCGCAGGATGCCGGCGCCGTCACCATCAACTACGGCAACTTCATCAATGCCGGTATCAGCTTCATCATCGTCGCCTTCGCGGTATTCCTGTTGATCAAGGGCATCAACAAGCTGCGCCAGGAGAAGGAAGCCGCCACGGCCGAGCCGGCGCCGACACCCGAGGAAGTCGTGCTGCTGCGTGAGATTCGCGATGCACTGAAGAAATAGCGCTCGCGCCCAAACAAAAAGCCCGCAATCGCGGGCTTTTTTGCGTGAGACCGGCTACAGCTGGGCCGGGTCGATCTGGCCGACGTGATCGAACACGTGATCGGGCTTGTACGGGAAGTCGTCGATCATCGCCTGGGTCGTCACACCGGAGAGCACCAGCGCCGTGGTCATGCCGGCCTCCATGCCACCGACAATGTCGGTGTCCATCCGGTCACCGACCATCACCGCCTCTTCCGGGTGCACGCCAAGCTTGCGCGTAGCCAGCGTCATCATCAGCGCATTGGGTTTGCCGACGATATAGGGGCGCTTGCCGGTAGCGGCCGAGATGGCGGCGAGGATGGTGCCGGCCGCCGGTTCGTTGCCGCCTTCCACCGGATCGATCATGTCCGGATTGGTGCCGATGAACTTGGCGCCGGCGTCGATGAAGCGAACCGCCTTCTTCAGCTGCTCGAACGAGAAGCTGCTCGACTTGGCGACCACCACGTAGTCCGGCCGCGACTCGGAGATCGAGAAGCCCACATTGTAGAGCTCGTTGATCAGCCCGCCGCCGCCCACCACGTAGGCCGTTGCCCGCTCCTTCTGCTGCTTGAGGAACATCGCCGTTGCCATGGCGCTGGTGATGAAGTTGTCCTCGGTCAGCCCCCGGATGCCGAGGTACTCGAGCTTGAGCTTGAGATCGAGCGGCGTCTGTTCGGCATTGTTGGTCAGGAACAGGAACGGCGCCTTCTCGGCAAGCAGGCGCTGCACGAATTCGTTGGCGCCTGGAATCAGCTGCTTGCCGCGGTAGATCACGCCGTCCATGTCGGAAATGATGGCTTTCATGCTCGTCCGCAGAAGGTAGTCGAAAACACCAGTGTAAACGCCCGGCATCGCCCGGTGCCATGCTTTTCCCGCATGCGCCGGGGGTTTCCCCAGTACCGCCCCCCTCAGCCATTGCGTAGAGTGGGCGCCCCTCCACCGCTCGCAGGCATCCATGCAGACCGGCATCCTCTATGCGCTCGCCGCCTATTTGCTATGGGGTCTGCTGCCGTTGTTCCTCAAGCAACTGCACGGCATCCCGCCGACCGAGGTGCTGTTGCATCGCATGGTGTGGTCGCTGGTCTTTCTCGGCGCCATCCTCGCAGTGCGCCGTCACTGGCGCTGGCTGGGCGCCGCGCTGCACGACAAGGCGCTACTCGCACGCTTTGCCGCCAGCGCGCTGCTGCTGGCAATCAACTGGTTCACCTATATCTGGGCCGTGAATGCCGACCGGGTGATCGACGCCAGCCTCGGCTACTTCATCAACCCGCTGATCAGCGTGCTGATGGGTGTGATCCTGCTGCGCGAACGGCTGCGCCTGGGCCAGTGGCTGGCCGTGGCCGTGGCGACCTGCGGCGTGGCCTGGCTCACCTGGCAGGCCGGGCAGTTGCCGTGGATCGCGCTGACGCTCGCGCTGTCGTTCGGCTTCTATGGCCTGTTGCGCAAGACGGCGCAGCTGGGCGCGCTCGAAGGGCTGTCGCTGGAGACACTGATCTTCTTCCCGGTGGCGGGCGGTGCGCTGGCCTGGTTGCTCGGCAGCGGCGAGGCAGGGTTCGATACCGCCAGCAGCTGGGTGCAGCTGCTATGCCTGATGGCAGGCCCCTTCACCGCCGTGCCGCTGCTATTGTTCGCCGCCGCTGCGCGCCGGCTGCCGCTGTCGCTCCTGGGCATCCTGCAGTACAGCGGGCCGACGGTGCAGCTGCTCTTAGGCATTTTCCTGTGGCACGAGCCATTTAGCGGCGCCAAGGCGCTGGGCTTTGCGCTGATCTGGGCGGCACTGGCGCTGTATACGCTGGAAGGCTGGTGGACGGGGCGGATGCGCGGGCGACCGGCCAACGCCAATCAGGCATAGCCCTCGTCCGGCAGCGGTTCTGCCGCCCGCCATTCGGCGATTACCCGTCTGGCCGCGCTCACGTCTTCGTCCTCGACCCAGATTGCCACGAGTCCCGTCACTGGCAATTCGCCCATCGCACCGGTCAGGTATTCGCCGCGCAGCTCGCACGGGATACGGCTGGCTTGCAGCCAATGTTTCACCAGATGCGCTTCGATGGTGTTTTCTGCCTGGAACACACGCTGCATGGATCGATTTCCGATGACGGAGTCGTTACAGCGTAGCCCAGCACACCCCTCAGCGCTTTTTCTTCGATGGCTGGGTGGTTTCGTGGCTGATCACGCCGCCAACGGCGGCACCGCCCACAGTGCCCAGCGCACTGCCATCGGTGAGGATGGCGCCGAGCACGCCGCCTGCGGTGGCACCGATGGCGGTGTTGCGCTGGGTTTCGTTCATGCTGGCGCAACCGCTGGCCAGCAGGACCGCAGTGGTGAGGCAGGCAAATCGGGTAGCTAGATGCGTCATGGTCGTTTCTCCAGTTCGCCGATGGGCTCGGCTGTGGAACGGAGAATAAATGCGTGCACCCAGACGCCCCAGTGGGCGGCGCAACACACGCCGCGTAAAAGTTACCGCGCTGGGGGCGGATACTTGCGCGCGTTCTTCGCCATCTTGTCGGCGATCGCCGCCTCGACGTCGACACCGAGCACGTCTGCCAGGCGCAGCATGTAGATCAGCACGTCGGCCATCTCCTCCTCCACCGGCACGCGCCGCGCCGGATCTGAGGCGATGGCCTGCGCCTCTTCCGGCGTCAGCCACTGGAAGTGCTCGACGAGCTCGGCCATCTCCACCGACATCGCCATCACCAGATTCTTGGGCGTGTGGTAGCGCTCCCAGTCGCGGGCGCGGGCGAAATCACGAATTTCGGCGGTCAGTTGCTGCAGGTCCACGGCGTGCATCCAATGCGAAAACACGCATCGTGGACCAGCCGCACTAGCCACGCAATCAGACGCTGCCGACGTTGGAGATGAAGGTCTGCACGTCCTTGGGCTTGGTGAGCGGCTCGCCGGGGCTGGCGTAGACGGTGAGCTTGCCATTTTCCACCAGGCCCACCTCCAGCCGCTTGGCCTTGCTGTCGATCAGCAGATAGGCCGCGTCGACACCGCCCTGATGCGGCTTGTTGCCGGTGACGTAAAGCACGCCCCCCTGCTTCAGCGGGGCCTGGGTGCCCATATTGGCGCGGAAGGTATCGAGCTTGTCGCCGAGCAAGGCCTTGAGCTCGGGCATGATGGGGCTGACCTCGGTAAAGAGGCCGATGTCGCGCGGATACTGGCCAACCAGCGTATCGAGCCGGCGCCAGTCCTCGCCCACCAGCTTGCGTGCGCCCTGTTTCAGCTTCTCACCGTGCTCCTTGGCCTGCGCCACCACCGCGCTGGCGTCGAGCCCGCTATCGGCGATCACCGCGCTTGCTTGTGCCTTCATCTCGTCGATGGCGGCACGGGTCCCCTGCGCCACCGCATTGTCCACTTCCTGCTTCGCGGTTTCGACCGCGCGATCGCAGCCCGCCAATGCCAGCAGGGCTGCCAGAAGAATGGCTGTCCTCATCATCATGCTCCTTGGTTGTCGTTGCATCTGAATTGCCAAGATGCTGCGGAGTTCCCGCCGCCAGCGGCGCTCGCCTGATCTTTGGCACAAGTAACCGTGGCAGGCGCGGATTGCAAACCGTCCATGCCGACGCGTTGGCAAGCGTCACGTAGCGCGCTAACCTCTCGCCCTGTCCTCCCGATGTGCCGCCCATGCTCAGTTATCGCCATGCCTTTCATGCCGGCAATCACGCCGACGTGCTCAAGCACTTTCTGCTCGTCGAGCTGCTCCATTACCTGAACCAGAAGGACAAACCCTACTGGTATCTCGACACCCACGCCGGCGCCGGCCTTTACGCGTTGACCGAGGGCTATGCGGCCAAGAACGCCGAATTCGAAGGCGGCATCGCCCGGCTATGGCAGCGCAACGATCTACCTCAGGCGCTGGCGCGCTACGTGGCGCTGATCCGCGGCTTCAACCCCGATGGCAGGCTCGCCTTCTATCCGGGCTCACCGCTGGTGGCGCAACGTGCGATGCGCGCGGATGACAGGCTGCGGCTCTACGAGCTGCACCCCACCGACGGCAAGCTGCTGGCGGAGAACGTCGCCACGCTGGGCCGCCAGGCGCAGTGGCAACAGGCGGACGGCTTTGCCGGCATCAAGGCGGTGTTGCCGCCGCCACCGCGCCGCGCGCTGACGCTGATCGATCCGCCTTACGAAGACAAGAGCGACTATCGCCGCGTGGTCGACGCGCTGGAGGAGGCGCTCAAGCGCTTTGCCACCGGCGTCTACGCGGTCTGGTACCCGTGCCTGCAGCGCGAAGAGGCGCGGGCCTTGCCGCAACAGTTGAAGAAACTGCCAGTCAAGGGCTGGCTGCGCGCCGAATTGTTCGTACAGGGGCCGTCAAACGACGGCTTCGGCATGCATGGTAGCGGCGTCTTCATCCTCAATCCGCCTTATACGTTGTACGCCACGCTGGCCGAAGTGCTGCCCTATCTCGCGAGCCAGCTGGCCCTCGATGGCGGTGCGCGGCATGTGTTGGAAAAAGGTGGCGACTAGGCACGCCGCAACCGCGAAAAGCACGAAAATTGCCTAGACTGGCAGCGTTTATATCCAGTCGGCATCTCATGCACCGCACCCTAGTCCTCTTGGCGCTGCTGACCTACAGCAGCGCTTATGCCGCACCGCTGCGCCTGGCGGCGCGCGAAAATCTGGAAGAACGCGCCAACGCGATGCTGGCGCTGATGACGTATTCGACCACGCTGGATCTCACTTCCAGTACGCTGTCGATCGAGGAAGCCAATACCGGCAACCCCGACATCATCATGAGCCAGCTAGGCGGGGGCGACACGATCAGCGACGAGATTCCACTGTATCTGGAAGGCTCGATCGCCTACAGCCGCTACGATCCGGTGTTCGTCAGTACCAACGGCGCGGAATCGCGCTCCATCCCCACGAAATGGACCGGTGTCTCCGCCACCGGCGGCATCGGCTGGGATTTCCCGATCGCGGACGAATGGGTGATACGGCCCATCTTGAATATTGCGCTGGGCTATATGACCAGCGATGTGAACGCCGCGCGCTGGTATATCGGCCGCGAAATAGATCGCGATATCGAGTTCCTCGATAACGGTCACATGAGCGCCGCTGGTGGGGGCGCTGCGCTGATGCTCGATTGGGAACGGGTGCGCCCCGATTACGAAATCGATCTGGAGCTGCGCTACAGTTACATCTACTTGCAGAACGTCGGCAGCAGCAAGTTGGTTGATGGCCATGCCGTGGGCCAGACCGCCAACCTGTGGGCACGCTGGCGCGCGCCGACCGGCATCACGCTGATGCAACGGCCACTGCGCTATGTGCTGGAGGTGTCGCACTCGGAGTATCTGGGCGACCAGGCGGGCGTACTCGGTTTCGAACGCTTGTCGACGCTGGGCGCCGGCATCGAGTTCGATTCTTCGGCTTACGACATCATCATCACCCGTACCCGGCTGGTGCTGCGGCATGTCATGGGCGACAACGTCTCCGGCTTCTCGCTGGGCTTTGCCGTCAGCTTCTGAACATTCAGCTTGATGGATTCGCGGCGAACCAGTCGACGATGGCCGGCATCTCGGCCTCGAAGCCCCCCGGGATATAGAAATTGAGCACACCGGCCCGCGTCTGGCCGCGATTGGCGAAGTCGTGCGTCACGCCCGCGGGGATACGCACGAAGGTGCCGGGGGCGGCGTCGAACCAGGCATCGCCCGCCAGAAAACTCATGGTGCCACCGATCACGTAGAACACGTCGTCGTTCGCATCGTGGTGATGCGCGCCCGGCCCTTCGGTATGCGGGTCCAGCCACCATTCAGAGATCGAATAGCGATTCGCCGTCTCCTCCCCATCGGCGAGGAACGACGCCTGCATCGGGCCCAGCGCATAGTGGCGCCCGCTGCCCGCCGGCAGCACGATCACGCTAGTTTCATGCCTGGTCTCTTCCATCGCACGCCCTCCTGCTCGATAGCTCTCACCCTAAACCACAGTCACCGCCAGATCGGGTGAGCATGGATGGATGGCAGCCTAGCCGGGCAATTGCGCCAGCCAGTTCTGCAGCAGCTCTTCGGCGATCGCCGGTGCCGCGCCGCCCAGCAAACCGGCCTCGTCGCGTAGCCAGTTCACCGGGATGCTGGCCGCTGCCAGCTCGCTGGCGTGGCCAACCAGCCATTGCTCGATGCGGGCCGGATCGACCTCGGGGTGGAACTGCAGACCCAGCACGGCAGGCCCCAGTGCAAATGCCTGGTTCGGATACAACGCGCTACTGGCGAGCAAGGTGGCGTTGACGGGCAAATCGAAGGTATCGCCGTGCCAATGCAGCACCGGCTTGTCCTGCAACACCGCAAGCGGCGAAGCCTGCCCGGCGGGGCTGAGGGTGATCGCGCCCCAGCCGATTTCCCGGGCGTGCCCCGGATACACCCGCGCACCGAGCGCCGCGGCGATCAGCTGCGCCCCCAGGCACAGCCCCAACGTCGGCCGCATCGCTTGCAAGCGCGCAGCAAGGCCACGCTTTTCGTCGACCAGCCAGGGATAGTCGGCGTCCTGATAGGCACCGATCGGCCCACCGCACAGCACGGTGAGATCGGCCGCGTATGCGGCGGCCAGGTCGTCCACACCGGCGTCGAAACAACGGATGTCATAGCCCGCAGCCGCCAGTGGTGCGCCAAACAGGCCCAGATCTTCGAACTGTATGTGGCGGATGACTGCGGCAGTCTTCATGGTGGATGTCCTGATCGCGTTGGGCGGCACACGAGCGCGCGTTAATCGGCGACGCCTGTTGCCGTGTCGCGATCATACCTGTCCGATGTGCCCGACAGGCAAGCCGCCCTTCAGCCGGGAGTCAGCCTCGGCTGATCCAGGGCGGCGCCAGGCCCAGCCCGGCCCAGTGCGCTTCCAGCCGCTGCCAAACGGCGTCCTTTTCCGCATCCGACAGAAACACCCAGTTGGCCACCTCGAAAAAGGTGCGCCCACAGCCCCGGCACACTTCGTCGCCCAGCGCCGTTGAGCACAGCGCAACGCAGGGGGAATCGGGTCGATCGGGGTGGGACATCGGGCACTCCTTTGCAGAGCCGCGACTATCGCTGCGCCGTTGTTGGCTGTCAATCGATGACCGCCGTGTTGCATGTCATTGATTGGCAATAAATGTTTCGCTGGAGCGTCATATTGCAGCGGCATGATGCGCGGCATGTAAAGACGGACGCGCTGCCCATGAGTGACCCCACCCTCAAGTTCCGCAGCATCTGGATTTCGGATGTCCACCTGGGCACTTCGGGCTGCCAGGCAGACTACCTGCTCGACTTCCTCAGGCATACCGATTGCGATTACCTCTACCTCGTCGGCGACATCATCGACGGCTGGGCGCTCAAGCGCAGCTGGTTCTGGCACCAAAGCCACAACGACGTGATCCAGAAGGTGCTGCGCAAGGCACGCAAGGGCACGCACGTGATCTACATCCCGGGCAACCACGACGAAGGCGCGCGCCAGTTCCTCGGCCTGATGTTCGGCGACATCCGCATCGAGGATGAAGTCACCCACACCACCGTCGACGGCCGCCGCTTCCTGGTGCTGCATGGCGATCGCTTCGACGGCGTGGTGCAATGCGCCAAGTGGCTGGCCATCGTCGGCGATCGCGCCTACGGCATCACGCTCAAGCTCAATCACTGGTTCAACCGCATCCGCACCCGGCTCGGGCTCGGCTACTGGTCGCTGTCGCAATACCTCAAGCACAAGGTGAAGACGGCGGTGAACTTCGTCACCGACTTCGAGGAAGCCGTCGCCGCGGAGGCAAGGTCGCGCGGGCTCGATGGCGTGATCTGCGGCCACATCCACAAGGCCGAGATGCGCGACATCAACGGCGTGCTCTATTGCAACGACGGCGACTGGGTCGAGAGCCTGACCGCCCTCGTCGAGCTACCCACTGGCGAGCTCAAGATCGTCACCTGGCAGCAGTACTTTGCCGAACAGTCGGCACAGATTGCCGAACTCAGCCTGCCTGCCCCCACCCTGGAAGGAGTCGCCGCATGAAGATCCTGATCGTCACCGACGCCTGGGAGCCGCAAGTCAACGGTGTGGTGCGCACGCTCAAGCAGACCCGCCACGAGCTCACGCAAATGGGCCACACCGTCGAGTTGCTCACGCCGCAGGAATTCAAGACCTTCCCCTGCCCGACCTATCCGGAGATTCGGCTGTCGTGGCGCCCCGGGCGCAAGATCGCGGCACGGATAGCAACCTTCGCGCCCGATGCCATCCATATTGCGACCGAAGGCCCGCTGGGCCTGGCCGCGCGCAAATACTGCATCCGCAACAAGCTGCCTTTCACCACGGCGTATCACTCGCGCTTCCCGGAATACGTGAACCTGCGCTTCCGGCTACCGCTGAGCTGGACCTACGCCTGGCTCACGCGCTTTCACAATGCGGCCGAAGCGACGATGGCGCCGACCCGCGTGGTGGTCGACGACCTGAAGGCGCGCGGTTTCACCAAGACGGTGATGTGGAGCCGCGGCGTCGATCTTGACCTGTTCAAGCCGGGATCGCGCGAGCGGCTGCAGACGCGCAAGCCAATCTTCGTCTACGTCGGCCGCGTCGCTGTCGAGAAGAACGTCGAGGCCTTCCTAGCGCTCGACCTACCCGGCTCCAAATGGGTGTGTGGCGATGGCCCCGCGGCAGCCGCGCTGCGTGCCAAGTATCCGCAAGTCAACTGGTTGGGCGTGCTGGGTCAGCAGGAACTGGCCGCGGTGTACAACGCCGCCGACGTGTTCGTCTTCCCCAGCAAGACCGATACCTTTGGCCTGGTGCTGCTCGAGGCCATGGCCTGCGGCTGCCCGGTGGCGGCCTACCCGGTGACCGGCCCGATCGACGTGATCGGCCCCGACGGCCCGGGCGCGCTCAAGGACGATCTGAAGAGCGCCTGCCTCGCCGCACTGACGATCGATCGCACCGAGGTGCGCCGCTTCGCCGAGCGCTACTCGTGGGCGGCAGCCAGCCGGCAGTTCCTGTCGCATCTGCATCCATTCACGCCGCACGCACAGGCTGAATCGCGCCTGGCGAGCGAAGTGGCGGGCTGACGGGGCAAGCCTGCGCTTTTCAAGGGGTGGCGCGGTCGTCGCGGCTTGTCGGCGGCGCTGCTTGATTAAAAGCTTACGGCGCCCATATCCTCGTCACGACAATGTCGTCGTGCACCAGGAAGGCCCCCATGTTCGGCTTGTTCCGCGACCATCGCCGCAAAAAGCATCTTGCCGCGAACCCGATTCCGGATTCGCTGTGGCGCGAGGCGATCGCCCTGCCGCTGTTCATCGGCCTCTCCACCGACGAGCGAGCACGCCTGCGTGAACACGCCGCCTGGTTCCTGCACGAGAAAACCATCACCCCTCTGCACGGCCTGCAGCTGGACGACCAGGCGCGGGTCATCCTCGCCGCCCAGGCGGTGCTGCCCATCCTCAACCTGGGCTTCGATGCCTACGACGACTGGCACGAAGTCGTGCTCTACCCGGGCCAGTTCCTCACTCGCGATCGCTACACCGACGCCATCGGCGTGGTCCACGAAGGCGAACAGGTGCTGGCGGGCCAAGCCCGGCCGGACGGCCCCGTGCTGCTGTCCTGGCTCGATGTTTCGCAATCGGCCTGGCTAGACGGCTGGAACGTGGTCATCCACGAGTTCGCCCACAAGCTCGACATGCGCGGCAGCGCCGGCCACGCCAACGGGCGGCCGCTGCTACACAAGGGGATGGACGCCGAGGCCTGGAAGCGGGCATTCTCTGCGGCCTTCGCGCAGTTGAAAGGCCTCGCCGATTTCGACCGCTACAGTCCGATCGACCTTTACGCCGCCGAAAATCCCGCCGAGTGCTTTGCCGTGTTCTCCGAATATTTCTTCGAGACGCCACACGCGGTCGCCGACCATTACCCCGCCGTGTATGAGCAATTGAAACAGTTCTATCAGCAAGACCCGCTGGCCCGCCTGCCGCGCGTGCGCTACCGCCCGGCGTTCGAGCCGGTCGAGTTCGGCCCCATCGTGCCGACACCGACGCCATGGCAGTAGGCCTCCTCGCCAACGGCAGTGACGACACCGTGGCGCTGGCCCTGCGTTTCGGCCTGCCGCAGATCGATGTGGCGCCACAGCAAGGCGCATATCTGGTGTGGGAAGACGCCCATCTGGCGCTCGCCACCGTGGGTGACAAGACGCGCGTCTGGGTCGACTTCGTCGGCGGCGCGCAAGGCCACCGGCGCAAGCACGGCGGCGGGCGCGGCCAGCCGGTGGCGCGTGCATTGGGCCTCAAGCCCGACTACAACCCGACGGTACTCGACGCCACGGCGGGCCTCGCGCGCGATGCCTTCGTGCTCGCCAGCCTCGGCTGCACGCTGACGCTGCTGGAACGCTCGCCCGTCGCCTGCGCGCTGGTGGCGGACGGTCTGGACCGTGCCGGCCAACACCCCGATACGGCCAACATCGCCGCACGCATGACGCTGATCCATGCCGATGCCCGGCAGTGGCTGCAGGCCAGCACGGCACAATGGGATGTGGTGTTCGTCGACCCGATGTTTCCCGAGCCCGGTAAGCGCGCCAAACCCAAGAAGGAGATGGCCGCGTTCCAGGCCTTGATCGGTGGCGATGAGGATGCGGACGCGCTGCTTGATCTGGCTCGGCGCCACGCCACACGCCGTGTGGTGGTGAAACGCCCGCGCATCGCGCCGTGGCTCGCCGGTGAAAAACCGGCGTTCGCCTTCGACGGTGAAAGCACGCGCTTTGACGCCTATCTGCCGATTGCCGGCTGAAACGGCCCCTTGCCAAGCACGATGCCACGCAGATAGGCTTACACCGCTCGCAGCAAGAACGAAAAAGCCGCCATGCAGTGCATGGCGGCTTGATCTGGCTCCCCGACCTGGGCTCGAACCAGGGACACACGGATTAACAGTCCGTTGCTCTACCGACTGAGCTATCGGGGAATATTCGGTTTGTGCTGCTTGCTAAGAACCCGCCGTAAACAGCGAATTTGGGAATTCGTTTGGCTCCCCGACCTGGGCTCGAACCAGGGACACACGGATTAACAGTCCGTTGCTCTACCGACTGAGCTATCGGGGAATATTCGGTTTGTGCTGCTTGCTAAGAACCCGCCGTAAACAGCGAATTTGGGAATTCGTTTGGCTCCCCGACCTGGGCTCGAACCAGGGACACACGGATTAACAGTCCGTTGCTCTACCGACTGAGCTATCGGGGAATATTCGGTTTGTGCTGCTTGCTAAGAACCCGCCGTAAACAGCGAATTTGGGAATTCGTTTGGCTCCCCGACCTGGGCTCGAACCAGGGACACACGGATTAACAGTCCGTTGCTCTACCGACTGAGCTATCGGGGAATCGGTGAGGTGCGTATAATAGGTAGCCCTAGAATTCGTGTCAACTCGATTCGAAAATAAAAAATGATATTCTGTGGAGGAACACTTGGGAAAACTCAAAATACTGTTGGGCACGCTGTTGGTGCTGGTCCTGATCGTGGCCGCCCTGCCCCTGCTGCTTCCCGCCAACCTGTTCAGTGATCCTGTCATTGCCATGGGCCAGAAGATGACCCACGGCAAGTTCGAGGTGAAACGGGTCGCATTCGAGTACTATCCCAAGCCCGCCGTGGTGCTGGAGAACGTGGTGCTGGAAAGCGCCGACAGCGCCAGCATCGATCGCATCCTGATTCCGCTCACGGCCAAGAATGTGCTGGCCTGGGGCGAGACGCTGCAAGGCATCGTCATCGAAGGGGGGCGCTTCAGCCCTGATTTCGCCACGCAGTTGCCGCAAAAGCTCAAGCCCGAACCCGGTACGCCACGCCTGACCACGCTCAGCCTGGAACGCACCAGTGTCGTCCTGGGCAAGAGCCAGCTCGGCCCGGTCAGCGGCATGCTGAAGTTCGGCACGAGCGGTGAGCTGACCGAGCTGGAGATCAACGACAATACCGGCCAGCTGGAATTGTTGGTGCAACCCCACGGCGAAGGCCAGTTCGCAGTTCAGCTCAATGCCACCGGCTGGGAAGTGCCGCTGGGCTACCCGGCCAAGTTCGACTTCCTGCGCCTCAAGGGCATCGCCCACGCCAACGGGATCGACATCGAGGAGGTCCGTGGCGATCTGTACGGTGGTGTGATCACCGGCAGTGCCCAGCTCACCTGGACCGAGGGCTGGCAGCTCGCCGGAACGCTGCGCGGCAGCGGCGTACAGGCCGAACTCTTGAGCAAGGTGTTCAGCAGCAACACCTACGCCACGGGGCGCCTGGAAGCGGAAGCTCGCTTCGTCTATCAGGCCGATGGCTACGCCAAGCTGTTCGAAAACGCCGGCATCGATGCCACCTTGCTGGTTCGCGACGGCGTGCTGCACAATTTCGACCTGGTGACACCGCTCAAGTCGTCCACCCCGGTCACCTACTCGCGTGGCGGCCAGACCCGTTTCGCCACGGTGTCGGGCAAACTGGCGGTCCGCGGCAAGGATGTGCAGTTCTCCGGCATGAAAATCGATGGCGGCAAGTTCTCCGCCAATGGCCACCTGCGCATCGGCGAAGGCCAGAAGCTCGCCGGCGTGGTCGCCAGCAAGCTCTCCAGTGGCGCCATCGCCGTCAGCAACCAGATCCGCGTTGCCGGCACGCTGCCCGCGCCCGAGTTCCGCACCGGTGCGGCCTTCCGCCCACGCGCCGGCGAGGAAGCACTGGCCGCGCCCGCCCAATAAGCGTTTTTAGCGCGTTTCGCACTTCTTGCCAGAACCGCTACGCCGGGTTTTGTCGGCAGCGCCAAACGCCAGACCCACCAGCAAGGATCAATGCCCCGCCGCGCGCGGGGCATTGTTTTTCCGGCCATCGACTATATCTCTGCCAGCAAACCCCTCAATCGGAAAGTCTTCGATGTCCCTGACCGCCCTTTACACTGCAGCTGGCGCGCGCCTTGACGCAACAGGCCATCTCGCCGACTTCGGCGATGCCACTGCCGAACTCGCGACGCTAGCCTCAGCCCCAGTCTTGGCGCCGTTACCGCAGTACGCGCTGATCCGGTTTTCCGGCGAAGACAGCGAGGCTTTCCTCAATGGGCAGCTCTCGAGTGACGTGCGCACCGTCGGCGCCACGGACGCGCAATATTCGAGCTATTCCACGCCCAAGGGCCGGATGCAGGCGAGCTTTCTCATCGTGCGCGATAGCGAGGACTACCTGTTGCAGATCGCCAGCGAGCTACAGCCCACCGTGCAAAAACGCCTCGCCATGTTCATCCTGCGCAGCAAGACCCGCGCGAGTGAAACCGACTGGGTCGCCCTCGGCGTGGCGGGTCCCGGCGCCGCTCAGGTAGTGCAGGTCGCCGCGGGCGGCTTGCCAGATGCGGCGATGCAGGTCTGGCACGGAACGGACGTGAAGGTGATTGCGCTTGACGGCGCGCGCTACCAGTTGCTGGCGCGCGGCGATGCCATCGCGCGCGTCTGGCAGGCACTGGTCGACGCGGGCGCTCGTCCGGTCGGCCCGGCGGTGTGGACGCTGACCGAAATTCGCGCCGGCAGCCCGTGGATCACACAGGCCACCTATGAGGAATTCGTGCCGCAGATGGCCAACCTGGAACTGGTCGGTGGAGTGAGCTTCAAGAAGGGCTGTTATCCAGGGCAGGAAATCGTCGCCCGTACCCAGTACCTGGGCAAGCTCAAGCGCCGCGCGCTACGCTTCCATGTGGCGACCCAGGCTGCCGCCGGTCAGGACGTATACAGCGCAGAAATGAATGGCCAGGCCTCGGGCAAGGTGATGCTGGCCGCACCGGCACCGCAAGGCGGCACCGAGGTACTTGCCGTGGTGCAGACCGCATCGCTCGCGCAAGGCCTGCATCTGGGCGGGATCGATGGTCCGCTGCTCTCCCCCTTGTCGCTCCCCTATTCGCTCGACGCCGAGCCCGCGTAAGCCGGCGTGAATCAAACGACCGTTTTGAGAAAAACCTGGCCCGTGCCAGGTTTTTCATTGGCGTTTCGCTATAATCGCGCGACGTTTTCGATAGCAAGGATGAAACCATGGGCTTTTTAGCCGGCAAAAAAATCCTGATCTGTGGTCTGCTGTCCGACCGCTCGATCGCCTACGGCATCGCCACCGCTTGCAAGCGCGAAGGCGCGGAGCTGGCGTTCACCTATGTGAACGAAGACATGAAGGATCGCGTGGCGCGACTGGCCGCCGACTTCGATACGACCATCGTGCTGCCGTGCGATGTCTCCAGCGACGAGCAGATCGATCAGCTGTTCGTGTCGCTCAAGCAGTACTGGGATGGCCTTGATGGCCTGGTGCACTCGATCGCCTTCGCCCCGCGTGACGCCCTGAAAGGCGACTACCTCGACGCCGTCAATCGCGAGAACTTCCGCATCTCGCACGACATCAGCTCGTACAGCTTTGCGGCGCTCGCCAAGGCTGCGCGCCCGATGCTGAACGATAATGCTGGCCTGATCACCCTGTCCTACCTGGGTGCCGAGCGCGCCATTCCCAATTACAACGTGATGGGCCTGGCAAAGGCCTCGCTGGAAGCCAATGTGCGCTTTATGGCGGCATCGCTCGGCCCGGAAAAGGGCATCCGCGTCTACGGCGTCTCGGCCGGCCCGATCAAGACGCTGGCCGCCGCCGGTATCTCGGGGTTCAACAAGCTGCTCAAGGCCGCCGCTGACGCCACACCGCTCAAGCGCAACGTGAGCCAGGAAGAAGTGGGCAATGTCGCCGCCTTCCTGATGTCGCCGCTGGCGTCGGGCATGACCGGCAACATCGTGCATGTCGATGCCGGCTACAGCATCGGTGCGCTCTCGCTGGCCGCAGAATAAGCTGCGGCGCGCCTGCCACAACGCCCGGCCGCTGCCGGGCGTTTTGCATTGCGTTGCAATCGGCGGCGGCATCAGCCGCTACACTGGATGCAGTACAGAAGCCGGAGGATAGCCGTCGATGTGCCAATTGCTGGGCATGAACTGCAATGTGCCGACCGACATCATGTTTTCGTTCGAGGGTTTCAGCCGCCGTGGCGGCGAGACGGACGAGCATGGCGACGGCTGGGGCATCGCCTTCTTCGAGGACGGTGGTTGCCGCGTGTTTCTCGATTACTTGCCTTCCAGCATTTCACCGGTGGCCGAGCTGGTAAAGCACTACCCGATCCAGAGCCGCAACGTGATCGCCCATATCCGCAAGGCGACCCAGGGCGCGGTATCGCTGGCCAACACCCACCCGTTCCAGCGTGAGCTATGGGGCCGCTACTGGCTGTTCGCGCACAATGGCAACCTGACCGAGCGACCGGCGCTGCACAACGGCCGCTTCCAGCCTGTGGGCACTACCGACAGCGAACAGGCCTTCTGCTGGCTGCTCAACCGGCTGAGCGAGCATTTTGATTCGCCACCGCCGCTCTCAAGGCTCTACCAGATGCTGACCGACTACGCCGGGCAGCTGTCGCAGGGCGGCACCTTCAACTTCCTGCTCTCGGATGGCCGCGCGCTGTTCGCCCATTGCAGCACCGATCTGCATTACGTCGTGCGCGAATCGCCCTTCTCCACCGCGCATCTGTCCGATGCCGACGTCACCATCGATTTCGCCGATGTGACCACGCCGCGCGACCGCGTGGCCGTGATCGCGACCAAGCCGCTGACTGACAACGAACAGTGGATCCGCATGGAAGCGGGCGAGATGCTGTGCTTCATCGACGGCTCGCCAGTACGGATGCCGGGCTAACCCTTCCCACCGCGGCGGCTTATTCGCCCTCGTCGTAGTTGTGCTGCGCAAGCAGGGCGTAGACCGCCTCGTCGTAGTACTCGCCCGCCTCATCAAGCTGACGCAACTGGAACGCGAGCTTGCCCGGCGGAATCAGCCCGGCGACAAAACGATCCCGTACCCGCTTCATGGTCGCCGCCTGCGCCACGAGGGAAGCACGATGCGCATCGATTTGCTTTTTCTCCGCGCGATGCGCGCCGATCGACAGCGATAACCAGGTGATGAGCAAGCCTGCGGCGATCCACCATTCGGCGAACAACGCCAAGAAGGTTAATCCGGACAACAGCAGATACCACACCTGGTCGGCCTGTTCGAACCCTGGAATCAATATCGACAGCGTAGGCCAGCGCCGCTTGAGCAATTTGGCCAGCCGCGCATGATCGGTGGCGTCGCGTTTCTTGCGCGCGAGCCCTGCGTCGAGCGCCAGCGCCACATACCACTGCGTGACCACCGTGTTATGCAACCACGTCGTGTCGAGGTAGGCGCGGGCGCGCGCGGCAAATTCATCGCGAAATGCATTGCTGGTCAAGGGCGGCACCGCATCGCTGTAGGGATCCTTGAGCGCATGCTGCACCAGCAAGGGGTAGCCGGCGATTTCGGTCAGCCCGCGCCGACGCCCTTCCAGCAAGCCCTCAGGCAGCGGCAACTCGGGATGGTCGAGCTTCACATAGTGTTGCAGCAGGCCTTCCAGCCGCGCGAAATCGGGCTTGCGTCCGGGCTGGCTTTGAAACGCCTCGCGCAAAGCGGCGAGCTCTTCGCGGATCGCACCGGCCAGCGCCTGCATTTCCGGCACCCACGGCAACGCCAGCATCGTTTCTACCTTGTAGAAGCTATCGTCATAATGCCGGTAATAGCCCTCGTGATAACGTGCCCTTTCCTCGGCGTCGCGCTGGGTATCCCCGGACGCCAAAGGCGGCGTCGGCGGCGAGCGCCTGAGATCGACCAGCACGCGGTTGACCAGCGACTCCAGCTCGCCCGGCACCCCGGCTGCGGCAAACAGCGGTTCAAGCTCGTGGCGCTTGGCGCGCCAGTCTTCCAGCGCGCGCCATAGCGACCAGTCCGCCGTCCGTGTGGAGGCTTTGGCTGTCATGACTCTCCCTTGCGCCTCTTGCCGGGCGCGCGATTAGGCGATGCGGCAGGCGCGCTCAAACGGCAAGCGGGCATTGCGCGGATGCAACTGGCTGCCGTTGCCATAGCCCAGATTGACGAGGAAATTGGAGCGCCAGTTGGTACCGGCAAAGAAAGCCTCATCGACCGCGGCATTGTTAAAGCCGGACATCGGCCCGCAATCGAGGCCCAGCGCGCGAGCGGCCAGGATCAGGTATGCCCCCTGCAGGCTGCCGTTACGTAGCAGCGGCGCGGTATTGTCCTTGCCGGCGAACCAGTTACGCGCGTCTGGGTTGTGGAAGAGCTTGGGCATCTCCTCGTAGAACTCGAGATCGTACGCCACCACCACCGTCACCGGCGCGGCCATGGTCTTGTCGACATTGCCCGCATCGAGACAGGGCCTGAGCTTTTCCTTGGCCTTGGCCGATTTCACGAACAGGAAACGCGCGGGGCTCGAATTGGCCGAGGTCGGGCCGAACTTGAGCAGGTCATACAGATCGCGCAGGGTGTCATCGCTGACCGGTTGTTCCAACCAGTGGCTATGGGTGCGCGCCTCGCGGAACAACTGGTCGAGCGACATGGCATCGAGCGGGAAGGCCATTATTTTTCCTTGCGTTTCAGTCGGGTTTCAATGGCGTCGCACAGAATCTCGAGGACGCGGATACGCGCATGATACTTGTTGTTGGCGCCGATCAGATGCCAGGGCGCGATCGCGGTACTGGTGCGCTCAACCATGTCGCTCGCGGCACTGACATAGTCGTCCCATTTCTCGCGATTGCGCCAGTCTTCCTCGGTGATCTTGAAACGCTTGTACTCGGTCGCCTCGCGCTCCTTAAAGCGTGCCAGCTGCTCATCTTGCGAGATCGCCAGCCAATATTTGAGAACAATGACCCCGGCGTCATCGAGCTGGGCCTCGAAATCATTGATCTCACCATAGGCACGCATCCATTCGGCCTGGCTGGCAAAACCCTCAACGCGCTCGACCAGCACCCGGCCATACCAGGAGCGATCAAACACGGTGAGATGGCCCCGGGCGGGAACATGACGCCAGAAGCGCCACAGATAGGGCTGCGCGCGTTCTTCATCGGTAGGCGCTGCGATCGGCACCACCCGATAGCGCCGGGCATCGAGCGCGGCAGTGATCCGGCGGATCGCCCCACCCTTGCCTGCCGCATCCATGCCTTCGAACACGGCAACGACGGCAAGCTTGCTAAAGCCGGGCTGCCGGGTGAGGCCATTGAGCCGGCCCTGCAGCCGCTCCAACTGCTCGCGGTAGGTCGATTTGTCGAGCTCGGCATCGAGCGCCAGCGTATCAAGCAGGCGCACACCGTCGACCGAAGGCAGCAAGGGACTAGCCTCGATGCGGCGCTGCTTCACCGACTCGCGCGCCAGATGATGTTCGATCGCATTGAGCACCTGCCGCCCGACCGACAAGGCGCGGTAATTGGCATCCCAGCCCTCGACGATACGCCAGGAAGAGTCGGCGAGGCTGGTGCGGGTGAGCAGCGTCTCGGCATGCGCCGCGTGCGTGTCGTAATGCTTGAGAAACTGCTTGTCCTCCCGGCTCACGCGCCAGGCGGTCAAGGTATCGCCCTCCAGTGCCTTCAAGCGCTTCTTCAGCCGATCGCGCGACAGGTGCAGCCAGAACTTGAGTACCAGCGCCCCGTCGTCGGTGAGCAGCTTCTCCAGCCGTACGATGCGCTCGATGCGGCGGCTGATGAGGTGCTCGTCGCCCAAGGGCCAGTGCCACAGCGGATCGGCGTACCAGGAACCGAACAAAATGCCGATGCTGCCCTTGGCCGGCAACGCGCGCCAGAAGCGCCAGAACGGCGGCCGTTCAGCCTCCTCGTCATTGGATTCATCGAAGGCCAGGGTGGTGACATGGCGTGGATCCAGCCATTCCAGCAACAGGTTGGCCGTCTCCCCCTTGCCCGCCGCCGGCATGCCGGCGAGCACGATGACCACGGGGAAATCCCCTCGCTGCTTGAGCTCGAATTGCGCGGCCAGCAAGGCCTGCCGCAGCTTGGCCACCTCTTCGCGATAGGTGTCGCGATCGATGCAATGACCCAGTTCCGCCGATTCAAACATGGCCGCTCCCGCGCTTTGAAGCCTCTATTATCGGCGGATGAACGGCAATAAAAAAGGAAGCCCGCAGGCTTCCTTTTCAGGGATGGTGGCGCTCAGACCGTGAACGACGAGCCACAGCCACAGGTCGATTGGGCGTTCGGGTTCTTGATGGTGAACTGCGAGCCCTCCAGGCTCTCGACGTAGTCGATCTCGGCGCCCACCAGATACTGGTAGCTCATCGGATCGACCAGCAGCGTGACGCCGCTTTTCTTCACTTCGGTGTCATCGTCGTTGGTAATTTCATCGAAGGTGAAACCGTACTGAAAGCCGGAGCAGCCACCGCCGGTAACGAACACGCGCAGTTTCAGATCCGGATTGCCTTCCTCGTCGATCAGCTCCCTGACCTTGCTGGCGGCATTGTCGGTGAAGAGGAAGGGGCTCGGCATGTCGGTGGCCATGTTCATGGGGCGCTCCGCTCGGAATAGTTGACTAAACAACTAGGATTATCGCGCGCAGCGGCACTCGCGGTCAACGCGCGCCGGCTCACACTTCCTGTGCGGGGGCCTCGGGAGTCACCATCTTGGCTCCCGCCATGGGGATCAGCCGCCCTTCGATCACCGCACCCGGATGCATTTCCAGCGTCTTGTAGGTGAGATCTCCGGCCACGCGCGCCTTGGGCTGCAGCTCCACATACTGGCTGACGGCGATCGGCCCGTTGATTTCGCCATTGAGGATCAGGTGGCTGCAGCTGACCTTGCCACGTACCTGCGCCTTTTCCGAGACCACCAGCGTGCCGTTCTTTTCGTCGACCGCGACGACATTGCCGACCACGTGACCATCGATACGCAGGCCACCAACGAACTGCACGTCGCCATTCACCGTGCTGCCGTTGCCGATCAGACTATCGATACGTTGGTTGCCTTTCTTGTTCTTGAACATCACACGCCTCCCGTTTTCTTCTGACATTGTGCCAGCATGCTGGAATCGCCCTGCATGCGAGCATCCATTCCCAAGGGCTGCGCCCCATCCGGCAGCGTGACTTCGCCTTCGATGCGTCGATAATGTCGCACGCTGATCGCTTGCTTGGGCAGATCGATCTTCTTGCGCCCGGTTCCGGACGGTCGTATCTGAATGCTGAGCAGCAGATCGCCCTTGATTTCCTCAGTGCGATCCACCCCCTGGACCAATAGCACGCGGTAACGCCAGCGCGTCGCATCGGCAGTGGGGTCGAACTCACAGGCGACAAAGCGCACCAATTCGGTTCTATCGTTGCTGGTCAGCAGGCTGTCGAAAAAAGCCAGGGCCTCACGCGCCTGGGCCGCATCCCGCTGCGCGGTGTCGAGCGCCTGGGCAAGCGAACCCCGCGCCGCTTCGGCCACCTGCAATTGCTGGCGCAAGCGCGCCTCGCGCTCGCGCGAAGCCAACAACCGGCGATGGGCATCGGCCATGTCGGCCTCGCTGGAGCTGAGTCGGCCCAATGCCCTGGCCTCTCCCTCGCGACAACCCCACCAGATCGATACGCCGGCCACCGCGCCCAGCAAGGTGAACCAAAGCAGGCATCGCCACAACCGGCCGCGCCAGCCAAGCGCGGGGCGCAGCACCAGGGGAGCCGCAGTCAGGCGCGCCCGTTGCAAACGGTACAGGCGCCTCAACGGCATGCAAGCTCCGGATACAGGGCAATGGGCATAGCGGGGGAACGGCAGACCAGGCGTTTATTTACGACCATCTCATTTCTGCGCGAATGACGGCACAAGAACCCGATTCTAACAGCACAGCCCGAGGCGGTGCGACCATCGAGCGCGGCTGGGAGGAGCGGGCAAAACAAAAAGCCGCACGATGTGTGCGGCTTTTTGCGGGGCAGTTCCGATTAACGCTTGGAGAACTGCTTGCGACGGCGGGCCTTGTGCAGACCAACCTTCTTACGTTCGACTTCACGCGCATCGCGAGTGACGAGACCGGCGGCCTTCAGGGCACCCTTCAGATCCGCGCTGTATTCGATCAGGGCGCGGGTGATGCCGTGACGAACAGCACCGGCCTGACCGGTTTCGCCGCCACCTTGCACGTTGACCAGAATGTCGAACGCTTCGAGGTTTTGGGTCAGTTCCAGCGGCTGACGAACGACCATGCGGCCGGTTTCGCGAGCGAAGTACTGGTCAAGCGGCTTGCCGTTGACAACGATGTTGCCCGTACCCTTGGCCAGGAACACGCGAGCAACTGCGCTCTTGCGACGGCCGGTACCGTAGTGATATTTGCCTACCATGGTGGCTATCCCTTAGATATCGAGAGTTTGAGGTTGTTGCGCGGTATGCGGATGTTCGCCACCAGCGTACACCTTCATCTTCTTGATCATGGCGTAGCCAAGCGGGCCCTTCGGCAGCATGCCCTTGACCGCGGTTTCCAGCACGCGACCCGGGAACTTGTTTTGCAGTTCGGTGAAGGTGCGCTCGTAAATGCCGCCCGGGTGACCCGAGTGACGGTAGTACTTCTTGGAGGTGGCCTTGTCGCCGGTCACGCGCAGCTTGTCTGCGTTGACCACGACGATGTAGTCGCCCGTGTCGACGTGCGGAGTATATTCGGCCTTGTGCTTGCCACGCAGGCGCTTGGCGATCTCAGCGGCGAGACGACCCAGCACTTTGTCGGTAGCGTCCACGACGAACCACTCGCGCTTTACCTCGTGCGGTTTTGCAGAAAAGGTTTTCATGACAGCTCGGTCCAGATTCAGAATTCGAGAAAGTCGCGGATTTTAGCCCCCCTGCCAAAGGGGTGTCAAACATATTTCGCACGACCGATCGGTGGGGGATGCGCAGGCTGCGGCACCAAAAAAAACGCAACCCGGATCGGATTGCGCTGAATTCCACCAAAGAAGGAGGATGGAGGAGACAACATCAAGGCAAGCCCTGACGTTGAGCCCTCAGTGTATGCCAGCCTCCAGGCATTAGCAAGTCCTTCTTGTGCGATGCAGCATAAGCAATTCCATTTATTCAGAAACCCTTGTGCGCCAGCTGCGACGCGGGGCGCACCAGCATCGCCATTCCGATGGTCCGCGCGAAAGCGATAGAATGCGCTTTTGCCATAAAATCGGATGCCATCCAGATGAAAGTGCGTCTCAAGTGGGTTGAACAGGTCAGTTTTCTTGCGCAGTCGGAATCGGGCCATGCCGTACTGATGGATGGCCCACCCGAAGGGGGCGGCCGCAACCTGGGCCCGCGCCCGATGGAAATGGTGCTGATGGGCGCCGCCGGCTGCTCGACTTATGATGTGATCCATATTCTGAAGAAAGCACGCGCCGATGTGCGCGACTGCGTGGTCGACGTCGATGCCGATCGCGCCGGCGAAGATCCCAAGGTGTTCACCCGCATCCATCTGCATTTCACCGTCACCGGTCGTGGTCTGAAGCCCGAGCAGGTCGAGCGCGCGATCAAGCTGTCGGCGGAGAAATACTGCTCGGCCACCATCATGCTGGCCAAGACCGCCGAAGTGACGCACGACTTCGAGCTCATCGAAGCGAACTGACCGCGATGACGACCCCTACTCCTTCCTCCTTCGTCGAAGCACTGCGCTGCGTCGCGCTGGGACTGCGCGACGCGCTGCATCCCGCGCTGATCACGCTATCGCTCGGCGTTTGGCTGCTGGCCTTGCTGGTGATGTCCGCAATCTATATAGCCGCCTGGTCCTGGCTGCTGCCGGCAATGCATGCAACAGCCCAGTTCGCGGTGCTGGGGCTGCCCGGCCAGCTGGGCTGGGCGCCACAGGCCGGCGGTACGCTGGCGCAGCTGGCGGCCTACGCCCAGACCGCATTGCAATGGACGTTCCTCGCGCTGCTGTTCGTGGTGGGCGTGCTGCTACTTGCGCGGGTAATCCTGGAACTGGTGTTGATGGGACAGGTGCAACGTCGCGTCCTGCAACGCTACCCAGCGCTCGCCAGCCAGGTGGCGCGCCCGTGGCGCGCCGATCTGCGCGACCTCGCCGGCAATCTTGGCACCTGGCTGGTCGGCAGCGTGCTCTGTCTTTGCATCCCGTTGATCGGCGGCGTGCTGCTGGTACTGCTCACGGCCTATCTCAATGTGCGCGGGCTGGTGAACGACGCGTTCGATGGCGTGGTGCCGGAGGACGTCCAGCGCCGTTTCGTGACCACGCAGCGGGCACCGATGCTGCTGCTCGGTGGCGCGACAGGCCTGGTGATGCTGGTGCCGCTTGTTGGCCTGATCGGACCCAGCCTCTTGGGCGCGGCCACCTGCCACCTTGGTTTTCGCTGGCTGGAGCGCCAGGTCATCGGCCCCTGAACGATGCCCGCGCCAGCAAGAAAACTGATCCATCTGTCAGTACTCGACGACCTGTCCACCTGGGTGCGCTATCGCAGCAGCCTGTGCCGGGACTGCCAGGCCACCTGTTGCACCATGCCGGTCGAGGTGAAGCTACCCGACCTCGTGCGCATGGGCGTGGTCGATGCCTTCGAAGCCGAGCACGAGGCGCCCAAGCAGATCGCCAAACGGCTGGACAAGGCCGGCATCATCGGTCATTTCAACTTCAAGCACGGCATCTACACGCTGGCGCAGCGCGCCAACGGCGATTGCCGCTATCTCGATGCCCAAAGCCGACGCTGCACCATTTACGAGCAGCGGCCCAACACCTGTCGCAATCATCCGCAGGTCGGCCCACGGCCGGGCCACTGCGCCTATCGCCATCGTTGAAGGCTTGCCATGCAAATCTCTGGGTACTTCGAAAGCAGTGCTGACAGCACAACTCAAAGAGAGCCAAGGCAACTTGCTGAGGTCACGTTGGTCGCAAATGCCGCAGAACTTCGCTTGATCGCCAGCTTCTTGATTCAATGCGCCCAAGGCATTGAGATGCGTGGCATGAAATGGGAACACGAGCATCTTTCCGACCGGCATCCACAGTTCGAATCGTCCCCTCATTTTGTTGTGTTCAACGACGCCAAGCTTGAGCGCCAACGTTAAATCTGAACTTTCTTACATCGACAATCCGCCATGACAACCACACCCACCCCACCCCAGCGCTGTCCCAAGTGCGGCGCACCCGCCGAAGTACGCAAGGCGGGCGCCAATCGCGTGTGGGTGCAGTGCGCCAAATTTGGCGCCAATGGCAACTGCAGCGCCATCTGTACTCCCCAGCCCAATCGCAAGGATGCGATCGCGCTCTGGAACCGGATGAAATAAACCCGCCATGGCGTACACGCTGGCCGGGGTTGCGCGCAGCGAGCTGGAAATCAAGAAAAGCCGCTTTCTCGGGCTGGTTCTGCCAGCAACAGACCGGGCGGAAGCTCAGGCCGTGGTGAGCCGGCTGCGGGCCGAGCACCCACAGGCGGCGCATGTCTGCTGGGCGCTGCTGGCGGGCGGGCATTCGGCCGCCAATGACGATGGCGAACCTGGCGGCACTGCCGGCCGCCCCATGCTTGAAGTGCTGCGCCACCAGGAGCTGGAACAGGTGCTGGCCGTGGTGGTGCGTTACTACGGCGGCGTGAAGTTGGGCGCAGGCGGGCTGGTCCGTGCCTACACCGATGCGGTGGCGCAGGCGTTGATCGGCGCCGAGAAGGTGGCGATCACGCCGCGCCAGGCGCTGACGGTACGCGTGCCCTATCCCCAGGAAGGCCTGGTGCGCCGGCTGCTGCAGGAGGTCGGTGCCGAACTCGGCGCGGTCACGCATGCCGACGCTGTCACGCTGAACTTCACCGTGCGGCTGAGCGACTCGCCGCCGCTGATGCAGCGCATCGCCGATGCTTGCCACGGCGCAGCGCAATGGCTGGACGCTGCGGATTAAGCATCACACCGTCTGTAGCGGCGCGGGCGCCGAGCATGCGGCAGGCAAGTCCCCACAGGCGGGGCGATGGGGCGTAAAGGCATCGAAATCGGCCATAGCGTTGGGTTCCGGATCGATGCCACTCCACAACACGTCGCGGTACCGCCGATTGTGACAGCAGAACGCGTGCTGCTATCGTGCGCGTTTTGTCTGGATGCCGTGTCTGCATGAAACGCCGTTTGCTCTTTGCGCTACTCGCGCTGCTGATCGTCCTGCCACCGCTGACATTCTGGGGATTCCGGCTGGCCACGCGCCAGCTGCAGCAGGAGGTGCTGGCGGCACTCGGGCCAGAAGCGCATATTGCCAGCCTTGAGCTCAGCTGGTCCACGCTCGAGATCCGCGGCCTGCGCATCAAGGCGCCAGCCGGCTGGCCTGCCACGGAGACGCTGGTGGCTGAACACGTCGTGCTCCGGCCCGAGCTGCGCACGCTGTTCTTTGGGCAGGTGCGCATCCGCAAGATAGAGGTCGAAGGTGCCTATCTATCGATCTGGCGCCAGCGCAACGGCAAGGTGCGCCTGTTGCCCAGCCTGCTGGAACGCAAGGCCGAAGCGCCGGCCGTAGAGGACGCGAGCGCAGCCACGCAGCCCGCCGTCAAGGTATTGATCGACGCCATCAAGCTCGCCAATGGCCGCATCGACTGGTTCGACGGCAACGTGCGCAAGAAACCGTTGCGCGTCGCGTTCGAGCAGCTAGAGGCCAGCATCGGCACGCTGCGCTGGCCCGAACTGTCGGACAGCACGCCGCTGCGGCTGGCCGGCGTGATCAAGGGCGTACGCCACGACGGCCAGTTCGCACTCGACGGCCACATGCGCTTTGCCGACCACGATTCCCAGCTCAAGCTCGCGTTGCAGCAGGTCGACCTGCTGGCCTTGCAGCCCTATCTGATCAAGGCCTCCGAGACCGGCGTGAAGCGCGGCACACTGGACCTGCAGCTCGCCAGTACCGTCAAGGCCGGCCACCTGCGCGCGCCTGGCCGCTTGACGCTGACCGACCTGCAATTGGCGCCGGGCCGTGGCTGGCAAGCGAGCTTCATGGGCGTGCCGCGCCAGGCGGTCATTGCTGCGCTGAAGAATCGCGACGGGCGCATCGTGCTCGATTTCACGCTGTCCGGCCGAGTGGACGACCCGCATTTCACGCTGAGGGAAGACCTGCAGAAACGGCTGGCCGCCGGCATGGCCGAGGGCCTGGGCATAAGCGTGCGCGGCCTCGTCGAAGGCGTGGGCGACACGGTGAAGGGGCTGTTCGGCCAATGAGCGGCGCGAGACTGTTGCGCCGCTGAACTATTTCAGCAACGCTGACATTTACCCGGATGGCACGGCAGGCGCGGCGCGCCTTAGAATCGCGCATCCCCGCACTGGATCGAGGCGGGTCGCCCCGACCCGGGGTCTATCGCAGCCCTCCCACCCGGACTGGCTGGCGCCTCGACCGTGCACGTCATATCCCGACGCGGCCTTGCCCAACACCTGCCGAGTCCGCCATGACCGCCGAAACCCAGTTCGAACCCGCCCCGCGCGGCCTCAACCGCAACGACTACAAGACGCTTTCGCTGGCCGCACTCGGCGGCGCGCTGGAGTTCTACGACTTCGTCGTCTTCGTGTTCTTCGCCGCCGTGCTCGGCGCGCTGTTCTTCCCACCCGAGATGCCAGACTGGATGCGCCAGCTGCAGACCTTCGGCATCTTTGCCGCCGGCTACCTCGCGCGGCCACTGGGCGGCATCATCATTGCCCACTTCGGCGACCTGCTCGGGCGCAAGCGCATGTTCACGCTGTCCATCTTCATGATGGCGCTGCCGACACTGGCCATGGGTCTCTTGCCGACCTACGCCACCGCCGGCATCGCCGCGCCGCTGTTGCTGTTGCTGTTTCGCGTGCTGCAGGGCGCGGCCATCGGCGGCGAAGTGCCCGGAGCCTGGGTGTTCGTCTCTGAACATGTACCCGGCCGCCACACCGGTCTTGCCGTCGGCACGCTGACCGCAGGGCTTACCGCCGGCATCCTGTTGGGCTCGTTGATCGCCACCGTGATCAACAGCAGCTTCAGCCAGACCGAGGTGCACGACTGGGCGTGGCGCATCCCCTTCCTGCTCGGTGGCATATTCGGCCTGTTCGCGGTCTACCTGCGCCGCTTCCTCGAAGAGACCCCCGTGTTCCGCGAAATGCAGGCGCGCAAGGCGCTGGCCGACGGCCTGCCGCTGAAATTCATCCTCAAGAGACACCTGCCGGCGGTGGTGCTGTCGATGCTGCTGACCTGGGTGCTGTCGGCCGCCATCGTCGTCGTCATCCTGTTCACGCCGACCTATCTGCAAAAGCAGTTCGCCGTCGCACCGGCACTGGCATTGCAGGCCAACAGCGTGGCCATCGTGATGCTGACCATCGGCTGCGTGCTGTTCGGCATGGCGGCTGACCGCTTCGGCAGCAAGCTGACGCTGGGCCTGGGCAGCCTGGGCCTGCTCGCCACCAGCTACCTGTTCTACGGCCACCTGCCCACCTCGCCGAGCCAGCTGGTTGCGAGCTACGCACTGACCGGCTTCTTCGTCGGCACCGTCGGCGCGATTCCCTACGTGCTGGTGCGCGCCTACCCGGCCGTGGTGCGCTTCTCCGGCCTGTCGTTCAGCTACAACGTCGCCTACGCCATCTTCGGCGGCCTCACCCCGGTGATGCTGACGCTGTGGCTCAAGACCGATGCCCTCGCCCCGGCGCACTATGTGGCAGCGCTCAGCGTGCTGGGCATGGTGTGCGCGCTGGTGCCGATTCCGGGAACGCGGCGGCGCAGCGATACGCTGGCCAGAGCCACCGTCTGAAGCACCCAGCAAAAGACCGCGTCACCGCGGTCTTTTGCTTTTGGCACACTGGATCACTGCGGCCCCTGCCAGTCGAACCGTGCCCGCACGATGCCGTGATCGCTGGTGGAGCGTGCCGGGCCGTTCGGCCCCTCCTCCACCACATGGTCGTTCCAGATACGCTGGTCGTGGAACGACCATAACCGGTGCTTCGAATGGTCGTAGAACTGCTCGGACACCAGCACGTGATCCAGTTGCTCGCGCACGCCCTGGTGAATGTGCGAGTAAGCCACGTCTTGGAAATCGCCCAGCGCCTGCAGGAAGCTCACCGAATAGAGGCCGGCATCGCTGCTGATGCCGGCGCGGTGCGCGTAGTACTGGCGATAGGCCGGCTGGCCGGTGAGGATGGACAGCGTATTGGAGTGGTTGCCGTCGTTGAAATCGCCGATCACCGCCACCGCACGGTCGGTGCCCTTCATCAGACCGGTGAGGATCATGCGCAGCGCCGCCGCCTCTGCCGTGCGACGCACCGTCGACAAGGCCGCGCCCAGCGCGGCGCGATGTGGCTTCATTGCGTTGTCCTGCTGCTCGGGTTTGTCGAGCTGCGTCGCCAGCTTGGATTTCAGGTGGGTACAGAACACCTCGAGCTGGGGCGCGCCGGCCTCGGCCTTGCCGATGGTCAGTTGCAGCACGGTGCGCGAGAAGATGTCGATCTGTACATCGATGTCGTCGTCGGTACGGTGCGCATCGGCCCCCGCCTCACCGTGACCACGCTTGAGCAGCCGGAACGCCTCGGGGAAGCGCTTGTGCAGTTGCTGTCCCTTGACGACCCACGGTCGCTTCACTGCGGCAGCCACCGCGATGTCGTACCAATCGTTGGCGATGAAGCACAGCTGGTAGTCGGCAGCGAGGCCGCTGCGATCGAACAGGTCAACCAGCGCTTGGCGCGACCAGAGCTCCTGGAACGCGATCACATCCGCCCCCACCGCCTTGAGCAAATCGCCAGCCCAGGCCAGCCGCCGGGCATAGGATGCTTCGGTAAACGGCGCAGCGCCCGGATGGGTGGCCCGCCCCGGTAGCTGCAGGTTGTACAGGTTGAAGCTGGCAAAGCTGATGTCGTGCGGCATGGCAATGCTCCTGCGCAGAGGAAAGGCCCATCGTCATGCTAGATCGTTGCAAGGCGACTGCTGCCCGCTTGCATGCGGGCTGTCAGCCGACTGCAGGCGGATTGGCTGCTTGAACAGGGCTAGGGCGCTGACCGAAGATGACGTACGCCCCCGCAGGAGTTGCACATGACCCTACGCATCGTCCGCCTCGGCTCGCCGCGCCTACCCGGTGAAGGGCTGCGTATCGGCACCGTGCGCCGGCCGCCGCGCGGCGTGCCCAGGAGCGAGTTCGCCAGCCAGGACTGGTACGACGTCTGGTATCCCAACCTCGCACCCAGCGCCGAATTGGTTAAGCAGGCGCAGACGGCGGGCACGCCGGCCGAGTGGGCCGCCTTTGCCCGCCACTATCGCGCCGAAATGGCGACGCCCGAGAACAAGCACACGCTGGCTTTGCTGGCCGCGCTCTCGCAGCACAACGATTTCTCGGTCGGCTGCTATTGCGAGGACGAAGCACGTTGCCACCGTTCGATCTTGCGCGAATTGCTGGCCGAACACGGCGCGCACATCGTCTAGTCGGTGCCAAGCGTGCCAAGCCGGCGCGCCGTCGTGCCCCGCGAGGAAAAAAGCCCGCGCCCGGGACGATTTATACCCGGCCAGCGGCAGCGGCCATCCCGTGCGGATCAAGCAGGACGAGGGGGCGCCAGCCTTCGGAACGGTACCGAGCACTGGCATGCTTCATGCTGACTGAACTGGGACCATCGACACCGTCACGCGCTCCTGCAAATGCACCTCGCTTCAGGAGGGACGTAGCGTTCCGATGCCCGCCAGGCCACGCGCGCACCCGGTTGCCGCGCCTGGGCAAGACAAGCAGCGAGGACCGTCATGGACCCGAATCAACAGCGGCCGCACCCCGCAACACCATTGGGCGGCGGCAACCCATGGCCACGCGGACACACCGAGCAGCGCACGCGCCTGTCGCTGCCCACCACCGGTCATGGCCAGCGCAGCAATATGGGGCCGCCGCCGCAGCGCAGCACGCCGATGATGGATACCATGCCGGACAGCCCGCGCAATGCCCCCGGTTCCAGCTCCTCCACCTTGCAGCCGATCGGCCAGGGCTTCATGGCACCGCTGTCCGGCCAGACCACCGCGCCAGCCCAGTTCGCGCCACTGCCTGGCGCCAGCGGCGCCCACGGCGGCGGGCCGATGCCCATGGCTACGACCATGTCTGCCCCCCGCCAGGGTACTTCGCCCGGCCTGTCCTTATTCGCATCGCTGCCCGGCGCCGGCGGCGCCCATGGCGGCGGCCCCATGCCCATGACGTCGATGATGCCGGCTCAGAGCCAGTCCGGCGACGCCTCTACCCCCTTGTCGTTCGCCCCACAGCGTCGACACAGCCTGCGCCAGCAACGGCAGCGGGAGGCCCAAACTGCCGCCGCGCCCGACCCAAGCACCGTGCATTTCGGTCATGACACCAGCAGCATGGTCTGGGAGGCTCAGGGTGACTACCTGAGCGGCGGCGGCAGCGACCCCAACCTGCGCGAGGAAACGCGCGCTGCCATCCGCCGCAATTCAGTCAGCGGCCCGACGCTGAGCGACGTACTGCCCCCCTTGATGGCGCAACACGTCGGCGCGCACCAGGCATCGGGGCAGACGGTGAGCCAGGTGGATAACCGGGTGGCACCGCACCAGGGCGGCGCCTATCCCGGGGTGATGTTCACCAGTTCGTACGCGCAGTCGCTCAGCGGTCCCGCGCGGGACAAGCAGGAAAAGAAACAGACCCCCGAGCCCCGCAGCCCAGGCGCGGATACCGCCAGCGCCGGCCCCTATCACCGAGCCCACACGTCGCCCTACGACGTGGTCGGCGAAGCGAGCAATGCGGCCCTGACCGTGAGGGCCCCGCAGGCCGCCAACCTGATCGTCGACAGCCACATCGAGAACCAGGCACGCCAGCTGCAGCAGGCGGGGAACACCACGCTGGTGATCCGCGCCGATAGCCACAGTCACTCGTCGGTCGGGGTGCTGAGCCAGCCCTCCGGCGGCGGCAACTACACCTTGCAGGCCGCCACCTACCAGCGCCGGCCCAGTGGCTATGGCACAGCGCCCGGCGGGCCCGGCGTCAGCAGCTCGGGCCCGCCTGGCGGCCCACCACCTGGTGGCAGCAGCGGTCCCCCGGGAAAGTGAACGGCCGGCCCAGGCGAGGCTCGTGTCCGATTGCTTATTACCGCAGCCCCACCCGCTTGCCGGGGCGCAAAACGTGTCGCGTGGTGGGGTTGGGGCACAACACCTCGCCCAGGCAAACACGGCCCGTCACGAGCATCAACCAAGCCTCTACGGCGCCTGGTCCCGACCGGGTTGGCGCTACGGCGCTTCAGAGCCAGCGGTGTTACGCCTGCGCCATGCCTCGGCAAAGGCCCGTGCGTCTGGCAGAAACAGCGCGAAATCAGCGGCGAACCCGGCGTAGTCGCGCAATAGCTCTTCGCCGGCGCCAGCCAGCGAATTGGGCTGGCGCAGCCGCTGCGCCATGCGATCGAGCGCGTAGCCAACGTTAGCCGGATCGGCGTAGGACGCCAGCCAGTCGTACTGCCGCATATTCGGCAACTGCTGCGCCAGCCGCTCCGGTAGCGCATCGCTGCGCGCGGCGGTCTCGGCATAGGCCATCGCGGCGAAGTCGGTCAGCGGCAGGTGGTGATAGCGCGACCAATCGCGGGCGAGGAAATGATCGTAGTACAGGTCGACCATAATGCCCGCCACCCGCCGCCGCACCGGGCTGACGCGGGCGCGACTGGCCTGGAAAGCGGGATGGGTGTCGGCCCAGGCGTCGATCGCACGATGCAGCGCCACACCGGCCGCCAGATCAGGCGGCAGGGCGCCCGGCAAGGGTCCACGCACGAAGTCACCCATCAGCCCGCCGACGCGATCGGCGGCTTCGTCGCCGGCGAGGTAAAGGTGCGCGAGGTAGTTCAAGCAGTGCCCCCGTGGGCAGGTTGGATGGACATGCGCTGCAGGTGGGCGCCAGCAGGCAGCACAACAAGGCCCAGGCTCAGTCGCGCGGCACGCCCGCCATCATGCCGGCCATCATCTGCCGCGACGTGAACGCGAACAACAGCATCAGCGGCAACGACGCCAATGCCGCACCCGCCATCACCAGGCCCCATTCGGTATTGGTCGGATTCTGCAGGCTGCGCAAGGCCAGCGGCACCGTATACATCTCCGGGGTGCGCAACACAGTCAGCGGCAGGATGAAGTTGTTCCACGAGGATACAAACACGATCAGCGCCAATGTGGCGAGCGCCGGGCCGCACTGCGGCAGCACCACGCGGCGGAACAGCTGCCATTCGCTGCAACCGTCGATGCGCGCCGCATCCAGTGTACTCGTGGGCACGGTGCTGGCGATGTATTGGCGCATCAGAAAGACCCCCAGCGCGCACGCCGCGGTCGGCAGCCATAGCGCGCGCGGCGTATCGATCCAGCCCAGCGCGTCGATCAAGAGATAGCTCGGAATCATCGCCATATACGGTGGCAGCAGCATGCCGGCCAGCACCAGTGCAAACAGCACTCGACGCCCGGGAAAGCGGTAGACGGCGAAGACAAAGCCGGCACTGCTACAGAGCACCAGCGCGAGGATCGTGCTCATCGTCGCCACATAGAGGCTAAGCGCCAGGTTGCGCCAGAATGGCAGCTGCTCGAACAGCAACCGCAGATTGGCCCCCAGCTGGTCACCGAACCACAAAGGTGGCGCGGCCTCGAACAGTGCGCCCTTGCCGTGACTGGCGTAGACCAGCATCAGCCAGAACGGCAGCAGCATGGTCAGCGCGCCCAGTGCGATCACACCTCGTGCCAGCCAGCGCTTCATGCCTCCTCCCGCGAGCGCAGCAACCACAGCAACAAGGCCGAACCCACGGCGATCAGCGCCAGCAGCAGCCAGGCCATGGCGGCGGCGGCACCCAGATCACCGAATTCGAAGGCGTTGCGGTAGACGTAGATAGCGGCGGTCTGCGCCGCACCCGCCCGGCCGTCCTGCGCCAGAATCAGTGGCTCGTCGAACAGCTGCAGGCCGCCGATCAGCGTCAGCGTCATGCCAAAGGCCATGGTCGGGCGCAATTGCGGCAACGCGATGTGGCGAAATTGCTGCCAGCTGCCGGCGCCGTCGAGCGCGGCTGCTTCGAAATTGTCGCTGGGCAGCACCTGCAAGGCGGCAAGGTAGAGCACCAGGTTCCAGCCCAAAAAGCGCCAGAACACCAACAGCGCAACCACCCAGCGCGCAGTCTCGGGTTCGCTCAACCAGTGCACGGCCTCGGCGGGCAGCCATGCCCCAAGCAAAGGCCAGCCGCGCAAGGTCGCGAGCACCTGGTTGGCAAGGCCGGTATCGCTGGCGAACAGCGTGGAAAATGCCAGCGCCACGGCGACGCTGGACGTGACGAAGGGCAGAAAATAGATGCCGGACACCAACCGCTGACCGCGCCCGAGATGCCGCCACACCAGCCAGGCCAGCGGCAGCGCGATCAGATGCTGCGGCACGCCGCCGACCACGGTCAGCCAGGCGCTGGTGGCGAGCGTCTTCAGAAACCAGGGGTCGTCCAGCACGAAGCGATAGTTTTCAAGGCCGACAAACGTGAGCGCGTGCCAGCCCTCGGCCGGGTTCCAGCGACACAGCGACAGCCCGGCCGTGGCCAGCAGCGGCAGCAGCACGAACCCCGCAAACAGCAGCATGAATGGCGCGAGAAAGGCATAGGGCGCCAGCGCAAGCCGGCACGGGCGGCCGGCTGCCCTCTGCGGCGGGGAGGATACGGATACGGTGTGCGCCATCGCTCAGCGCCGCGCGCGACGCAGGATCTGGCGCTCGGCATCGGCCAGCGCAGCAGCAATCGGCTTGTCTTGATCCAGCACCAGGTCCAGTTCTGCGTTGACCATTTCCTCGGCCAGCGCGTCGTTGCGGTTCGCCACCAGCGCGGGTACGCGCAGCGCGCTGGCGCGCCACAGCTGCCACGCGCGCTGGCCACCCAGGAAGGCGACCGGCGTCTCAAAGAGCGGATCGTCCTGCGCGGCGAGCAAGGCGGGGAATGCCTTTACATCGTCATGCTTGAGCGCCGCCAGCTGAATGGCGCGATCGTGCGCCAAGAGCTGCAGCAACTCCCACGCCAGTGCCTTTTTCGTGCTGGCGCGTGGAATGGCGTAGAAAGACCCCCCCCAGGTGGCATGCGCGCCGGCCGGCATTGCCGTCACCCGCCACAGGCCGCGTGTCTGCGGCGCCAGCCAGGTTTCCAGGTGCCCCGCCATCCAGCTGCCGCTCGCCTGCGTCGCGATCCTCCCCTTACGCAGGGCATCGCCCCAAGCGGGGGTATAGGTGCTAACCCGCGCATCGAGCCCGGCCTTGCGCGCTGCGAGCGCAAGCTCGAACGCCTTGACGAAGCGCACCGAGCGTACCAGCGGTTTACCAGACCCATCGAAATACACGCCCTCGCCATCCTTGAGGCTGGCGCGCAGGTACAGATCCTTGAGGTCGCGCGCATGCGCGAACAGATAGGAACCCCGCGCCTTGAGTTTGCGCCCGGCCGCGAGATAGCTGTCCCACGTGCGCGACAGCTCGTCTTCGCCGACGCCCGCCGCGGCGAGCAGATCCTGCCGGTAGAACAAGGTGCCCGGCCCGATATCGACCGGCAGCGCCGCAAGCTGCTTGCCCGACATGGCCTGGGCCCAGGCATAGCGCGGGTAATCGTCCCGCCAGCGCCCGGCATCGAAGGGCGCAGCGGCCAGATCGGTCAGTGCGCCGGATGCGGCGAAACGCGCGATATAGCCGACCTCTATCCCCATCAGGTCGGGCAGGCCGCTGCCCGCGGCGAGCGCGGTGGTCATCGCGGTCTGGTGATCGGCATAGCTGCGCGTCACCAGCTTGATCGGTACATCGGGATGGCGTTGACGCCAGAGCGGCTCGACCAGCTTGATGACCCGGTCCAGATTGGGATAAGTGGCGACAACCAGGGCCTCTCCCGCCCAGCCAGCGGCAGCGGCGAGCAGCAGCATCCAGCCCGCCAGCATGCGATGCAGCATCATTGCAAACTCCTACAGGTGGTTCTGCGCGCCACCATGCGGTACGGCGATACGCGGGCGGTGCCCGCGTCCCTCCGGTGCCGGATATATCATCTGGGGCAGATCGGAGTCCGGCTCCCCGTCTGCTTGCGGGCCGGGGCCTCGTTAGGGTTGCGAGTACGCGCACGCGGATTCGCGTACGACGAGCTCCACCGACAAGCTCAGCTCGGGAGCCGGCTTGCCATCCATCATTTCAAGCAGCGCAAGTGCTGCGGTGCGGCCGATCTGGTACGCCGGCTGACGCACCGTGGTCAGAGGCGGCGTGCAATAGAGCGAGCCTGGCAGGTCGTCGAAGCCGACCAGCGACACCTGTTCGGGAACGGCGATGCCACGGCGATACAGTGCCAGCCGCGCTCCGGTGGCCGATTGGTCGTTGGCTGCGAACACCGCGGTGAATGCGGTCCGGCGCTCCAGCAATTGTTCGATCGCGGCGACCCCGCCCTCTTCGTTGAACTGGGCGTCGACGACGAGCGTCTCGTCATACGCGATGCCGGCGTCGTCCAGTGCACGGCGATATCCGGCCAGACGTGCGCGCGCGTCCGGATGCCCCTGCACCCCGGCCAGATGCGCGATGCGTCGGTGCCCCAGCCCGATCAGGTAAAGCGTGGCGGTATGCGCGCCCGCTTCGTGGTCGATGTCGAGCGAGAACACGCGCGGCGCAGCGAGCTGGCGGCCGGTGACCACCAGCGGCACACGCTCGGCGGTCTCCAGCAGGATCTCGTCGGGCAGCATGCCGGTGAGCACGATCAGCCCGTCGACCCGGCGATCGACCAGCAGCGCCACCCGCTCGATTTCGTCGGCCTCATTCCAGTGGCCGCTGACGAACAGCGGCGCGTAACCGGTATCGGCAAGCGCGGCCTCGATGCCCTTGAGCGATTCGCTGTAGAACGGACTGGCGATATCCTGGGTGACCACGCCCACCGTCATCGAACGGCCGCGTGCCAAGTTCTGCGCCATGACATTGGGCCGATAGTTGAGCGCGGCGATCGCGGCTTCGACGCGCGCTCGCTTGGCGTCGCTCACCTTGGCCGTGCCGTTGAGGATGCGCGAAACGGTACTGGGCGACACGCCGGCCTGGCGCGCGACCTGATCCAGCGTGGTGGTGGCTCTATCGTTCATGCCCGCATTCTCGTTACCCGCCTGACATTGCGTCAAGCCGGTGCGCGCGCTCGTTGCAGTCTCGCCGCTGGCACACGCCCCATCGGTGTGCACCACACACAGACAAATCGCACCATTTCAGCCGATCGTCATAATTTTTTGCACAAAACTTGCACAAATCATTCAACCCGTTGATATTTGAAAGCGCTTTCAATAAACAAAGTCGCAAGGCATCACGCTTGAGGGGTGACCTGCGCCCAACATCCGCCGTACATGTGTGCTATTCCAGCCAGGAGAATTCGAAACTATGAAACCATTACCATGGCGCTGGCGGCTCGGTGCCGCCGCGTTAGCCACTCTGGCCGTAGCCGGGTGCATATTGGAAGAACCCATATTGCCGCTTGAAGAGCTACAAGACTGGCCCCCCATCAATAGCGCAATCCCGAAAGACCCGGCCATCGAGGCCAAGGTCGATGCGCTGTTGGCGACCATGACGCTCGAAGAGAAAGTCGGGCAGATGACCCAGGTCGAGATCGCAGAAGTGACGCCGGACGAAATCCGCCAGTACCACATCGGCTCGGTACTCAACGGCGGCGGCTCCTTCCCCGGCCAGAACAAGGCGGCCACCGTCAATGACTGGCTGGCACTGGCGGACAGCCTCTGGACCGCTTCGATGGACCCGTCCAACCCCCACCAGATTCCGCTGATCTGGGGCACGGATGCCGTGCACGGTCACAACAATGTGCGCGGCGCGACGATGTTCCCGCACAACATCGGCCTGGGCGCCGCGCGCGCGCCCAACCTGATGAAGCGCATTGCGGAAGTCACCGCCCGCGAAGTGGCCGCAACCGGCATCGACTGGGCGTTCGCCCCGACGCTGGCCGTGGTGCGCGACGATCGCTGGGGTCGTACCTACGAGGGCTTCAGCGAGAACCCCGAAATCACGGCGGCCTATGGCGGCAAAATCATCGAAGGGCTGCAAGGCGCCCTGGCCAAGGACGCCCGGCCGAACGAGCGCGTCGTGGCCACGGCCAAGCACTTCATTGGCGACGGCGGCACCGACCAGGGCAAGGATCAGGGTGTGACCATCGTCACCGAGCACGAACTGCTCAATATCCATGCCCGCGGCTACTTCCCCGCGCTCAATGCTGGCGCGCAAACGGTGATGGCCTCGTTCAACAGCTGGCAGGACAAGGCGGCCGGTGAAGGCGCCAAGGCCTACAAGATGCACGGCAACAAGTATCTGCTGACCGACGTGCTCAAGACCAAGATGGGTTTCGACGGCTTTATCGTGTCCGACTGGAACGGCAACGGCCAGCTCACCACCGGCAACAGCAACAGCCCGCGCAATTGCAGCAACAGCGATTGCCCTGAAGCGATCAATGCCGGCATCGACATGGTAATGGTGCCGTATCGCGACGAGTGGAAAGCCTTCATCGCCAACACCATCGCCAGCGTGCAGTCGGGCGAGATCCCGCAGGCGCGTATCGATGACGCGGTACGTCGCATCCTGCGTGTGAAATACCGTGCGGGCCTGTTTACCAAGCCCAAGCCGTCGGCCCGCTTGGTCAATCACGAGATCGGCACCGAGGAAAACCGCGCCGTCGCGCGCGAAGCGGTACAGAAATCGCTGGTGCTGCTGAAGAACAACGGCAACGTACTGCCGCTGTCGCGCAAGGCCAAGATCCTGGTCGCGGGCAAGAGCGCCGACAGTCTGTCCAACCAGAACGGCGGCTGGTCGCTTTCCTGGCAGGGCACGGGCAACACAAACGCCGACTTCGGCGGCGGCACCACGCTGTGGGGCGCCGTGCAGAAGATCGCGCCCAATGCCGTGCTCGATACCAGTACCACCGGTGCGCTGGCCAACAACACGTTCGATGCGGCCATCGTCGTCATCGGCGAGACCCCGTATGCCGAAGGCCTGGGCGATATCGGCAAGACCAAGACCTTGGAACTGGCCAAGCTGCGCCCCGAGGACATCACGCTGATCGATGCGCTCAAGGCGAAGGGCGTGAAGAAGATCGTCACCGTGCTGTATTCGGGTCGACCGCTCTATGCCAACAAGGAGCTGAACCGCTCGGACGCCTTCGTCGCCGCCTGGTTGCCAGGTACCGAGGGTGACGGCATTGCCGACGTGCTGTTCCGCAACAAGGCCGGCAAGGTCAACGTCGACTTCAACGGCAAGCTGTCGTACTCGTGGCCAGGCGCGGCATGCCAGACCCCGCTCAACGTCGGCGACGCTGGCTATGCGCCGCAATTCGCCTATGGCTATGGTCTGAGCTACGCCCTGGGTGGCACCGTGGCCGCACTTGACGAAACCAGCGCCGATATCGGTTGCGGCGTGACCAGCGGTGGCGGCACGGCCGATACTCCGATCTCCTTCTTCGATCGCGGCAATGCCGATGGCTGGAACATGAAGGTAGCGGCGCCGTCCAAGTGGAGCGGCGTGGTCATCGCGCAGGCCAGCAGTGCCAGTACCTCGACGCCGAATGGTGAAATCACTGCCACCCCGGTCGACGACAAGAGCGGCATCCAGTGGAGTGCGATCAAGGCCAAGTGGAACAACGCCGAGGGTCAGCTCTATATCCAGAGCGCGGTCGAAGCCGAGACGCAGAACCTGCAGCCCTATCTGAACGCCGGCGGCGCGCTGGTATTTGATGCCCGCGTCAGCGTGGCGCCAACGGCACCGGTGAAGGCCCGCATCGACTGCGTCTACCCCTGCATCGGCGAGATCGACGTCACCACCGCGATCCAGGCGCTGCCGGTCGGCAACTGGACCGAGGTCGCGATTCCGCTGCAATGCTTCGCCGACAAGGGCACCGACTTCACCGCGATCAACACGCCGCTCCTGATCTACAGCTCGGGCCAGTTCGAGCTGTCGGTGGGCAATGTGCGCTGGGAGCCGAACCGCGCCGGCAACGTGCCGTGCGATGGCGCCAGCGCCGATCCGGTCACCGTGCTCGATGCCCCGCGCGACGTGTACGTGAACGGCATCGCGGACCCGGCGCTGTTCGACGTACCGGGCAGCTGGTCGTACGGCAGCGGCAGCATCGCACTCAACGCCAATTTCGATGACGCTGGCGAGAAAGTGGTCGATGTGACCTACAACGGCTTGAAGGAAGGCGGCGGCAATGGCTCCATCTTCTTCCCGGTGAAGTCGCCCAACCTGTTCGACGTCAGCGCCGTCGCCGCCACCGGTGGCGTGCAGTTCGAACTGCGGGTGCTCGACTACGGCGGCAGCACGCAGCCGTTCTGGGTGAAGCTCGTCTGCGCGCGCAAGCCCGACACCTGCCGCACCGGTGATCTGACGACCCTGGTCGGCCGCCCGGCGCTGGGCGTGTGGACCACGGTGCAGCTGCCGTTCTCCGGCCCTGGCTACGACGCCAGCTGGAATCCGGCCAAGCTGAGCTCGGTACTGGAAATGCTGCCTGCCTGGGATGACCAGGCCGGGACCATCCACTTCCAGATCCGCCGCGTGCGCATGCTGACTCAGCTGTAACCCGCGGGTATTCGCCCAAACCAACGGCCCGCTGCAAAGCGGGCCGTTGGTTTTAGTGCCGATCAATCGTCATCGCGGTGACGGTCGCGATGCCGGTAGCGCGGCGGTTCGCGGTGCCTATCCCAGCCATAGTGATGGCCGCGCGGATGAGCGTGATGGCGCTTGTGCTCCCAGTAGCCATCACGCCAATACGGTCGTGGCTGATGGTAGTGGACCCAGCGGCCCGGCACCCAGACATAGTCGATCCGCGGCGGTGGCACATAGACCACATGCGGGGGAGGCGGGTACGGATAGCCCAGGTGGATGTCCACATCGACCTGGGCACTGGCCGGCGCGGTCCATCCCAGCCCGATTGCCGCCCATGCCACCAGTAGCGCGTGCCTGCCAAAAGCTAAGTGCGTTTTCATGCCTAGTTCTCCTTGAACTGGTGGGTGTCTGTGCACCCATGCGGCATCAACGCGGCCCATTCACTGGCCGATGACACGAATGGTGTGAACGGCATCACTGGCATGCGTGGGCGCGGCGCGGCAGGCAACGCTGCACCGTGCGGGTATCATCGCGGCATGACCGCCCTGCCCCTGCTCTACTGTGATGACTACCTGGTTGCCGTGCACAAGCCTTCCGGCCTCCTGGTGCATCGCACCTCGCTCGATGCGCACGAAACGCGCTTTGCCATGCAGATGGTGCGCAACCAGCTGCGCCGCCGCGTCTACCCGGTGCATCGCCTCGACAAGGGCACATCCGGCGTGCTGCTGTTCGCGCTCGATGCCGATACCGGGCGCCAGCTGTCCTCGCTGTTCGAGCAGCGGCGCATCGACAAGGATTACCTCGCCGTGGTGCGCGGCTGGCCCGATGTGGCCGGTGAGATCGATCACCCATTGGAGCGGCGCATCGACGATGCCGAGGCCTGGGGTGGCCCGATGCCGACCGGTGCGCAGGAGGCGTTCACCCGCTATCGGCGCCTCGCCACCGTCGAGCTGCCCTGGGCCATAGACCGCTATCCGCAGAGTCGTTACGCGCTCGTGGCACTCAAACCCGAGACCGGACGCCGCCACCAGTTGCGACGGCATCTGAAGCACATCAGCCATCCCATCATTGGCGACGCCACCTACGGCAAGGGCCGGCACAACCGCGCTTTCGCCGAGGCCTTCGGCGTGAGCCGGATGCTGCTGGCCTGCACGGCGCTGACGCTGCCCCACCCGGTTACCGGCGTGCCCTTCACCGTGCGCTGCCCGCTGGCGGACGACTTCCAGCGCGTGATCGATGCGCTAAGCTGGACCATCGCCGCGCCCTGATGCGCGCCGCCCGGACTATCCCCAATGGTCGGGTTGGCGACGCGCGGCACAATCGCAGCCACAACCACACGACGAGGTGCTGAGCATGATGCGAGCGACGATGGCCCTGGCCTTGGGCACCGCGCTGTTCCTGACCGCTTGCGGCAAGCAGGCCGACCCGAACACTGCCTCGACCCCTGCGGCAGCGGCCGCGCAAGGCGGCGCGCGGGAAGTCAGGATCGGCTTCGCCGCACCGCTCACCGGCAACCAGGCGCATTACGGCAAGGGCTATCAGAACGGCGTGCAGCTGGCGATCGACGACGTGAACGCCGAAAGCCCGAAGCTAGGCGGCCAGGCGGTGCGGTTTGTGCTGATCGCCGAGGACGACATGGCCGATCCGCGCGCCGCAACGCAGGTTGCGCAAAAATTCGTCGACAGCAAGGTGGCCGGCATCATCGGCCACTTCAATTCCGGCACCTCGATTCCGGCTTCCAAGATCTATTCGGATGCCGGCATTCCCCAGATCGCCATGGCCACCGCGCCCGCCTACACCCAGCAGGGCTTCAAGACCACGTTCCGCTCGATGACGTCCGACACGCAACAGGGCTCGGTAATGGGCCGCTACACGGTGCAAAAGCTGGGGGCGAAAAAGATCGCCATCATCGACGACCGCACCGCTTACGGCCAGGGCCTCGCCGACGAATTCGAGAAATCGGTCAAGGCGGCCGGCGGCGAGATCGTGAAGCGCGAATACACCACCGACAAGGAAACCGACTTCTCCGCCATCCTCACCGCGATCAAGGCCATCCAGCCCGACCTGATCTTCTATGGCGGCACCGACACGCAATCGGGCCCGATGGCCAGGCAGAAGAAGCGCCTGGGCATGACCGCGCCGCTGGTGTCGGGCGAGATGACGCGCTCCGAGACCTTTCTCAAGCTCGCCGGCCCCGAGGCAGAAGGCACGATCGCCTCGCTCGCCGGGCTGCCGCTGGAGCAGATGCCGGGTGGCAAGGCCTTCGAGGCCCGCTACAAGGCCAAGTACGGCGAACTGGAAATCTATACCCCGTACGGCTACGACGCGGCGCGTACGCTGACCCAGGCGATGAAGAACGCCGATTCGGCCGATCCGGCGCGTTATCTGCCCGAGCTTGCCAAGATCCTGCACGCCGGCGTCACCTCGGGCAATATCAGCTATGACGACCATGGCGATCTAAAGGACGGCGCCATCACCGTCTACAAGGTGGTGAAGGGCCAATGGACGGTATTGGAAACCGTAGGCGGCCAGAGCGCGCCATAAAGCGGCGCCGACTCGTCACTTTTGGGTGCGATCACGCGCGCCATCGCACCAGCTGCTTTACAATTGCCCCTTTACCAACCAGGACACGCCGCCATGACGATGAAACGCACCGAGCTGGAAAAGCGCCGCGGCCTCAAGATCAACAGCAAGTTCAAGACTGCCGCCGTGCCGGATCGCTACGGCCAGAGCGGTGACACCCAGAAACTAGGCCTCAATCCGCTGGTCGCCAAGCTCTTGGGCCAGACCAAGCCAGACTGAGTCGCCCGGCGCCCGTCGGCAGGCCGTCGGTGATGGCCTTCAGGCCACGCTAAGGCCCGGTCTGCCACGATCCACGCCCGCGCGATGGCGATGGCAGAAGCACGCCGATCTCAGCCTGCCTGCCGCGCGACGCTGCCACTGCTAGCGCGCGCCTCCCGCGAAAATCCCGGTTGCATCGCCACCATTCATCGCCAATCCTGTATGAGTGCTGACTCCTGCCGACAACGATGAACCGCTACGTATTGCTGCTTGTCGCCGCTGCCCCCGTCACGACCTATGCAGCGGCGTCCCCTCAACCTGTCATCCCTGATGTGGCGCGGTGTTACGAGCGCCTGCTGGAGCGCGTACCCAAGCGCACGCCTTACACCAGCATCCTGGCAAGCGAGACCCAGCTTGCCCGCGGCCGCGTGGAGCGCTGGCAGGACCCGTTCTCGTCACGTATCACGCAAACGGTTCAATCCCGCGTCGTCATTCCCGGCACCGGCTGGCGCGAGCGCACCGAAGTCCCGCTCTGGCTGAAATGCGGGCTCAATAATGGCCAGATCGTGACCTGGGAGGTCGAGCGCCGGGTCAGCCAGCAACCCGGCTGATCGCAGTTTCAGGCGTCGCGATACTTCTGCATCAGCCGCACGTAGTGCGCGGCCGAATAGTTGAAGTGCGCCAGTTCCTCGCCGCTGAGCCGCCGCACCGCCTTGGCTGGCCGCCCCACATAGAGCCAGCCCGATTCCAGCACCTTGCCCGGCGACACCAGCGAGCCGGCACCGATCATCACGCGGTCCTCCACCACCACCCGGTCGAGCACGATGCTGCCCATGCCCACCAATACTTCGTTGCCTATGGTGCAGCCATGCAACATCACGCCGTGACCGATGGTGACGCGCTCGCCGAGAATGAGCGGAGCGCCTTCCGGATCGTCCGGCCGCTTGTGCGTCACGTGCAGTACGCTGCAGTCCTGCACGTTGGAGTCGCTGCCGATGCGAATATGGTTGACGTCACCGCGGATCACCGCGCCCGGCCACACCGATACATTGCTCGCCAGTACCACATCGCCGATCACCTGCCCCGCCTGGTGCACCCAGGCGCCCTGCCCCAGTTGCGGCACGATGCCGTCGAATTTCTCGATTGCCATTAGACTTCCCCATATCCAGCTTGAAATGATGCGCCCCGGCGCGCATCTGCATGATTAACGCATTCTAAACCGAGACCGACGATGACCCAGGCCAACCCGCTGCTCGCCCATACCGATCTGCCGCGCTACGACGCGATCCGCCCCGAACATGTCAACCCGGCGCTCGATGTGCTGCTGGACGAGGCACAGCAAGCGGTCAAGGTGGCGGAGGCGGCCGGCCCCGGCTGGGATCACTTCGTTACACCGCTGGAGGGCGCGCTGGAGCGACTGAACCGCGCCTGGGGCACGGTTGCCCACCTCGAGGCCGTCGTCAACACGCCCGAACTACGCGAGGTCTACAACGCCAATATTGCGCGCATCTCCAACTTCTACACCGACCTGGGGCAGAACGAAGCGCTCTACGCCGGCTGGAAGCAGCTGGCCGCCAGCACCGAATTCGCCGGCTTCGATCGCGCACGGCGCACCATCGTCGAAGATGCATTACGCGACTTCAAGCTCGCCGGCGCCGAACTGCCCATCGAGCAAAAGGCACGCTACAAGGCAATCGAGGAACGCCTGTCCGAGCTGACCACGCGTTTCGCGCAGAACGTGCTCGATGCCACCGATGCCTACGGCCACTACGTCATCGATGAAGCCGAACTTTCCGGGCTGCCGGACGACTGGAAGGCCGCGGCACGGGCCGCCGCCGAAGCCGATGGCCAGACCGGCTGGAAAGTCACACTGAAGATGCCGAGCTACTACCCGGTGATGCAGTTCGGTGTGCATCGCCCGCTACGCGAGCAGCTTTACCACGCCTATGTGACGCGCGCCTCCGAATTCGGCCCGGCCGAGCGCGACAACACCCCGCTGATCAACGAGATCCACACATTGCGCCAAGAAGCTGCGCAGTTGCTGGGTTTTGCCAGCTATAGCGAGCGCTCGCTCGCGACCAAGATGGCCGATACGCCCGAGCAGGTGCTGGGTTTCCTGCGCGATCTGGCCGCACGCGCGCAGCCACACATGCTGGCCGACCGCGCCGATATGGAGCGCTACGCGGTCGAAACGCTGGGCTACGACCAGTTGCAGGCCTGGGACGTCGCATTCGTCTCCGAGCGCATCCGCGAAGCCAAGTACGCCTTCAGCGAGCAGGAAGTAAAGCAGTACTTCACCGAGCCCACCGTGCTCTCCGGCCTCTTCCACCTGATCGAGCAGCTGTACGGCCTGCGCTTCGTGCGCGCCGACGCGCCGGTCTGGCATCCGGACGTGGCGTTCTATCAGCTGGAAAACCTCGACGGCTCCGAAGTCGGCGGACTCTATCTCGATCTATACGCCCGCGAAGGCAAGCAGGGCGGCGCGTGGATGAACGACGTGCGCGGTCGCCGCCGCCTGGCTGATGGCCGTCTACAAACGCCAGTCGCACTCATCGTCTGCAACTTCGCCCGCGGCGTCGAAGGCCGCCCGGCGTTGCTGCCGCACGACGACGTAATCACCACCTTCCACGAAATGGGTCACGCGCTGCACCACCTGTTGACCGAGGTCGACGAGCTGTCGGTATCGGGCATCAGCGGCGTCGAATGGGACGCGGTAGAACTGCCCAGCCAGTTCATGGAGAACTTCTGCTGGGAATGGCAGCTGCTGCCCAAGCTGACCCACCATGTTCAAAGTGGCGAGGCCCTGCCGCGCGCACTGTTCGACAAGATGCTCACAGCCAAGAACTTCCAGAGCGGCTCGGCCTTCCAGCGCCAGCTCTATTTCTCGATCTTCGACATGGCGCTGCACGGTCGCGTCGACGCACTCGCGGTGCAGGCACTGGCCGAGGACATCCAGCGCGAGCTGGCCATCCCGCTGCCGCCGGCGTACAACCGCTTCCCGCAAAGCTTCAGCCACATCTTCGCCGGTGGCTACGCTGCCGGGTACTACAGCTACAAGTGGGCAGAGGTACTCTCGGCGGACGCCTATGCCGCATTCGAGGAAGCCGCCGCCCACGGCGGCAATGTGATCGATCCGACGGTCGGCAAGCGTTTCCGCAGCGAGATCCTTGCAGTCGGCGGCAGCCGCCCCGCCGCCGAATCGTTCACCGCCTTCCGCGGTCGCGCACCGCAGATAGACGCGTTGTTGCGGCACAATGGCTTGGCGTGAACAGCGCATGAAAACAGCCACGTCAAACAACGTGGCTGTTGTTGCAAATACACTACGGAAACAAGCAAAAAACTTACAAATAAACTCAGGGAAAAGAGAGACATTTATGCTTGTGAGACCTGTTCTTCAGCACGTTCAACTCACAAGCTCTGGCAATGAATCTCAAATCACTCCTTGCGTTAAGCAGTCTCTTCCTTCTTGCTGCCTGTGGTGGAGGCGGAGACTCATCCGGCGGACAAGGCGATGCACCACGCCCTACGCCTTCACCGACTCCTCCAGCAATCACAAGCATCGAAGGCGCGTTCCAAGTCGCATGCACCGGCGCCTCGTGCGGGGCGCTTTCTCAGAACGATTACTCGGGCACCGGAGTCGGTATCTGGCGCTATGTCAATACTGGGACGTCCTACGTTGGCGTGCCGTTGCAGCTCAGCAACGTGGCAGGGAAACGCCTTACTTACATCTACACGAATACCAAGAGCACTCGGGTATTGATGCCGAGTATCTCCTTGCAGCCCATGGGGTTGAACGTCATTGATGCTTCGCAAGCCATCGCCGCTCGGCGTATCACTCCTCGAGATACAAACCGAATTCCGGAAGGCGTACGTAGCTTTCATCGTCTACCGAGCCTGCGCGCTCCTTCCGCCAGTCGCAGCCCCACCGCGCCCGGAGCGATCCCGCTACAAGCGCTGCTGGGAAGCTCTCGGTCATGGTATGTGGATGACGGCAAAGGGGCACGCACAAGCCGCACTGCAACACTACAACGTAAACTGACCGCAGCCGACGGCAGGGTCATCAATTTCTGGGTCGAGAATGGCGAATACGGGAATGGCCGGATCTCCGCCGCGCAACTCGATCAACTCTCGGCCAAGTTCGCCACAGGTAGTGATGCGGTATACCCGATGGTGACGGGCATCGCAGGAGCAGCTTGGGGGTCTCAGCCTTACGTTGACTTGCTAAGCGCCCAGCAGGAAATGGATATCGTATTTGTCAACTTTGACCGTAACAACCGCCCGTATGGATTGCTCGGCTATTTCTGGTCGTTACACAATTTCTTGCGTGACGCGAACGATCCGGATCTTAAATACAGCAATCAATCGCTGTCTTTCTATATGGATAGCGAAACGCTTTATCTCACCAAAGATGCGAACGGCAACCTAACGGATCAGGGACTCAAGGAGCAGATCAGCACGCTCGGCCATGAATTGACCCATATGATCAACTTCTACCAGCGCAGCGTGCTGATGTATGAAAGCTCGACCGGTCGCGACTTCAGTTTCGATACATTTCTGGAAGAAATGTCGGCCATGATGATGGAGGACTGGGTTAGTCTGCGCCTGGACGCAAGCTTTAACACGATTCGTGACGGCCGCTTTCCAGAATGGCTCGCCAATGCTGCGTATAACTGCGATCTGACCCGCTGGATAAATGAAACGAGCAATACGTGTTTCAGCTACAACGTCTCAGGCAGTTTCGGCGGCTTTCTGCTAAGGCAATACGGCATGGGCTTTTATCAAAACCTGCTGCGCAATCGCGACTCGACCGATTCGCTAGCGATGCTCGACAACGCCATACGCTCGATCGATCCAGCGACGGGATTGGATAGTGCGCTGGTGCGCTGGGGAACCAGCATCGCCTTGCTTCCCGCCACCACCTCGCCGGTCGGGTATGCCTACCCGGAACAGCTGATCGCAGGATATCTATTGCCTGCCCTCAACGGGCCAGACTACATCGATGACCGCATCCTGCCGCGCACCGTACCGACTTACCTCGAAGGTTATGCCCATTTCCCGCTGGAGCGTCATCCGGTCGGCGCAAGCTATTCCGAGGTGATCCCCGTCCCTCCGGGTGTCACGCTCTCCGTAGTGGCTCAGTAAGGGAATGGTTATCCATTTATCCGACATACGGCCACGAGTGAACTGACGGCGTAAGACAACAACAGCCGAAAAGCCAGGGCTGAGCCTGCTGTTGACGCTCTATGAGAATTACGGCTTTAGCCTCTCAGGCGTATCAAACCCAGCGACAGCGGGCCGCTTGTGCCACCAGCCTCCCCAACCATGCAAGTGGGAGGCTGACGCCAACCAACGGCAGGCACTTGGCTCGCGCTTTTCGGTCCGTAACTTGGTCTAGGCTAACGGCATCCGATCGATCCTGTCCTAAAACGGAACGGCTCATGAAACCCTGCATGAAATGTCATGGCTTCTGGATGCTTTCGCTACTGTTCGCAATCGCCATGACCGCCTGCGGCGGTGGCGGCAGCGGTAGCGATGTGGTCACCGGCTCGCCAACGACACCGACCCCGGTGGCTCCAACTCCCATCCCGCCGCAAGCGCTCGCAGACAACACCTTTGGCGTTGACTGCAATGGTAGCGACTGCGGCGCCAGCAACCTGCAGTATTCAGGCAGCGGCGTCGGTTTCTGGCGCTACACCAACACCAGCGCCAGCCATACCGGCGTGCCGGTCAACCTGATGGATGTCGCCGGGCGCACCGTCACGCTGGTCTACACCAACCAGAAGGCCACGCCGGTGGCCATGCCGCCGATCACGCTGTCATTGCTGCAGCGCTCCCCCCGCCGGGCGCAGCAGGCACGGGACGATGCCGCCCAACCGGTCAACCAGGTACCGGACCAGATCCGCGAGTTCAACCGCAACCCGCCGATCAATCGGGCCGCACCCAGCATTCAGCGCAGCGTTTCCAAGGCAGACAAGCCCGCTGCGGCCATCGTCGGCAACACCCAGCTATGGAATGTTCATGTCGACCAGATGGAAACCCGCTCCGCCACGCTGCGACGCAAGCTCACCGCCAGCGATGGCCGCACCATCAACTTCTGGGTCGAGAACGGCGAATACGCCAGCGACCGGCTGACCGAGGCCCAGCTCAACACCATCGCCAGCGCGTTCAGCAGCGGCAGCGATGCGATCTACGGCATGGTCACGGGCCTGGCCGGCGCGCCATGGGGCACCCATGATTTTAATGACCTGATCGGTCCCAACCAGGAGCTCGATGTCGTCCTGGTCAATTTCGATCACGACAACCAGCCCTATGGCCTGATGGGCTATTTCTGGAGCTACAACAACTTCAAGCGCTCGGCGAGCACGCCGCAAAGCAACGAATCGCTATCGCTCTACCTCGATACCGAAACCGTCTATCGCACCACCGGCGAGACGGGGCTCAAGACCCAGCTCAATACGCTGGCGCACGAGCTCACGCACATGATCAACTTCTATCAGCGCGGGGTGGTGATCGACAACACCTTCGATACCTTCCTCGAAGAAACCACGGCGCTGATGATGGAAGACGTCGTCGGCCTGCGCGTCGATCCGGACTACCACCCCATCCGCGACGGTCGTTTCCCCGACTGGCTGAACCAGGCGGGTTACAACTGCAACCTGACCAGCTGGGACGACGACCCGGGCTCGGACTGCTTCAGCTACAGCGTGAACGGCAGCTTCGGCGGCTATCTGCTGCGCTATTACGGCGTTGAGTTCTACAAACAATTGCTGCGCAACGACAGCAGCAGCAACTCCATCACCTTGCTCGATACCGTGATTCGCAACGTCGGCGGGTTGGGTCTGGCGGATGCCGTGCGCCGCTGGGGCACCAGCATTGCGCTGCTTCCCACCCCTGGCACGCCTTCCACTTTCGGTTATCCCGAACGGATAGACAGCGGCTATACGCTGCCGGGCATCCATGGTCCTGACTACCTGGCCGATCGTGTACTGCCGTCGTCAGTGCCGACCCTGCTGCAAGGCTATGCGCATTTCCCGGTGGTGCGCACGCCTACCGGCAATACCTACAGCGAAACCATCAGCGTGCCGCCCGGTACCACGCTGACTGTGATCGTCCAGTGATGACGATCCGGACCACGCTCTCGCTGCTGTTCCCCGCCCTCCTCGTCGCCTGCGCCACGCAGGCGGCGGGCGAGTCCACGCAGTTGACCGGGCAACTGCTGCTCAAGGGCAACGCGCCACATGTCAGCGTGGTGCTGGAGACCACCGACCGGGGTCGTTGGGAGTTATTGGGGCTGAGCGCCGAGCAGCGTGCCAGCTGGCAGCGCCAGACCGTCAAGGTTCGCGGCAAGGTGGTGCGGCCCGCTTCGGCGCAAGGCCTGCAGCTACCTCAGTTGCAGGTCGACTCCGTCGCTCCGGCGCAGTAGCCGTCCAAAACGACACACCCCGCCGCAGCGGGGTGTGTCGTTTGCAGCGCCCGACGTTAGCCTATGGTCACGCGCGCGAACTTGCGCTTGCCCACCTGCAGCACCACGGTCTCGCCCCTGGCGATCTGCAGCGCCTTGTCGGCAACCTTCTCACCGTTGAGCTTGACCGCGCCCGCCTGAATATCGCGCATTGCCTGGCTGGTCGACGGGCAAAGCTGGGCTTCCTTCAATACTGCGGTGACCACAAGCCCATCGCCATCGGCCGCGAGCGTGAATTCCGGCATCTCGTCCGGCATCGCGCCCTTCTGGAAGCGCGCCTCGAAATCGGCCAGCGCATGCTCGGCTGCCGCCTGGCCATGGAAGCGGGCAACGATCTCCTGCGCCAGCAACACCTTCACGTCGCGCGGGTTGCGGCCACCGTCGATATCGGCCTTGAACGCTTCGATCTCGCTCATTGCCCGGAACGACAGCAGCTCGAAGTAGCGCCACATCAGCGTGTCCGAGACGCTCATCATCTTGCCGAAGATCTCGGTCGCCGGCTCGTCGATACCGATGTAGTTGCCGAGCGACTTGCTCATCTTGTTCGTGCCGTCGAGCCCGACCAGGAGCGGCATCATCAGCACCACCTGCGGCGCCTGGCCATGCTGCTGCTGCAGCATGCGGCCCATCAGCAGGTTGAACTTCTGGTCAGTGCCGCCTAGCTCCATGTCGGCCTGCATCGCCACCGAGTCATACCCTTGCAGCAGCGGATACATGAACTCATGCACGGCGATCGGCTGATTGCCGGCAAAGCGCTTGGAGAAATCATCGCGCTCCAGCATGCGTGCCACGGTGATGCTCGATGCCAGCTTGAGCATGCCGGCCGCGCCCAGCTCCGTGAGCCAGGCCGAATTGAACAGCACCTGCGTCTTTTCGCGATCGAGGATCTTGAAAACCTGACGCTCGTAGGTCTCGGCGTTGCGCTTCACATCGTCTTCGGTCAGCGGCGGGCGGGTGGTGTTCTTGCCGGTCGGGTCCCCGATTCGACCGGTGAAGTCCCCGATCAGGAACTGTGCCGTGTGACCGAGGTCTTGCAGCTGCCGCATCTTGTTGATGAGCACCGTGTGCCCCAGATGCAGATCCGGCGCGGTCGGGTCGAACCCGGCCTTGATCTTCAGTGGCACGCCGGAAACCCGGCTCTTTTCCAGCTTGCGGATCAGTTCGTCTTCCGGGATCAGCTCTTCCACGCCCCGCTTGATGATGGCGAGCGCGGCTTCGGTTTCCGGATGCAGGGGGGCTTGTTCTTGTTCGGCCATGAGGGATCAGCGGCTGGTAAGCCTATGGAAATAAAGGGAATTAAATAAAGTTCGATTTGGCAAGCCGTACAAGTTTTGGTACGCTTGCCGCGCACTAGGAAGCAACCTGACACGATGTTCGAACAGCAAATTCTACCCGAAAAGCCCTCCCGTCCCCAGCCAGCCAGCCGCCGTGTGTGGTTGGCCGCCGCCGTCGCACTGCCGCTGATGGTGACCTTCGGCGCCTATGGCGTGGCCGAATTCGGCCCCCGGGAGGCAGTTGCGGTCACCCCGGTGACCGAAGCCCTGACGCCCCCCGAACTGATCAGCCGCGTCGCCACGACCCCATTCTGGCGTGAAGAAGTGATCCGTTCCGGCGATACGCTGTCGGCCCTGATCGTTCGCCTCGGCATCGATGACGAGGCCGCCAGCGCATTCATCCGCAGCGATGCGTCTGCCCGTCCGCTCTATGAGTTGCGCGCCGGCCGCGTACTACGCGCGCAGACCACGGCCGAGGGCAAACTGCTGCAGCTGCGCTACATGGCCGCTGACAGCACGCAGCTGCAGCTGCTCGCGACTAGCGAAGACTTCGTCGTCAAGCAAGCGCCCGCGGCGCTCACGCGCGAGACCGCGTTCAAGGCCGGCACCATCACGAGCTCGCTGTTCGGCGCGACCGACCGCGTCGAGCTGCCCGATGAAGTGACCCGCCAGTTGATCGAGATTTTCGAAGGCGAGATCGATTTCCATCGCAAGCTGAAAAAAGGCGATCGATTTGGCGTCGTGTTCGAGACATATACGCTCGACGGCCAGGTGATCAAGACCGGACGGATCCTGGCTGCCGAATTCGTCAATGGAGGGCGCAAGCTGCAGGCCGTGTGGTACGAATCCCAACCTGGTGAAGGCGCATATTTTTCGCTCAAGGGCGAGAGCCTGAAGAAGAGCTTTCTGCAGACACCGGTCGAGTTCTCACGGATTTCATCCGGCTTTGCCACCCGCTTCCATCCGGTGCTGCACACCTGGAAACAGCACAAGGGCATAGACTACGCGGCGCCCACCGGCACCCGCATACGGGCCGCATCCGACGGGATAGTGACCCACGCCGCCTACTCGAGCACCTATGGCAACGTGCTCGAGATCAAGCACCAGGGGGTGTACAGCACGCTCTATGCTCACCTCAACCGCTTCGCGCCCGGTCTCAAGGCCGGCCAGCGCGTGCGCCAGGGCGACATCATCGGCTTTGTCGGCACCACCGGCCGCTCCACCGGACCGCATCTGCACTACGAATTCAAGATATCGGGCAATCAGGTCGATCCGACCAAGCTCGACCTGCCACGCAACCAATCGCTCGACGTACGCGAATTTGCCCGTTTCCGTCCGCACGCCGAGCAGCTCAACGCGCAGCTCAACTTGCTGGCGCGCGTCGAACTCGCCCGCGCGGACTGATAGGTAGGGGCCGCGCCCGGCGTGGCCCCTACGCCCCTCGATTCCGGACAGGGCGACCGCGAGGCGGGCCAAACGGTGGCGACGACGCCGCCGGGGTTGGCTACACTCGGACCTTATCCGCAGCCGCTAGTGCGCCTCCCGCCCCATGTCCGACGCCCCCTACTATATCGGTCTGATGACCGGCACCAGCCTCGACGGCATCGATGCCGCGCTTGTCGACTTCACCACCGTTACACCTCGCCTCGTTGCCGCTCAGGGCCGTCCGCTACCGCAGTCATTGCGTAGTCGCCTGCAACGCCTGCAGGCTAGCAGCGACGACGAGCTGCATCTGGCGGCGCTCGCCGGCAACGAATTGGCCGACTGCTATGCCGAAGCAGTGCTGGCACTATTGCTGCGCGCCGGCGTCGATCCTGCCCACGTTGCGGCCATCGGCAACCATGGGCAAACGGTAAGGCATCGTCCGGAAGCCGGTTACACGGTACAACTGGGCAATCACGCGCGGCTGGCCGAACTCACCGGCATCAGCGTCGTAGGCGACTTCCGTTCCCGCGATGTGGCGGCCGGCGGCCAGGGCGCGCCGCTGGTACCCGCTTTTCACCAGGCTTTGTTCGCCGATCCGGCGCGGCACCGGGTGGTCGTCAATATCGGCGGTATCGCCAACCTGACCGATCTGCCGACACGTGCCGATGCCACGGGCTTCGATACCGGCCCGGGCAACGTGCTGCTCGACGCCTGGGTCGAGCTGCACCAGGGCCAGCGCTACGACAGCAACGGCCAGTGGGCTGCCACCGGCCAGGTGCTGGATGACCTCTTGGACGTGCTGCTCGCCGAATCCTACTTCCTGCTGCCCGCCCCCAAGAGTACGGGGCGCGATCTGTTCCATCTGCGTTGGCTGCAAGGCCGCCTTTCCGGTCGCCACGATGCCCCGCAGGATGTACAGGCCACGCTGGTGGCGCTGACGGTGCGTACCATCGCCGACGCCATCCTGTTGCAGGCGCCCGGCGTGGACGAGGTCTTTGTCTGCGGCGGCGGCGCGCACAATGCGCTGTTGATGCAGGGGCTGGCGACCGCTCTGCCGGGCATCGCCGTCTCGACGACAGCCCAACTCGGCGTAGACCCTGACTGGGTGGAGGCTTACGCCTTTGCCTGGCTGGCCCAACGCTGCGTGACGCGCCAGACTGGCAATCTGCCGCAGGTGACCGGCGCCAAGGGCGCGCGCGTGCTGGGTGCCATCTGGCCTGCATGACGCGGCAAGCGTAATGCTGAACACACCGAACAATCGGCCCCGCTGCGACACCTGACGCCTGCTGGAAACGAAATCGCGGGGCCATCACGCGCTTCGCGTGAGTGCGCGCGAAGATCTAGATTCCGCCCCCAATTCGGGGAGCAGCAGACTGTCGAACAAGTGCGCGATGCGAGCTGGATACGCAACAAGCGGCGCTTGGGCTAGACTGTCGCCACCCCATCCAGCCAGGCCGTCATGCACAAGCCCAACCAGTTCGACCTGTTTGCCTCGCGCCGCTTCCTGCCGCTGTTCGGCACGCAATTTCTCGGCGCCTTCAACGACAACCTGTTCAAGAACGCCTTCCTGGTGATGATCGCGTTCTTTGGCTTGTCCGCTGCGGGGCTCGACGCCAAGACACTGGTCAACGCGGCCGCAGGCATCTTCATCATCCCCTTCTTCCTGTTTTCCGCCTTCGCCGGGCAATTGGCTGAGAAGTACGACAAGGCGCGGCTGGCCCAGTGGATCAAGCTGCTGGAGATCGCGATCATGGTGCTGGCAGGCATCGGCTTCTACCAGAAGAATGCCGTCATCCTGTTCACCTGCCTGTTCCTGATGGGACTGCATTCCACGCTGTTCGGACCGCTGAAGTATTCGGTGCTGCCGCAATACCTGAGGGAGGAGGAGCTGCTGGGTGGCAACGGCCTGATCGAGGCCGGCACCTTCATCGCCATCCTGCTCGGGCAGATCGCCGGCACGCTGATCATCCAGCACCAGCCGCACGGCGAGATGCTGATCGTCTATGCCTGCGTCGGCGTGGCGATCGCGGGCTGGCTGGCAAGCCGCGCGATGCCGCCTGCCGCGCCACCCGCGCCCGATATCAAAATCAACTGGAACGTGTTCGGTGAAACCTGGCACATCCTTAGCCACGTGCACCGCAACCGCACGGTATTCCATTCGCTGATGGGCATTTCCTGGTTCTGGTTCTTCGGCTCGGTCTACCTGACCCAGTTACCCGATCTCGCCCGCAATACCGTGGGCGGCAATCCCGGCGTCTACACCTTCCTGATCACGCTGTTCTCGGCCGGTGTCGGCATCGGTTCCACGCTGTGCGAGAAGTTGTCCGGCCGCAAGGTCGAGCTCGGCCTCGTGCCCTTCGGCTCGATCGGCATGAGCGTGTTCGGTATCGATCTCTATTTCGCGCTCTCCTCACTCGTGCCACCGACGCAGCTCTATGACCTGACCGGCTTTGTCGGCGTGGCCGCGCACTGGCGGGTGATGATCGACATCTTGCTGTTGGGCAGCTTCGGCGGCCTCTTCATCGTGCCGCTCTACGCGCTGGTACAGACGCGCACCGAAAAAGCCTTTGTCTCGCGCGCGATCGCCGCCAACAACATCCTCAATTCGCTATTCATGGTGATCGCAGCCGGGATGTGCATTGCGCTGCTGAAAGCGGGACTCACGGTCGCCGGCTTGTTGCTGACCGTGTCGCTGATGAACATTGCCGTGGCGCTTTACATTTACACGCTGATCCCCGAATTCCTGATGCGCTTTCTGGTGTGGATCGCCACGCACACCTTGTACCGCGTGCGCCATCAGGGTCTGGACCATATCCCGGACGAAGGGCCGTGCGTACTGGTCTGCAACCACGTGAGCTTCATGGATGCGCTGATCATCGCCGGCGCGGTGCGCCGCCCGGTACGCTTCGTGATGGACCATCGCATCTTCAAGATCCCGGTGCTGAGTTTCATCTTCAAGACGGCGGGTGCCATCCCCATCGCCCCGGCCAAGGAAGACGCAGCGATGAAGGCCAAGGCGTTCGATCGGGTGGCCGAATACCTGGAAGCCGGTGAAGTGATCTGCATCTTTCCAGAGGGTGGCATTACGCGGGACGGCGCCATCCAGACATTCCGTCCCGGCATCGACGAGATCATCCGCCGCACACCGGTCCCCGTGGTGCCGATGGCGCTGCAAGGCCTGTGGGGCAGCTTCTTCAGCCGCAAGGATGGCGCCGCCATGATGAAATGGCCGCGCCGGGTCTGGTCGCGCATCGGCTTCGTGGTGGGCATGCCGGTTCCGGCAACTGCCGCGGGTTCCGTCGCGCTGGAACAGGAAGTGCGTACGCTGCGCGGCGACTGGGCCTGACCAAGCACAGGCCGCAACGACAAGGGGCGCCATGTGGCGCCCCTGTTTTTGTCACTGTCGCTCTAGCGGTGCTTGATCGGAAACAACTTGTCCAGCCAGCGCAACGCAGTCTGGCGTTGTTCGAGGGTTCCGTTGTACAGCGTTTCCTCCAGCAAACGAAATACGCTGTTGTTCTCACCCTTGATCAAGAGTTCGGCCACCGGTTTGAGCACCGGATCGTCGCTCACGAACTCGGCCGGATCGACCTCGGCGCGTTCCATGCCTTGCTGGTTCACCTCGGTTGCGACCATAAAATCGGCCGGGCTGAACAGCGGCTCTCCGCCGCTATCGACCGTCACCGCTTCGACTTCCTCCACCTCGCTGTCGGGCAACAGCGGCAACGCCGCGTCGGTGGTGATTTCCGCTGCAGGCAGCGGATCAAGATGGAATTCCAGGATCGACGGGGGGCCGGCGACGGTGACCGCCGTCAGGCTCGATAGCGCACTTGCAGGCTTCGCTTCCGGCATGCGCGGCGCCGCGACGGTATCCGTATCATCGATCACCTCGTAAAGCGGATTACCCGGATCGAGCTCGCGCCCCTGTGCCTGGACCTGCTGCCACAGCGCATCGCTGGCGAACTGCAGGCGGAACGCGACCGCACGCTCCTGGAATTGCTGCGTCATCTCGTTCTTGCGCAACACGTCAAAGAGCTTCATCCATAACGCAAGTGTGGTCGGATGCTGCTCGATCTCGTGCGACAGCAGGTTGACCGCCTGCTGCACCAGGCCGTGGTCGATCAGCAATTGCGCCTCTTCCGACACATTGCCGGGCAGCACCACATCGACTTCGTCGTTGTGCCAATCGTTGGCCATCTGCGCAATGTTGTGCGCCAGATCATGCATCCCGCTGCGCGGCATCACGGCGACTACCGGGTCGCCAAGGCCCGTGCTCGGCCGCGCGGTCGTCGGTCCGAACCGTGGTTCCAGACTGGTGGCCAGCGAGAACGCTTCGAACTCCTCGGCATCACGGCGCTCACGCCAGCGCCAATAGGCGTAGCCACCGGGCAGCAGTACCAGCGCCAGCAATCCTGCCCAGATCCAGCTCCCCATGCCGTCAAACGAGCCGGGCTCGCCGGCTGCCGCTGTTTCTGCCTGCGCCGGCCGCGCCTTCAGCTGGGCCAGCTGCTTTTCCATCTGCGCGATCTGGTACTTGAGCTGCATCAGTTGTGCGGTCTGGTCATCGGACTCCAAGAGCAGCAGGTTCTCGCGCAGACGCAGACTCTCTTCCGGCGTCATGCTCGGCTGATGATCGAGGTTGAGTTCGGGGCTGGACAGCCGCAAGTGAAATTCACCCGAATCGCCTTGCGATCGCGGAGCAAGCCCGGCGGCTGATAACGCGCGTGGCGTGGGCAACGGTTCGATGCGCAATACCGGCGCGGCATCCTGCGCCAACACCTGCCCCGCTTGCGGCGTAGCCGGGCGGCTGCGGGGCGACGGCAGGTTGACCGCCACGCCTGGATCGAGCCGGGCCCGCGAATTTTGCGGCAGATCGGGATTAAGACCATGCAGCTCGTCAATCAGCCAAGCCCGCTCCTGCTCGTCCCGCGGAAAGTAGCGCCGGGCGATCTGCTCGATGCTGTCGCCGGACTCGCTGCGCCAGACGCCGCCAAGCTCCGGCAGCGTGCGACGCACCGAGCGCGCAGCGGGGCGAGCCGAATCCCTTGGCGCCACCACGGGGGCATAGCCGCGCGGGTCGAGCAGCAGCGTGTAATCGCGCTGGAACTCGCCGACCTCCCGCCCCGGACAGGCCAAGCGCACGGTGACATTGAGCACCGGCTCGTCTATGGTCTGGCTGCCCTGGATGTAAAGCTGTCCGTCTTCGTACAGCAGCTGCGCACGCAGCAGTTGCATCCCGTCCCCGTTGCCGGGAACCAGGCGGAAACATCGCGTCGACAGCGATTCGTCTTCATCGACCGTGACGGCGATGCTGCCCTCGAAACGCTCGCCGAGCGCCGAACGCAGCTGCATGTCTCCCAAAGACGCGGCGGGCGCAGCCGTCACCCAACCTACGGCCATCAGCGACAGGGACAGGCGGGACGGAGAAACAGAAAAACGCATCAGTTACCTTGGCCGTCTCGCGAATATGCGTTCAAACAATGTCCAGGTGATCGATCCCGGAGAGCACGTCGCGCTGCTTGGATTCGGACCCCTGCAATTTGATCTGCAGCCGCAAGTCGTTCACGGAATCGGCGTTGCGCAGCGCGTCTTCGTAGCTGATCTTGCCGGCCTCGTAGATGTCGAACAGGCTCTGGTCGAAGGTCTGCATGCCAAGCTCGCGCGACTTCTTCATGATTTCCTTGATCTCATGGACCTCGCCCTTGAAGATCAGATCGGAAATCAGCGGCGAATTGAGCATCACCTCGACCGCGGCAACACGCCCCTTGCCGGTTCGATGCGGCACCAGCCGCTGCGACACGAAGGCTTTCAGGTTGAGCGACAGATCCATCAGAAGCTGCGCGCGGCGCTCTTCGGGGAAGAAGTTGATGATACGGTCAAGCGCCTGGTTGGACGAGTTGGCGTGCAAGGTGGCCATGCACAGGTGACCGGTTTCGGCAAAGGCGATCGCGTAGTCCATGGTGTCGCGATCGCGGATCTCGCCGATCAGGATCACGTCCGGCGCTTGACGCAGCGTGTTCTTCAGCGCGGCGCCCCAGCTATCGGTATCGACGCCCACTTCGCGCTGCGTGACGATGCAATTCTTGTGCTCGTGCACATATTCGATCGGGTCTTCGATCGTGATGATGTGATCGTACGACGCCTCATTGCGATGGCCGATCATGGCAGCAAGCGAGGTCGACTTGCCCGACCCCGTGCCGCCCACGAAGATCACGAGGCCACGCTTGCTCATAGCGATGTCCTGCAGCACAGGCGGCAGTCCCAGCTCGCCCAGCTTGGGGATTTCGGAATTGATGGTCCGCAGCACCATACCGACCCGGCCTTGCTGCATGAAGGCGTTGACGCGAAAGCGCCCCAGATTGCCCGGGCTGATCGCGAAGTTACACTCCTTGCTGCCTTCGAACTCCTCGGCCTGGCGATCGTTCATGATCGAACGCGCCAGCTCCTTGGTATGTTGCGCCGTCAGCACCTGCGGCGACACCGGAGTGACCCTGCCATCGATCTTCATCGCCGGTGGGAAATCGGCGGTGATAAAGAGATCGGACGCGCCCTTGGCGCGCATGTGGCGCAGGAGATCCTGCATGAATTTGGCTGCCTGCTCTTTTTCCATCGCCCTGACCGTTGTGTATCGGTTTATCCGTTATACGCGTTGAGATGAGCCTGCGCCGGACTCAACCCTTGAAATTATCCGGAATGGCGGCCTTGGTGCGCGCCTCGGCCAACGAGACCACATTACGCTGCACCAGCGTCTGCAGGCTCTGATCGAGCGTCTGCATGCCAAACTGGCTACCAGTCTGGATCGACGAGTACATTTGCGCGATCTTGTTCTCGCGGATCAGGTTACGGATGGCGGGGATGCCGATCATGATCTCGTGCGCAGCCACGCGGCCCTGCCCGTCCTTGGTCTTGAGCAGCGTCTGTGAGATCACTGCGCGCAGCGATTCGGACAACATCGCACGCACCATTTCCTTCTCCGCCGCCGGGAACACGTCAACCACCCGGTCTATGGTCTTGGCCGCCGAGCTGGTGTGCAAGGTACCGAACACCAAGTGACCGGTTTCAGCAGCAGTCAGCGCCAGCCGGATCGTTTCCAGATCGCGCATTTCGCCGACCAGGATCACATCCGGATCCTCGCGCAGCGACGAGCGCAGCGCGTTGGAGAAGCTCAGCGTATGCGGCCCGACCTCGCGCTGGTTGATCAGGCACTTCTTCGATTGGTGCACGAATTCGATTGGATCCTCCACCGTGAGGATGTGACCGTACTCGTTTTCGTTGATGTAATTGACCATCGCCGCAAGCGTGGTCGACTTGCCCGAGCCGGTGGGGCCCGTCACCAGCACCAGACCACGCGGGTTCTCAGCGATGTCCTGGAATACCTTGGGCGAATTCAGCTCTTCGAGCGTCAGCACCTTGGACGGAATGGTCCGGAATACGGCCCCCGCACCGCGGTTCTGCACGAAGGCATTGACGCGAAAACGTGCGAGGTTAGGAATCTCGAACGAGAAATCCGCCTCCAGCGTATCCTCGTACACCTTGCGCTGGCCGTCGTTCATGATGTCGTACACCATGTCGTGCACGTCCTTGTGCTCCAGCGGCGGCAGATTGATGCGGCGCACATCGCCGTGCACCCGGATCATGGGCGGCAGACCGGAGGAAAGGTGCAAATCGGAGGCCTTGTTCTTGACGGCGAAGGCCAAGAGTTCAGAGATTTCCATTTATAATTTTGTCCTTCGGCAAGGCGCCGCAAGCTGGGCAATCGGCACTGCAAGGGGCTAGAAATCTAGGGCCGGCGTGCAATTCTCGGGGCATTATGGCAACGATTTTTACGACGTGGCAAGGCGTGAAGGCCCGTATGGGAGTGGCGCAACGACAAGCGCGCCGCGGCAATGGCGCAGTGCATCTGCTCGCCGTCAGCAAGACCTTTCCCGCCGCATCGGTACGCGAGCTTTATGCATTGGGGCAACGCGCCTTTGGTGAGAACTACGTGCAGGAACTCGTTTCCAAAGCTGCGGAGCTGGCCGATCTGGACGAGATCGAATGGCATTTCATCGGCCCATTGCAAAGCAACAAGACCCGCCCAGTGGCTGAAATCGCCAGCTGGGTGCATACGGTGGATCGCTTGAAGATCGCTGAGCGGCTGTCCGTGCAGCGGCGCGAAACAACGCCGCCGCTCAATGTCTGCATCCAGGTCAATGTGTCCGGCGAGGCCAGTAAATCGGGGGTCGCTCCCACCGAGGCAGCGGCGCTGGTCCGGGCGGTGGCTCGCTTGCCGCGGCTGCGGGTGCGTGGGCTGATGTGCATCCCGGAACCGACCGGCGACGACGAGCGGCTTGCTGCGCAATTTGCAACACTGCGTGGTTTGAAAGAACAACTGGAGCGCGAAGGGATCGCGCTCGATACGCTGTCCATGGGCATGTCATCCGACCTGGAAATCGCGATCCGGGAAGGCGCCACCATGGTGCGCGTGGGTACGGCGCTATTTGGCGCACGAAACTGAATACGTAGAAGGGGAACGCGATGAAAATCAGCTTTATCGGTGGCGGCAACATGGCGAGCGCCATGCTGGGCGGCATGCTGGGCCAGGGTTTCGCGGCCAGCGAAATCCATGTGGTCGATCCGGACGAAGCCCAGCGCGCCCAACTCGCCGCGCAATACGGCGTGAGCGTCGCCGAGCCCGGCACGACGCTGCCGCACAGCGACGTTATCGTGCTGGCAGTCAAGCCCCAGCAACTGAAGGCGGTCGCCCAGGAGATCGCGGCGGCGGCGGGCCAGTCGCTCGTCATCTCGATCGCAGCGGGCATCCGCGCCGATACGCTGTCGCGCTGGCTGGGTGGCCACACCCATATCGTGCGGGTGATGCCCAATACCCCGGCGCTGGTGCAGGCCGGGATTTCCGGCGCCTATGCCATGGCGGGTGTCGATACCGCCGGCCGGGCGCTCGCGGAGCGCATCCTCGCTTCGATCGGTGAAGTGGTGTGGGTGGCGCAAGAGAGCGAGATCGACGGCATCACCGCAATCTCCGGCAGCGGTCCGGCCTACGTGTTCTATTTCATGGAAGCGCTGCAAGCGGCGGCGCGCGCGCAGGGCTTCGAGACCGAAACCGCACGCAAGCTCGCTTACCAGACCTTTGCCGGCGCCGTGAAACTCGCGCTCGCCAGCGACGACGACGCGGCCACGCTGCGCACCAAGGTCACCAGCAAGGGGGGCACGACCGAGCGCGCGATCAATGCCTTCGAGACCAGCCAGCTGCGCGCCACCATCATTGCCGCCGCGTCCGCCGCCGCCGCGCGTTCGCGCGAGCTGGGCGACGAGCTGGGCCGGGATGTGGACTGAGGAGCCGGTATGCTGATCGACGCCCTCGCCTTCCTGCTGCGCAGCATCGGCGGCCTGCTGATCCTGCTGCTGCTCGCGCGCTTCTACCTGCAGGCCTTTCGTGCACCATTCCGTAATCCGCTCGGCCAGTTCGTGATGGCGCTGACTGACTGGGCGGTGCTGCCAGCGCGGCGCCTGGTGCCGCCGCTGCGCGGCTACGATACCGCCAGCATCCTGCTCGCCTGGCTGACCGCGTTGCTGATGCACTTCGCGCTCTTGGCGCTCTCGCCCTGGCCCTTCGTGTTCACCTCGCCGTTGTCGGCGCTGGCACTGGCGCTGGTTGCCGCGCTGGAGCTGCTGCGCATGTCGCTCTACCTGCTGTTTGCCGCCGTGATCGGGCAGGCGCTGATGTCGTGGGTGGCGCCGTACAACCCATTGATGCCGCTGCTCAATACGCTGACCGCACCCTTTTTACGACCGCTGCGCCGTATCATTCCCCCGGTCGGCGGCGTCGATATCACCCCCATCGTGCTGTTGCTGGCCATCCAGCTCGTGCTCGGTGTGTTCATCGCGCAGCTGGAGCCCGCCATCCTGCAATACGTCTCGTTGCCGGCAACGCGTTGAGCGACTGGTTCTGCCCTAGCTACGAGGGCTGGCTGCTGACGCTGCACATCCAGCCTGGCGCGAAACACACCGCGATCGCCGGCCTGCATGGTGGCGCGCTGAAAATACGGCTGGCCGCACCACCGGTGGACGGCAAGGCCAACGAGGCGCTGCTGGTCTATCTGGCCGAGCGCCTCGGTCTGCCACGCCGGGCGTTGGAATTGAAAAGCGGCGCCACATCGCGCCGCAAGGTAATCCGGGTACATGGCGGAGGTAACCCCGCCGCGCTACTACAAGCCTGAGCACAGGGCCTAGCGCTTGATCCGGTGCTCGGCCGCCACATGGGGATCGATGCGCCGGTATTCGCCATCGATCACGTCGGACGGCGGCTGCAACGGGCCGGCACGCCGGCCCCAGGGCAACAGCAGCACCAGGCCGACCGCATCGCCGATCAGGCCCGGCAGCAACAGCAGCACGGCAGCGAGGTAATAGCGCGCCACCCAGATCAGGCTGCCAACCGAGAGCTTGCCGGCGCGCAGATCGCCAACCAGCGAGAACGCGACGGCCAGCTTGTGATGCCGCAGCATCATGCCGCCAGCGATCGCGGTGAGCACGATCCACGCCAGCAGCCAGCCGGTACCGATGGCCTTGGCAGCAAGAATGAGGGCAACGATTTCTGCCGCCGGATAGGCGAGCAACAGAAGGACCAGATAAGGCATGAATGAATCCCGAGTATGTATGGTGCTGTGCAACTGCCCCGACCAGGACGTGGCGCGGCGGCTGGCGCAAGGCGCGGTCGATGCCGGACTTGCCGCCTGCGTGAACCTGTTGCCCGCCGTGGAATCAGTCTACCGCTGGCAAGGGAAAACCGAAATCGCCAGCGAAGTTCCACTTCTGGTAAAAACGACGCTGGATGTCTACCCGCGCCTGCAACTCTGGCTCGCCGAGCAACACCCCTACGAGGTGCCGGAGATCGTCGCACTTCCGTTGATATCGGGGCTGCCGGCGTATCTGCAATGGGTGGATGACGTCGTGCACGAGGAAAATTGATCTTGCTTCGCCCGCTGCTTGCCTGCCTGCTGTGCTGCCTTGCGCTGCTCGCCCATGCCGAACCCGAGCTGTTGCCGCCGGATCAGGCCTTCCGCGTCCAGTTGATACAAACGGGTGATCGCACGCTCGAAGCACAATTCAGCGTGGCGCCGGGCTACTACCTCTACCGCGATCGCATCAGCTTTGCGCTGCAACCGGCGCAGCCGCTGCAGGCCAATCTCCCCGATGGCGAGATCAAGGACGACCCCAGCTTCGGCAAGGTCGCGGTCTACCATCGCGATGTCGCGGCCGAACTCGTCGCGACCTCGCCCATCCCCCCCGGAGCGCGGGTCACGATCACCTTTCAGGGCTGTGCCGACGTCGGCATCTGCTATCCGCCGCAGACCGCCAGCCTGGCGCCCGGCGAGCGCAGCGGCAAGGCCGGCGGCGTCGCATCGCTGTTCGGCAACCGGAGCAGCGGGACAGGCCCCGCGACGATGGACGACGAATCGGGCTTCTTCCACGGCGGCGCCCTGCTCACGCTGGCGCTGTTCTACGCAGCGGGCGTTGGCCTTGCGCTGACCGCCTGCATGTATCCGCTCCTGCCCATCGTTTCCAGCATCGTCGTCGGCAATAACGCAGGACGCATGCGCGGCCTGCTGCTGACCATGCTCTACGTGCAGGGCATGGCGCTCACCTACACGCTGGCCGGCGTCGCCGCCGCTGCCACCGGCACGCTGCTGACGGTTGCGCTGCAGCAGCCCTGGGTGATTGCCACGACTGCCTTGCTGTTCGCCAGCATGGCATTCGCCATGTTCGGCGCCTTCCAGTTCCAGCTGCCGAGCAGCGTGCAATCGGTATTCAATCAACTGGCGCACCGCATGCCCGGCGGCAAGCTCTTGCCAGTGTTCCTGATGGGCGCGGTGTCGGCGCTCATCGTCGGTCCCTGCGTCGCCCCGCCCTTGGTCGCGGCGCTGGCCTATCTGGGGCAGACGGGAGACACCGTGCTCGGCGGCGCGGCGCTGTACGCGCTGGCGCTGGGTATCGGCACACCGCTGATCGTAGTCGGCGCGTTCGGCGCCACCGTGCTGCCCCGGCTGTCGCGCACGGTGATGCGCGGCGTGAAGATCGTGTTCGGCATCGTGCTGCTCGGCACCGCCGTCTGGCTGTCGCGCCCGCTGTGGCTGCACACCCTGCCGGCGCCCGACATCCCCGCCTTCCAGACCGTACGAAGCGAGGCCGAGCTTGATGCCGCGCTCGTCGCTGCGCGCGGCAAGCCGGTGATGCTCGACATGTACGCGGACTGGTGCACCAGCTGCGTCGAGTTCGAACGCGAGACGTTGTCTGACGACACTGTGCGCCGCCAGCTCGCCGACTACACGCTGCTGCGCGCCGATCTCACCGCCAATACCGCCGCCGACGCCGCGCTGTTGCGCCGCTACGGCCTGTACGGCCCACCCGCCCTGCTGTTCTTCGACCGCGAAGGCAAACTATTGCCGCGCCGGGTCGTCGGCTTTCAGAATGCCCAGACCTTTTCCGCCACGCTGAATACGATCCAGCCATGATCCATCGCCTGTTACCCGCCTTGCTCGCCAGTACAATCGCCGTAGCGGCACACGCCGAAGCGCCGCTGTACAAGAGCCGCTTCAAGACGCTGGATGGCAAACAAGCCGCCGTCGCGCAATGGCGCGGCAAGCCGCTCGTGGTCAACTTCTGGGCCACCTGGTGCGCGCCGTGCCGCGAGGAAATCCCCGAGTTCATCCAATTGCAGAAGAAGTACGCAGGCCGCGTGCAGTTCGTGGGCATTGCCATCGACGACGCGGTCTCGGCGCAAGCCTTTATCAAGCAATACAAGGTGAACTACCCCAACCTCATCGGCGAAGCCGATGTGATGAAGGCCATGCAACACGAAGGCAATGTCGTCGGCGGCCTGCCGTTCACCACCATTTACGATGCGCGCGGCAACAAGGTCGCCGCCGAACTCGGTCGCCTGAGGGCCAGCAAGCTCGACGGCATCCTGAAAAAACTGACCACCCAGCCCAAATCGCCATGACCGACCGCCTGACCCAGTTCCTCGATCGCTTCGAAGCCTTCCTGACCCGTGCCGAACCACTGCTGCCGGCCAGCCAGGACACTACCGACTGGAGCGCGCAGGCCTATCGCTGGCGCGTGCGCCAGGGCGTAGGCCAGCTGGAAGCGGTGCGCCACCCCCATGCGATCCGGCTCGACCAACTGGTGAACGTCGAACTGCAGCGCGGACGGCTGACTGCCAATACCCGGCAGTTCGTCGAGGGCAAGCTCGCCAACAACGTGCTGCTGACCGGCGCACGCGGCTGCGGTAAGAGCTCGCTGGTGAAAGCCGTATGGAATGAATTTCGCGAGCACGGCCTGCGGTTGATCGAGGTCGAGAAGACCCATCTGGTCGATCTGCCCGACATCGTCGAGCTGGTTGGCGCCCGCGACGAGCGCTACATCGTGTTTTGCGATGACCTGTCGTTCGAAGAGGGCGACCATGGCTACCAAGCGCTAAAAACCGCGCTGGACGGCTCGATTGCCGCGACCAGCCCCAATGTGCTGATCTACGCCACATCCAACCGCCGCCACCTGGTGCCAGAGTACTTCAGCGAGAACGCGCAAACCCGCTACGAAGGCGGCGAGATCCACTTTGCCGAAGCCATCGAAGAGAAAGTGGCGCTGTCCGAACGATTCGGGCTGTGGCTGTCGTTCTACGGCTTCTCGCAGGACGAGTACCTTGCCGCCGTGCGGCAGTGGCTGGGCGAGTTCAGCGTAACCACCTGGGATGCCGACAGCGAGCGCGCCGCGCTGCAGTGGGCCCAAGGCCGCGGCGCGCGCAGCGGCCGCATCGCCTGGCAATTCGCCCGAGACTGGGCCGGTAGCCGCTAAGCGGCGCTCATCAAACCCGGGCTGGCTGTGCTCGTGCCGTACCCCTTGTACTGTCTGCGACCGATAGGAAGTCCGTTGTTTCGCCTTTCCGGGCATTTCGCGCGCGTTGCCAGCAGCCGCTACGCCGGGCTTTGCTCGCGGCGGATCAATCGCTGAAGTCCGGCTCGAAGATCACCGTCGCGTCGCCGTGCAGGCCAACGACGAAGGAGCCATTGCCGGCGATGCCCTTGAGTCCATCGGTGCCCGATCCGGGGATCACGGTCCAGCGGCTAAGCGCCGCCCTGCCCTGAAAGCTGCCCGCATGCTGGAACAGGCAAGTACCGGGCCGGCCCTGTATCGTGCCGGAGAAGTGCTCGATGCCGACAAAGGTCGCAGAGTGGTCGGGGTGATGCACCATCAGGTATTCGACTGAGCTCCTGCCGATCATCGCCCCGCGATAGCTCTGGGTCACCACGGTGCGGGACAAATGACCACCGTCCGGCAGATCCCGCGCCCGCTTCTCGTCCCACAACGTGATCTGGAACGTCGATTGCGTGCCGTCGGGCGAACCGAAACCACGGCCCGGCTTGTGCGATTCGAACAGCGCATGTGCACGGGATTCAGGATTCATGCCGAGCATCTCCCACCTCCCGCGCCATCCCCCACGCCAGACCGGCCAGTACGTACCGTTGCGATACAATTGGCCGCCGGGTAAGGCCGGCAAGCGCCAAACCGTGCCGCAATGAAGCCCGCTCCTTGCGCCAGGACATATCACCTCCTTGCACGCATTACACACAGCCATCCTAGGCTTTCCACCTCCGAAACAAATCGGGATATTCACACCCATGGGCAAGCCCAGCAAAATCGTCAATGTCGCGGCCGGCATCCTCATTAACGGTGACGGCAGCTTTCTGCTGGCCAGCCGCCCTGCCGGCAAGGCGTACGCCGGTTACTGGGAATTTCCCGGTGGCAAGCTCGAAGCGGGCGAGACGGCATACGCCGCGCTGGTACGCGAACTGCACGAGGAGATGGGCATCACGGTCACGGCCGCCACGCCTTGGATCGTGCAGACTTTCAGCTACCCGCACGCCACGGTACGGCTGCATTTTTTCCGCGTGACCGCCTGGCAGGGCGAACCCCACCCGCGCGAGGGGCAAGCCCTCGCCTGGCAGACACCGGGTGCATTGACGCAATCGCCCATCCTGCCGGCCAATGGCCCCATCCTGCGGGGTCTGGCTTTGCCCGATACGCTGGCGCTATCGAATGTCGCGGGCCTTGGTGAAACGGCGTGGCTGGCACGACTGGATGCGGCACTGGAACAGGGCCTTTCCATGCTGGTGCTGCGCGAACCCCAGCTGGATGCCGGGCGCTACGCGGCGCTGGCGCGTCTGACGTTGGCTCGGGCCCGTCAGCATGGCTGCCGGGTACTGTTGCACGACGCCATCACGCTCGCGCGCGAGCTGGAAGCCGATGGCGCCCAGCTCAGCGCCCGCGCGGCTTCTGCGCTACAGATGCGGCCCGATGGCCTGCACTGGCTGGGCGTTTCCGCACACACGCCAGATGAACTGGCCGTCGCACAGCGTATTGGCGCCGACTACGCCTGCATCGGTCATGTGAAGGAGACGGCATCCCATCCCGGAGCGGCGCCACTTGGCTGGTCGGGTTATGCCGGGCTGCTCGGCCAGGGCTGGCCGTTTCCGGTCTATGCGATTGGCGGCCTTGCGATGGCCGATGTCGCCACTGCGCAGCAATATGGCGGCCATGGCGTTGCCCAGCTCTCTGGCGCGTGGCTGTGAAAGGCTGGTGGCGTCGCGTGGCGCTGGTGTTGCCGCTGCTGGCGCTCGGCATTTACACCGCGCAATACCTGGGCTGGATCAGCCTTGGCCCGGCCCGCGCCACGCCCCCCGGCCTAAGGTACGATTGCCCGGACCTGGCTCGCGGTTGCGCGTTCCGGATCAACCAGCACATGTACACGCTGGAGAGCGATGCAGCGCTGCGCCCGGCCACGCCCTTCACGCTGACGCTACATGGCCCGGCAGTGCAGGCCGAGGCCGAATGGCGTATGCCGGACATGGACATGGTGCCCAATCGAGCGCGGTTCGAAGCCGCGAGTGCAGGCGTTGCTCGGTTGCGTACCGCCTTGCCGTTCTGCAGCGCCTCGCGCCACGATTGGTTGTTGTATCTGACGCTCGACGACCAGCAGGTGATCATACGTACACGTTCGCGCTCCTAGGCTGACGGCGGCTTGGCGATCGGTAATAATCCTGCCCATGAAACCTGTGATATCGATCAGCTTGGCCACGATCGTGGTACTCGCCGCCGCGCCGCTCGCCGCCAAGGTTTATCAATGGCGCGATGCCAACGGCAACGTCTACTACAGCGATCAGCCGCCGCCAGGCCAGACTGCGCGCGAGCGGACCATCAAGCCCAATGTGGTCAACAATGGCAGCCCTGGCAAAACCGTCGCACCGGCGGCCAAGCTGGTGCTGTATAGCGCGCGCGGCTGCGTGCCTTGCGACGAGGCCCAGGCACTGCTCGACAGCAATCAGCTGCCCTACGACCTGCAATACCCGGCCGAAGATCCCAAGCGCTTGAACGACTTCATCACCAAGCTGGGGCCCGGCGTCAGCGTCCAGCCCCCGATCCTGGAAATCGACGGCCAGTTCCTCAAGGGCTGGGACCGCTACACCTGGAGCGCGGTGCTGCGCCAGGCAGGCTTCACCATTGCCGAGCCCGCCAAAGCCCCGGAGAAGAAATAAGCGCCATGCAATTTGCCACCTGGAATGTCAACAGCCTCAAGGTCCGCCTGCCACAGGTGCTGGAGTGGCTCGCCAGCCGGCCGGAACTGACCGCACTCGCACTGCAGGAAACCAAGCTCGAAGACCACAACTTCCCGCGTGCTGAACTGGAAGCCGCCGGTTACCACATCGCCTATATCGGGCAGAAAACCTATAACGGCGTCGCCATCATCTCGCGGCTGCCGCTGGAAGATGTGCACTACAACATCCCCGGTTTCGCCGACGAGCAGCGCCGGGTGATCGCTGCCACCGTTTGCGGCGTGCGCTTCGTCTGCGTCTACATCCCCAACGGCCAGGCCCTCGACTCGGACAAATACCCCTACAAACTATCGTGGCTGGATGCACTGACCGGGTGGCTGGAAGAACAGCTGCGGCACCATCCCCGGCTGATTCTGGCCGGCGACTACAACATTGCCCCCGAAGATCGTGATGTGCACGATCCGGCCAAGTGGATCGGCCAGGTACTCGTCTCCGAGCCCGAGCGCGATGCATTTCGCCGCTTGATCGCACTCGGCTTCACCGATGCCTTTCGCGCCTTCGAGCAGGAAGAGAAGCTGTTCACCTGGTGGGATTACCGCATGTACGGCTTCAGGCGCAATGCGGGCCTGCGCATCGACCACCTGCTGATTTCCGCCGCGCTCGCGCCGCAGCTCGTTGCCTGCGGCATCGACAAGGAACCGCGTCGTACCGAGCGGCCATCCGATCATGCGCCGGTCTGGGCGACATTCAGCACGGGCTAAGCGATAGGCGTCACCCGGGCTGCTCTGAAATACGGCACAATCGCCACGCCCCGCCTCTCGACACGGAACCCATCATGGACAAGGCCCGCCTGCTTTCCGGCAGCACCCTCTTTTGCGAGTTGAGCCACGACGAGCTCGCCGAGCTCGCGCAACATGCCGAGCTGCGCGAAACCCGCCCCAAGCAGGTGATCGTGCAGCAAGGCAGCAACGGCGACGAGATGTACGCGGTGCTGCGCGGCCGGCTCAAGGTCAGCCGCAATACCGAAGATGGTCGCGAAGCAACGCTGTGCATCCTCGAGGCCGGCGAAGTGTTCGGCGAGATCGCCATGCTCGACGGCGGAGTGCGCAGTGCCAGCGTCGAGACGCTGGAGAGCTGTGAACTATTGGTGCTGAAGCGCGACGCGGTGCTCAGTCATCTCGATTCCCATCCCAAGGTGATGCGCGCGCTGATCGCGGCGCTGTGCCAGCGCCTGCGCGCCGCCGACGATCTGCTGCAGGACCTGCTGTTCCTCAACCTGCCAGAGCGCCTGGGCAAGATGTTGCGCCAGCTGGGTGACGCACATGGTGATCGCCAGGCTGACGGCTCGGTGCTGATCGATCTCAAGCTCACCCAGCAGGAAATCGCCAACCTCGTCGGTGCCAGCCGCGAATCGGTGAACAAGCAGCTCAACGCCTGGATCGAGCAAGGCTGGGTGGCGCAGGAACACGGTCACATCCGGCTGATCGCGATCGAGCGCCTGCCCGGTTAAGCCGGGCCCAGCAGCAACGGCAACAGTTGCGGCAATGCGGTCACGCTGGGCACGCCGTCCGGCACGGGTGCCGCCGCCGGGTTGAACCAGATTGCGGCAAGGCCGCTGCGGCGCGGCGCCAGCACGTCCTGCTCCAGCACATCGCCGACCATCAAGAGGCGCTCAGCTGGCACCTGCAATGCGCTAGTGACCGCGGACCAGAAGCGCGCATCGTCCTTTTTGACCCCAAGCTCGGTGTAGCAGAACACCGCCGCCACATGACGCAGCAAGTCGACGCGCTGCAGTGCATGCTCGATCTGTGGCCGGCTCGATACGCTGGCGTTGGTCGCCACAGCGATGCGGTAGCGGGACGACAAAGCCGCCAATGTTGCTTGGGCGCCGGCTAACGCCTGCACCTCTGGCCACCACGCCATCGAGACGGTTCCCGGCCCGGCCTCCGACATCAGCGTGCCACCCCAATCGAACAGGATGGTGTCGATGTCGGCCGGAATCACTGCTCGGTCTCGAGCGCTCCCTGCTCATCGGCGCACGAGGCCGGGTAGCGCTGCTGGAAGGAAAAAGCCGCTGCACTTGGGCCATTGCGCCGCAACAGCGCCAGTCGCTCGGCCGCCTCGTCCACCGTCGGAATATGGCCGGCGGGGATCCACCACAGCACCATATGCGCCTCGCCCATGGCGGCGAACCACTCGCGGCGACGTCGCATGATCTCGGTATGACTGGAACGATAGACGAAGGCCGCCAGTGCATCGATATCGGTCCAGACCGACATATTGACCAGCACATCATCGCCATAAGGGCGCAGCGCGGTGGCGTTGCCGGCATCGTCCTTCAGTCGCCAGACAAAACCGGCAGACTGCTCGGCCAGCGTATTGACACGGTCGAGATTGGCGACAAAATCGGCGAGCTGCGGCGAGTCCAGCGGTGCCTGCAGCGTGGCGATGTTCAGTTGGGCTAGGTGATGGGACGGCATATGGGCTCCGGAGCGATGTGTTCTGGGCATCCGTTTTACCACACGCCTCGATGAATAGTCAGCAAGCAGAAAGCAGTCTGGCCTGCCTCAGCGCTGGGCGACCTTGCTCGCCGCGCCCGGTTGCCAATCGTAATAGTTCTTCCAGGCGTCGTAGACGAGATTGGGATACTCGGCACGCCCCAGGCTGCCGTTGTAACGGCCCAGCGCGCGAAAGAGGTCGCCCTTCTCGATATCGAGGTAGTGCCGCAGGATGGTGCAGCCGTAACGCAGGTTGGTATGCAGATCGAATAGGCTTTGGTCCGAGCTGCCTATCACGCGTTGCCAGAACGGCATCACCTGCATCAGGCCACGCGCGCCGACGGGACTCAAGGCGTAGCGGTTGAAGCGGCTCTCCACGTGGATGAGCCCCAACACCAGCTGCGGATCGAGCCCCGCGCGCGTCGCCTCGTAATGGACCGCGACCAGCAGTTTGCGGCGGGTGAACTCATCGGGCACGCGTTTTTCCAGCCGCCCCGACATCTCGGCGAGCCAGGTCTCGCCTTCGACCGCGCTGGCAAAAATCAGCCGCGGCTGGGCACCGTCGGAGATCGAGCGCTGCATCGTCGATTGCACCGACGACGACAATGCCTCCTCACGCTGGGCGCCAGCCCAGGCAAAAACGGTGAGCGCAGCCAAGCCCAATGAAAGCAAAAGCTGTTGTACTTTTATTTCAACAAAACGATAATTGAGCATCTGCTTACAAGCATTCCAAAACATCATGAAGAAAATCATTGTCGCTCTACTGCTTTCCCTTATTCATCTATCCGCCCTTGCAGAGTCCGCCCTGATCGAGCAACCTCCAATCGAGTTCTCGCCCATGCCGGTCGACACCGTGGCCAAGCTGATCCCGATGGCCATCGCCGGCCGGGGATGGGTGACCCGTACCACGGGCCCAGGACACTATGAAGCAAAGATAGATCGCCAGAAGTTCTGGGTAGCAGTCGATATCGCCTACACCGACAGGCAGGTGGTCATCACTTACCTGGACAGTAAAAATTTCGGTTATCGCAATGGCGGCGGCGGAATGCCTACCACCATCCATGGCAAATACAGCTCCTGGACCCATAAGATGGCCAGCGACATCCGCAAAGCCATCCTGACCTACCAAGTGAATTCCTCGGCAGGATTCAAGGCATCACAGAACAACAGCGCTGACGACGCGGACGAATAATCCCCATCGTTATGCGTGAAAGGCGGCTATCCGGGCCGCCTTTTTTCATGCCTTTACGATATTGCTGCAGTGGGCCAGCGCTTCTGCCAACGGCACCTTGCAGACTTCGCCGGTTGCGCGCGCAGTATATTCAACAACACCTTCGGCCAAACCCTTATCGCCGATCGTCAGGCGGTGCGGGATGCCGATCAGTTCCATGTCGGCGAACATCGAGCCGGGGCGCTCGTTGCGATCGTCCAGCAGCACGTCGACCCCAGCGGCCTGCAGCTCGGCGTAGAGCTGGTCGGCTGCCGCCTTGACCGCGTCCGAGCGATGGTAGCCGACGGCGACCACGGCGAGTGCGAACGGCGCCAGCGCAACCGGGAACTTGATGCCACGCTCGTCGTAGTTCTGCTCGATGGCGGCGCCGACGATGCGGCTGACGCCAATGCCGTAACAGCCCATCTCGAACGGCTTCAACTGGCCGTCGACGTCGGTGAAAGTGGCATTCATCGCTTCGGAATACTTGGTGCGCAGCTGGAACACGTGACCGACTTCGATGCCGCGACACAGTGCGAGCACGCCCTTGCCATCCGGGCTGGCGTCGCCGGCGACGACGTTACGCACGTCAGCGACGACATCGGCCTCGGGCAGGTCGCGGCCCCAGTTCACGCCAGCGATATGGAATTTGGGCTTGTTGGCGCCGCACACCCAGTCGCTCATCGCGGCGACGGTGCGATCGGCAATGATGCGGGTGCCGGCCGGCGCACCGATGGGGCCGAGAAAGCCCGGCGGGCAGTTGAAGGCGGCGCGGATTTCCTCCTCGGACGCGAAGCGAAAGCCATCCATGCCCTCCACCTTGCCGAGCTTGACCTCGTTCAGGCTATGGTCGCCCCGCAGCAACGCGATCACGAGCTTGCCGGCGGCATCGACCACCGCGATCAGCTTCACCGTCTTCTTGATCGAGATCCCCATCAACTCGGCCACCTGCTCGCAGGTGGTCTGCTTCGGCGTATCGACATCGCGCAATGCTTCGCTGGCAGCGGCGCGCGGCGCGGTCGGTGCCAGCGCCTCGGCGAGTTCGACGTTGGCGGCATAGTCCGAATCCGGGCAGTAGGCCAAGAGGTCTTCACCGGCATCGGCAAGCACGTGGAATTCATGACTGCCCGAGCCACCGATGGCACCGGTATCGGCCGCCACCGCGCGAAAAGCGAGGCCCAGCCGGGTGAACACGTTGGAGTAGGCCTGGTACATCCTGCTGTAGCTCGCCTGCAGCCCTTCGAAGCTGGCGTCGAACGAGTAAGCGTCCTTCATTACGAATTCGCGCGCGCGCATCACGCCGAAACGCGGGCGGATCTCGTCGCGGAACTTCACCTGCACCTGGTAGAAGTTCACCGGCAGCTGCTTGTAACTGCGCAGCTCCAGCCGGGCGATGTCGGTGATGACTTCCTCGTGCGTCGGGCCGAAGCAGAAATCGCGCTCGTGCCTATCCTTGATCTTCAGCATCTGCGGGCCAAAGAGCTCCCAGCGGCCGGTTTCCTGCCACAGCTCCGCAGGCTGGATGGTCGGCATCAACAGCTCCTGCGCGCCGGCCTTGTTCATCTCGTCACGCACCACCGCTTCCACCTTGCGCAGCACCCTGAGGCCCAGCGGCATCCAGGTGTAGAGGCCGGAGCCCAGCCGCTTGATCAGGCCGGCACGCAGCATCAGCTTGTGCGAAATCAGTTCCGCCTCGGCGGGCGCTTCCTTGAGGGTGGAGAGATAGAGTTGGGAGGTACGCATGATGATGGGGCGCGGGTTGGCATCAAACCGCGCATCTTATCATCGCCGGCCCTCGCGCTGGGCCGCACGCGGGGGCCGCGTACCGGCCGGGCCACGCCGTCAGCGCGGCATGCAGGCCGCGAGGCCCTCGCGAACCGCCGCCGCGATGCGCTGGCGCGTTACGGGCCGCGCCAGCGTCAACGCGTCGCGCTTGTTGACGATGACGCCGGCTTCAAACAACACCGCCGGCATGGTGGCCCCTCGCAGCACCGCGAAATCGGCGTCGTAGAGGCCCAGCGTGGCATCGCGCAACGGCCGATACTCACCGGCGACGCCTTCGGCGTGATGCAACGTCCGCGCAAAGCCCTGCGCCACCAGCGCTTGCGACATCGCACCGGCGCAGCGGGCACTCTCAGTCAAGCGCGGGTGCTGCGGGAATACATAGAACGAGTAGCCCGAGTGGTCGCCCTCGTAGCGCTCGGCTCCCTGGTAGTGCCAGGTCCGCAGGAATTGCGGCTGGGCCGAATCGTGATGCACGGAAAGAAAGAACTCGGCGCCACCGGCCGCCGCCATCGCGGGCCGATCCTTCAGGCTGGTGGCGTCGCCATCGGCGCCGATCAACAGCACGAGGTGGCCGGCGCCGCGCAGCGTCCGGGCGATCTCCAGCGCCAGCGCGCGGTTGTAGCTGAACTCGGTTTCGCCATAGCTGCTGGTGGCGCCGGGCGCACTCAGCGAGTGCCCGACATCGATGGCGATAGTCGCCGCCGTGGCGCTGCCGACCAGCAGCAAACCGGCCAGCACACCGACGGCGCGATCGCGCCGGCTATTCGTGGTCTTGCCCGGCATCGGCCACCTTGGCCAGCGCAGCGTCGTCGGCAGCCCGCTTCATCTCGGCCCGCTTGATGGCAAGCTTGGGGCGCAGCACGTTCATCATGATCACGTCGCGCAGCCACATCAGCAGGAACAGCCACGCCAAGAGGGCCACTACATAGGACAGCGAGTTGGTGCGCATGCCGGGCTGGAACTGCTCGATCAGCGGATTGATCACGAACTGCACGCTGCCGATCACGGCAATCAGCAGGAACAGCGTGGAGATCGCCCGCTCCTTGATGAAGGTGCCACGCAGCAGCATCCGCTGCTCCCACCGGGTGAGGCCGGCGAGCTCGGGCACGTCGTCGGCACGAAAATAAAACGGCATGGTGGACTCCTTGAACGATCGCCGCGCAGTTTCCCGGTGGCCCGGTCAAAAAGCAAGCCGGCTGCCCGGCGGCAGCTTGGTTCCGATCACGCGGCTGTTGCCAAGCGGCAAGGATGGACTAACATCGCTCCTTGTGCCCGTAGAGGCACTACGTCGTCGAGGCGACGCCCGCAGAACAAGGAGGATGGTTCATGCCCCGCTTTACCCCCGCAGCGCTCGCGCTGCTGTTGTCCGCCATGCTCGCCCAGGCGAACGACACCCCCATGCCGACACCGACGCCGGCTCCCGCCATTCCGAGACTGACCCCGCCTGAACTGGCGATCAGCCTGACCGAGACCGTCTACCTGCCCGCCCAGGTATCGCTGCTGGAGCATCACGGCCGCCTTGCCGGCCGGCTTGCCGCGCTGTGCGAAGCGCCGGGCTCCGACAAGCTCGCAGCGGCGCGCGAGGCCTGGATCTCCGCCAATCGCTCGTGGCGCCGGCTCGATAGCGTGCGCATGGGCCCCGGTCGGCAGGAAGAAGTGATGCAGGCTTTCGATCCGTGGCCGCTCGACCTCGCGGCGCTGCGCAAGAGCATCGCCGCCACGCCCGCCGACCCGACCTCACCGCAGGCACTGGCCGAAGTACGCAACCAGAAGCAAGGCTTGCCGGCGATCGAATTCCTGCTGTTCGGTAACGCCACGCCCACGAGCGCCGCACTCGCCGCCAAGCAGCTCGACGGCAACAGCTGCCGCTTCGCCGTGTGGATCGCCGCGGGCCTCGCGCGCCGTGCGCAGGAAATGGTCTACGAGTGGCAAGGCATGCGCCGCGGCCTCAACTACGACCTCTCCTACCCACGCCCCTTCCTTTCCGAATCGTTGACCCGGGTGCACGCCGGAGTGAAGGAGCTGGCCGGCTGGAAGCTCGCAACCTCGGTCGCCAAGGCCGCGCAGCAGGACTTTCCGGACTGGCGCTCCGGTCAGAGCCGCCAGGGCATCATTTCGGGGCTCGATACGGTCGAACACGTGCTGCTGGGTGCTGCCGGAGGCGCCGGCTTCGAGGAATTCCTGCTGTCGCGCGGCAAGACCGAGGCCGTGGGCGAACTGAAGACCCATCTCGCGCAGGCACGCATCGCCGTCGCCGGCCTGCCGGACGATCTGGCCAAGGCCAGCGCCGAACGCCGCGTCGCAGCACAACGGCTGACCGCGCTCGCCGATTACATCGCCGGCCCGTTCGCCGAAGCCATGGGCCTGCCGCTGCAGAAGTAAGCGCACAGCCCTCCCCGAAGCCCACGGTGCGCCGTGGGCTTTTTTCGCCTCGGCATCCGCGGCATCGCACGCCTCCCCTGCACTGGGTTACACCGCGCACTCGTTTTCACAGCCCTCTTGAGCCATCGTTCTTCGAGTAAGAGCGGCCAACAAAACCCGCGCAGCATGTCGGGCAATAAGCGTGAAACGCCCTGTAAGGCGGAAAACCGGCTTCCTGCGGTCGCAGGCAGCACCCGTCGTATGGCCTGAGCACGACGTCGCCCACGGGATTTTGTTGGCCGCTCCAAGCCGGCCACAGCACAGCAGCTCTGTATATCACCAGGCTGGATTCATCCCAACCCGAACCACAGCCCACTTCAGGAGCATCCCATGAACATGTCCTCCCCATCGTGCTTGCGGCCCAGCGCAGGCCTACTCGCCGCCCTGGCCCTGCTTCCCCTGATCTGGCTTGCGCCGGACACGGCTAGCGCCGCGCCGCCGGCAACAGTCGCCAGCTGCGAGGGCATAGGCGAGGCGTATCCGATACTCGGCAAGCAGTGCGCGACGCAGTACGCAAAAATCAATCACGCGCCAGCCAATGCGGGCGAGCGCCTGACCACTTTCCGGGCGCGGGTGGCAGTGCTGGAAATCTTCCGCAAGGCGCTGCTATGCAATGGCATGTATGGCGCGACCCGATCTGCGCAGGATCGGTTCCAAAGCGGAGAAAACGGCCATCTGGCTGCGCTGGCCAATCTGCGAGTCAATATGAACGCCCTAGCGGACCCCGTCATCCCCGCCGCCTACACGCATACCAAGCTGAACGAGGTCAGCATCAACAAACCGCAGTGCAAATAGCGCTGCCCAGGGGCCGCGCAGCCAGAACGTATTAGCGGCGCCCAAGGCGTTGCAGGCCGGCTTGTCATGCTGTTGTCACGCTTGACCACTACCCTGCCGGCTTTCCGTCAGCCTTGGGAGGCGCCATGCGTGCCGTGCTTGTCCTAGCCTTCGCCCTGATTGCCTCCTTCGCGCAGGCAGACGTGGTGCTGGGTCTCGTCGCCAATCGCGGCGTCGACGAAACCCGGGTCGATTGGGAGCCGATCGCACAGGATCTGGCGCTCCAGTTGGGCGAACCCGTGCGGGTATTGGCCAGCAAGGACGAAGCGGACCTGCTGCAGCGGCTACAGTCGGGCGAAATCGATCTGCTGCGCGGCAGCACTCAGCTGGCGCTGCAGGCGGTGGAAGCGGGTAGCGGCGACATCTTTGCCCGGCTGGTACTCACCGGGCGCATCGCTGAATATCGCTCGCTGCTGCTGGTGCGGCAAAATGGCCCCGTCACGCTGGACGAACTCTTGAAGCGCAGCGGCCAGCTGCGCTACGCCAGCGGCAGCCCCGGCTCCACCGCGGGCAGCCTGATCCCCGGCTATCACGCCTTCGCCCGTAACAACGTGCTGCCCGAGCGCTTCTTCAGAAGCGTGACCACCGGCAACAGCGAGGACCGCTTTCGCGCGCTGATCGAGAGCCGCGTCGATGTGGCCACCAGCAATAGCGACGACCTGATCAAGCTCGCTGAGAAATACCCGCGCGATTTCAAACAGGTGCGCGTGCTGTGGGAGTCTCCCAAGTTCTCCTACGACCCGCTGGTGTTGCGCCGCGGCCTGTCCGCCAGCCGCAAGGACAAGATCACCCGCTTTTTCCTCGATTACGGCCGCAAGGGTGCGCAAGCGACACGCGAGAAGGAAAAGCTCTACTACGCCGACCAGCTCGACGGCTTTCTCGCCTCGACCAATCGCCAGCTGCGCGAAGTGACCGATCTACAGCTCTATGACGCGCTGTTCCGGCTGACGCTGGAGGACAAACTCGCCGCGCCCTCTCGGGCCGAACGCGAGAAAACGCTGTACCGCCGCTACGACCAGCTGAGTGCGCTGCTAGGCGGCGCGCGATGAACTAAAACTTGAATTAGACGAATGCTGACCAGAGCACCGTCTCCTGATGGCCCTGCCGTGCGCAGGGCTTTTTTTTGCGCATTGCGCTGGCTCAAAGTCCTGCCCGCGATGGACTGGGAATTTCTCCAATTGCCAAGCAGATGGCAGCACGGAAAATCTATCCCTTTGAAACACAAGGTCTTTGTCCATGTCCAGCGACAATAATCGCGCGAACTGGGGCTCCAAGCTCGGCTTCATCCTTGCCGCTGCCGGCTCCGCCGTTGGCCTCGGTGCCATCTGGAAGTTTCCCTATGTCGCTGGCAAGAACGGCGGTGGCGCCTTCCTGATCGCCTATCTCGTTTGCGTATTCACGCTCGGCATCGCCCTGTTGCTCGCCGAGATGGTAATCGGTCGCACCGCCAAGAAATCGGCGACCACCGCCTACCGTGATCTCAAGGGCGGCCTGTGGCCCTGGGCCGGGCGGCTGTCGGTGCTGTGCGTGTTCATCATCCTCTGCTACTACTGTGTCGTTGGCGGTTGGACCGTGGCGTATATCGGCCGCTCGATCACCGGCGAAGCGCTCACGGCCGACACCAAGCTGCTGGCGAGCGCTTTTGCCAGCTTCATCGCAAGCCCCATTCAGGCGCTGGGTTACACCGCCGTGTTCCTGGGCATCACGGTCGCCGTGGTGCTGGGCGGCGTGGAAAAAGGCATAGAGCGCATGAGCAAGGTGCTGATGCCGGCCCTCTTCGCACTGATGCTGCTATTGATCGCGCGCGCCTTGACGCTGCCGGGTGCGTGGGAGGGCGTGCGCTACTTTGTTACGCCGGACTTCTCCAAGATGACGCCGGCCATGATCGTCGATGCGCTGGGCCTCGCGTTCTTCTCACTCTCCATCGGCGGCGGCATGATCATTGCCTACGGCTCGTATGTATCGAAGGAAACCAAACTCGTCGGCGCCACGCTGTGGGTATCGACACTGGCCACGCTCGCCTGCGTGCTCGCCGGGCTGATGGTGCTGCCGGCCGTGTTCGCCTTCCATGTTGACCCTGCCGCCGGCCCCGGTCTTACCTTCATCACCATGCCCGCCATCTTTGCGCAAATGCCAGGGGGACAGCTCTTTGCCGTCGCCTTCTTCCTCTTGCTGCTGTTTGCCGCGCTGACCTCGTCGGTGTCCATCCTGGAGCCCATCGTCTCGTTCCTGATTGATGAATTCGGCATGACTCGTCAGCCCGCGACCTTCGCCGTCGCGATCACAAGCTTCATCATCGGCATTCCCGCGGCGCTGTCGTTCGGCCCGATGGCCGACACGCTGTTCTTCGGCATGAACGCTTTCGACCTGATGGACTACGTGGCCTCCAACGTGATGATGCCGGCCGGCGGCCTCCTGGCCGCGCTGTTCGTCGGCTGGGCGATCTGGCCGCGCGTGAAGGACGAGCTCGCCGCCGAAGGTGCTACTGCCGTGCTGCCTGCCTTTCGCATCGTCTGCGCGGTGGTGGCGCCGATCCTGATCGGGGTGATCTGGGTGCACAACCTGTAACGAGATACCGTCTTGGGAAAACGGCTGGCCTGTGCCAGCCGCTTTCTTTTGCTGTGGCACAAGCACAGCAAAATGCTGCGCCATTCATCGTCGCCAGCACGACAGATATCTTTCTTTATTTGACAGCAAACAACGCCCATTCCATATCATCGCCGGTCCATAGCAGTTCCGATTCTCATCACTCGAACGAAAGGACCGCCCAATGAAACCGTTGTTGCTATCACTGCTGCTGTTCGCCGCAGCCCCCAGCCAAGCCGCCTTTGTCACGCTGGAAGGCGCGGATGTCGTGTATCAAGTAAATACCGATGCAGACTGGATGAGCAATCTCGTCGCCTCGGTCAGAGGCAATACCCTGAGCTTCAGCAGCAGGGATGGCTCCGCCGTTGTCGCCAGCCGGCGCGACCCAACTGATGGCTTATTCATCTACATTCAAGCCAGAGAAAGCGGCATCGGCGACATTGTCGCACAGGCCAAGACAGGGCTGCGCTTCAGCAATGCCGCGCTTGACCATACCGCCAGCAACGCGTTGCACACCGGCAATCCGGCCACCGTCGCCACGGACATGGCCTGGAGTTATGTGCAGTTCAGCGACCAGCATGGCGAGCATCTTGGCGCAATCGAGCGCCGAACATTGCAAACAACACATCCAGTCAATCCAGCTACGCCGCCCGGTGTACGCGTAGAAAGCGCAACCAGCTTCACCGAGCTTGCGAACATGGCCCCCTATTCCACCCTGCAACTGCAGCTACGCGGAGAGGCTTGGGCCAGCTTATCGCGCGCTGCGATCAGCGATGACTTTGCCAGCAGCGCACTGCACGGCTGGGACATCACGCTCTCGGTTGCTCCCGTACCCGAACCGGAAACCTACGCGCTGATGGGGTTGGGCTTGCTGGGGCTGGTGGCACGGCGGCGCTACCGTGCATGAAACTGCCCAGCTCGCGGCCGATATCGAGGCAGTTGCTGGCGACCTGCGTGATGCCATCCAGCGTTTCCGAGTGAGCTAGGCTCCGCGTCACGCAGTGTGACGAATGCCTTGGTCAAGACCGGGGCGAGCAGGCACAATCGCGCCGTGCACACGCTCGCTCCACTTGGCCATATCGCCACGCCCTTTCCCGACAAATTCGGCATCCCGCGCCAGCCGCGCTTGGCGCCGCATGCGCGCGGCGTATTGAAGCTGTTGCCGCCCTACGACAGGCCCGAAGCCGTGCGCGGCCTGGAAGATTTTTCGCACCTCTGGCTCACCTTCGTGTTCCACGAAACGGGCGGCCAATGGCAGCCCACGGTGCGCCCGCCACGCCTGGGCGGCAATACGCGCGTCGGTGTGTTCGCCAGCCGCAGCCCTTTTCGTCCCAACAGTCTCGGGCTGTCGCTGGTCGAACTCATCGACGTCGACACCCGTAGTGGCGTGACACTGACGCTGGCCGGCGTCGATCTGGTCGACGGCACACCCATCGTCGACATCAAGCCCTACATCCCCTTTGCCGAGAGCGTACCCTCTGCATGCGGCGGCTTCGTCGATGGCACGCCCGCCACGTTGCTGGTTCGGTTCTCTCCCAAGATCGATACGCAGCTTGCCGCGCTTGGCGCTCGCGCCGAACCGCTGCGGGCATTGATCACCGAAGTGCTGGCACAAGACCCGCGCCCCGCCTATGCCGATGATCCGACACGGGTCTACGGCGTGCGGCTTTACGAATTCGATATCAAGTGGCGCTGCGATGAAGCCGGCGCCCACGCCCTCAGCCTGGACCCCGCATGAACCGACGCTCCGCCCTTGCCGCCCTGCTGCTCACCGGCTTGCTCGCCGCCTGCACCACCACGCCGAGCGAGACTCAATCGGCCACTCAGCCGACGCCCGCGCCGCTACCCAAGCCGCTGCCCCAACTGAAGGTCGGCATTGCGCTCGGTGGCGGCGCGGCCAAGGGCTTTGCCCATATCGGCGTGATCAAGATGCTGGAGGCCAACGGCATCAAGCCTGTCGTGGTGTCCGGCACCAGCGCGGGCAGCGTGGTCGGCGCGCTCTACGCCTCGGGCTTCGATGCGTTTCAGCTGCAGGAGCAATCGTTCAGCTTGGACGAGAGCAAGATCCGTGATGTGAGCCTGCTCTCCGGCGGCCTCGTCAAGGGCCAGAAGCTGCAGGACTACGTGAACGAGCTGGTGAAGCAAAAGCCGATGGAGAAGTTCGCCAAGCCCTTTGCCGCTGTCACCACCGAGCTGGAAACCGGCCGGCGCACCGTGTTCGTCAAGGGCAACGCCGGTATGGCGGTACGCGCCTCGTCCAGCATTCCCGGCGTGTTCGAGCCGGTGCTGATCAACGGCAAGCGTTATGTGGACGGTGGTGTGGTCAGCCCGGTACCGGTGGACGCGGCGCGCCAGCTCGGCGCCGATTTCGTCATCGCAGTCGACATCTCGTCCAAGGCCACCGGCACGGCGCCGTCCAACATGCTGGGCATCGTCAACCAGGCCATCATGATCATGGGCCAGAAGCTGGGTGAGCAGGAACTGGCGCGCGCCGAGGTGGTGATCCGGCCGCGCGTGGGCAAGATCGGTCCCACCGATTTCGATCAGCGCAATATCGCCATCCTGGAAGGCGAAAAAGCCGCGCTGGCGCTGCTGCCGCTGATCCGCCAGAAAATGGCCGACAAGCAGAAGGTACTGGCGGCGCAGTAAGCGCCTGGCCGCAGCGGGAACATCCTGCTACTGCATCAGGCACCCTGCCGATCGCAAACCCGTCCAGGGCGGGCCAAGCTGTTCTACCTTGGTAGTCAGCACAAGGAGGCCCGCCATGTACCAGCTCGTTCTGATCCGCCACGGCCAATCGGCGTGGAACCTCGAAAACCGCTTCACCGGCTGGGTCGACATCGACCTGACCGAGCAGGGCATGCTCGAAGCGCGTCGCGCCGGTCACCTGCTGCGCGAGGCCGGTTTTCACTTCGACGTTGCCTACACCTCGGTGCTCAAGCGGGCGATCCGCACACTGTGGCTCGCGCTCGACGAGATGGACCAGATGTGGATCCCGGTCATCAACTCCTGGCGCTTGAACGAGCGCCACTATGGCGCGCTGGCCGGGCTCAACAAGGCGGAGACCGCCGCCAAGCATGGCGCCGACCAGGTACAACTATGGCGCCGCAGCTACGATGTCCGCCCGCCCGCCATGAGCAAGGACGATCCGCGCACCTCGTTCGCCGATCCGCGCTATGCCGGCGTTCCGCATAGTGAAATCCCGCTTACCGAATGCCTGAAGGATACCGTCGCCCGCGCCCTGCCGTTCTGGCACAGCGATATCGCCCCCGCCATCCGCGCCGGCCGCCGCGTGGTGATTAGCGCGCACAACAATTCTCTGCGGGCGCTGATCAAGTATCTGGACGACGTGAGCGAGACCGACATCGTCGGCATCGAGATCCCCAACGGCCTGCCCCTGGTGTATGAGATCAATGCCGAGCTCAAGCCGATCCGCCACTACTACCTTGAATGACGCAAGACGACGCGACCTGCTGCCAAAGACAGCCGCCGTCTATGCCTGCCTGACCGTGGGGCCGTGCGGGCGATCCGTAAAGCGTCGGCTACACCCACGCTGGGTGCTTTATTCGGCGATGGCCTTCAGCAGGGCAGCGTAGCGCGCAACCACCGCTGCAAAACCGACCTGCAGCGCCTCCACGGTCAATGCGTGGCCGATGGAGACTTCCGCTATGCCGGGTATGCGCAGGAAGTTGGCGAGGTTGTCGAGGTTGAGGTCATGGCCGGCGTTGAGGCCCAGGCCCAGTTCGCGCGCCCGCGCGGCGGCGGCGGCGTGCTTGTGCCACTCGCGCATCCAGTCGCCCTGCGCGTAGCCGTGGGCATAAGCCTCGGTATAGAGCTCGACCCGGTCCGTGCCGGTGGCCGGTGCCGCTTCGATCTGGGCAAGGTCGGCGTCGACAAACAGGCTGACACGGATGCCAGCCGCCTTCAGTTCGGCGACGATGGGCGCGAGCCTCGCAGCGTCGCGCACGACGTTCCAGCCGTGATCGGACGTGAGCTGACCGGGCTCGTCCGGCACCAGCGTGCATTGGTGTGGGCGGGTCGCCAGCACCACATCGAGGAACTGCCGGTCCGGATAGCCTTCGATATTGAGCTCAGTACCAGCAAAGCGCTCGACCACCGCTTTCAGCGCAGCCACGTCGCTATAACGCGCGTGGCGCTGGTCCGGCCGCGGGTGGATGGTCACGCCATGCGCTCCGGCGCCCAGCGCCAGTTCCGCGAAGTGGATGATGCTGGGGTAGTCGCGGCCACGCGAATTGCGGATCAGCGCGATCTTGTTGAGATTGACGGAAAGCTGGGTGGGCATGGCAGGCGCAGGAGGCGGCAAAGCGCGTATTGTCGCTGCGTTCACGCCCCGCGGCCAGTATCAGTTGATTGAACCCGGCGCTCAGGCGTTGATCGCCTCACGCAACTGGCGGCACCACGCCGGATCGAATTTTTCCAGCGGCGTGGTCTGGCAATGCCAGCGCACGGAACCATCTTCGGCCAACACCGGCGAGAGCACCACGCTATAGCCATCCAGCCTGGGTTTGGTCGAGGTGATGATCACGACATAATCGTTGAATTCGATCTGCGTGCTCGGCGCTGGTGTAAAGCCGCGATCCAGCTCGTCGAGCGTCGCGATCATCTCACCGCTGCTCGCCGACTTTGCGACCAGCAGCGTAAGCAGCTGCCTGCTCTCGGCCTCCAGCCCCTTTACCTCGGCCCGCTTCACATACTCGGCATACTGCGGAATGGCAATCGCGGCGAGGATGCCGATCACCGCGATTCCCACCAGCGGCAGGCAGACCGCCAGCACGATAATGGTGACTACGTTGTTGCTGCCGGGCTTACGCATCACCACGGTGCCCGACACCAGATCGTGCAGTGCCTGCCGGCGTGGGGTGAACGGCTGGATCAGATAGCCGATGCAGAGCGTGACGTTGGACAGCGCATGAGCAAACCAGCGCCCGGTGGCGCGGCCCAGGCCGATGCGCGCGCCGGCGCCATCGGCCACGTAAAGCCCGACCGCCCGCTTGCCGAGCGAGGCCTGGGCACTGCTCGACTCCTGGAAGGAGAAATAGACCCAGCTCATGGCGAAGATCAGCAACCAGCCGACAAGCATGAAGCCGATGGCCGCCGAAGCACCATCGATCGCATCGCCCAGCGCCGCAGCGGAAATACCCATGGCAATGGTCACGACGATGAACACCACCCAGCTCGCCATCCCCAGCACCATACCGTCGATGACCAGCGCGGCGAAGCGCGTCCAGAAGCCCGCAGGCTCGGGCGGGCCAGGATCCACTACTGCGGGTGCGACGGCGGGAACGGGCGTGGGCAAGGGTTGCAGCGGCTGGGTCGGTGCGTCGAGCGACATGGTTTTCCTCACGTTAGCGACCAAGAAAAAACCGAACCCACAGGTTCGGTTTTCCCGGCCGGATGACGCCATTTTGACGACATCACGGCCGCAGTAAAGCTGCTGCCAAGTACTGCGCAACAACTCAGGCCAGTGCGGCGAAGATCTCGTCGCGGATCTGTTCCACGTCGCCCACGCCATTCACCTTCACATAGCGCGGCGCACGGGCTTCCCCGGAGGCGGCAAGCTTGCCGTAGAAACCGACTAGCACCTCGGTCTGCTCGTGATACACCGCAAGACGCTTGGCCACGGTAGCCTCTTCGTCGTCGGCACGCTGGATCAGCTCTTCGCCAGTGACGTCGTCACGGCCTTCGACCTTGGGCGGGTTGAACTTCACATGGTAGGTGCGGCCCGAGGCCACGTGCACGCGGCGGCCGGCCATGCGCTCGACGATGGCGGCATCAGGCACGTCGATCTCGACCACGTAATCGATGTCGACGCCGGCGGCGATCATTGCCTCGGCCTGCGGAATGGTGCGCGGGAAACCGTCGAACAGGAAACCTTGGGCGCAATCGGCCTCGGCAATGCGTTCCTTGACCAAACCGATAATGATGTCGTCGCGCACCAGACCGCCCGCGTCCATGATGGCCTTGGCTTCCAGGCCCAGCGGCGTGCCGGCCTTCACGGCGGCGCGCAGCATGTCGCCGGTGGAGATCTGCGGGATGTTGAACTTCTCCTTGATGAAGTTGGCTTGCGTGCCTTTGCCCGCGCCTGGCGCGCCCAGCAGTATCAATCGCATCGTGTAGTCCCTGGATCTAGTTGTTGGAAATCGTTTGAAAGGCTTGCCGCACGCGGGCGAGGTCCTCGGGCGTATCGACGCCGGCGGCCGGTGCGTGCGGTGCAATATGGACACCAATGGCGTAACCATGCCACAGCACCCGCAGCTGCTCCAAGGCTTCGACACCTTCCAGCGGCGATGGCGCGAGGTCCCGGTAGGTGCGCAAAAAGCCCGCGCGATAGGCGTAGAGCCCGATATGTCGCAGTGCACCACTGCTGGGCAGCCGTGGCTGATCCGCCACAGCGAAACCGTCCCGATCCCACGGGATGGGGGCTCGGCTGAAATAGAGCGCTCGGCTGGCGGCGTCGGTCACCACCTTGACCACATTGGGATTGTGGAAATCTTCCGCCGAGGTGATGGCGTGCGCCGCGGTGGCCATCTGCAGCGCGGGATCGGCGGCGAGAACCTGTGCCACCGCGTCGATCAGCGCTGGATCGATCAGCGGCTCGTCGCCTTGCACGTTGACGACGATCTCGTCGTCGGCCAGCGCCAGCAGATCCACGGCTTCCGCCAGGCGATCGGTGCCGGAGGGGTGGTCTGCATGGGTCAGGATGGAAGCGTAGCCTTCGTGCGTCACCGCATCCTGGATACGTATATCGTCGGTCGCGACACACACCGTGAGCGCACTCGATTGCAACGCCCGCTCGACGACCCGCACGATCATGGGCTTGCCGCCGATATCGGCCAGTGGTTTGTCCGGCAGTCGGGTCGACTTCAGCCGCGCCGGGATCAGGACGGTGTAGCTCATGGCTTAGCCCTGCACGTCTTCGGTGGCGGCAAGCTCGCGCGCCTCGCCCTCCAGCATCACCGGGATGCCATCACGCACCGGGAAGGCCAGGCGATCACCCTTGCAGATCAGTTCCTGCGCGGTCTTCACGTAGACCAGCGGGCCCTTGCAGATCGGGCAGACCAGGATTTCAAGCAGTTTCGCGTCCATCGACGAGCTCCGATATCCGTTTCATCAGCCAGGCCGCAAGATCAGGTTCCAGCTCGGCACTGACGGGAAGGACCCAGATTCTAGCACCGGACGCGCCCAGATCGGGCAGCGCGGCGAGCTTGACTGCATCCTTCTCGGTGACGATGAGCGTGCCGGCTGGCAGGTCGGACGGCACGAAACGGTGGTGATCGGGCAAGGCCAGCGGCGTGAACGCGAGGCCCAGCGCAGTGAGCGTCGCAAAGAACCGCGCCGGATTGCCGATGCCGCACATCGCCGTCACCGCCTCACCTGCGAAGTCGCTCGCGCTACGCGTCAGGGCCGCATCATCCAGGCGGTAGTACAGGGCGGGGCGCAGTTGCATGGTAAAGCGGGGGATATCCGGCAAGCTCGCTACGGTCGGCCCGCCGTTGACCACCAGCGCGTCGCACCGTGCGAGGCGTCGCGCCGGTTCGCGCAAGGGCCCGGCCGGCAGCAGCGCGCCATTGCCCAGGCCGCGGGCGCCGTCGATCACCACCAGTTCAAGATCGCGCGCCAGCGCATAGTGCTGCAGGCCGTCGTCGCACAGGATCACGTCGACCTCGGGGTGCGCGCAGAGCAGCGCCCGCCCGGCCTGCGCGCGGCGCCGGCTGACGCAGACCGGCACCCCGGTGGCGCGCGCCAGCAACAGCGGCTCGTCACCGACCACGGCCGGATCGGCGTTTGCGGCAACAAGGCTCGGCACCTTGACCTCGCCGCCGTAGCCGCGCGAGACGATGCCGGGGCGGTGGCCCGCCGCCAGCAGCGCATGCGCGAGATACGCCGTCAGGGGGGTCTTGCCGGTGCCGCCCGCAGTCAGGTTGCCAACGACCACCACGGGGACCGGCAGCCGCTCGCGGTGCAGCCAGCCCCGCCGGTACAGGCCGCGGCGTACGGCGCCGATTGCGCCGAACAGCCAGGACAGAGGGCGCAGTAGCAGCGACAGCGGATGATGGGGGCGATACCACAGGCGATCGATGAGGCTCATGGCGCGCAGTATCGCAAAAAACGGGGCCGCGGCCCCGTTTTGATCCCGCGTGCACGCCTTTGCGTGACCGCCGCCCTTACTTGTCCTGCGTCTGGGTGGCGAAGGTCAGCTTGGCGTAGCCCGCCAGCCGCGCGGCCTCCATCAGGTTGACCACGCTCTGGTGCGTGGCCTGCGCATCGGCATTGATGATGATCAGCGGATCGGCCTGATCGCCCGCAACCTGACGCAACTGGGCGGCAAAGTTTTCCGGCGTATCGAAGGCGACGACTTCGTTGTTCACGCTGTATTGGCCGGTAGCGGACACCGCGATATTGATCGCTTGCGGCTGCTCGGCAACCTTCTCGGCGTCGGCCGACGGCAGGTTGATCTTGAGTTCGGCAAAGCGCGAATACGTGGTGGTGGCCATCAAAAAGATCAGGATGACCAGCAGCACGTCGATCAGCGGAATGAAGTTGATCTCGGGTTCTTCGCGTCGGCGACGTTGGCGAAAATTCATGCCGCGCTCCTTACTGGCGCTGGCCGTGCACGACTTCGACCAGCTTGATCGCCTGCTGCTCCATCTCGACCAGGAAGCCGTCGACGCGCGAGCGGAAATAGCGGTAGAACATCAGGCAGGGCACGGCGACGATGATGCCGAACGCGGTGTTGTAAAGCGCAACCGAGATGCCGTGTGCCAGCGCGGCGGGGTTGGAGCCGCCAGTCGGCGCCTGCGCGCCGAAAATTTCGATCATGCCGATCACGGTGCCAAAGAGGCCCAAGAGCGGCGTCACCGTGGCGAGCGTGCCCAACGTCGGGATGTAGCGCTCCAGATCGTGCGCCACCGCATTGCCGACCTCCTCGATCGATTCCTTCATGATGTCGCGGCTGCTCTTCACGTTCTTGAGGCCGGCAGCCAGCACGCGGCCCAGCGGTGAGCTGGCTGCGAGTTTGGACAGCGAATCGGGCGTCACGCCATGAGCGCGGTAGTCCTTCACGGTGTGGGCAAGCAGGCCTTCGGGCAGCACGAGCGAGCGACGCAGGCTGAGCAAGCGCTCGAAGATGATGGTCACGGTCGCGACGGAAGCGGCGATAATCAACCAGATCGGCCAGCCGGCGGCCTCGATGATCGAGAGCATTGCTTGGAATTCCTTGCTGTAAACGTTGGGATACGGTCGCCCCGGCCGTGGATGCAGGGGCCGCGTAACTGTAGCCCGATTGCCTGTTGCCGGGAAGGCCCGGCCCGGTGGCCAAATCCGCCATCGGGCAGTTGGAACCCGTAGCAGCTGAAAGGAAAGCCGTCCAGAACGCTGTCATAGACTTGTAGTGTGCAGTGCAACATAGGTCGCGAATTTTCGACCGTTCATCGCCCGAGCCAGTCCCGGCGCCACTTTGCGCAATTACCCACATCTTCTGTGGATAACTTTGTGAGCAAGCTGCGACCAACCGGGTCCAGAGCGCATGTTTGCTGGTGGCGTAACAAATTGCCACGATTTTACGCATCAAAGACTTTCTTTATAAATCAATAACTTACACAGACTACATCAACTACATTTCTAGATTCGGGCGCAAGCGCCCGCTGCTGCTGGATTTTGTGGATTAACCAGGGCCAGATTGCCGTGTTCACCGAATTGTCAAGCGTTTCACACGCCGCAGTAAGTATCACAGAACTGAATCGTCGCGTACGCGATCTTCTTGAAGGCAGCTTTCCGGTGATGTGGGTGGCCGGCGAGGTATCAAACTTCAAACGGTACGGCTCGGGCCACTGCTATTTCAGTCTCAAGGACACCGCCGCACAGGTGCGCTGCGTGATGTTCCGCAACCGTGCCGCCCTGCTCGATTTCGAGCCGCGCGAAGGCATGCAGGTCGAGGCGCGCGTCGTCGTCACCCTCTACGAGGCGCGCGGCGACTTCCAGCTCACCGTCGAGGCGATGAGGCCGGCGGGCCTTGGCACGCTGTTCGAGGCATTCGAAGCGCTCAAGAAAAAGCTTGCGGGCGCAGGCCTGTTCGACGCGGCGAGAAAACGTGTGCTGCCGGCGTTTCCACGCGCCATCGGCATTGTGACCTCGCCGCGCGCGGCCGCGCTGCGCGATGTGCTGACTGCGCTGGCCCGGCGCATGCCCGGCCTGCCGGTCATTCTGTACCCGACCGCCGTGCAAGGCGCCGCGGCGGCGACCGAGATCGCTGCAGCGATCCGCAGCGCCAGCGCGCGCAATGAAGTCGATACGCTCATCGTCTGCCGCGGTGGCGGCAGCCTGGAAGATCTGTGGTCGTTCAACGAGGAAATCGTCGCGCGCGCCATCGCCGACTGCGCAATGCCGGTGGTGAGCGGGGTCGGCCACGAAACCGACTTCACCATCGCCGATTTCGTCGCCGACGTCCGCGCCGCAACCCCGACCGCCGCCGCTGAACTGGCCAGCCCCAACCGGGCCGAATGGCGGGCACGGATCGAGGCACTCGGCCGCCAGCTGGCTCGCAATCAGGAACGCGCGCTGCAGCAGCGCATGCAAAAGCTCGATCAGTTGGCACGCCGGCTGCGCCATCCGGGCGAGCGACTGGCCTTGCAGGGCTCCCGGCTGGGCGCGCTGGCGCAGCGCCTGGAGCAGCTGCGCCAGCGCCGGCTGGCTCGGGTCGACGAACAACTGGACCGGGCCCGATTGCGACTGGCCTACGCCCGCCCCGACCTGCCTGCGCTGTGGGCACGACTGGCCGCGCTACAAGGTCGATTGCCCACCGCATTGGCGCATGCCAACGAGCGCCGCACGGCACGGCTGGCGCAGTTGCGCGTGAGATTGGACGCCCTCAATCCGGAGGCAGTGTTGTCGCGCGGCTACGCGCTCATCGAGCGCCAGGATCAGGTGGTCACCAGTGCCGCGGCCCTGCACGGCGGCGACCCCTTGCGCCTGCGCTTCGCCGACGGCGCGGTCGATGCGGTGGTGACTCAGGGCACGGGAGAGCAGACGGCACTGTTCTGACCCGGGCTGCCGCGGCCGGTCGGCTCGGGCCCCCGATTGCGCCCGGCGCGCTTGCTCAGTCTCCGGGCCGAGGCTCTGCGCCGCGCCGGAACGCCCGATCGCGCGCTCGACCGGCTGGCAAGCTGCGTCGCCTGGCCTCATCCAGGACAAGCACATGGCTGCGCCGACAGCATCACCCCCGCCGTGCGACAACGGTCATGGCGTGGAGATTAACGATAACAGCGGACCGGCCTCCTGATGGCCGGGCCAGCCGCCACGCTCCGGGTCGCCGTTGTGCAGCACACCGCGCACCAGCCTACCGCTTAACGGGCATCCATCAGCCCCAACAGGCAGAACGGCAGCAATCCCTCGCCGGACGGCCTCGCCGCACTTGTAAGCCCTCACTATGATCGGACTCAGGGTCGGCACAGGCCCACTGCGACAAACTGAGGATGGGGACAATGGAAACGATCAAGCTCGGGGTGCTCTACGCACACCTGATCGCCGTGTGCTTTGCGCTCGTAGCGGTGCTCAAGGCGGACTATCGGCTTTGGGGCTGGCGCGGCCAGGTACTCGACAGCACGCGGCGGCGTTATCTGGAACACACGCAGCTCATGGTGACACGCCTGCTGGTCTTGCTGTGGGGCACCGGTCTGATGATGATCGTGCTCGGTTACGCCAAGGATGGCAGCCACTATCTCGCCAATCCCAAGCTCTGGGCCAAGCTCACCGTGGTGCTGATCCTGACGTTGAATGGCGCCCTGTTGCACCGCATCGTGTTTCCCCTCCTCACGGTGCGGCTCTCGTTCTGCGAGCTGCCACTGCAGGAGCGCCTGATCGTCGGCACGCTGGGCGCCCTGTCTTGCAGCAGCTGGCTGTTCGCGGCCATGCTCGGCGTCGCCCGGGACTGGAGCTATCGCGAGCCCTATACGCTGCAACTTGGCCTCTATCTGCTCGTGTTGCTGTTCGCGCTGTCTGGCGCCCTCATCCTGGCGGTGATGCCAGGCAGCCTGGGTCGGGTGCGGGCCCGCGGCCGGGCATACTGAAGCTTAGGCTGCGCAAACAAAAAAACCCGGCCTCGGCCGGGTTCGTTGCGCTACTTAGTTGTGCGGCTTAGCTGAAGTTCTGCTCGCGCATCCACTTGGTGGCGATCCATTTCTCGCCCTTGCGGACCGGCGCGCCGCCGTGCAGCGTCAGCGGATCGACCTGGCTCGTGCTGTTGCAGTACTCGAAGTACACGGCCGAGCCCTTGCGCGGTGTCACCGACAGGCCGAGCTCCGGGAAGATGGTCTCGCCGCCGTCCTCGACATCGTTCAGGTACATGATCAGCGTGGATACGCGCTGGCCGCCATTCTTCAGATGCACGTGGCTGCCCTGATCCTGCGGCGGGAAATAGTCGTAATGCGGCTTGTACTCGCCGCCGACCTGGTAGTTGAGAATCTGGATGCCCTCGCCCTTCTCCACCGGCCACTGCATCAGCTGCGACAGGCGCTCGTCCAGCATCGCGACGAACTCGCTCTCACGCACGTGGAAAAAGGTGCCGAAACTGGTGCGATCATCGATGATCTCGTCGCGTCCGGTGGTCGGATCGACGATGGCCGAGCGCTTGAGCTTCTTTTCCGACAGCCGCACCATCTCGTCACACTCCTCGGGCGAGAGCAGGTTGTCGAACACCAGCACCACGGGCTTCTCGACGCGCATCACGACCTTCACGTCGCGATCAGCGGTCTTGATCACGCTGCCCTGCATCGGGATGCGCGGCGTCTCGTAGGCATAGCCGGACTTGATCGCCCGCTGCTGACCGCTTTCCGCGCCCGGCAGCGTTACCGCCGTCGCGCCCTGCCCCTGGCCGCTGGCCGAGACGAAATGGAACACGATGGCGTTGGCAAACATGGGGTCGAAACTCTTGCCGACCATGACTTCGACCAGCGATTGCGGGGTGCAGCCACGGCCCAGATTTTCCAGGATCCAGGACTGCCACTCGGGGGACAAATGGGTGATCTTGCTCATCAACAAACTTCCTCCATCAATCGTCTTTGGATTTATAGGTAGTAATGCTTTTTGTAAGCTTATAAGGTCATTCTTCAACACTATCCTCGCCTTGTCATCCTGAATCCGTGTTGCGGCGCACGATATGCGACAAGTGTCCAATCCAGGCAGACTGCTGCAACGCAATATGACGAGGCGGCTAAAAATCGCCCGCCGGCAAGCTCGCGCGGAGACGGCACGGCGCTGTGTTAGAATTTCGGGTTTGATTCAACTGTTTAAGTGGTACCCGATGGAACTGACTGCATTGACCGCGCTGTCGCCGCTGGACGGCCGTTACGAGAAGCAACTGGCCGACCTGCGCCCCCACTTCAGCGAATACGCGCTGATCAAGAGCCGTGTCGCTGTCGAGGTGGCGTGGCTGAAGGCGCTGGCCGCCGAGCCCGCGATCGCCGAGATCCACCCGTTCTCCGCCGCGACCATTACCGAACTCGATCTCGCCGTCGCCCAGTTCTCCCCCGAGCACGCGGTCGAAGTGAAGACCATCGAACGCACCACCAACCATGACGTGAAGGCGGTCGAGTACTGGCTGAAGGAACGTCTGTCGGGCAACGCCGAAGTGTCCACCGCCAGCGAGTTCATCCACTTCGCCTGCACGTCCGAGGACATCAACAACCTCAGCCATGCGCTGATGCTCAAGGGCGCGCGCGACACCGTGCTGCTGCCGCGCATCCGCGAGATCACCGGCAAGCTCAAGGAGCTCGCGCACGAGCTCGCCGACGCGCCGATGATGAGCCGCACCCACGGTCAGCCCGCCACGCCCACCACCATGGGCAAGGAAATCGCCAATGTTGCATTCCGGCTTGAGCGCCAGCTGGCGCGACTGGAGAAGATCGAACTGTTGGGCAAGATCAACGGCGCGGTCGGCAACTACAACGCCCATCTCTCCGCCTACCCGGAATTCGACTGGGAAAGCTTCTGCCACCGCTTTGTCGAGGGGCTGGGCATCAGCTTCAATCCCTACACCATCCAGATCGAGCCGCACGACTACATGAGCGAGCTCTACGACACCATCGCGCGCGTCAATACCATCCTGATCGACCTCGATCGCGACGTGTGGGGCTATATCTCGCTGGGTTTCTTCAAGCAGCGTGTCAACAAGAACGAAGTCGGTAGCTCGACCATGCCGCACAAGGTCAACCCGATCGACTTCGAGAATTCCGAAGGCAATCTGGGCCTGGCCAACGCCATGTTGACCCACCTGTCGCAGAAGCTGCCGATCAGCCGCTGGCAGCGCGATCTCACCGACTCGACCGTGCTGCGCAATATGGGTGTCGGCATCGGCTACGCGCTCTTGGGCTACGCCTCGCTCGCCAAGGGCCTGGGCAAGCTCGAAGTGAACCGCCAGGCGATGCTGGAAGACCTGAACGCCAATTGGGAAGTGCTGGCCGAGCCGATCCAGACGGTGATGCGCCGCTACGGCGTGCCCAACCCGTACGAGCAATTGAAGGCGCTCACCCGTGGCCAGCGCGGCATGACGCGCGAAACGCTCGCCGTGTTCATCGACGGCCTCGAGATCCCGGCCGCCGAGAAGGAAAGACTGAAGGCCATGACGCCGGCCAGTTACCTCGGCAAGGCCGAGGAACTGGCACGCCGCATCTGATCGCCCCCCGCTCCAGCAAGAGGAAATTCGCTTGAAACGCAAAGTGCTGATCGTGGCCGCCGCGGCGGCCGTGGGTCTGTCCGCCGCCTACATGGGCGGCGCCTGGTGGTCTGGCCGCGCGGTCGAGCAGACGCTCGCCAAGCAGCATCAATGGCTGGCCAGCCTGCCTTACTTCGTGATCAGCGATCGCAGCTACCGCCGTGGCTGGTTCTCGTCGACCGAGACCGCCACGCTCAAGCTCAATCCTCAACTTTACCGTTTCGTGCTCGAACGCGAAGGCGAGCCGTTGCCGCAATTCGAAGTGCGCTACACGCAGCATGTGCGGCACGGCCCGCTGCCGCTGTTGCTGTCGGGCAACCCGATGCCCTACAAGGCCGTGGTCACCACTGACTTCGCCTTCTCGCCCGAGACGCGGAAATTTCTCGCCAAGCTGTTTGGCGAACAAAAACCGATCAGCGTCGAAAACCGTATCAGCTTTGGTGACGACAGCAAGATGTCGGTCAACATTCCGGCCTTCGAGTACGAGGAAACGCTGGCCGGCGTGAAGGTGAAATGGCAGGGGCTGGCCGCGCGCATCGACTACGACGGCAATTTCGACAAGGTGAAGCTCGACGCCAGCGTGCCCGGCCTTACCGGCACCGTGCGCGACAAGGGCAGCTTTGCGCTGGAAGGGCTCAGCCTCAAGCTCGATCAAGTACGTGGCAAGAGCACGCTGATGCTGGGCACCACCAGCGCCAGCGTACGCGCCTTGGCGCTGGAGCTGCTGGAAGGCCATCCGCTCAAGCTCAGGATGGAAAACCTCGGCTACACCAGCCGCTTGAACGAGACCGGTGATTTCGTCGACGGCAGCGCCGACATGCAACTGGCCAAGCTCACCATCAACGGCCAGCAGTACGGCCCCGCCACGCTGCAGACCGAAGCGAAGCATCTGCACGCGCCCACGCTCGCCAAACTCGGTCGTGAGCTCACTCGCCTGCAACAGCAAAGCACCGATCGCGAACAGCTGACCGAGGCGCTGCTCAAGCTCGCGCGCGAGGAAGGCTTGCCGCTGCTGGAGCACGATCCGACGCTGGCGGTGAAATCGCTGCACGTGCGCGTGCCCGATGGCGACATCCGCTTCGCCGGCCACGTCAACCTCAAGGGCTTCAAGCGCAGCGATCTGGAACAGCCGGCGCTATTCGTGAAGAAGCTCAACGCCGACGCCGATTTCAGCATGCCGCGCAAGGTGGTGGAGACGGTGGCGAGCTGGCAGGCGCGGGTGATGTTCGGCGGGGCGGACAGCCAGATCGCCGAGGCCGATCTCGATTTCCTGGTCAACCAGTTCGTCGAAGGTCAGTTGCAACGCATGGCCAGCCAGAACCTGATCCGCATCGACGGCGAAACGCTGTCGGCACGCGCCTCGCTCGCTGCAGGCCGCTTCGTGCTCAACGGTCGCGAAGTGCCTATGCCGTGGGATGCGTCGCAACCCGAAGCCGAAGCGCCGCCCGAACTCGACGACAATTGAGCAGGCCAGCGGCCTCACCGGTCCACGACAAGCGGTGGCCTCTCGCCGCCGCCGCTTGGCTGGGTTATCGTAAGCACTGTCGTCTCCAACCCAGCAATATCGCCATGCGCTTTGCCGTGCTCTTCGCCAGCCTGTTCCTGCTCATCGCCTGTAGCCGCCTCACTCCCGAGCAATACGCCAAGATCGAATCCGGCATGCCGCGCAGCGCGGTGATCGAGCTTCTGGGTGAACCCGACCAGACCGATGGCGCCAGCATGCTCGGCTTCTCGGGCGAGCGTGCCATCTGGCAAAGCGGCGACACCACGTTGACCATCCGTTTCGTCAACGATCAGGTGTTCAGCAAGGACATGCAAAAAAGCTGAGCATCAGCCCAGCGCCTCGCGCAAGGCGTGCAGGCCACTCAGTTTGAAACCGCGCGCCCCAATGGCCTGGCGCAAGGCATCGCTACCCAGTAGCTGCCGATCAGCCACCCGGGTTGGCCAGTCCTTGTGCGCAATGGCCCGCAACTCCGGCGTATCGTTAGCCGGGTGGCCGACCAGACAATGCACGCCCGGCCCACGCGTATCCAGCCAGTCGCAGACCCACGCCAGGCGTGCCTCGGGCTCGGTATGGGCGTTGAACGGCATCACCTCCCAGCTATCGAGCAGCATGGCGTCGCCCGCCCCCTCGGCCGCCAGCGCCTGCTGCGCCACCGCCTCACCCCATTCGTCCGACACCACAGCCAGCCGCGATACCTCGGCAGCGGTACGCGGCAACAGCGGCGGCAGCCGGTGTTCACGGCACAGATCGAGATAGATGGTGGCAAGGCCGGGATGGAACAGCGTCAGCATGTGGCTATCGAGGTGGGATAGCACGATGCCGAGCTGCAGCGCCCGATCGACCTGTGCAGCCAGTTCGCGCCTTGCCGCCATCAGGTCGAGGGCGGCATGCGTATGAATGGCCCTGGGATGAAAATAGCCGCTGTCGTCGGTCAACCCGTGACCCGGCCCGGTGACGGGCCCCCAGCGATAGACGTTCCACTCGCAATTGAGCGTCAGATGCAGTCCCAGGTCCGCGGCCGGGCCACGCTCGCGTGCCAGCTCTGCTGCGGCCGGAAACCATGGACAGGGCGCCATCGCCGAGGCGGAGGTCAGCAGGCCTTCATCGAGCAAGCCGCGCCAGGCTGATACGGTCGCCTCGCACATGCCGATATCGTCAGCATGCAGGATCAGGATACGGTCGTGCTCGGCGTAACCGAGCCGTTGCAGCGTGTTCATGGTTCCTCCTCGTCACCGCCTGATTCGGCAGGGCTGGAACCAGTATAACGAGCCGCCGTAAGCTTACCTCAACCGTCTAGGCAATACGCAAGGCTGGCACAGCCGCGCCGACGTCGAGCAGCTGCTCGATCATGCCACGCAGCCGGGCAAGATCCAGCGGCTTGGCGAGGTAGGCGTCCATGCCAGCATCGCGGCACAGCGCCTCGCCCTCGGCCTGCGCATTGGCGGTCAGCGCGATGATGGGCAGCATGCGCGTCTCGGGGTGCGCACGCAGTCTTCGCGTCGCCTCCAGCCCGTCCATCACCGGCATTTGCCAGTCCATCAGCACCAGATCGAACGGCTGCGCGTCGGCAAGCTCGACGGCCTGCAAGCCATTTTCCGCAGTGACGATGTCGTAGCCGAACTGCTGCAGGTAACGCACCACCACCCGCTGGTTCACCGCGCTGTCCTCGGCCAACAGGATACGATGGCGGCCGCGCACGCGTTCGGGCACCGACTCGCTCGCATCCTCGCGCGCACCGACCAGCAGCGTATGCAGTGCGCGTGCCAGCGCCATCTTGCCCAGCGGCGGCTTGATCAGATACCGGGTCAGCGCGCCGTCGTCGCGTGGTGGATGCCAGGCAAACACCACGCAGGGTATCTCGCCTTGTGCGCGCACCTCGTCGCACAGCAGCACCTCGGCCTCGGCCGGCTGGCACCAGATCGCACCGGCGCGCTCCAGATAGCGTTCGATCTCGCCGCGCCATGGCAGCTCACCGTGCCAGGCAACGCGTCGCCCGGCGAGAAAGGCCAGCTGATGCGGCAACGGCTCCCACTGCAGCTGCCATTCTGGCCCAGGATTGGCGGGTTCGGCCGGCAGCTTGAACCAGAAGCGCGAGCCCTGCCCTTCCTGTGACTGCACGCCGATTTCGCCCCCCATCAGCTCGACCAAGAGCTTGCAGATTGCCAGCCCCAGCCCGGTGCCGCCATAGCGGCGGGTCGAGCCCGAATCGGCCTGGTAGAAGCGGCTGAACAGCTGATCGATCTTGCCCGCGGCGATGCCGATGCCGGTATCGATGATCGCGATGCGCGGCGCGCCGGCATCGTGATCGAGCCGCACCGTCACGCGCCCCGCTTCGGTGAACTTGAGTGCGTTGCCGATCAGATTGACCAGCACCTGCTTGAGGCGCGCTGCATCGCCGAAATAGCCAGCTGGCAAGTCGTCGGCGATATCGAGCGTCAGCGTCAGCTCCTTCTCGGCCACGCGCGCGGCGAGGATGGAACAGGCTTGTGCCGCGACCACACGCAGATCGAACGGTTCACGCGTCAATTCCAGCTTGCCGGCCTCGATCTTGGAAAAATCGAGCAGATCATTGATCAGCGTGAGCAGCGTCTCGCCCGAGTGGCCGATGGTGGCGACGTACTCGCGCTGCTCATCGGTCAGGTGGGTCTGCGTCAAGAGCTGCAGAAAACCCAGGATGCCATTCAGCGGCGTGCGGATTTCATGGCTGATGGTGGCAATGAACTCGCTCTTGGCCTGGTTGGCAGCCTCGGCGGCGTCGCGCGCCAGCGCCAGCTCCTGCGCCTGGGCCGACAGCTGGGCGTTGAGTTCGCGCGTTTCCTGCTCGGCGCGCTTCACCCGGATCAGCTGCGCCAGGATGGACGCGAACAGCTTGAGCACCTCGCGCTGGTACGGCTGCAACGGCCGCCGGTGCAGGAAATTGTCGCAGGCAATCCAGCCGATGAAGCGGTGATCCACCCACAGTCCGGCCAGCGCATTCCAGCCACGGCCGACCACGACCTTGTCGTAATAGAGCGCGGCATCCTCGTTGACGATCACCGTATCGGGCTTTTTCAGCGCCTCCTTGACCATGGGATGCAGCGGCAACGAGCTCTGGAACCAATGCTCGTCGGTCACCTGGCCGTTGCTGTCGGTGCCGTAGGTGCCGCGCATCGCATTTTGGCTGAGCTCGGCTTCGAACACCGCCATGCGATCGAACTCGAGCTCGGAAATGCCCAGGGTGACGGCCAGCCGGTAGCACTCGTCAAGATCGCGTGCCTCGGTCAGCTTCAGCGTCACGCCATGCAATTTCTGCAGCAGCGTGCGGTATTCCTCGGCACGGGTCAGGCTGGCCTGCAGCTGCGCGGTCAGCTCGTCCACCGAACTGATATGACCATGCAGGTGGGCCTGCGAGCGCTCCAGCAGCATCTGCGCCAGCGCTTCGCATTCGACCCGGAACGCCGCGCTTTCCAGCAACTGACTGACGCGCGGCGCGTCGTTGAATTCCACATAGAGCATGCCGACGAGGCCATCGTCCAGGCACAACGGCAGGATCAACCGATAGAGCTCCGAGCTCGTCAGCGCCACATCGTCCCAGATCTCACGCGCCGGATACTCGGTGGCACGCAGCGACACCGCCGGCTCGCGCAGTTGCCAGTCGAGTTCCTCGCTCGCCACACCGTAGAAATCGAGCGGCGACTGCGGCTCGGCAAACGACAGTGGCCGCGCGCCGACCATGGCCTGCGCATGAATCAGCGCACTGGCGCCATGCGGCAGCGCCAGCAAGGCGCGACGCGCGTCGAACGCGGTCAGCGCATGCGCGACGGTTTCCCGGGTAAAGACTTCCCAGTCCTGGGCTTGTGCGAGCTCACCCAGATGGAAATGCGAAGTTGTTTTCTTCATTTCGAAATTTGTGCGTAAGCACTTATCGATAACCGCATCATAACGCCAATGATGCACCGCAACGCAGCGAACAGCGCAGCGGTCGTTGTTTGAACAGAGTTCCCGCTTTATCACGCGGCAAGGTCGGCGTTGAGCCGGTATAATGGCGGGTTTTTCTCGCCGTCCTGTCTGCCCATGACCCGCATCGCCCATATCGAATCGCTGGACCACGAAGGTCACGGCGTCGCCCACGCCGACGGCAAGGTGATTTTCATCGACGGCGCGCTGCCGTTCGAGGAAGTGAGCTACAACAGCTATCGCAAGAAGGCGAACTTCGAGAACGCCCAGGTGGGGCAGATCCTGCGCGAGAGCCATCTGCGCACCACGCCACGCTGCCCGCACTTCGAGATCTGCGGCGGCTGTTCGATGCAGCATATGGAGTTTTCTGGCCAGGTCGCCGCCAAGCAACGCGTGCTTGAGGAAAACCTGCGCCGCATCGGCAATGTCACGCCCGAAGCCATCCTGCCCGCCATCTACGGCTCGCCCTGGGGCTACCGCCACCGCGCGCGGCTGTCGGTGCGCCATGTGGCCAAGAAGGGCGGCATGCTGGTCGGCTTTCACGAAAAGCGCTCGTCCTACATCGCCGACATGACCGAGTGCCATGTGCTGGTACCGCATGTGGCCAAGCAATTGCCGGCGATGCGCGAGCTGGTGGCCAAGCTCTCGATCTTCGATCGCATGCCGCAGATCGAGGTCGCGGTCGGCGAGAACGTGACAGTGCTGGTGTTCCGCATCATGGAAGCGCTCACCGCCGCCGACGAAGCACATCTGAAGGCGTATGCCGATCAGTGGCGGGTGCAGATCTGGCTGCAGCCCAAGGGCCCGGACACCGCCTACCCGTTCTACCCGCAGGGTGCACCGCGCCTGTCGTACACGCTGCCCGAGTTCGGCATCGAGATGCCGTTCAAGCCTACCGAATTCACCCAGGTGAACCACGCAATCAACCGGGTGATGGTCGAGCGCGCGATCAACTTGCTCGATCCACAGCCGGGCGAAACCATTGCCGACATGTTCTGCGGCCTTGGCAACTTCACGCTGCCGATCGCCCGGCGCGGCGCCAAGGTGCTCGGCATGGAAGGCAGCCAACAACTCGTTGAGCGCGCCTTCGAGGGCGCCCGCCACAACGGCCTCGCCGAGCGTACTGACTTCACCGTCGCCAACCTCTTCGACATGACCGAGGAGTGGCTGGCAAAGCTGGGCCACTTCGATCGCATGCTGATCGATCCGCCGCGCGACGGCGCCATCTCGCTGGTCAAGGCCATCAGCGCCGAGCACGGCCCCAAACGCATCGTCTATGTGTCCTGTAGCCCCGCCACGCTGGCGCGCGACGCCAACGTGCTGGTCAACGTGAAGGGCTACACGCTGAAGGCCGCCGGCGTGATCAATATGTTCCCACACACCGCCCACGTCGAATCGATCGCCTGGTTCGAGAAGACTGGGCCCGGCCTCACCCCTGAGGAAGTCGCCGCGCTGGAAGCCAAGGAGACGGCCGAACGTGAGGCCGCCAAGCGCCGCGAGAAAGAAGCCACCGCCGCCGCCAAGGCCGCGAAGGAGGCCCGTGAAGCCGAACTCGTCGCTGCGCGCGAGGAGAAACGCGCCGCCAAGCGCGCCGCGTGGGAAGCGCGCAAGGCCGAGCGCGAAGCAGAAGACTGATCCAACAAAAAACCGCGCTACGGCGCGGTTTTTTGTTGGCTGTCACTGCCACACAGGCAGATGCAGCACGTCCACCTTGCATGGCAGCTCGGCTAACCGCGCCCACCCGTGGGCAAACGCGATCGCTTCGTCCTCGCCTCCCCCACCGTGAGCCGTCGTCACGATAAAGATATCGATTTCAATGCAAAGCCAGTCGATGGCTTCTTCCCACTGCTGGCTGTCACCGCCCTCAATGGCGATCAGCTCGACGTCATCTGAAATCAAGCCTCGTAGAAACTCGTCATATCCGTGAGCGTATTGGCGATCACACAGCAAAACGATGCACCGCTTCATTGCACGGCGCTCTGGAATGGAAAATCCACGTCCGGCACCTTGCCCGCCACGATATCGGCGATCGCGAGGCCGGAGCCGCAAGCCTCGGTCCAGCCCAGCGTGCCGTGACCGGTATTGAGGTAGAGGTTGGGATAACGGCTGCGGCCGATATAGGGCAGGTTGCTCGGCGTGGCCGGGCGCAATCCACACCAGAATTCGGCGGCGTCGTAGTCGGCGGCACCGGGGAAGATCTCGCTGGTGCGTTCGATCAAGGCGCGGCAGCGCACCGCATTCAATTCCAGGTTGTAGCCGTTGAACTCGGCCGTGCCGGCCACCCGCAGCCGATCACCCAGGCGCGAGAACACCAGCTTGGCCCCGTCGTCGGTCAGGCTGACGGTGGGCGCGATCTGCCCGGGGCGCACCGGTATCGTCGCCGAGTAGCCCTTGGCCGGATAGATATTGAGGTGGATGCCCAGCGGCGCCAGGTGCAGCGGGCTGTAGCTGCCCAGGCACACGACAAAGGCATCGGCCACCAGACGCTCGGCCACCACCCCCTCTTGCAGGCGGACTGCCTTGATCTGGCCGCCTTCGTGCTCGAAACCTTGCAGTACCGCACCGTAGCGGAACTGCACGCCCAGCTGCTCGCAGTGTGCAGCGAGTGCATCGGTGAACTTGCGCGCATCGCCCGATTCGTCGGACGGCGTATAGGTGCCACCGACGATGGGACGGCGCGACGCAGCCAGCGCCGGCTCGATGGCGATGCATTCGGCGGCAAGCTTGACCTGCCGATCCAGCCCCACCTCATTCATCAAGGCGGCAGCAGGAATGGCGGCGTCGAACTCGGCCGTGTCGGTGTAGTAATGCAGGATGCCGGCCGTGCGCGCGTCGTATTCCAGCCCCAGCTCCTGCCGCAATGCCTGCAGCGTGGCCCGGCTATAGAGCCCCAGCCGCACCAGCGACTGCAAATTGCGGCGTGCGCGCGCCGCGGTGCATTCACGCAGGAAGGCAAGCCCCCAGCGCCACAGGGCCGGATCGAGCCGAGGGCGGAACAGCAGCGGCGCATCCTCCTCGGCCAGCCATTGCAGCGCCTTGAACGGCGCCTTGGGATTGGCCCAGGGCTCGGCGTGGCACACCGAGATCTGGCCACCGTTGGCGAAGCTTGTTTCGCGGGCAACCTCCGGTGCGCGCTCGATCACCGTCACCTCGAAGCCGGCGCGCGCCAGGAACCACGCCGACGTCACGCCGATCACCCCTGCCCCCAGCACCACGACCCGCATCGCATCCTCCTCGCAAGGCCGCCATTATGCCGCGCCCCACCGCCAGCGGGCTGCGTCATGTCAATCCGGGCGCGGTTTGCCGGGCGCATACGCGCAACATGCAAGGACGAAAGCGAGCGACAAGGCGTGGATAGCGGCTAGACTATGCACGGCGCATCCCCTCACCCAGCCCGAGTCCGCAACGCCCGCATGAAACTATCGCTGCGCACTGCCCTGATCCTGGCCACGCTTACCGGCCTGCTGCTTCCAGCCGCCATCGCCGGCTTTATCCGCCTGCAGGCGCAATACGGCGACGCGCGCGCGCTGATCAAGCGCGACCATGCGCGCATCGTCGACATCCTGGTGCTGGGCATGCAGGAGCCGCTGTGGAACCTGTCGCCCGAATCAGGCCGGCCCTTGCTTGAATCGGTGATGAGCGACGAGCGCGTGGTGCGCATTATCGTCAGCGACAATGCGCTGGGCAGCTTTCTTTCCGCCGATAGACCCGAACGCCGTAGCGGCCAGCTGCATACGCTGACCCGCGTGGTGAACAAGCAAGGCGCCCAGATCGGCAAGGTGACCGTCGAGTTCGACGATGGCCCGGTGTTCGCCGACATCCGCCACGAACAGCGCCAGACCATCGTCGCCGTGCTATTGCAGCTGACCGTCAGCCTCGGCCTCATCCTGTTCCTGCTGGGCTCGCGCGTGGTGCGGCCGCTCGCGGCACTGTCGCGCCAGTCCAAACGCCTGGCGCGCAAGCAGCTCGACGAACCCTTCATCTGGCGTCGCGAGGACGAGCTGGGGGAACTGGGCCATAGCCTGGAAACCACGCGTCAGTCGCTCAAGGCGCTGATCGATACACTGGAGCAGAAAAACCTGCAGCTGGAAGCCGACCTGATCAGCCGCCGACATATCGAATCGGCGCTGCGCGCGAGCCAGGATCGTTTCCAGCGCCTGGTCGAATCGACGCGTGTGATTCCATGGGACGCCAATCCCGAGGAATGGCGCTTCGTCTACGTCGGCCCGCAAGCCGAAGCCTTGCTTGGCCATCCGCTCGCCATCTGGTACCACGAGAACTTCCTGACAACCTATCTGCATCCGAATGATCGGCATCTGGCCTACCAGCTGTTCACCGAGGCGCGCGGCGAGGCCCCGGTCGAGTTCGAGCTGCGCCTGTTGGCGCGCGACGAGCGTACGGTCTGGGTACAGCTCATCGCCGAGCACCGCCACGACGAGGACGGCCACCACCTGCAAGGCTTTTTGATCGACATCACCGCTCGCAAGGAAGCCGAGCTCGAGCTGGAGCGCTATCGTAGTCATCTGGAAGAAGGCACCGAGATCCGCACCCGCGCGCTCGCCGCCGCCAACCATCAGCTGGAAACGCTGTCGCAGTCGGTCTCGCACGACCTGCGCTCGCCGCTGCGCACCATGGAAGGCTATGTCGAGGTGCTGCTGGAAGACTTCGACGAACAACTCGACGAGCGCGCCCGCAACTACGTGGCCCGCATGCGCGGCACACTGCGCCACATGAGCTCGCTGATCGACGACCTCCTGATGCTGTCCAAGCTCGCCCGCAGCGAGGTCCGGCGCCAGCAAGTCGATCTGGCCCAAGTCGCACGCGATATCCTCGACGAGCTGTACACGCTGCAACCGGCCCGCGACATCGAGCTGCGCATTCCGGACATGATTCCCGCCAGCGCCGATCCCAAGCTGATACGCACCGCGCTCTACAGCCTGTTCGACAATGCCTGGAAATTCACCGAGCAAACCGGCCACGCCGTGATCGAATTCGATTGCGCCTCGGTCAACGGCCAGACCGTGTTCCATGTGAAGGACAACGGCATCGGCTTCGACATGGCCTACGCAATGCGGCTGTTCCAGCCGTTCCAGCGTTTGCAGCAGACCGAGGAAGGCAGTGGCAACGGCATCGGCCTTGCCATCGCCCAGGCCATCATCCAGCGCCACGATGGGCGCATCTGGGCCAAGAGCACGCCAGGCAACGGCGCCACCTTTTACTTCACGCTGCCCGACCCGCGCGATTGAGCATCCTCATCAGCATGCGCAACGGCGTGCTTTTCTTTTACAGAACATTCGTTCTATAATCGCCGCAACCTCAACTCCACCACGGACCAGTTGCCATGGACGACAACAAGAGCAAGGCACTCGCCGCAGCGCTCGCGCAGATCGAACGCCAATTCGGCAAGGGCGCCATCATGAAGATGGGCGAGAACCAGATCGAGAACGATCTGCAGGTCGTCTCCACAGGCTCCTTGGGGCTCGACCTGGGCCTGGGCGTCGGTGGCCTGCCACGCGGCCGTGTCGTCGAAATCTTCGGCCCGGAATCGTCGGGCAAGACCACACTGTGTCTGCACGTGGTAGCGGAAGTACAGAAGGCCGGCGGCGTCGCGGCCTATATCGATGCGGAAAACGCGCTCGATCCGATCTATGCGCAAAAGCTCGGTGTCAACGTGCCCGACATGCTGATCTCGCAGCCCGATACCGGCGAGCAGGCGCTGGAAATCTGCGACATGCTGGTGCGCTCGGGCGGCGTGGACATCATCGTCATCGACTCGGTGGCCGCGCTCACGCCACGCGCCGAAATCGAAGGCGAGATGGGCGATCAGCTGCCGGGCCTGCAAGCCCGCTTGATGAGCCAGGCGCTGCGCAAGCTCACCGCCAACATCAAGCGCACCAATACCCTCGTCATCTTCATCAACCAGTTGCGGATGAAGATCGGCGTGATGATGCCGGGCCAGAGCCCGGAAACCACCACCGGTGGTAACGCGCTCAAGTTCTACGCCTCGGTGCGCCTCGATATCCGTCGCATCGGCGCGGTGAAGAAGGGCGACGAGATCATCGGCAACCAGACCAAGGTGAAGATCGCCAAGAACAAGGTGGCGCCCCCGTTCCGCGTCGTCACCTTCGACATCCTGTACGGCGAGGGCATTTCGCGCGAGGGCGAAATCATCGAGCACGGCGTCACGCACAAGATCGTCGAGAAATCCGGCGCCTGGTACAGCTACAACGGCAACAAGATCGGCCAGGGTCTGGAGAATTCGCGCCAGTTCCTCAAGGACAACGCCGAACTCACCGACGAGATCGTGCGTCGCATCCGCGAGAAGATCGGCGGCACGCAGTTGCCGATCGAGCCGGGCAACCCGCTCGAGGATGACGAGGAACTCGCTGAGTAAAGCCACGCGGGGCGGCGCAAGCCGCCCTACGCATTTTGCGACCCCGTCCATGCCCGCCCCCACCTCGTTACGCCAGCGCGCCCTCGCCTATCTGGCACGGCGGGAGCATGCACGCGCGGAGCTGCGACAAAAGCTGTTGCCGCATGTCGACGGCGACACCGACGCGCTCGAGGCGCTGCTCGACGATTTCGTCGAGCGTGGTTGGCTGTCCGACGCCCGCTTCGCCGAGGCTTGGGCGCACAGCCGCGGTGTGCGTTACGGTGGGCAGCGCTTGCGCGCTGAACTGCGTGGCAAGGGCGTGGATGCCACGCTGATCGCCGAAACGTTGGGTAGCATGGCCGCGAGCGAAGAAGCGCGCGCGCGCGAGGTCTGGCAGCGCAAGTTTGGCAGCCCGCCGCAGGATGCGCGGGAGCGCGCGCGCCAGCTGCGCTTTCTGGCTGCCCGCGGTTTTCCGCTCGATATTGTCTACCGCGTGGTCGGCGGTGACGACGAGACCGTTTGATCCAGATTGCGCCGTGAATCTGGCAAGGCCGCGACGGCTCGGCTATCAATGAGGAAGCCCTTACTCGCGTTCATGCTGGAGTCCTGGTGGTGTTTCTTCCTCATACTCAACAGGTCGTCGCGCTCGCCTTACCTTGCCGGCAAGGCAGATGCGCACAATGAGCCAGCCTGGCCACGACAGCATCGAATTTGCCGCCGAACAGCACGTTGCGCGCTTCGGACAGCGACACTGGCGCATCCTGATCGTCGACGACGAGCCCGACGTGCACCAGGCCACCAGCTTCGCGCTGAAGGACGAGATCATCCTCGATCGGCCGCTGGAATTCCTGCACGCCTACAACGCCGACGAAGCATTGCAGATCCTGTCGCGCGAGCCCGACATCGCCGTGGTCTTGCTCGATGTGGTGATGCAGGGCAACGAAGACGGCCTCGTCGTCGCGCGTGCCATACGCCAGCAGCTCAATTTGAACGAAGTCCGCATCGTGTTGCGCACCGGCCACCCCGGCTACGCGCCCGAATACCGCGTGATCCGCGACTTTGGCATCAACGACTACAAGACCAAGTCCGAGCTCACGCAGATCCGGCTGCAGACCACGCTGACCACCGCCATCCGCTCGTATCAGCAATTGAAGGCCATCAACGCCAGCCGACGCGGCCTGGAAATGATCGTCGAAGCGTCGAGCACGCTGTTCGAGCGCCGCTCTCCCGAAAGCTTCGCTTCCGGCGCACTGATCCAGCTTGCCGCCCTCCTGGGCCTGGCGCCAGGCGGCATCATCTGCATGCGCCATCCGGTATCGCCGACGCGACGCGGCAAGTCTGAATGGCGCATCGCCAGCGCGGCTGGAGAAATGCAGCATCTGACGGGACAAGCGCTGTCCGACCTGGACGACACGGTGGTCGTCAACGCCGTCGAACACGCGTTGCGTTCAGGCAGTTCGCTCTATACCGATCGCTTCGTCGTGCTCTATCTCAACCGCATGCGCGATCAGGAGGCCGCGGTCTATCTGCCCACGCAGCAGCCGCTGGGCGATGAGGACCGGCAACTGCTGGAAGTATTCTGCGCCAACCTCGCGATCGGCCTGGAGAACGTGGCGCTGTTTCGCCAGCTGCAGGAGCTGGCCTATATCGACCCGCTGACTCATCTACCCAATCGCACGCAATTCGTCAGCCAGCTCGATCGCATCCTCAAGCAGCCGGTCGGCAACGAACTGGTGCTGATGCTCGATGTCGCCCATTTCTCGCAGATCAACGATGCGCTCGGCCACCTGATCGGCGATCAGCTGCTGCAGAGCATCGCGCAGCGGCTGCGCCCCTTCATTGCGCCGACGGTGACCTTGGCCCGCGTCGGGGTCGACGTGTTCGGTCTGGTTGGCCCGCTGCCCGACATGCGGCTGGACGCACTGTTCGAGTCCTTCGAGCGCCCGTTCGCCGTCGCCTCGCACCAGTTGCGAATCCAGGTCGTCAGCGCAGCAGCCCACCTGGTCGACACCGAACCCACCGGCATCGGTTGCCTCAAGGACGTGACCATCGCGCTCAACCAGGCCAAGCACGCCGAAGACGGCAAGCTGATGTGGTACTCGCCAGCAATGAGCCGTGCATCGCGTCAGCGATTGGACCTGCTGCACGATCTGGAAAGCGCGATCCGCCAGTCCCAGCTCACCGTGCATTACCAGCCGCAGATCGATCTCTCCAGCGGCGCCATAGTCGGCGTCGAAGCACTGGCGCGCTGGCCACAACTCGATGGCAGCTTTATCGCTCCCGACCGCTTTATTCCGCTGGCCGAACAATCCGGTCTCATCATCGAGCTGGGCACCTGGCTGTTCGACAATGTCTGCCAGCAACTGCTTGCCTGGCGCGAAGCCGGGTTCGATACGCTGCGCGTGGCGATCAACGTCTCCATGGTGCAGTTCAACCATGAAGGCCTGATCGATCTCTTGGCCGACACGCTCGAGCGCTACGCCCTGCCCACCTCGCTGATCGAGGTGGAAATCACCGAAAGCGTGGCGATGACACACCCCGAGGACGTGATCGGCAAGATCGCCCGGCTCAAGGGGCTGGGCGTTTCGGTGGCCATCGACGATTTCGGCACTGGCTTCTCGTCGCTGGCGTATCTGCAAAAGTTGGGCGCGGACCGCCTCAAGATCGATCGTGCCTTCATCCGCGAGATGGGGCTGGGCGATAACCCGTACAGCATCGCCGAGATGGTGATCAACCTCGGGCACAAGCTGGGCATCAAGGTCATCGCCGAAGGCGTGGAATCTCCCGCCCAGGCCACACTGCTGCGCAGCCTCGGTTGCGACGAAGCACAGGGCTATCTGTTCGCCAAACCTGCACCACCCGCCCCGCTCACCCACTGGTTTCTCGAAACCGGGCTGCGGCTCGCCGTTTGACCGCCGGCTCCCGGTGGTGTCACGCCTGCGTTTGGGATGATGGTTCAGGCATGGGCAGGCGCGTCGCGCACCTAACGCTGACCATTAGATCCGGCCTGCGTCACTACCGAGTGCCCTCGGCGTTCATCCGAGCCGCGCCGGCGCCAGTTGCTCGCGCAAGGCGTCGATCAGCACCCGCACCTTGGCCGGCACATGCCGGCTGGCCGGATACACCGCGTAGATGCCACCACGGGGCAATTGCCAATCTGGCAACACGCGGGTCAGCCTGCCAGCGGCGACATCGGCCTGCACCAGGTAATGCGGCAATACACCAATGCCTGCCTGGTTCAGCAGCAATGCATGCAACGCCTGCGGCGAGTTGACCTTGATCGCGCCGTGCATGCGCACCTGCTGCACATCACCCAACAGATGCGTGAACCTCCACGTCAGCGGTGCGCTCAATAGCGTGAGCGACAGCCACGCCTGGCGCGCCAGATCCTGCGGCGCGGCCACCGGCACTGAGCGCGCGAGATATTCCGGTGTCGCCACCACCCATTGCTCGAAATCGCCCAGTGCGGCCGCGCGCAGCGAGGAATTCTTGAGCCAGCCCAAGCGGATTGCCACGTCGATGCGTGATTCGACTAGGTCCATCACCTCGTTACTGGCAATCAGCTCGATCTGCAGCTCGGGGTATTGTCGGGCCAGCCGGGCGATGACCGGCGCGATCACGCTACCGGCGTAGTCGGGCGGTGCCGTCAGCCGCAGCAGGCCACGCGGCGCCTGCTGGCTCGCGCCCACCCGCCCGATTGCCTGCTCCATGCCCACAAGCGAGGGCAGGCAATCGGCATGCAGCCGCTCGCCCGCCTCGGTTAGCGTGACCCGACGCGTCGTGCGCGTGAACAGCGTGACGGCCAGTTCCCGCTCCAGCCGCGCCACCTGCTGGCTGACGATGGCCTTGGCCACGCCCAGGCGCTCGGCCGCGGCGGTGAAGCCTCCCGTCTCGACCACGGCGGCAAAGTAGACCAGTCGATTGAGATCGACCCGGAGCAGTTCACGCATGGATTTGTTCTCTAATTCAATACAGTGAATTTACGATAACCGTGTTTATCCGATCAATTGCACGGCGCATGATGCAGCCATCACCCAACGCAATGATCCACAGGAGCAACCCATGAAACTCGCCCTGATCGGCGCCACCGGCTACATCGGATCCAAGCTGCTCGCAGAAGCGCTGGCTCGCGGCCATGATGTGACCGCCATCGTGCAGCATCCACAAAAACTGCGAGCGCACGCCCGGCTCTCCGGCGTTGCCGCCGATGTGCACGACGTGGCGGCCCTCGCCAGCCAGCTTGCCGGCCACGATGTGGTGATCAGTGCCTTCAGCGGCCATGCCCAAGCCAACGTCTACGACTACTATCTCGCCGGCTTCAAGGCCATTGTCGCCGCGACCAAGGCCGCCAAGGTGTCTCGCTTCGTCACCGTCGGCGGTGCCGGTAGCCTGGAAGTCGCTCCCGGCGTGCAGCTGGTCGACACACCTCAGTTCCCGGAACAATGGAAGGGGACGGCGCTGGGAGCCCGCGAAGCGCTGAACCTGCTGCGCGGCGAAGCCGAACTGGACTGGACCATGCTGAGCCCCGCCGCCCATATCGTGCCGGGCGAACGCACCGGCCAGTTCCGTCTGGGCACCGAGCAGTTGCTGACCGACCGCAATGGCGAGAGCCACATCTCGTTGGAGGACTACGCCCCCGCCCTGCTCGACGAAGTGGAACAGCCCAAGCATCGCCGCGGCCGCTTCACCGTCGCCTACTAGGCTGGATCGACATTCGAACATGGGGTGCGTTGGCCCGTGGGCCGGCTGGTTGCGCCAAGCGCAGCCCGGGGTTGGCCAGCGGCTCCTGACCAGCCACCAGCCAGTCGTGCAGGCGGCCGCTGAGTGGAATCCGCCTTATTCCTGGCTGGCCTCGCCCGCTGCCAGCGCCTGGCCCAGGCGCACCTGCGCCAGCCGCAGCCGCTCGATCAACGCCGGCGGCGACTGCACCGTGAAAGGCACGCCCAGCGCCATTAGCCAGTAGACCAGGTGGTCGAGCGCATGCGCGCCGCATTGCAGCAGACAATGCCCGCCCTCGATGGGCGTCAGCACCGCCGCCGAAGCGGGGATGTGGCGCGCCATTTCGGAATGCGGCGCATGCAGCACCACCCGCGCCTGCTCCGCGTAGGGCGGAACCGCCAGCGAGCGCGATAGATAGGCGCGCAGGTCGCCGCCTTCAGGCCCGATGCGTGGCGCAAAGTGGCGTCCAACGCCAACCTCGCCGGCAATCCGGTCGACGCGAAAGGTGCGCCAATCGCTCCGCACCGTATCCCACGCCACCAGGTACCAGTTCTGCCCGGTGTGGACCACGCCCTGCGGCTCCACCTCGCGCTGCGTGGCCTGTCCGCGGCTGTCGGCGTAGGCAAAGCCCAGCCGCAGCTGATCGCGGCAGGCTGATGCCAGCAGCGCGAGCAGCCCAGCATCGACGCTAGCGCCCCAGCGTTCCATCGGCAGGATGGCCGATCGCAGTGCATCGGTACGTCGGCGCAGGCGTGCCGGCATCACCTGCTCCAGCTTGACCAGCGCGCGCAGCGCCGGCTCCTCCATATTGCCTACCGAACCCACGCTGGCCATGCGCAGCGCGAGGGCTGCTGCCAACGCCTCGTCGTCGTCGAGCAGCAGCGGCGGCAGCGTTTGGCCGGCACGGAAGGAATACCCGCCGGCCACGCCGCTGCTCGCCTCGATCGGATAGCCGAGTTCGCGCAATTTATCGATGTCGCGCCGCACAGTGCGCGGGTGGATTTCCAGCCGCTCTGCGAGTTCATTGCCGCCCCAGTGGCGGCGGGTCTGCAGCAGCGCCAATAGCCGGAGCAAACGAGTGGAAGCGGTGAGCATGGCGATATCCGGATCCATAATCGAGGGCGGATTCTGTCCGCAATGTACTGTACCGTGGTCGTGACGTCGCGGATACGCCGCCACGCAGCAGTCGAGAACAACAACCCCACTGGAGAACTCCGTCATGTCCATCGTCCTGTACTGGCACCCCATGTCCAGCGCCACCCCCATCGCCTGCGCCCTCGCCGAGCTCGGTGTGCCGCACGAGCGCGTCAAGGTCGACATCAAGGCCGGCGAGCAGCGCCACCCCGATTACCTGGCGCTCAATCCCAACGGCAAGGTGCCGACGCTGGCGGTGGATGGCGCCCCGATGTTCGAGGCGTTGGCCATCCACCTGTGGCTGGGAGAGCGCTTCGGCGTGGAGCGCGGCCTGTGGCCCAAGGCCGGCACGCCCGAGCATCTGCAGGCGCTGTCGTGGAGCACCTGGTCCTATGTGACCTACGGCGCGGTGCTGGTACGGCTGCAGGTCGCCACACACGGCGAGGAGGCGGTGCGCAGCTCCACCCAAGCCGACGCGGCCCGCGCGGGGCTCGATGAACTGCTGGCCCTGCTCGATACCCGCCTGGCGGCGCAGCCCTGGATGCTGGGTCGCGACTACTCCTTGGTCGAACTCATCGTCGGCTCGGTGATCGGCTACAGCGCCTATCTCGGTGCGCCACTCGCCAATCACGCCCATGTGCGCGACTGGCTGGCCCGGGTGCAGGCCCGCCCGGCGATGCAGATCGACGCCTGATCGTCCGTTCCGTCCGGCCTTGCGCGCTCGCCGCCAGGCCGGACGATATCCGGGCTGCAACCTGGCCATCCTATAGTGCCGGTTCGTCCTCCAACGGAGCTTTCCATGCAGGCCATCGGCGAATTCGACGTGAAACTGCAGCCGCAAACGACGCATGCCAGCGGCAGCGACGGCATCGCGCTCGCGCGCATGAGCATCGACAAGACCTTCCGTGGCGATCTGGACGCCCAAAGCCAGGGCGAGATGCTAAGCGCGGTCACCACCGTGCCCGGGTCTGCCGGCTATGTGGCGATCGAACAGGTGCACGGCCGCCTCAATGGGCGCAGCGGCAGCTTCGTGCTGCAGCACTTCGGCACCATGGATCACGGCGCCCCGCGCCTGGTGCTGGAAGTGGTGCCGGACTCGGCCAGCGGCGAGCTGGCGGGCCTTGCCGGCGCGATGACGATCCGTATCGAGGCCGGCAAACACTACTACACCTTCGACTACACCCTGCCGGCACCATCTTGAGCCAGCCTGTCGGTATTTCCGTGCGATAGGCCGTGAATGCCGCACCATTGCACGCCTACACTCGTTTCAAAATACTGAACGAATCGCTCACAACTCTTCGATTTCTTTAGCAGGCACGCTGGTTTAGGATTTGAACAAGATCTGAACCACCCCGGCAGCGTGACTGCCGGGCCAACCAGGAGCCTGCCATGCGTACGCTGAACCTTCCCACCGTCAACCGCTCGCGCGAGATCGAACGCATCGTGAACGGCATGCCGACCAGCGACGGCGCCGGCGTGAAGCTGACCCGCGTGCTGACGCACGATCTGCAGCGCCGGCTCGACCCCTTTTTGATGCTCGACGCGTTCCGCTCGGACAACGCCGATGACTATATCGCCGGCTTTCCCGACCATCCGCACCGCGGCTTCGAGACCGTCACCTATATGCTGGCCGGCCGCATGCGCCATCGCGACAACGCCGGCAACGAGGGCCTGCTGCAGAACGGCGGCGTGCAATGGATGACCGCCGGGCGCGGCATCGTGCATAGCGAACTGCCCGAGCAGGAGGACGGCCTGATGGAAGGCTTTCAGCTGTGGGTGAACCTGCCCGGCAAGACCAAGATGACAGCACCCGGCTATCGCGACATTCCGGCCGCCGACATCCCCGAGTTCGCACTCGCTGGCGGCGGTGCGCTCAAGCTGATTGCTGGCAAGCTCGGCAGCGAGGAAGGCGCAGTGACCCGGCCCGATACCGAGCCGCTGTACCTCGATCTGACGATCCCGGCCGGCGGTGTATATGCGGTCGCGATTCCGGCGGGGCACAACGCCTTTGTCTATGTTTATCGCGGTGCGCTCACCGCGGGTGATCTGGCCCGCCCGGTGCGCGACAAGCAGATGGGCGTGCTAAACAACGAGGGCGACGGTGTCTCCCTGCGAGCGGCCGAGGAAACCCGGCTGATCCTGGTCGCCGGCAAGCCGCTGCGCGAGCCGATCGCCCAGTGGGGGCCGTTCGTGATGAATAGCCGTGAGGAGATCGAACAGGCTGTCGACGATTTCCACAACGGCCGCTTCTGAGAGCCTGTTATGCACGTGGTAGTCGTTATCTGCGGATCACTGACGTCTAGAACCCGGCAAAGCCGGGTTCTCACCTGTTCTGAAGGGTGACGAGCGGCTCTCCCTATTCGATTCCATACCCCCCGCCCTCGCCGCCGCGAGGGGGCCTCGCTGTTTCTCGTCAGCAGCACAGATTGAACCCTGCTGGATCTGATACTTGAGTACATAGCAGACACTATCTAATTGTCATTCGGGGCGGGCCACCGCCCTGCAGCGCCAGAGAAACAGCGCGGTTGGGCTATGGTTCAAACCTGTGCCCCGCCCACTCACCGCCCGGAGTTTCTATGCCCACCCTGCTCCGCCTGCACGGCCGCGACGAAATCGTCGGCGCCAACCTGCCGGTGACGCGCGCGCTGCCGCATCGCGATCGCCGCCAGATCGGCCCCTTCGTGTTCTGGGATCACATGGGCCCGGCCGAGCTGCCGCCAGGTGCCGGCGTCGACGTACCGCCGCATCCGCATATCGGTCTTGCCACGGTGACCTACCTGTTTGAGGGTGCGATCGAGCATCGCGACAGTCTGGGTAATGAGCTCACCATCACGCCGGGCGACATCAACCTGATGACGGCCGGCCACGGCATCGCTCATAGCGAGCGCAGCCCTGCCGGCGAACGCGATACCGCGCGCCGCATCCACGGTCTTCAGACCTGGCTGGCGCTGCCGATCCCGGTCGAGGATGGTGCGGCAGATTTCCGCCACTACCCGGCGACCGACCTGCCGGTGATCGAGCAAGGCGGCGCGTGGATCAACGTGCTGATCGGCAGCGCCTTCGGTGCGGCCTCGCCGGTGGCAGTGGCCAGCCCCACGCTCTACGCGGTGGTGCGCCTCGCTGCCGGCCGCAGCCTGACGCTGCCAGCCGACTATGTGGAGCGCGGCGTCTACGTGGTAGAAGGCGAGCTGGACCTCGAGACCGAGCGCTTTGCCGCGCGCGAACTTGCCGCGCTACCCGGGGGAGAAACCATCGTCGCGACTGCGCTGAACGACACGCTGTTCGCACTGTTCGGCGGGGCGCCGCTCGACGCACCGCGCGCCATGTGGTGGAACTTCGTCTCCAGCCGGCGCGAGCTGATAACCGAGGCCGCACGCGATTGGGAAAATGGCGAGCGCTTCGTGATGCCGCCCAACGAAACCGAGCGGCTGCCGCTACCCAAGACGCGGCCGTCGCACTGATGCGGCAGCGCGGGCCGGACGGGTAGAATGCTGCAATTGCACACCCCAGCCCGCGTTATGCACACCTTTCTCTGGCACGACTACGAAACCTTCGGCGTCAACCCGCGCCGCGACCGCCCCGCCCAGTTCGCCGGCATCCGCACCGATGCCGAGCTCAACGAGATCGGCGAACCGATCGAGTTGTATTGCCGCCCCACGCCGGACTGGCTGCCCGAGCCTGAAGCCTGTTTGCTCACCGGCATCACGCCGCAGCGCTGTCTGCAGCGCGGCGTGGCCGAGCACGAATTTGCCGCCCGCATCGAGGCTGAACTGGGCACGCCCGGCACCATCGGCGTCGGCTACAACACCATCCGCTTCGACGACGAAGTCACGCGTCACCTGCTGTGGCGCAATCTGCGCGACCCGTATGCGCGCGAATGGCAGAACGACTGCAGCCGCTGGGATCTGATCGACGTGGTGCGCACCGCCTGGGCGCTGCGCCCGGACGGCATCAACTGGCCGCACCACGAGGACGGCCGCCCCTCGTTCAAGCTGGAAGACCTCACCCACGCCAACCGCATCGGCCACGAGGCGGCGCACGATGCGGTATCGGACGTGCGCGCCACCATAGCCCTGGCCCGGCTGATCCGCGCCCAGCAGCCCAAGCTCTTCGATTTCTGCCTCTCGCTGCGCAAGAAGGAGGCGGTGCAGCGCGAGATCGGCGTGGAGCCCAAGCCACTGCTGCATATCTCCGGCATGTACGGCACTGAGCGCGGTTGCCTCGCCATTGTCTGGCCGCTGGCCTGGCATCCGCAGAACAAGAACGAGCTGATCGTCTGGGACCTGGCGTTTGACCCAGCCGAGCTGTTCGAACTTGACGCAGCCACCATGCGCACGCGCATGTTCACCCGCGCGGCCGAGTTGCCCGACGGCGTGACGCGGCTGCCGGTCAAGACCATCCATATCAACAAGTCGCCCATTGTCATCGGCAACTTGAAGACGCTGTCGGCCGAGCGCGCCGCGCATTGGGGCATCGATGTGCCACAAGCACTGGCGCACGCCGAGGTGCTGCGCAGCGGACCCGAACTCTCCGCGCGCTGGCAGGCCGTGTACCAGCGCGAGGCGCAAGCGCCGTACGACGTGGACGAGGATCTCTACGGCGGCTTCCTCGGCAACAACGACCGGCGCACGCTGGCGCGCGCCACCACGCTATCGGGCATCGAACTCGCCCGCGAGCGCTTCAGCTTCGATGACAAGCGCCTGCCCGAGCTGCTGTTCCGCTACCGCGCGCGCAACTTCCCCGACACGCTCACCGAGGCCGAGCAGCAGCGCTGGAACCAGCTGCGAATGGAGCGCCTGTTCGAAGGCCGCGACGGCTATCTGACGCTGGAAGCGTATTGCGAGCAGATCGACACCCTGGCCGAGCTCGCCGACGAGCGTGGCGAGAAACTCCTCGCGCAATTGTACGAATACGCGGACATGATTGCGCCGGAGTACGGCTGACCAGCCTGTGCAGACGAGTAGCCTGAGCGATTGTTATCGCGCAAACGCAATCACATGATCGATCTCGGCCTGGATGCCGATCATTTCGCCGATCGCGTGGTTGTGGTGGCTGGGCACCAGCGACAGCACGCGGTTACCTGAAGCCAGCTCCAGCGTGTAGAGGAATTCCGCGCCGCGGAACGCCTTGGCGACGACGCGGGCCTGGATAGGACTGGCGTCATCGTGCTGGATGTCATCCGGGCGAATCAGCACGTCCACCTCGCAGTCCGGGCAGCAATGGATCGGTACGATACGGCAGATCTGGCCAAGCTCGATCTCCACGCATTGCGATCCAGTCACCCTGCCCGGCAGGAACACACCCTCGCCGATGAAGTCGGCGACAAAGCGGTCGGCCGGCTCGTGATAGAGCTGGTAAGGACTGGCCCACTGGCGGATCTGGCCGCCGGCCATCACGCCCACCATATCGGCCACCGCAAAGGCTTCGTGCTGGTCGTGCGTGACCAGGACAGCCGTGGTGCCGGCGGCCTTGAGAATAGCGCGCACGTCCTGCGCCAGGCGCTCGCGCAGTTCCACGTCGAGGTTAGAAAAAGGTTCGTCGAGCAGCAAGAGGCGCGGCCTGGGCGCCAGCGCGCGCGCCAGCGCCACCCGTTGCTGCTGGCCACCGGAGAGCTCGTGCGGGTAGCGCCCGCCCTGCCCGTCCAGGCCGACCAGTACCAACAGTTCGGCCACGCGTGCGTCACGCTCGGCGCGCGGCATGCGCGATAGGCCAAAGCCGATATTGCCGGCGATGCTCAGGTGCGGGAACAGCGCGTAGTCCTGGAACACCATGCCGATCTGCCGCGCCTCGGGCGGCACGCTAGCAACCGATTCGGCGACCGTTACACCGGCAAGCACAATACGGCCGTGGGCCACCGGCTCGAAACCCGCGATCGCCCGCAGTACCGTGGTCTTGCCGCAGCCGGAGGCGCCCAGCAGGCAACCGATCTCGCCCTCGGCCAGATGGAACGACAACGCCTCGACGATGGTCTTGGCGCCGTAGCGCAGGGTGATGTCCTGGACATTCAACATGGGATCAATGGCGCTCGCTGTGGCGGATCAGCAAAAACACTGGCAGCAGTCCGGCCAGCACGATAAAGAGGCTGGGCAGCGCGGCGCGGTCCCACATGCCTTCCGAGGTCATCTCGAATACCCGCACCGCCAGCGTGTCCCAGCCGAAAGCCCGGGTCATCAGCGTGATCGGCATTTCCTTCATCACGTCGACGAACACCATCAGCAAGGCGGTGAAGAGGCCACCGCGCAGCAAGGGCAGATGCAGCCGCAATAGCGCCTGGCGCGAGTTGAGACCCAACGAGCGCGCGGCCTCCTCCTGGTTGCGCGTGATGCGCTGCATGGCGGTATCGACCGGCTGGAACGCCACGGCCATGAAGCGTGCCGCCAGCGCCAGCAGCATCACCGCCACCGTGCCCTTGAGCACCTGGAAGCCCTCAAAGCCCAGTGGCTGCAGGGCCGCCAGCAGGATGTTGTCGAGCCACGCCACCGGAATGAACACGCCGACCGCCAGCACGGTGCCGGGCACGGCGTAGCCCAGGATGGCCAGCCGCGTCAGCCATTGCGTGGTGCGCCCCTGGTAGCGGCGCCGCGCGTACGCCAGCACCAGCGCCAGCAGACCAAGCAAGGCCGCGGCCATCGCCGCCAGCAGGATGGAACGGCCGATGAAGGCGGGGTAGCGATCGTCGAAGTCATCCGCCCACACGCCCTTGACCCAGAGCAAGAGCTGGATCAGCGGAATGACGAAGGCCACCAGCAGCACCAGCAGGCACCAGATGCTCGCCCACCAGCGTGTGGCGCCGATCAAGGCGATCCGTTCAGCGTGGCCGCTACGCACATGATAGTGCCGGGCGCCACGCACCCGCTGCTCGATCACCGCCAGAACCAGCACAAACAGCACCAGCAAGGAGGCCAATTGCGACGCGGCCGGCAGATTGAACAGGGCAAACCATGCCTTGTAGATGGCGGTGGTGAAGGTGTCGAAATTGAAAATGGAAACGGCGCCGAAATCGGCCAGCGTTTCCATCAGTGCCAGCGTCACCCCGGCGATGATCCACGGTCGCGCCATGGGGATGGCGACGCGGAAAAAAGCCGCCCGGCGCGACACGCCCAGCATCTGCGCCGCCTCCAGCGCCCGCTTGCCCTGCGTGGCGAAGGCATTGCGCGCAAGCAGGTACACATAGGGATAGAAGGCCAGCGACAGCACCAGCACCACGCCGCCAGTGCCACGGATATTGGGGAACCCGCTGCTATCGCCCAGCACCTCGCGCAGCCAGGTCTGCACCGGCCCCGTGAAATCCAGCAGGCCGATCTGCACGAAAGCGAGCACATAGGCCGGCATTGCCAGCGGCAGCATCAGCGCCCAGGCAAAGAAGCGCCGGCCGGGGAACTCGCAGACCGCGGTCAGCCAGGCCAGCGGTACGCCCAGCAGCAGCACGCCGACGGTCACGCCCACCATCAGGATGGCGGTGTTCCTCAGCACGCCCGGCAGCACGTAGTGCGCCAGGTGCGACCAGATTTGAGGCTGCGGATCGAGAAACGACGCCAGCACCACCGCGAGCGGGATCAGCGTCAGCAAGGCAATCGGCAGTGCGTACAGCACCCCGCGCCACGCTCGGCGATCATGCCGCTGCGCCCTTGCCGGCAGTACGGGCTCGGCAAGGATGGCGGCTTCGGTGAGGCTGGAATCGGTCATGCGGGGGGATGGCTATGGCAGGCGCGCAATAGAGAAGGGCGGCCTTCGCCGCCCGTACTCAATTATGCGTGTTCGAACAAAGGCTTACAAGAGTGATTCTCAATTGTCTTTGGCGGCGGGCATGCGGCCAGGCGCGATGGCGCGGCGCTCCCGGTCTGCGAGGCCCTCCAGCAGCGCAGTGCCATGCTCGCCGATACGCCAGCTGGCATAGCGCGCCTGGGCAAAGCGCTCGCCCTCCCCTTCGGCGAAGAAATAGCTGTGCGTGGGCAGCTTCGCGCCATGGTTCTCCCAGCGCAGCTTCAGCACCAGCTCTCCAGCTCGCGGCTTGCTGGCGACATTGCCCACCCGTTGCAGCTGGCCGATGCCGTATTGATCACGCCGCAAATACGCGTACAGCACATCGCCGCGTTGCGGCGCCCAGTGCGCGGCGGCCATCGTGGCATCGATGCGTTCGGTCAGCGCGTAGTCGAGCGCCATATAGTCGCCCTGCATCAAGGAGCGCGGGTCCACGGGACGCAGCGGCAACAGCACGGCATCGCCACTGGCGAGCGTGCGCTCGTGCCCGGCCACGATCAGGTTGAAGACCAGCAAGGCGGGCAAGGCCGCCAGCAACGGCCAATAGCGTGGGTTCATGCCTTCCTCCTTTGCAGCCAACCCCAACCGGCCAGCAGCACGCCGCCCATGCCGATCAGGATTAGCCCCTTGTGCCACAGCGGCAGTGTCAGGCTGTAGTACCACGCGCCATAGCCGAACAGCAGCGTGGTCAGCCCCAGCCACAGCAGAAGCAGGCGCTGCGTGCTCAATCCCAGCCACAGCAGCAGCAGACCTGCCGACAACTGCGGGCTCAGCACCGCCAGCGGAAGCAGCAACGCCAAGGGCCAAACCAGAGCAAAGACCTGTGGCTGGCGACGCACTACGCTGAATACAGCCCACAGCAACACAGCCTGCTGCACGATGGCAGGCAGCCAGTCCCGCACCGCCGTCAGACCGAACATCGGCGCTTCGAGATGCTGATCCAGCAGCACAACCAAGCCGGCGAGCCAGATCACCACGGCAGCGTCACGCAGCGGCCATTGCACCGCAGGCCAGCGCACACGGCAGGTCCACAAGGCCCAGATCAGCCAGGAAAACAGCAAGTGGCGCGCAACGGCGAGGTAAGTCCCCCAGTACCGGAGTTGCTCAAGCTCACCGTAGTAGGAAAACCAGCGTTCCGGCAGCAACCAGTACCAGATCACGCCGAATGCCAGCGATGCGGCAAGAAAACGCAACAGGCGATCAGGCGAGAGCAGATAGAGGCCAATCCCGATCACGAACAGCGTGACATCGATGTTCTGCTCCAGCCTCAAGCCGATCGGGATCAAGGCGGCCCCTGCCAGCGCAAACGGTACGGCAGCGCTCTTGATGAACTGCGGTGTAGCTCGCCGCAGGGCAACGGCGGCACCAACCAGGAACACGATGCCGAGCAGCACCTGCAGTGATTCGGCGCCGCTGATTGCTACGGGCACCAGGGTGGCAGCCAGCACCAGGATCGCCGCCACCCAGGCCGCAATGCCCTGCAACAGCTGTATACCCCAGTGCATGGCCGGCACGGGTAGTACCGCCGATTCCGCCAGCTCGCCACGGCCGTGCAAATCAGCAATCAATTCGTTCCAGCTCATGCCTGCGCCTCCTGCCAGCGTTGCTGCAGCTGGTGCAGCAACCAGCCGATGGTCGCCAGGCTGATCACCGCCACGATCGCCACCAGCCACGCGATGTCTTCGAAATGGCCGATGCGGGCCATCAATGACAACAGCGCCGCCCAGGCCGCAAACAACACCAGCGCCACCGGCACGATATCGTTGCGCCGCACGCCCATAGTGGTGCATAGCGCCAGCCAGGCAGCCCAGAGGCCGAGCACCAACACGCTGGCCGTTTCATGTGACTGGTCGAGCAGGATGCCGGAATGCCCCCCGGCCCACGTCAGGCACGCCGGGTAGCTTGTCAGCAGGGTGATCAGGCTGGCCAGCGTCAGCGCGAGCATGCGCTGTCCGCCGGTCTGTGCCCGAGGCCAGATGTGCGCCAGCGCCAGTCCCCAGAAGGCTGCCAGAGGCAGGTTCAGGTCGGAATCGAACAAGGTATCGAACAGGAACACCCTATGCACACCTTGCCAGCTGACGATGGCCAGTGACCCCACCAGGATGAACAACGCGCCCAGTGGCAGCCAGCGCAGGTAGAGCAGCCACGGCAGCAGCAAGGCGGCCCACAAGGCAAACAGTTGCCAGGCATCGGCCCCGGTCTGGTAGGCCTGGCCGATCACCGCCAGTACCACGCCGGTGAGCACGGCCACGGCGAAGGCGGCCCAGCGGTGCGCAGCCTGGCCGCGCGGCGTAAAGCAGGTCAGGGCCAGCGCGGCCAGCCAGGCGAGTTCGGCAACGCCGACTTGCACCAACCGCGGCCAGGTGAGCCAGTTGGAGGCAAAGATCATCAGCACGCCGGCCAACACGCTGATCGTACCCAGTGCCAGCAACAAGCGTTGTGCGCAGCTGCGCCAGCCGGCATCGTCCAGCGCCAGTGCATCGACGGCGCGGCGATGGCCCGCGTCGGTCAGCGCACCGCCAGCCCACCAGGTATCGAGTACATCGCGTGGCGCCATCGGTCTGCCCCTCCGGAAAACTGGCAACATATCGTAAGCCAAACGAAATAAAAAGCCCGGCATCTGCCGGGCTTCGCGGGGCTGGATGGGCGCCTATTTGTAGCCGACGCGATCCATCAGCTGGGTCGCCTTGGCCTGCAACTCGCCCGCCTTCGATACATTGATCGGGTTGGGTTTGAAGCTGCCCCAATCGGCCACCAGGCCGTCAGGCTTCACCTTGGGGTTGACCGGGTATTCGAAATCCTTGGTCGCATAGAGGTTCTGCGCCTTGTCCGACGACAGCCATTCGATCAGCCGCACCGCACCCTTGGGATTCTTGGCGTGCTTGGTCACGCCGGCGCCGGACACGTTCACATGCACGCCTTCGGCATTCTGGTTGGCCCAGAAGATCTTGGCGTTGAAATCCGGCTTCTTGTCGACGATGCGGCCGAAGTAGTAGCTGTTGGCAATGGCGACGCCGCACTGGCCGGCGGCGAGGGCTTCCAGCATCTTGGTGTCGTCGGCGAACACGTCGGTCGCAAGGTTGGCGACCCAGCCCTTTACCACCTGCTCGGTCTTGGCCTCGCCGTGCTGGGCAATCATCATTGCCACCAGCGACTGGTTGTAGACCTTCTTCGAGGTGCGCAGACACAGCTTACCCTTCCACTTCGGGTTGGCCAGGTCTTCGTAGGTGGAAAGATCGGTGGGCTTCACTGTCTTCGGGTTGTAGAAGATGGTGCGCACGCGCTGCGACAGGCCGAACCACAGCCCGGCAGGATCGCGCAGGTGCGCCGGCACATTGGCGTCGAGCACGCCCGACTTGGTCGATTGGAACAAGCCAAGCTCGGCGGCCTGCCACAGGTTGCCGGCGTCGACCGTCATCAGGATGTCGGCCGGCGTGTTCTTGCCCTCGGCCTTCAATCGCTCCATCAACGGCCCTTCCTTGTCGGTCAGCACCTTCACATCGATGCCGGTTTCCTTGGTGAAGGCATCGAACAGCGGCTTGATCAGTTGCTCGTTGCGCGCCGAGTAGACGGTCACCGATTCAGCCTGGGCAAGGCCGGTAAAGAGGACCGCAGCGAGCGGGAGGACGAGGAAGCGGGGCATGGCGGACTCTCCGGAATGAGCTGAATTCAGCCTGTCACTTTAGCGTTTTTGACAATCATTCTCAACAAATGCTTGCCAGGCGCCGCTCCACGCCAGCAGCCAAGCGGCCTCACTAGAAAGAGCCCCCCGCCCTGCTCACACCCGGGCAAGGTCATTCGATTTCCAGCCGGTGCCAGCCCTGCCCGGCGGCGATCGGCGAAATGGCGGGTGCGCATTCAACCGACGCGAATCAACGACCCGGTGTTCCGGATTGCACCTCACTGAATGGCTCATGACCTGGCCCTCTGCACAGAACAGCGTGGCACCTCCACGCGAGTGCAATGCGGCGCGGCACCACTGTCGTTTCTGAATGGGCCATTCTCCTTGCTCAATCAACAACTTGGCAGGATGCTTACGGCCCCAGCGGCAAGCCTTATGATCCTGTACTTCAGTTTGGTGGCGAGCGGCAGCGGCGCTACAATCCCCGACCGTTTCAAGAAGGATGCAGCATGCTCTGGTTCCGCAATCTCCAGCTCTACCGCCTCGCCCCCGATCACGGCCTGAGCGCCGAATCGATCACCGATTGCCTTGCCAAGCGGCCCTGGTTGCCCTGTGGCGCGATGGACCTGATGACGCAAGGCTGGGTGCCGCCGGCGCCGCACGCAGTCGAGTTGTTCGGCTATCCGCAGCAAGGCGCGGTGCTGGTCGCGCTCAAGACCGAAGAGAAAATCCTGCCGTCCATCGTGGTGAAGCAGGAGGCCGAATACCGTATCGCGCAGATCGAGTCGGAAGAAAACCGCAAGGTCGGCCGCAAGGAAGCCAAGGACCTGCGCGATCAGGTGACGCACGAACTACTGCCCAAGGCCTTCACCCGTTCGCGCGTGCAACGCGCGCTGATCGACCTGGAAGCGGGCCTGGTGCTGGTCGATGCTGGCGCCGCCGCCAAGGCCGAACAGCTGCTCTCGGCACTGCGTGAAGCGCTGGGCAGCCTGCCCACGCGGCTGATCGATACGCAGACTACGCCGCAGACGGCGATGACGTTGTGGCTGGAAAGCGCGGATGCGGGCGAGTTCGATCTGGGTCAGGACGCCGAATTGCGCGAGCCGGGCGACGAGGGTGCCATTGCCCGCGTCTCGCGCCAGCCGCTCGACAGCGACGAGATCCGCCGTCATCTGGAAGCCGGCAAGCTCGTCAGCCGCGTCGCATTGTCCTGGCAGGACCGCATCGCCTTCCAGCTCACTGAGAAGCTCGAGCTCAAGCGCGTCACCATGCTCGACACACTGACCGACGCGGTGAAGGATTTGGATGCGGCCGATCAGGCGGCGCTGTTCGACAGCGGCCTGGCGCTGACCATCGGCGAGCTGCGCGGCCTGGTGCCAACGCTGATCGAAGCCCTGGGCGGCGAACAGGGCGCGTAGTGCCGCGTTGACGGCATCAAGCGTCAGCGCAACAGGCGCGCGTCGAAATCGAACGGTGCTTCGACACGCGCGGTCACGCCGCGTGCCGCGAGCTGGGCGGGGTTCAGCATTAGATTGGATTCCAGCGGCACGATCACCGAAGGCACATACAGCGCGAGCTGCCCGGATTCGCGCAGCCAGCGCGTGCCGGCGTCGCGGCTGGCGTCGCCCGGCGGCACCGCATCCCAGTCCCGCGGTGGGGTGACGCTGCCATACAGCGCGTCGTCGTCGGGCAACTCAATCACCACCAGCTGGTAGTCGCGCGGCATCAGCCCCGGTTCAGGTAGATGGGCCAGTACCTCCAGCGCGCACAACGCCCGGCTGCTCGCCGCATAGACGGCCGGCACGTCGCGATGATTCCAGCGCCCGCCCTCCAGCGCCGCGCCGTAGCCGGAAAGATCGGTGGCGTAAGCGGCGCGGGCGATGCGCCAGACCTTCAAAAAACGCCCCCGTACTGGATGGTGACCAGCACGCGGCGCACTTCCTGCGCGCCGATCTCGGTATCGAGCATGGAGAACGGCGTAGCGCCGTTGAACGCGCGCGACGGCAGCGTCAGCCAGCGCTTGGCCTGCGCCGCATCACCAAAGGCCGCGACGGCGCGATCGGTGATCTCGGCAATGCGCGCCACGCGTTCGCTCTCGGCCACGCCCAGCGTCTTGTTTTCCTTGGTCAGACGGGCCGCGGTGGAGGCCGGCAGGTGCAGCACGCCATACACCGCCTGCTTGGGGATATCGAATTCGTCCGAGATGCCTTGTAGCACATCGGCGGACATACCCTCGCGGATCAGCGCGATACGACGCGCCGGCGACGCTTGTGCCAGCTCCGACGACAACAGGCGAAAACTGCTGTTCTTGTCGGCTTCGCCAAGCCGGGCAAGACGGATTGCGTTTTGAGCCATGCTGGGCTCCTAAAGCTCATTTGAGATTAAATAATAACTCAAACGAGACAAATGGGGGGGGCGTCGTATTGCACCCGGCACAGCGTGTCCTTTAATGCAGGCCCAAGCCCCGGGCCATGAAGGCAGCGAGGATAGGCAGCAACACCAGCAAGTGGCTCTCGATCATCAAACAGGAACGAACCCGGCGCAGGTCGGCCGCTTCCGGCACAAAGCCAGGATCGGCCAGCACCGCCCGCCGCCACGCCTGGAAACGTCGGGTTGGATAGACCGAGATCAGGCCGATCAGTACGAATAGCGTGATCTTGGCGTGGAACACCGGGTTGGATAGATAGAACGCCGCGCCCTTGGCACCGAAATAGAGGCGTGCCAGGCCACTGGCCAGCACGATCATCGCCGACAGGAAATAGACGATGTCGTAACGCGCCAGGCGCGCGGCGGCGACAGGCATCCATTCGCGCTTGACCAGCACGGTCTCGATCGCGAGAAAGGTGATCAGGACAAAGATCGCCAGGAAGTGGGTGGCGGCAAGGACGGCGTCGAGCATGAAAACTCCGGGGGAAAATGGAACGCCCCGCAGCTTGGCTCAGCGGCAGTGCCACCGCAAGCACAGGCCCACAGGGCCGTGACATTCATGCCCACTGGATGGGTAATCCATTAAATCACGACTACTTCCAGCACATTTATTGACCGTTCATCTGCTCGTGAATGGCTGTAATTCCATTCCAATGCAATTTTTCTTACGTAAGCGTTCCACCCTCTCCACCACAATTATTATTTCACTTTTGTTGCATCGCACCACACACGCCTTGGTCTACCTGCAAAATTCACACTTACATTGTTTGTTTACAGTAAAAGGTGTCTTTTTTTCCTGCAGCGCATGCACATCCGCTTAGCTTTCAAATACATCAGAACATGATTAATTAATTATTTGCATCCTGCCTTGATGGCCGATCAATATGTTTTCCGCCGCAATGCCACATCGGCATGTGGGCTCGTTGCGAATCCAATCGCTGCTTCGAATTGATCTGGTTTAGGGTCATTCAACTGGGTAGGGCGAAAATGATCGAAACTCACTATGAATTCACGGGAAAAGTACTCATCGTCGGCTTTGGATCGATAGGGCAAGGGGTACTCCCACTATTGCTCCGACACTTCCAATTAAAACCGTCCCATATCAGCATCGTAGCAGCTGATTACGATGGCTGTGAAATAGCGGCGCGATATGGAATACGCCTGACCGCCATAGAATTAACCGAAGTCAATTACCGTCAGGTGTTGGCTCCCATGTTGGAGCCGGGCGATTTTCTGGTCAATGTGTCCAATGACGTCGCGAGTTTTTCATTGATCGAGCTTTGTCAAAGGCTGGGAGCGCTCTATATCGACACCTGCATTGAACCCTGGGCTGGCGGCTATACCAATACCCGAATTCCACCGCGGGAACGCAGCAATTACGCCCTGCGCGAACAGGTGCTCACATTGCGCAAGGATTTCCCCCACGGCCCCACCAGTGTGCTGACCCATGGCGCCAATCCCGGGCTGGTTTCGCATTTCGTCAAACAGGCGCTGATGGATCTGGCCGATGCGAGCCACCAGAAAATCGATCCGCCGACGAGTCGTGCCGGCTGGGCGCAACTGGCACGGCATCTGGGCATCCGCGTGATCCAGGTTGCCGAGCGGGATTTCCAGCAGGCATCGCCGCGCAAGCAGCCGGACGAGTTCGTCAACACCTGGTCGGTGGAAGGCTTCGTCGGCGAGGGTTGCCAGCCGGCTGAGCTGGGCTGGGGCAGCCACGAGCAACACTTTCCGCACGATGGTCATCGACATCCCCATGGTTGCCGCTCGGCCATCTTCCTCAACCAGCCGGGCGCGGCGACGCGCGTGCGCAGCTGGACCCCACAGGCCGGCGCTTATCACGGCTTTTTGATCACCCATAGCGAAGCGATTTCGATCGCCGACTATCTCACCATCGGCAAGGGCGACACCCCCGATTACCGGCCGACCGTGTACTACGCCTACCACCCGTGCGACGACGCGGTGCTGTCGCTGCACGAACTGGCCGGCCGCAACTGGCAGCTGCAACCCAAGATCAAGCTGGTCAAGGAAGAGATCGAGCATGGCCACGACGAGCTGGGCGTGCTGCTGCTCGGGCATGCCTGGGGCGGCTACTGGTTCGGCTCGCGCCTCGATATCACCGAGGCCCGGCTGCTGGCCCCGCACAACGGTGCCACCAGCCTGCAGGTAACTGCGGCCGTCGTCGCCGCCATGGACTGGGCAATCCGCCATCCCACCGAGGGCATCGTCGAGCCGGAGGACCTGCCCTACGACGAGATCCTGGCCTTCTGCCGCCCTTACCTCGGCGAGCTGCTCGGCGCCTACACCAGCTGGAATCCCTTGCAGGATCGCGGCTGGATCTTTCCCGAAGAGGTCGATCACACCGACCCGTGGCAATTCAAGAACTTCAGAGTTTAACCAGGGAGCCCGTACATCATGGATCACCATGGCAACATGGCCCGGCTGGACGATGTCCTGTCCTACTGGGCCGAGCAACAGCCGCGACGTAAGGCCTATACCGAACTCGATGCCGAGGGCGCGGAGGTTGAGAGCATCAGTTACGAGCAGCTGGCGGCACGTGCCGGGGCCCTGGCGGTGCGGCTGCGCACGCTGGCCGAGCCCGGGCAGCATGTGATCCTGGCCTACCCGGCCGGGGTCGACTTCATGGTCGCCTTCTTCGGCTGCATGTACGCCGGTCTCGTCGCCGCGCCCGTGCCCTTGCCCAAGCGCAATCGACCCAATGCGCGGCTGGCGCAGATGGTGGCGGCATCCGATGCCGCGCTGCTGTTAAGCAACAGTGCGACGCTGCAATGGATGGGCAGCGTACTGGTGCGCGAGGCGGACTGGCCGGCCCGCGTCACCCTCGTGGCCAGTGATGACGGGACCACCGCCCCATCCGCCACCCCGCCGAGCCAGGCGCAGCATCCTATTGAACGTGGACCGCAGGCCTTCACCCAGTTCACCTCCGGCTCCACCTCGCTGCCCAAGGGGGTGATGATCAGCCACGAGGCCTGTCTCTACAACCTGCAGATGGCCCGCTCGGTGAGCGGTGCGCGATCCGATTCGGTGTTCGTCAGCTGGCTGCCGCATTACCACGACCTCGGGCTTGTCGCCCACCTGTTACACAGCTTCTACTGCGGCAGCCACTGCGTGGTACTGGCGCCATCGACCTTTGTCGCCCAGCCCGTGCAATGGTTGCGCGCGATCAGCCGCTATCACGGCCAGTACACCGGCGCACCGAATTTCGCCTACCAGCTGTGCCTCGATCGCATCGGTGAGGCAGAACGACAAAGGCTGGATCTCTCCAGCCTGAAGATGGCGATCAACGCCGCCGAGCCCGTCCAGGCGCAGACGGTGCGCGATTTCTGCGCGGGCTTCGCCGTCAGCGGCTTCGAGCCCCGGATGTTCCTGCCCGCCTTCGGCATGGCCGAGGCCACGGTGTTCGTTGCATCGGGCACGCTCGACGACGAGCCGGTGTACAAGCAGATCGACGCGATGGCGCTCTACACCGAAGGCGTGGCGCGGCCAGCGCAGCCCGGTCGTGAAGCGAAGGAGCTGGTGGGCTGCGGCCACGGCAAGTTGCACCAGCGGCTCACCATCGTCGATGCGCAGACCCGCCTTGCGCTCCCTGCCAACCGCGTCGGCGAAATCTGGGTACATGGGCCCAATGTGATGACGGGCTACTACAAGCGGCCAGAAGCCAATGCCGAGGCCTTCGGCACGCTCGATAGCGACGATCAGCGCCAGCTACGCACCGGCGATCTGGGCTTTATCGATGAGACGGGCGAGCTCTTCATCACCGGCCGGATCAAGGATCTGATCATCATCAACGGCGCCAACTTCTATCCGCAGGATATCGAGGCGTGCGTCGAGGCAAGCCACGCGGCGTTGCGCCGCGACGGCAGCGCGGCGTTCGGCATCAGCGATGGCATCTCGGAGCGGCTGGTGCTGTTTGCCGAAGTGGACAAGGACACCGCGCAGCGCGCGGCCGGCGATCCGTCATTGCTCGACGCCATTGCCGAAGAGATCGGCGCCGCCGTCACCCAGCACTTCGAACTCGCCGTCGCGCATATCGTGTTCCTCAAGCCCACCCAGCTGCCCAAGACCTCCAGCGGCAAAGTGCGGCGCCAGGAATGCAAACAGCGTTTCTTGCAGCAGCACCCCGAACGACTCTCGCAATGGCCGAGTGCCACTCCCCCCCACCCCGAGGAAAGGAAACAGCCGATGTACAACATAGAAAAGGCGTTGCAACGCGTGACCGACATGGGCGCGGAGCACCTGCGCGTATTCAGCCTGCTCACCCAGATCCTTACCGCGCGCTACAAGCTGCGCCTGGCGGATTTCGACATCGACAAGTCGATCTTCTTCTACGGGATCGATTCGCTCAGCATCATCGATATCCACGCCGAGATGGAAAAGAAGCTGGAACGCTCCATCCCCACGGTGGCGTTCTTCCATGCCAACACCGTGATCGAGATGATCGACGATATCGTCATCGGCATGACCGATCGCAGCCAGTTCGATCGCCGCATCGCCGAAGGCCGCACGCTGCGCGAGGAGGTCGATCAATCGGTGTCCTATCTCGCCGAGAAGCTCGACAAGGTCAAGGGCAGCTCCGACGGCGCCATCGGCCGCCGCACCTTGCTGACCGGCGCATCGGGTTTCGTGGGCGTGGCGCTGCTCAAGGAAATTCTGGAGCGGTCGGACGCCGCCGTGGTATGCATGGTGCGCGCCGCCGACGAGGCCGCCGCGCTCAAGCGCATCCGCAATACCTCGGCCAAGTATGCGTTGACGCTGCCACAGGGCTGGGAGTCACGCGTCTCGGTCATGATCGGCGACATGTCCAAGCCGCAGTTCGGCCTCACCGACACCGATTACCAGCGCTATGCCGCCGAGATCGACAGCATCTACCACTGCGCGGCCATCGATAACTTCTACCTGCCGTACAGCGTGATGCGCAAGACCAATGTGCTGGGCGCGATCGAGGTGCTCGATTTCGCGCTGCACACACAGCTCAAGCCCATCTTCTATATCTCCAGCTGCGCCGTCTCGATGCTGGAAGGCAAGGAAGAGAACACCGAGGTGACCGGTCTCGTGAACGGCTACGCGCAGAGCAAGTTCGTCGTCGAGCAGATCATGCTGGAGCTGGCCGAGCGCGGCTACCCGCTGGTCAACTACCGGCTGGGCTATCTGTACAACCTGCGGGTGCAGGACGTGGCCGACAACACCCCGTTCGAAAAGCTGTTGCAACAGGTGGAAGCTGCTTACGGCGAACTCGACGAAGAGCTGATCATCGACGCCGATGCCTTCGAGAACTTCCTCTCGGTCATTCCGCAGATCGGCGCCTTCCCGCTCATGGATGCCGATTTCGACCTGACCCCGGTCGAGTACGCGGCCAAGGCCATCGTCGCCACCACGGTGCTGCCAGCCGCCAAACGCAAGACCACCTACACCTTCTACAACCCCAAACCCCTGCACTGGCAGGATGTGGCCACCTACTTCAAAAAGGAACACCCGGACATCGAGCTGGTTGCGCTGCCCGAGTTCCTGGATCGCTACGAGGACTACATCCGCAAGACCAACCGCGTCAGCGTGAAGCTGCTGAAATCCGTGGTGTCGCACCGGCTGGATCACCAGCTGAACGTGATGTTCCGCCATGTGGAAAACGATCACGCCACGCAGTTCAAGGCATGGTGCCCGCCGTGCGATGCGCGCTTCACCCACTACTACGTGGATTTCGCCGTCAACGGTTAAGCACCGGTCCAACCCGCCGGCGTGGGTCGTCGCGATGGCCGCCCACGCCGGCCCTTCTTACTGCAGCCGCTTTGTGCGGCTGCGCCGTTACGCGGAGCCCGCATGCACTGGGTTTATCTGATCCTTGCCATCGTGTTCGAAGTGGCCGGCACCACCAGCATGAAGCTGTCCGAAGGGTTCACCCGGCTCTGGCCCAGCATCCTGATCTTCGTGTGCTACAGCCTGTGCGCGGGCTTTATCACGCTGGCGCTCAAGCGGCTGGAAATCTCGGTCGCCTACGCCATCTGGGCGGGCATCGGCACGGCGCTGATCGCGCTGGTGGGGATGCTCTACTTCAAGGAACCGGTGACCGCCGTGAAGATCGCTTCGCTGGTGCTGATCGTCGCCGGCATTGCGGGCCTCAACCTGAGCGGGGTCAGCCGATGAAGGCCCGTCTCGCACTCGTCGCACTGCTGCTCGCCGCGGCGTCGGCCCGCGCGGCCGACAGCCCCAGCGGCCTGTGGCGTTTCGTCGACGATGATTCGGTGATCGAATTCAGCACCTGCAATGGCTCGGCCGACACGCTGTGCGCCGTCTTGCGCAAGCTGCCCAATGCGAAAGCGCTGGCGGCACTGTCGGCGCAGCAGCGCCGCGAAGCCCCCTCCTGGTGCGGTAAGCCCCTGGTCGGCGCACTGACGCGGGATGAACCCGATCAATGGCGAGGCGGCTGGGTCTACGATCCGCAGACGGCTCAACGCTATCGCGCCACGCTCAAGCAGACCGCGCCCGACCAGCTGGAGCTGCTGGCCTTTGTCGGTTCCGAGTGGTTATCCGAGCGCATGGCGCTGGAGCCCTGGCGCGCAGCAGCGCCGACCTGCCCGTGATCGATCCGCTCGCCGCCGCTATTGAGGTGCGAGCCTAACGCCCCAGCGCCGCGCTCAGCGCGGCATACGCACGCCATTGTTCGGCCTGGTTGTCGACGCTGTGCGCCTGCGCAGTCGTGAGCGCAAGCTCGGCGTCGAGCAGCGCGCTGCGGTCGGCGCGACCCAGCGCCAGATTGGCGCGTGCATCGGCCAGCTGGCGACGCGCCCTTTGCTCGGCGGCCGCGGCCAGCGCTGCCGTTTGCACGGCATGCTGCCAGTCGGCCAGTGCGAGCTCCACTTCCTGCAACGCCGTGAGCATGGCCTTGCGGTAGTTCGCCAGCGCCAGCGCATGCTCGGCACGCGCGGTGGCGACTTCGGCATCGGTGCGGCCGCCGTCGAACAGCAGCCAGTCGACGCCGGCACCCAGCGCCCAGCTCAGGTAGTCATGGGTGAGGAAACTTCCCAGCGCGTTGCTGGCAAAACCCGCGCTGCCGGTCAGGTTGATCCGCGGGAAGCGCTGCAACATGGCGAGCTCGACGCCGATGCGCTGCGCCTCGACCTGCAGCCATGCCGACTGCAGATCCGGCCGGCGCGCCAGCACCGTGGCAGGCAGATCCGGTGTGACCTGCAAGGGCGCTGAGCGCAATCCTTCCTCATCCAAGCGCAACGCCGCCGCATCGCGCCCCAGCAGCATCGCCAGCCGGGCATGTGCCTGCGCCGCCGCACGCTGAGCATCCGATAGCCCTTGCGCCGCCTGATCGCGCTCTGCAGCGGCGGCATCGCGGGTGGCACGAGAGGCCAAACCCAGGCCGATCCGGGCGGCGGCGTCCTGATGCTGGCGCTCGCCCAGCGCACGATTGCGGCGCCACAGCGCGGCCTGCGCCTGCGCCAGACGCAGATCGGTGTAGGCCAGCACCACTTCGCGCGCGACCAGCAAGCGTATCGCTTCGCGATCCTGCTCTGCGGCGCCGGCCATGGATTGCCCTGCCACGCGCGCGCGCGCCACCCGGCCGAACAGATCGAGCTCGTAGCTGAGCGTCAGCCCTAAGCTGCGCCGGTTTTCGGTGTAACCGGGCAGATCCGAGAAGAACAGGTTTCCCGCTTCATCGAGATCGGGCGAACGCTGACGCGGCACGCGCGCGCGCTCGGCATCAGCCCCCGCGCGCAGCGACGGAGCGGCAGATGCATCGGCAACGGCCAGGCGCCCGCGTGCCACCGCCAGTCGCTCGGTGGCAATGCCGACATCGACATTGGCCGAGAGCGCGGCTGTCACCAGGGCAGCCAGTTGGGGGTCGCCATAGTCACGCCACCACGGCTGGGCGGGCGGCGCCGTATCCGCGATGACAGCCGTGCCTTGCCAGCCAGCCGGGGCCACCGGCATCGCGCTCGGCGGCTCGGTCACGACGCTGGCGCAACCGGCCAGCAACAACGCCAACCCTGGCCAGGCAATGCGCGAAGTCATCGTTTTACTCCGGCGCTGGCCGGCAGACGCACGATCACGCGCTGGCCGATCAGAAGTTGCGGCGCATCGAGCGTAACGATCGCTTCGACGACGCGGACATCCTGCTTTTCACCAGGATCGTCGCCACGCGCTCGCAGCCCGACCGCGGGCGATACCCGCGCCAGCCGGCCCGGATAGGTCCGCGCCTCATCGACCTCCAGCGCGACCTCGACCGCTCGACCGGGCTGAAGCTGGGTGATGAAGCGCTCTTCGAATTCGGCCCGCACCACGCGGGCTCGCGCCGGCGCGAACAGGAACAGCGGCGTGACATTGAGCGTGCTGACGCCGTCGCCCGGCCGGATATCGCGCCGTACGATCTGGCCGTCGCTGGGCGCACGGACCGTGTGCCGGGTGACCTCGTGCTCAGCCACCTGCCACTTGCGGCGCAGCGCCTCTGCCCGGCCCGCGATCACCGCCAGCTCCGCCTGCACCGTGGCGACTTCGTCACGCGCGCCATCGAGCGCCTGGGCCGGCGCGAGCTCGGCGGCCACGGCCTGCTGCAGCCGTTGCACCTCGCGCCGCGCTGCGGCCAGCTTGGCGCGCGGCGGCGCGGCCTCCGCCTGCGCCGCCCGATATTCCGCTTCGGCGAGCCCCGCCTCCAGCCGGGCCTGCTCGTCGTCCAGCACCGCCAGGACCTGGCCGGCGCGCACCCGGTCTCCTTCTCCGACCGGTACCGCCTTGACCACGCCATCGCGCTGCGCGGCGAGCTTGACGACACCGCCCTCGATATCGACCCGGCCCCGGGCCACCGCCACCCAGCTGGGTTGGGTCGCCGACGGCGCCGGCTCGTCACGGCCGGCCACGGCCCAGAATCCCAATCCAAGCAGGGCGGCAGCGCCGGCAGCCCAGAACATCCATTTGCGTATCGTCATGCGTGCTCCTGCTCACCGGCCAGCGCCGGTTCGGTCTGTGCAATGCGCTCGTCGCGCTTGATCTGGCCGTCTTCGAGTTCGATCAACCGGTCCGCGCGCTGGTGCAGCCGCGGGTCGTGCGTCACCACCAGCACCATGGCGCCGCGCTCGCGGGCGATACGGTGCAGCAGGTCGACGACGACGCTGCCGTTGTGACTATCGAGTGCACTGGTGGGCTCGTCGGCGAAGATCAGTTCCGGCTGTTTGACGAGCGCGCGCGCGATCGCGACCCGCTGCTTCTCGCCCCCCGACAACTCCACCGGGCGCAGATGCGCGCGCTCGCCCAGCCCGACCTCCTCCAGCGCCGCGTGCGCACGGCGCCTGGCCTCATCGCCCAGCAAGCTGCCGTATTGCAGCGGGAACACCACGTTTTCCAGTGCGGTCAGCGCGGCGAACAGGTTGAAGCCCTGGAACACGAAACCGCAGTGCTGCAGTCGGAAGCGATCGATGGCTGCATCATCGAGCTGCCACAGATCCTGGCCCAGCGCCTCGACCCGGCCCTGATCGGGCCGCATCAAGCCGGCCAGCATCGCCAGAAAGGTGCTTTTGCCCGAACCGGACGGCCCCATCATCAGCGTGAGCTCGCCGGCGTTCAGCGCCAGCGTCGCCTCCCGGATCACGCGCTGGGTCAGCGCGCCCTGGCCGAACGACTTGGCTATGGCCTCGCAACGGACAAGCACCTCGGACATCGCGGCCTCCTAGCGCAACAGGGTCGCCGGATCGGCCTGGTACAGCGGGCGCAGCGCATACAGGCCCGACAGCAAGGCGATGGCGAGAATGATGGCGGTGCTGCCCAGCAGCAGCCAGGGTGGAAACAGCATGGGCACCTGGGCCCAGTCGGCCAGCAAGCCGATGCCACTCGACAGCAGCGCGGTCAGCAAAAGGCCGCAGGCACCGATCCAGAACGCCTGCTCCAGCACGATGTTGCGCAGCGCCTGGCGCGACACGCCCAGCGCGCGCATGGCGGCGAACTCCTTGAGCGAGGCGAGGATGGCGGACGCCAGCGTCTGGCTGGTGATGACGGCGCCGACGATGAGGCCCAGCAGCGAGGCAACGCCGGCGCCTATCCCCGCGCCCGATTCGAACAGCCAGTAAAGCTGCGATTGCAGCGAGAATTCGTCGGCCGGCCACAGCGAATGACGCCGGCCGCTGTCGGTGCGGGTCAATTGCGCGGCCACCTGGGCCGCGTCGCTGCCAGGCGCCAGTGCCAAGAGCAGATAGGTCAGATCCTGGTTGCGATCGGGGAGGTCCTGCAGCACGTAGCGCAAGGTCGGCTGCCCCATCAGCACCGTGACGCCGCCCACCGCGCGCACGCCGTGGACAAAGCCGGCGATGCGCGCACGCTTGCCGTTGATCTCGACCGGCGCTCCGATGTAGGCGTTGAGCTTGTCGCGGTCGGCCTCGTCGATCAGCACGGCGCCTGGCTCCTCCAGCAGCGCACGCTGCGCCGGTGCGAGCAGATGGGCGTAGGCGAGCCCGTCCGGGCGGGCATCGATGCCGTTGATGACAGCGGTCACCGCCACGCCATCGTCGCGCCGCCAGTCGCCATAGCCCTGGTACAGCCCTTCCACCCGGCGCACGGCCGGATGCAGCCGCGCGTCCAGATCAGCCGACACGGCTATCCCGCGCCCAAGATCGACACTCTGCGTGCCGCGGTAGCCGATCCACACCTGCGCCCCGGACTCATCGATCACCGCAGACACGCTGCCCAGCAGCCCGAGCAGCAAGGCAACCTGAACCACGATCAGCAGCCCGGCGAAGGTCACCGCCAGGATGGCCGCGAGGTAGCGTCGCCATTCATAGCGCAGCGACGCCCGCGCCAAAGACACCTTGCCCATCGCCTACCTCCGTAACCGGCATCGACCACAAAAAGGAATATTCCTTCGCAGAAAGCGCATCGAACGCCGGCATGCCTATTTACGACACATCCGCCATTCAGGGTTTCAGATAAAGGCTGAAGACATCGGCGAGCGCCACCGAAGTCGCGCTCCGGTCCAGATCCGGGTTCACATGGAAATCGACCTGCAGCCCCGATACCAGCGCCGAGAGCACATTGGCCAAGCCGTCAAGGCTCGGCAGATCGGCCCGGATCAGGCCGGCCTGCTGCGCTTTTTGCAAAGCGACAACCACTTCCTGGCGCAACTGGCTGTCGCGCTCGGCCACCCTTAGCATCAGCCGCGGATTGCGGGCGATCTCGGCCCAGCTCTCCACGCCGATATCGTCCTGCGCGCTTTGCAGCAGTTCGGATAGATCGTCGACCTTGAAATGGCGCAACGCGGCGATGCCCTCGGCGCTGCCCAGATAACGCCGGGCCAGCGCGAGATACTCATCGAATTCGCGCTCGACCAGCTCGTCGATGATGGCTTCCTTGCTGGTGAAATGGCGGTACATCGAGCCGGGGCTCAGCTCGGCTTCCTTGCAGATTTCCTCCATCCGCGCCGCATGAAAGCCACGCAGCCGGAATACCCGCTTGGCAGCGGCGAGTATCTGTTCGCGGCGAACATCGGCGAGGGTTTCGTTGCGGGTGCGCATGGCGTCCATTCAAAGACGGAATATTCATTCGCACAATGAACGGAGAGAAAATCGTTGTCAAGACAGCCAATCGTAAGTCAGACAGACGTCGGGAAACCCGGAGTCAGGCGCCATTGCCGGCAAAAGCGACGCCCGCCCACCGCAGCATGCCGAGCACGAATGCAGCATGGCCGACGCCCCGCCGCATCCAGCGCTCAGCCTTCGGGGGCGACGAAAGCCGTGCCGGTGGCGAAGAACTGGCCGCCCGCCACGTAATGCACGCTGGTGCGCTCGGCATCGGGAAAGTGCCAGCGCCCGGCGGAGAACGCCGCCGGATCGGCCCAGGCGGCGACCACTTCGGCAAGGAACAGATCGTGCCGCGCTTCGTTGTCTGGCCGGGGCAACACCCGGCATTCCAGCCAGGCGAGGCAGCCTTCGATCAGCGGTGCGGCCACCTGGCTCGCCGGATGGGCAATCAGGCCGTGCTGCGCAAACTTGTCATGGTCGCGCCCGCTGCTGTTGCCCACCGCCTCGACCATCGCCGCCTGGTGTCGGGCCGGAATCGTGAGCACGAACTCGCCGGACGCTTCGATCAGCTTGCGGCTGTGGGTGCTGGCATCGATCACCACCGCCACCTTGGGTGGATCGAAATCGAGCGGCATCGCCCACGAGGCGGCCATTACGTTGCGCGCATCGCCGTGCGCGCTCGTCACCAGCGTCACCGGGCCGTGGTTGAGCAGCAAATAGCTTTTGATCAATGGAACGGCAACGGCCTGATGCATGGTCACTTCCTCTTCTTGCGTTTGTTGCGATAGCGCTCGAACTTTTCCTGCGTGGCATCGGCAGTGCGGGCGCCAAAGGCGTAATGGCTTTCCAGCCACATCACGTTGATGATGCCGAAGGCGAGCGCGAGGCCCAGCCCCAGTATCCAGGCGAAGTACCACATGGGGTTCTCCTTGAATGTGTACAAGGCCGCCGTAACGGCCAGCGTTGGAAAAGCGCGGCGGGCGGCAAGCCGCCCTGCCCGGTCAGTAGCTGGTATGCGTTTCGCGCTGGATCTGTTCCACCGTTACCGTGCCGCGCATCACGCGATAGACCCAGCTGGTATAGAGGGCGATCAGCGGCACGAAGATCGCAACTACCGCCAGCATGAGGGTCAGCGTCTTCTGGCTGGAGACGGCATCCCACGCGGTGAGGCTGGAGACCGGGTCGATGCTGGAAGGCAACACGAAGGGGAACAACGCAATGCCGGCAGTGACGATGATGGCGATCACGCTACCGCTAGTTGCTGCCAGCGCGGCCCAGCGCCAGCGCAGCCACGCAGCAAAGCCAGCCAGCAGCGGCAGCAACATGCCTGCTACGGGCACAAACCACAGTTGCGGCAGCGCACGGTAGTTGGCGAGCCACAGCCCGGCGCCGCGTACCACCTCCTTCTGCAGCGGCGTGACCACGCCGTTCACATCGGCAATGCTCGCGATGCCAAACCCCTGGAGCGATTGCACCCACACGCCCAGCAGCGTAAACAGCGCGGCGGTGATCCCGCCGGCGATCACGATGGCACGCCGTGCCCGTTCGGCTACGCGCGCGTCGCTCCTCAGGTAGAGGAAGGCCGCGCCGTGCAGCGCCAGCATAGCCACCGCCAGCACGCCGGTGAGTACGGTGAAGCCACTGAACAGGCCGAGGAAGCCGCCGTGATAGCTCACCCGCAGGGTGTCGTCGTAGCGGAACGGCAGGCCGAGGAACAGGTTGCCTATGGCCACGCCGAACACCAGGGCGGGAAACATGCCACCGACGAACAGGCCCCAGTCCCAGGCACCGCGCCAGCGCGGGTCCGGCAGCTTGCTGCGGTAGTCAAAGCCAACAGGGCGCAGGAACAGCGCGAACAGCGTGAAGATCAGCGCCACATAGAGCACTGAGAATGCCGCCGCGTACACCAGCGGCCAGGCTGCGAACAGCGCGGCGCCGAAGGTGATCAGCCAGGTCTGGTTGCCCTCCCAGGTGGGGCCGATGGTGTTGATCACCACGCGGCGCTCGTCGTCGGTGCGGCCCATCCACGGCAACAGCGTGGCCACGCCCAGATCCCAGCCGCCGGTAAGGGCGAAGCCCAGCATCAGCAAGACGATCAGCGCCCACCAGATCAGCTTCAGTGTTTCGTAGTCGAGCATGGTGATCTCCTCAGGAGGCGCTGGTCTGGGCGACAAGCGCGCTGTGCGTCTCGGGCCCTGTTTCGCGGAAGTAGCGGCCGGTATGCAGGCTCGATGGACCCAGGCGGATGTACTTCAGCATCAAATACATCTCGATCGCGAACAGCAGCACGTACATGGTCATCAACCCGATCAGGCTGAACCACACCTGGCCCGCGTCGACGGCGGATGCCGAGAGGAAGGTGGGCAGCACGCCGGAGATGGTCCACGGCTGGCGGCCATACTCGGCAACAAACCAGCCGGCCATGATGGCCACCCATGGCAGCGGGATAGCCACGACCGCCAGCTTGAGCAGCCAGCGCTGCGGCGCGAGGTTTTTCCTGGCCAAAAACCAGAAAGACGTGGCGAAGATGAACAGGAACAGGATGCCCAGCCCCACCATCACGCGGAACGACCAGAACAGCGGTGCCACGCGCGGAATCGTATCGTTGGCAGCAGACTTGATCTGCGCCGGGGTCGCGTCGACCACGTTGGGAGTGTATTTCTTCAGCAGCAGGCCAAAGCCTAGGTCGGCCTTGTGGCGCTCAAACTGACGCTGCATATCCTCGGACGGATTGCCGGCGCGCAAGGCCACCAGCGCCTCGTAGGCCAGCATGCCACTACGGATGCGCGCCTCGTGCTCACGCCGCAGCGCCTTGATGCCGATCACCGGCTGGTCGACCGAACGCGTGGCAATGAGGCCCAGCACATAGGGAATGCGAACTGCATAGTCAGTGCGCTCCTCGGCCTGGTTGGGCAGGCCGAAGGCGGTGATCGCAGCCGGAGCCGGGTGGGTCTCCCATTCCGCCTCGATCGCGGCGAGCTTCACCTTCTGCACTTCGCCGGTGGTGTAGCCCGATTCGTCACCTAGCACGATCACCGAACAGACGGAGGCCAAACCGAATCCCGCCGCGACCGCGAACGAGCGCAGCGCAAAGCCGGTGTCGCGCGCCTTCAAGAGATACCAGGCCGATACGCCGAGCACGAACATCGACGCTGCCACGTAGCCTGCCGCCAGCGTGTGCACGAACTTGGCCTGCGCCACCGGGTTGAAGATCACCTCGGCGATGCTGACGAGCTCCATGCGCATGGTCTGGTAATTGAACTCGGCGCCGACCGGGTTCTGCATCCAGCCATTGGCGATCAATATCCATAGCGCGGAGAGGTTGGAGCCGAGCGCCACCAGGAAAGTGACGCCCAGATGCTGCACCTTGGAGAGCCGGTTCCAGCCGAAGAAGAACAGGCCGACGAAGGTCGACTCCAGAAAGAACGCCATCAGCCCTTCGATCGCCAGCGGCACGCCGAAGATGTCGCCCACATAGTGCGAGTAATACGCCCAGTTGGTGCCGAACTGGAACTCCAGCGTCATGCCCGTGGTGACGCCCATGGCGAAATTGATGCCAAAGAGCTTGCCCCAGAACCGGGTCATGTCCTTGTAGACCTCCCGCCCGGTCATCACGTAGACCGATTCGCAGATCACCAATATCCAGGAGAGGCCGAGCGTGAGCGGGACAAACAGAAAGTGGAACATCGCCGTCAGGCCGAATTGCAGCCGCGACAGCTCCACCACTTCAAGGGCGGGCAGCATGGGATACCTCTGGCTGGGCGTCCTTGACCGGCAACGTACCGGGCGTGGACAGGGTTGGATCAACCTGGGGTGGCGCCGCCGGCCCGATCAGCTGTTGGCTGATGGCCGACTGCGGCACCGACATCTTCTTGGTCCGCGTGAGCGGTTCGGCAAACCACAGCGCTTTGGCGCCCCACAGCAACGCAACCTTCAGCAGCAGCACCAGCGTGATTTCCGCCCACAGCGGCAAGCCGGTCTTGAGGATGCCGGCTCGCACGCGCTATTCCTTGCCGCGCAGCTTGTCGGTGAAGCCCAGCACCTTCTGCACCTTGGCGCCGAGCCGCATCAGGCCTTCCAGCGTCTCGGGCGACAGCCGCTGCACTTCCTCGAACCACACCGTGGCCATCTCGACCAGCTCGTGCATTTCGCGCATGCGTGCCTGGGCGTGGCGTTCCTCGTCGGTCTGCGGCGTGGCTAACAGCGCCTCGCGCAGCATGGACAACGTCGGCTCGATCTCGCGACGGCGCTTTTCCTCAGCCAGCGTGTGGAAAATCTCCCAGATATCCTTGGGCGCCTCGAAGTATTCGCGCCGATCGCCCGAGCGGTGGCTCATCCGCGCCAGCCGCCAGCTCATCAGTTCCTTCATGCCCATGCTCACGTTGGAGCGGGAAAAGCTCAGCGTCTCGGCGATCTCGTCGGCGTTCAGCGGCTGCGGCGAAATGAACAGTAGGGCGTAGATCTGGCCCACGGTGCGATTGATGCCCCAGCGGCTACCCATCTCGCCAAAGTGCAGCACAAAGCGTTCGGTCAGTGGTGTAAGTTGCATTTTTGAATTTTCAATAATTTTTGAAAATTGTAAATACAAGTTTGATCTGGATCAAGGCCCCAGGTTGGACGTCCACTGCTCTCCCTCCTCCCAAAGCCACGCTTTCCTTGGCCGACATCCCGCAAAACGGCTAGCATCGCGGCACCACCAGTCCTATCTCACGATGCAAGCTTTCACCACCACACTCAACGGCGCCGCGCTGTCCGCCAGCCTGATCATGGCCATCGGCGCGCAGAATGCCTTCGTGCTGCGCCAGGGTATCGCCCGGCAGCAGGTGTTCCTGACAGCGCTGACCTGCTCGCTGTGCGATCTGGTGCTGATGAGCGCCGGCGTGGCGGGCATGGGGGCGCTGCTCGCTCGCTACCCGGACCTGCAGTTCTGGATGGCGCTGGGCGGCGCGCTATTCGTACTGTGCTACGGCGTGATGGCGGCGAAAAAGGCCATTCATCCCGGAACGCTGGCGCTCAATTCGCAACAGGGCATCGCCCGCCCCGGCGCGGTCATCCTCGCCGGGCTCGGTTTTTCCGTGCTCAATCCGCATGCGATTCTCGATACCGTCGTGCTGGTAGGCGGCATAGGCGCGCAACAAAGCGTCGCCGCCCGCCCCTGGTTTCTGCTGGGCGCGGTTGGCTACTCCTTCGTGTGGTTCTTCTCGCTCGCCTTCGGCGCCAGCCAGCTGACGCCGCTGTTCAAGAATCCGACTGCCTGGCGGATACTCGATCTCGCCATCGCCGCGATGATGTTCGCCATCGCCGTGTCGCTGCTGCGCCAGACCGGGCTGATTTGACCCAACAAGCCGCCCGGCAGGTTCTAAGCTGATCCCATGAACGAATCACCGAAGCGTTGTGCCTGGTGCGGCACCGATCCGCTCTACCAGGCTTACCACGACACCGAGTGGGGCGTGCCTTGCCGCGACAGCCGGGCGCTGTTCGAGCTGCTGTGCCTGGAAGGCGCCCAGGCGGGGCTGTCCTGGATCACCATACTCAGGAAACGCGAGCACTATCGGCAGGTATTCGACGGCTTCGATCCCGAGCGTATCGCCGCCTACGACGCCGACAAGGTCGCCGCGCTGCTGCTCGACCCGGGCATCGTGCGCAACCGCTCCAAGGTTGCGGCCTTCATCAGCAACGCCCAGGCCTGGCTGCAGATGCGCGACGAAGGCCTCGATTTCGCCGAGTGGATCTGGGCTTTCGTCGAGCGCCCTCCCGGTCACCCGGTCTCGACGACCGACGTGCCGGCCAAGACGGCCGTCTCGGATGCCATGAGCCGCGCGCTGCAGGCGCGCGGCTTCAAGTTCGTTGGCAGCACAATCTGCTATGCCTTCATGCAGGCAGCAGGTTTGGTAAACGATCACACGCGTGATTGCTGGCGCGCCCCGGCCCAGCACTGAACGTCGTGACCACCGCAGCGACCAGAAAAATCGTAAGAAATAACAACAAAAGCATATCGATATCAGGGCAATTCCGGGTATCTCGGGGCGCAATTTGTAAGTTACAGTAACGGCTTATTGGATCGTCACCCTACGGAGAACCCCGATGAACATCAGCCAGAGAATCATGCTTTTGATCGGTGTGGCCATCCTGGCCTTGTGCGTGGTGGGTGGCATTGCTTTCGTACAGCTCAGCCGCACCGAGACCTCGATCACCCACCTGACCAACGAATCGCTAGCCGGGCTGGAGAAGCTCTATTCGATCAACAACAGCTACAAAGTTCAGCAACTGGTGCTGTACCAGCTGGGTGGCTCGTTCGATGCCAGCCTGCAGCAAAAGCTCACCGCCTCGCTCTCCAGCAATGCCAAAACCATCCAGGAAAACCTGAACACCTACGAAAGCACGATCGCTTCGACACAGGAGCGCCAGCTTTTCAGCGACTTCCAGCCCAAGCTTGCCGCCTTCAACGCCGCAGCCACCGAAGTCGTGAAGCAGGCCGAGGATTTGGGCGATGTCGCCGCAGCGCTGACCAAGATGCGCGAAAAAGCCCACGTAGCGGAAAACGCACTGCAGCAGCTGGTTTCCTACAACGTGAAGCTGGGCCAGAGCTATCGCGCTGAGGTCGAGGCCAGCCAGCGCAATGGCAAGATCCTGTTCACCATCATCATCATCGCCACCGTGGTCGGGCTGGCGGTGTTTGGCGCCATCCTGCTACAGGCGATCAAGAAGCCGTTGTCGCTAATGCAAGAGGCTGTGACCGATATTGGTAAGTCTCTGGATTTCACCCGCCGGGTTCAGGTATCGAGCAATGACGAAATCGGTCAGACCGTGCGCGCCTTCAACGGACTGGTCGAGCGCATGCAGCAAAGCCTGCGCGAAATCAGCGGCAAGATCGCCGATGTGAGCAGCTCGGCCAACCAGCTGTCGCAGACGGCGGGCGAGCTGTCACAGACTGCAAACCACGCCAGTGAAGCCGCATCCAGCATGGCTGCCACGGTGGAAGAAGTAACCGTCAGCATCAATCATGTGGCCGACCGCTCCAGCGAAGCCGATCAGCTCTCGCGCCATTCCGGCCAGCTGGCGCAGGACGGCGGCCGCGTGATCGAAGGGACCGTCGCCAAGATCGACGGCATCGCCGATACGGTACGCAGCGCCGCCGGGGAAATCAGCGCATTGCAGGCCAAGAGCTCCGATGTCTCGGCCGTGGTCAAGGTGATCAAGGAAATCGCCGATCAGACCAATCTCTTGGCGCTGAATGCCGCCATCGAGGCCGCACGCGCGGGCGAACAAGGCCGTGGTTTCGCCGTCGTCGCCGACGAGGTGCGCAAGCTGGCCGAGCGCACCTCGCTCTCCACCCAGGAAATCGCCAGCACCATCCTCGCGATCCAGCAGAGTGCGGATTCGGCGGTGGCACGGATGCAGAACGCCGTCGGCCAGGTGGAGGAAGGTGTGGGCGAAGCGCGTGCGGCAGGCGATGCAATCCGCCAGATCCGCCAGGGCTCGGGCGAGGTGGTCGCACGCGTGGCCGACATCAACGGCGCCATCCGCGAGCAAAGCACCGCCAGCAATAACATCGCCCAGGTGGTGGAACGCATCGCGCAGATGGCCGAGGAAAACAGCGCCGCCGCAGGGCACACCTCGCAATCGGCGGAGCGACTGCAGCAACTGGCCCGCGATATGGAACAGGCGATCAGCCGCTACCGGGTCTGATCTGCTTTCCCTTGCACTAACGTCACAATAGAAACGGCCTGACGGCCGTTTCTTGTTTATGGGTGCCGAGTAGTGGAACGCCAGCGCCGGACAGCTGCATCCTACGTCGCGGCCCCCAGAAAGGACTGCTGCTGACCGGGCTGCGCCAGACTGCGGCTGATCACCTGCATGTCGCGCCAGGCTTCGTCAAAACCGGAGCCGTGCGGCTGACCCGTGGCAATCGCATCGGCAAATGCCTGGAACTCGGCCACGTAGCCGTCGTCGTCCGGCCGCAACTCCTGCGTTTCGCCCTCGGATGAGCGTATGAACAAACGCTCGCCGTCGAATTCTGCGCTGCCGTGCTCCGCAAGCAACAACAGCCGCCGCTCCCGCAGCCCTGCCACGGAAAAATAGAGATTGAGACTGCCGTGTGCACCGGTTTCAGTCTGAAACTGCAAACTGCCCCCGTCAAAGCGGCCCAGCGACGGCTGCACTCTTGAAGGCAACAGCGTCGCGCGGACGATCTCGCCAAGCAACGCCCGCACCACCGCGACGTAATGCACTCCCGCGTCGAGCAGCAAGCCGTCCGGAAACTCCGCACTGCTGCGCCACCCGCTCGCGATATAGCGATTGTCCGGCGTCATGCAGTTCATTACATTCCAGTGCAATGCATAAGGCCGCCCGGCCTTGCCGCTGGCCAGCCACGCCCGCAGCCGCTGCACGAACCACGCATAGCGGTAATTTTCCGCCACCATGGTGACCCGCTGCGGATACTGCGCCACCAGCGCCAGCATGGCGCGCGCGTCATCCGCACTGGCCGCCAGCGGCTTTTCCACCAGCACATGCTTGCCCGCAGCCAGCGCATCGCGCGTCGCCGCAAGGTTGAGCGTGGCCGGTAGCACGATATCGACCGCATCGATATCGGTGCGCGCAAGCAAGGCCTGCCAGTCGTCATACCAATCGACGCCACCGACCAGATCGGCAAAGGCCTGCGCCTTGGCACCCGTCCGGTTGCACACGGCCACCAGTTGCATCCTGCCCGAGAGCTTGCGTAACGCCGGCCAATGCAACTCCCGCGCAGCAACGCCGCAGCCCAATAATCCAATACGCAACGGTTTCACCGCCCGGCCTCCCCGTCCCTAGCCTGCCTCTATCGGCATCTGCTTGTTCATCGCTTGCGCTACTTTAGCCGTTCATGTTGCACGCCGTTACATGGTGTAGCGTTTCCGTCATGTGGCTTACCGGCATTTATGGCTAGAATCCGCACCGTTGAATTTAATTCGGCGCCAACTGCAAGGCTCTTGGCCAATAGCAATATGGCGTCGAGCTTATCCGGTTTTTTACCCTTTTAAACTATAAGGCCATTCAAAATGCAAAAGTCCCTGTTCATTGCCGCCCTGTTCGCCGTTGCCCTGACCGCTTGCGGCGAAAAGCCGGTCGATACCGCTTCCGCTGTTGCTTCGGCTCCGGTTGAAGCTTCGGCTCCGGTTGCTTCGGCTCCGGTTGAAGCTTCGGCTGTTGCTTCGGCTCCGGCTGCTTCGGCTGCTTCGGCTGCCAAGTAATTCGCCTCTAAGCGAATCGCAAAAAGCCGACCGCAAGGTCGGCTTTTTGTTTTTGCGGCACAATGCAATCCTTCCCATTGCATCTGCCGCCCATGCATATCTTGCTGCCTCGCTGGATCATTCCGATCCAGCCACGTCTTGTTCTCGAAGCGCATGCATTGATCATCGACGGGCCACGCATCGTCGATCTGCTTCCCGCCAGCGCTGCCCTCGCCCGTTACCCTGAAGCCACCATCACCCGTTTGCCGCAGCACGCGCTACTGCCCGGCCTTGTCAACCTGCATGCCCATTCGGCAATGACCTTGCTACGCGGCTATGCGGACGATCTTGCGTTGATGACCTGGTTGAACGATCACATCTGGCCCGCCGAGGGCAAACACGTTTCCGACGAATTCGTGTTCGACGGCACGCTGCTCGCCATTGCCGAAATGATCGCCGGCGGAACCACCTGTGCCAACGATATGTATTTCCATCATGGCGCGGTCGCGCGCGCGGCGCTCGCCAGCGATTTTCGCATGATGGTCGGCTGCTCCATCCTGGAATTCCCCACGCCCTATGCCGCCAATGCCGACGGCTATATCGGCAAGGCCCTGGCCTGTATCGACGAATTCCGGGGCGAAGACCTCGTCGGCTTCACGCTGGCACCGCACGCGCCCTACACGGTCAGCGACGATACCTTCCGTCGCGTCGTCACGCTGGCGGACGAGCTGGAAGTCGGCATCCATTGCCATATCCACGAAACGCAGGATGAGGTCACGGGCAGCCTCAAGGAGCACGGCGTGCGGCCGCTGGCGCGGTTGGCGGGCCTCGGCGTGCTCGGCGGCAACCTGATCGCCGCGCACATGGTGCATACGACGGACGACGAGCTGGCCTTGCTGGCCCGCAATGGCGTGAACGTGGCGCACAACCCAGCCTCCAACCTCAAGCTGGCCTCGGGCTTTGCCCGCATCGCCGAGCAACTCGCCGCGGGCATCAACGTCGGCATCGGCACCGACGGCGCGGCCAGCAACAACAAGCTCGACCTGTTTGCCGAACTGCGCCTGGCCGCATTGCTGGCCAAGGGCGCCAGCGGCAACGCAGAAGCGCTGCCAGCCTGGCAGGCACTGGAAATGGCCACGCTGAACGGCGCACGCGCGCTGGGTTGGGATGATCGCATCGGCAGCCTGGAAGCGGGCAAACAGGCCGACCTGATCGCCGTCGACCTGTCGGCGGCAGGAACCCAGCCATGCTACGATCCGGTATCCCACCTCGTGTACGCGGCCGACCGCAGCCAGGTCAGCCACGTCTGGATCGCCGGGCGCGCCGTCTACGCCGAACACAGGCACCTGAGCCTGGATCTGGCCGATATCCAGCAGCGCACCCGGCGCTGGCACGATCGCATCCGTACCTGAGTCAGCCTCCATGTCCGATACCGCAAGCCCTTCCGTCAACGCCGACGCCGCCGAACTCGCCAAGTTTTCCGCCCTCGCCCACAAGTGGTGGGACAAGGAGAGCGAGTTCAAGCCGCTGCACGACATCAATCCGCTACGCCTCGACTTCATCGAACAGCACGTGCCGCTCTCGGGGCAGCAGGTGGTCGATGTGGGCTGCGGCGGTGGCATCCTCTCCGAAGGGCTGGCGCAGCGCGGCGCGCAGGTCACCGGCATCGATCTGGCCGATAAATCGCTGAAGATCGCCAAGCTGCACGCGATGGAATCGAATCTCGTCATCGACTACCGCAAGGTGCCGGTCGAGGAGCTCGCCGCCGAAGCCCCCGCCAGTTTCGACGTGGTCACCTGCCTCGAGATGCTGGAACATGTGCCCTCGCCCGCCAGCGTGGTCGCCGCCTGTGCCGAGCTCGCCCGCCCCGGCGGCTGGGTGTTCTTCTCCACGCTGAACCGCAACGCCAAGAGCTATCTGCTCGCCGTACTCGGCGCCGAATACGTGCTCGGCATGCTGCCGCGCGGCACCCACGACTACGCCCGCTTCATCAAGCCGTCCGAGTTGGGCCGCATGACACGTACCTCGGGGCTCGATACGGTCAGCCTCACGGGGCTGCACTACAAGCCGCTTGGCCGCATCTACGAGCTCGGCGGCGATACCGACGTGAACTACCTCGTCGCCTGCCGGAAGCCAGCATGATCAAGGCCGTTCTATTCGATCTTGACGGCACGCTGGCCGACACCGCGGCCGATCTCGGCGGCGCGCTCAACCGCCTGCTGCTCGAGGAAGGCCTGCCGATACAGCCCTATTCGGCCATCCGCCCCATCGCCAGCCACGGCGCACGCGGCCTGTTGGAGCTGGGCTTGGGGGTCACGCCCGCCGATCCGCGTTTTGCCGAGCTGCGCCAGCGTTTTCTCGATCACTACGAAGCCCGTCTCACTGCCGAGACCACGCTGTTCGACGGCATCATTCCGCTGATCGAGCAACTGGCGAGCCGAGGCCTGGCCTGGGGCATCATCACCAACAAGCCTGCCCGCTTCACCGACCCGCTGGTGGCGCAGCTGGCCTGGCCGGTACCCCCTGCGGTCACCGTTTCCGGCGACACCGTCGGCGTGGCCAAGCCCGACCCCAAGCCCATGCGCTTTGCGGCCGAACAGCTTGGTGTGCCAGCCAACCTGTGCTGGTACGTGGGCGACGCCGAGCGCGATATCGAAGCTGGCCGTGCCGTTCAGATGAAGACGGTGCTCGCTGGCTGGGGCTATATCGCCAATTCCGACCGCCCGCACGAATGGGGCGCCGACTTCAGCATCAGCCATCCGCTCGAATTGCTGCCGCATCTGCCAGTCTGATCCCCGTTTGCTACCAATGCACGCGTACCAACCACCACCGCGCGGCTCTGTCCGGTCGCAATGCGCCGGGCTGCAGCCCCTCTGCCATCCCAAACGCATCCATCCGGCAAAACCCTAGCTTGTATTCACCGGTGTGCGCGTCCAGCATTTAAGAAACCACTTGAACTAGCCGGACTCGGCTTGGGACACGCAATGGACGAGGAACTGAAGAAGAAAGCCCTGGAGTATCACCGGCTGCCACGCCCGGGCAAGATCCAGGTGGTGCCGACCAAGGGACTCTCCAGCCAGCGCGATCTGGCACTGGCGTACTCGCCAGGTGTCGCCGCAGCGTGCATGGCCATCGTCGAAGACCCGAACGAGGCGCGCAACCTGACCGCGCGCGGCAACCTCGTCGCCGTAGTCACCAACGGCACCGCGGTGCTGGGCCTCGGTGATATCGGGCCGCTTGCCGGCAAGCCGGTGATGGAAGGCAAGGGCGTGCTGTTCAAGAAGTTTGCCGGTATCGACGTGTTCGATATCGAGATCGAACAGAAAGACCCGGAAATGCTGGTTGAAATCATCGCCAGCCTGGAACCGACCTTTGGTGGCATCAACCTTGAGGACATCAAGGCGCCCGAATGCTTCTACGTCGAGAAGAAGCTGCGCGAGCGCATGAAGATCCCCGTGTTCCACGACGACCAGCACGGCACCGCCATCATCGTCGGCGCCGCCGTGAAGAATGGCCTGCGTCTCGTCGGCAAGGACATCGGCGCGGTCAAGCTCGTGGCCAGCGGTGCCGGCGCCGCGGCCATAGCCTGTCTCGATTTGCTGGTGTCGCTCGGTATCAAACCCGAGAACGTGCTGGTGTGCGACTCCAAGGGCGTGATCCACAGCGACCGCAGCGGACTCGACGAGACGAAGCAGCGCTATGCGCGTGACACGCCGCATCGCACGCTGAACGACGCCATCGCCGGTGCCGATATCTTCCTCGGCCTCTCTGGCGCGGGCCTGGTATCGGCCGAGATGGTCAAGGTCATGACCGCCAACCCGCTGATCCTGGCGCTGGCCAACCCGGACCCGGAAATCACGCCGCCGGAGGCGCGCGCGGCGCGGCCCGACGCCATCGTCTGCACCGGTCGTTCGGACTATCCGAACCAGGTGAACAACGTACTGTGCTTCCCCTTCATGTTCCGCGGCGCGCTCGACGTGGGTGCCACCACCATCACCGAGAGCATGAAGCTCGCGGCGGTGAATGCCATCGCCGAGCTCGCGCTCGCCGAGCAGTCCGACGTGGTCGCCGATGCCTATGTCGGCCAGAACCTGCGTTTCGGCGCGGATTACCTGATCCCCAAACCGTTCGACCCACGCCTGATCGTGAAGATCGCCCCGGCCGTGGCGCAGGCGGCGATGGATGCCGGTGTCGCCACCCGGCCGATCGCCGACATGGGCAGCTATATGGAGGAGCTGCAACAGTTCGTCTACAAGTCCAACCTGTTCATGCGTCCGGTGTTCTCCGCCGCGCGCAAAGTGCAAAAGCGCATCGTGTTCTGCGAAGGCGAGGACGCGCGCGTGCTGCATGCGGTGCAGGAAGTGGTCGACATGAAGCTCGGCTACCCCATTCTGATCGGCCGCCCGCGCGTGATCGAGATGCGGATCGAGCAGGCGGGGCTGCGCATCAAGGCGGGAGTCGATTTCGAGCTGTGCAATCCGGAGGACGATCCGCGCTACCGTGAATACTGGACCACCTACCTGCAGCTGATGGAACGACGCGGCGTTTCCGAGGAGCTCGCCAAGTCCGAGGTGCGCGGCAAGACCACGCTGATCGGCGCACTGATGGTGAAACGCGGTGAGGCCGATGCGCTGATCTGTGGCACCCACGGCCAGTACCATCGCCACCACTGGTATCTGCAGAACGTGCTGGGGCGCGAACCGGGCGTGAGCACCACCGCTGCGATGAATGCGCTGTTGATGACGGGTGGCAATATCTTCATCGCCGACACCTATGTGAACACCGATCCAACTGCCGAGCAATTGGCCGAGATCACGCTGATGGCGGCCAACACCGTGCGCAAGTTCGGCATCCAGCCCAAGGTGGCTCTGCTGAGCCACTCCAGCTTCGGCACGCTCGATAGCAGCTCGGCGCGCAAGATGCAGCAGACGCTGGCGCTGGTGCGCGAGCGCGCGCCGGATCTGGAGATCGATGGCGAAATGCACGGCGATGCCGCGCTGTCGGCCGATATCCGCGCCCAGGTGTTCCCGAACTCCACGCTCAAGGGCGAGGCCAATGTGCTGGTGATGCCCAATATCGACGCCGCCAATATCTCGTTCAACCTGCTCAAGACCTCGGCGGGCGACGGTGTGACCATCGGTCCCATCCTGCTCGGCATCGCCGCGCCGGCACACATCCTCACTCCTACCGCCTCGGTGCGACGCATCGTCAATATGTCGGCACTCGCCGCCGTGGAAGCCGCGACCCAATCCTAATCATCGCCATCGTGCATCCTGCCGCCTACAATGGCGGCAGGCGCACCTTGACGCGCCCCGACGGAGGCCGCCATGAGCGAGTTCAACCCCAGCGATCCATTCGGCTTCTTCGGCCAGTTTTTCAAGCCGGGCAATGCCAACCCCTTCATGCCGCCGCTCAGCGAAGAGGAGCTCGATCGCAAGATCCTCGAATGCCGCACGGTCGAGCAATGGCTCTCCATGCAGGTCGGCATGCTGCAAATGACGATCAAGACACTGGAAATGCAAAAGGCCGGGCTGGCTGCGTTCAAGCAAGGACTGGAACCCAAGGGCCATCCGCCAGACCAAGACGCATGACACGCCCTCTTCTTGCTCTCCTGCTGGCCACGGCAATGTGGCTGGCCGCCTGCACCACCACTCCCCCAACCCCGAGCGCGCCAGTCACGCCGACCCCTGTCGCCCGCTACCAAGCGTCCGACTGGTCGGCGTTGCCGAACATTGCGGAGGCCGATCTTGTCGCAGGCTTCGATACATGGCGCCTCCACTGCGGCAAGGCGCGCGAGGCCGCATTCAAGCCGGTTTGCGTCGACGCGGCCAAGGTCACACCGAACGCAACGGCGGTCCGCGAATTCCTGCAGTCCCGGCTCACGCCGTACGCGCTGCGCAACGACGATGGCAGCGATAGCGGGCTGATCACCGGCTATTACGAGCCGGTCTACCCGGGCAGCCGCGAGCGCAGCGCCGCGGCCAGCGTGCCGGTCTATGGCGTGCCGGACGACCTGATCACGGTTGAGCTCGCCAGCCTCTATCCGGAGCTCAAGGGCAAGCGGCTGCGCGGGCGGATCGAGGGCCGTAAGCTGGTGCCCTATGCCGATGCCGGCGCCATCCAGGCCAGCGGCGCGAACGCACCGGTTCTGGCCTGGCTGACCGATGCCATGGATCTGCAGTTCATGCAGGTGCAGGGCTCGGGCCGGGTCAGGCTGGCCGACGGCAGCGAACTGCGCCTCGGATACGCCGACCAGAACGGCCATCCCTACAAACCGGTGGGTCGCTGGCTGGTTGAACAAAGCGTGCTGCCAGCGAGCGAAGTGTCGATGCAATCGATACGCCAGTGGGCCCGCGCCAACCCGGCTCGCATGGCCGAGCTCTTGGCCAGCAACCCCAGCTTCGTATTCTTCCGCGCGCTGCCCGCTTCCAGTGAGGGCCCGATCGGCGCACTGGGTGTGCCGCTCACGGCGGGCTACAGCCTGGCGGTCGATCCCAAGACCGTGGCACTGGGCAGCCCCATGCTGATCGCCACCACCACGCCCGATGGCGCGCCACTGCAACGGCTGGCCGCCGCCCAGGATACCGGTGGCGCGATCCGTGGCCAGGTCCGTGCCGACTTCTTCTATGGCACCGGCGACGCGGCCGGGGAGCTCGCCGGCCGGATGAAGCAGCCAGGCAAGCTGTGGCTGCTCTGGCCACGCGACGCCGCCCCGCCGCAATAGGCCGTTGCGACTTTGATGCCCAAGTCATGCGGGGGGTATGCCGAAGTTGACCACCCGCGCCCGCTTGGGCAAGATGCAGGCTTACTTCAATTCGTGGTTTTCCCGCATATCATGGCTTTTCACTCCAACGATATCTGGCTCGAATGGCGATGGCGTCGCTGGCAATAACGGCCCGCAAGCCTCTTTCACCGCCTTCTTTCTTGTCGTTCGGAGTTCGTCATGACCACCCGTGAACAATTCGCGGCACTTGCCGCGCAGGGCTACAACCGCGTCCCTGTGATCCTTGAGCTCTTCGCCGACCTCGATACCCCCCTGTCGGTCTATCTCAAGCTCGCCAACCGCCCCTATTCCTACCTGCTCGAATCCGTCGTCGGTGGCGAGCGCTTTGGCCGCTACTCCTTCATCGGCCTGCCTGCGCGCACCCGCCTCACCGTAACGGGCCGCCACGTCGACGTGATCCGTGATGACCAGGTGATCGAAACCTTCGAGGGCAATCCGCTCGATTTCATTGCCGAATTCCAGGCGCGCTTCAAGGCGCCGCACCGCGAGAACCTGCCGCGCTTTCTCGGCGGCCTCGTCGGTTATTTCGGCTACGAGACCATAGGCTACATCGAGAAGAAGCTGGCCGGGCAACACAAGCCCGACCCCATCGGCGCGCCGGACATCCAGCTCTTGCTCTCCGAAGAGCTCGTCGTCGTCGACAACCTCTCGGGCAAGCTCTACCTCGTCGTCTACGCCGACCCGAGCGAAGCCGATGCCTATGCCCGCGCCGAGGAGCGCCTGTACGCGCTGCGGCTCAAGCTGCGCGAACCCGTCGCCGTGCCGTTCAGTGGACCGGCGCCAGCCGTCACCACACCGGTATCGGAGTTCGGCGAGGAGCCATTCAAGGCCGCCGTGCTCAAGGCCAAGGAATACATCCGCGACGGCGACGTGATGCAGGTGGTGCTGGCGCAACGGATGACGATGCCGTTCGAACAGGAGCCGCTGGCGCTCTATCGCGCGCTGCGCTCGATCAACCCCTCGCCTTACATGTTCTTCTACCACTTCGGCGACATGCACATCGTCGGCGCCTCGCCGGAGATCCTGGTCCGGCTCGAAGGCGAAACCGTCACCGTGCGCCCGATCGCCGGCACCCGCCCGCGCGGCAAGAACCGCGAACACGACGAAGCATTGGCCGAGGAGCTGCTGGCCGACGCCAAGGAAATCGCCGAGCACGTGATGCTGATCGATCTGGGCCGCAACGACGCCGGCCGCGTCGCCGAAACGGGCTCGGTCAAGCTCATCGACAAGATGATCATCGAGCGCTACTCGCACGTGATGCATATCGTCTCCAGCGTCGAAGCGAAGTTGAAGCAAGGCCAGAGTGCCATCGACGTACTCAAGGCCACCTTCCCCGCCGGCACCGTTTCCGGCGCGCCCAAGGTGCGGGCAATGGAGATCATCGCCGAGCTGGAGCCGACCAAGCGCGGCGTCTATTCCGGCGCAGTCGGTTACTTGGGCTTCAACGGCGACATGGACGTGGCGATTGCGCTGCGCACCGCCGTGGTCAAGAACGACACGCTGTTCATGCAGGCCGGCGCCGGCATCGTCGCCGACTCTGTCCCCGACAGCGAATGGCAGGAGACGTTGAACAAGGCCCGCGCCGTGCTGCGCGCCGCCGAACTGGTTCAACGCGGGCTCGACGCCTGATTCCGGATCAAGAGGATACTGCCATGCTGCTGATGATCGACAATTTCGACTCGTTTACCTACAACCTGGTGCAGTATTTCGGCGAGCTCGGCCAGGACGTGCGCGTCTACCGCAACGACGAGATCACGCTGGACCAGATCGAAGCGCTCGCCCCCAAGTATCTGGTGGTGTCGCCCGGGCCGTGCTCACCGACCGAGGCGGGCATCTCGGTGCCGGCGATCCAGCACTTCGCCGGCAAGCTGCCCATCCTGGGCGTCTGCCTCGGCCACCAGTCCATCGGCCAGGCGCTAGGTGGCAAGGTGATCCATGCCAAGACGCTGATGCACGGCAAGGTCTCGCCCATCGAGCACACCAGCCAGGGCGTATTCCGCGGCCTGCCCTCGCCGTTCACTGTCACCCGCTACCACTCGCTCGCCATCGAGCGCGAATCGCTGCCCGATTGCCTGGAAGTCACCGCCTGGACCGAAGACGGCGAGATCATGGGCGTGCGTCACAAGACGCTGGCGATCGAGGGCGTGCAGTTCCACCCGGAATCGATCCTGACCGAACACGGCCACGCGATGCTGGACAACTTCCTCAAGGAACATGGCTGAGCCAGGCACGACCATGTCGATGCCTTGCCTAGGAGAAGCATGATGATCACCGTCCAGCAGGCCCTCAATCGCCTGATCGACAACAACGAGCTGTTCTACGACGAGATGCTGCACCTGATGCGGCAGATCATGACCGGCGAAATCACCCCGGTGCAGACCGCAGCGCTGTTGATGGGCCTGCGCACCAAGGTCGAGAGCGTGTCCGAGATCGCCGCCTCCGCCACCGTGATGCGTGAGTTCTCGACCAAGGTGCAGGTAGCCGATCGCCGCCATCTGGTCGACACCTGTGGCACTGGGGGCGACGGCGCGCACACGTTCAATATCTCCACCTGCTCGGCCTTCGTGGCCGCAGCCGCCGGGGTCAAGGTTGCCAAGCATGGCGGGCGTTCGGTGTCGTCGAGCTCCGGTTCGGCCGATGTGCTCGAAGCGTTCGGCGTCAATCTGCAACTCACGCCGGAGCAGGCCGGCCACTGCATCGACGAAGTCGGCCTCGGCTTCATGTTCGCACCCAACCATCATCCGGCGATGAAGTACGTTGCACCGATCCGCCGCGAGATGGGCGTGCGCACCATCTTCAACATCCTCGGGCCGCTGACCAACCCGGCTGGCGCCGACAACCAACTGATGGGGGTGTTCCATCCCGATCTCGTCGGCATCCAGGCCCGTGTGCTCAAGCAGCTCGGCTCCCGGCACGTGATGATCGTCCATGGCCGCGACGGGCTCGACGAGATCAGCCTGATGGACAAGACGCTGGTGTCCGAGCTCAAGGACGGCCAGATCACCGAGTACGAACTCGACCCGCGCGAACTGGGCTTCGAGTTCTGCGAAGTGAAGGCACTGCATGCCGGTGATGTGCAGCAATCGAAAACCATCATCGACGACGTGCTCGCCGGCGTAGCCGGCCCCTGCCGCGATATCGTGCTCTTGAACGCCGGCGCCGCCATCTATACCGCCAACCTCGCCGTGACGCTGGAAGACGGTATCAGCGCCGCCAACGAGGTGCTCAAGAGCGGCGCCGCGCGCGCCAAGCTCGACGCGCTGGTCCGGTTCACCCAACAGTTTGCGAAGCAGTGACCATGTCCGACATCCTGAAGAAAATCTGGGCCACCAAGCGCGAGGAAGTCGCTGCCGCCCGCCGCGCCATCCCGCTCGCCGCAATCCGTGAACAGGCCGAGGCCAATGGCGGCGACCTGCGCGATTTCGTCGGCGCCATCCGTGCCAAGCACACCGCCAAACAGGCCGCGGTCATTGCCGAGATCAAGAAAGCCAGCCCTTCCAAGGGCGTGATCCGCGCCGACTTCAACCCGGCCGAGCACGCCGCCGACTATGCCGCCCACGGCGCGGCTTGCCTGTCAGTACTGACCGATGCGCCCTACTTCCAGGGCCATCCCGATTTCCTCAAGGCCGCCCGCGGCGCCTCCACCTTGCCGGCACTGCGCAAGGACTTCATGGTCGACGAGTACCAGCTCTTTGAGGCGCGCGCCTGGGGCGCCGACTGCGTGCTGCTGATCGCCGCCGAGCTGAGCCTTGCCGAAATGCGCGACTTCGAAGCCATTGCCCAGGCGCTGGGGATGGCGGTGCTGGTCGAGGTGCACAACGGCGAGGAGCTCGACGCTGCACTGCAACTGAAAACACCGCTGGTGGGCATCAACAACCGCAACCTGCGCAGCTTTGAGGTCAGCCTCGATACCACGCTGGGCCTGCTCGAGCGCATCCCGAGCGATCGCATCGTGGTGACCGAAAGCGGCATACATGCAACAGAGGATGTTGCACTGATGCAACAACATGCAGTCCATACTTTTCTGGTCGGCGAGGCCTTCATGCGACAGCCACACCCCGGCAAGGCGCTACAAGCCTTGTTCTCAGCTCAGTAGTACTCAACGCTAGGTAAATCGCCAATACGCCCGCTTAAGCGGGCGTTGTCATATAAGCGTCATGCACGGCCTCTATCCTCGCTCCTGTTCATTCGGACAGAAACACAAACTTTCGAATAAGAACAAATTCCTTTATGTTATTTTGAAATAAAAGACGCCCCGGATATGCTCCGGGGGTGTTAAGGCGGCGATCCCGCTGCCAGACCGGATCCATCGCCACCGTGCAAGCCACGTGGTGACTTTCATGCAACAGGAGAAACTAAGAATGAAGAAGCTGATTGCCCTCGCTCTGGCATCCGCGTTTGCCACCCCGCTCGTCTTCGCTGACGTGACCATCGGCGGCAGCGCCCGCTCGGCGCTCGACTACGTCGACTACGGCGGCAGCAGCGAGAAAGACAGCCAGTTCCGCATTGCGGATCAATCGTCGCGCATCTACTTCAAGATCGAAGACAAGCTGGACAATGGTGCTTCGGTGCTGGTGCATCTGGAAAGCCGCTTCAATGTCGGCGTTGGCTCGAGCGACACCAGCTGGGGCTCGCGCAACACCTTCATCGGCTACAAGAGCGACCTGGGCTTGTTGGCATTCGGCAAGCGCGACAACGCCTACAAGCTGGCCTCGGCCGATTACCTGCAAGCGCTGGAAGCCGTGTTCAACGACGACGCCAGCTACTACGGCAAGGACCAGATCCTGCGCCGCCTGGGCGATCGCCAGCCGCAAGTCATCGCCTACGACAGCCCGAGCTGGGGCGGTTTCAAGGTCAAGGCCAGCTACAATCTTGATCCGGACCGCACCGATGGTCTGAATGCCACCACCGCTGCGTTGGCCGGCTCGTATAGCAACGACACGTTCAGCGTCGGTGCTGCCTATGCCTTGGCCGACGATCAATCGAAGCTGGGCACCAAGGCCGCCGATGCATCGAACGAAGGCCTGCAATTCGGCGGTACGGTAAAGCTGGGCGATGGTTCGATCAGCGCGGTGTGGGAGCGCGCCAACTTCGACAATGGCACCACGGACGCGGATCAGGATAGCTACGCGATCGCCGGCACCTACAAGTTCGGCAAATTCACCATCCAGGGTGCTTATTTGTTTGCCGATGATCTCGACAATGTTGAAGATTCCGGCGCACAGCAAATCACGCTGGGCGGTCAGTACAGCCTGTCCAAGCAATCGCGTGTCTACCTGACCTACACCAAGCTCGATAACGATGAAAATTCCAAGTTCAAGACCGAAGGTCCGGCCCTGACCGTGACCAATGGCACCGACCTGAGTATCGTCGCCTTGGGTGTGCGTACCGACTTCTAAGCAGAAGCGACGTAAAAAAGGGGGGAGCTTTGCTCCCCCCTTTTTTTGATCTGCCCCTGTATCCGTTCTACTCCAGATCGCTCGACCACCCCTCCGGGCGGATCAGCGCGTTCTCGAAGCGCGAGTACATGCCCTTGAACACCAGCGGCACCTTGCCTACCGGGCCATTCCGGTGCTTGCCCAGGATGCATTCGGCCAAGCCCTTGTGCGGCGAATCCGGGTTGTAGTACTCGTCGCGGTACATGAACATGATCAAGTCGGCATCCTGTTCGATGGCGCCCGATTCGCGCAAATCGGACATCATCGGGCGCTTGTCGGTACGGCTTTCCACCTGCCGGCTCAATTGCGACAGCGCGATGATGGGTACCTGCAATTCCTTGGCCAGAGCTTTGAGCGAGCGCGAGATTTCCGAGACTTCGGACGCGCGGTTCTGATCGCGACCGCCGGTGCGCCCCGCCATCAACTGGATATAGTCGATGACGATCAGCCCGAGCTGGCCGCCCACCTGCCGCGCCAGCCGACGCGCGCGGGTGCGCAGGTCCAGCGCGGTGAGCGCGCCGGTTTCCTCGATATAGATCGGCGCCTCGGAGAGCTTGTTCACCGCGTGGGTAAGCTTCATCCAGTCCTCGTCCTCGAAGCGGCCGGTTTTGAGCTTGTGCATGTCGATGCGACCGATCGAGCCGACCATCCGCATGCCGAGCTGGGCCGCGCCCATTTCCATCGAGAAGATGGCCACCGGAAGCCTGAGCTCGCAACCGACGTGCTCGGCAATGTTCACCGAGAACGCGGTCTTGCCCATCGAGGGGCGACCGGCGACGATGATGAGATCGCCCTTTTGCAGCCCCGAGGTCATTCTGTCGAGGTCGATGAAACCCGACGCCACGCCGGTCACTTCGGACGGGTTGTCCTGCTGGTACAGGTAATCGATGCGCTCGACGATTTCCTTGAGGATGGGCGGCATGGCGATGAAGCCCTGCTTGCCCTTTTGCTGCTGTTCGGCAATCTGGAATACGCGCGACTCGGCCTCGTCCAGCACTTCGGCGGCATCGCGGCCGTTCGGGTTGTAGGCCGAATCGGCGATCTCGGTACCGACGCTGGCGAGCTGGCGCATCACCGATTTCTCGCGCACGATCTCGGCGTAGCGGCGGATATTGGCGGCCGATGGCGTATTGGCGACCAGCGAGCCCAGGTAGGCGAGCCCGCCGACATAGGTCAGCTCGTTGGCGTTGTCGAGCGACTCGGCCACCGTGATCACGTCGGCCGGGCGGTTGTGCTCGATCAGCTTGAGGATGTGGTGCCAGATGCGCGCATGGTCGTCGCGATAGAAATCGCTCTCGGCGAGCACATCGGCCACCTTGTCGAACGCCTGGTTCTCCAGCAACAGGCCGCCGAGCACCGACTGCTCCGCCTCCAGCGAATGCGGCGGCAGTTTGATAGCGGCGACCTCGCCGGCGGCGCCCATCGCGTACGAGCTCATCGCGTAATCTGGCTCCGCGAGCGGGACGTTCGGTTGCAGCCCGTAGGCGGTGGCGGTAGGATGCTCGGTCATCGGTCTGGCACTACAAAACGGCAGGCCATTCTAACAGTGCCGCCCCCTCCCGGCGATGCCATTCACCCCATGCAGCGCATTCGCAAGTCCGTCCTGGTTACCCATTCGGCCGAACACCTGTTCCAGCTGGTCGATCGCGTCGAAGACTACCCCAAGTTCCTGCCCTGGTGCGGCGGTGTCGAGGTGCATGAGCGCAGCGCAACCCTGCTCGACGCCACCTTGCGCATCGAATTCCTGCGCGTGAAATCGTTCTTTCGCACCCGCGACATCAAGAGTGAGAACCGCATCGACATGGAGTTCATCGATGGCCCGTTCAAGGCGCTGAAGGGATTGTGGCAGTTCACCCCGCTGATGGAAGACGCCTGCCGCATCGAGTTCGAGCTCGACTACGAATTCTCCAGCCGCACGCTGGAAACCGTGATCGGCCCCGTGTTCAGCAAGATTGCCTCGACCTTCGTCGACGCGTTCATTGCCCGCGCCGACCAGCTCTATGGCTGATCACATCCGCGTCGAGGTGGTCTACGCCCGCCCGGATGAGCAAAGACTGGTGGCGTTGACGCTCCCGGCCGGGAGCACCGCCGCAGCCGCCATAGTCCAGTCCGGCCTGCTGGCCGCTTTTCCCGAGATCGACCTCGCCCGCAACGGCATCGGTATCTTCAGCAAGATCGTGAAGCCCGATACGGTGCTGCGTGATCGCGATCGGGTGGAAATCTATCGGGCGCTGACCGCCGACCCCAAGGAAGTGCGGCGGCAACGCGTGGCCGACGATCGCTCGAGCAAGAAAAAGTGATGCCCTGGCGAACCCGGCAGATCGCGCTCTATGGCGCGCTGCTCGCCGGCGGTGTCGCCGTGATTGCGTTTGTGCTCCTCGGTCACCTGAAGAATTTCTGGGGCAGCGACCGTTGCCTGGATGCGGGTGGCGCCTGGCTAGGCGATCCGCCACGCTGCGACACCGGCAGCACACGCTAGCCGCCCCGCTCCACCACCACGAAATACTTGCGCACAGGCTCGAGTACTTCGAAGCGACCAACGAAACCGCAGGGGATGACGGCTGCCTCGCCTGGGCCGAGCTCGAGTACCTCGCCCGTCTCGTTGCGCAACCGCACCCGACCCTCGATCACGCAGAAGAATTCGTCCTTGTCGTCGGCGAAACGGATGTTCCAGCTGCCGACCTCGCAGGCCCAGATGCCGCTCGATACGCCGCGCTGGGCGTAATATTCCCAGGTGGTGCGCAGCGGGTTGCCACTGACCAGGCGCTCGGGTCGGGGGCGATCGTATACAGGCTCGGGCTGGGGGCCGCCCAACGCGACGATATGCGCACTGGTACTCAACGCTCTTCCTTGCTCGATACCCAGATCGAGAAAATGATCCACAACGTGTTGAGAAAGGCGATCAGAAAGCCGATGAAGCCCAGCGCTGGCAGCCCGAACAGCATGGGGCCGGATTTCACCGTCATCACGATGGACGAGCCGATGATCAGCGCGCCGGTGACGATGCCCATCGTCAGGCGGTTGGCGCTCCTGGAGAGCTGGACCCCGAAATGATCGAGCCGCTTCAGATCGAGATCGACCTTGAACTGGCCGCGCCGCACCTGCTTGATCAGCTTGCCGACGTCGCGCGGCAAACCGATCAGCAGCCCGGCGGCTTCGATGAGCGAGGCCTTGCCCGACTTGAGCAGTGACTTGGGGTGATAGCGCGCAATGATCACCTCGCGCACGAAGGGCGTGAGGTGATGCACCATCTGGAAATCCGGGTCGAGCTGGCGACCCAGCCCTTCCAGCGTGATCAGCGCCTTGAACAGCAAGGTGAGATCGGACGGCAGCGTGATCTCGTGCTCGCGCATGATCACCGCCACGTCGTTCAGCAAATGGCCGAACTGGATGTCCTTCAGCGAGAGGTTCTCGTAGTTGAACATGAAGTCGGCGATATCGGCGGCGAGCTTTTCCTCGTCGACCACCACGTCGCCGGTCCAGTCCATCAGCACATTGAGGATGCCACGCTCGTCGCGCTCGGCCAGCGCCGCCAAGAGGTCGACGATCTGATCCCGCCGCGGGTGCGGCAGGCGGCCGACCATGCCGAAGTCGAGAAAGGCGATGCGATCGCCCGGCAGGTACTTCACATTGCCCGGGTGCGGATCGGCATGGAAGTAGCCGTCGATCAGCACCATTTTCAGCACCGCATCGGCGCCGCGTGCAGCGAGCACCTTGCGATCGTAGCCGAGCACGGCCAGTTGCTCGATCTGGTTGCCGGCCACGCCGCCGACCCAGCTTTGCACGTTGAGCCGCTCGCTGGTGTAGTCCCAGTAGATGGTGGGAATGACGATATCGGTCTGGGCAGCGAAGTTCTGCGCGAAGCGCTCCAGATTGCGCGCCTCCACCGACAGGTTGAGCTCGCGCCGCAGCGATTTGGCGAATTCATCGACGATCTTGCCCGGCTGATAGCGGCGCACGTCGGCGAACTCGAACTCCATCAGTCCGGCAATATGCCGCAGGATGCGCAGGTCCGATTCGATCTTGGCGGTGATGTCCGGGCGGCGGATCTTCAGCACCACCTCCTCGCCGCCGGCGAGTCGCGCGTGGTGCACCTGGGCAATCGACGCCGAGCCGACCGGCTCGGGATCGATTTCGGTGAAGACCGTGTGCGGATCGGCGCCGAGGATATTGGTCAGCTCAGCCACGATGGTGCTGTAGGGCAAGGCCGGCACATGGCTTTGCAGCTTTTCGAACTCGACGATCCATTCGGGCGGGAACACGTCGACGCGGGTTGCCAGCACCTGGCCCAGCTTGATGAAGGTCGGCCCGAGCTCCTCCAGCGCGCGGCGTACCCGCACGGCTGGATCGAGCGCCTCGATCTCGTGGTTGCCCGGCAGGTGCAGCAGATCCGCGCTACGCTCCAGCCCGCGTGCCAGCCCCAGCCGCTGCACTAGGTTGCCGAGGCCATGACGCATCAGCACGGCGATGATCTCGCGCACGCGCGGCAGATCGCGCATCACGGTGAACGTTTCCTTGAGCATATTGCTCCATCTGAGGCCTACAGGTTGCCAGATTCTAGCCGGATCGCCGCGCCGCCGCTCGTGACGGCGCACGATCCGGGCCCAACGTGGCAGATTCCCCGCGCCACGGTGCTTTACAGCTTACAAAAGCATCGATACATTTGCCCTCCATGAAATTGCACCGCCGCCACCTTGCCCTGTGCGCGATCCTGGGCGCACTGGCTGCCCTGCCGGTTCCCGCCGATGAGATCGCCCAGCCCCACGCCCAGAACGAGCCCGCTGGACGCCTTGTCGACGGCAGTGGCGAACCGGTGAAAGGGATGGAAATGCCCGCCGCCGATAGCCAGCCCACGCCGGATGGGGAGCGCCGCGCGGGCTGGGGCAACAGGACCCCGACCAAGAGCAGCACGGAGCCCGCGGACGACCATGCCGCGGCCCAGGGACTGCTATTGCAGGCGATGGGTCTGATCGGCGTGAAATACAAGTACGGCGGCAGTGACCCCAGCTCCGGCCTCGATTGCAGCGGTTTCGTGCGTTATGTGTTCCAGAGTGCGATGAACGTGGTCCTGCCACACAATGCACTGGCGATGAGCCGCATGGGCGCCGATGTGGAGCGCGAATCGCTGCGCCCTGGCGACCTAGTGTTCTTCAATACGCTGGGCCGATCGTTCTCGCATGTCGGCATCTACCTGGGCGATGACAAGTTCATTCACTCGCCACGCTCCGGCAAGAGCGTGCAGGTGGAGAATATCCAGATCGCGTACTGGAAGAGCCGCTGGAACGGCGCCCGCCGCGTGAGCGGAGAGGGTCTCAATGTCGCCGGACTGCTGGCCAGCGCCGGCCAGCCTACGGAAGTGGCCGTGATCGCCGCGGCGCCCAAGGCCAGCGCAAAGTGCCGCACCGAGAAACGCAAGGTGAAGGGCAAGACCAAGACCGTGGAAGTCTGCTCGGGCGGCAGTGCCAAGCCCAAGACCAAATCGGCCAGCAAGAAAAAACGCCGCTGATCGCGGCGTTTTTTTGGGATCAGCCGGCCCTGAAGCGCCGGTCCGGCACGATGATCAGCCCGGCGCGCTGGCCGACGGCAACATCCGGATTGGGAAAGATGATGCGCGCGTCCGCCTCGTCGACCGTCCAGCGCGTCTCACCATCTTCGGCGAGCAGCATGCCCTGCGGCAGCGGGGTGAAGTTGTCGGTCTTGCCATCGATCAGCAGGCGGAACGCGCTGCTCTGCTTTACCACCTCGCGCGAAACGCGATAGACCTGCTGCGATTCGGGTACCTGTTCCGGCTGCGGCACGTCGCCCGCGATCAAGCCGCGCAGATAATCGCCCATGCGCGACAGATCGATGCCCTGGTTGTGGCCGAATGGCATGGCGCATCCCAGCTCGACGGTGAATGCCGCCGCATCGCAATGCCGGCTGGAATAGAACGAGAACGTCGGCGCCGGCGTCGATTGCAACAACACCGCGTCGATCCCCGCTTCGGCCAAGCAGGCGATCTGCACCGGATCGAAATCGCGCCCCGCAGGTGGCAGCGGATAGATCGCGAACTTTTCGATCAGGCTGCCGTGGATGGCAGTATGCAGATCGTAATGCAGCCGTGGCTTGCCCTCTTGCATCGCCCGGGCAAAGAAGCGCACCACGTGGATTTCCAGCATGGTGGCGCGGCGCTGCTCCATGCCATCGCTCACTTCCGGAATGCGGCAGAACAAGCGGTTCATGTCGGTTTCGACAAAACGCGCGCCGACGCGCAGCGCCGCGACATTGCCCAGAATGAACAACACGCGCGAGCGCAGGCGGATCTCGGCTTGCAGCAGTTCGCCGATCAGCCGATCGACCAGCTCGACCGGCGCCGTCTCGTTGCCATGTATGCCGCAGGAAATCACCAGATCGAGCTTGCGGCGTTCGCTGTCCCTGGGCTCGAAACGGACCACGCCCTCGTCCATCACCTGCACCCGCACACCATTGGGCAGGGTGTAGGGCAGCGCCGTCTCGGTGTCGCCGGCGAGGGTCTGTTGCAGGAAGTGCGTGACGTGCATCATGGGTAAAAGGGGAAGTGGATAGCCGTCAGCTTAGCCCGGTTCCACCGTATTGAAATGGATAAATGCTGCCCAGGCCCAGGATGCGCGTCAGCACATCGAGCGCGGTGCGCACCTCCAGCAGCAGTTGCGGGTCGGCCAGTTCCGCCACACTCAGCCGATCGCGGTAATGGGTATCGACCCAGTCGTTGAGTGTGGCGAACAACGCGTCGTTCAGCCACACCTTGGGATTCACCGCCGCGGCCTCGGCCTCGTTTAGCGCCACACGCAGGCGCAGGCAGGCTGGGCCGCCACCGTTTTGCATGCTCTGCTTGAGATCGAACACCAGCACCTCACTGATCGGCCCCTGGCCGTGCAAGGACTGCAGATAGCGCCACACGGCGGGCAACTGCCGGCATTCCTCCGGCACCACCAAGCGCATTTGTCCGTTACCGGCATCGAGCAACTGGCTGTTGAACAGGTAACTCTTGATTGCTTCTCCAACGCTGACTTCGGCCACCGGCACCTCGATCACGTGCAGGCCACCGCCCAGCTTGGCATCGAGCTCGCGATAAACCGTCGACTGATCGAGAAAGGCCTGCTCATGGCAGAACAGCACATCCAGGTTACCGACCGCGATCACGTCGTTGTGAAACACGCCGGCATCGATCACCTCCGGATTCTGCTGCGCATAGACGGTGTAATCCGGATTCAGCCCATGCAGCCGAGCTACTGCCTCGCTCGCCTCCAGTGTCTGACGCGCCGGGTAGCGCTGTGGGGCTGGACCATCGGCCCAGTGCTTGCGGCCATAAACGAAGAATTCGACTCCAGACTCGCCATAGCCACGGCAAAACCGCGTGTGGTTGGCGGCCCCCTCGTCGCCGAAAGCCGCGTGCATGGGCAAGGCATCGTGCACCGCGAACCGCGCTGCGTTGGCAAAGATCGCGCGCAGGGTGCGAGCCGTCTGCGCGTGTTCGAGGGCGCGATGAAACTTGTTCTGCAAGTTGGCGACGGTGAAGTGCACGCGGCGATCGGCCGTATCGGCCGACGGGCTCACGGTGGCGGCGTTCGCCGTCCACATGCTCGATGCCGACGAGACGTTGGAGAGCAGCTGGGGGGCGGCGGCGGCAGCCAGCAACAGCTCGGGATCGGTGCCGGTAAAGCCCAGGCGCCGCAACTCCCACACCGCAGGGCGCTCCTGCGGCGGCAGCACGCCCTGGCGATAGCCCAGATCCACCAACGCCTTCATCTTGGCCAGGCCCTGCTTGGCGGCCGCCTTGGGGTTGGCCGTTTGCCCCGCATTGCCGGTCGAGGCGACATTACCAAAGGAATGGCCGCCGTAATGATGCGTCGGGCCGACCAGGCCATCGAAATTGGCTTCAAACGCGCTCATGGATGCCTCATAGCATCAGCCCGGGCGGAAATTGCGCCGGCAGGGCCAGTTGTTCCGCCTCCAGCGACGCGACCGGGTAGGCGCAATAGTCGGCCGCGTAATAGGCGCTGGGCCGATGATTGCCGGAGGCGCCAATGCCACCGAACGGCGCCGCGCTTGAGGCCCCTGTCAGTGGCTTGTTCCAGTTGACGATGCCCGCGCGAGAGGCGCGCCAGAAGTGGCGGTATTGCGGCTCGGAGTCGGAGATCAGGCCGGCAGCCAGGCCGAAACGCGTGGCATTGGCCAGTCGTAGCGCGGCATCGAAATCGCCGTAGCGCTGCACCTGGAGCAAGGGTCCGAAGTATTCCTCGTCTGGCAGCTCGGCCACGGTGCTGACATCGATCAGCCCAGGGCTAAGCAGCGCGGTGCCCTCACGCAAACGACGCATCGGCAGCAAGGCGATGCCACCACACTCGATCAGCCACGCTTGGGCCGCCAACAAGGCATCGGCGGCCTGCAGTGAAATCACCGCGCCCATGAACGGCTGGGGCTCGGCGTCCCAGGTGTCGACCAGCAGTTGCCCCACCACCTCGACGAGGCGGGCAAGGAAGGCATCGCCCCAGGCCCCCTGCGGCAGCAGCAGGCGTCGTGCACAGGTGCAGCGCTGGCCGGCCGAGATGTAGGCGGACTGAATCACATGATGCAGCGCAGCCACCACGTCGGACACCGGCTCGACGATCAAGGGATTGTTGCCACCCATCTCCAGCGCCAGGATCTTGTCCGGTCGGCCGGCGAACTGCTGGTGCAGGTGGTAACCGGTCGCGGCGCTGCCGGTGAAATACAGGCCGTCTAGGCCAGGATGCGCCGCCAGGGCCTGGCCGGTTTCCTTCGCGCCCTGCAGCAGATTCAGCACACCCGCCGGCAGGCCCGCCGCCAGCCACAACTCGGCGGTCTGCTGCGCCACTAGCGGCGTCAGCTCAGAGGGCTTGAACAGCACCGTGTTGCCAGCGAGCAGCGCCGGCACGATGTGGCCATTGGGCAGGTGGCCAGGAAAGTTGTAGGGGCCGAATACCGCCACCACTCCGTGCGGGCGGTGTCGCAGCACCGCCATCGCATCGCCCTGCTGCGCCTCTTTCGTACCGGTACGTTCTTCCAGCGCCCGAATCGAGATATCGACCTTGTTGATCATGGTCGTCACTTCGGTCAACGCTTCCCAGCGCGGCTTGCCGGTTTCGCGACCTATCGTCTCGGCCAGGGTCATCTGGTTGTCACGCAACAGATCGGCGAAGCACCGGCACACGGCGATCCGCTCGGCCGGATCGGTATCCATCCACAGCGGCAGCGCGGCACGGGCGGCAGCAATCGCAGCCGCGACATCCGCAGCACCGGCAGCGTGCCCTTGCCACACGGCGATACCGCTAACGGGATTGCGGGAGACGAAGGCATTACCGCTACCTGGTCGCCACGCGCCATTGATCAACAACATGGCTTACTCCTTGTGACTGCTGCCGGTAGCGAGCGGCACGGCGCGTACGCTGTCACCGTCGCCGATATTCAGTTGCGCCAGCACGGCTGGCGTCAGCGGCAGCGTATTCTCCAGCGGCCGGGTCACCGCGATGGTGGCGCGAAAATCGCCCAGCCTGCGGTTACTGACCAGCCAGGCCGACCCGCCCTTGGCTTCGCTCGTGACCGGCAGCGCATCGAAGCATGCGGACTTGCGCACCGCCCGGATGTCGGCGAGCGAGCATTCCAGGCTGGGACCAGCATCGAAGATGTCGATATAGCCCTGGTAGCGGAAGCCCTCGTCCTCCAGCAGGCGGCGCGCCGGCCGCGTCGCCGGATGCACTTCAGCGATGGCCGCCTGTGCTTCTTCCGAGAGCAGGCTGGTATAGATCGGATACTTGGGCATCAGCTCGGCGATGAAGGATTTGCTGCCGACGTAGGAGAGGAAGTCGGCACGCGCGAAATCCATCTTGAAGAAGTGCCGCCCCAGGCTTTCCCAAAACGGCGAGCGGCCAGCGTCGTCGGACACGCCGCGCATTTCGGCGATCACCCGGTCGGAGAACCGCTGCGGAAACTCGGCCATGAACAGGAAACGCGCCTTCGATAACAAGGCGCCGTTGCCGTCGCGACGCCAATCGGGCAGCAGGAACAGCGAGCAAAGCTCGGAAGCGCCGGTCAGGTCCGAAGTCAGGAACAAGGTGGGAAGCTGCTTATAGATACCCAGCTCGCGCGAGGAATGCACCGACAGGCCCACGCGATAGTTGTACCAGGTGTCGTGCATGCCCACGGCGGCCTCGATCGCCGAACTGCCAACGATACTGCCACTGACCTCGTCTTCCATCACGAACACATAGCTGGCATGACCCAGTTCCGGGTTGCCTTCGACCGACTGCGCACTCGCCGCGATGCGCGCCGCCAGCCGCTCGCTATCGGGCTGCAGCGTGGTGACGCCCACGCCGGCTTCGTTCGCCAGCGCCAGCAAGGCCCCGAGATCATCGGCGGCTATGGTTCTGAACAGCATGGGCGCAGCACTCCTGGTATCGCCTGCACTGTAGCAACCGTCCTTGCCAGGACCAATGCGGACTATCCCCAGCAAGCCGTGCAAAGCAAGCAATCATCGCGCCGCTTGACCCCGAACATCGTAAGTACTATGCAAAACAAGCAAGCTTTTGTTTGTTCACATTCTGTTCCGGAGATGACATGTTAAAGTACAGTCCCCTCGCGACGCTGGTCGCACTTGCATCATTCTCGGCCCACGCGGAGGTCAGCATAGGCGGCTCTGCCGAAATGGACTTGTTCTACCGCACCAATAACGGTGCCAATTTCGCCGACACCGATACCGAAGGCAAAGTGCTCCAGGAAATCGCCATCGTCGTCAATGTCGACGGCAAGGACCGACTGGACGACGGCAGCAGCCTATCCTGGCGCCTGGCCCAGAAGGTGGCCACCAATTATCGCTTCGACAGTTGGGGGCAGCGTGAAGCATGGATAGGCTATGACACCTCCGTGGGTACCTTCCGCTTTGGCAACCAGTTTTCCACGCTCTATCTCACTATGCTGGATTGGCCGTACGGCGCCCATGGCGTGAGTAATTTGACTGGCGATTTCGGCGCGCATGAGGTCGCTTACCCGAGCGCCATCACCTACCTCTCCCCCAAATTCTCCGGATTCTCTTTTGGCGCCCAGTACGAACTTGGCGCAGGCACGGGCGACGCCAACGCCTATGAAGTGACCGCCGCCTATGCCGCCGATGCGTTCAATATCGATGCCGGCTACTACCAGGGCAAAAACAGCGAAAGCATGGACTCCGAGTCGGCGAGTTTCGGTGGCAGCGGCTGGGGTAGCGGCGGGCTGTACAACGCCGACAACAAGGCGCGCCAGTACTTCATCGGCGGTCGATTCCGGTTTGGCGATGGATTTGAAGTGGGCGGCGCCTATACACGTCACGAATGGGAAGGTGATGTCCCCAATGTGCATGCCGCAGGTTCCGACAAGACCTCCGTGGACCAATATCTGCTGCGCGGTGGCTATACGACGGGCAAACACAACTTCACGCTGGCCTACCAGTACATTGCGGATAGCGAGACCGATAGCGACGAGCGCGATGATGGTATCCAGGCCGTCAACTTCCAGTACACCTATAGCCTCTCCAAGCAAACCGTCGGCTTCGTGCAGCTGCGCCATCACATGCTCGACAATGCAGGACAACCTAGCGTGATGCATGCGAGCTACCAGCTCGACGGCCTCGGGCATGAGGATAATGTAACCCGCTTCCTGGTCGGCACCTGGACCGGTTTCTGATGCTGTAGCTAACCTGGTAACAACAACAAACCCCGCATCGGCGGGGTTTGTTGTTGGGCGGCTCGCTCTTGCTTCGCCCCCAAGCTGGATTTTGATTCCGCCTAAAGCACCACGTCGCGCGTCACGCCATAGCGGCGCAGGATGCGGCGTAATTGCTCCAGGGCCTCGATCTGGATCTGCCGTACCCGTTCGCGCGTCAGGCTGAGGCTGGACGCCAGATCTTCCAGCGTGCAGATCTCGTGACCGTTGAGCCCATAGCGACGTTCGATCACCATGCGCTGCTTGTCATTGAGCTGCTTCAGCCATTCACGCACATAACGCTCGACTTCGGCGCTTTGCAAAATGGCTTCCGGGCCGTCGGAGTGCTCGTCCGGGATCGATTCACCGATCGTCAGCATCGGATCGATATCGAGCGGTGCATCGAGCGAGGCGACGCGCTCGTTGAGCCCCATCACCCTGCGTACGTCCTCCACATCCTTGCCGACGAGGTGGGCAATGTCTTCCAGTGTCGGCTCGTGACCCATGGTCGCTTCGAGATGGCGCTGGGCGCGCAGGTAGACATTGAGCTCCTTGATCACATGGACCGGCAGCCGGATGGTGCGGCTCTGGTTCATGATGGCCCGCTCTATGCTCTGGCGTATCCACCAGGTGGCATAGGTGGAAAAGCGGAATCCGCGTTCCGGATCGAATTTTTCCAGTGCGTGCATGAGACCGATATTGCCTTCCTCGATCAGGTCGAGCAGCGTCATGCCACGGTTGATGTAGTGCTTGGCAATGTTCACGACCAGACGAAGATTGTGCTCGATCATCTTCTGCCGGGCTTCGAAATCACCCTGGACCACGCGGCGGGCGAGCGCGCGTTCCTGGTCCGGCGTCAACAGCGGGCTTTGCCCGATCTCGTTGAGGTAAATCTGGGTGACATCCCCGGTGCTTTCGTAGGCCGGTTGCTCGGCCTCGCTGGCAGCCCCGGCTTCCTCTTCCGCTTCATCTTCCTGTTCCGCCTCGTTGAGCTCTAGCGCCTCTTCGCTATCGAGCTCTGCGTCTTCCAGGGTATCCATTTGCTCATTCATGGGTGTCAGTCCGTCTGGATATATTTGGCCGGATCGACCGGCTTGCCAAACCTGCGGATTTCAAAATGAAGCTTGACTTGGTCGCTGTCGCTGTCGCCCATTTCCGCGATCTTTTCGCCGCGCTTGACGACATCCCCCTCCTTGACGATCAACTTACTGTTGTGGGCGTAGGCCGTCAAATACTCGTTGTTATGCTTGATGATGATCATCTTGCCATAGCCCCTCAACCCCGCTCCGGCGTACACAATCTTGCCAGAACCTGACGCAACGATAGGCTGGCCTATTTTTCCGCCGATATCAATACCTTTTGTTTCCGTGCTGAAACTTTTTGTTACTTTCCCTGCAGTGGGCAACAGCCAGTCGCTGCTATCCACCTCCCCATCAGTGCTTGGTGACGCATGCTTTTCTGGGGGTTTTTCCGTCAAAACCGGGGTAACCGTCGGGGCAGGAGTCGGGGACGGAGTGATGGCCGGCTGTGGTTTAGATGCAACGGCCGGCCCCTCCGCCTGCGCCGCCACCTGTGCAGCAGCGGCAGTGGTATAGGGCAGGCGTACCGCCTTGGGGTAGGCCAACGCGGCTGCCGGCACGGCCGGCTGCGTTGGGGGTGTGACGGGCTTCACAGCAACGGGCGCGTCATCGGTCAATGGTTTGACCACCACGCCGTCCGGCGTACCCGGTGCAGTCAAGCGCAACGCCTGGCCCACCTTGATGTCATTGACATTGGCCAGGTTGTTCCAGGCGGCGAGGTCCTTGTAATCGAGTCCATTGTCGAGCGCGATGCGATAGAGCGTATCGCCGCGTTTGATGATATAGCTGCCCGCCGGCGCTCCCGCCGCAGGCGCAGCCGTGACGGGGGTGGGTGCTACCGGGCGGCTGGTACCATCAAGGATCGGCGCCGGACTGCGCGGCTCGCTGGCGCAAGCGGCAAGCAGAACGACGAGGGAAACGATGAGACACTGCCGGCTCACGGGCAAACTCCTTGTTACGATTGCAAGTTAAAAGCGCGGCCCACGCCGCGCGCTCAGGCTACACCAGGCAGCAGCGGAACGAAGCGGACTTTTTCCAGTCGCGTCTCGGCGTAACCGTCGGCAAGCCGCTCTATCATGCGCAGCTCCTGGTCCTCGACGCCGACCGGAAATACCAGGCGCCCGCCCACGGCAAGCTGATCGACCAGCAGCTCCGGCACGATGGGTGCCGCCGCGGTGATCATGATGGCGTCAAACGGCGCAGCGTCGGGCTGGCCGCGGCTGCCGTCGCCGTGGCGCAGGCGTACGTTGCGCACACCAAGCTCAGCCAGGCGCTCGCGTGTACCCTTGGCGAGGCCACCGATCCGCTCGATCGAATAAACGGTCTTGTAGAACTGCGCCAGCACCGTGGTCTGGTAACCGCAGCCCGTGCCGATTTCGAGGATGCGTCCCCGCCCAGCCCAGCCCAGCACCAGTTCGGTCATGCGCGCGACGATGTAGGGCTGCGAAATCGTCTGGTTGTACCCGATGGGCAGCGATACATCGTCATAAGCACGATGCGACAGCGCCTCATCGACGAACACATGGCGCGGCACTTCACCGATCACAGCCAGCACCGCCTCATCGGCAATGCCACTGCCTCGCAAGCGTTCGACCAGTCGGGCGCGGGTGCGTGCGGAAGTCATGCCGCTGCCACCGGGAATATTGAAGCTCATAAGGGCAACCATGAAGCGACGAAATCCAGTTGGGCATGCGCGGTCAAGTCGATCGACAGCGGTGTCACCGAAACATAACCGGCGGCCACGGCGTGAAAATCCGTGCCCTCTCCGGCATCGGCTGCGGCCCCGACCGGGCCTATCCACCAGATCGGCTCGCCACGCGGATTTTCATCCTTGATCACCGGTGCGGATTTATGGCGCCGCCCCAGTCGAGTGGTCTTGATGCCCTTGAGCTCGGCGTAGGGAAGATCCGGCACATTGACGTTTAGCAGCACCGCGCCGCGAAACGGTTCACGCGCTGCGCGTTGGATCAGCTCGGCGGCGACGCGGGCGGCGGTCTCGAAATGTTGCGGGTTGCGCGAGGCGAGCGATACGGCAATGGCCGGCACACCCAAGAGATAACCCTCGGTGGCGGCGGCCACCGTTCCGGAATAAATGGTGTCGTCGCCCATGTTGGCGCCATGGTTGACGCCGGAGACCACCATATCGGGCGGCTCGGGCAAAAAGCCGGTGGCCGCGAGGTGGACGCAATCGGTGGGCGTGCCGTTCACATAGTAAAACCCGGACGGCGCGCGCCGCACCGACAACGGTCGATCGAGCGTCAACGAATTGCTGGCACCACTACGGTCGCGCTCGGGCGCACACACGGTCACCTCGTGCTCGCTGGCCAGCGCGCCGGCCAGCGCGGCAATGCCGGTGGCAAAGTAGCCGTCGTCATTCGAAATCAGGATGCGCATAGGGTCCCCCGTCCGCGCCTATTCTAGCGACCCTCCTGAGGCCCGCAAAATCGGGTTTAACCCGGCGTCGCCTTCATGCTCAGTGCCGCCGTGCGGCGAGGCTGGACAGCAGGCCGCAAGCGACGATGGCAAGCATGCCCGTATAGCCGCTGGCGGGCAGCGTGTCGCCCCAGATCAATACGCCAAACAGGGTGGAGAACACCACGGTCAGATAAGCCAGGCTCGCCACCACCAGCGACTTGCCCTTGCGATACGATCGCGTCATCGCCAGTTGCGCACAAGTGGCAGCGACGCCCATGCCCAGCACGATACCCGCGTTATCCAGCGTGATCGGCGTCAAGGGCGCCGACTGCAGCAACATTAGTCCGCCCGCGCCCAGTGACGAGACCAGCGAGAAATAGAACACGGTGCGCCATTCGGGCTCGCCCAGCCGGCCCAGCTCGTGCACATTCATATAGGCGATGCTCGCCAAGAGGCCCGAACCCAGGCCGATCAGGCCGGGCAGCCACATCGCGGCATCGAAGGTCGGCCGCAGCAGCAGCGCCACCCCGACAAAGCCGACCACAATCGCAAGGAATTGCGCCAGGCTCGGTCGCATGCGCAAGTAGACGGCGTTCACCACCATCAGCCACAGCGGCGAGGTGTAGTTGAGCGTCACAGCGCTCGATAGCGGCAGATGCGCGATCGCATAGAAATAAAGCATCAGCGAGATAAAACCCGAGATGCTGCGCGACAGGTGCACCCGCAATGCCGGCCAGCCCACGCGTAAAGGGCGGCGCGCTGGCACCGCGATCAGGAGGATGCCAAGAAGGCCGGCCAGACAGCGGTAGAACACCAGCTCCGCCGTGGTGAACTGCGCGCTGCCGAGCTTGACGAACACGCCCATCACGGCGAAACACAGGCTGGCCACCGCCATCCAGAATGGTCCGGACTGCAGCAGCCGCTGCCATGACATCCTCATTTCCCCAACCCTGCAAATGAACAAAGGCAGCTTGTCGCTGCCTTTGTCGTGATCTCACGCGATGGTCCAAGCCTTGTGGGCTTCCCGATCAGAACACGTCCTGTTCGGCACGCTTGCGTTCTTCCAGCATGGTTTCGAGCTCGCGACGACGATGGACCGCGGCCTGATTGGCCTTGGCGATCGCTTCGCGCGTGGGGCCGCGAGGCTTGCTCACTGCCTGGGTTTCCTGGAGTTCGGTCAACGCCTCTTGTACCGCACGACTTGCTTCACTCATCGCAGCTCCCCCTGTTTTGGTGACCCCCCAGTATGCGCTTCTCGCCGGCACTTGTCCGCTTGCCATGCATAACTGGGGGTCACATCGACCGTCAGGCCAATCCCGTGGGCAGCCTAGCCGCCGATGGCGTCGCCCAGCTCGCGCCGCAGGAACTGATGGAAATGGCGCATGCCGTCCTCCATCGGGCTCTGGTACGGCCCCACCTCGTTGCGCCCTGCCAGATACAGCGCTTGGCGGCCGGCTTCCATGCGATCGATGATCTCCTGATCCTCGACCGCCGTTTCGGCATACGCCGCCTGCTCGGCCGCGAGAAACTCCGGCTCGAAATAGGCGATGTCCTCGGGGTAGTAGAACTCGACCACATTCTTGTAGCTGCGCGGGCCGGTCGGCACGATGGTCGAGATCACCAGCGTATGCGGGTACCACTCAATCATCACATTGGGGTAGTAGGTCAGCCAGATCGCGCCATGGCGCGGCAGCTTGTCGCCATAGTAGCGATGCACCTGCTTGTGCCACTCCGCATAGACCTTGGAACCGGGCTTGGCAAGCGCGTTGTGCACGCCCACCGTCTGCACCGAATACCAATCACCGAACTCCCAGCGCAGGTCGTCGCAACTGACGAACTGGCCCAGCCCCGGATGGAAGGGCTCGACGTGGTAGTCCTCGAGGTAGACCTCGATAAAGGTCTTCCAGTTACCCTGGTATTCATCGACCTGCACGCTATGGAACACGTAGTTCGAGAAATCGAGATCGCGGGCCACGCCCAGATCCTTGAGATCGGCCTCGATGTCGTGACCATTTTTCTCGAACAGCAAGCCGTTCCAGTTCACGAGTTCGGTCTGCGGCAGATGCAGGCAAGGGTTGCCCGGGAAATGTGGCGCGCCCAGCAATTGCCCCTCGCCGTCATAGGTCCAGCGGTGCAAGGGGCAGACCGTATGCGTGCCGTTGCCGCGTCCGCTCAGCATCGTGGCCTGACGGTGACGGCAGATATTGGAGATCAGTCTGACGCCGTTGTCGTTTCGCTTGAGGTAACGGGCGCCATTGCTCATTTCCAGCACGTGATAGTCGCCCGCCTGGGGCACCATCAATTCGTGGCCCACATATTTGGGACCATGCTCGAACAGGCGTTCGAGCTCCAGCTGGTAGAGTCGCTCATCGAAATATGCCGACACCGGCAATTGGGTCGACAGATCCAGCTGCAGTGCTGCAGCCGTAGCCAGATTGCTCATCGCAAACCCCCTGGGCCAGAAGGTCTTGCCACTTTGTGTCCTCGGACAGATGGGTGGGCAAGCCATCAATGGAAATGCTGGATGCCATAAGTCATCCAGCCCGAAAAGCGTGTCATTTTGCCCCAGCCGACAATGCGCGGACAAGCCCGGATCGGGAAAAATGAAATGAATCAGTCACTCATCGTTCAGGAAAACGGCAAATCCCTTTTCACCCCCCATGGCTTACGCGTCATTGCACAGCCCAATCATGCTCTGTCACGACCTGGGTACCCGCCAGTACTGCCACCACGATCGTGGCGCGCCACTCAACAGCTCGCAGGCCGTCGACTCCGAAATCCGCAGCCAATAGTGCTGCGCCAGAGATGCCGCCGCCTGCGCGAGTTGCCGCTGCGACGCCGCCGGTGAGGCGTGTCGCAGCGTCACGCGGTAGGCCATGACCTCGGACCACATGCGGTAGGGACGAAGTAGCAGATAAAGCGGTGCCTGCAACACCAGGCCGAACCCCGCCAACGCCACGAGCCACCCACGCCAAGGCGCCAGCACCGGCAGCGCTGCCAGAAGTCCGGCCAGCACGATTGCGGGCGTGGCCAGCCACCACCATTGCCGTACATGTTCCAGTTCGTGCTCGAGCAAGGCGGTCCGGTCGCGCTGGGACGGCCGGATCAGCACCAGCGGGCCAAACGCACGCCCGCCCATCCAGTTCGAGAGCAAGAGATTGGTATGGATGACGAGGGCAGGAATCATAGTTCTGCCAGATGAAGCATGTGCGAAAAACAAAACCCCCTGCGAGGCAGGGGGTTTGATGTTGCCGGCTTGCCGGGGCTCCCCGGCAAGCCGGCCGCGTTAC
>NZ_JANBVF010000010.1 GCF_024437655.1 Chitinolyticbacter albus
CCATGCCAGAACCCCCAGACCGAAAGGCTGGGGGTTTTGCTTTGGATCGATCATCACTAAATCGTTCGGCTTCGTAACGAATCGTGTTGGTGGCCCACTGGCTTGTTTTGCCTACTACCCACTGCTAACTCTTTGAATTAAAATCGCATCCAGTCCAGCGGGCATGCCATGGCGGCATGCCCGCGCTGTTTTGCCGCCTGAGCTCGTGCGTACATGCCGGGGCGGTGTTTATGTTGGAGTGCGTAGATGTCCACCCCCCGTGTCGGTTTCGTTTCCCTGGGCTGTCCCAAAGCCCTCGTCGACAGCGAGCAAATCATTACCCAGCTGCGCGCCGAAGGCTACGAGATTTCGCCGTCGTACGACGATGCTGATCTTGTGGTCGTGAATACCTGTGGCTTTATCGATTCGGCAGTGCAGGAATCGCTCGACGCGATCGGCGAGGCGCTCGCCGAGAATGGCAAGGTGATCGTCACAGGGTGCCTCGGCAGCAAGCAGGAGGGCAACCTTATACGCGAGGTGCATCCCAAGGTGCTGGCCGTCACCGGCGCGCATGCGCGCGACGAAGTGATGAATCATGTGCACCAGCATTTGCCCAAGCCGCACGATCCCTTCATTGATCTGGTGCCGCCTGCCGGCATCAAGCTCACGCCCAAACACTATGCATATCTGAAGATTTCTGAGGGCTGCAATCACCGCTGCACCTTCTGCATCATCCCGTCGATGCGTGGTGATCTGGTCAGCCGGCCGATCCACGACGTGCTGAAAGAGGCCGAAAACCTAGCCAAGTCGGGCGTGAAGGAGCTCTTGATCATTTCGCAGGACACCAGTGCCTACGGGGTGGATGTGAAATACAAGACCGGTTTTCACAATGGCCGGCCGGTAAAGACACGAATGACCGAGCTGTGTGAAGAGCTCGGCAAACTCGGTATCTGGGCGCGGCTGCACTATGTGTACCCGTACCCCCATGTCGACGAGGTGATCCCGTTGATGGCCGAGGGCAAGATCGTGCCTTACCTCGACATTCCGTTCCAGCATGCCAGCCAGCGCGTGCTCAAGTTGATGAAGCGACCGGCCAACAGCGCCAATGTGCTCGAGCGCATCAAGAAGTGGCGGGAAATCTGTCCGGATCTGACCATCCGCTCGACCTTTATCGTCGGCTTCCCGGGCGAAACCGAGGCGGATTTCGAGGAGCTGCTGGCCTTCCTCGACGAAGCCCAGCTCGACCGCGTCGGCTGTTTTACCTACTCGCCGGTCGATGGCGCCACCGCCAACGATCTGCCGGACCCGGTGCCGGCCGATGTGGCCGAAGAGCGCAAGCGTCGTTTCATGGAAAAGCAGGCCGCCATTTCCGCGGCAAGGCTGCAGGCCAAGATCGGCCGCACCTGTACGGTGCTGGTCGACGAGATCGACGAAGACGGCGCTGTTGCGCGCACCCAGGCCGATGCGCCGGAAATCGACGGCCTGGTGTATTTTGAGCCGGCTCCAGGCGTGCAGCCGGGCGACTTCGTCACGGTGCGGATTACCGATGCCGACGAGCACGATCTCTGGGCCGAACAAGTCTGATGGATACCTCGTACGAGCGCCGCTTCGGCGGCATCGCCCGCCTGTATGGCCGCGATGCGCTGGCGCGGTTTCGCGGCGCGCATGTCTGCGTGATCGGCGTTGGCGGCGTCGGCTCGTGGGCGGCGGAGGCGCTGGCGCGATCAGGGGTGGGAGAAATCACGCTGATCGATCTCGACGACATTTGCGTCTCCAATACCAATCGCCAGTTGCCGGCATTGGATGGTCATTACGGCCGGGCCAAGGTCAATGTGCTGGCCGAGCGTATCCATGCGATCAACCCCGAGTGCAAGGTGCATGCCATCGAGGATTTCGTCGTCGAAGAGAGCCTCGAGGCGTACCTGGGGCGTGGATACGACTACGTAATCGATGCCATCGATTCGGTTCGGATCAAGGCGCAGATCATTGCGTGGTGCCGTCGGCACAAACTAAAGCTGGTGACAACGGGCGGGGCTGGTGGTCAGACTGATCCGACGCAGATTCGTATCGACGATCTGACCCGCACCACGCAGGACCCGCTGGCGTCCAAGGTGCGTTCGCTATTGCGGCGCGAGTTCGGTTTCCCGAAGGGCGACAAGAAGTTCGGCATCGATTGCGTGTATTCGACCGAGCAACTGGTCTATCCGCAGCCCGATGGCTCGGTGTGCGGCCAGAAACCTAGCGGTGACGCGGCAACGCGCATGGATTGCGAAGGTGGATTTGGCGCCAGCGTGGCGGTGACCGGCAGCTTTGGCTTTGCCGCTGCCTCACGCGTGCTGCGCAAGCTGGCACCGTAAGTCGCGCAGGGTCGAAGCGGCCGCGCTTTAGCGCGTCGACGCGAAGTGATCCAGATCCTGTTGCAGGTTGTAGAGCACACCAGCTTCTATCGTGCCATACAGTCGAGCCAGGAAATCGTTGCCTACACCCAGCAACTGGTTGCGTTCGCGCGTAGGGACCGAGCCGGTTTTCAAATACCGCACGATGGCATGGGCGGCAGATAGCATCAACCTGTGGTTGTGCGTGCGCTGGGCCAATTGGACCAAGCGCTCGACCGCCTCGGCGTGGCGTTCGGCCAGCATCAGCTGCACGCCCTGCTTGTTGATTTCCGCGATATCGCTTCCCAGCTTCTGCAGATAGGCTGCCCAGGCATGGCGCTGGCCGGCCGCGCCTTCCAGCAAGCCCGAGATGTACTTGCTGGTGATAAAGCGCTCGCCCAATGGCTGGAGCCAACGGTATGGGGCCGCGGCTGGGTTGGCCTGTTCGCTGGCCGAGCTGGGCGGGCAGATGAAATCGGCAGTCATGATCGCGCTCACCGCCAATTCGAGCGTAAATTCCGCGTCCTTGCCCAAGGTCTCCAGGGCATCCAGATCCGAAACCTTGCCCGAATACAGCGAAGCGGCCAGCGTGCCGACCACTTCGGCGGCAAAACTCTCCTTGCGCTTGGCGAGCTCGTTCAGCATGCGCAGATAGCGATCCGCGTCCGCGTGCGCCCCATCGCGCTTGGCAGCGAGCGCCAGCTGCAGCACCGTCTCGGGCGCCAGTGCCGATGAATTGCCGCCTTGCGTGACCGCACGTTCGAGCAGGGCGCGTGCCTTGGCGGGCTGGCCCAGCATGCTGGCGAGGTTGCCGGCCTTTTGCAGGCGTGAAATATTGTTGGGGGCGATGGACAGGCATTGCTCGTAGATCGACATGGCTTCTTCGAGGCGGCCGTCGGCCATATAGAGCGCGGCCAGTTCCTCGTAGGCATCGACATACTGGCCATGATCGCTGATCGCGCTCTTGAGTATGGCTTCGGCTTCGTCTTTGCGACTCTGCCGGTTATGGACACGTGCCAGCCCCAGTTTGGCCCACGGTACGACGCGCTTTTGCAGGATTTCCTCGAACACCTTGCGCGCGGCATCGAGCTGGCCGTCTTCCAGCAGCAGCGTTGATAGCAGCCGCTGCAGGTCAGCCTGATAGGCCTGGGCCGACGTCGTATTCAGCAGTTCCTGAGCCATGGCAATGGCGCCAGCGGTATCGCCATAACCGATCTTCTCGTAGAGCGGGCGCAGCATCTGTTTTTTATCCCAGGCCAGCAGCAGCCGGTCTGAAAGCCTGGCGCCGCTGAAGGGCTTGATCAGGTAGTCGTCCGGCCCGACTTCGGCGACGGCCACCACCTTTTCGTAGCTGGCCTCGGCGGTGATCATGAACCACACCGTTGTCAGTGGCAGCTCGCCAGTACGGCGCAGCTCTTCGAGCAACTCCTGCCCATTCATGCCTTCGCCGAAGTGGTAATCGCACAGGACCACGTCGTACTCGGCGTTCTTCAGGCGGCGGCGGGTTTCACCCACGGAGCTCGCCAGATCGACCCGTGTAATGCCGATCTGGCCCAGGGTCAGCCGTACCGACTGGCGCACTGTTTGCGCATCATCGGCAACGAGCACGCTCGCTTGGGTCAGGGATTCGGCCATCGATCATCCGTGGGGCAGGGTGGGGCGTTCACCAGACAATATCGGCCGCGCGCCCGCATTCTGCATGGAATTTGTCACCAGTGTCGCCAAAATGAAAACAGCCCTGATCTTGCGATCAGGGCTGTCTACGAATTGGTGCCCAGGAGAAGACTCGAACTTCCACGCCCGTGAAGGCGCTCGGACCTGAACCTAGTGCGTCTACCCCTTCCGCCACCGGGGCTAGGCTGTATCCAGCACGCTTCTTCGATGCGGTGCGCGTGGTTTGGTGCCCCGGAGAAGACTCGAACTTCCACGCCCGGGAAGGCGCTAGGACCTGAACCTAGTGCGTCTACCAATTCCGCCACCTGGGCTATGCTGTATCCAGCACGATTCTTCGATGCGGTGCGCGTGGTTTGGTGCCCAGGAGAAGACTCGAACTTCCACGCCCGTGAAGGCGCTAGGACCTGAACCTAGTGCGTCTACCAATTCCGCCACCTGGGCTATGCTGTATCCAGCACGATTCTTCGATGCGGTGCGCGTGGTTTGGTGCCCAGGAGAAGACTCGAACTTCCACGCCCGTGAAGGCGCTAGGACCTGAACCTAGTGCGTCTACCAATTCCGCCACCTGGGCTCACGTGCATGCGCTAGAATCTATCGTTTCTGGCGCAGCGCAACGAAGAAGCCGGATTATCTGGAAACAGGAAAACAATGTCAAGAAAGAAAACGAAAGAAACCTCAACATCTACAAAACAAAACAAAACGTCGACGCTACGCGCGCTCGACCCCCATCTTGCTCGCGAAGCCGAGCGCTACGAATCCCCCCTGCCTTCCCGCGAATACCTGCTGCAACTGATCGAAGCCGAGGGCGCGCCCCTGCCGGTCGAGGAGTTTGCGGTACGCCTCGATATCACCGCCGACGAGCGCCCGTTTTTCGAGCGTCGCCTCGCCGCCATGGCGCGTGAAGGCCAATTGATGATCAACCGCAAGGGCGCGCTGTGCCTGCCGGACAAGGTCGATCTGATCGCAGGTCGCGTCTCCGGTCATCCGGATGGCTTCGGCTTCCTGGTTCCCGACGATGGCGGCGATGACCTCTACCTTGGCCCTCGGGAGATGTCCAAGGTGCTGCACGGTGATCGCGCGCTGGTGCGCCAGTCCGGCGTTGATCGCCGTGGCCGCCGCGAGGGCACGATCGCCGAAGTCCTGTCGCGCGCCAACACTTCGTTGGTCGGCCGTTTCCGCCTGGAGCACGGCGTGCACGTGGTCACCGCCGAGGACAAGCGCATCAGCCAGGAAATCCTGGTGCCGCCCAAGGAAACGGGTCATGCCAAACCGGGCCAGATCGTCGTCGTCGAGCTGATCCAGCAGCCGGAGCGCCATAACCAGCCGGTGGGCCGGGTGGTCGAGATCCTCGGTCACTACGACGATCCGGGCATGGAAATCGAGATTGCGCTGCGCAAGCACAATCTGCCGCACGTGTTCTCCGAAGCGGCCGAAGCTCAAGGAGCGAGGACGCCGGACAAGGTCAAGAAGTCTGATCTCAAGCCGGTGATGGGGGTGAAGCGTGAGGATCTGCGCGATCTGGCGCTCGTCACCATCGATGGCGAAACCGCCCGCGATTTCGATGACGCGGTGTACGCCGAGAAGAAGGGCAAGGGATGGCGTCTGGTCGTTGCCATCGCCGATGTCAGCCACTATGTGCAGCCGGACGATGCGCTCGATGAAACATCGCGCGAGCGCGGCAATTCGGTGTACTTCCCGCGCCGGGTGATCCCGATGCTGCCCGAGCAGCTCTCCAACGGCATTTGCTCGCTTAACCCGGACGTGGCCCGGCTGTGCATGGTGTGCGACATGGAAGTCGGCCCCAAGGGCGCGATCAAGAAATACCGCTTCTATCCGGCGGTGATGCATTCCAAGGCACGGCTCACCTATACCCAGGCCTGGGACATGATCCAGCACCCCAAGGGGCCGACCGCCAAGCAATTCAAGAAGGTGCTGCCGCAGGTACACGAGCTCTACGCGCTGTACCAAGCCTTTGCCGCGGCGCGCGCCAAGCGTGGCGCCATCGATTTCGAGACGGTGGAAACCGAGATCCGCTTTAACGAGCAGGGCAAGATCCGCGAAATCGTGCCAGTGCATCGCAACGACGCGCACAAGCTGATCGAGGAATGCATGCTTGCGGCCAATGTCTGCACAGCAGAATTCCTGCTGGCGCACAAGCATTCGGCGCTCTATCGCGTGCATGAGGGGCCCAATCCCGAGAAGCTGGAAGTGCTGCGCGAATACCTGCGCACCTGCGCTTTGACGCTGGGCGGGGGCGAGGACCCGAGCGCCGAGGACTACGCGCAGCTGCTGCAGCAGATCAAGACCCGACCCGACGCCGAGCTACTGCAGACCATGTTGCTGCGCAGCCTGTCGCAGGCGGTGTATACGCCGGAAAACCAGGGCCACTTTGGCCTGGGCTACGAGGCCTACACCCATTTCACTTCACCGATCCGCCGCTATCCGGACCTGCTGGTCCATCGTGCGATCAAGGCGGTGCTGGCCGGCAAGAAGTACAAGCCCTCGCAGAAATGGAATGCGCTGGGTACGCAGTGTTCGATGACCGAGCGCCGCGCCGACGACGCCAGTCGCGACGTGCTCAACTTCCTCAAGTGCTACTACATGCAGGACAAGGTGGGCGAGGTGTTCGAGGGCAGCATCGCCGCGGTGACGAGCTTTGGCATGTTCGTGCTGCTCGACGACCTGTATGTCGAGGGCCTGGTGCATGTGTCTGAACTCGGCAGCGATTACTTCCATTACGACGAGCGCCGCCGCGAGCTCAAGGGCGAACGCACCGGCCAAGTCTATCGGCTGACCGACCGTATCCGGGTCAGGGTAGCCCGGGTCGATCTGGAAACCAGCAAGATCGATTTCGTACTGGCACCACTCACGCCGCAGCCGGCGACCAAGCTGGAGCAGGGCCGCCAGGGCGGCCGGCAACGCCGACGCGAGGAGCAGGCCGCAGAACCACGGACTCGCAGTCGCAGCGGCAAGCACTCGACGCACAAAGCCGCCTTGGCTCCCCAAACGCCCAAGGCTGAACCAGCACTCCCGGCGCCGGTTGCGGACCTGGCGCAAGGCCAGCCTCCAGCGCCCGCCCAGGCTGTTGCCACCGAGCCGGCCGGCCAGAAGGGGCCGCGCGCGGCAGCCCAGGTCCCGACGCGTTCAGCAGTCCAAGCACCGATCGGTGCAAAGCCTGCAATCGCGCCTTCTCAAAGTGCTAGACCGGCGCCGAAGCCGGCCGGCATCCAGCCGGCGCCGCGCCAGAACCCGCCGTCAATTGCAGCTGCCGGGGTATCTGCGGGCAAGGATGCGGCCAGTGGCAAGCCCGAGGCCGGGTCGCGCCCGACTTCAGAGCCCCCTCGCGCAGCCGAGCCGGTTGCTAAAGGCGCTCAAACCGGGGTCGGCGAGACCTCGAACACAGCCAACCGCAATCAGGCCAAGGCTGCCAAGCCGGCCCAGCGACAGGCCGGGCAGACCGGGCGGGCGTCGCCCAAGGCCGCAATAACGGGGTCGGGCAAGGTTGCGGCGGGCCCTGCCCACGCGGCAGAGCCGCCCAGGCAGGATGCGCCCGCACCGGCGGCCCCGCGGGGCCGGACGAGGCAAGTGGCGGCTTTGTTCGCGCCCAAGGTCGAGCCAGCGCCGACGCCAGCCAGCGATTCTGCGACCGCTGCCGCGCCGCGCCGGAGTCGCCGCCGCAAGGAACCGACGTGATCGAGTTGATCCAGGTGCCGTTCTCGCACTACTGCGCCAAGGTCAAGATCGTGCTCAAGGAAAAAGGTTTGCCCTATCAGAGCAGACCGGTTCCCGGCGGATGGATGGACAAGCCGGAGTATCTGGCGATCAATCCGCTGGGGCGCATTCCCTTCCTGGTCGATGGTGACATCGGCCTGGGGGAGTCCCAGGTGATCAATGAATATCTGGAGGAGCGCTATCCGCAACCCGCACTGATGCCGCCCTCGCCTGCGGAGCGGGCTCAGGTGCGCTGGCTGTGCAATCTGCATGACCTGTATGCGGCACCGCAGATCTTGCGCATCTTCATGGGCCTCGCCAGCGGCCGGGACAATACGGAGTTCGCGGCGGACTGGCAGGCTGTGCTGGCAGCGCTGGACCTCCTGGAAGCCCAGGCGAAGGCGCCGTGGCTGGTGGGCGACGGATTCACGCTGGCCGATTGCGCGTGGATATTGTCCTGGATGCACGCCAATGCGCTGGCCGGCATGTTGGGCGCACAGTGGAACGCCGCGGCGCGCTACCCGAATCTTGTGGCGTGGTACCAGCGGGCACTGGCCAGATCTTCGGTGAGTGCGGTGGTCGACGAGGCCAGGCAAGCGCTGGCCGCGAGGTAGCCAGCGAGACGCTGGGAAGCCCGAGGCGGGGCAGGACAAGGCCTCCGCTTCAGCGATTCAGCGCGCGGTCGATCGCCTGGCGGTGATTGTCCGCAATTTCCTGCACTCGCCACTGCATGCGAAAACGGCCGCCCTGCATCAAGGTGCAGGCCAAGAGCTGACCCTTGAAGTCGGCGTAAAGCCGCGGTTGCCCCCCATCGGTCGGCAACTCCAGATAGACCTGGGCGCGGGTACCGGCATGCAGTGACTGCTCGGTGGTGTGCACGATCGAGCCCGTACTCACTTCCAGCGTGCGGCCATACACCGGCTGACTGCCGTCGTCCTGCAGGATAGCGACGCGCCAGGCGGCGATCTTGCGCAGGTCGCTGCTGTTTGTAGGGGGGGTGAAAACGTTCATGGAGAAAGGGACCGGCGTGCTAAGCTCGCATTGAAATATTGCACCGCAAAAATGGCGGCACAGGCACATATAGGTGGGTGTGGCGCTGCATCTTACAGGGGAGAATCAAACAAATGTTTATCGTTGATCGATCGGCCGCACTGATCCGTCCGAAACAGGCCTTTCTGGACTGGCTGAATGCCTTGCCGGGCAACGACATCGAGCTCTCGCTCGACGATATTCGCAGCGACTGTACGGTCATCCTGGTCCCGGAGGCGAGCGAGCCCGAAGATGGGATTTCCTACATCGATGATGTGGCCGAAAAACTGTTCGAGATGGAACTTGCCTCGTGGGTGGAGGACGAAGCGCTGTGGCCGAAGAAGCGCAACCTCAAGCTGTTCTGGGAGTGGTTCGACGTCGAGATTCATTTAGGCGTGATGGACAGCGTTTCCGAGGACATCCATAACACCCCATCCGATCGCGGCTACCACTGAGCGCCGCGGCGTCCATAAGGAGTTGCCATGTCCCGTTTCTGTACCCACGCGCTGTCTGCATTGATGGTCGGCCTTGCCGCCGTCTCGGCCCAGGCCGAGCCGTTGAACTACAACGTGGTGAACCTCGAAGCGGGCGCCCAGCGCGCGGTGGACAACGATCTGGCCTACGCCACGCTGTTCGTCGAAGTGAACGATAGCGACCCCTCGCGTCTGGCCGGCAAGGTGAACCGCACGCTCGCGGCCGCGCTCAAGCTCGTCAAGCAGCAAGGGCTCGTCAAGTCCGAAGGCACGGGCTACAGCACCTATCCGGTGTACAGCAGCAAGACCAACAAGCAGGATGGCTGGCGTGGCCGCGGCGAGCTGCGCCTGTCCAGCCGCGATTTCGAAACGCTGTCCAAGCTTTTGGGACAGCTGCAGCAGCCGCTGGAAGGCGGCCTCGCGCTGCAACTGGCCAGCGTGCACTATGGCGTATCCGACGAAACCCGCGACAAGCTGGAAAACGAGCTGATCGAGGAAAGCCTCAAGGCCTTCCGCCAGCGCGCTGATCTGATCAGCCGTAGCATGGCCGCCAAGACCTGGCGCACGGTGAACGTCAACGTGAATACCCAGGCCTTCGTGCCGCCGCCGATGCCCAAGGCCGCCATGATGCGGATGGAGGCTGCCGATGCCGGCGCAGCACCGGCGCCGCTGGAAGGGGGCGACAGCAAGCTCAGCGTGACGGTGTCCGGCTCGATCCAGGTCGAGTAAACGGCCATGCACAGCGCGCCGCGAGTGGAATGCCGGTTCGGCCCCTCGCGGCGCGGTCGTTTCTGGCTGGTGGCGATCCATGGTTGCGCCGCGCTGGTGGCGTTCAGCCTGCCCCTGTGGTGGTGCGTCGGCAGCCTCGTGGCCATTGCCATTTCGGCGTCGAGTACATGGCGGCAGCCGCCCATGGCCGGAACCTTGAGCGCTCCCGGTGACGGTACGCTGTGGCTGGATAGCGGCAGCGGCGCGGTGCTAATCGACGTCTTGCCCGGCTCCTTGGTCACCGCCAGCTTGGTCGTACTGCGCTATCGCAACGAATCCGGTCAGCGTGGCGCGCTGACGCTATGGCCGGATTCGGCCGATGCCGACAGCCTGCGCCGGTTGCGTATCTGGCTGCGCTGGCAACGTCCGGCGCCGGCTGAATCCGCCTCAGTCGAATAACACCAGCGGCCGGCCTGCATCGTGTGGATGTGGCACGACGGCCGCCGGAATCTGATAAACCTGCTGCAGCGTGTCGGGCGTCAGCACCTCGGCCGGCGCGCCGTAGGCCACGGTCTCGCCGCTGGCGAGCAGCAGCAGCCGATCACACCAGCGAGCGGCCAGATTCACATCGTGCAGCACGCACAGCACCGCCAGTTGCTCCTGGCGCGCCAGATCGTGCGCCGCAGCCAGCAGCGACTGCTGATGGCGTGGATCGAGGCTGGCCGTCGGCTCGTCGAGCAACAGGCAGTGCCCACTGCCGGCGGGCTTGCCGGCCAGCACCTGGACGACTACGCGGGCGAACTGCACCCGCTGCTGCTCGCCGCCCGACAACTGCAGATAGCGGCGGCCAACGAAGTGCAGGCCATCGGCGAGCAGCAAGGCGCGCTCGACCAGCGCGTCGACATCGCTTGGCGCGAGCTCGGGATAGGGGTAGGTGCCCATGCTGACCACCTCGGTCACCGACAAATCGAAGCTCAGGGTCGGCGATTGCGGCAGCACGGCGCGGTGGCGGGCGAGGGCGGCGCTATCGAGTTCGGCCAGCGGCCGGCCGGCAATCAGCACTTCGCCGTGGCTCGCGGCGAGATCACCGGCCAGTACGCCGAGCAGGGACGACTTGCCGGCGCCGTTGGCACCGAGCACACCGAGCACTTCGCCGGCAGCGAGTTCGAGCGAGACATCGGTCAGCACCGTGCGCTGGCCGCGGCGGCAGCCGAGATGGCGGGCGGTGATCATCGTGCACCGCCACGGGTGAGCAGCCACAGGAAGAAGGGCCCGCCGATCAGGCTGGTGACGACGCCGATGGGCAACTCGGACGGAATGACGACGGTGCGTGCCAGCCAGTCGGCCAGCGCCAGCGCCAAGGCACCGGCGAGGATGGCGGTTGGCAACAGGCCGCGGTGGTCGGCGCCGAGCACCAGCCGGACCAGGTGCGGCACGACTAGGCCGACGAAGCCGATGGTGCCGGTTGCCGCGACCAGCGGGCCGACCAGCAGCGCGGTCAGCACGATCAGGCGGCGACGCAGCGGTTTCAGTGCAAAGCCGAGATGGTGTGCCTCACGCTCGCCTAGCAGCAGCGCGTTCATCGCGCGCCAGTCGCGCAACAGCAGCGCGCAGATGAGCACGGTCCATGGTCCGAGGAAGGCCAACAGCGGCCAGGTGGCACCGGCGAGACTGCCAAGGTTCCAGAACGTCAGCGTGCGCAGCTGCGCATCGTTGGCTAGATAAGTGAACAGGCCAATTATGGCCCAGCAGATCGCGTTGATCGCCACTCCGGCGAGCAGGATGCTGTCCATGCCGTGGCCGATGCGCCCCAGCCGGTAGGCGATGAGCGTGGCAAGCAGGCTGCCGACGAAGGCGGCCGGCGCCATCAGCGTGAAGTTGGCGCCACCGAGCACGATGGCGGCCACAGCGCCGAGCGCGCCGCCGGCCGAAATGCCGACGAGGCCTGGTTCGGCGAGCGGGTTGCGGAACAAGGCCTGCATCGCCGCGCCGGCCAAGGCCAACCCGCCGCCGACCAGCACGGCGAATAGCACCCGAGGCAGGCGAACCTGCCACAGCACGCTGTGCCACATTGCGCCATCGGGTGTGTCGGGCACCCCGAGCAGCAGGCCGGGCAGTGCGGACAAAGGGATGTTGACCGCGCCGCTGGCGGCGGCGGCGAGCAGCGTCGCCACCAGCAACAGCGCGAGCACGGCGCACAGCCGGGGCGCTGTCCAGCGCGGGCCGGGAGGGAGGGAAATTGTCGGGGTGGTCACGGCGCTCATGCTAACACTTATCCCCCCACCGTCTTGCCGCCGAAGCCGGTCATGAGCTTGGCCAACACCTCAGGCAGACGTGGGCCGAAGCCGAGCAGCAGGTCATCCATCACCACCACGCGCTTGTTGCGTGCAGCCGGCGTCGCGGCGCTGCCGGGCATGGCAAGCAGCTTCCCCACGCTACCGAACTGGCCCATGCTCATGCGCGGGGTGACGATGACGTCCGGTGCCTGTGCCGCGGCGGCTTCGCCCGCGAGCGGCTTGTAGCCTTGCTGCTTGGCGAGCACATTTACCCCGCCGGCGAAGCGTATGGTCGCGTCGGCCGCACTGCCGCTGCCGGCGCCATCAAGCGGGTGGCTGGCCCGGCTGGTGACAATCAGCCTGCGCGGTCTATTGCTGCCCACTTGACGCCATCGTTCACCTGCTTGACCAATGTCAATCAAAGTAAGAAAAGCAATATGAAATTGGCATTTTTTGCTTGTGCATGGAATGGCCAAGTTGGCGAACAGCAGTTGGATCAGCTGCAAAGCGGAGTTGCAAGCCATTGATGAAAAATGGTTTGCCACGTTGCATGATCGGTTTGGTGAGAATGCATGCATACCTTAAATTCTTTTTTTGTTTGTAATTACAATAAGGCTTGATCCATGTTGTACGATGACGACGCAAAGCGAGGCGCGATTGCGGTGCGAAGGGCTGCGTGATATTGGTGCGCAATGGGGAGGACGCCAGATTTGGAAGCCGGGATCGCATCACAGCTGCAAGATGAGCTGAGCAAGATAGAAGCGACCATGCACGCACAGCCACAGGAAGCCTTGCGTCTGTGCGAACGCGTCTTTGCCGCTGCATGGCAGATGCGCGAGCCCTTGGCGCATGTGCTGGCGGCTGAACGCTATGGCTTGATCATGGATCACCTGGGGCGTGCCATCGAAGCGCGCAATGCGCTGTTCGATGCGCTGCAGGCGGCCCAGTCCGCCCACCTGTTCGCCGGTGAGGCGCGCTTGCTGGAGCAGATCGCACGCGGCTACTACACCGAGGGCCAATACCGGCAGGCGATCCAGTACTGGGCACATTGCGCCGAGGTGTCCGAACAGAGCGGGCGCGAGGTCAAGACCTGGATCTCGGCCAAGGTGGGGCTGGGGCAGATTTACTACGCGCTCGGCGATTTCGAATCGGCCGTGGCGCTGCATCTGGAGGCGCTGGGCCGCGTCGACGAAGTGGGAGATCCCTATCTGGAGACCAAGGTCAAGATCAACCTCGGCGTCGACCTGATGTCGCTGCAACGTCGTGAAGAGGCCGCCGAGGTCTTTATCCCCACGCTCGATCTATGCCTGATGCACCAGTATTCGGATTATGCGGCCGAGGTCAGTTTTCGCCTGGGGCAGATCCAGCTTGAGTCCGGGCAACTCGATCACGCGATGGCCTTTCTCGATGCGGCGCTCGGACACGCGCGGGACGTCGATTATCGTTGGGGCGAGGCCAACATCCTCGCCTGTCAGGCCGAGGTGCTGGCACGGCGCGGCCAGCATGCGGCTGCGCTGCAGACGGTGCGCCGGGCCCAGGTGATTGCCGCTGCTGACAGCTTTTCCCATATGCTGCACCAGCAGCACTTTGCCGCCGCGCGTTACGCCGAGGCCATGGGCGACGTGGCGACGGCGCTGACCGAACTCAAGCTCGCGCACCACGGCGAGCGCAACCTGATGGCCGCGTCGGTGCCGGAGCGCAACAAGGAACTGGAGGACAAGGCCGGCCTGCGCCCCAGTGCCAATCGCATGCTGGTCGAACTGTCGAACGACGTTCTGATCGAGGAGGGCACTCCGGAGCAGGCCTTTACCCTGATCACCAGCGAGAGCTGCCGCATCCTTGAGGTGGAACGGGCCTCGGTCTGGTTGCTCGATAGCGAGGTGCATCAGCTGCGCTGCGCGAGCCTGGGGCTGAAGAGCAAGCGGGAAGGAAGGGAGGCCGCGATTGCGCGCGAAGTGTGCCCAGCATTCTTCGACTGGCTGGAAAGCGACCCCAAGCCCCTGATCGCGCACGATGCCGAACACCATCCGTACTCATGGGAGCTGGCGCATAGCTATCTGCGTAGCCACGGCATCCGCTCAATACTGGCCTTTGCCATCCGCGTTTCGGGGCAGGCACGCGGCATCCTGTTGCTGGAAGTGGCCGGGCCACAGCGCAACTGGACGCCCGATGAGGTGATGAAGGGGCAGCAATTGGCCGACATCGCCACCCGCGCGGTGGCCAGTTCCGAGCGGCGGCTATTCCAGCAACAGATCGGTGCGCTCAACACCGAGCTGATCCAGGCCAACGAAGCGCTGGAGGCGCGGGTGCGCGATCGCACGGCGGCACTGGAAAAACGCAACGACGAGCTCCTGGCGCTGAACGAGACCATCCGGGTGATGGCGACGATCGACGAACTCACCGGCATCTACAACCGCCGGCACATCGTCGAGCGGTTGCGGCAGGAAGAGGCGCGCAGCGAGCGCGACAGCCATCCGTTCTGCGTTTGCCTGATCGATATCGATTACTTCAAGGACGTAAACGATCGCCATGGCCACCAGGCGGGGGACGAGGTCCTGCGCATCGTCGCGCAGACGGCGCGCGAAGTGATCCGCGAAACCGATTGCGTGGGCCGCTATGGTGGCGAGGAGTTCCTGCTGCTGCTGGCCGGCACCGACCTGGAGGGGGCACGCGTTACGGCCGAACGTTTGCGGACTGCGACCGAGGCGTTGGTCTTTGCGCAGATCGGTGCGGATTTCCGGGTGACCATTTCGCTCGGGCTGGCCGGTCACTATCCGGGCGAGCATATCGAGCTGACCATCAGCCGCGCCGATGCTGCGCTCTATCGCGCCAAGGCGGCAGGCCGGAACCGCGTGGTCCACTGAGCCGACTGTCCGAAGGCGGCAACCTCAGCGCTGCAGCTTCCCGTCAAAACGAACGCACCGTGCGTCTCGCTCTCTGTTAAAGCGCGCCTTCCCTAACCGGCAGTGGGCTCGGCGCGCCAGCCCCCACCCAATGCCTTGATCAGCGTCAGCTGGGACAGCAGCGCATCGCGTTGCGCATTGATCAGGTTGAGTCGGGCTTCGAACTCGCTGCGCTCGGCGTCGAGCACTTCCAGAAAATCCGAGTAGCCATTGTCGTAGCGCAGCCGTGCCAGCTTGACCTGGCGCACCAGTGCGGTCGTCTGCTGTTGCAAGGCCGCCGCACGCTCCCGGCTGCGTTGTACGCTGTCGAGCGCAACCCGCACATCGCCGAACGCGCGGCGCACGGTCTGCTCGTAGGTGATGGCAGCCTGCTTGTCACGTGCGCGCGCCTCATCGACCTGGGCTGCGGTCAGGCCGTTGTCGAACAGCGGCATGGCTAGGTTACCGGCATAAGACCAGGCCTTCGATGGGCCGTCGAACAGATTGGAAAACTCGAGGCTCTGCACCCCGAAAAGTCCGGTGAGGGTGATGCGCGGGAACCAGGCGGCGCGCGCCACCTGGATCTGTGCTCGGGTAGCGCGTAGCTGGGCTTCGGCGGTCTGGATGTCGGAGCGGCGCAGCAACAGGTCGGAGGGCAGACCGGGTGGCACCGTGACGGCGTCGGGAACGATCAGGTCGATGGCGACGCCACGCGGCGCCGTGTCCTCGAACACGCTGCGGGCACTGGAGCCAGTCAGGATAAGCAAGGCGTTCTGCGCCGACGTTTGCGACGCCTGCAACGCCGGGAGCGCAGCACGTGCGTCCATCAGCTCAGCCTCGGCCTGGCGCACGTCGAGCTCGGAGGTCATTCCGCCCTTGAAGCGCTTCACCCGCAAGTTGTACGACTCCTCGCGGGTGGCCAGCGTCTGCTGGGCGACGTCGACCTGGGCGTCGAGCGCCCGCAGGTTGAAATAGGCCTCTACCGTGCTGGCGGTGACGGCCAGCAGCACCGATTCCCGTTCGAATTGTGTGGCACGCAACTGCTCGAACGCCGCTTCGCGCTGGTTGCGCACGCGTCCCCACAGATCGATCTCCCAACTGGCACTGGCGGCGAACTGGTAATCCTCGTAGGTGCCCAGCCCCGCTTGCGGGCCGTTGCGCGATGCCCTCTGGCGGCTGCCGCTGGCGCCAAGATCGAGCCGCGGCAACTGTTCCGCCGAGGCGATGCCCAGCAGTGCGCGCGCTTCCTCGATGCGGGCAATCGCGGTCTGGATCTCGGCGTTATGGGTGCGTGCGGATTCGACCAGGGTATCGAGTTCCTCTGAGCCGTACTGCTTCCACCAGAGGGCGTCGAATTCCGGTATCACGGCCACCGTCGTGGGCAGCTCCTGCGGCGGTGGCGTGCGATCGGGTGTAAAGCCACAACCGGCAAGGAGTGCTGCCGCGAGCGCGGTCAGGGCGAAGGGCTGGGGCTTAATCATGGCTCGCCTCCGCCGCCCGGGCTTGCTGGTCGCGTTGTTTCTCGGCAGGTTTCATGATCAGCCGGAAGAACAAAGGCACGAAGAAGGTCGCGATCAAGGTGGCGGCCAGCATGCCGCCAATCACGCCGGTGCCGATGGAATGACGGCTGGCCGCGCCGGCACCGCTCGAGGTCACGAGTGGCACGCAACCCAGGATGAAGGCGAGCGAGGTCATCACGATGGGCCTAAAGCGCAATCGGGATGCTTCGAGCGCGGCGTCCATCAGGCTCATGCCCTCCCTGTATTTCTCGACGGCGAATTCGACGATCAGGATGGCGTTCTTGGCCGCGAGCCCGATCAGCGTGACAAGGCCGATCTGGAAATACACGTCGTTGTTGAGCCCGGTGAGCCACACCGCCAGCAGCGCGCCAAACAGGGCAAACGGCACGGCTGTGATCACCGCGAGCGGCAGCGTCCAGCGCTCGTACTGCGCGGCGAGGATCAGGAACACCATGATGATGCCGAAAATGAAGGCCTGCGCCGACGAGCCGCTGGCCGCCTTCTCCTGGTAGCCACTGCCGGTCCAGGCGAGCGAGTAGTCGTTGCTCAGCGTTTCGGCCGCCGCGGCTTCAGCTGCGGCGATCGCCTGGCCGGTCGAGTAGCCGGGCGCTGGCTGCAGCATCACCTTGGCTGCCGAGAACACATTGAAGCGCTCGACGAGCTCGGGGCCGGTCACCCGCTCCACCCGTACCAGCGAATCGAGCGGAATCATCGCGCCGGTAGAGGAGCGCACGAACACGTTGCGGATGTCCTCGGGGCGCGAACGGAAATCGGCTTCCGATTGCAGTTGCACTTTGTAGGTGCGGCCGAATTTGTTGAAGTCGTTCACGTAGAGCGAACCGAAGGTGGCCGACAGCGCGTTGAACACTTGGTCGACCGGCACGCCCAGCGTCTTGGCCTTCTCGCGATCCAGATCGAAGAACATCTGCGGCACCGACGCCCTATAGGTGGTGGTGACGCTGGAAAACTCCGGCCGTTTCTGCGCGGCGGCGAGATAGGCCTGGGTGGCCGCCTCGATCTGCTTGGGGTCGGTGCTGGCGCGGCTTTGCAGATACGCTTCCAGCCCGCCAGTAGTCGACATGCCGGTGATCGCAGGTGGGTTGAACGCCAGCACCAGCGATTCCTTGATCGCAAAGCCCGCGGCCATGATCTTCTTCGCCAGCGAGAATGAATCCTGGCCTTCGCCCTGGCGCTCGTCCCAATCCTTGAGCGTGACGAACACCGCCGCGGCGTTGGAGCGATAGGTGCTCGACAGCAGATCGAACCCGGCAAAGCTCAGCACCTGTGCAACGTCCGCTTCCTTGGTCAGGAACGCATCAAGCTGGCCGGTCACCGCCTGGGTGCGCTTGAGCGAGGCGGCATCGGGCATCACCGGCACCACCATCAAATAGCCCTGGTCCTCGTCGGGGACCAAGCCGCCCGGCACGGTCTTGAACAACAGCAGCAAGGCGAGTACCAGCACGCCGAACACGGCGAAGGCCACCGCCACCCGGCGGTTCAGGAACGACACGCCGCGGACATAGCCGCCGGTGAAACGATCGAACCCGTTGTTGAACCAGACGAACACCTTGTGCGGCTGGTGATGGCCGGGCTTGAGGATCAGCGCGCACAGCGCCGGCGTGAGCGTGAGCGCCACGAGGCCGGAGATGGTGACCGACACGGCGATGGTCACGGCGAATTGCTTGTACATCACCCCGGTCATGCCGCCCATGAAGGCGACGGGCAGGAACACCGAGCACAGTACCAGCACGATGGCGATCACCGGGCCGGAGACTTCCTCCATCGCCTTGATCGCCGCCTGTTTGGGGCTGCACTTCTCGGTGGTCATGATGCGCTCGACGTTTTCCAGTACCACGATGGCATCGTCCACGACGATACCGATGGCGAGCACCATGCCGAACAGCGTTAGCAGGTTGATCGAGAAACCTAGCAGGGCCATGCCGGCGAAGGTGCCGATCAAGGAGACCGGGACCGCGATGCAGGGAATCAGCGTGGCGCGGAAGTTCTGCAGGAAGATGAACACCACCAGGAACACCAGGATGATGGCCTCGACCAGGGTATGCACCACTTCCTCGATCGAGATCTTCACGAACTTGGTCGTGTCGTACGGAATGTTGTACTGCATGCCGGGCGGAAAGCGTGGCTCCAGCTCCTTCATCTTGGCGTTCACGGCATCGAGCACGCCGATCGCGTTGGCGCCCGGCTGCAGGTAGAGCCCGATGCCGACGGTGGGCTGGCCATTGCGCTTGGAGACCACATCGTAGCTCGCCGAACCCAACTCGATGCGCGCCACGTCCTTGAGCTTGGTCTGCGAGCCGTCGGCGTTGGAGCGGATGATGATGTTCTCGAACTCGGTGACGTCTTCCAGCCGGCCGCGGGCGGTGGCGGTGTAGGTGAATTCCAACGGGTGCGAAGTGGGCTCCGCGCCCACCTTGCCGGCGGTGAACTGCTTGTTCTGCTCCTGGATGGCGGAGGTGATGTCCGATGGCGTCATCGACAATTCGGCCAGTTTGTCCGGGCGCAGCCAGACGCGCATGGCGTAGTCGCCGGCGCCGATGATGGACACATCGCCGATGCCGCCGATGCGCTTCAACTCGTCGACGACATTGAGCTGGGCGTAATTGGAAAGATAGAGCGCGTCGTAACGCCCGTCCGCAGCGTCGAGCGTAACGAAGCCCAGGATGGCGGTGGATTTCTTCTTCACCGTCACGCCCTGGCGCTTCACCTCGTCCGGCAGCTGCGCCAGCGCCGCCTGTACCCGGTTGTTGGTGTTGATGGTGGCAAGATCGGGATCGGTGCCGATGGCGAAATAGACATTCAGCGTCATCGAGCCGTTGGATGCGGCCGAGGATTGCATGTACAGCATGTTCTCGACGCCGTTCACCTGCTGTTCGATCGGCGCGGCCACTGTCTCGGCAATCACCTGCGGCGATGCGCCGGGGTAGTTGGCGGTGACCGAGACCACCGGGGGCACGATCTGCGGGTACTGTTCGATCGGCAATGAGCTCATCGCCGCGAGCCCCGCCAGCGTGATGATGATGGAAATGACGCTGGCGAAAATCGGCCGTTCGATGAAGAACTGGGAGAACATGAACGGCGCTCCTTAGCGCGTGGCCGGTGCGCTGGCGGCGGACTGGGCGGGGGCGATGCTCACCGGCGAGCCGGGCTTGGCTTTCAGCACGCCGTCGACGATCACCCGATCGCCCGCCTTCAGGCCCCGGGTCACCACATAGCTGTTGCCATGCGTGGCGCCGAGCTCGACCGGGCGGGGTTCGACCACGTTCTTGCTGTTGACGGTGAGCACCACCTTGTCGGCCTGCTGCTGGACCACCGAGCGCTGCGGTACCAAGATGGCGCCCTTCATCGTGACGCCATGGATACGTACCCGGACGAACTGGCCGGGCAGCAGCAGCCCGTCGGGGTTGGGCACGATGGCGCGGGCGCGGATGGTGCCGGTGGCGGGGTCGACCTTGCTGTCGGCAAAGTCGACGTGGCCGCGCGTGGCATAGAGCGAACCATCGGCCAGCTGCAGCTCGACTTCGAAATTGCGGCTCTTGGGCATGATCACCCGCCCTTCTTTTTCCGCGCGTTGCAGCCCGAGCTGGTCGGCTTCGGAGAAGGAGAAGTTGGCGTAGAGCGGGTCGAGCTGCGCGATGGTGGTCAACAGCCCGCCATTGGCGGTCGGCGCGACCAGGCTGCCTTCGGACACATTGATTTTGCTTGCCATGCCCGCGATGGGCGCGACCACGTTGGTGTAGTCCAGATTGATCTGCGCTTCCTGCAGCTTGGCATTGGCCGAGTCCAGGTTGGCGGTGGCCGTATCAAAGGCCGCGAAGGCGTCGTCGTAATCCTTCTTGGATACCGCGTTTTCCTTGTAGAGCGGAATGATCCGTTCTTTGTCCAGGCGCGCTTTTTCCAGCTGGGCCCTGGACTGCGCCTGTACCCCACGCGCCTGATCGAGTGCTGCGCGATAAGGCGCCGGATCGATCTGGAACAGCAACTGTCCTTCCTTTACCGGCTTGCCTTCGGTGTAGGTGCGCTTGAGCAGGATGCCTTCCACCCGCGCGCGCACCTCGATCTCGCGGTAGCCCGCGGTCTGGCCAACCGCCTCGTACACCGAGGGGACATCGGCGGGCGCTATGGTGATGACGGAAACCGGGGGAGGGGGCAGGTGCTTGGCTTCCTGCGATTTGCCACAGGCAGCGAACAGCACGGGAATCAGGCTGGCGAGTAGGACCGATAGGCGCGAGAGAGGATGCGGCATTTCGATAGAGGCTCCCAATAACACGAGGACCGGACTTGGCAGGCAATGCGAGTCCGACGCTTCGACGTTGAGTTTCGCCCATCGTTTATAGGTGAGAAACGACAGCCTTTCCCCCCGTAAAATCCCTCATCTTGTGCCAATGTTGTCGCGATATCGGCGTGCCCCGGCTTGAATCGCCCCAAACATGGACGCGCGCAAAGAAGGCCGATTCAGCTGCAGGTTTGCGCACTTCAGGTCGGCCACTGCAGATGGCGGGACAGTGGTAGCGCTATTGCGCAACGGCCGGCGACGCTGGCTCCCAGCTACCGCCCAAGGCGAGTAGCAGCGTAATGCGTTGATTGAGCCGGGCGGTTTGCAGTTGCAGCTGCTCCATACGGGTCATCGCGAGCGACTGCTGCCGGTTGAGCACGCTACGGGGATCGCGTGAGCCCACCTTCACCCGCACTTCCTCGCGGCGCAGCAGCGTCTGCTGTTCGGCGAGGCGGGCGTCGAGCAGTGTGGCGCGATCGCGGAACGCGGCTTCGGCGAGCAAGCTGCCTTCGACCTCCTTGAGCGCAGCGAGCGCCTGAGTACCGTAAGCGATGGCGGTCTGCTTTTGCCGGGCATCGTAGAAGTCGACCTGGCCCTGCAACTGGCCGCCGGTGAATAGCGGCGCGAGGAAGCTGCCACTCAGGCCTTTCACCGGGCTCTCCGCGCTATTGAGCAGGAAGAGATCGCTGTCCACCCAGGTGACGGCCGCGCCGATCGAGATTCGCGGCAGGCGAGCCGCCTGGGCCGACTGCTTGAGGTCGAACGCGGCGGCGACCCGGCGTTCGGCCGCGATCAGGTCGGGGCGCCGTTCCAGCAGTTCGGCCGGCAGGCCTGTTGGCGGCGTTGGCGGCAAGGCGGGCAACTGGCCCGCCGCGGCGAGCTCACCCGCCGGGTAGCGGCCGAGCAGGATCTCTAGCGTTTGCGCGGCCTGGCGCTCGGCCAGCTGCAGCTGACGCAGCTCGTCCTGGCGCTGGCGCAATGCGACCTGGTTTTCCTGCTCCTCGGTGGCCGGCGCAATGCCGGTGGTGATGCGCTGGCGAGCAATGCCGAGCAGGCGCTGCTGCGCGGTGACGAGGGCCTGCTGTTGTTCCACCAGTTGCCGGTATTGCAGTAGTGCGAACCAGGCGCGCGCCGTCGTCGCGACGACCACCTCGCGCGCCCACAGGTAATCGGCCTGGCTGGCGGCGTACTGCGACTCGGCGGCGCGGGCCTGCGAGCGCACCCGACCCCAGAGGTCGAGCTCCCAGCTGGCCGCCAGCGACAATACCTGCGTTTCGCTGTTGCCGCCGAGGCCACGCACCCCGACGGACGGGTAGAGTTCACCGCCGTTGATGGCCATCTGCGCGCGTGTTTCCTCGACGCGGGCGGCGGCGAGCCGCAGATCCCGGTTGTTTGCCACGGCTTCGGCCGCGAGCGCCTGCAGCGTGGCGTCATGGAACTGCGCCAGCCAGTCGTCCGCGACGATGCCGTCCTGCGCCGTGGTGCGCCAAGCAAGGTCTCGGGGTAGCATTTGCAGCTGCTCGCTGCGCAAGGCCTCGCTATCGGGCGCGTGCTGCAAGGCGCAGCCGGCGAGAGCCGCAAGCAGTAAGGCGAGCGGTATGGTTTTCCAATGAGGGGTCATGTGCCGTTTCCCCTCAGTGGAGCTTCAGGACCAGATAGTTGAGCTTGGTGCTTACGCGCAGGAATACCTTGCGCAGAATATGCACCATCTGGCCGTGCTCGGTGTAGATCGCACCGGCACCCAGCGCACCGGCCGGCAAAACCAGGTTCTTGTATTTGCCTTCGAGCTTGAGCTTGACCGCGAAGCGGTTGGGCGGCGTACCGACGGGGCCGGTGTTGGGCAGCATGCCTCCCTGCTGCACCTGGCCTTGTGATTGCGCCCAGACGATGGAATCGACGCGCGCCTTGATGATCTCGCCCGGATGGGTCAGCAGCGCCACTTCGGCCTCGTTGCCGTTGGCGACATTGTAGAGTTCGTTCTGCTGGTAGAAGGCGATCAGCTCCTGTTCGTCCTCGACAAAGCTGAATGCGGGTGCAAACGGCATCGGGACCAGCATGGTGCCGACGCGGATCTGCAGGTTGACCACGCGACCATTGGACGGTGCGCGGTATATGGTCTGGTCGAGTTCCCACTGGGCATTTTCCAGCTGGGTTTCGGTTTCCGCCCGCTTGGCACGTGCATTGGCGATGGCGGCAAATTCGCCCTGACTCTTGGCCGATAGCTTCTGCTTGACCTCGTTCTCGGTAGCCTGGGCGGTGATGAGCTCGCCTTCGAGTTCGCGCACGCGGGCCCGAGCGTCTTCCAGTGCAAACTTGTCGCCCGCACCGGCGGCGACCAGCTCCTCGTGCTCGGCCAGGCGCTTGCGGGCAAGGTCCAGTCGGGCGAGGACCACCGCAACCTGCCCGGCGGCAGCACGCGCCGTTTCGTTCAATTGCCGCGACGAGGCTTCGGCGTCGGACAGTGCGGCCTCGTCGGCCTTGAGTTTGGCCTGGAGTTGCTTGACTGCGTACTGGTAGGGGGTCGGGTCGATACGCAGCAGAATATCGCCCTTCTTGTAGCTGCGGTTGCCCTCGGCCGCGACCTCGATCACCCGCCCGCGCACCTGCGGCACCACCTGCAGCACCTTGTTCATGACCCGTACGTCACTGGAGGATGGCGCGACGATGTTCAGCGTGAGGATAAGAATGGTGAGCGCCACCACCGGGATGGTGAAGACGATGACCATGGACACCTTGTTCCACGGCAGCCACTTGAACTTGAAGAAAATCAGCCAGACGAAAAAGGCATAGATGCCGAGCAGCAGTGCGTCCATATCAGGCCTGATCCTTCTGGTTGCGAACGGTGGCAAGCTCGGCACGCAGCGTGTCGATCTCGCTACGCAGCGTATGCAGCAATTGCTCGTCGTGGCCGACTTGCTGGTCTAGCTGGGCCAGGTGCGCTTCGTCCTGGACGATTTTCTTGTCGTGCTCCTCGATCACCTTGTCGATGCCGTAGGCCATCTTGTAGAGCACCGGCTTGGTATAGGCCCATAGCCAGGCCAGCGGCCACAACAGGCCACCGAAGAACAGCGACAGCATGCACAGCGTCTGGATCGCGTCCTTCTGCGGGTGGTGGCGCTTGTGCGCGATTTTCTCGGGCAGGATGTGCAACATCCAGAAAATGGCGATACCGGCGATGGGCAGCACGATCAGCACGATCCACGACAGCACATTGGCTGCCGTGTCGAGCGCTTCGCCCTGGAACAGCGATGCCTGCGCTGTCATCGACAAGGTCAGCGGTATGCAACCGCCAGCAAACCTCAAGCGTGCCATTCAGACTGCCCTCCTGGATCGGTACCGCCACAATCAGTGCCAGATAATCCGTGTTTCACGCTGGGAAAAGCGTGTGCGTGAAGCGCAGCCCGATGGTAATCGGGCCGCATGAAATCCTGTATGAAGAATAATAGTGCGGGCAAAAAAATAAGCGGCACGCATTTGCGTGCCGCTTTGATTTCACAGGCCAAATTAGATCAGCACATATGCTGGCCGCCGTTGATGGCGAGGTTGGCACCGGTCACAAAACCCGCCAGCTCGGAGGCAAGATAGGTGACGAGGCCGGCGATTTCTTCTGGCTTGCCGAGCCGCCCGACCGGAATGCCGGAGACGATCTTGGCGCGCACCTCATCCGGCACCGCCATCACCATGTCTGTGGCGATATAACCCGGGCTGATGGTGTTCACGGTCACACCTTTCTTTGCCACTTCCTGCGCCAGCGCCATGGTGAAGCCATGCATGCCGGCCTTGGCGGCCGAGTAGTTGGTCTGGCCGAACTGGCCCTTCTGGCCATTGATCGACGAAATGTTGATCACGCGGCCCCAGCCCCGCTCGGTCATGCCATCGACGAACTGCTTGCTGACATTGAACAGTGAGTCGAGATTGGTGCTGATCACCGCATCCCAGCTGGTCTTGTCCAGCTTCTTGAAGCTGGCGTCGCGGGTGATGCCGGCGTTGTTCACCAGCACATCGACCGGGCCGAGTTCGGCTTCTATGCGGTTCTTCAACGTCACGCAGGCGTCGAAATCGGTGACGTCGCATTCATAGGCGTGGAAGGCGTAGCCCGCTTCCTTGGCATCGGCCAGCCATTGTGATTGCTTGCCCGGGCGCGAATAGGTGGTAACGACCCGGAAGCCGCCATCGGCCAACTGCTTGCAAATGGCGGTTCCGATGCCGCCCATGCCGCCGGTAACGAGTGCAATCTTGGACATGTTTGCTTTCCTCTTTGTGTGGTCACGCTAAAGTGCGTCGCGTCATGTTCGGCGCGAATCTTACATATATGTGTTGTGGATGGTAAATGACCTCATGTTGCGCCGCAGCAAATCTGCAACACTGCGCGTCAATCCGGGCTTTCACCTACTTAAGGTGTAGCCGCAGCCGGAAAGTCGCAAAAGTGAAAACAGGCTATCCCCATGAAAAGCGGCGACAATTTGCAGCACGGCCTCACGCCCTTGCATGTCACCGTCTGGCAGAACGGGTGGCTGGTGCCCGGATGGGCTGTCTAACCTGTCGGGCATGGCCGTCGCGGCCGAAAATCGGCCTGGCGCAGATTCTGCCGGTCTTGTCCAGAATTGAGGGGGAAGGGGGCATCGGGTAAAATGCGCAATTCACACTCCCCTACGCAGTCATGACCAAGTTCATCTTCGTTACCGGTGGTGTGGTGTCTTCGCTTGGCAAAGGCATCGCTGCCGCGTCTCTCGCCGCAATCCTCGAATCCCGCGGCCTCAAAGTCACCATGATGAAACTGGACCCGTACATCAACGTGGATCCGGGAACCATGAGCCCCATGCAGCACGGTGAGGTGTTCGTCACTGAGGACGGTGCCGAAACCGACCTCGACCTGGGGCACTACGAGCGCTTCATTCATTCCAAGATGAAGAAGGCCAACAACTTCACCACCGGCCAGATCTACGAATCGGTGATCAAGAAGGAACGCCGCGGCGATTACCTTGGCAAGACGGTGCAGGTGATCCCGCACATTACCGACGAGATCCGGCATTTCATTGGCCTGGGTTCCAGCGACGCCGAAGTGGCCGTGATCGAAGTGGGCGGCACCGTCGGCGACATCGAATCGCTGCCTTTCCTCGAAGCGATCCGCCAGATGGGCGTGACGCTCGGTCGCGAGAACACCTGCTTCGTTCATCTGTCCTACGTGCCCTATATCGCGGCCGCCGGCGAGATCAAGACCAAGCCGACCCAGCACAGCGTGAAGGAACTGCGCGAAATCGGTATTCAGCCTGACGTGCTGATCTGTCGCGCCGACCGCATGGTGCCGGACGATGAGCGCCGCAAGATCGCGCTGTTCACCAATGTCGCGGAAAAAGCGGTGGTTTCCTGCCCGGACATGGACAGCATCTACAAGATTCCGCGCGTGCTCTGTGAACAGGGCATCGACCAGATCATCACCCGGCAATTGCAGCTTGATCTGCCGCCGGCCAATCTGGCGATGTGGGACAAGATCGTCGACGCGATCGAGAACCCGACCCAGACGGTGAATATCGCCATGGTCGGCAAGTACGTCGACCTGACCGAATCGTACAAATCGCTGATCGAGTCACTGAAGCACGCCGGCATCCATACCGGCAGCGAAGTGAACATCCACTATATCGATTCCGAGGTGCTGGAAACCGAAGGCAATGCCAGCATCGAGGGCATGGATGCGATCCTGGTGCCTGGTGGCTTTGGCAAGCGAGGCGTGGAAGGCAAGATCCGCGCGGTGAAATTCGCTCGCGAGCACAATATTCCCTACCTCGGCATCTGTCTCGGCATGCAGATCGCGCTGATCGAATACGCGCGCGACGTGGCTGGGCTCAAGGGCGCCAACTCCACCGAGTTCGATCTCGAAACCGAATACCCGGTGGTGGCGCTGATCGACGAGTGGGTGAACCACGACGGCAAGATTGAGAAGCGTGACGAGAACTCCAACCTGGGCGGCACCATGCGCCTGGGGGCGCAACAGTGCAATCTGCTGCCGGGTAGCCTTGCGGCGAAGATCTACGGCATGGAATCGATCACCGAACGCCATCGTCATCGCTACGAAGTGAACAATCACTATCTGCCGCGTCTGGTCGAGGCCGGGCTCACCATCAGCGGCAAGTCGGCAGGCGCCGAGCAACTGGTCGAGACCGTCGAGCTGCCGCAGCATCGCTGGTTCTTCGCCTGCCAGTTCCACCCGGAGTTCACGTCGACTCCGCGCGATGGCCATCCGCTGTTCAAGTCGTACATCGAAGCGGCCATTGCCTATGCCAAGGAGCACGGACGAGTAGGGCTGAGCTGCTGAGTTTGCGGCGGCACAAGGTGGTAACGCCTTGTGCCGTTTAGACTATTTCACTACCCGCTGTAATGTTCGGCCGCTAGGCTGAAGGCCGCCGCCCCGTCGGCGCGCGCGATTCGGACACACCGCTTTCGCGTGAGCAGGCGCCAAGGTCTGGTGGTTTGCCGTTCAATAATCAACCATAGAGGTAAGGCAATGAGCGCAATCGTTGATGTAGTCGCCCGCGAAATCCTGGATTCGCGCGGCAACCCGACCGTCGAAGCCGACGTGTTGCTGGAATCCGGCGTAATGGGCCGTGCGGCCGTGCCGTCCGGCGCATCTACCGGCGAGCGCGAAGCGCTGGAACTGCGTGACTGCGACAAGAGCCGTTACCTCGGCAAGGGCGTGCTCAAGGCCGTCGAGAACATCAATACCGAGATCGTCGAAGCCATCATCGGCCTCGATGCTGCCGAGCAGGCCTTCATCGACAAGACCATGCTCGACCTCGACGGTACCGACGACAAGAGCAAGCTCGGCGCCAACGCCATCCTCGCCGTGTCTATGGCCGTGGCCAAGGCTGCTGCCGAGGAGGCCGGCCTGCCGCTGTATCGCTATATCGGCGGTTCGGGCCCGATGAGCCTGCCGGTGCCGATGATGAACGTGATCAACGGTGGCGAACACGCTTCCAATAGCCTGGATTTCCAGGAAATCATGATCGTTCCGGCCGGTGCACCGACCTTCCGTGAGGCACTGCGCTATGGCGCCGAAGTGTTCCACAACCTGAAGAAGATCCTGCACGATAAACACCTGCCGACCCAGGTCGGTGACGAAGGTGGTTTCGCACCCGATGTGGCCGGCCCGGAAGAAGCCATCGAGCTGATCCTGGCCGCGATCGAGAAAGCCGGCTACAAGGCCGGTTCCGACTTCTACATCGCCCTCGATTGCGCTGCATCCGAGTACTTCAACAAGGATAGCGGTACCTATACCTTCAAGAAGGGCGGTGGTCGCACCTTCACGTCGAACGAAATGGTCGACTACCTGGAAGGCCTGGTGAACAAGTTCCCGATCATCTCGATCGAGGACGGCATGGGCGAACGCGACTGGGCGGGTTGGAAGGTACTGACCGACCGCATTGGCAGCCGTGTACAGCTGGTGGGCGATGATCTGTTCGTGACCAACGCCAAGATCCTGGCCGAAGGCATCGACAAGGGCATCTGCAACTCGATCCTGATCAAGGTCAACCAGATCGGCTCGCTGACCGAAACGTTGGCCGCCGTCGATCTGGCCAAGCGCAATCGTTACACCTCGGTGATGAGCCATCGCTCGGGCGAAACCGAAGATGCCACCATTGCCGATCTGGCTGTCGCGACCAACTGCATGCAGATCAAGACCGGTTCGCTGTCGCGCTCGGACCGTATCGCCAAGTACAACCAGATCCTGCGCATCGAGGAAGAACTGGGCGATGCTGCCTACTATCCGGGCATCAACGCGTTCTACCAGATCAAGAAGTAATCTGGGTCAGGCTTGCCACCTAGGTGATACGGCAAGCCTGTAGTAACATCGGCAACCGGGGCGCTCGCCCCGGTTTCCTTTTACCCTGGCTGCAATGCGCACACTCGCCATCCTTCTCGCGCTACTGATCGCCCTCTTGCAATGGCCGCTCTGGATCGGCAAGGGCAGTTGGTTGCGTGTCTGGCAACTCGACCAGCAGCTGGCCGAGCGCCACGCCGAAAATGACAAGCTGCGCGAGCGCAATGCCGCGCTCGCCGCCGAAGTCCAGGATCTCAAGACCGGTACCGATGCCATCGAGGAGCGTGCGCGCAACGAGCTTGGCATGATCCGCAAGGACGAGGTGTTCTTCCAGATCCTCGATCGCTCCAAGCCGGTGGCCGCCAAGCCCGCGCCGGTTCCGGCCGCCACTGCCGCTTCAGCACGCTGATCGACTCGCCGCGCCCGCGGCAAACTGTACTGCAAACCCGGCCGATTTTACCCGGATTGCTGTAACTGTTGTGTTGTCGCGGCGATGCGATATAGTGGTGCGAACCCGCACCATGACGAGGCCGCGCCATGAACGATGTGAGCTCCCCCCTGCAGCGTAAGAGCGACACGCTCTACGCCCAGCTCGCCGATGAACTCGCGCAGGCCATTGCCAGCGGCGTGCTCAAGGCGGGAGAGAAGCTACCGTCGATCCGCAAGCTCTCGGCGCAACGGCACGTCAGCCTGTCCACCGTGATGGAAGCCTACCGCTCACTGGAGGATCGCGGCCTGATCGAGGCACGCCCGCAGAGCGGCTTCTATGTGGCCAGGCTGCCGGTGCTGCGCACGCCAGGGCTGACCCAGCCGCCGCGCGAGCCGCTGGAAGTGGTGACGCCACCGGTGCTGTGGCCCTACCAGGCGAGCGAACTCAAGCCCATCCGCGTCGACTTTGGCCTTGCCATCCTCAGCCCCGAGTTCTATCCCAACCAGCAGCTGCAGCGGCTGCTGTCGCAGGTGACGCGGCACAGCCCGCGCATGCTGTCTGACTACGGCAAGCCGGTGGGCGACCCGGAGTTGCGCCGCCATATCGCGCGGCGCGCGCTGGCCTGGGGCGGACAGTTCGAATCGGACGAGGTGTTGATCACGCACGGCTGCCTGGAGGCGATCAACCTGTGCCTGCGCGCGGTGACCAAGCCGGGCGACGTGGTTGCCATCGAGTCGCCGGCGTACTTCGGGCTGCTGCAGATGCTGGAGAGCTTCCAGCTCAAGGCGCTGGAAATTCCCACCCATCCGCAGACCGGCATCTCGATCGAGGCGCTGGAGCTTGCCACGCGCGATGGCCAGGTGCAGGCCTGTCTGCTGTTGCCCAATTTCTCCAACCCGCTCGGTTGCCTGATGCCGGACGAGAACAAGCAGCGCTTGGTCGAGCTTCTGGCCGAGCGCCACATCCCGCTGATCGAGGACGATCTCTACGGCGAATTCTTCCATCGCGGCGATCGCCCGCGCCCGGCCAAGGCGTTCGATCCACCGGTGGAGCAAGGCGGCGGCAACGTGATGCTGTGCTCGTCGTTCACCAAGGCGCTGGCGCCCGGCATGCGCATCGGCTGGGTCGTGGCGGGGCGCTGGCAGCGCGAGATCGAGCGGCTGAAGTTCATCAACACCTATTCGACGCCGCTGGCGCTGCAGCAGACCATTGCGCGCTTCCTCGACAACGGTGGCTATGATCACCACCTGCGCCGCTTGCGCCGCATCGTCGCCGAGCAGGTGACTGCCGCGGTCGAAGCGATCCAGCGCTATTTCCCGGCCGATACCCGGCTCAACGTGCCGCAGGGCGGCTATGTGCTGTGGGTGGAACTGCCGCCTCAGATCGACTCTCGCGAGCTGTTGCGCGATTCTATGGCCGAGGGCATCAATTTCACACCGGGCGAGCTGTTCAGCCCCAGTCGCAGCTATCGCAACTGCATGCGCATCTGCTGCGTAGAAACCTGGACCACACGGCACGAGGCGGCCATTCGCCGCCTGGGCGAACTGGCGCAGCAGCGGCTGGCCCTTGCTCCGGATTGAATGCCGTCAGCTGGGGACTCAGCTGGGCGTGGTGGCGCTCTGCATCATATCCGGCTGTCGCGGCAACAGGGCGCAGGCGGCGACGTCGACGGTCTGGATCTCCTCGCAGCCGAACGAATAGCTGAGCAGGCAGGGCGGCGTCACGCCGCTGTCATCCACCCAGATCACGTGAAAGCGCGGGCCGCAGCGGCCCTCGATCAGGGTTTTTAGGTTGACGAGGTCGTCGATCAGATAGGCGTGCAGCGTGGCCGGCACAGCCAGGACCAGCGAGGCAATCCAGCGTGGGGGGCGGCGCATGGTGGTGGCCCTCCTCCGGGAGACAGGTACGCGCCGCGCGCCCGAGCAGCCTAAGCCTTACCGCGTGCGTACTTGCTCCATCCAACTGTAAGGCTCCTGCAGGTGTGACTGGGTGCGGGGTGTCAAGTTTGCTGGCCGGTCAACCGTACATCATATTTGTGCCCGAGCTGGCGGCGTAGCCGCCGCCCACCTACCAGCAACTGGCAAAGCAGGGCGTCCAGCCAGGCGCTCACCGGCGAGGTCAGGCGGAACTGGCTGGGCTGCAAGGCCTGGATCACGACCCGCTGCCGTCCGGAAAGCCTCAGGCGCTCGCCGCCGCGGAGCAGCAGATCGCCTTCGCCATCGGTCACCCAGAGCAGGCCCTGCTGGCAGCTCAGTTCCATGCCGGCCCGGCAATCGAACCCGGCGACGAGCCCGGCGCATTGCATGCTGACGTTCTTCATGGCGACCTCCAAAGGGCAAGATTGAGGCTCCATCGTATCGGGCAGGCGGCGGGGGTTGCAGACGCAGAACACCATGACAGTTTCGCCGACAGTGTGGGCTGTGTTGAAACTGTACTGTTATGCCTGGGGGATACAGTTTGGTGTCGATCAAGACCGGAACTTGGCGATGCAGCCTTGCTTAACCCTCGTCCTCTACCGGATGCCGCGCTGCGCGCCATGCGGCCAGCCGCCGGAACAGCCAGCTGTTGGGTTGATCACGGCCGGTACGCACATAGTCGAGCAACGGGTATTGGCTGAGGACGATGTCCTGCGCGCCGCGCGCGCGCGATGTGCCGGCGAACAGGATCACGTCGCCAAAGGCAAGCGGGGTTTCCGGCGGCGGCAACAGGATGTCACGGCCGGCGCGATTGAGCATCAGCGGCAGCGCGCGCAAGCGCCGCGTGTGGTCCTGTGGGTTGGTCATCAGGTGGCGCAGCTCCAGCCTGGGTTGCGGGCGGGCGAGCAGGGCGTACACGGCGCCGGCGTTCTTCGCCGTTAGCGTCACCACCCAGGTGGCTGGAACATGCACTTCGCACAGGCCCTCGATTTCGCGCATCAGCGCTTGCGACCAGACTTCGCTGCGCGACTGGATCTGACCGAGGAAGCGTGCCAGTGTCGGCGTCGTCAGCGTGCGCAGGCATTCGTGCGACATCACTTCGCTACGCACCACGGTGACATCGGGCTTGAACGACTCGAACAGAATGCCGTTGTTGGACAGATTCTGCCGGGCGACGACGAAGAGCTCGGGCTTGATCGCGCGCGCGGTGGCAATGGCGGATAGGTTATGCGCGTCATGATCGTGGCAGGCGACGATGCCGACCGCACGCTCGATGCCTGCAGCCCTGAGCGAGGCGGCGTCGACCCCCAGCGCTTGCACATACTGTTCCGGTGGCAGCTCAGTCTGGTCTTCCAGGTCGATTACCATTACCGTCGCGCCTTCACAGTCGAGCGCCTCCTTCACCGCATGCCCGAAGCGACCGAAGCCGACGATCACCCAATGGCCGCGCGGCGGCTTCACCAGCGGTGGCAACGGCTCGCCGGGGAAATCGGACAGCGTATCCCACAGCCGGCTGGTGTGTGGTGCATGCAGCGCGCGGCGGAATTGGGCACCGACGGCATCGAACATATTGATGACACGGTTGGTGCCAAACGAGGCCATGTTCTCCGCCACCGCGCGGGTCTTGGCGCGCCCCACCGACAACAGCTCGGGCCGCAGCACGTGGGCCGAGATGGTGACGGCGAGGTTGGCTTCCTCGTTGCCGGTGATGGCGAGCACGCCGTGGCAGCGCGGATGAGTGATGCCGGCCACGGTCAGCAATTGCGGGTTCGCCGCGTCGCCGGCGTAGGCGGGCACGTCGAAGCGGTAGTCGGCGAAAGTCACGTCATGCACGCGGTCCTCGCGTAGCTCCAGCACCACGAAGCGCATCCGCTGGTCGTCCAGCACCTTGCACAGCAGGCGCGCGGTCTGGCCGTAGCCGCAAATCAGGAAGAATGGCTCGCTGATGCGCCGCACCCGGCTGGCGAAGCGTGCCAGTTGCACCGCCTGCTGAAAGCTCTTGTCCTGCAGGATGGAAAACGTGGTGCCAATGGCATAGGCCCAGCCGATCACCGACAGGTAGATGCACACCACCACCCACATGCGCTGGGTATAGGTGAAGGCAAACGGCACTTCGCCAAAGCCGATGGTGGTCGCGGTGTAGCTGACGAAGTAGAACGCATGGAAGAAATCCATGCGGTAGGGCTGGCCATGATTGTCTACGCCCGGAATGACGACGAGGCCGAACACGGAGATCGCGTAGATCAGGATCAGCGTGATCAGCGGCGCGCGCATGCGCCGCAGCACCAGGAACACGACGTTGGGCATTGCCGACGACCCCGCTCAGCGGCGCAGCGACAGGGTTTCGCCGATCAACAGCACCACCGACACCAGGTTGGCTGCCAGCGCACCACCCGATAGCGACACCACGCTCGACATCACGCCGGGGCTGGTGCCCAGGCCCGCGACGTAGACGCTATAACCCCAGACGAAGGCGGCGGCGATCAGCTGCAGATCGGCGACGAGGCTGGTGGCCAGATGCACGGCACCTACCTGGGTGCGATCGCCGAACTTGAGCACGGTGGCGATCAGGTTGACGACGATGGCGGCGAACAGCTCGAACACATCGTGCTGGTGCGGCACGTCGATCTCGCCGACGAAGAAGCCGAAGTTCAGCGTGAACGCCAGCACGATAAAGAAGCCAAAAATCACTTTTTCCAGGTTCATGGCAAGGTCGCAAACAGAAGGGTGATTGGATTGTAGAGGCGCGGGCGCGGGTTTGCGGCGATCATGATTCCTGTTCGACTTCGCGCGTGTCGGCTTCGAACAGGTTTTCCAGCTCGAGCATGGCCTCGCGCGTGGTCTGGATCAGCTGCGATTCGTCGTGATAGGCAGCGTGCTGGCGCAGCACCAGCTTCTCGTCGTAGTCGCGAAAGGTGGCGACCGCCCGGTCGGCACGTTCGGCCGGAATGCCAAGGGCGATCAGCGCACGGCGTGCCAGCGCCAGGCTGGAGTGGAAGGTCTCACGCTCGATCACCGTGACGCCCAGATCCATCAGGCGGTAGGCGTGGGCGCGATTGCGGGCACGGGCGTATACGGGCAGCTTGGGATAATGGTGGCGTACCGTTTCGGCGGTACGCACCGACGCTTCGATGTCGTCGATGGCGAGAATGAAGAGCTCGGCCTCATCGGTGTGCGCGGCGCGCAAGAGATCGATGCGCGAGGCATCACCGTAATACACCTGGTTGCCGAAGCGCCGCACGAAATCCACCTGGTCGGGGCTGGCTTCCAGCGCGGTAAACGGAATCTTCTTCACCCGCAACAGGCGCGCGACGATCTGGCCGAAGCGCCCGAAGCCCGCGATGATCACCCGGCTGCCGTGCTCCGTCTCTATGGTATCGAACTCACGCTTGGGCGCGCGGGCGAGCCAGGGCGAGATCCAGCGCTCGTGCACTTTGGCGATCAGCGGGGTTGCTGCCATGGAGAGCGTGACCACCAGCACCAGCGTGTCGGCGAGGCCGCGCTGCATGGCGCCGCTGGCAGTGGCAAGACCGAACAGCACGAAGGCGAACTCGCCTCCCTGTGCCAGTGCCACGCCCAGATGGCGCGCCGTATAGTCGCCCGCCTTGGTCACCCGGCCCAGGCCATACAGCACCAGGAACTTGATCGTCATCAGCCCGGCCACGCCGCATACCAGTACCAGCGGAATCTGGCGGAACAGCCCCAGGTTGGCCGACATGCCCACCGCGATGAAAAAGAGGCCGAGCAGCAATCCCTTGAACGGTTCCAGTGTCGCTTCCAATTCATGGCGATACTCGGAATCGGCGAGCAGCACACCGGCAAGGAAGGCGCCGAGCGACATCGACAGGCCGACGTCTTCCATCAACAGCGCGGTGCCGAGCACGATCAACAGCGCGGCGGCGGCGAACACTTCCTGGCTGCCGGCCTTGGCCACGAGGCGCAAGGCGGGGCGCAGCAGCCAGTGGCCGCCCACGACGACCAGCGCCACGGCGCCCAGCGCCATCCCGAGATCGTGCCAACTGGGTAGTTCGCCGTTGGAGAGTAGCGGTACCAGCACCAGGAGCGGGATCACCGCCAGATCCTGGAACAGCAGGATGGCGAAGGCATCGCGGCCGTGGCGAGTGGTCAGCTGATGCTTTTCGGCCAGCATCTGCAACACGAAGGCGGTCGACGACAGCGCGAGGCCCAGCCCGGCGATGATGGCCGCAATCCACGCCACGCCTATCAACTTGAGCACCAGCGCGATCGCCGCCGCGGTCAGCAGCATTTGCGCGCCGCCCAGGCCAAATACCGCACGGCGCAATACCCATAACCGCGACGGCTGCAGTTCCAGCCCGATCACGAACAGCAGCAGTACCACCCCGAGCTCGGCGAAGTGCAGGATCCGGTCGATCTGGGTGACGAGCTCCAGGCCCCAGGGACCGATCAGCACGCCGGCGGCCAGGTAGCCGAGGATGGCGCCCAGGCCCGCACGGTGGAATAGGGGCACCATCACCACGGTGGCGCACAGGAAAACGGCAATCTGGCTGGTCAGGGTCATCTTGTCGGGTGTGTGGTGGGTCAGGGTGACCCGGTTATGGCTGCTGGGCTTGGCGCGATAGAACGCCGGGCCTGCATCAGTGAAAGCGTGCCAGTTCTGTTCCGGCTCGCACGGCGATTCGCTCATGAGTCTGCAACGCTGCCTCCAGCCGCCTTAGTCGCCGCGATAGTGCTCGCCCCACGGCAAGGCGCAGCGTGTTCCAGTGCTCTTAAGCGCACGCAGCGCTTCTAAGTCGCCCAGTATAGCGGTGAGTCCTGCGGGCTTGATTGCATCGTTGCGCAGACCCATGGGCAGCTTGCAAAGTGCTGCCATCGAAGCGGGTGCTTGGCCGTAGTCAACGCCGAGGTGCGCAATCCCGCGCTGGCTAGGCGCAATCGGCCGGCGAAATCAGCCCGCTGGTCGAGGCAAAGCTCACCGGATCACCGCGCCGGCCGGGTGGTGGCCACTGGCATCACAGCAGCAGTTGGGCGAGGGCAAAGCCCGCGCCCACTGACACGACGCTGCAGGTCAGGCCCGGCAGCATGAAGCTGTGGTTGAGCAACCAGCGGCCGATGCGCGTGCTGCCGGTGGCGTCGAAATTGATCGCGGCGATCACGGTCGGGTAGTTGGGGATGAAGAAGTAGCCGTTTACCGCCGGGAACATGGCGATCAGTGCCGGGGCAGGCAGCCCGAGCGCAATGCCGAGCGGCATCAGGGCACGGATGGTGGCGGCCTGCGAGTAAAGCAGGATGGACATCACGAACAGCGCCACCGCGAACAGCCAGGGTGCCGCAGTCACGGTGGCGCGGATTTCGCCCGAAAAGAACGCCATATTGGCCTGGATGAAGGTGTCGCCCATCCACGCCACACCGAAGATGCCGATCACGGCGGCTGCACCGGCGCGAAACACGCTGCCTTTCACCACCTGTTCGGCGGGCACGCGGCAAACTAGCAGGATTAGCGCTGCCGCCGACAGCATCACCATCTCGATGGCGCTGGCCATGTCCAGCGTCTGTGTCTGCCCCGCCAGTTGCCAGCTGGGGCGCAAGGCGGGAAAAGAGCCAAGCAGTACCACGGCGCCGGCCGCGAGCAGGAAGATCGCCACGGCATGCCGGGCATGCGCAGGTGACTCAGGCACGTCGGTGCGATGCGGTGGCGCCACTTCCCCAGCCGCGAGCCGTGCCTGATAGACCGGATCCGCATCGAGTTCGGGCCCCAGCCGGCTTGCCACGGCCGCACCCGCCATCACCCCGCATAGCGTGGCGGGAATGGCCACCATCAGGATATCGAACAGCTGCACGCCATCGCCGGCCAACAGCGAGAGCAGTGCTACGGTGGCGGCGGAGATCGGGCTGGCGGTGATGGCGGCCTGCGACGCAATCACAGCGATCGACAGGGGCCGTTCCGGTCGCACGCCGGCCTCACGCGATACTTCGGCAATCACCGGCAACACCGCGTAGGCGACGTGGCCGGTGCCGGCGCACAGCGTGAAGCCGTAGGTGACGAGCGGCGCATACCAAGTGATCTGGCGCGGGTTGCGTCGCAGCAGGTGCTCGGCCTGCCGCACCAGCCAGTCCATGCCGCTAGCCACCTGCAGGCAGGCGGCGGCAGTGATCACTGCGACGATCATCAGCATCACGTCTATCGGCGCGGTGGTGGGTTTCAGGCCGAAACCGAAGGTGAGCACCGCCAGGCCCAGGCCGCCCATCACGCCAAGCCCGATACCGCCCAGGCGGGCGCCGATCAGGATGGCTGAGAGGACGACCAGGAATTCGAGGGCGATCATGTGCGGCCGGCACTCATTGCAGCGGCGGCGCGACGGTCAGACCGACGTATTCCGGGTGATCGGTGATCAGCCCGTGCAATGCGAATTCCTCGCACAAGCGGTGCTCATGGTCCGTCTGGGCACCGAATACATAGTTGCGAAAGCCCAGGGCGTTGGCCTGTTGCAGCAGCGCGAGATCGAGCGATTCATAGAACCAGACGAGGGTACGCAGATGCGAATACGGCATGGCGGCATACAGCAGGCTGTTGAGCGCCACCGGCCGATGCCAGACGATAAAGCCGTAATCCAGCGGCTGCGTCGCCTGTGCGGCAGCGACGATCACCTCATGGCGCAACGAAGTCAGCAGCGGGCGCTGACGCGCGCTACGCGCGCCGAGCTCAGCCTGGATCACGGGCGCGGCGGCGGGGGTCTTGATCTCGATGTTCCAGAACGCATCGGGAAAGGCATCGAGCGCTTCGGTCAACGTCGGTACCAGGTAGCCGGCAAGGTGGGAGAGTTCGGCCCGGCTGAGCGCGGCAACCGGTATGCCGGCGCCGACGGTACGGCTATGAAACAGCACCGCTTCGCCGTCGGCGCTGAGCCGGACATCGGTCTCTATGCCGTGGAAGCCGCAGGACAGGGCATCGGCGAAGGCGGCCAGCGAATTTTCCGGCGCGCTGCGGGCAAGCCCGCGGTGGGCTATCAGTTGCATGGAATCGGCTACACTCCATCCTGAAAATAAATGGCTGCTGACAACTGGTGGACGAATCCCGCGGGACTGCCCAACAGACCCATTCTAGACTCAGCCACATCGCTCAGGGAGAAGCGAGTGAAACAAGGTATTGCGATCCTGGCCTGCATGCTGGCCTGCTCGGGCTTGACGCAAGCGGCCCAGCAAGGGCGGCCCCGGATCGGGTTGGTGCTCGGTGGCGGCGGCGCGCGTGGGTTGGCGCATGTGGGCGTGCTCAAGGTGCTGGAAGAAGCGCGCGTGCCGATCGATTGCATCGTCGGTACCAGCATGGGCGCCTTGGTGGCAGGCAGCTACGCCTCGGGCCGCAGCCCGGAAGAGCTGGCCGAACAGGTGCAGCAGGCGAACTGGGATGACCTCTTGAGTTCGCGCCTGCCGCGCCAGCTCAACTCCTTCCGCCAGAAGCAGGTGGACCAGCTGGCGTTGCTGCCGGTCGATATCGGGGTGTCCGACGACGGCAAGATCTCCTTCCCCAAGTCCGCGATCAATACCCAGAAGGTCGAGCTGTTCCTGCGCCACATGACTTACGGCGGCACCGCGGCCGATTTCGATCAGTTGTCCATCCCGTTCCGCGCAATCGCCACCGATCTGGAGCAGGGCGAGATGGTGGTGATGAAGGACGGCGATATCGTCTCGGCCATGTTGGCCAGCATGGCGGTACCGAGCGTGTTCCCGCCGGTGACGCGCGATGGAAAGCTTTTGGCCGATGGTGGCCTGACCCGCAACCTGGGCGTGGATGTGGCACGCGAGCTGTGCGCCGACGTGGTGATCGCGATCGATGTTGCCTCTCCACCGCTCAAGCGCGAGGCACTGGGCGATATTTTTGGCGTGGCCGACCAGTACACGCGCTTGATGATCCTGCAGAACCAGCGGCCACAACTGGGCAGCCTTACGTCGCTGGATGTATTGATCACGCCCGAGCTGACCGATCTGTCGAGTTCGTCGTTCGACAAGAACAAGGAGCTGATGGCACTGGGCGAGAAGGCCGCGCACAAGGCGCTGTCGCAGTTGCAACGCTATGCCTTGCCCGCCGAGCGCTACCAGGAATGGCAGACCGCGCGCACCGCTAGGCGCCTGCAGCCCAAGCCCATCCTCGAGGTGCAGGTGGCCGAGCTCAAGAAGGTGAACCCGGAGGTGATGCGCGGCGCACTCGCGGTGAAGACTGGCGCGCCGCTGGACCAGGACGATTTCAATCAGCGATTGCAGCAGGTTTACGCACGCGGTGATTTCACCCAGCTCGACTATGAACTGCTCGATCATGGTTCGGGCCAGCGCATGACGATCACCCCGGTCGAGAAGGACTGGGGGCCCAATTATCTGAACTTCGGTTTGGCACTGGGTACCGACTTCGATCGCTCCAACCCCTACGCGCTGACGGCGCGCTACCGCCGCACCTGGATGAACAGCCTGGGTGGCGAGTTCGATGGCTTGGTCAGCATCGGCGATCGCTCGGTCATTGCCGGCGAGTTCTATCAGCCGCTGCAGATCGACGGCTATGCCTTTGTCGCGCCCTATGTGCTTGCCGAATCGAGCCCGCTCAAGCTGTGGTTCGATGGCCGACAGTTTGCCGAGTACAAGCTGGAGGGCTCGCGCGCGGGGCTGGACTTCGGCTCCTCATGGGCGCGCTACGGTGAAGTTCGCGTCGGCCCTTCGATCAGTCGCTATCGCGGCATTCTGGAAGTGGGTAGCCCGACCGTCGACGTCGGTGGCATCGCCGTGGATCTATTGCCGCGCAGCGTGAAGCAGTGGGACTGGGGCGTACGTTTCAATCTTTACTATGACCAGCTCGACAACCTCAACTTCCCGAGCCTGGGCACCCTGGTCCACCTGTACGGCTATGAAGCGTTCGACGGCCGTGTCGAAGAGTCGCAATTTCCGAAGGACTTCGAGCGCTACGGTCGCTACGGGCTGGATCTGACCCACGGCTTTGGCTGGGGGGGCAACAGTGGCCATGTCGCGATGCGCAGCCAGCTCGCGCGCGGTGGGGATCCGCCGTTGTCGGACGTGCGCTGGATGGGCGGCTTTCTCAATCTGTCGAGCTATGGATACCAGGAGCTGCAAGGCGACGAGTTTTTCTATGGCCGACTGGCTTTATACCGGCCGGTGCCGATTTTTTCTGAATCGGGCAAGGGTACCTACCTGGGTGCGGCGCTCGAAGTCGGACGGGTGTTCGACGATTTTCTCGACGATGGCTGGCATTCCTCCATGGTTGGCTATCTCGGCATCGATACCTACCTCGGTCCGCTCTATCTGGCCGTGGCCTATGGTGACAATGAGAAGACGCGCTACTACGTGACGCTGGGCAATCCGTTCTGAGGGTGCAGATTTCGCTGCGAGAAAGGGGGATGACCTGTATAGTAGAGGTCTATCCCAATGCAGTCCTCCGATCCCCCGTGCTACCGAGCGTTGGGGCGTGCCTTGATGGTGTACCCGCCAAGCGCGGTTGTCATCCTACCTCCCGAGTCGTCCTGTCACAGGCCCCTCAGGCCGTGGCATTGCATCCGGACTGCCCAACACCGGAGATGTGTCATGGCAAAAGAAGATATGGTTGAAATGGAAGGCGTCGTGATCGAGCTGCTGCCCGATTCGCGCTTTCGTGTGGCGCTGACCAACGGCATCGAGATCAACGCCTACGCGTCGGGCAAGATGCGCAAGCACCGCATCCGCGTGCTGGCCGGCGATCGCGTGACGGTCGAGATGTCGCCCTATGACCTGACCAAGGGCCGGGTCAGCTTCCGTCACAAAGATGAACGTCCGTCCTCCCCACCCGGCGGCTCGTCTTACCAAGGCCGTCGCTGAGTCCCATTCGGGACGCGTGTTCTTTGCCACAGCGCCAGCATGTGGCCATCGCCTGTTGCGGGGGCTGCCGTTATGATGACGGCACCTTAAACGTATGGGAGTGCCCCCGATGAAGCTGATGTCCGCATTGTTGCTCGCTACCGGCCTGATGTGTGCGCAGTCGGTTCATGCCGCCACCGCGCAACAGGAAAAAATGGGCTCCTGCAACAAGGAAGCCAGCGCCAAGAGCCTGAAGGGTGACGAGCGCAAGGCGTTCATGAGCACTTGCCTCAAGGCCGACGCCAAGCCGACCAAGCAGCAGGACAAGATGGGCTACTGCAACAAGGAAGCCGGCGCCAAGAAGCTGAAGGGCGACGAGCGCAAGGCGTTCATGAGCGACTGTCTCAAGAAGAAGTAAGCGCTCGCGGGCGCCAGACAAGCGCGGCTGAGGCCGCGCTTTTTCATAGCCGGGCTTGCAGCGCAGCATCCTTGTCCGCATCTCTTGGGCGATACCGTCGCTTCAACCTCCATTCGTTCTTGCTGGAATACCATCATGTCCGACCTCTCCGACCTGCAAGCCGCGCTTGCCCGACTGATCGACCCGTTGACGGGCATCGACTATGTATCCGCCAAGTGCGTGCGTGGGTTGGCGCTCGAGAACGGCGTGGCGCGTGCCGAGATCGTGCTGGGTTATCCGGCTGCCAGCCGCCACGCCGCCATTGCGGCCGAGGCCGAAGCGGCCTTGCGCGCGGTGGCAGGGGTGTCGGGGGCCGAGGTGCACGTCTCCAGCCATATCGTCGCGCATTCTGCGCAGCGTGGCCTGCCCTTGCTTGCCGGTGTGAAGAACATCGTTGCCGTGGCCTCGGGCAAGGGCGGGGTCGGCAAATCGACCACGGCTGCCAACCTCGCGTTGGCGCTGGCGGCGGAGGGCGCGAAGGTGGGTCTGCTGGACGCCGATATTTACGGCCCGTCGCAGCCGACCATGCTCGGCGTGGAAGGGCGCCAGCCGGTCTCGCCCGACAACAAGCATATCGAGCCGATCGAGAATCACGGCATCAAGACGATGTCGATCGGCTTCCTGATCGATCCCGAACAGCCGATGGTGTGGCGCGGCCCCATGGTCACGCAGGCCTTGATGCAGCTCTTGAACGACACCCTCTGGGGCGAACTCGACTACCTGCTGGTCGACCTGCCGCCTGGCACCGGCGACATTCAGCTCACATTGAGCCAGAAGGTGCCGGTCACGGGGGCGGTCATCGTTACTACGCCGCAGGATATTGCCCTCTTGGACGCGCGCAAGGGCCTCAAGATGTTCGAGAAGGTCGGCGTGCCCATTCTGGGCATCGTCGAGAACATGAGTGTGCATATCTGCAGCAATTGCGGCCACGCCGAGCCCATTTTTGGCGAGGGCGGCGCGGCGCGCATGAGTGCCGACTACGGCACCGAGCTGCTGGGCCAATTGCCGCTCGATTTGTCGATTCGTCTGAATGCCGATGCCGGCCACCCCTCGGTCATCGCCGAGCCGGACGGCCAAGTGGCGCAGTTGTATCGCGGTATCGCGCAGAAGGTGGGTGCGCGGATCGCCGCCAAGGCACAGGACTATTCGAGCAAGTTTCCCAAGATCGTCATCAGCAATACCTGAGCACTGGCCCGGCTGCCGGTGTTTCGTGCCATCGCGACGATCGGCGCGCCGGTGACTGATCGGCTGGGTGTTCGTGCACAAGCTGTAGCCGATGCAGTGCCCCATGAAAAAGCCCGGATCGCGTCCGGGCTTTTTCGTTTTGCGGCGGGTTTACTGCCGCGCGCCGCGCAGGTTGGCCGGTGGCGGGCCGCTGAAATTGCTGCGGTAGGGGTTGATGTCGAGGCCGCCGCGCCGGGTGTAGCGCGCGTAGACGGCCAGCTTCATCGGCTTGCAGGCGCGCATCAGGTCCATGAAGATGCGCTCGACGCATTGCTCATGGAACTCGTTGTGCTGGCGGAACGAGATCAGGTAGCGCAGCAGCGATTCGCGGTTGATCGGCTGGCCAAGATAGCGGATCTGCATGCTGGCCCAGTCCGGCTGGCCGGTGACGAGGCAATTGGACTTGAGCAGGTTGGAGGTGAGCACCTCGTTCACCGGCGCGTCGGCGTCGTCGCAGCGTAGCAGTTGCGGCGCAGGCTGGTACTGGTCGACCTCGATGTCGAGGTTGTCGATGCAATAGCCTTCGAGCTCCATCAGGCGCTGGCCGGTGAAATCATCGGGCTCGATCAGCTGCACCCGCACCGGGGCGCCGACGGCCTGTGACAGGTCGTCGCGCAGCAGTGTGGCGACGGCGTCGGCATTGGCGAGCCGGGTCTGGTTAAAGCTGTTGAGATACAGCTTGAACGACTTGGATTCGACGATGTTGGTGCTGTCGGCCGGAAACTCGAACACGGCAATCGCGACCTGCGGCTTGCCGCGCGGATTGAGCCAGGAAAGCTCGTAGCCGTTCCAGATGTCGGCCCCCATGAAGGGCAGGGTGCCGGTCACGCCGATCTCGTCGCGCTTGCCCTGGCGCGGGATCGGAAACAGCAGGCTGGCGTCGTACTCGGCCTGGTATTGCACGGCCTTGCCGAGTGGGGATTGCTGCGCGGTGCTCATGGGGATTCCTGTTCCTCGAAGCGACACCGAGCCGCTTCGCGCAAAACGCCATGATACCGCAGCGATGCAATTGAACCGAGGCTCAGCGCCCGCGCAGCCGATACCACAGCACGCCCAGCAGCTCGTGCAGCGCGCGGTCGCTGCGGGCCAGTGCCTCGGCATCGGGCAGCCAGCGCAGCACGGCTGATTGCTCCTGCGAGGCGTAGTCAGTGGCCGCGGGGATCACGGTGAAGTCAGCCTGCGTGAAGATGCGCTCGGCGCGCGGCATGTGCCAGGCCTGGGTGACGAGGGCGATGCGGCGCTGACTGGCTGGTAACAGCCGGGCACTGAACTCGGCGTTTTCCTCGGTATTGCGCGATGCACTTTCCACCCAGCGCGGCGCGATGTCGTAGTCGCTGCGCAGTGCGTCGGCCATCAGCTGCGCCTCGGCCACGCCGCCCTTGGGCTTGCCACCGGTCACCAACAGCGGCTTGCCGCTGCTGCGAGCCAGTCGGGCGCCATAGTGCACGCGGGTCAGCGTGGCGTTGTTCATCGCTTCGCCAAGGCCCGCATCGGGCGCCGGCATCCGCTTGCCGCCGCCGAGCACGACGATGGCGGCAACGGAGTCGAGCGCTGCCGGCGTGATCGGCTCCGGTTCCAATTGCCGCAGCAGCGTGTACGCGATGCCTGGCGTCGCTAGCAGGTACAGCAGCAGTGTCGCTACGGTGACGAGGCCGCGAGCCAGCCGAGGGCGATTGCGCCAGAGCAGCAGGCCGACGGCCAGCAGCAACAGCAGGCTGCCTGGTGGCAGCATCAGCGCAGCGATGGCGTTCTTGATGACGACGACGGGATCGACCACGGGCGTGCTCTCAGGGCTGGAATGGACAACGGGCCGCAGAGTGCGGCCCGTTGCGGGTACTGGTCAAGCTCGGGCGCACTCACTCGCCCAGATACGCCTTCTGGATCGCCTCATTGGCCAGCAACACCTTGGCGTCGTCGGCCAGCGTGATCTTGCCGCTTTCCATCACGTAGCCACGGTCGGCGGTTTCCAACGCCAGCTTGGCGTTCTGCTCGACCAGCAGCATGGTCACGCCCTCGGCGGCGATCATGCGGATGATCTCGAAGATCTTCTGCACGATGATGGGCGCGAGACCCATCGACGGCTCGTCCAACAGCAGCAGCTTGGGGCGGCTCATGATGGCGCGGCCGATGGCCACCATCTGCTGCTCGCCGCCCGACAGCGTGCCAGCCAGCTGCAGCCGACGCTCCTTCAGGCGCGGGAACAGATCGTAGACGCGCGCCATGTCGCTGGCGATGGCGCCTTTGTCATTGCGCGTGTGCGCGCCCATCTGCAGGTTCTCTTCCACCGTCAGCCGTGGAAACACGCCGCGGCCTTCGGGCACCAGCACCAAGCCGCGATCGACATAGTGGTAGGGTGCGAGCCTGGCGGTGTTCTCGCCGTTGAACGTGATGCTGCCAGCGGTAGGCTTGACCATGCCGACCAGGGTCTTGAGCGTAGTGCTCTTGCCCGCGCCATTGGCGCCGATCAGCGCGACGAGCTCGCCCTGCTTGACTTCCAGATTGATACCCTTGACGGCGTGGATGCCGCCATAGGCGACCTTCAGGTCTTCGACTTTCAGTAGAGCGTCGGTCATTGCGGCGCTACTCCCAGGTACGCTTCGATCACGCGTGGATCGTTCTTCACGGCTTCGGGCACACCCTCGGCGATCTTCTTGCCGTAATCGAGCACGGCGATGCGGTCGCACAAGCCCATCATCAGCTTCACGTCATGCTCGATCAGCAGGATGGTCACGCCGTCGGCGCGCACCTTTTCCATCAGCTTCTTCAAGCCCTCGGTTTCGGAGGGGTTCATGCCGGCGGCGGGCTCGTCCAGCGCCAAGAGCGTTGGCTTGGTGGCAAGCGCGCGGGCGATCTCCAGCCGGCGCTGGTCGCCGTAGGAGAGGTTGCGCGCCAGCTCGTCGTGACGGCGGCCGATGCCAACGTAGTCGAGCAGTTCCTGCGCGCGTACCTTGATGCCGGCTTCCTCGGCGCGGGCCTTGGGGTGGCGCAGAACGGCGCCGATCACGCCAGTGCGGGTGCGCACATGTTGGCCGACCATCACGTTTTCCAGCGCTGTCATGTTGGCGAACAGCCGGATGTTCTGGAAGGTACGGGCGATGCCCGATTCGACCACCACATAAGGCTTCTTGCGGAACAAGTCCTTCCCGTTGAAGGTGAACGCGCCTTCATCCGGTTGATAGAGCCCGGTCAGCACGTTGAACAGCGTGGTCTTGCCGGCGCCATTGGGGCCGATCAGGCCGTAGATCTCGCCGGCGTTGATCGAGAGGCTGACATCGTTCAGCGCATGCAGGCCGCCGAAACGCTTGTGGATGCCGCGGATTTCGAGAAGCGCGCTCATGCCTGGGCCTCCTCGTCGTGTTCATGGAATTCGCGGGCGCGGCGCTTGGACGGCCACAGCCCTTCGGGGCGCAGCAGCATGATGATGATCATCGCCAGGCCAAAGATCAGCATGCGCAGGTTTTCCGGATCGACCACACGGCGGCCGAAAATGCCTTCCTGCAGCGGATTGATCACGTCGCGCAGGATTTCTGGCGTGATCGACACGATGATGGCGCCCAGGATCACGCCGGGGATATGGCCCATGCCACCCAGCACCACCATGCACAGCACCATGATCGATTCCATCAGCACGAACGATTCGGGCGAAACGAAGCCCTGGAAGCTGGCGAACAATGCCCCCGATACACCGCCGAACGAGGCGCCCATGGCAAAAGCCAGCAACTTCACATTGCGGATGTTGATGCCCATGGCGTTGGCGGCGATCTCGTCTTCGCGTAGCGCCACCCAGGCGCGGCCGATGCGCGAATGCTGCAGCCGCAGGGTGACGAAGATGATGAAGATGCAGAACGCCAGGATCAGGTAGTAGTAGAGGTGCACCATGTCGAAAGTGAGCCCCAGCCACTCCATGGGTCGGCCGAAATCGATGTCAAGAAAATGCACCTTGTCGATGTTGTTGATGCCCTGCGGCCCATTGGTGATGTTCACCGGGCGATCGAGGTTGTTCAGGAAGATGCGGATGATCTCGCCAAAGCCTAGCGTCACGATGGCGAGGTAGTCGCCGCGCAGCTTGAGTACCGGCGTGCCCAGCATCACGCCAAACATACCGGCGAACACCGCGGCGACGACCAGCATCACGATGAAGTTGGGGCCTATCAGCCACGCCGGCAGTATTGCGGCGAGGTGCGGCGAATTGAGCAGCGCATAGACATAGGCGCCGACCGCATAGAACGCGATGTAGCCAAGATCCAATAGGCCAGCATAACCGACCACGATGTTGAGGCCGAGCGCAAGCATGATGTAAAGCAGCGCGAAATCGACCGCGCGTACCCACGACTTGCCGTTCTCGAAGCCACCCGTGAGCATCCAGGGCAGCAAGGCCAGGATGACCGCGAGTACGGCATAGGTGATGGCCTTGCCATGGCGCGTTTTCATGAACGCAAAATTCATAATTCAGTGCTCCAGTTTTCGCTATCGCAGGGCCTTCAAGCCCGTTCGGCGACGCGTTCACCCATCAGGCCGCTGGGGCGGAAAATCAGTACGGCAATCAGTACGACGAAGGCGAAGATGTCCTTGTAGTGGCTGCCGAGGAAACCGCCGGTGAGATCGCCCAGGTAACCCGCGCCCAGGCTCTCGATGATGCCGAGCAGGATGCCGCCGATCACCGCGCCCCACAGGTTGCCGATGCCACCCAGCACCGCGGCGGTGAAGGCCTTGAGGCCGATCATGAAGCCCATATAGGCATGGGCCTGGTCGTAGTTGGCGGCGACCATCACGCCGGCGACGGCACCGAGGGCAGAGCCGATGACGAAGGTCATCGAGATCACCGTGTTGATGTTCACCCCCATCAGCCCGGCGACATCCGGGTTCTGCGAGGTGGCGCGCATGGCGCGGCCGAGGCGGGTCTTCTCGATCAGGAAAAAGAGGCCACCCATCAGCACGAAGGCCAGGATGATGATGGCGATCTGCAGGTCGGTGATCGCGGCACCGAAGAAGTCATGCACTTCCGTGGGCAGGATGCTGGGGAAAGGGCGGTAGTTACGGCCCCAGATCAGCATGGCCGCCTGCTGCAGCACGATGGAAACGCCAATCGCGGTGATCAAAGGCGCGAGCCGGGGCGCACGCCGCAGCGGCCGGTACGCAACCCGCTCGATGGTGAAGCCGAGCAGCATGGAAACCGGGATCGCCATGGCGAGACCAGCCAGGAGCAGCAGCGGTCCGGGTAATTGCACGCCGGCGTCGAGCAATACATTGATGCAGGTGATGGTCACCATCGCGCCGATCATCACGATTTCGCCGTGGGCGAAATTGATCAGCTGCATGATGCCGTACACCATGGTGTAACCGAGTGCGATCAGCGCATAGATGCTGCCCACAATCAGCCCGTTCAGCAGTTGTTGAATAAAGATGTCCACCATCTATCCCTGGGTGTGGTGCCGCCGCATGTGCATTGGCTTGATTTCGATTCCTTCACCGGCACCTCACGATCCGTGATGGTGCTGCGCTTTGCCGCTTGTGGCGGGGCCGGCGTGGTTAGGCGCGGCTCGCCTGACGGCGGGCCACGCTGGCCTTGTATGCAGTTGGGCGTGAATACTACCGTAACAGTTGCCGGGCGAACCTTACAGCGTGCCGGATTTGCATCGATACTGCTGCTTTCCCTTACAGGTTAGACCGAATTCCAGGCCGATCCAGCGGCAGCCTGCGTGGGCGGCGTGCTATTTCAGGCCTTGCGGCCCAGTAGTTCGGCGTCGCCCCCGGCGGCGGCGGTATTCACCGTGGTCACCACTTCGTGCATCAGGCGGTATAGCGGGTAACTCCCGTCCGGGAGTGGCCGGATTGCCTGCCGCACCGCCCCCTCGCTTGCGGCGAGCCGTAGCGACGGATCATGGCCCGCGCCATCCCACAACACCGTATCGCAAGCTTGCACTAGCGGGTCGTCCAGCACGGTGATAAGGCCGGCAAAGGGCTCTATCCAGGCAGCGGGTACCACCTGGCGCGGTAGTATGGCCTGATTGCCGGTGGCGAGACAGGCGGCAAGCTGTGGCAGCAATGCAATGCTGTCGTCCGCGAGGCAGGCTACCCGTCCGCGCGGGCGATAACGCAGCGTGTTGGCTTCACCCACCGCAGCCGGCAGCGCGCAGCGCGTGGCCAGCGGGCTGTGGTCGAACAGTGCCTCGATGACGGCGCCGAGCCGGCCTTGCACTGGCAGTGCCAGCGTGGCGGTCAGCGCCAGCAGCGCGGGCTCGGGTCTATGGCCGGAACTCGGGAGCGAGTGGCAAGGGTCGGCATCGCGCACCAGCCGCCACAGCAACCACGGACCGCCGGCCTTGGGTCCCGTGCCCGACAAGCGCTCGCCGCCGAAAGGCTGGTGGCCGACCACGGCGCCGATCTGATTGCGGTTCACAAAGACATTGCCGACGCGCATGCCATTGCGCACTGTCTCGATGAAACTGGGGCAGCGGCTGGCAATGCCCAGCGTCAGTCCGTAGCCCAGGCCATCCAGCTCGGCGAGCAGCCTGCCCAGATCGGCTGGGTCGTAGCGCAACACCGCCAGCACGGGCCCGAATATTTCGCCAGGCAGCCGATCGAGCCGGTCGATCTCGACCAGGGTTGGCGCGACATAATGGCCGGCTTCCGGTAGCCGAGCGCTGCTGAACACCGGCAAGCGCTGATCGCGAAAGGACTGAAGCGCGTGCTGGATGCGCTGGGCGGCGTCGCTACTGATCACCGGGCCGATATCGGTGGCGAGCTGCAGTGGATCCCCCAGGGTCAATTCGACCATGGCCGCCTGCAGCAAGGGTAGGAGGCGCGGCGCGATGGCATGCGGGACGCACAGTACGCGCAGTGCCGAACAGCGCTGACCCGAGCAGTCGAAAGCGGAGGCCAGGGCGTCTTGTACCACCTGCTCGATCAGGGCGGAGCTGTCGATCACCATCGCGTTCACCCCGCCCGTTTCCGCCACCAGTGGCCGCTCGCCGCCGCTGGCCGCCAGCGCACGATGGATGGCTTGGGCCGTGGGCAACGAGCCGGTGAACAACACCCCCTGGAGCCTGGCGTCGCTGACCAGTGCGGCACCGATGTCCGGCCCGCCAGGCAGCAGCTGCAGCGCGCTGCGTGCCACTCCGGCCTCGTGTAGCAGTCGGGTGGCGGCGTGAGCGATCAGTGGGGTGTGTTCGGCTGGTTTCGCAATCACCACATTGCCGGTGACGAGCGCGGCGGCGATCTGGCCCATGAAAATGGCCAGCGGGAAATTCCACGGGCTGATCGCGGCCACCACGCCCAGCGGGGCAGGGGCGCTGGCCGGCCAGTTCACTTGCGCCTGGGCGGCGTAATAGCGGCAGAAATCAATGGCTTCGCGCACTTCGTTCAGCGCGGCGGGCAGAGTCTTGCCGGCTTCGCGCACCAGCAAGGCGATCAGCGCCGCTTGCTGCTGCGTCAGCAGGTCGGCGGCGCGGCGCAGTGCCGCGATGCGCTCGCCCAAGGGCGTCGCAGCCCAGCACGGCGCATAGGCTTGTGCCTGTTGCAGCGCCTGCTCGACATCGGCAAGGTTAGCGTCGACGACGCTGCCGACGATTTCGTCCAGCCTTGCCGGGTTGTGCAAGTGGCGCATGGCCTTGCCCTCTGGCGCGGGGTGCGCCAACAAGGGGGCCGCCGCCATCGGCGCCGACTCGGCCTGCAGCGCGGCGGCCAGCCGCGTGAGGCTGGGGCTGTCACTCCAGTTGATCCCAGGCGCGACTGGCTGCGCGTGTGGGCGTTCCGCGGGGGGCGGCAGACCGGCCGAAGGATCGCGCAGGCTGGCCAAGACCGGATCGCGCAGCGCCGGCGTCGATTCCTCGCTGGCGAGCAACTGGTGGACAAACGACTGATTGGCGCCATTTTCCAGCAGCCGCCGTACCAGGTAGGGCAGCAGCGCTGCATGGGCGCCGACCGGGGCGTACAGGCGGCAGGGCCGGTTGATGCCGTGGCCGTTGAGCAGGCGATAGAGCGGCTCGCCCATGCCGTAAAGGCACTGATATTCGAACTCACGCCCGCCGGCCATTGCATGCACCGCCAGGGCGCTGAACACATTGTGCGTGGCAAAGGCCGGGTAGAGCACGTCCTCGGCCCGCAGCATGCGGCGGGCGCAGGCGAGAAAGCTCGCATCGCTGTGTGCCTTGCGGGTATACACCGGGTAATCGGGCCAGGCTTCGAGCTGCGCACGCTTGATCTCGCCATCCCAGTAAGCGCCCTTGACCAGGCGCACGGCGATCTTGCGCTCGGCGCGCGTCGCGGCAGCGATCAGCCAGTCGATTTGCGCGAGCGCGCATTTCTGATAGGCCTGCACTGCGATGCCCAGCCCATCCCAGCCGGCAAGGTCGGGTTCCTGTAGCAGACGACCGAACAAGGTGAGGGTCAGCGGCAGCCGGTCCACCTCTTCGGCATCGATCGTCAGCGCCAGGTTGGCATCGCGCGCCATTCTCGCCAGCGCCAGCAGGCGAGGGTAGAGCTCGGTCTTTATCCTGGCATGCTGCCTATGCTCGAAACGTGGGTGCAGCGCGGAAAGCTTGACCGAGAGCGCGTTGGCGCTGAGCGCACCATTGCGAGCCCCTTGCACGGACAGTGCGTTGATGGCGTGGGCATAGGCCTCGGCGTAGCGTTCGGCATCCTCCGCCGCGAGGGCGGCCTCGCCCAGCATGTCGAAGGAGTGACAAAAGCCGTCGACGCGGTTGGCGAGTGCGGACTCCATGGTCTCGCCGATGACGAAGTGCATCCCCAGCTTGCGCATCGCCTGGCGCAACGCAAAACGGACGATGCCTCGGCCATTGCGGGTCTCGCTCCAGTGTTCGGCGGTATCGAGACCGCGCCTTGCAAGGTTGATGAAGAACGATGGACTCGCTTCGCCATCCAGCCAGTCGGCCGCGTGCAGTTGATCGCGTATCAGTGCATCGGCGGTGGCGATGTCGGGGATGCGCAGCAGCGCCTCGGCCAGCGTCAACAGTGCCAATCCGGAGGGACTGGCCAGCGGAAAGGCCGTGAACAGCGCATCGGCCCCGCCGCCTTCGCGCCGGCCATCACGCAGTGTATCGAGCAGGAACTCACCCTGACCTTCGACGTAGGTCTGCTCCTCTGGCGTGAGTCTGGCCAGCGGCAGCAAGGCGCGCACCGCGCCCGCCTCGCCGATGAAGCGCGTGGCATGGATCTCGGCGAGGTCTTGCGTATCGGATGGGTCGAAGGCTGAAAGGGTCATGGTGGCGCAATCGGGAATCAGCTTTCAACTTAGAAGGCGGTTCTCGCGCGCGCGAATTGCCGTGTCCAGGGTGTGGTATTACCGCAAAAGCGGGCAAGGCGAGCCTACCCGCTGCACGGTGCTGCTTGTCTTGCCAACGTGCTATAATCGCCGGTTTCGTCTCCATCCCGGCCCGCATCCATGTCCCGCGCCCTACGCAATATCGCCATCATCGCCCACGTCGATCATGGCAAGACCACCCTCGTTGACCAATTGCTGCGTCAATCCGGCACCTTCCGCGACAACCAGCAGGTTGACGAGCGCGTGATGGACAGCAACGACCTCGAAAAAGAGCGCGGCATCACGATTCTGGCCAAGAACACCGCCATCGATTACGAAGGCACCCATATCAATATCGTCGACACCCCGGGCCACGCTGACTTCGGCGGCGAAGTCGAGCGCGTGCTGGGCATGGTCGACGGCGTGCTGCTGCTGGTCGACGCAGTGGAAGGCCCGATGCCGCAGACGCGCTTCGTCACCAAGAAGGCGCTGGCGCTGGGTCTGCGCCCCATCGTCGTGATCAACAAGGTGGATCGTCCGGGCGCACGTCCGGACTGGGTGCTGGACCAGACCTTCGACCTGTTCGATCGCCTCGGCGCCACCGACGAACAACTCGACTTCCCCATCATTTACGCCTCGGGCCTGAACGGCTTTGCCAAGCTGGAACTGGACGAGACATCGGACAACATGCGTCCGCTGTTCGAAACCGTGCTCAAGCACGTGCCGTCCCCTCCGGGCGATGCTGACGCGCCGCTGCAGCTGCAACTGGCTGCGCTCGATTACTCCACCTATACCGGTCGCCTCGGCGTTGGCAAGGTGCTCAACGGTCGCATCAAGCCGGGCCAGCAAGTGGTGGTGATGAACCACGACGACCAGGTGGCCACCGGCCGCATCAACCAGGTGCTGGGTTTCCAGGGTCTGGATCGCGTGCCGGTCGATGGCGCCGAAGCCGGCGACATCATCATCATTTCGGGTCTGGACGATATCGGTATCGGTGTCACCATCTGTGACAAGGAAAACCCGGTTGGTCTGCCGGTGCTCGGCGTGGACGAGCCGACGCTGAACATGGACTTCATGGTTAACACTTCGCCGCTGGCCGGCACCGAAGGCAAGTTCGTCACCAGCCGCCAGATCCGCGATCGCTTGACCAAGGAATTGCTGACCAACGTCGCGCTGCGCGTCGAGGATACGGCCGATGCCGATATCTTCCGTGTATCGGGCCGTGGCGAACTGCATTTGACGATTCTGCTGGAAAGCATGCGTCGTGAAGGCTTTGAAATGGCCGTGGCCAAGCCGCGCGTCGTGTACAAGGATATCGACGGCCAGAAGTGCGAACCGTATGAAAACCTGACCATTGACCTGGAAGACGAACACCAGGGCGGCATCATGGAAGAAATCGGTCGCCGCCGTGGCGAGCTGACCAATATGGAATCGGACGGCCAGGGCCGTACCCGTCTGGAATACCACATTCCGGCGCGTGGCCTGATCGGCTTCCAGTCCGACTTCATGACCATGACCCGTGGCACCGGCCTGATGAGCCACGTGTTCGACGACTACGCACCGACCAAGGCGGACATGCCGGGCCGTCACAATGGCGTGCTGATCTCGCAGGACAACGGCGAAGCCGTCGCCTACGCGCTGTGGAAGCTGGAAGACCGCGGCCGCATGTTCGTGTCGCCGGGCGACAAGCTGTACGAAGGCATGATCATCGGCATTCACAGCCGAGACAACGATCTGGTGGTGAACCCGATCAAGGGCAAGCAGCTGACCAACGTGCGTGCTTCTGGCACCGACGAGGCCGTGCGCCTGACTACGCCGATCAAGCTGTCGCTGGAATCGGCCGTGGAGTTCATCGACGACGACGAACTGGTGGAAATCACCCCGCAGTCGATCCGCATCCGCAAGCGTCACCTGCAGGAACACGAACGCCGCCGCGCTGCCAAGACCGAAGGCTGATCGAGTCATCTGTTCTGCACAAGCCCCTGTTTCGACAGGGGCTTTTTGTTGCATCCAGATAGCGGGTATGGGGGCCGAGCTTGACGCTGCCGATGCGATGTCTCAGTCTCCGGCTTACAAAGCTGGCCTGAGAGTGGTTTTGACTTAAATACCACTTCGGCCATTCAGGATCGAGCCGGCCTAAGCCGGCCACCGGAGGATGGAATATGAGTCGCATCACCCTGTCGCGCATGCTATCCGGCAGCGCGTTGCTTGTGCTTGCCTTTAATGCCGAGGCCGCCTGCCGCGGCAACTGGGCAGAAGGCAATACCTATACCGCGGGCGACGTGGTCAGCTACGCCGGCAACAACTACAGCGCGCGCTCCACGCATACCGCTTATGTCGGCACCAACTGGAATCCGGCGTCCACGCCGACCCTGTGGCAAGCCGGGGGCAGTTGTGGCGCAACGCCGGTACCCACGGCGGTACCGGCCACGCCGACGCCCAAGCCGACCCATACCCCGGTGCCGACCGCGACGCCGGTTCCGGTGAGCACACCGACGGCGCAGCCCACTGCGACACCGTCGCCTGTGGTAACGCCGACCCGGGTGGCTTCAGCCTGCTATCCCGCCTGGGCGAGCACGATCGCGTATACCACTGGCCAGCGCGTGACTCAGGCGGGTCGCAACTACGAAGCCAAATGGTGGACGCAGGGCGACAACCCCGCGCTCAGCGGTCAGTGGGGCGTGTGGAAGGAGCTCGGGGCCTGCGCTGGCGGCGTCACGCCGACCGTGACGCCGACCACCGCGACGCCGACCTTGGCACCGACTGCGACCCCAACGGCCACTCCGGTTCCCGTGGTCACCCCGACCGCAACGCCGGTGCCGACGGTGACGCCGGCACCGATCGTCACGCCGACGCCCGGGCCGACCCCATTGCCCGGCAGTGCGCTGCTCGATGTCCGCTTCGACGGCCACGCGGTGGGTGTGTATACCGCTAGCCAGTTCCAGTCCGACTGGAGCACCAGCCCGTCCGGCTCGTCCGGGGTTTCGGCCGGCCGGCTCAGCGTGGTGGCTGATCCGGACAACGGCGCCAACAAAGTGCTGCGCGTCACCTACAAGGGCGGTGAGATCGGCGGCAATTCCGCGTCGGTGTTCGATGTGCCGCTGCCCGCCGGACAGAATCACCTGTTCCTGCAGTACAAGCTGCGCTTCGACAACGCCTTCAACTGGGTCAAGGGCGGCAAGCTGCCGGGGCTAGGGGGCGCTGACACGCCTACCGGCTGCATCGACAACGGCACCTTCGATGGCTTTACCACGCGCAGCATGTGGCGCGAGAACGGCCTTGCATTCCAGTACCTGTATTTCCCCGGCAAGCTGGAACGCTGCGGTGACTACTTCAGCTACGCCAAGCGGTTCGAGGCGGGGCGCTGGTACACGCTCACCCAGGAAGTGCAGCTGAACGACGCTGGCCAGGCCAATGGCTGGATCAAGGCCTGGCTCGATGGCGAGCCCACGCTGGCGCTCAACGGCATGAAGTGGCGCGAAGGTGCTGCGGTGGGGATCGACGCGCTTGTGTTCCATACCTTCTTCGGTGGCTCGACCACCGATTGGGCGCCAGCCAGCGACCAGTACGCCTATTTCGACAACGTCCGTGTCTCGACCGGCTCGCCGCTGGCACTGGTCGATACGCGAAAGCCCGCGCCGTCCTTCAGCAATCCGCTCGCGGGCTATGCGCAATGGGAGGCCGGCAAGAGCTACGCCGAAGGCAGTTACGTTTATCGCATCGACAATGGCCGCTACCGCTACTTCAAGGCGCGTTACTACGTGGCGGCCAATATCGATCCCTTGGCGTCCAACCTGGCCGAAGCGCACGTCGGCGTGTACTCGCCCAAGCTCGACAACGGCGAGAAGTGGCTGGAACTGGCCGCGCCCTGGCTGTGAGCGGTCGAAGGGCATCCTGAAGTAGGGCGCAGCCCCGGTTTGCCGGGGCTGTTTGCTTGCGTCTCGCTCAGAGCCCGCCCTTATCTACCATCAACCACAACGCCGGCAGCAGCAGCACGGTCGCCAGGGTGCCTGCCGCCGACCACCAGCGGGCCAAGGGCCAGTAGCGCGGTGGCACCGGTGCGTCGGAGGCGAGGTCGCGCAGCAGCCGCGCCTGGGCGATCTGGATCGGTAGCAGCACGGCGAGCCAGATCAGGCCGGATGCGGCAAACAGTGCATAGGCTTGCCAGATCCACGGCCAGACGTGCACGCCGCCGAAGTCCGCGGCCATCAGGTGACCGGTGATGGCGAGCAGGGTGGCGCCGACGGCGGTGAAGGCAAGGTCGGTGACGTTGACGAGGCGGGTCGCGTAGCGGATCACCGCGACGTTGCCGCTGCGATCGGCCATCACCTTCCATAGGGCGCTGACGATCACGTTGCCGAGAAACAGACAGACTCCGAAGAGATGCAGGGTTTTCACGAAATGCATGGTGGACTCCAATTTGATCTTGACGGTGTCAAGTTTACGATAAAACTTGGCAGTGTCAAGATGGCATCGATTCCAGAACCGGAGCGTGCATGTCCAGCTATCACCACGGCGCCTTGGCTGGCGCACTGCTTGATGCTGCGGGCGAGTTGCTGGCCGAGAAGGGCCTGGCCGGCTTCAGCCTGCGCGAGTGCGCGCGCCGTGCCGGGGTTTCGCATACGGCGCCGGCCCATCACTATGGCGATGTCGCCGGCCTCTTGACCGCCTATGCCGCGCGTGCGTTCGCGGGGTTGGCCGACGCACTGTCGGCGGTTCCGGCGGGCAGCGATGCGGCGCAGGTGCTGCAGCACCAAGGCGTGGCCTACGTGAGGTATGCGCTGCTGCTCCCGGCGCGTTACCAGCTGATGTTCAGCTCAGGCACCTTGCGGCGGGATGATCCTGCGCTGCAGCGGGAAGGGCTGCGGGCCTGGGCATGCCTCGCCGATGCGGTGGCCGCGGTGACCGGCCGGCCCGCGCCGCTGACAGCGGGCGATCCGGATGCGGCGCTGGCCTGGGCCGCCGTGCACGGTATTGCCGATCTGCTGATTAACCAGCAGCTGCAATTGCCGGCCGACACCAGCTGGGAGGCGCATACCGAACGCATGCTGGCCCACCTGGCCGGGAGCTGGCAGCGTGGAGCCGTCCTGCCTGAGGCCGGGCGGGACGGTGTACCATCGGGCCATCCTGCCGCGAGAGAACCATGAGCGACGACAACAAGGTCCGCCTCGACAAATGGCTATGGGCCGCCCGCTTCTTCAAGACCCGCTCGCTCGCCACCGCCGCGATCGATGGCGGCCACGTTCACCTCAATGGCGATCGTGCCAAACCTGCCCGCACTGTGAAGCAGGGTGACCGCTTGCGTATCCAGGTCACGCACGGCCTGTTCGAGATCGAAGTGCTGGCCTTGTCCGATCGGCGCGGCCCGGCCGAGCTCGCTCGCCTGCTCTACCGTGAAACGGATGAGAGCGCAGCCCGACGCGAAGTGGTGGCACTGGAGCGCGAGCTGGCGCCGCAGTTCGATCACCCGCAGGTGAAGGGCCGGCCCACCAAGAAATGGCGACGCGAGCTGAACCGCTTCGATCGGCAGTCTGGCGATTGATGCGGCGTGGGAGCGTGGGCATTGAGCGACAATCCGCCAAGGCCTGCTTGACCGCTCCATAAAACTCGCACGATGAATTGCGCTGCAATTGCACCCACTGCGGATATTTCATGAAACTGCACTATCGCATCCAACCCGCCGACCTCGCCGCCCACTATTTCGATATCGAACTCAGCATCGCCAAGCCCGATCCGGAGGGGCAGGTGCTGTGGCTGCCGGTGTGGATCCCCGGCAGCTATCTGGTGCGCGAGTTCGCGCGCAACATCGTCGCGATCTCGGCCGAAGCCGGGGGCAAGGCGCTGGCGGTGACCAAGCTCGACAAGCATCGCTGGCAGCTGGCAGCAACCCGGAAGGCCGTGACGGTGCGCTACCGCGTCTATGCGTTCGATCTGTCGGTGCGTGGTGCGTATCTTGACGAGCAGCGCGGTTTCTTCAACGGCACCAGCGTGTTCCTGGCGGTGGCCGGGCAGGAAGACCAGCCGGTCGGCGTCGAGCTCGTCGCGCCGGCGGGCAAGGCTTACCGTGACTGGGAAGTGGCGACGACGCTGGAGCGTCTTGATGCCAAGGCCTGGGGTTTCGGCGGCTACCGCGCCACCAACTACGACGAGCTGATCGATCATCCGGTCGAGCTCGGTGCCTTCACCCGCGTGAGCTTCAAGGCTTGCGGCGTGCCGCACGACTTCGTGCTCGCCGGTCGCCAGCGTGCCGATCTGAAGCGGCTCAAGCGCGACCTGAAGCAGATCTGCGAATACCAGATCCGCCTGTTTGGCGAGCCGGCACCGTTCGAGCGCTATCTGTTCCTGACCGCCGTGGTCGGCGATGGCTACGGCGGGCTGGAACACCGTGCCTCGACCGCACTGATCGCCAGCCGCGACGACCTGCCGCTGACGCACGAGACTGGCATGAAGGCCGGCTATCGCCAGTATCTGGGCCTGTGCAGCCACGAGTATTTCCACAGCTGGAACGTCAAGCGCATCAAGCCCGCTGCCTATGCGCCGTACGACCTGACCCAGGAAAACTACACGCGGCTGCTGTGGGCGTTCGAGGGCATCACCTCCTATTACGACGACCTCACGCTGGTGCGTACCGGGCTGATCTCGCAACAGGAATACCTCGACCTCTTGGCGCAGACCATGAGCCAGGTGCAGCGTGGCGCTGGGCGGCTGAAGCAGAACCTGGAAGAGGCCAGCCTCGATGCCTGGGTGAAGTACTACCGGCAGGACGAGAACAGCCCCAACGCCATCGTCAGCTACTACACCAAGGGCGCGCTCGCCGCGCTGTGCCTCGATCTGACGATACGGCAGCGCAGCGAGGGCGCGCGTAGCCTCGACGACGTGATGCGCGCGCTGTGGCAGCGCTATGGCCGCGATTTCTATCCGCACGGCGCGGGTGTGCCCGAGATGGCGTGGGAGCGTATCGCCAGCGAGGTGGCCGGTTTTGATCTGACCACCTTTTTCGATCGCGCACTGCGCTCGACCGACGATCTGCCGCTGGCCGAGTTGTTGTCGGCCTTTGGCATCGAGAGCCAGCTGCGGCCGATTGCGGGTGGCGGCGACAAGGGTGGCTGGAAGGACGTGACGGCGCCGGGCAACGCACTCGGCGCGCGCGTGGCGCCAGAGGCGGGCGGCGTGAAGCTCACTCATGTGTTCGACGGTGGCGCAGTGCAGGCGGCAGGCTTTGCCGCAGGGGACGTGCTCGTCGCGCTCGATGGGCTACGGCTCTCCAGCGGCAATCTGGATACCGTGCTGGCGGCGTGGCCGGCAGGCAGCGTGGTCACCGTACATGCTTTTCGTCGCGATGAGTTGTTTTCCCGCAACTTGAAAATCCATCCGTCCGTCGCCGATACATGGGGGCTGCGGCCGGCTGCTGCGACCACTACTTCGGCGAAAACACAGCGGCAGCGCTGGTTGGAGCCGTCGTAAGGCATCGAGGGGGTCTATGTGCTGCAAGGGGCGCATTGCCATCTGATGTACGGTAAATCTGACTCCGCGGAATCCATGCTGGACCGTGCATACGTGATTGTCTAGATTACATGGATCGAGCAATCCGGCGTTGATCGGAGCGAGAGAGGGGGGCGAATGGCCGTGAAATGGGGCTGGGGCTTTGCAAATACGATACGGGGCAAGATTCTTGCCGTGTTCGTATTGATCAATCTGGCTGCGACCTGCGCCTATAGCTACTATATCTACGCCTTAAAGTCTGACGCTGTTCGTCAAGAAGTGGACAAGCGTCTGGCCGCCGCCGTGGCTGCCGCCCCCATGATGCTGCCGCGGGACTACCTGGACCGCGCCCGCGAACCCGGCGACATCAATCCACTGGAATACCGACGCTGGGTGGCCGATTTTGACCGCTACAGCCGTACGGTGGGGCTGCGTTACCTCTATATGTTCATGCCGGTGGGCGAGCGCATCGTCTACCTGATGGACAGCGCCAGCCCGGACGAAGTGCATCGCGGCTACTACGGCAAGTTCTTCTCCGAATATCGCGGCCCCAATGTTGCACTGAGGCAGATTCTGGCCGAGGGCAAGCCGCGCTATGTGGAGTACGTCGATCGCTATGGCCACTTCCGCTCACTGTTCGTACCGGCGGTCACCAGCGATGGCCGGCCGTATCTGATTGGCGCCGACGTCACGATGGGCGAGATCAGGCAGCAGCTGGAGCTGGCGCTGCGGCAATCGCTCGGCATCGGCCTTTCGATCTTCGCCATCGGTTTCCTGTTGTCGCTGCTCCTCACCTGGCAGCTGTCGCGCCCGGTCGAGGCGCTGGTGTCGGGGGTGCGCCGCATCGAAGCCGGTGATTACAGCGCCCGCGTGGCGTGGAAGAGCGGTGACGAGTTGGGCCAGCTCGCCCGAAGTTTCAATACCATGACCGGTGCCGTCGCCGAGCGTGAGCGCGAGATGCTACGCCTGGCTTTCGTCGATCCGCTCACCGGCCTTGCCAACCGGCCCAGGCTGATCGAGGCGATCGAGGCGCATCTGGCGCTACAGCCTGAGCACTTTGCCGTCGTCCTGTTCGATCTCGATCAGTTCAAGTACATCAACGATTTTCTGGGTTATCAGGTCGGCGACGCCGCCATCGCCGCCCTGGGCAAGCGCTTGGCGAGCGCGCTGGGCAGCGAAGGCGAATTGTGCGCGCGCCTGTCCGGCGACGAATACGCCATCCTGTTCCCCGACACCGCGATAGAGCGGTTGCCGGTGCAGCTGTCGCGCATCGAGGCCTTGCTGGCTCAACCCGTGGTGGTGGCAGGGCAAAGGCTGGAGCTTGGCGCCAGCATGGGCGTCGCGCTCTTTCCCGAGCACGGCGACAACGGCGATCTGTTGCTGCGCCACGCCGAGGTGGCGATGTATGCCGCCAAACGACTGCATCAGAGCCACGTGCTCTACGATCCGGGCTTCGAGCAGAATCGCCAGACCCAGCTCACCTTGCTGTCGGACCTGCGCAACGCGGTCGCGGAGAACCAGTTCGTTGTCTGTTACCAGCCCAAGGTACGGATGAAGGATGGCGAAATCGAGAGCGCCGAGGCACTGGTGCGCTGGCAGCATCCGGAGCGCGGCTGGATACCGCCGGGCGATTTCATTCCCTTTGCCGAGCAGACCGGCCGCCTGCGCATGATCACGCAGTGGGTGATCGATGACGTACTGGCGCGCAGCGTGTTTTGGCGATCGCTGGAGATCGAGCTGGTCATATCGGTGAACATCGGTGTCAGCGATGCCGAGGACGCCGCCTTCGTCGATTATGTCGAAGCTGCGATCGAACGACATCGGGCCGATCCATCCCGCTTGTGCCTGGAGATCACCGAAACCGGCGTGATGAACCGTCCGCGTGAACTGCTCGCCAATCTGGCGCGACTGCGCAACCTGGGCGTGCGGTTGTCGATCGACGACTTTGGCACTGGCTATTCCTCGTTCGCTTACCTTGCGCAGATGCCGGTACACGAACTGAAGATCGATCGTACCTTCGTGCAGGCGCTCGATTCCAAGTTCGAGAACGTGTCCATAGTCCGCTCCATCATCGAGCTGGGCCATATCCTGGGCCTGCAGGTGGTGGCCGAGGGCGTTGAGACCGAATCGGCCTGGCAGGCACTAGCGGTAATGGGCTGCGATGAGGCCCAGGGCTATTTGATCGCCAAGCCCATGGCCGCCGAAGTGTTCAGCCCCTGGTATTTGGGCAGTCCGCTGCTGCCCTACACCCCGCCGGACATGTCGATGATCGATGTCGGTCCGGCACCACTACCCACCACGGCGCAGGCGTCTAGCGACAACGAACGCCGCTGACCCAATCCTTGGGCCAGCTCGTGCCCACTGGCCGTACGCCTGGCACTGCGTGCGACCGAAGGGAGTCCGGGCTACCGCCTTTCAGGGCGACCGAGGCGCGCCCGGTTTACTGCCTGTCGGGATGCTTCGCGCTTCTTGCGTAGAGCCGCTGCGCCGGGTCGCCGTACTTAGCCGCCCCCCTGATCCAGCTGTCGCTTATGGAGCAGCCTGTCGCGTGAGCTGTTGCGAGCCCAGCACACTTTCAATGCAGTGAGGTCGGGCTTTAGGCTGGATTCGAGGCCTGGCGCCGCTTGGCGAGCAATGGCACGGCTTGTGCTCACAGCAGGACATCACTCAACCGCCACGCGGAGGCGCGATGTCCGGCCCCAGTCTTGCGCTCGATACCCCCGAGCTTGCTCGGCATTACGAAGCCATCAGCCGGGAGCGGCAGTTCAAGGCCGGGCTGGAATTGCTGGCCAGCCTGCGCCTGCGCCCTGGCGAGCAGTTGCTCGATATCGGTTGTGGCACGGGGCTCCTGGCTACGCGTGCCGCGGATACCGTCGGGCCCACTGGCGCGGTGATCGCCATCGACCCACTGGCCACGCGCATCGAAATCGCGCAGCGGCGCAGCCGGCCCAACCTCACGTTCGCCGTCGGCAATGCCTACGTGCTTGATGCCTTCGAGCCCGCGTCGTTCGATGTGGTCTACCTCAATGCGGTGTTCCACTGGCTGGACGACAAACCGGCGGCACTGGCGCAGATCCATCGCGTGCTGCGCCCCGGTGGGCGCATCGGCATTGCCACCGGCTCGCGTGAGCATCCGGGTGTGCTGCAGCGCATCCGCGAAGAAGTGCTGGCACGGCCCGAATATGCGGCCTACCCGTTGCGGGGTGCGGCCCAGCGTATCTGCGCGGCGGAACTGAGTGCGTTGCTGGCCGCGGCCGGCTTTGCCGCCGCGCGCATCGATATCCAGCCCAACGAACAGGTCCACGCCGATGCGGAGGCCGCCATCGCCTTCGCCCAGGCGAGTTCCTTCGGCAACTTCCTCGGCCACTTGCCGGAGCCGCTGCGTATCCGTGCCCGCGACCAGATACGCGTTGCGCTCGATGAGCAGCGCCAGGGCAGCAGCATCGCCCAGGAAGGCGCCCGTTTGTTCGCGATTGCCCTGCGGGCCTGATCGGTCCGCCCATCCAAGCCAAGGAGAACCCCATGACGACAAGCGCAGCGCGCGCGGATGTGCGCACCCTGCAGACCGATGTGTTGGTGATAGGTGGTGGCCCGGCCGGTTGCTGGGCGGCCTGGCGAGCCGCTCAGTCCGGCGCCCGCGTGGTGCTGGCGGACAAGGGCTATGTCGGCACCTCGGGTGCCACGGCGCCATCGGGCACCGGTGTCTGGTATGTGCCGCCGGAAGCCGAGGCGCGCGAGGCGGCGCTCGCCAGCCGCGAAGTGCTAGGTGGTCATCTCGCCGATCGCGGCTGGGGTGAGCGCGTGCTCGACCAGACCTATGCCAACCTGGAGCAGGTGGCGCAGTGGGGCTACCCGTTCCCGGTCGACGAGGCGGGCCGCCAGCGCCGCACTTCGCTGCAGGGGCCGGAATACATGAAGCTGATGCGCAAGGTGGTGAAGCAGGCGGGGGTGAAGATCCTCGACCAGAGCCCGGCGTTGCAGCTGTTGCTGGGCGACGAAGGCGCCGTGGTCGGTGCCGAAGGCGTCAGCCGCCAGGGCGATGCAGCCTGGCAGGTACGCGCCGGCGCGGTGGTGCTGGCTACCGGCGGCTGCGCCTTTCTCTCCAATGCGCTCGGCTGCAACGTGCTTACCGGCGACGGTTACCTGCTGGCGGCCGAGAGCGGCGCCGAACTGTCGGGCATGGAGTTTTCCAACGCCTACGGTTTGTCGCCGGCGTTCTCGTCGGTGACCAAGTCCGCCTTCTATCGCTGGGCTACCTTCCGCTACGAGGACGGGAGCGTGATCGATGGCGCCGGCTCCAAACATGGCCGCAGCATCATCGCCCGCCATCTGGAGGCTGGCACCCAGGTCTATGCCTTGCTCGATCTGGCGAACGACGACGACCGCCGTTATGCGCGTAGCGCCCAGCCCAACTTCTTTCTGTCGTTCGACCGCGTCGGCATCGATCCCTTCACCCAGCAGTTCCCGGTGACGCTGCGGCTGGAAGGCACGGTGCGCGGCACCGGCGGGCTGCGGCTGGTCGATGCCGGTTGCGCCACCACCGTGCGCGGGCTCTACGCGGCGGGCGACGCGGCCACGCGCGAGTTGATCTGCGGCGGCTTCACCGGCGGTGGCAGCCACAATGCCGCCTGGGCCACCTCGTCCGGCTACTGGGCCGGCGAAGCGGCGGCCCGGTTTGCGCTGGGCGAGGGCGCCGGCGCGCATGCACGCTCCGCCATCGCCGCGGGCGGCGCTACCCAGTCAGGCGGGCGGGTGCTCGATGCTCGGGAGCTCACGCGCGCCGTACAGCACGAGGTACAGCCGTATTCCAAGAACCTGTTCCGCAGCGGCGCGGGGCTCACGCATTCGCTGACCCAGCTGGACGGTTACTGGCGAACGTTGCGCCAGAGCGCACCCGCGCTCGATCCCGCCACGCGCCAGCACGAGCGCGAGGCTGCGGCCATGCTGGCTACCGCGCGCTGGATGTACCGCAGCGCGCTGGCGCGCACCGAGACGCGCGGCATGCACAAGCGGCTGGACCACGCGGCGCAGGATCCGGCGCAGCAGCACTACATCCACAGCGGTGGGCTCGACCAGGTGTGGACGCGCAGCCATCGCGCACCATGGCATCAAGCAGCACAGCCGGCGGAGGTGGCGGCATGATCGAGCTTGTCAGCGCCGAGCGCTGCATCAACTGCGACCTGTGCGTGCAGGTGTGCCCCACCAACGTGTTCGACGCCGTGCCCGGCGACAACCCGGTAATCGCGCGCCAGCACGATTGCCAGACCTGCTTCATGTGCGAGGCGTACTGCCCGGTCGATGCGCTCTATGTGGCGCCGTTTGCCGAACGGACGGTCAACGTGAGCGAGCACGAGCTGGAGCGCGATGCGCTGCTGGGCAGTTACCGCCGCGCCATCGGCTGGAGCCCCGGCGCGCGCGCCGCGCCGGACCAGAGCTTTCGGCTGCTGCGCGGTGGTTGAGCCGCCAGAACCTGTTTGCAGCTTTCGCCACACGGCCCGCTTCGGCGGGCCGTATTCATGTGGTGGCGAATCGTGGGGTGATGAAATCTGCGCAGCATGGCCCGCATGCTGCTGCGCGCGCGCCAGCAAGGCGGGCGGATGCAAGGCGGGCAGGGTGTTAGCGGCATGGCATGGCTATTGCTCAAGGCGAGCCGACTATTTGCACCTTTACAACCGTCCGGGCCAAGTACCCGCGACGCCGCTCAGGGAACGCCATCCATGTGGATCGTCAATATCGCGCTGCGACGACCGTACACCTTCATCGTCGCGGCGCTATTGATCCTGCTCGCCACGCCCTACGTGCTGCGCAACACGCCGACCGACATCTTTCCCGAGGTCGATATCCCGGTGGTCAGCATCGTCTGGTCGTACAACGGGCTGTCGGCGCAGGAGATGTCGACCCGCATCGTTGCGCCGGTCGAGCGCAACCTCAGCAACACCGTGAACAACATCGAGCATGTCGAATCGCAGTCGCTCGGCGGCATCGGCATGACCAAGGTGTTCTTCCAGCCGGGCACCGACATCGCCACCGCGTTGACGCAGATCGTTGCCAGCACCAACTGGTCGATGCGCTCGTTGCCGGCCGGCATCACGCCGCCCATCGTCATCAAGTACACCGCGTCCAGCCTGCCCATCCTGCAGGTAGGCCTGGGCAGCAATACGCTGTCCGACACCGAGTTGTCCGATCTGGCGTTCACCACGCTGCGGCCCAAGCTCATCACCATCCCTGGCGTGGCGGTGCCGGCACCTTATGGTGGCAAGTCGCGGCTGATCGCGGTCGACCTCGATACTAGCGCGCTCAAGGCGCGCGGGCTGAGCCCGGTCGATGTGGTCAACGCCATCGGCGCGCAGAACCTGATCCTGCCTACCGGCACGGTAAAGATCGCCGAGACCGAGTACAACGTGGCGCTGAACGGCTCGCCGCGCACCATCGCCCAGATCGGCGACATTCCCATCCGCACGGTGAACGGCGCCACCACCTATGTGCGCGATGTGGCACAGGTACGCGACGGCTACGGCCCACCGACCAATATCGTGCGCCAGGATGGCGAGCGCGGCGTGCTGGTCACGCTGCTGAAGAACGGCGGCGCCTCGACGCTCGATATCGTCGAGAACGCGCTCAAGGTGTTGCCGGAGGCGGCCAAGTCGCTGCCGGACGATCTCAAGCTCACCACGCTGTTCGACCAGTCGCTGTTCGTGAAGGCGGCCGTGCGCTCGGTGGTGATCGAGGCGCTGATCGCGGCGGCGCTCACCGCGCTGATGATTTTGCTGTTCCTCGGCAATTGGCGCAGCACCGTCATCATCGCGCTGTCGATCCCGTTGTCCATTTTGTCGTCGCTGGCGCTGCTGCATGTTGCTGGCCAGACCATCAACCTGATGACGCTGGGCGGGCTGGCGCTGGCCGTCGGCATCCTGGTGGACGACGCCACCGTCACCATCGAGAACATCGAGCGCCACCAGCACCTGGGCAAGGATGCGTTCAGCGCGATCCGCGATGGCGCGGCCGAGATCGCCACGCCGACCTTTGTCGCCACGCTGTGCATCTGCATCGTGTTCGTGCCGATGTTCTTCCTGAGCGGCGTGGCGCGCTTCCTGTTCGTGCCGCTTGCCCTCGCGGTGGTGTTCGCCATGCTGGCTTCGTGGGTGCTGTCGCGCACGCTGGTGCCGACGCTGGCGCTGTTGCTGGCGCGGCATGATCGCGTCGCCACCGAGCCGGGGCGCTGGCGGCGCATCCACCAGGGGTTCGACGCGGCCTTCGAGCGGCTGCGCGGGGGCTACGCCACAGTGCTCGCCGCCGTGCTGCACCATAGGCGCAGCGTCGGAGCGGTACTGCTGGGCTTTTGTCTGCTCTCGTCCGCTCTTTACCTGGCGCTGGGCCGTGATTTCTTCCCGGTGGTCGATGCCGGCCAGTTGCGGTTGCACGTGCGCGCACCGGCCGGCACCCGGCTGGAGGAGATGCCGCCGCTGATCGATCGTATCGAGCGCGAGATCCGCCGCCAGATTCCGCCCGCCGAGATCAAGACCGTGCTCGACAACATCGGCGGGCCATATACGCCGATCAACACCGTCTACAACAACTCCGGCACCATCGATGCGTCCGACGCCGAAATCCTGATTTCGCTGGTGCCGGATAAAAGCCGCGGCACCGCCGATTACATGGCCGCGCTGCGCGCCGAGCTGCCGCGCCGTTTTCCCGATGTGGAGTTCTATTTCCAGCCGGCGGACATGGTGAGCCAGACGCTCAATTTCGGCCTGCCGGCGCCGATCAACATCCAGCTGATCGGCAACAAGATCGCAGAGAACCATGCCATCGCCAGCAAGCTGCTGGGCCAGGTGCGCCAGGTACCGGGCGCGGTCGACGCGGTGATCTACCAGCGCATCAACCGCCCGGTGCTGGCGCTGGAGGTCGATCGCACCCGGCTGCAGCACGCCGGCCTTTCCATGCGCGATGTGGCGCAGAACATCATGATCCCTCTGTCGTCCAGCTTTCAGACGGCGCCCACTTACTGGCTGAACCCGCAGAACGGCAGCACCTACAGCGTGGCGGTGCAGCAGCGCCAGCACGAGCTCGATTCGATCTCGGGGCTGATGCAGCTGCCGATCGGCAGCGGCGATACGCAGCAGCTGCTGGGCAACCTCGCCACGCTGGCGCCAAACGCGCAGCACTCGGTGCTGTCGCGCTACGACTTCACGCCGGTGATCGACCTGTTCGTGGGTGTGCAGGGCAGGGACCTCGCGGCCGTCTACGCCGATATCGAACCGCTACTGGACGCGGTGCGGGCCGACCTGCCCAAGGGCACCGAGCTCAAGGTGCGCGGCCAGGTCAGCACCATGCAGACATCGTATCGCGGCCTGCTGCTGGGGCTGGCCGTTGCCATCGTGCTGGTCTACCTGTTGATCGTGGTGAATTTCCAGTCGTGGATTGACCCGCTGATCATCATCACCGCCTTGCCTGCAGCGCTCGCCGGCATCGCCTGGATGCTGTTCCTTACCGGCACGCCGCTGTCGGTTCCGGCGCTGACCGGCGCGATCATGACGGTGGGGGTCGCCACGGCCAACGCCATCCTGCTGGTGTCGTTCGCTCGCGAGAGGCTGGCGGCCGGCGTGCCACCGGTGCATGCCGCGCTGGAAGCCGGCACCACCCGTTTGCGCCCGGTGCTGATGACGGCCTGCGCCATGATCGTCGGCATGCTGCCCATGGCCATCGGCCTGGGTGAAGGCGGTGAGCAGAACGCGCCGCTGGGCCGTGCGGTGATCGGCGGCCTGCTGTTCGCCACCGCGTCCACGCTGCTCTTCGTGCCGCTGGTGTTCGCTGGCGTGCACCGCCGCCTGCAGGCCCGCGCCCGCCACGCCGACGCAACTCTGCCCCTCTCCGCCCACCCCTTGGGCGCATGAACCCGGATGAATCCAAGATGAACGACACCACGCGCCCCGCGCTCGATACCGCCCACCATGCCTCGCACACCGTGCGGCGCGCCCGCAAGCTGGCCTTGCTGCTGCTGGCGCTGCTGCTCGGCGGCGGCGTGGCCCGCGCCATCAGCAACGAGCAATCGGCCGACCGGCTGGCCGCTACTACCCGCAGCGCTGCCGAACGCACGGTGCAGGTGACCACGCTGAAGCCGGGCGAGGCGCAGCGCACGCTGACGCTGGCCGGCACGCTGCGCGGCCGCGACGAGGCGGTGATCCATGCCCGCACCAACGGCTATCTCAAGGCCTGGCACAAGGACTTGGGCGAACGCGTAGAGGCGGGCGATCTGCTGGCCGAGATCGACACGCCCGAGCTTGACCAGGAGCTGGGCCAGGTGCGGGCGGCGCGCGAGCAGATCAATGCCCGGCTGCTGCTGGCAGTATCGTCGCTCGCGCGCTGGCAGGGCCTGCGTGAGCGCGATGCCGTATCGCAGCAGGAACTGGACGAGCGCAGCACCGCGCTGCGCCAGGCACGGGCCGATCTGGCCGCAGCCGATGCCAACGTGGCCAGGCTGGAGCGGCTGCGATCATTCCGCGAGCTGCGCGCGCCGTTCGATGGCATCGTGGTCCGCCGCAATGTGGACGTCGGCACGCTGGTCGCCGCCGGCACCGGGCGCGAGCTATTCGCGCTGGCGCAGACCGACCCGCTGCGCATCCAGGTATCGGTGCCACAAGCGCTGGCGCCGGCCATCGAGATTGGCCAAGCGGTCACCGTGCAGGCGCCGGATTGGCCGGGCAAGCCCTACGTTGCCAAGGTGGTGCGCAGCGCCGGCGCCATCGATCCAGGCAGCCGCGGCATGCTGGTCGAAGTGGCCGTGCCCAACCCGCAGGGCAAGCTGCTGCCTGGCGCCTACGCCGAAGTGAAGCTGGAACTCGACGGCGCCAGAAAACCGCAGGTGCTGCCGATCAATACGCTGCGCTTCGGCGCGGATGGCGTGAGCGTGGCCGTGGTAGGCCGCGATGGCCGCATCGAGGACAGATCGGTGCGACTGGGGCGAGATTTCGGCAAGGCGGCCGAGGTGCAGGGCGGCCTGCAACGCGGCGAGCAGGTGGTGGTGAATCCACCCGATGCGCTGCAGGCCGGCGACAAGGTACGCACCGTGGCCTGGGTGCCACCGGCGCGTGATGGCGAAAAAGGGGGCAAGGGCGACAAGGCTGGCAAGGCTGGCAGCAAGCCCGGCAAGGAGGCGCGCTCGTGATGCGGTGGGTTATCCCGCTGGTTGCGGCGCTGGCCTTGGCCGGCTGCGCCGCCGGCCCGGACTACGTGCGCCCGCAACTGGCCGAGGTGCCAGCCTGGCAGGCCAGCCTGCCGTGGCAGCAGGGCGAGCCGGCGGATGCCCAGCCCAAGGGCGAGTGGTGGACCGTGTTCGGCGATACGGAACTCAACGCGCTGCAGCGGCAGGCGCTCGACGCCAACCAGAACCTGCAGCTTGCCGCTGCGCGCTTGGCCCAGGCCCGTGCTGGCGTACGCGCAGCAGAGGCTGGTCGCTGGCCGACGCTGGACCTGAACGCCCGCGGCGTGCGGCAGAAGACCTCCGCCAACCGACCAGGCAGCAGTTACGACAGCCAGTCCACCTCCACCGTGCAGAACGATTTTTCGCTGCTTGCCGCTGTTGGCTACGAAGTCGACCTGTTCGGCCGCGTGGCGCGCGAGATCGAGGCGGCCAACGCCAATCGCGGCCAGGCCGAGGCCGATGCGGAAAACGTGCGACTGCTGGTGACCGCCGAGGTGGCCGGCAGCTGGTTCAGCCTGCGCGCGCTCGATGCCGAGCTCGACGTGCTGCGCCAGGGGCTGGCCTTCCAGCAACGGGCGGTCGATGTGCTCCAGGCGCGTTACGAGGAGGGCACGGCATCCGGGCTGGAACTGGCGCAGCAACAGGCGCAGCGCGAAGCCACGCTCACCCAGTTCGACCTCGCCGAGCGCCAGCGCAAGCTGCTGGAACACGCGCTCGCCACGCTAATCGGCACGCCCGCACCGCTATTTCAGCCGCCGCCGCGGCCATTGTCGCTCGATGGCCCGGTTGCCGTGCCGACCTTGCCGCTGGGCGTGCCGGCCACGCTGTTGCAGCGTCGCCCCGATATCGCAGCGGCCGAACGGCAGGTGGCCGCCGCGAATGCGCTGATCGGTGTGGCGAGCGCCGCGCGCTTTCCCAGCCTGCGCCTCAGCGCCATCGGCGGCTGGGACAGCAGCGAGCTGTCGTCACTGGTTTCGGCACCCAGCGTGTTGTGGTCGCTGGGGGCCGGTCTCGCGTACTCGGTGGTCGATGGTGGCCGCAACGCGGCGCGGGTCGACGCCGCCCAGGCCCAGCACCAAGGGGCGAGCGCGCTGTACCGGCTGACCGTGCTGCGCGCGATGCAAGAAGTTGAAGATAGCGCCGCCTCGCTCGTTGCCTACGACCAGGCCCGGCAGCACGCCGGCGCCGCGACGGTGAGCGCCGAGCGCACGCTGGCGATCGCCACCGACCGCTACCGTGGGGGCGTGGCGTCCTACCTGGAAGTGGTGACGGCAAGCCAGGCCGTGCTCAACAACCGGCGCCAGTTGGCGCAACTGCATGGCCAGCAGCTGGTGAGCACCGTGCAGCTGATCCGTGCGCTGGGCGGCGGCTGGCAGCCGGCTGCTGAAAACGCAGCAAATTGAACGGCCGTTGCGCAGATTCAAACAGCGCGGCACGGCAAGCGGATGGCGGGACGCGGCTTGGGCGCTGGCATGGCCCTTGCTGTCATGACGCCTTTTGCCGGAACCCGCCATGCCGCCGCGCCTCGTCGCCATCCTGCAGCTGTTGCTGCTCATCCTGTCCGGCTCGCTGATGGTGGTGCTGAGCAAGGGCGTGCTGCGCGCGGTGCCGGCCCACACCTTCTACTGGTTGCAACTGGCGGTGGCCCTGGCTGCGCTTACGCTCTACCAGCTTGTACGCGCGGGTACGCTGCGCGTCTCCCAACTCGATGCCCGCAGCTGGGCCTATGTGGCCGCCATCGGCATCAACACCTTTCTGGGTTGGCGTCTGTTGTTCCTGATCGGCCTCTATTACCTGCCGGCCACCACGCATGCTTATCTGGTGAACTTCGTCGGCATCGCCACCATGGTGTTGTCGGTATTGCTGCTGCGCGAGCACCCGTCGCTGTGGCAATTGGTCGGTGCGCTGGTGGCACTGGCCGGGGTCAGCGTGTTCTTTCGCAGCGCGCCGCCACCGGGTGAACTCTACGGCGCGAGCCTGCTGGTGATCGGCATCGTGCTTTTGGCGTTGAACAACATCCTGGTGCGCAAGCTTGCCTTGCGCGTTGGCGAGCGCGTGCCGGCGGCTCAGCTGACCCTGCTTACGCTGTGGCTGGGCGGGCTGCCGGTGATCGTGCACGGCGCGTGGACGAGCAATGGCCTGCCCGCGCTCGAGCGCGAGCACCTGCTGGTGATCGCACTTTACGCGGTGGTGGGCATCGCCTTCGGCCAGAGCGTGTACCAGCACTTGCTGCGCACGCTGCGCTCCTACGAGGCGGCCGTGTTTTCCGCCTGCGGCGTGGTGTTCAGTGCGCTGTTCGCCCTGCCCATCCTTGGCGAGCGTCTGGGCTGGCACCAGGTGGGCGGCATTGCACTGATGCTGGTCGGCATCGTGTTGGCGCAATGGCGCGGCGCGTTCAGGCTGCGGATCTGGGCGCGGGCCTGAGTGCCGTTCAGTCTTGTTCACCAGATACCGGGGCGATGCGTTGATAGCGAGCTAGGTGGTAGGGAATGCTGGCCGTCACATCCTCGCGCTGCAAGCAGGTGAACTGCACCGGATCGATCGCAGGGAAGCAGGCATCGCCGATGAAGTCCCGCTGAATTTCGGTCAGCACCAACTGGCTAGCCAAGGGCAAGGCCGGGGCATAAATCTCGGCGCTGCCGCCGCCGTACAGCGTGTCGCCCTGCCGGGAAGCGGCCCCCATGACCGCGACGAGAATGATGTCGAGCTGTGGCGCCCTCAACAATCCTTGACAAGCAGCGAGGCTGGCCGGCGCCAGCCATAACGTAACATCGACGTATGCCCGGCTGCGAGTGCATCTGCAGCTTGCAACTCGCGGGCGCCCCGTCGCAGGTAGAACGTTTGTGCGGCGCGGTTGATCGGCAGCAGCCACAGGTAGAGTCCGTCGTATGGTGTCAGCTCAGCCGACCAAGTGACGACCTCGCGTAGCAAGGCGCTGCCTATACCTTGCATCTGCCAGGCCTTGGCCACATGCAGGTTGTCGAGCAGGCTGCCGAACTCTGGATCGCGCCGGGCCAGTGCGCAGGCAAAGCCGACGAGCTCGTCCCCTGACTCTGCCAGCAGCAGGCGCATCGCTGGATCGTGCCGGGTGCAGCGTTGTCGCCAGATGGCCAGCCGCTCGGAAACGATGGTATTGGCCAATTCCCTATCTGGCGAGTAGCCCAGCCAGCACTGGGTATGCAGCAGGCCGATGGCTGTCCCATCCTCGGCACAGGCCTCGCGATAGCGTATGGCCCCGGCTTTGCCTTCCACGGCGTTACCCATGCGTGACATTCCGCTCTGATGAAGATGGGCATCGAGCAAGACGCATGCCACGCGCTGCACCGCGATGACAGCGGGCCCGTTGCGGGTGGCGGTGGTCAAATCCGAGAGGTATTTGCGCTGTTGTGCGCAAAGCGCAACAGCTGGTAGGCAGTCAACGCTACGCGATGGCCTCCCGATAGCGTCAAGGCAGGGCGTGGGGCAAGCGATCCGGCGCGTAGCCTGTGCGAGGCGCTCCGCGCCGATACGGGGAGTATTTACTCCGCTTGTGCGCAGCGATAGCAGTCGACAAATACAGGCCACGGGGGGAATCAGTTCGAACAGCATTGAGCGGGTTCAACACGATCGCCGGGCTCGTTTCGCAAATACATGCGACCGTTTGGCATCAGATCTTGCGCTATAGTCGGCGCCGCTTTATCGCGACGAAGCAGCAAGCCTATGATCGCCAACACAACTGAAAGCGCTTTCTTGATTAGAAAGCCAATTAAATCATGGACGGAGAGATGTGATGAACAAACTCAAGCAAAGCGGCGGAATGATCGCTCTGGCTGCAGCAATCATGGCAATCAGCCATGCCCCCGCAAACGCGGCGGCCGTAGCCTGCAAGCCGGCGTGGGATGACAACAAGGTCTATTGGGGCGGCGACAGCGCGAGTTATGGCGGCCGCAATTACACCGCCGCATATTGGACACGGAGCCAAAACCCAGCCAGTAACCATGGTGGTGCGGGTAGTGGTCAACCCTGGATGGCTGGCGATGTGTGTGGTGCCGCGACGCCAACACCAACGCCGAAGCCCACCGGAGCACCCGTTCCCACTCCCAAGCCCACATCGATTCCCGTTCCAACACCGAAGCCAACGGTGACCCCGCTTCCGACTCCCAAACCGACGATAACACCAGTACCGACGCCCAAGCCGACGGTAACCCCGGTTCCAACGCCGAAGCCGACGGCGACCCCGGTACCGATTCTCACCCCAACGGCAGTGCCAGTAAGCGGTGGCCGAGCTGCGGCGATTCCAATTGGCATTGAAAACGTCAACGATTCGCCCATGAAAGCCGCCGGGTATCGAGCGTTGTTGCGCTTTGTGCCGGCAAGCACCATCAGCATCGACCGCTTCTACTTCGGCTTTAAATTACGCGGCGCGGATTGCGACGATCCGGCTGCTGCTGGCTATGGCGACGGCGATGGTGGCCAATTGCGAGCCAGCCTGGTTCAGATCAATGCCGCAACGGGCCTGCCCGGTGCAACGATAGCCAGCGAAACCATCAATGCTTGCACCCGTTTCAACCAGGCCAAGAGTGAAGTGAACGGCGCAAAACCGGTGCTGGTGTGGGTCAACACGCCAGCCACGCTGCAAGCGGGCACCATGTATGGCTTGATCGTGAGCAACGCACACGCGAGCCCTGCTACCAATTTCTTCTCATTCAACATGCCGTTGGCCGACACCAGCCTCGCGGGCCCGCACGCACGCAACGAATTGAACGCCAATGCGCCGGGCGCGCTGCTGTCGCTCGACCCGCGCGAGCATGTGGCCTGGTCCACCGACAACGGCAATACCTGGCAATACGGCTCCAACAACGGCCAATACCGCTCGTATATGAACGACCACGATCAGGCCCACCCGGCAACACGGATGCCGCAATACGGCTACCGCTTGAGCAATGGCACGCGCCTCGCCGGACAGCCGTATTACGCCTACAGCGTTGATTGTGTGGGTTGTACCGCAACCTTTTCCAACGCGCGCTACGCGCGAACCTTCACCGAGGTGGGCGGCTTTACGGCCTCGGGCACCAATGTGGGCATGCTGACGCTGCGTAATACCTCCACCGGCGCGCAGTCGAGCTGCATCACGCCACCGGGCTATGGGTTCCGTAAATGCACGCTGGGTAGCCCGATCACCGTGGCGGCGGGGCAAAGCTATACCGTGCAATCGAATGGCACGGTCGAATTGATGAAGCTGGATTATTCGCAGCACCTGTTGTTTCCCACCGTGGGAACGGACAACGGTGAATCCCGCATGTATCAGGCATACCCGATGCCGGGCACCAAGGTTGAAGACGTGCCGAGCCTGTGGGCCGGGCCGCTGTCGGTTTATTTCAACTAGGCGTGCCGCTAACGCCGATGGGCGGGTGCGGAATTGATAGACGGTTCTAACAGGCTGGTGAGAAGCGCATCGCACACGCTGTGCACAGTGCGATGATCTTCTTGCCAGCCAGTTCCCCTGGACAGGAGTATGGAAATGAATAGGCGACCGTTATCCGTGACCATCATTGCTTGGGCGCTCATCACGTTTGGAGCGATATTGGCAGCATCGACCGTATTGGCGATGAATGACCCCGCACTGATCGAGCAAATGCGAAGAAGCCCAATGCCGATGCCCGTACAGTACGCCATCACTGCGGCAAGCTTGTTGCTCATGATGGTTTCGGGCGTTGCCATGCTTAAAGGGCGCAACTGGGCAAGACAGCTTTGCGTCATCGCAAGCATCATCGGATTGCTGATAGGCCTGGCGATATCGCCGATCAAGGCAATCCTGCTTCCGGGCATGGTTTTTCTATTCGCCCTCATTTTTTTCCTGTTTAGCCCGAGAGCCAATTACTTTTTCCACGTACGGTATGGTTCGTTCGAGCGTGGACTGTTGACGATCATGCGACTATGACGGAGTCCGTGCCGGGCGCCATCTGATGTTGAATTCAGCCGCCACCGAGGGCAATCCTCGCATGCCGGATTGCGCGAATTCCTACCCGATACGCACTCACTGCTGCGCAATGGCGACGCCTGGCGACACTGCTGTCAGGCACCCAACACTAAGTTGCCGGCCTCCACACGCACGCCGATGTTGAATGCACTGCCCATCACCCATCACCCGGCGCCCGGTCGGCACGATGGCAGTCGTTGGCAGGGCATTATGGCCCTGCAATGCGGTAGCGGATGGCGCCACACAGGCAGCCGCCGAGTACGTCAGCCAAGGCGGCTCCTTGCCCTTCCCACGGTGTGGGCTTTCAGTAATGGATGGCACCAGGCAAGCCGCCGCCCACCGGGATGGCATCGCCGTTGATGGCGACCGATAACGGCGAAGCGAGGAAGGCGATCACCGCTGCGACTTCGCTGGCGTCGACGATCCGGCCCAGGCTGCTGTTTTTGGCGCCAAATGCTTCGGTTTCCGCGGTGGTGCGCTCGGTGCGGGTGGCACCTGGGTGCACGGCGACGACGTTGACGCCCTTGGGTCCGAGCTCGTCCGCCAAGTTCTTGGTGATGGCGGCCACGCCCACGTTGCGCAGCGTGGCGACCGGCCGGCCGGTCTTGTAGATGGCAAGGCCGCCCACGTTGATGATGCGGCCCCAGCCTTGTTCGACCAGCAGCGGCGCCACCGCGCGCGCGGTGCGCAGGTAGCCGACCACCTTCACGTCGATATCGAGCAGCACATCGTCATCGACGATTTCAGCGACGCCGGTGGCGGTGGAGATGCCGCCGGGCAGGGCAGCGGCATTGACGAGGATATCGACGCCACCGAGTGCTTCGACGGTGCGCGCCACCAGCGCGTCGACCTCGGCCTTGCTGGTGGTATCGGCCACGATAGGAACGATGCGGCGGCCGGTCTCGGCGGCGAGCTCCTGGGCGGTGCGTTCCAGCGCCTCGCGGCCGCGCGCGGAGATCACCACGTCGACGCCTTCCTGCGCCAGCGTGCGGGCAATCACGCGGCCTATGCCGCGGCTGCCGCCAGTGACGATGGCGCGTTTGCCTTGCAGTTGATAGTCAGCCATAGCGGTACTCCTGTGGGGTGGTGGTGCGGATCAGGGCAATCAGGTGATGGCGGATCTGCAGCAGCTGCGGGCTGCTGAAATCGGCATGGGGGTCGGTGTGCGGCGATTTCCACAGCGTGGTCCAGCCCAGAGCGCGCGCCGGCAGGATGTCGTGCGCCAGGCTGTCGCCCACCATCGCCACTTCGGCCGGGCGCAGGCCCGGGCGCAAGGCGGCCAGCTGGCAGAACAAGGTCTCGAACAGCGTCGTGGCGGGCTTCTTGATGCCGGCGGCGCCCGAGGTCAAGATCACATCGAAGGCACATACCAAGCCGAGACCGGCGAGCTTGCTGCGCTGGAAGGCATCGCGGCCGTTGCTCAAGAGCGCTGTCAGCGCGCCGGCGGCCCTGGCCTCGTGAACGAGCTCGCGTGCGCCGGGAAACGGCACGGCATGAAGGCCGAGGCGGCGATCGAAATCGGTGGCGAGCGCGTCGACGAGCTCGGGCGGCAGGCCGAAGCCCTGGCCCAGCGCAAGGAATACCGCGGGCTTGGGCAGCAGCTCTGTATGCAACGCCACGTAGCGTGCCAGCCAGTCGCGCTCGTTCACGCCATGCTGGCGCAGCGTATAGCGGTCGTACTGCTGCAGCGCGAACAGGCGCAGCGTGGCCGACTTGTCGTGCAAGGTGTCGTCAAGATCGAAAACGACGGCGGCGATGGGCATCAGCTGATCACGCCAAAGAGTTCGCCTTCCAGCGGCTGCGAGCGAAATCCATCCGGGCCCACCGGCAACTCGCCCGCCACGGTGATGCGGCGCACGGTGCGCGGCGCGTCGAAGTGGGCATAGTCGATGGGGCCGGCGTGCGCGGTGGCCTGGTTGTCCCAGATCACCAGCGCATGCGGACTCCAGTGGAAGCGCACCTGATATTCGGGCCGGGTGACTTCCTCGGCGAGCAGATCGAGCAGCACCTGGCTTTCACGCTCGCGCAGGCCAACAATGTGGCTGGTGGTGCCCGGGTTGACGAACAGCACCTTCTCGCCGGTGTGGGGATGGACGCGCACCAGCGGGTGCAGCGCGGCGAAGGGGCCGGCCGGTTTGCCATCGCGCCGTACGCGCGGGCCGCTGCCAGCGTCGTAGCTGCCGGTGCGATGTACCGCCTGCAGGCCGTCGATCAGCGACTGGATGCGTGGCGAGAGCCCGTCGTAGGCGGCAACCAGATTGCTCCACAACGTGTCGCCGCCGTAGGCGGGAATCTCGATGCCGCGCAGGATGGAATAGCTGTTGGGGTTGGCGACGAAGGTGATGTCGATGTGCCAACCCTTGTAGTCGCGCGGCGGCTTGCTGGTGGGGATGCCAAGGTCCGGCCGGTGCTTCTTGTACTCGCTGGCATGACGCTCCCAGATCTCCGGATGGGCCTCGAGGCCATCGGCGATGGGGTGGGCCGGCGTCAACGCGCCGAAGTAGCGGCCCAGGCGCAATTGGTCTTCGTCGCTGATGGGCTGGTCGCGAAAGAACAGCACTTTCCAGCGATTGATCGCGGCCTGAAGTTCGGCGACGGTATCGGCATCGAGCGGCTGGCGCAGGTCGAAGCCGCTGACTTCGGCGCCGATCACCGGGGTGAGCGGGCGCAGGGCGAGGCGGTTGCGTTGCAGGAGGGGCATGGCGGCGGGCTGGCGAATTGGAACTGTGCTTTGAGCAAGCTTCGTTCCAGCCGGCAAGCCGCGATATTGCTGGTGTGCGCGCCATCAAGTGCGCCGAAAGCAGCAGTCCGTTGTGCAGCCTGCTGCTTTTGGCGACAAGAAAAAGGCCGGCGCAGGGCCGGCCTCAAGTGCGTGCAAAAAACGATCAGCGCCGTGCGTGCGCCAAGCGGCTTACTACGTTCACCAGCGTGTCGATCTCGGTGCAGGTGTTGTAGAACGCCAGCGACGGCCGCACGGTGGCTTCCAGCCCGAAGCGGCGCAGGATGGGCTGCGCGCAATGGTGGCCGGAGCGTACGGCGATGCCTTCCTCGTTCAGCGCATGGCCGACTTCCTCGGTGCGGTAACCCGGCAACACGAAGGAGAGCACACTGGTCTTCTCGCGCGCCGTGCCGATCAGCCGCAGGCCGGGTATGGTCTTGAGGCCCGTTGTGGCGTATTCGAGCAGGCCGTGCTCGTAGGCTGCGATGTTGTCGAGCCCCAGCCGCTCCACATACTTGAGCGCAGCGCCCAACCCCACCGCGTCGGCGATGTTGCCGGTGCCGGCCTCGAAACGCATGGGGGCCGGCTGGAACACCGTCTTCTCGAACGTGACGTCGGCGATCATGTTGCCGCCGCCTTGCCAGGGTGGCAGCGTCTCCAGCAGCTCGGCCTTGCCGTAGACCACGCCGATGCCGGTCGGCGCGAACACCTTGTGGCCGGAGAACACGAAGAAGTCGGCATCGAGCGCGGCCACGTTCACCCGCAGGTGCGACACCGATTGCGCGCCATCGATCAGCACCCTGGCGCCTGCCGCGTGGGCAAGCTGGATGATCTCTTGGATCGGCGTCACCGTGCCCAGCGCGTTCGACACATGCGTCACCGCGACGAGCTTGGTACGGCTGCTCAGGAGCTTCTGGTATTCATCCAGCCGCAACTGGCCGTCGTCGTCGACCGGAATCACGCGGATCTTCGCGCCTTTCTCGGCCGCTAGCTGTTGCCAGGGCACGATGTTGGCGTGGTGTTCCAGGTGCGAGACGATGATCTCGTCGCCGGCACCGATCTGCTGCTTGCCGAAGGTCTGCGCCACCAGGTTGATCGCCTCGGTGGCGCCGCGCACGAAGATGATCTCCTCGGGCGAGCGGGCGCCGATGAAGCGGGCAACCGTCTGCCGTGCATCCTCGTAGGCATCGGTGGCACGGGCGGCCAGCTCGTGTGCCGCACGGTGGATATTGGAGTTCTCGTGCTCGTAGAACTCTGAGAGGCGCTCGATCACCGCGCGCGGCTTCTGCGTGGTTGCCGCATTGTCCAGCCAGATCAAGGGCTTGCCATTGACCCGCTCGGCCAGGATGGGAAAGTCGCGCCGCACCGCGTTCACATCGAACGGTGGCCGTGTCGCTTGCGGGTGGGCGGTGGCATCGCTGCCGCGTTGCAAGCCATCGGGGGTCAGGAAGTAGTAGCTGCCTGCCGGTGCGAACTGTGCATGCGTGGTGCTGGGTCGGCCGAAGTCGATATCCAGCACCAGCGCAGCCAGCGCGTCGTTGCCGGGCAGACCGTTCGGCCCGCCGCGCAGCGCATCGCCACCCAGCGCCTGGGCGGCGAGGCCATCGAGCGGATCGCTGCCGGCTTCGCCGAGGAAGTAATACGGCGTGCTCGGCGCGCCGGGCAGGGCGCCGCCACCGACCGCAGGCTGATGCGCGGCCGCCGCCTGCGGCACGGCCAGCGTTTGCTGGCCGGCACGACCGGCATCGACTGGAGCGCTGGCACTGGCCGGTTCCAGCGTCGGCGCGGCGCGTTGCGGCGCTGGCGTGGCCGCAGACTGGCCCGGCAGTAGCGCGAACAGCTCGCTCGCCAGCCGGGACAACTCCCCTTCACCCGGCAAGCCGGCCGCAGCCCCTGCGGGCAGCAGCAGATTACTTGTAGGTGTCTGGGTAGTCATGGTACTTGCCAATCTCCACGTCATCGAGCACGGCCAGGGCATCGTCGGTGAGCACGGCCAGCGAGCAATACAGCGAAATCAGATAGGACGCGATGGCATTGCGGTTGATGCCCATGAAGCGCACCGACAGGCCGGGGCTCTGTTCGCCGGCAAGGCCAGGCTGGAACAGGCCGACCACGCCCTGGCGCTTCTCGCCGGTGCGCAGCAGCAGGATCTTGGTTTTGCCGTCGACGATGGGCAACTTGTCCGACGGCACCAGCGGAATGCCGCGCCAGGTGAGGAACTGCGCGCCGAACAGGCTGACGGTGGGCGGCGGCACGCCACGGCGGGTGCACTCGCGGCCGAAGGCGGCAATGGCGAGCGGGTGGGCGAGGAAGAAGCCCGGTTCCTTCCACACGCGGGTGAGCAGGTCGTCCATGTCGTCAGGCGTCGGTGCACCCGTCAGCGTGGAAATGCGCTGCGATTCGGCCACATTGGCCAGAAGACCGTATTCCGGGTTGTTGATCAGCTCGGATTCCTGGCGCTCCTTAATCGTTTCGATCGTCAGGCGCAGCTGTTCCTTGATCTGGTCGTGCGGGCTGGAATACAGATCCGAGACGCGCGTGTGCACATCGAGCACGGTGGTGACGGCGTTCAGGAACAGCTCGCGCGGCGCCTCGTCGTAATCGACGAAGGTGCGCGGCAGTTCGGCCTCATCACGCTGGGAGCAGCCGACGCGCACGTCGGTAGGGTTCTTCACCCGGTTCAGCCGGTAGATGCCGGCCTCGACCGGCAGCCATTGCAGTAGATGGACCAGCCAGCGTGGGGAAATCGTCGACAGCTGGGCTACGGTTTTGGTGGCGTTGGCTAACTGGCGGGCGGCGTTGTCGCCCAGGGCCAGTTGCACGTCTTGGTCGGTCATGGTGGGTTCCTGCGGGTGGTTGGAATAAAGCTGAAAAGTTATAAGCAAATATCCAAAAAGCTGGATGACGGCACAACATGCTATAGCCATCAAAGTGGGCTAATTTTTATTTCAATAGTCTGACAAACTGTTTGTTTTTTGTTTTAGACGTAAGACTCCGCCGCAGGCGGAAGCTGCACAGGGGGAGCGCGTGATCTTGCGAGACAGGAAGACTAGCGTCGCCCGCGGCGGCGTTTATTCGCAGAACGCGATCAGCACGGAGAGCTTGACCCCGAGTGCGCGGGCCAGCTTGGCCGCGGTGTCGAGCGAGGGCATGGCGTCGCCACGCTCGATTTCGCCCAAGTAGGAGCGGTTGAGATCGGCGCGTTCGGCCAGTGCCTCCTGCGACCAACGGTGCTGGCGCCGCCAGCGGCGGATCACCTGGCCGAACTGGCGGCCGAGCACCGGAGCGGCGGCATTCATGCGGGCACTCCGCTGCGGGTATCGGCGTTGGCCTGGGTGATATGGCTGCCGGCCTGCACGCTGCGGGTCAGCCACACATTGCCGCCGATGACCGAGCCCTGGCCGATGGTGATGCGACCCAGGATGGTGGCGCCGGCATAGATCACCACATCGTCCTCGACGATGGGATGGCGGGCGTTGCCTTTCTGCAGCGAACCATCATCGCCATAGTCGAAGCGCTTGGCGCCAAGGGTCACCGCCTGGTAGAGCCGCACGCGCTGGCCAATGATGGCGGTCTCGCCGATCACCACGCCGGTGCCGTGATCGATGAAGAAATCGCTGCCAATCTGCGCGCCCGGGTGGATGTCGACGCCGGTCTCGGTATGCGCGATCTCGGCAATGATGCGCGCGAGCAGCGGCGCGTCGAGCCGGTAAAGCTCGTGGGCAAGCCGGTGCAGGATGATGGCGTGCACGCCCGGATAGCACAGCAGCACCTCGTCGACGCTGCGCGCGGCCGGGTCGCCCCGGTAGGCCGCTTCGATATCGGTGTCGATCAGCGCGCGCAGAGCGGGCAGGGCCGCGGCGAAGCGGCCGGCGATGTCCTGCGCCTGGGCGGCGATGCCGCTTGCGGCGTTGCGCGGACGCACCAGGCCCAGTTCCAGCTGCAGCTGCTTGAGCAGCGCGTTCAGCGACTGGTTCAGCGTGTAGCCGACGTAGTAATCCTCGTCCTGCTGGCGCAACTCCACCGGCCCCAGTCGCATCGGGAACAGCACGCCGCACAGGTCGCGCACGATGATGCGCAAAGCATCGCGCGAGGGGAATTCGCGCTCGCCCGAGGCGGAGCTGCGCTGATGCTTGGCCCGCCAGCGGCGGCGTGCGTCGTGCAGCTCGGTGACCACCTGGTCCAGATCCCAGGACCAGTCCTGGTCACTGCGGATGGGAGGGGTGAAGGTCATGTGCGATTTCCGGAGTAGGGTCAGTCCTGCACCCAGGGCAGGCCGGCATGGCGCCAGCCGTTGGATGCGCCACGCTGCTGCCCGGCGTCGAGATCGCCTTCGAAGCCATCGAGCACGTTGAACACATTGGTGTAGCCGGCGCGGCTGGCCGCCTCGGCGGCGGCGGCCGAGCGCTTGCCGCTGCGGCACAGCAGCAAAATGGTGTCGGTCTTGCGGGCGAACTTGCCCAGCTCCAGCGTGAAGCGCGGATTGGGCTGCAGCGCTGCGCCGATCTGCCACGCCACGTGGCCGCTGCCCGGTACATGGCCGACGAACTTGCGCTCTTCGCTGGTGCGCACATCGATCAGCTTGGCGGCACCGGCGGAAAACAGCGCCCAGGCATCAGCGGGCTTGATGCCGCCGGCGTAGCCCAGATTGTTGGCGCGCGCGTCGGCGCGCGATGATTCGAGTAGTGCTGAGGGTTCTGGCGTCGTGGTCTCGACGTCCTGGAGTGTGTGGGGCATGGCGGCACTTCCTATGCGTTTCGTCTTGGGGGGCGACGAGGTCGTGCGGCCACTATATGGGGTCGTTTATATTTCAAAAAATAATTTGAATTTATGTCTTAATAATTTTTTGTTGCTATGGCGGCCAGGCTATCAGCGCAAGGCATCGATCTCGCCGTTTTTGATCAGACGTGCCCGCAGGATATTGCGGCTGATGCCGAGCAGCTTGGCTGCCTGCACCTGATTGCGGTGGCAATGTTGGTAGGCGGTGCGCATCACCATTTCCTCGATCTGTTCAAACAGCGCCTCACGATCTTCCTCAAAGAGCGCGAGTAGCGCCTGCTCCAGCTGCGCAGTCGCGTCGAGCGGGGCACTGTGCGCGGCATTGGGGCGTCGCAACTGCAGTGATGACAAATGCAGATCGTCGCTGCGCAGCACCTGGTTGCGGCAGACCAGGAGGCCGTGATGCACGGCGTTTTCCAGCTCGCGGATATTGCCAGGCCACGGGTGTTGCAACAGCTTGTGCTCGGCATCGGCCGCGATGCTGACCTTGCCGTAACCCAGGCGCCGCCGGTATTCGTCGACGAAGTAGCGCGCCAGCGGCAGGATGTCGCCCGGCCTCTCGCGCAGCGCGGCGAGCTCCAGGTTCACCACGCGCAGCCGGTAAAAGAGATCCTCGCGGAAATGCCCGGCGGCCACGGCTTCCTCCAGCCGCACGTTGGTCGCGGCGATCACGCGCACATCGATCGGCACCGCCTTGCGCGATCCCAGCCGCACCACTTCGCGCTCCTGCAGCACGCGCAACAGCTTCACCTGGATGCTCATCGGCAGATCGCCGATCTCGTCCAGAAACAACGTGCCGCCGCTGGCCGCCTCGAACCAGCCGGCCTTGGCCGAGAATGCGCCGGTGAAAGCACCTTTCTCGTGGCCGAACAGTTCGCTTTCCACCAGCGATTCGGAAAACGCACCGCAGTTCACTGCCACGAAGGGCCCGTTCGAGCGGTGACTGAGCGCGTGCACGTGGCGGGCGATCAGCTCCTTGCCGGTGCCGGTCTCGCCGATGATCAGCACATTGGCTTCGCTGGGCGCCACCTGCCGGATCCGGCCCAAGAGCGCCACCGATTTGGGATCGTCGAACACCTGGGCGGTGGCGCGGATCGAAGTGGCCAGCGCCTGCGAGTTCGGCAGGGTGATCAGCGGCGCGTCGTCGCCGTCGTGGTCGCGGTAGCGTGCATTCATGAGTAGAAGCTCGGTGTCGGATAGTGTTGCAGCAAGGCCCATTCGCCCAGTTCGCGCAGCTTGTAGTCGACCGGGTCGTGCAGGGTATGGGTGCGCAAATTGCGCCAGTGGCGATCGAGCCGCAGGCCGGCATGGGTGGAGCGGGCACCGGTCACCTCGAACATGCGGCTGGTCACATCGAGGCCGACGCGCGTGGCGGCCACCTTGGCCGCCGCAATGGCCAGTGCCACCTCGCCGCGGCCCGCCTCGTTCAGCGCCTCGTCTTGCTGCCAGGCGGCGTCGAAGTGCTCCGCCGCTCGCTCGATCAGGCAGCGCACGCCTTCCAGACCCGCCCAGAATTCGCCGTAGTGGTTGAGCACATAGGGGTCCTGCCACAGCTGATCGACCTGGGCGCGGTGCCAGGCACGCGCCTCATTCAACGTGTAGTGCCGCGCGTCGCCATAGGCGCCCTCGGCGATGCCGAGGTAGATGTTGGCCAGGATCAGTTGCGCCAGCAGTGGGCGCAGGCAGGAAAACGGCGTCGACAGGGGGCCGGGGTCGGCCAGGATTTCATGTTCTTCCACCCGCACCCGCTCGAAATCGACGCTTCCGCTGTCGGTCTGGCGCTGGCCAATGTTGTCCCAGTCCGAATGCACTGAAATGCCGCTGCGCAGCGTCGGCACGGCGGCGACCAGCAACTGGCGCGTTTCCTGGTCGAGCGCGGAGGCGATCAGCATCTCGGAGTCGAGCGCGCCGGAGCAAAAGCTCTTGCGCCCGGAAAACTCGCGCCAGCCACTGAAGCGGCGCGCGATGGTGCGCTCGTCCAGCGGATTGAGCGCATTGCCCCAGAACCAGTCGTGCGCGGCGGTGTGCTCATACCAGGGCTGCCACTGCTCGGGGCGGGAAAACAGCCGCACCGTGGCCAGCATCAGGTGGTGAAAGGCATAGACATGCGCCACCGAGCTGTCGCTGGTCGCCAAGATGCGCACCGTACGCATCACGGTTGGCCAATCGCTGCCACCGCCGCCGAATTCGCTGGGAATGACCAGGCGCAGCAGGCCGCTGGCGCGCAGCGCATCGCGCTCCGCCTTGGGCGTACCGCCACGATGGTCGCGCTCGGCCGCCGTCGCGGCGAAGGCCAGTGCCAAGTGGCGGGCGATGTCCTCGGCGGACTGGGTGCGCTCGGGATCGAGCAGGTAGGACGGCGGCAGGTGCGGGCTGTTCAAAGGGTTTTCTCGATGATTGCTGCGCAGGCAGCACCTACCTGCTTGAGCACGCTTCGTGCCAATGCCGCGTAGTCAGGAAATCCGCGGCAGTTGCAGCATTGGCGCGCCTGAAATTGGTGAAAAATCAGCAATAAGCCAATGAATGTGTGGATATACGCGCATTGCGCGTAGTGAGCGCGGGCTGGGCGCGCAGCGCGGCCAGTGCATTGCAGCGCAAGTCAGGCCAAGTCTGCTGCTGGAGAAGCAGAAACGGCAGGCGATTGCTGGTGTATCAGCACGCTGGAAGCTGCGCCACGGTCCCGCTACCTGCAAATGCCCGTTCTGCCGGGCTTGGCACGCTCCCTGCTCTGGATAGCCGCCTGATTCCCGCTTCAGGAGTGTTTCATGCAGTTGTTCTGGTTTCTTCCCACGCACGGCGATAGCCGCTATCTCGGCACGAGCCAGGGTGCGCGCGTGGTCAATCACGCTTACCTGCGGCAAGTGGCGCAGGCCGCGGACGAACTCGGCTTCGAGGGCGTGCTGATACCCACCGGCCGGTCCTGCGAGGATGCTTGGGTGGTGGCTTCGTCGCTTGCCGCGCAGACCGAGCGCCTCAAGTTCCTGGTCGCCATCCGCCCCGGCATCATCTCGCCGACGGTATCGGCACGGATGGCGGCCACGCTCGATCGGCTCTCCGGCGGGCGGCTGCTGCTCAACGTGGTGACCGGCGGTGACCCGGACGAGCAGCACGGCGACGGCAGCTTTTTGAGCCATGCCGAGCGCTACGAGGTGACGGAGGAATTCCTGCGCATCTGGCGCGGCGTGGCCGCCGGCGAGACGGTGAACTTCAGCGGCAAGCACCTGCGCGTCGAGAACGCCAAGGCGCTGTATCCGCCGGTGCAGCGGCCATACCCGCCCTTGTGGTTCGGTGGCTCGTCCGACGCGGCCGTGGAACTGGCCGCCGAGCAGGTCGATGTCTACCTCACCTGGGGCGAGCCGCCGGCCGCCGTGGCGCAGAAGATCGCCGCGGTACGCGAGCGCGCTGCTGAGCTTGGCCGCACCGTGAAATTCGGCATCCGGCTGCATGTGATCGTGCGCGAGACGAGTGCCGAGGCCTGGCGCGCCGCCGAGGAACTGATCCAGTACGTGACCGACGACACCATCGCCGCTGCGCAGCAGGCCTTTGCCCGCTTCGATTCGGTGGGGCAGCAACGCATGGCCGCGCTGCATGGCGGCTCGCGCGATGCGCTGGAAATCTCGCCCAACCTGTGGGCCGGCGTCGGCCTGGTGCGCGGCGGCGCGGGCACCGCCCTCGTCGGCAGCCCCGAGGAGGTGGCGGCGCGGATGCAGGAATATGCCGAGCTCGGCATCGAGACCTTCATCTTCTCGGGCTACCCGCACCTGGAAGAAGCCTACCGGGTGGCCGAACTGCTGTTCCCGCTGTTGCCCATCGCGCACCGCGAGGTCGCCGGCCAGACCAACCTCACGGGGCCGTTCGGCGAAATGATCGCCAACGACATCCTGCCCGTTGTTGCGAAGGAGCCCGCTTGATGCCCGTATCCCCGATTACTGTTCCCGATGCTGCGCAACGCCGCGCGCTGACCGTGCGCGAGCTGTGCGACAGCTTTGCCCGCACCGCCGCCCAGCGTGATCGCGACGGCGGCAGCCCCAAGGCCGAGCGCGATCTGTTGCGCGCCAGCGGCCTCTTGGCGATGTCGGTGCCCGAAGCATACGGTGGCGATGGCGCCAGCTGGCAGGAGACGCTGGCGGTGGCCCGCGAGATCGCGCGGGTCGATAGCTCGGTCGCCCATTTGTTCGCCTTCCACCACCTGCTGCTGGCCACCACCCGCTTGTTCGGCCGGCCTGCGCAGTGGCAACCGTGGTTCGAGGCCACTGTGCGGCAGCGCTGGTTCTGGGGCAATGCGCTCAACCCACTGGACGAGCGCACCGTCAGCACGCCGCACGATGGCTGGCGCGAATTCAACGGCCGCAAGAGCTTTTGCTCCGGCGCGCTCGATTCGGACATGCTGATTGCCTCGGCCATCCAGCCCGGTGCCGACAAGCTGGTGATCGCGGCCGTGCCCACCAGCCGCGGCGGCATCACCGTGTTCCAGGATTGGGACAACATGGGCCAGCGCCAGACTGACAGCGGCAGCGTTGCTTTCGAGGGGGTGCGCGTCGAGGAGGCCGAAATCCTGTCCGATCCCGGCCCGCTCTCCACACCGTTCGCCAGCCTGCGTCCGCTGCTGGCGCAACTGGTGCTGGCCAACCTCTACCTGGGGCTGGCCGAAGGCGCCATCGCCGAGGCGACGCACTACACCCGCACCCAGACCCGGCGTTGGTATACCTCGCCGGCCGAATCGGCGAGCGAGGATCTCTACATCCTCGCGCACTACGGCGAATTCCACGTCGGCCTCGAAGGCGCGCGCCTCTTGACCGACCGCGCTGCCACGCTGTTCGACGCCGCTTGGGCGCGCGATGTGGCACTCACCGAGGCCGAGCGTGGCGAAGTGGCGGTTGCGGTAGCCACGGCCAAGGTGGCGGCCGGGCGCGTGGGTCTCGATCTCACCAGCCGCATGTTCGAAGTGTGCGGCGCGCGCGCCACCACCGCCGCGCTGCGTTTCGATCGCTACTGGCGCAACCTGCGCGTGCACACGCTGCACGATCCCATTGACTACAAACTGCGCGAGCTTGGCGACTGGCGGCTCAATGCCCGCCACCCTAAGCCGTCGTTCTACTCATGACCGGAGCGGCCGACATGAACGAGCGTTTCGATGACATCGACACCGCCATTGCCGCCATCGCCGCAGGCGGCTTCGTGGTGGTGGTCGACGATACCGATCGCGAGAACGAGGGCGATCTCATCATCGCCGCCGATGCGATCACCACCGCGCAGATGGCCTTTCTGGTGCGCCATAGCAGCGGCGTGGTGTGCGTGGCCTTGCCGCCCGAGCGGCTGGATGCGCTGCGCCTGCCGCTGATGGTGGTGGAGAACAGCGAATCGCACGGTACGGCGTTCACTGTCAGCGTCGATTACCGCCACGGCACCAGCACCGGTATCAGCGCGGCCGACCGGGCGGCCACGCTGCGCGCGCTGGCCGACCCTCGCATCGGCGCCGATGATTTCGCCCGCCCCGGCCATGTGTTCCCGCTGCGTTACCGCGAAGGCGGCGTGGTGCGGCGTCGCGGTCACACCGAGGCGGCGCTCGATCTGGCGCTGTTGGCCGGGCGTGCGTCCGCCGGCGTGCTCTGCGAGATTGTCGATGAAGACGGCAGCATGACGCGCCGGCCGGCGCTGTTCCGCTTCGCGAAGCGGCATGGCCTGCCCATCGTCAGCATCGCGGCGCTCGTGGCGTACCGGCTGCGATTGCAGGCGTCAGACACAGGGGTATTGCAGGCCGCGGCCTGATGGGAACGGGCGGCCGAAAGGCCGCCCGGTTTTTTTATGCGGCCTGGGCGCTGCCGAGGTAGAAGGCGTGCAGATCCTGATGTGCGGCCAGTGCCTCAGCGCTGTCGTGCGCCGCGATCACGCCGTTTTCCAGCACGTAGCCGTAGTCGGCATAGCGCAGCGCGACGGCAGCGTTTTGCTCGGCGAGCAGAAAGCTCACGCCCTCGTCGCGGTTGAGCGCGTGCACGATCTCGAAGATTTCCTCGACGATCTGCGGCGCCAACCCCATCGATGGTTCGTCCAGCAGCACCAGGCGCGGCTTGGCCATCAGCGCGCGGCCGATGGCGATCATCTGCTGCTCGCCGCCCGAGGTGTAGCCCGCCAGACTGCGCCGGCGCGTATTGAGCCGCGGAAAGTGCTGATAGATGCGCTCGAGATCGGCCGAGAGCTCGCCACGCGACGGCCGCCGCAGGAAGGCGCCAGTCCTCAGATTGTCCTCGACCGTGAGGTGGCCGAAACAATGACGGCCTTCGAGCACCTGCACGAGGCCAGCGGCGGCGAGCCTAGCCGGATCGGCACCGGTGATGTCCTCGCCGGCGAGGCGCACCCGGCCGCGTACCACCTCGCCGCGCTCAGCGCGCACCAGGCCAGAGATGGCCTTGAGCGTGGTGCTCTTGCCGGCGCCGTTGGCACCGAGCAGCGCCACGATTTGGCCTTGCTCCACCGAGAGCGACACGCCGCGCACGGCGAGGATCACGTTCTCGTAGATGACTTCGATCTGTTCCAGTTCGAGCAGGGGCATGTCTTGCTCCAGGGGTGAAAAAGGCGGGCCGTGTCGCGACCCGCCGTGGACAACTCAAGCATTTGATTTCGATCTTTTCCGGCGCCTTGCTGCCGGAAAGAACGATCAGCCGATGCTCAGCTCTCCTTGCTGCAATCGCGCGGGGTGATGCCCTTCTCCTTGGCGTACTTGTGCGACGATTCCTCGATGATAGGGCGCAGCAGCTTGCGATCGGCCTGCACCCAATCCGAGACCACGTTCCACTTGGTGCCGTCCCATTGCTGGAAACGCACCGCGCCGCCGCCTTCGTGATCGGCGCAAGAGAGCTTCAGCGGTTGCACCAGGCCGTAGGCGCCGAGCTCCTTCAGGCGCTTGTCGTCGAGGTTCAGATGCTCGAAGCCCCAGCGCACTTGCTCGCCGGTGAGCGGCTTCTTGCCGAACTTCTGCTGCGCCAGGCGCACCGCCTCGACGTTGAGGATGCCGTTGACCACGCCGAGGTTGTAGTAGACGTTGCCAAAGCGCTTGGGATCGGCGAGGTTGCCCTTGCCGGCGTCGACCACCGTCTTTTTGATGTCCTGCAGCACCGGGAACTGCGTGCCCGACGGGTGCGTGGTGATCGAGATGTAGCCCTTGGCGGCGTCGCCGGCGGGGGCGGCGTCATCCTCGGAATTGCTCCAGATGTTGCCGATGATGTGATCGACCGGGAAGCCAGTCTTCTTGGCGGTCTTGAGCGCCACAGGGTTCATCACGCCCCAGCCGCGCAAAATCACCCAATCGGGCTTGCTGCGGCGGATGTTGAGCCACTGCGATTGCTGCTCGTTGCCCGGATGCGGCACTTCGATCAGCGTGAGCTCGAAACCGTATTTCTTGGCCAAGAGTTCCAGGATCGGGTTGGTTTCCTTGCCGTAGGGCGAGCCGTGATACAGCGTGACGATCTTCTTGCCCTTGAGCTTGTCCAGGCCCCCCGATTTCTGGCCGATGTAGTTCACGATCGCCGAGACTTCGGAATGCGGGTTGAGCTGCAGCGGGAATGCGTAGGGGAAGACGCTGCCGTCGGTGGAATCGGTGCGGCCGTGGTTGATGGTGATCAGCGGCAGCTTGTCGGAGGTGGAGCGATCGAGCGTGGCGTAGGCAATGCCCACCGACAGCGGGTTGGTGGCGGCCGATGGCGCGCCGTTCAGGCCTTTCTTCAGCCGCTCATAGCACTCGACGCCTTTCTCGACCACGTATTCGGTCTCGCACTCACTCCAGGTGAGCTTCACGCCATTCACCCCGCCCTTGGCGTTGATGTATTGCAGATAGTCGATGAAACCGCCGAAAAAGCCGGTACCGCCGGCGGCATAGGGGCCGACGCGGTAGCTTTGCAGCGGAAAATACTGCTCGTTGGCAGCGTGGGCACCGCTGGCCAGAAGGCCCGCGGCGAGTAGTGCCGCAAGGCGGCGGAAGGTTGTTTGCTTCATGGTGATACTCCCTGTGGTTGAGGTTGCCGCTGTGGCGCGGCTGATGCTTGGGGGGAAATGGTTCGGGTTGGGTAACCGCATTCAGTAACGCAAAGGCCAGACGCGGGCCCGCTCTCGCAGCTGTTGCCAGAGCCGGGCGAGGCCTTCGGGCTCCTTGATCAGAAAACCGATGATGAGGAGGCCAAACACGATCTTCTGCAGGTTCTCCAGCTGCCCCGCGTCGATCACGCCGGCGGGCATGAAGCCCGAGGCCAGAGACAGGGCTATGGGCAGCAGCACGATGAAGGCCGCGCCAAGAAAGTTGCCGGCGATGCTGCCAAGGCCACCGATGATGATGATGAACAGCACCTGGAACGAGCGGCTGAGATCGAACCCATGCGGCTCCACGGTGCCCAGATAAGTGAACGCCCACAGCGCCCCCGCGACGCCGAGGATGAAGCCGCTCAGGGCAAACGCCAGCAGCTTGGTGCGCGCCAGGGGGATGCCGATCACGGCGGCAGCGGTATCCATGTCGCGTACGGCCATCCAGTTGCGACCGAGCTCGCTCTTCACCACGTTGCGCGCCAGCAGCGTGAGCGCGACAACGAAGCCCAGCGTCAGCAGGTAGCGTCCGGCAGGGTTGGAGAGATCGTGGCCAGCAATCACCAGCGGTGGCGCAGTGATCACGCCGGAGGCGTTGTCGTTGGAGAACCAGCCCACCTTGGTGAACAGCCACTGCACGAAGAACTGCGCGGCCAGCGTCGACACCAGCAGGTAGAAACCCTTGATGCGCAGGCTGGGCAGGCCGAACAGCACCGAGGCGGCCGCGGCGAACACGCCGCCGAGCACGATGCTGCCGAGCAGCGGCAGGCCCGGCACACGCAGCTCCAGGTTGTAGGTGGCGAAGGCGCCGACGGCCATGAAGGCGGCCGAACCCAGCGAGAGCTGCCCGGCGTAGCCGGTGAGCAGGTTGAGCCCCAATCCGGCGAGCGACAGCACCAGGAAGGGGGTGAGGATGGCGTTCAGCCAGTAGTCCGAACCGATGAAGGGGACGACGGCAAACGCGAACAGCAGCAGCGCGTAGAGGGAATAACGATCCTGCCGCAAACGGAACAGGCGGCGATCGGTGCGGTAGTGGCTGCTGAACTGGCCGGCTTCGGTGTAGAACATGGTTGGCTCCGATGTCTTGGTCTGGTTGGGTCAAACCCGTTCTATGGCGCGCTCGCCAAAGAGGCCGGCAGGGCGCACCAGCAGGAACAGCAGTGCCAGCGCGTAGGGGAACCAGTTCTCGATACCGCCGCCCACCAGTGGCCCGAGATAGACCTCGGCCAGTTTTTCGCCGGCGCCGACGATGAGCCCGCCGACGATGGCGCCAGTCATGGAAGTGAAGCCGCCGATGATCAGCACCGGCAAGGCTTTGAGCACCACCAGCGACAGCGAGAACTGCACGCCCAGCCGGGCGCCCCACAACAGGCCCGCGACCAGGCCGACGAAACCGGCCACCGCCCAGACCACGGCCCAGATACGCGGCAGGCGGATGCCGATGGCGAGCGCGCCGAGCGCATCGTCGGCTACGGCACGCAGCGACAGGCCGAGCCGGGTGCGGTTGAACAAGAAAGAAAGCAGGGCCACCAGCAGCGCGGCGGTGCCGGCGGCAAAGAGGTCGAACTGCGACAGCAGCATGCCGCCCAACTCCAGCGGCTCGTCGGCGATGCCGAGATCCAGCCCATGCACCTGCGCACCCCACAGCGCCTGCGCCGCGCCTTCGATCACGTAGGAGAGGCCCAGCGTGGCCATAAAGAGGGTGATCGGCGAGCGATTCACCAGCGGGCGCAGCACTGCGCGCTCGATCAAGAGCGCCAGCGCCACTATGGCGGCCAGCGTCAACGCGAAAGCGCCCCAGAACGGCACGCCGCGCTCGACCAGGCTGACGAAGGTGAGCGCTGCGAACAGCACCATCGCGCCCTGGGCGAAATTGAACACGCCCGATGCCTTGTAGATCAGCACGAAGCCGATTGCGATAAGCGAGTACATCACGCCGGCCAACAGGCCGCCGGTCAGTACTTCGAAAAAGAAATCCATGCGTTGCTCCTGGCAAGCCGGGCCCTGCCGGCCGCGTTACGCGGTCGGTGTGGGTGAAACCGGCTAAGTTGGAGCCGCTAACAAAACCCAGCGAAGCGGTCCTGGCAAGAAGTGCGAAACGCAGGCAGTACAAGCAGTACGGCAAGTGAGCGCGACGCAGCCAGGAGGGTTTTGTTAGTGGCTCTTAGTGGCGCGTGCCGAGGTAGGCGGCTATCACCTCGGGGTTGCGGCGTACCTCGTCAGGCGGGCCGTCGCCGATCTTGCGGCCGTAGTCGAGCACCACCACGTGATCGGACAGATTCATCACCACGCCGATGTCGTGCTCGATCAGCACCACGGTGGTATCGAACTCGCGGTTGACGTCGGCAATGAAGCGGCTCATTTCGCGTTTCTCCTCGGCGTTCATCCCGGCCATGGGCTCGTCGAGCAGCAGCAGCTTGGGCTCGGCCGCCAAGGCCCGTGCCAGTTCGACGCGCTTTTGCAGGCCATAGGGCAGCTTACTCACCAGCGTATGGCGCCATGGCTGCAGGTGCAGGAAGGCGATCACCTCTTCGGCGCGCCGACGCTGTGCATCGTCCTCGGCTGGGGCGCGGCCGATGCGCAGCGCCTGCTCCAGCCAGCTGCTGCGGCGCTTGAGGTTGCGGCCGGTCAGCACGTTGTCGAGCACGCTCATGCCCTTGAACAGGGCGATGTTCTGGAAGGTGCGGGCAATGCCGCGCACCGCCGCGCGATGCGGGTTCATGCGCTGGCGCACTTCGCCGTCGAACACGATGCGCCCGGCCTGCGGGCGATACACGCCGTTGATCACGTTGAGCAGCGAGCTCTTGCCGGCACCGTTGGGGCCGATCAGTGCGGTGATGCGGCCACGCGCCACATCGAAGCTGATGTCGCTGATCGCCTTCACGCCCTTGAACGAGAGCGAAATGCCTTCCAGGCGCAGCAGTGGGGATGAAATCTCGGTCATCTTGTTTGATCTCTCAACCGGGCTGCGGCAGCGCGCCGAAATCCGGCGCCTGCCAGCCGGTGACATGAACTGCCGGGTCCGTTGCACTCTGCCATTGCGCCGGGTCCGGCCAGCCGCGTACCGCCACGCCGAGTTGCGCCAGCAGGCGGGCAGCCGGCTCTGTCAGCGGTTCGCCCACCAGCAGCGGCACCCGCGTGCGGGTGAGGCCCAGCACGTCACGCAGCGGCCGGCGTACCAGCCAATGCCCGGCTATGCCGTGCCAGAGCCGGCCATGCCAGCTGCGCGGTGGCGCAAGTGCGGCATCGACCAGCCAGCGGCGCAGCGAGCCGGGCAGGGGCAGGCGCTGCTGCACCTGATCGGCGAGCCGCCCCCAGGTTTCGCGGGTACTGGCGACCAAGGTCGGGCCGAGCTCGTGCCGATCCTGATCACGCGTGGCGGTGCTTTCCGGGAAATTGAGGCGGAACCCCGCCAGTAACCAGGGCGCGAGCAGGTAGCGCGCCTGGCCGCCTGCGGCGAACGCGCGGGCCGCCAGCGCTTCCTCATGCTGGGTCAATCCTTCCGCGCTGACGAGGCGCAGGCCTTCCTGCAATAGCTCGGCATGGCTGATGGCTTGGCGCTCGATGGCGCTATCCGCCTGCACCCGGTAGAAGGCAAAGGCCGGCTGTGTCGGGCGCGCCTGTGGTTCGGCCGGGGCGGGGCCGCCCCCGAGTGCCGTGTACGCGGTCCAGCCCGCGATGCCATTGAGGCCCCGTGCATCGCCGTAGATGGCCAGCCGCTGGCCGTCGCTGGCCACTCGCCGCCACTGCGCCTCGTCCTCGACGAACAGGTAGTGCGGCGAGAGTTGCTGCAGCAGCGCTTGCAGCGCGGCATCCGGCAGGTCCGGGTCCAGCGGCACCGCCACACCGCCCAGCCATTGCGCGGCCAGCGACAGCAGCAGCGCTTCCGGGCGCGGCTGCGTCAGCAGCACCAGCGCGTCACCTGCGCCGAAACCGGCCGCGGCAAGCGCCCCCGCCAAGCGGGCCGTTTCATCGGCCAGTTCGCGCCAGCGGCGGGCCTGCCAGATGCCGAGCCGCTTGTGGCGCAGGGCGATCTCGCCACCGCGTTGCCGCGTCTGGACGAGCAATTGCTCTGGCAGGGTGGTGGGGGCGGTATGGCGCATGCGGGTCAGGCCGCCACGGCTTCCGCCACCTGCTGCGCTTCCAGCTCGCGCACCAGCGGCAGCACCTTCTGGCCGAAGTAGACCACTTCCTCGTGGTAGTGCAGGAAGCCCGTGAGGATCAGGTCCACGCCCACCGCCTTCAGTGCGACGATGCGCTCGGCGATCTGACGCGGCGTGCCGATCAGATTGGTCTTGAAGCCGTCGTTGTACTGCACGAGATCCTCGAAAGTGGACTTGGCCCAGTTGCCTTCGCCCTCGGGGCTGGCCTTGCCGGCCTGCTTTACAGCGTCGCCAAAGGCGTTCACGGCTTCCGGATCGGCCTTTTCGATGATCTCGGCCAGCACCGCGCGCGCTTCCTCTTCGGTTTCGCGAGCGATGACGAAGGCGTTCACGCCGATCTTCACCTTGTGGTTGTTGGCTGCAGCTTTGGCGCGGATGTCGTCGATCTGCGCCTTGATGCCCTCGACGGTATTGCCGTTGGTGAAATACCAGTCGGAAACGCGTGCAGCCATGTCGCGCGCGGCGCGCGAGCTGCCACCCTGGAAGATTTCCGGGTGCGGCTGCTGCAGCGGCTTGGGCTTGAGCGTGTAATCGGTGAAGCGATAGAAGTCGCCGCGGAAGCTGAAGTTGTCGCTGGTCCAGATGCCCTTGAGCGCGCGGATGAATTCCTCCGAGCGGCGATAGCGCTCGTCGTGCTCAAGCCACGGCTCGCCAATGGCCTGGAATTCGCCCTTGAACCAGCCCGAAACGATATTGACCGCAACGCGGCCGCCGCTGAGCTGGTCGATGGTGGCGATCTGCTTGGCGGCAACGGCCGGGTTCCACGGGCCGGGCAAGAGGGCGGCGATCACCTTGAGCGTGGTGGTGGCGGCGAGCAGCGCGTGCGAGAACGCCACGGGCTCGTGCTGGAACTCGGCGCCGTAGCCGGCGGTGAAGCGAATCTGGCTCAGCGCATAGTCAAAGCCGTTGGCTTCGGCCAGTTGCGCGAGCTTGCGGTTGTAGTCGATATCCCAGCCGGTGCGCTGCTCGATCTTGCTGACGACGAGGCCGCCGCTGACGTTGGGTACCCAGTAGGCGAACTTGATCTGGCTCATGGGGTGATTCCTGTGTGTGGAAGGCTGGGGATCAGGCTGCGACAGCGGCGGAAACTGCCGCATCGCGATGGGAAAGCAGGGGTAGCGCGCGTTCCACCGCCAGGGCGATGCGCGCCTCTAAGGCCGCGTCATGCACGCGGTAGTCGCTGAAGTCGCGCTCGGCGCCATAAACGCCGATCGGCAGCGTCAGCGCCTGGAAGAACGAGAACAGCGGGCGCAGCTGGTGGTCGATGACGAGGGCGTGTCGATCGCTCCCGCCGGTGGCGGCGAGCAGTACCGGCACATTGGTCAGTGCTTCGTGGTGGACGAAGTCGAACAGATGCTTGAAGAGGCCGGTGTAGGAAGCGCGATAGACGGGGGTCGCCACCACCAGGAGATCGGCCGTTTCGATGGCGCGGATGTCCTCGGCCACGCTCACCGGCAACTGGTCGCGCCGCAAGGCGCCAGCGAGCGACGGGCCGATCTCGCCAAGCTCGATCAGTTTGATGTCCACCGCGATGCGTTCGGCCAGCTGGGCCAGGATGGCCTCGGTGAGGGCCAGCGTGCGTGAGGGGCGTTGCAGGCTGCCGGTCACGGCGACCACGTTCAGTTTCTTGCTCATAGTGTCCTCTTGGCGGGATGCCGATAGTTGCTGGCAATCTATGAGCACTAACCGTGCCAATCATGTTTTTACATATTAATCAAATAGTTAAATTGTTTTTTGGTGCGGGGGCGGATGTTGCACCCGCTGCAGCGTGCTGCTGGGTTGCTGCTCAGGCAGCAATTTATGGCAATCCGGGCATGGCGATGAGAGACGGCGGCAAGTAGTGCTGATAGAGCAGCATCGCTGCAGCAACGCGCTGCGAATCGCACGCATCACGCCGGGATATGATTTTGTTTTTTTCTTTAGAATCAATTGGATGAGGCAGTGGCATGAAGTGTGCATTTATCTGGGCAGACCGCAACCTTTGCTGCGGCATTCTTCCCAGAGGAGCACCATTCATGTCTGAGCTTGCCCACGCCAGCGCGCCAGCCACCACTTCCCGGCCTGCAGCCCATGTGATCCGTAATGACACCGAGGCGATCGCCATTGCACGCGAGCTGGCGGCGGAGTTCCGCCAGGAAGCAGCCCAGCGCGACGCCGAGCGCCGCCTGCCGCGCGCGGAGCTCGATCGTTACTCGCAAAGCGGCTTGTGGGGCATCACCGTGCCCCGCGAGTATGGCGGCGCCTTTGTCTCGAACGTGACGCTCGCCGAGGTGGTGAAGATTGTCTCCGAGGCCGACCCCAGCATCGGCCAGATCCCGCAGAACCATCTCTATATGGTCGAGGGGCTGCGGCTCGATGGCAGCGACTGGCAGAAGCAGCACTTCTTCAAGCTGGTGCTCGATGGCGTGCGCTTTGGCAACGCGTTTTCCGAGATCGGCACCCGCAGTGTGAACGACGTGCAGACGCGCTTGACGCCGACCGAGGGCGGCTATGTGCTATCGGGCAAGAAGTTCTATTCCAGCGGCGCGTTGCTCGCCGACTGGGTGCCGGTCGTTGCCAAGAACGAGCACGACGACACGGTGGTCGCTTTCGTGGAGAAGGGCAGCAAGGGCCTGACGGTGATCGACGACTGGTCGAGCTTCGGCCAGCGCACCACCGCGAGCGGCACCACGCTGCTGGAGAACATCTTCGTGCCGAGCGAATACGTGCTGCCGCATCATCTGGCGTTCGACAGGCCGACGGTGATGGGCCCGATCGCACAGATCATCCAGGCCGCGGTCGATGCCGGCATCGCCCACGCCGCGCTGAACGACACGATCGCCTTCGTGCGCCAGCACACCCGCCCGTGGATCGATAGCGAGGTCGAGCACGGCTACGAAGACCCGCTGATCATCCGCGAAATTGGCGATCTGACCATACGCGTGCATGCCACCGATGCGCTGCTGCGCCGCGCGGGCGAAGCGATTGACCTCGCGCAGGCCGAGCCGACCGAGGCCAATGTGGCCGCCGCGTCGATCGCCGTTGCCGAGGCCAAGGTGCTGAGCACCGAGACCGCCGTGCTCGCCGGCAGCAAGTTGTTCGAACTCGCCGGCACGCGCTCGACGCTGCAGCAGTTCAACCTCGATCGCCACTGGCGCAATGCGCGTACCCACACTCTGCACGACCCGGTGCGCTGGAAGTACCACCATGTGGGCAATTACCACCTCAACGGCGTGTTCCCGCCGCGCCACCCCTGGTTGTAAAGCGCTCATCGCCGTTGAGCCTGCGGCAAAGCGACCTGAAGGTTGCGCGCTGCAGGCTCACCGCGATCCGAACTACCCCAGTGTGGGAACCGCAGACAGCAGCTTGCGGGTGTAGGGATGCGCGGGGGATTGGAACAGCGTTTCAGCACGCTCAATCTCGACCACCTGGCCTGCCTGCATCACCGCGACGCGATCGCACACATGGCGTACCACGCCGAGGTCATGGCTGATGAACAGCAGTGCGAGGCCCAGCTCGCGCCGCAGGCTTTGCAGCAGGTTCAGCACCTGCGCCTGCACCACCACGTCGAGCGCCGCACTCGCTTCGTCGCACACCAAGAGTTGCGGGCGCAAGGCGAGCGCGCGGGCGATGCCGACGCGCGCGCGCTGACCGCCCGAGAGCTGGTGCGGGTAGCGGTGGGCAAACTCGGCGGCGAGACCGACGCGTTCGAGCTCTCCGGCGATGAAATCGTCGGGCCTGCCATCGATGAGACCATGCAGCAGCGGTGCCTCGGCGATCTGCTTGCCGATGCGCAGCCGTGGGTTGAGCGCGCTGCCCGCATCCTGGAACACCATCTGGATGCCTGCATGCGGGCCGGGCGGCATGGCTGCACCCAGCCAGCTGCGCGTGCCGCGACTGGCCGGCAAGAGGCCCGTGGCGATGCGCGCCAGCGTCGATTTGCCGCTGCCCGATTCCCCCACCACGCCCAAGGCTTCACCTGCCGCGATCGACAACGTGACGGCATCAAGCGCGGTGACATATTGCCGCCGCCATGACAGGCCGCCAGGCAGCGTGAAATCGCAGCCCAGCTCATCAACGGCGAAAAGCGGCGGGCTCATGACGTCACCAGCGGAAAGAAGCAACGCACCTGCCTTTCTGCGCCCAGCGCATGTAACGCAGGCCCGGCTGCGCACTCGGCACGCGCGATCGGGCAACGCTCCCGGAAGCGGCAGCCAGGTGGGGGCGGCGCCAGGTCCGGCGGCTGGCCGGGCAGTGTGGCAAGTTCGCTGCCCGGCTCGGCGCGTGATGGAATGGCAGCGAGCAGCGCCGCGGTGTAGGGGTGCGCAGGCTGTCGCAGCACCCGATCGGCCGGACCGGTTTCGATCAACTGCCCGCCGTACATCACCAGCACGCGATCGGCAAAACCGGCGGCAACCGCCAGATCGTGGGTCACCCACAGCACCGCCGTGCCGTGCGCGTGCCCGTGGGCGCGCACCAGCGCCAGGATCTGCGCCTGTAGCGTCGCGTCGAGCGCGGTGGTGGCCTCGTCGGCAATCAACAGCGCGGGTTCGTTGATCAGCGCCGCGGCGATAGCCACGCGCTGGCGCATGCCGCCCGAGAGCTGGTGCGGGTAGGCGCGCAGCCGCAGTTCCGGCTCCGGCAGGCCGACCGCCTGGAGCGCTGACACCGCCCGCCGCCGCGCCTCCTGCCGGCCTACGCGGCGATGCGCCAGCACGGTTTCCGAAAGTTGCGTGCCGACGGTCAGCACCGGGTTCAGCGTTGCCATCGGGTCCTGGAATACCACGGACAGCGCCGCGCCGCGCAGCCGGCGCAAGGCGCGCTCGGACAGATCGGTGAGCTCCTCGCCCTGCAACCGTATGCTGCCGCCCACCCGTTGCACGGCGGCCTCGTTGAGCCCGGCCAGCGCCAGCGCCGTCAGCGTCTTGCCCGAGCCCGATTCGCCGACCAGCGCCACCACCTCGCCCGGTGCGATGGCGAAGCTCACGTCGTCGACCGCATAGACGGTGCGCTGCGCGCCGGGAATGCGCAGCGAAAGATGGTCGACCGCCAGGACCATCACCGTGCCGCCTCGCGCGGATCGGCCAGCCGGCGTAGCGCGTCGGCCAGCACATTGCAACTCACCAGCAACAGCACCAGCAGCACGCCGGGAAACACGCTGATCCAGTAGCGGCCGGACAGCAGGTACTGGAAGCCATTCGCGATCAACAGCCCCAGCGAGGGTTCGGTCACCGGCAGGCCGATGCCGAGAAAAGACAGCGTGGCCTCCAGCGAAATGGCGGCGGCCAGCTGCAGCGCGGCCACCACCAAGAGCGTTGGCAGGCAGTTGGGTAGCAGGTGATGGGCCAGCACGCGCCACGATGGCAGTCGCAACAGGCGGGCGGCGGCGATGTAGTCCTTGTTGCGCTCGACCAGCGCCACGCCGCGCGTCGCCCGGGCGTAGTAGGCCCACTGCGCCGCGACCAGCGCCAGCACGATCTTCGCAAGGCCCGGCCCGGTGACGGCCAGCAACACCAGCGCCAGCAGGATGGCAGGGAAGGACAGTTGCACGTCGACGATGCGCATCACCAGCGCGTCGACCCAGCCACCACGCCAGGCGGCGATGAGGCCGAACACGATGCCGATCAGCAGCGCGAGGACGGTGCTGGCAAAGCCCACCACCAGGCTGATGCGCAGGCCGTAGAGCATGGCCGACAGCATGTCGCGCCCCTGGGCGTCCGTCCCCAGCCAGTAGTGCATTTGGCCCGCGTAGGCGGGGCTGCCCGGCGGCAGGCGCGCGTCGAACACGTCGAGCGCCGCAAGATCGTAGGGGTTCTGCGGCGCGAGCCACGGAGCGAAGAGGGCGGCACCGACCAGTAGCGTCAGCGCGATCAGCGCCGCGTAGCCGCTACGGCTCATGCCGTGCTTCCGAAGCGCACGCGTGGGTCGAGCAGCGCGTAGAGCAGGTCGACCACCAGGTTGATGGCGACGAACAGCGCCACGGTGATCAGGAGGTAGGCCACCACCACCGGCCGGTCGAGCACGGCGATGGAATCGATCAGCAGCTTGCCCATGCCGGGCCAGGCGAACACGGTTTCTGTCACGACAGCGAAGGCGATCAGCGAGCCGAACTCCAGCCCGGAGACCGTGACGATGGGGATCAGGATGTTCTTGAGCACATGCACGCCGACGATACGGGCCGGCGATAGACCACGCGCGCGGGCAAAACGCACGTAATCCTGCCGCATGGCCTCGCGCGTTGCGCCCGCGGTCAGCCGCAGCAGCAAGGACCACTTGAACAGCGCCAGCGTGGCCGCGGGCAACAGCAGGTGGCGCCAGCCCGCTATCCCGGTGATCGACAGCGGAACCCCGAAGACCGGCTCGGTTGGCCCGCGCCCGCCGGTGGGCAGCCATCCCAGGCCCACGGCGAACAGCATGATCAGCATCATGCCGACCCAGAACGTCGGCAGCGAAAAGCCCAGCAAGGAGAGACCGTTGACCAGCCGCGCTGAGATGCTATTCGGGCGCAGCCCCGCCCATAGCCCCAGTGGCACGCCGGCGAAGAGCGCAATCAGTAGCGCGGCACTGGCCAGTTCCAGCGTCGCGGGCATACGCTCCAACACCAGCCGGATCGCCGGCTCGCCATGGATGAAGGACTGCCCCAGATCGCCCCGGCCGGCGGCGACGAGAAAATACCCATACTGCGCCCACCACGGTGCATCCAGACCCAGGCTGGCGCGCACGCGCGCAACGTCGTGCTGGTCGGCTTGTGGATCGACCAGCAACGCAATCGGGTCGCCGATGGCGTAGACGGCGACGAACACCAACAGCGACATTACCAGCAACACCAAGGCGCTTTGCAGCAGGCGGCGCAGGACCAGGGCGATCAAGAACCGGCCTCTGCGTCCTGCCGCAGACTGCGGTGCTCTTCGACCACGGCGTCGACCACCAGCCTGAACACCTGTTCGGCCAGCGCGGGGGCGATGCCATGCAAGAGCGCCAGATTGCGTATCCGCAGTGTCTGCGTGGCCTCGCGGGCCGGGTCGATGGGGGGGAGCTGCTCGCGCAGCTTGAGCGCGCCCACCTCGCGGGTGACCGCAAAGCGGCGAGCCAGCAGGTCGATCAGCTGGGCATCGAGTGTGTCGATACGGTCGCGCAGCGCCATAAGGCGAAGCTCGGTCGATCGTTCTGGATGGCTCATTGCTCGTCAATCCGGTGGCGTTCTGCATGGCGACTTGCGCCGCGCATGCATGGTTGGCGCAGTTGAATTCAGCTGCGCCTTGAGTCGGACATGCTGGCGCGATTACGGCGAGGTGTTGCGCGCAGACAGCGCCGTCCTGCTCGCTATAACCTGCCGTATCCGCGCGCTTGGGCTTACTCCGGCTTGAATTGCCAGGCGAAGGTGAACTCGTCGATGCGTGGCGTGTAGCGGATGCCCTTTTTCACCGCCCAGCTGGCGTACTGGTGATAAAGCGGGATCACCGCGTAATCCTTCAGCGCCACCGTCGCGGCCTCCTCGGCCAGCTGCTCGCGCTGCGCGGGTTCGGTGGCGGCGAGCGAAGCGGCGACCAGCTGGTCGACCTTGGCGTTGCTGTATTTGCCCCAGTTCCAGCTGCCCCAGCCGGTATCCGGGTTGACGGTGCCGACGAGCGAGCGCAGCGCGAAATCACCGGCCAGCGAGCCCCAGCCGAGCAGCGCCACGCTGTATTCGCCGGCGCGCGCCTTGCCGAAGTAGGCCGACAGTGGCAGCGTCTCCACCTTGGCGTCGATGCCAACGCGGGTCAGCAGCTGTGCCACCGTCTGCACCACCTGTTCGTCGTTGATGTAGCGGTTGTTGGGGCCATGCAGCGTCAGCCGGAAACCGTCCGGATAGCCCGCGGCGGCCAGCAGCTTCTTTGCGCCCTCCGGGTCGTACGCTTCGGGCTTGAGCTTCTCGGCGTGGCCCAAGATGCCCGGCGAGACGATATTGGCCGCCGGCGTTGCGAGGCCTTCGAGCGTGCGCTCGACCAAGGCATCGCGGTTGATCGCTTTGGACAACGCCTGGCGCACACGCACGTCCTTGAGCGGATTCTTCGCCAGCGGCTTGCCCGCCTTGTCGGTCACATAGGGGGTGATATCGCGCGCCTGATCCAGATGCCAGAACAGCGTGCGCCACGATGCGCGCTGCGCCAGCGTGAACTTGGGGTTGGCCTTCAACCGCGCGATATCGGCGGTGGGGATGTTCTCGATGGCATCGACATCGCCGGCCAAAAGCGCAGCCAGGCGCGGCGCATCGCTCGTGAGGATGCGGAAGGTGACCTTGTCCCAGACCGGCTTCTCGCCCCAGTACTGTGGGTTCTTCACGAGCTCGATGGCTTCGCCGCGCTTGAAGCCTCCAAACTTGAATGGACCGGTGCCCACGATGGCCTTGCCGGTGTTGAAGTCATCCGCTGTCGCGTTCTGCACCGCCTTTTTCGAGACGATGAAGATGGAGTTGAGATCGAGCGGCAACGGGCCGTAGGGCGAGGCGGTCTTGAGCCGCACCGTGTAGCGATCGACCGCTTCCTTGGCGACGATGGGCTTGGTGTAGCTGGTGAAGGGCCCGGGGCTGTTGGTCAGCGTGGCGGGCCGATCGAGCGAGAACACCACGTCATCGGCCGTCAGCTCGTTGCCATCGTGGAATTTCACGCCACGGCGCAGCTTGAATTCCCAAGTGGTCGGATCGATCGCCTTCCAGCTCACGGCAAGGCCGGGCTGCAGCTTGCCGTTGGGGTCCACGCTCGTCAGCGCCTCGAACAGGTGGGAGGACAGCGCGATATTGGGTGCGATGTTGACGAAGTGCGGATCGAGCGAGGAGACGTCGGCAGCGAGGCCGATGCGCAGGTCGGCCGCATGGGCCGAAAGAGTGCTGACGAAGGCGAGGCTGAGAGCAATAAGGGTGCGGCGTAGCAAGGGCATGGGTGGGCTCGGGCAGGGTCAGAAAGGGGTGTCGCCCAGGATGGTCGCGCGGTGCATCACGCGGCGTTCGGGCAGGTAATCGGCGACGGCATAGTGTTGGGTGACGCGGTTGTCCCAGAACGCCACGTCGTTCACCTGCCAGCGCCAACGCACGGTGAATTCGGGGCGGGCGACATGGGCGTAGAGGAAGGCGAGCAGCGCCTCCGATTCGCGCGGCGGCAGTTCGTTGATGCGCAGCGTGAAGCCTTCGTTGACGAACAACGCCTTGCGTCCGGTCACCGGGTGGGTGCGGATCACCGGGTGCGACAGCTGCGGGTGTTTGGCGCGCGTCGCTTCCCATTGCGCGCGGCTCTCTTGCGAAATCGCGTGGCGGCTGGCGGGAAAGGATTTGGCGAAATCGTGCGTGGCCGTCAGGCCCTCGAGCAGCGCCTGCAGCCGGGGCGAGAGGGCATCGAATGCGGCGGTGCCGCTGGCCCAGAGCGTGTCGCCGCCGGTGGGTGGCAGCGTTTTCGCGGCGAGTACGGCGCCGAGCGGCGGCGTGGTGATGAAGGTGACATCGGTATGCCAGTTATCGTTGTCCGGCAGGTTGTCGGCGTGGGTATCCAGCACCAGAATCTGCGGCGTTTCCGGCACGTTGGGGTAGATCGGGTGGATATGCAGATCACCGAACTGGCGAGCGAAATCGCGTTGCTGCGTCGGCGTCACCGGCTGGTTGCGAAAGAACAGCACCTGGTGGCGCAGCAGCGCCTCGGTCAGCGCGTCGCGATTGGCGCCCGACAGCGGCTCGGAGAGCTGCACGCCGTCGACGACGGCGCCGATGGCGGGGCTGAGCGGAGTGATCTCGAGTACGGACATGGGGGCGTTCCTGCGCAATCAGTGGGTCTGGCCATGCCAGGGGGTAAGCCGGCGCTGCAGCGCGCGCAGTCCCAGCTCCAGCGCAAAGGCGATCACCGCGATCACGATGATGCCGAGCACTACCACGTCGGTGACGAGGAACTGCGCGGCTGATTGCACCATGAAGCCCAGGCCGCGGGTGGCAGCGACGAGCTCGGCGGCCACCAGCGTGGACCAACCGGTGCCGAGACCAAATGCGCACGCCGGTGAGGATGTCAGGCAGGGCGGACGGCAGGATCACATGCCGGATCAGCTGCCAGCGGTTGGCGCCCAGCGATTGCGCGGCGCGCAGGCGGGCCTCATGGACACCGCGCACGCCGCTCGCGGTGGCGATGGCAATCGGCGCGAAGATGGCCAGATAAATCAGTAGCACCTTGGAGAGCTCACCGATGCCGAACCAGATCACGATCAGCGGTAGGTAGGCGAGCGGCGGTATGGGGCGGTAGAACTCGATCAGCGGATCGAACACGCCGCGCGCGGTGCGCGACAGCCCGATGGCGATGCCGACCGGCACGGCAAACAGCACGGCGGCGATCAGCGCGCTGACGATGCGAAAGGCGCTGGCACCCAGGTGCTGCCACAGCGTGGCATCCATATAGCCTTGCGTGGCGGTCAACCATAGCTTGGCCAGCACCGCCTGCGGCGGCGGCAGGAACAGCGGGGCAACGAGGCCGGACGCGGCGGCGGCCCACCACAGCGCCAGCACCACGGCGAGCGTGACGAGGCTGATGCGCAACGTGCCGCTGCGCTTGGGTGCTACTGGTTGCGGGTGTTCCGCGACCGGGAATTCATGTTCGCCCAGGGCGAGTTCGGCGGCGTTCATGCGGGGGCGCCCTCCAGGCTGTGGCGATCGAAAATGCGCGCGAGCACGTGTTCGCGCACGGCGATGAACTCGGGATCGGATTTCACGCTGCGCACCGGCTCGCCCGCCGCGTGGCGGCGGCCGAAATCGAGCGACAGCCGCTCGACGATGCGCCCGGGCTCGGGCGACATCAGCACCAGCTCGGTGGCGAGGAACACCGCTTCCTCGATGTCGTGCGTGATCAGGAATACGCGCTTGCCGGTTTCGCGCCAGATGCGCAGCAGCAGCGCCTGCATCTGTTCGCGGATAAAGGCATCGAGCGCGCCGAACGGTTCGTCCATCAACAAAAGCTGCGGATCGGCGGCCAGCGCGCGTGCGAGGCCCACCCGTTGGCGCATGCCGCCAGAGAGTTGCCAGATGCGGCGCTCGGTGTGCTGGGCCAGATCGACCTGCTGCAGTACCTGGCGCGCCCGCACCTCGCGTTCGCGCGGCGCAACGCCCTGCAGCCGCAGCCCGAACGCCACGTTGTCCTGCACATTGAGCCAGGGCAGCAGCGCGTCGTCCTGAAACACCACGCCGCGCTCGGCGCCAGGCCCCGTCACGGGCTTGCCATCGAGCGTGATCTGGCCGCGGCTGGGCGCAAGGAATCCCGCGATCAGGTTGAGCAGCGTGGTCTTGCCGCAGCCGGATGGGCCCAGCGCAACGACCAGGTTTTCCGCTCCGACGGTCAGCGACACGTCGGACAGCGCCGCGGTGGCTGCACCGGCGTAGTGCACCGATACGCGATCGACGATCAGCGAGGACATGGCAGGCTCCGTCGGGGGTGTGAGTAGGCAGACGTAAATGAGCTTCCGTCTGTGCGTTGCCAACAAAACCCAGTGCAACGGTGCTGGCAAGGCGCGCGAAACGTCCTGAAATGCGATAAATCGGACTTCCTTCGGTCGCAGGCAGTACGAGATGTACGACCAGTGAGTGCAACGCCGCCAGCAGGGTTTTGTTGGTAACGCTTACTTCAGTGCGGCCTTGGCGTAGCGGCTGCTCACGTATTCGGCGTAGCTCGGGTGTACCGCGTCGACCTTGCCCTGCTCCTTGAGGAAGGCCGAGGTATGGGCCAGCGCCTGCTCGGTCGACTTGGCGAGCAGCTTGGTCTGCTCGGCCGCCACCGGGTAGCGGTTGCCTTCCAGCAGGCTCGCCACTTCCTCGGGCTTGGAGCCGGTGATGCGGGCGATTTTCTCCACGTTGCCGGCGTTGCCGGCGAAGGCCTTGGGATTGGCCGCGTAGTCGGCATAGGCCTTGAGCGTGACACGGGCGAACTGCTCGACGAACGCAGGGTTCTTCTCGGCGAAATCCTTGCGCACGATCCAGGCATCGAAGGTCGGCGCACCCCACTTGGCGACGTCGGTCGAGCTCGTCAGCACCTTGCCGTTTTCCTTGGCCTTGCCGAGGGCCGGATCCCAGACGTAGGCGGCATCGATGTCGCCACGCTGCCAGGCCGCGGCGATCTCGGACGGGCGTAAGTTGATGATCTGCACCTTGGACGGCGCGATCTTCCAGTGCTTGAGTGCGGCGAGCAGGCTGTAGTGCGTGGTCGAAACGAAGGGCACGGCGATCTTCTTGCCGGCAAGGTCGGCCGGCTTGTTGATGCCGGAACCGTTGCGCACCACCAGCGCCTCGGCCGAGCCGATCTGCGCAGCGATGAGGAAGGTCTGCACGGGCAGTGAGCGGCTGGCGGCCGCCGCCAAGGGGCTGGAGCCCACGTAGCCGATCTGCACATCGCCCGATGCGACGGCGGTGATCACTTCAGCGCCGCTTTCGAACTTGCGCCAGTTGATCTTGCTGGCAGTGGCCTTCTCGTAAGCGCCGTCGGCCTGCGCGACCTTGGCCGGCTCGACCGCGGTCTGGTAGGCGACGGTGACCTCGTCGGCCTGGGCGGTGAGGGCCGCGGTCAGCGCCAGCGCCGGCAGCCAGCGCGTGAGGGTATGCAAGGTGCTCATCGTATTGTTCTCCTGGTGGGGTCCACTGCGTTGGGCAGCGAATCGATGAGCAAATCTAACCGGTCGATAATTTGTTAAAAAGGAATATTAAATGATTTCAAAATAACTAATTTGAATTTAACGAAATGCAGCAGCATCCGATGCAACCGCGAGCTGCTGCAGATAGGCCCAGGGATAGATGCCGCGCTCGTGGCCATCGGCAAAGCGCAGCTGCAACGCGTAATGCCCCAGCGGCTCCAGCCCAGCCAGCGCCGTTTCGGTAGGGACGGAAATGGGCTGGCCGCGCAGCGTGGCGGCGCGGCAGTCGGCGCAGCGGCAGGCGGCGCGCAGCGCTTGGGCGGAAAGCGTGGCGCTGCCGTTGGGCCAGACCAGCGTCAGCGCCTGCGGTGCGAGGAGGATCTCGACCGGCGTCATGGCTGTGCCAGCCGGCTGATGGCCAGACGCGCCGCCTTGCGCACTTCCGGATCGGGATCGGCGGCGGCCACATCGAGCGCGGCCTGCGCCGTGGCGTCGCCAATCTCGCCGAGCGCGATGGCGGCTTCCTTGCGCAGATTGCCGGCCGGGTGCGTCAGGCTCGCGATCAGCGCCGGCAGCGCGGCCGCGTCGCCGATCAGGCCGAGCGCGCGCGCTGCCTTGATTCGTACCTGCCAGATATCGTGTTCCAGCGTGGCGATCAGCTTTGTTGCCGCACTGGGCAGCCGCAGCTTGCCCAGCGTGCTGGCCGCTTCCTCGCGCACCTGCCATTCGGCATCGTTCAGCGCAGCGAGCAGCGCGGGTGCGACCTGCGCGTCGGCGGCAAAGCCGAGTGCGCCGGTGGCGGCGCGGCGTACTTCGGCATCGGCGTCGCTCTGCGCCAGCTCGGCGAGCGCGGGCAAGGCCTCAGTCACCTTGAGCCAGCCAAGCACGCCGACCGCCTCGCGTCGCACGCCGGCATGGTCATGAAACAGCGAGGCCTGTGCTGGCGTTTGGGCGGCCGGCAGTCGCAGCTCGCGCAGCGCCCGCAGCGCGGCGGCGCGGGCGTAGGCATCGGCATGCTCCGCCCACGCCAGCAGCGGTGCGCCGGCGGCTGGTGACTTGAGCTCGGAGAGGCTCTGCGCCGCAGCGTCGCGCACGCCGGCATCCTCGTCGATCAATCGCTCGGCGAGTGCCTGCGCCACGTCGATCTCGTCCCAGCCTGCCAGCAGTTGCGCCGCTTCGGCGCGCACGCGGGCATCGGCATCGGTGAGGCCGGCGATCAAGAGCGGCAGGTGTGCCGGATCACCCTCGTCGGCAAGCTCGATCAGCGCGATGCGCCGGGTGGCGGCGTCGACCGCGGCAAGGCGTGGCGCCAGCGCGGCAAGGTCGGAATCGCCCAAGAGGGCGGTGTAGGTGTCGGTCATGGTGTGTCCGGTCAGATGGCAAATTGCAGCGTGCGCACGTCCGGGCCACCCAGCGGCGTCAGCCGGGGCAGCGGCGGCACGGGCGTGTCGTGGTGCAGCAGCGCCAGGCAATGGCGCTTGAGAGCGATGAAGTCGGCACTGGTCGACAGTGCTGCATCGCGCGGGCGCTCGAACGGCAGCCGCAGATCCTCGACGATGCGGCCCGGGCGCGGGCTCATCACCAGGATGCGATCGGCGAGGAACAGCGCTTCGTCGATATCGTGGGTGACGAACACCACGGTGGTGCGAAAGCGTGCCCATACGTCGAGCAGCAGTTGCTGCATCTTCAGCCGGGTGAGCGCATCGAGCGCGCCGAAGGGTTCGTCCATCAGCAGCACGCGCGGCTGGCCGATCAGCACCCGGGCGATTTCCACCCGCTGCTGCATGCCGCCGGACAATTGCGACGGATAGCGCTGCTCGAAGCCGGCGAGCCCAACCAGCGCCAGCAGCTCCTGCGCGGCGGTGTGGCGCTCTGCCCGCTGGATGCCGCGCATCTTGAGGCCAAAGGCGACGTTGTCGATCACCCGGCGCCACGGGAACAGCGTGTGGTGCTGGAACACCAGGCTGCGCTCGGGCGACGGTCCGGCGACGTTCGCGCCATCGACTTGCAGCGTGCCGGAGGCGGGTGTCAGGTGGCCGGCCAGCGCGCCGAGCAGCGTCGACTTGCCGCAACCAGAAGGGCCGAGCAGGCAGACGAATTCGCCTGGCGCGATGTTGAGCGTGATGTCCTCGACGGTGGTGAAGGCATCGTTGCCATGACCGACGCGGATCGATACCTGGTCGAGCGCAATGCGGCCGGCGGTGGTGGCGAGCGGACGTGGCGCATTCATCGCGTTGCTCCCTGCCAGGGCATGGCCAGCCGGCCGAGCGCGCGGATCAGCGCGCTGCTGCCCATGCCCAGCACGCCGATCAGCAGCATGCCGACCACGATGTTGGCGTAGTTCTGCAAGGTGTAGCTCTCCCAGGTGTAGTAGCCGATGCCGAACTGCCCCGAGATCATCTCGGCGGTGACAAGGCAGAACCAGCAGGTACCCATGCCGATGGCAAGGCCGGTGACGATGGCAGGCGCGGCGCCCGGCACGACCACTTCGGTGAACACGCGCCAGCGCCGCGCGCCCAGGCTGCGCGCCGAGGCGATGAGGCGCGCGTCGACCCCCTCCACGCCGTGGATGGTGGCAAGCAGGATGGGAAACAGCGCGCCGACGAAGGTGATGAAGATCATCGACGCCTCGGACGACGGAAACAGCAGGACAGACAGTGGAATCCACGCCACCGCCGGGATCGGCCGCAGCACCTCCAGGGGCGGCAGCAGCGTGCCGCGCGCCCAGCCGAAGCGGCCGATGGCGAGGCCGAGCGCAATGCCGGCAATCGCTGCGGCGGCGAAACCCGCGAACACCCGGTAAAGGCTGTGCCCCAGGTGGAACAGCAGCTTGGGCGATTGCACCAGATCCTGCCCGGCCTCCCAGACTTCGCGTGGCGACGGTGCGTTGGCGAAGGTGACGAGGCCCAGGTGCGGCTTGTAAGTGGCCAAGAGGTGCCACAGCAGCACGCTGGCGAGCAGCGATGCGGCGGGCAGCACCCAGGCGGCAGGGTTCAGACGAAGTGCGCGCATCGCCCTGGTCTCAGTTGGTCGCCAGCTTGGCAGCCGGCTGGATGCTGGCGTAATCGACCACCTTGGCGTTGTTCGCCTTGGCCCAGGTGGCGGCGGCATCCTTGAGCAGGAAGGCGGCGAGCTGGCCCTTGCTGTCCTGGGCGAACCAGGCCTGGCGTGCCAAAAGCTTGATCCCGCTACCGTAGTCCTGCGCGTAGATCACGCGGATGCGCTTGCCGCCGGCCTCGATACGCTTGGCGTCTGTCACGGCCGATTCCAGCGTGGCGTAGTGGCGCACCTTGGGCTCACCCTCGATCCACACCTGGCCCAGGCGGCGCAAATCGGTGATCGGCTTGCCGGTGAGCACATCCTTGGCGTTGAGCGGCAGCTTGTCGTAGTCCTTGAGCTGCGCCTCGTAGTCGATCCCGGCCTGCTTGAAGGCGGCGCGGATGTAGCGGTCGTCGACGAAGCTCGCCACATCCAGATCGGAATCGGTGCGCTTGAGGTACCGCAACGTCTCGATCGAGGTCTTTAGCGCCTGGCGGTACTCGGGCTTCCAGCTGAAATCGCGCGTCTGCAGGCCGAGCGGGCCGTGGAACAAATACGCCACCTCGGCCTCGATACCGGTGGTCTTCTCGATCAGGTCGCTGTATTTCTCGGGATCAGCGGCGAACAGCCGGTCGGCCTCGATCGCCGCGCGCAGGAAGGCGGTGACGACTTCCGGGTATTTCTTGGCGAACTCGGCGTTGACCAGCGAACCGTGGAAGGTCGGTGTCTTGGCTTGCGAGCCGTCGAAGATCTTGCGAGCAAAGCCGCGGTACGGGAACAGCTCGGCGAACGGAACAAAATCGGCGTGGGCGTCGATCTTGTTCGCCTGCAGCGCGGGGCCGGCCACTTCCGGCGCCTGGGTGATGATGGTGACGTCCTTCTCCGGATCGATGCCGTTGGCTTTGAGCGCGCGCAGCAGCATGCCGTGCGAGGTGGAGGCGAACGGTACCGAGATGGTCTTGCCGCGCAGCTCGGTGATCGACTGGATAGAGGATTCCTTGGGCACGACGATGCCGTTGCCGCTGCCCTGCGTGCTGCCCGACAGCACGGTGATGAACAGGCTCTTCTTGCCGGCCTTGTCAAAAGCGGCGCCATTGAGCGAGCCGGGGAAATCGGCCATCGAGCCGATGTCGAGCTTGTCGGCGACCATCTCGTTGGTAAGCGGTGCGCCCGAGGTGAAGTTCTTCCACTGGATGTCGTACTGCGCATCCTTGTATTTGCCGTCGCGCGGCAGGTATTTCTCCAGGAGCTTCAACTCGCGGATCAGCACGCCGCCGGTGGCGCAATTGATGGTGGTGTCCTGCGTGCCGATGGCGACGCGGATGGTTTCGGCTTGCGCGAGGCCAGCGGTGAACAGGGCCAGCGCGAGTGCGCCGAGTTGGTGGGTGAGTTTCATAGGTATCTCCAGGTGGTTTTTGTATGGGGTGAAGCAGTGACTGCTGAGAGCGGTTAACAAAGCCCAGCGAAGTGGTCCTGGCACGAAGCGCGAAGCGTCCTGAACGGCGGTAAAGCGGACTTCCTTTGGTCGCAGACAGTACGAACTGGTACGGCAAGCGGTGCTGACAAAGTCATCGGGCGATCACGTGGTGCCGCTAGCGCAGCAGGTAGGGGATGTCGACCTGCACTGCGCCGGTCGGGCAATCCTTCTCGCACGGCATGCAATACCAGCACTCGTCGAAGGCCATATAGGCCTTGCCGCGGGTCAGGTCGATGGCGAGCACATCGAGCGGGCAGACGTCGACGCACACGGTGCAGCCCTTGTCGGCGATGCACTTTTCATCGTCGATGCGCACCGGCACGCTGGTGCGCTGCTGGGCGAGGGAAAAGGTGGGGAAACTCATGCCGGTACGGCCTCCTTGTGGATGCGCAGCTTCTGGTAAGCGGCGTGTTCGTCCTGATCCATCGCGATCACATAGGGCTCCAGTGGCCGCTTGAAGCACGCCATCTCGCCGGCCGCGTTCTTGTGTAACTGCACGTGAACGCGCCAATCGGCGTCGTTGCGCTCGGGGTAGTCGACGCGGGCGTGGTAGAGCCCCCAGCGGCTTTCGGTGCGGTAGAGCGAGGCGCGCGCGGCCATCTCGGCGCAATCGCGGATCGCGTGGACCTCCATCGCCCGCATCAGCTCGTGCGGATTGCGCGCGTGCAGCAGGTCGAGGTCTTCGCGGATCGCCTCGAAGCGCTCCAGCCCCAGCTGCATCTTCTTGGTGACCTTGGGTGGCTGCAGGTAGTCGTTCACCATGCGGCGCAGCTTGTATTCCACCTGCGCCGGCGGCAGACCGGATTCGCGCAGTAGCGGTGCCCACACGCGCTGGCGCTCCGCTTCGATCTGGCTGGCGGCCACGGCGGCGTGGCTGTGCACCTGCGCGTGCCGTGCCGCCGATACACCGGCGAAGCGGCCATAGACGAAGGCGCCCAGCATGTAGTTGTGCGGCACGCACGCCATGTCGCCAGCGGAATAGAGGCCTGGCACGGTGGTGGCCGCGTGTTCATCCACCCACACGCCCGAGGCCGAATGGCCGCTGCACAGGCCGATTTCGGAGATATGCATCTCGACCATGCGCTCGCGGTAGTCGGTGCCGCGCCCGGCATGGAAGCGCCCACGACTGGGACGCTCGTTGGTGTGCAGTATGGTCTCGATGGTGCTGATCGTTTCCTCGGCCAGGTGGTCGAGCTTGAGGAACACCGGGCCGTTGCCGCCGGAGAGTTCGTTGTGGAACTCCTGCATCATCTGGCCGGACCAGTAATCGCACTCGATAAAGCGCTCGCCGCGGCTGTTGGTGGTGTAGCCGCCGAACGGGCCGGTGACATAGGCGCAGGCCGGTCCGTTGTAATCCTTGATCAGCGGATTGATCTGGAAGCACTCGATGCCCGACAGCTCCGCCCCGGCGTGATACGCCATGCTGTAGCCGTCGCCGGCGTTGGTCGGGTTCTCGTAGGTGCCGAATAGATAACCCGATGCAGGCAGGCCCAGCCGCCCGGCCGCGCCGCACGCCAGCACCACCGATTTGGCGCGCACCACGTGGAAATCACCGGTGCGGCAGTCGAAGGCGAAGGTGCCGGCGATGCGGCCGTCCTCGCCGACGATCAGCCGCGTCGCCACCAGGCGGTTGGTGATCTCGATGCGGTTCTTCTTCAACTGGCGGTACAGTACCTTCTTGATGTCGTGGCCTTCGGGCATCGGCAGCACATAGGTGCCCATGTGATGCACCTTGCGCATCGCGTAGTCGCCGGTCTCGTCCTTCTCGAACTTCACGCCCCAGCGATCGAGCTCCTCGATCATCGCGTAGCTGTTCTCTGCGTAGGCAAGGATGGTCTTCTGGTTGACGATGCCGTCGTTGGCGGCGGTGATCTCGCGTACGTACTGCTCGGGCGTGGCGAAGCCCGGCACCACGGCGTTGTTGAGGCCATCCATGCCCATGGAGATCGCGCCGCTGCGCTTCACATGCGCCTTTTCCAGCAGCAGCACCTTGAGATCGGGGCCAGCCTGCTTGGCCTTGACCGCGGCCATCGGCCCGGCCGTGCCGCCGCCGATGACGAGGACATCGACCTCGCGTTCGATTGTGTTCATGGTTTGCTTCCTTGAAGAAAACGGGCCTCGCCCCGTCGGCCAAGCTGACGAACTGGACGTGTGTGTGCCGGGCGCGGAACAGGCGCATGGGCAGTCCGGCCAGCAAACGAGCACGGCGAGGCTCCCTCGCGGCGGCGACGACCGGATTTGCCGGGAGCGCAGAGCGTGCGGGGGGAGTGGGGGTGGAACAAGAGGGGGGCGGGGAGTGGCACGCCACTTTCCGAATGCACCCGGCTTTGCCGGGGGCTTGCGGCCCGTGGCGGGACTGAATCGACGGGGCGTGTCATCGCGCCACCCGCAGCCTGAACTGGAAGTTGTCGGAGCGGCAGTACAGGTATTCGAAATCGATCGGCGCTCCGGTGCGGTCGTGCGTCAGGCGTTCGATGCGCAACAGCGGCTGGCCGGCAGGCAGTTCCAGCAGTCCGGCGATTTCCGGGTTGGGCAAGTGAGCATCGATGGCGAGATCGGCATGGCCCAGCGCGATGCCGTAGTCGTTTTCCAGGATCCCGAATACGTCGCGTGTCGCGAGATCCTCGCGCGCCAGGCGCTCGCCGATATGGGGCGCCACGTAGGTCACGTCGAGCGATACCGGCTCGCGATTGAGCAGGCGCACCCGCCGCAATTCGGTGACCGATGCGCCGACGGCCAAGCGCAGCCGTTCAGCAACGGTGTCGTTAGCCGCCAGCGCGCGGATGCCAAGCAGGCGGTTGTAGATCTCGTGACCATGCTGGCGCATCGCTTCGGCAAAGCCCTGCAGCCGGGCCAGCTGCTGGAAGGGCTTGGGCTTGGAAACGTATGCCCCCTTGCCGGGCACCTTGAACAGCACGCCTTCCTTTTCGAGCTCGCCCAGCGCCTGCCGCACAGTGATGCGGCTGACACTGTACTGCGCCATCAGATCGCTTTCGGACGGTAGCCGCTCGTGTGGCGCATAGGCTCCCGCATGGATGCGGGTACGCAGCTCATCGCGGATGCGCCCGTAAATGGGCTGTGAGGCTTCAAGCAGGGTGTGGGGCATGGCCTGTGCAACTCGTTATGACAGGTCATGTATTGCAAAGGCCGTGCCAGACCCTTCTGGGCTGGATGTATTAATTCAACTCGTTGTTAATGAATGGTTTTTATGGATATTTGCCAAGGTGGTCTCGTTTTTATTGATGTTGATATATCAACAGTTCAATGAGCAGTTTGCTGATTTTTGAACAGTGAGTTTGAGCAGAGGAAGTGCTGAGTCGCCGCGGCAGATGTCTGGCACAGAGCACGCCAGAGCGAGGGTGGGCCTGTGCTGTAGTTGCCGCTGCCGAAAAACCATCGCAAGGCTCTTCAAGAGGCAGCTCCGTTGAGCAAGGGGCATTTTTGCCACCATGCGTTTTCGTGCAGCACCGCCAGTGGCTGATGAGACTGCTTGCCCCTTGCCAGCTAGAAGCCCCCAACGTCGAGGCCAGGAGGTGCCGAACATCGTGCCGAGCGCGACGACGGTGGCGACAAATCCGAGTGTCGACCATGCTGTGCAGGAGTGTGTCGGCGATCTTGGCAGGTTCATTCCCGCGGCATGCCGACGATCCTCGAGACGAGGATCAGTGCAATGAGTGCGTGCAGCCTGACCGTCATCACCCGTACCAACAGCAGGACGATGGATCCCGTTGCGGTCAAAGTCAGCGTTTAATTTGACGTAGATCTAATCCGGATGCTCTTTTCAAAAAACGACTTGTGCTTAAATTTTTGTTACCGGTAACATCTCATCATTAAGTTCAGAAGCGTGCCATATCCGCAGTTGGTGATAGGCCGATCCAATGCAACCAGGAGCAACAACAGATGTCCGGGAAAAGTTACGTGGTGATGGGCGTCTCGAGCAGCGGCAAGTCGAGTATTGGCGAAGCACTGGCCAAGGCAATCGGCGCCAAGTTCATCGATGGTGACGATCTGCATCCGCGCGCCAACATCGTGAAGATGGGGGGCGGTACGCCACTGAACGATGACGACCGTGCGCCGTGGCTGGAGCGGATCAACGATGCGGTGTTTGCCGTCGATCGCAAGAACGAAACCGCGGTGATCGTCTGTTCGGCGCTGAAGCGGCGTTACCGCGATCGCATTCGCCAAGACAACGACAAAGTGACGTTCATCTTCATGGAAGGAAGTTACGAGCTGATTCTGGCGCGGATGCAGGCGCGCCAAGGCCATTATCAAAAGGCCGGCATGTTGCAAAGCCAGTTTGATGCACTGGAAGTGCCAACTGACGATGAATCCGATGTGCTGCGCGTATCGATCGACGGCGATTTCGAGTCGGTGCTGGCGCGCACGCTGGCGGTGGTTCGAGCTGCTGTTTGAAAAGCCCTGTTGCGTGAGGGGGATTGTTGATCCGGCCTTTTGATTTTCGGCTATATTCAAGAAAAAGTGGGTGACTCACATTGATCGCAGCAATGCCATCGATAGGGTCTGGATTCCAAGGTGACTAGCTATCTATTCTGTATAGATATGGGCGGAAGACGCTTAAAGCTAATAATTTGGAGAAACTTGCAATGCCGCTATTAATTGTAGGGCTTGGCATTTTTGCTTTGCTGATTTTGATTATGAGATTCAAACTGAATACGTTTGTCTCATTAATCATTGTGTCATTCGTGGTTGCTTTGGCTCTTGGGATTCCGTCAGAAAAAATCGTCAAAACGATTGAGTCAGGGCTGGGTGGAACACTGGGTCACTTGGCGTTGATTTTCGGGCTTGGTGCGATGCTGGGGAAGTTGATTGCCGATTCGGGCGGTGCGCAGCGCATTGCAATGACACTCATACATAAGTTCGGTGAGAAGAACATTCAATGGGCTGTCGTTGTTGCTTCTTTTATCATTGGCGTGGCAATGTTCTTTGAGGTCGGGCTTGTGTTGTTAATTCCGATCGTATTTGCAATATCAAGAGAGTTAAAGATTTCCATATTATATCTCGGCATTCCGATGGTTGCGGCGCTGTCTGTGACGCACGGCTTTTTACCACCGCACCCGGGGCCCACTGTCATTGCTGGTGAATATGGTGCGAACATTGGTGAAGTATTGCTATACGGTTTCATTGTTGCCATTCCAACCGTTATTTTGGCTGGGCCACTGTTTACGATCGTTGCCAAAAAACTGGTGCCTGACTCGTTCACCAAAACCGGTAACATCGCTTCGCTAGGGGAGCAAAAATCATTCAAGTTGGAAGATACGCCTGATTTTGGAATCAGCGTATTTACTGCATTGCTACCTGTTATTCTGATGTCAATTGCTACAGTGATTACGCTGCTGCAGAAAACAATGGGTGTCGAAGACAATAATTTCCTGGGTGCAGTTCGCTTTATTGGTGATGCTGGTACTGCAATGACGATTTCGTTGCTGGTTGCCATCTATACCATGGGCGTGGCGAGAAATATTCCAATCAAGAATGTAATGGAGTCTTGTGCAACAGCCATCGCGCATATCGGGATGATGCTCCTGATTATCGGTGGTGGTGGCGCCTTCAAACAAGTGCTGATTGATGGTGGTGTTGGTGGCTATGTGGCCGAATTATTCAAAGGCACCGCTATGTCACCCATCTTGCTTGCTTGGCTGATTGCTGCCATTTTACGTATTTCATTAGGGTCTGCTACGGTTGCTGCTTTAACCACTGCGGGCTTGGTCATTCCGTTGTTGGGCCAGACAGACGTAAATCTCGCACTGGTAGTGCTGGCAACTGGCGCGGGGAGCCTGATTGCTTCTCATGTTAACGATGCTGGGTTCTGGATGTTCAAGGAGTATTTTGGTTTGAGCATGAAGGAAACATTTGCAACGTGGACTTTACTTGAAACCATTATTTCCGTAGCTGGCTTGGTGTTTGTGCTGTTGCTGAGTCTGGTTTTATAAATTCTGGCTGCTCACCGTTTTGCGTGGCTAATGTAAATCCATAAAACTTGTAAAAGAACGGAACCGCGTTCGGTGAATGGGGTGGGTTGCAGCTCGGAACTGATTGCGGTTTCTTTCAAAAAAGCCTCGCATACTGTGGGGCTTTTTTGATTCCAGGATAGGGCGACGCGTGTACAGCGTCAGGCACGGTTTGCCGCGTAGACGCTGCCGCCCAGCGTCAGCGTATAACCCAGATCGACGACGCGGTCCGGGTAATCCCCGCCGGCAAGGCGACCAAGCAGGCGCTCTGCGGCGACGCGACCGATGGCTTCGCGCGGTGTTACCACGCTGGCCAGTTGCGGCGACAGTGCCTTCCCGATGTCCAGCGCGTTATAACCGGCGATAGCGACGTCGTCGGGTACGCGCAGACCGCGTTGTTGGCAGGCGAGCATCGCGCCGACGGCGACGTCGTCATTGGTGCAAAACAGGGCGTCGAGTCCGGGATGGCGCGCGAGCGCATCGTCGGCGAGCTTGCCGCCCAGCGTGAAGGTGGAAGGAGCTTCGGTCTCAACCAAGTGCGCGGTCAGCCCCGCTGTGCCCAGGGCTTGCCGATATCCGGCAATCCGCTGGTGCGTGCGGCTGTCGAGCCGGGCCGCTAGATAAACGATGCATCGTTTGCCGCTGGCGATCATCGCTTCGGTCATCTCCCTTGCCGCTGCGGTGTGATCGAGTCCGACGGCCAGATCGATCGGTTTGTCCGGTGTCTCCATCACTTCGACGACCGGTATCCCAGCGGTCTGGATCATTCGTCGCGTGCGCTCGGTATGGTGGGATTCGGACAGAATGAGGCCGTCGACGTGAAACGACAACATCATCGCCACGCGCGCTTCCTCGATCAGCATGTCGTAACCGAAATGGGCGTACAGCGTCTGATAGCCGGCGGGTTCCGTGACCGATTCGACGCCGCGAATCAGTGCGGAAAACACCTGGTTGGAAATTGACGGCAACAAGACGCCGATCGCCTGACTGCGGGCTTTGGAGAGTATGTCCGGCGCGCGGTTCGGGATATACCCCAGCTGATCCAGCGCATCCTTGATGTTGCCGTGCAACGCTTCCGAAACTTGCTTGGGATCGCGCAAATAACGGCTGATCGTCATCTTGGTGACGCCAACCAGTTCGGCGACGTCTTGCAAGGTGGGGCGTTTAGGCTGACTCATCGTCGTGTCCAGCGGAACATAATTCAATGTTACCAGTAACATTTTTGTGGTTCAATGATCTAGGACATCAACCAAGCTGTTTGGATCGCCTGCTTTGGCCGAGGACTGGAAGTCAGCTCATCCAGTCATTTGCCGCTCGCTGGTGCCTCATTTCTTGCGGGCGTCTCCAACTGGACGTGGTAGCGCTTGGACTGCGCCTAGTGCAGGTGCTTGTCGATAAAGCTACGGGTTTGCGCATCCGGTTCGCCAGTGGCGGCCAGATCCACGGCATAGCTGAGGTCGCGTGTTGCATTGAGCAGTAGAGGTGACAGTGCGCAAGCGCCGCGTGTGCCGAATTTTGAGCCCGCTTTAATCGCCTTCGCTGCTAATCCACGAATCTTAAAAGAAAATATTTTCTGGACGGCATGGCTGAAGAAGTGTATGGTGGCCACGTCTTGAGTTGTTCTCTCCCTCATCAAGACGCGTAGTTATAAGCAGTCTCTAGCCTTCAGTCTCTTTGGCTGGTCTTGGCCGCACCGCCCCCCGCGAACTCCCCATGTGCCTAACGCTTAGTGCCCGTTGCTGTTCGCCAGCATGCCGGCCGGCTGTGTCCATTCATCCGATCGCGTTTGCCTGGTGCTGTCGACAGAGCGTGGCTCAAGAAATAGCCATGAAAGAGAAGGAAGGCGCACTGGCGCTGGAAGGCTGGGTGATCGACGCGTTACCGGAGTCATGCTTTTGCGTGCAGCCCGATAACAGCATCACCGTTCTGGCCTACTGCGCAGGAAGACTGCGTGCCCATCGTATTCGGGTCTTGCCGGGTGACAGCGTCAAGGTGGAATGTCCCCCTACGCTCTCACCGAAGCCCGCTTCATTCATCAGAAACCGTACAAGTAAAGTTGTCAGTACGCCGCGACAAAGGCGGCGCTGAAAAGTTGGAAAAAATGCATATCAACACATTGAAAGCTGGAGACTCTTTCTCCCAAAAAACCGAAGGCAAAGTGGTCCGATTTGAAGTGATCGACATCAAGCCGATCGGCCGCGATTTCGAAGTGACGTTCCGTTCTGCCCTTGGCATGAGCAGTGCACGCTACCAAGGCAATGCGGTGATCGTGGACTCAGTGCGTAGCAAGCACTGATTCTTCACACGATCGACAAACCCCGTTTGGACGGCGATCGCGGTTTGACCGCGTCGCTCTGGCGAGCCTAAGCCTGCGGCAGGTGTGAATACACCATACGCAAGCGGCAGCCCCACCGTCCGGTAACGGGGTTTTTTTGCGTCTATAGCTTTCTAGGCCCATGGCGTGCCTACACCTGCCATAGAATTCTCAGATTCCTCCGAAACAGGAACGGCGTGGCAATCCGGGGCCCGGTTGATACATGCGTCTGGCTCGACCTCTCGAAGGACTTTCGCGGGCAGCCGGTCATCGGTGCGCTCGAGGTCCTTGCCGAGAACGGAGAAATTGAACTGATCTGCCACGGCAGGTGTTGGATGAATTCGAGCGGAACAAGGTGCGCATCTTTGACGAGACCAGACGCGGCTTGTAGTCCCACTTCCGGTCGGTCAGGAAGGTTGTTAACCAGTTCGAGTGACGATGAATGCCAAGCCGATCTGTTGGCGGGCTTGAGCGAGATTGACCATCAAATGGGCGTTGACGGAGACGCGGTAGGCGGCTCGATTGAGCGTATCGACAGACTTAGCAGGCATCGACAACCCATGCCCCATGGACAGACTTCGAGTGGGGAATGATCAACGGCAAGCGCTCGGCGTTGCGCTGGATACTCGGGGGCGAATGGGACATGCTGGCCACGTAACCGGCGCAGCTGGTCAGCTCAACTGGAATGCGCTCCGCCATCGTACGTCCCAAGAACGGCCATTTTTCGCCCCAAGCGAATGCTGCGCGCTACTCAAACTTGGGGGTACGCTGAGCGAAAGTAGTTCAGCGAAAGCCAGTATCAGCGAACAAGGAATGGCACACTGAAATCGCCAAAAGAATAAAGCCCTGAAAAATCAGGGCTTTATTCTTTTGTTCTGGCGGAGAGACGGGGATTCGAACCCCGGATAGGCTATTAACCTATACACGCTTTCCAGGCGTGCGACTTAAACCACTCATCCATCTCTCCGGGAAGAGGCGGAACTATACGTGAGCTCTTTGGGCTTGCCAAGCCTTTGCCGCAGCGATTTCGGCAACTTTGCTGGCTGGGTGGTGGCCCGCTTCAGAGTGTACCGGTGCTGGTATGCGCCTAGATGGAGGGCGGGATCTCCGGCTCGCCTTGTATTCTTGCACGCGCAGGCCTGCCGCCCAAACCGCAGCGAGCACGCTTACCCCGCCGTTTTGCACTTGCGTGACTGAGGCGCCAGACCCGATCTACCTTTGGCTAAGGCATATCCTATAGTGACCTTCACAAGCGCCACGGGCTCTGCTATAACGCACACAACGTGCTGCTGATCACGATTTAGCTTTGCGATGGCGCGCAGTTTTGACCGGTTTGCTGCGTGGCTATCAGGCTGGGCGCACAAGGAGAACCGCGATGACGCGGGTGCTAGTGGTGGGCAGTATCAATATGGATCTGGTCGTGGCGACGGCGACGTTTCCGCGGCTGGGTGAAACCTTGTTCGGGCAGGGCTTTGCCACGCATGCCGGCGGCAAGGGCGCGAACCAGGCCGTGGCGGCGGCGCGGCTCGGCGCAAAGGTGACGATGCTCGGCCGGGTGGGTGACGATGCGTTTGGCCGCGAGTTGATGGCGGGCCTTTCCGCCGATGGCGTCGATACGCGCTGGGTTGGCGTGACAGCGGGAGTCTCGACCGGCATCGCAGCAATCACCTTGTGCAACGCCGACAACGCCATCATCGTGGTTCCCGGTGCCAATGCTTTGCTGAGCCCGGACGACCTCGATGTCGCGGAGGCGGCATTTGCCGAGGCCGATGTGGTGCTGGCCCAGCTCGAAGTGCCGCTGGCCACCGTGGAACACGCCGCCACGCTGGCAGTGCGTCATGGCAAACCCTTCGTGCTGAACCCGGCGCCGGCCATGCGTTTGCCGGACAGCCTGCTGGCGCGCAGCACGCTGATCACCCCGAATGAATACGAACTCGCGATGGCGCTGGGTGAGCCCGATGCCCACTGGCAGGGGCTGCTTGCCGCCTTGCCGGGACGGGTGGCCATGACCAAGGGCGGCGAGGGGGCTTATTACAGCGATGGCGCGGGAGCGGTCCTGCATCAAGCCGGTTTCCCGGTACAGCCAGTCGATACCACCGGTGCAGGCGATACCTTCAATGGTGCATTGGTTGCGTTCTGGGATTTGGGCCTGGCCGAGGCGGTGCGTCGCGGCTGCGCCGCCGGCGCGCTGTCGGTGACCAAGCCAGGCGCGCAGGGCGGCATGCCGACGCTGGCGGAACTCAATGCCTTTCTCGGGAGCCGGCCATGAAAAAACTGGGCATCCTGAACCGCGACATCGCCCGCGTGCTGGCTGGCATGGGGCACACCGATAGCGTGGTGATCGCCGATTGCGGCTTGCCTATCCCTGCTGGCGTGGAATGCATCGATCTGTCGCTGGCCATCGGCGATCCTGCCTTCTTCCATGTATTGGAAACGGTGCTGGCTGATCTGCAGGTGGAGCGCGCGGTGTTTGCCAGCGAGGCGCTGACGCACAACAGCGCGGTGGCGGTGCGGGCCTCGGCGCTGGCGCGCGACGGCGTGCAGGTCGATTACGTCACGCACGAAAAATTCAAGGAGCTGAGCCGCAGCGCGCGCGCGGTGATCCGTACCGGCGAGGCCACGCCCTACGCCAACGTGATCCTGTATTCCGGCGTGATTTTTTAAGCACCTGTTCACGGTCTTAAGGAGCTGAGCATGCAAGTGGCCATGGCAGGCATCAACAAGGCGTTCGGCCCGGTGCGAGTGCTCGAGGGCGTCGATTTTTCGGTCGCGGGAGGCGAGATCCACGCGCTGATGGGCGAAAACGGTGCCGGCAAGTCCACGCTGATGAAAATCCTCTGTGGCGTGTACAGCGCGGACGCCGGCAGCATTACCGTCGATGGGCTGCCAGTGAACATCCGATCGACGCGCGATGCGGAAGAGCGCGGCATCGCCATCATCCACCAGGAACTCAACCTGATCCCGCAACTGTCGGTGATGGAAAACCTGTTCCTCGGCCGCGAGCCGCGCCGGTTCGGGGTGATCGATAGCGGTCGCATGCGCCGCGAGGCCGGCGTCTGGCTGCAGAAAGTGGGTGCGGGGCAGATCGACCCCACCCGCGAGGCCGGCACGCTGTCGATCGGTCAGCAGCAGCTGGTGGAAATCGCCAAGGCGCTGTCGTTGAACGCGCAGGTGCTGATCATGGACGAGCCCACGGCCGCGCTGACCGAGCACGAGATCGCAACGCTGTTCCAGATCATGGCGGACCTGAAGGCGCGCGGCGTGGCCATTGTTTACGTGTCGCACCGGATGGAAGAGATCTTCAAGATTTGCGACAAGATCTCGGTGCTGCGCGATGGCTCCTTCGTTGGCGAGCGCGTGATCGCCGAAACGGGCTTTGACGAGATCGTGAAGCTGATGGTTGGCCGCGAGCTGGGCGAGCGCTTCCCGGCGCGTGAAGTGACGCCAGGCGAGGTGCGGCTCAAGGTGGCCGATCTGTCGGACGAAGGCAATATCAGCGGGATAGGTTTCGAAGTGCGCGCCGGCGAAGTCATGGGTGTGGCAGGGCTGATGGGGGCAGGGCGCAGCGAAATCCTCAAGACGCTCTTTGGCGTCAACCGCGCAACCTGCGGGCAGATCGAGCTCGACGGCAAACCGGTGGTGCCGCGCGATCCGGGCGAGGCGATTGCCGCCGGCATCGGCTTTGTCACCGAGGATAGAAAGAGCCAGGGCCTGGTGCTCGGATTGTCGGTGCGCGAGAACGCCACCCTGGTTCATCTCGATGAATACGCCCGCGGCGGCGTGGTGAATGGCCGCGCCGAGAGCGCAGCGGTGCAGCAACTAATCGGCGAGCTGCGCATCCGCACCCGCGATGCCGAGCTTGATGTGAAATCCCTCTCCGGAGGCAACCAGCAGAAGGTGGTGTTCGCCAAGTGGCTGGCCAAGCCACCGCGCGTGCTGTTGCTCGACGAGCCTACCCGTGGCGTCGATGTCGGCGGCAAGGCCGAGATCTATCACATCATCAACCGGCTGGCCGCGGCTGGTACCGCCATTGTGATGGTGTCGTCCGAGTTGCCCGAGGTGCTTGCGATGAGCGACCGCATCCTGGTGATGCACCAGGGGCGCCAGGCCGCCATCTTCGACGCCAGGACCACCAACCAGGAAGAAATCATGACCGCCGCCACTGGCGGACTCTGATCACAGGGAAACGACCATGACCCCGCAACAAAAAGCCACGCTGCAAAAACTCGGGCCCTTTATCGCCCTCATGGTTGTCTGTGTCGGCCTCGCCTTCATGAGTCCGGACTTCCTTACCGTCGGCAACCTGATGAATGTGATGCGCCAGGTGTCGATCAACGCGCTGATCGCCTTCGGCATGACGCTGGTGATCCTTCTGGGCGGCATAGACCTGTCGGTGGGATCCATCCTCGCCGTCTCTTCGGTGCTGACCGCCATGTTGATGAAGGCCGGCTACGACCCGGTGCTGGCGACGCTGGTCGGCATCCTGGCTGGTGCGCTGATGGGCTCGGTGAACGGCCTGATTGTCGCCAAGGGCAAGGTCGCGCCCTTCATCGCCACGCTGGGCATGATGACGGTGCTGCGTGGCACTTCATTGGTGCTGTCCAACGGTAGCCCGATCACCGGGTTTTCCAGCGACTTTTTCTCCACGCTGGGCGGTGGTTATCTAGCCGGACTGGTACCGGTTCCGGTGGTATGGACGCTGCTGATGTTCGCGCTGTTCTGGTTTGTGCTGAAGAAAACGGTATTCGGTCGCCATGTGTACGCCACCGGTGGCAACCCGGAAGCGGCCAGGCTCTCCGGCGTGAAGACCGATCGCGTGCAGATCTGGGTGTACACGATATCCGGCGCAATGGCGGCCATGGCCGGCGTGGTGTTGACTTCGCGACTCAACTCGGCACAACCCACGGCTGGCGTGGGCTACGAGCTCGATGCGATCGCCGCGGTGGTGCTGGGCGGCACCAGCCTCGCGGGTGGCCGTGGCTGGATCTTCGGCACGCTGGTGGGAGCCTTGCTGATCGGCGTGCTCAATAACGGCCTCAACCTGATGGGCGTCTCGTCCTTCTACCAACTCATCGTCAAAGGCGCCGTCATCCTGCTGGCGGTGCTGCTGGACCGTGCCGGCAAACGGTAATCGCAACGCATCGGAATGGGACGGGGCTGGGGCAATGCGTCGGCTCCGTGGGCAAAACGATCCGCAAGGGTCAACCCCAAACGGGCCACGAGCCCGCTTCAAAACGCGACTGAGGAGTCGACCATGAAACGCACCATCACCACCCTGTTCGCTGGCCTTCTGGCCGTTGGACTGATCGCCTGCTCCAAGCAGGGGCCCGATACCGCGAGCCCCGAGGCGGCGTCCGCACCGGCGGGCGCCAAGGCCGAAGCCACGGTGGGCCTTGCGGTATCGACGCTCAACAATCCCTTCTTCGTTGCTTTGCGCGATGGCGCGCAGGCCGAAGCCACGGCCCGGGGCGTGAAGCTGATCGCCGTCGACGCGCAGGACGATCCGGCCAAGCAGATCGCCAGCGTCGAGGATCTGATCCAGAAGAAGGTGCAGGTCATCCTGATCAACCCGACCGATTCGGATGCGGTGGCCAACGTGGTGAAGCAGGCTACCGCCGCCGGCATCAAGGTGATTTCGCTCGATCGCAGCGTGAACGGCGCCGAAGTCAGCGCGCATATCGCGTCGGACAACGTGGCCGGCGGCAAGATGGCAGCCGAGTTCCTGCTGGAGAAGATCGGCGGTAAAGGCAATATTGTCGAGCTCGAAGGCATTGCTGGCTCCAGCGCCGCGCGTGAGCGCGGCCAGGGCTTCCACTCGGTGGTCGACGGCAAGGTGGACGTGAAGCTGGTTGCCAAGCAGCCGGCCGACTTCGACCGGGCCAAGGGGCTATCGGTGATGGAAAACATTCTGCAGGGCAACAAGAACGTGCAGGGCGTGTTCGCGCATAACGATGAAATGGCGCTGGGTGCGCAAAAGGCCGTCGAGGCTGCCGGCCTCAAGAACGTCGTCATCGTCGGCTTCGATGCGACGCCCGACGCCGTTGCGGCGGTGAAGGCCGGCACGCTGGCTGCCACCGTGCAGCAAAAGCCCGAGCTGATCGGCAAGATGGGCATCGAGGCGGCCAAGCTGCTGATCGACGGCAAGCCTGTCGACAAGAACATCCCGGTGCCGCTCGATCTGGTGAAGCAATAAAACCCGCAACAGGGCCGGTTCGCCGGCCCTGTGTGCAACTGGCAGCCGTAATAGCAAAGTACCGGAGTAGGTGTTTACCCTAATGGTGCCCACCTTGGTTTAAACTTCGGCCCTTGCTTGTCACGTCTGGATACCATGAGCCAGTTCGAACGCCTTACCATCGACGATATTGCCCGCCTCGCCGGTGTTTCCCGAACCACGGCGAGCATGGTGCTCAACGGCCATGCCGAGCGCTATCGCATTGCCAAGGCGACGGTGGAGCGGGTACAGGCGACTGCGGCGCAGCATCATTTCCAGCCCTCGCAATCGGCACGTGCGTTGCGCAGTCGCAAAAGTGGTACGTTGGGCCTCGTCGTGCCCGAGCTCGTCAACTATGCGCATGCCAACTTCGCGCAGGCGCTGGAAACGCAGAGCCGCGCTGCTGGCTACCAGTTGCTGATCGTCACCAGTGACGATGATCCCGAGCAGGAAACGGATGGTATCGCCCAGCTGGTGGCGCGCCAGGTGGAAGGGCTGATCGTGGTGCCCGCGAGCAACGACGCCGAGCGTTACCTGCGCTGGAAATCGCGCCTGCCGATGGTGTTCGCCGATCGCCGGGTCGACGACTGCGAGATTCCCTTTGTCGTGACCGATGCCGCCGATTCGGTGACGACGCTGGTCGGCGAAGCGCTGGCCGCTGGCAGCCGCGAGGTGGTGTACTTCGGCGGCCAGTCCGAGCTTTCACCCAGCCGCGACCGGCTGGCCGGCTATCGCGCCGCGCTGGCTGCCGCACAGGTCGCCGCACCTGATGATTTCGTACGCCAGCGCGATTACCGCCGCAGCTCCGGCCAGGCGCTGATCGGTGAGTGGCAGGCCGAACACGGCCGCTATCCGCAGGCGCTGTTCACCGGCGCCATCACGCTGCTCGAAGGCGTGCTGGCCGAGCTGATCGCTCAGGGCGCGCTCGGCCGCGCACCCCGGCTGATGACCTTTGACGATCACCCCTTGCTTGATTGCCTGCCACTGCAGATCGCGTCGGTGGCGCAGGATGCCGAGGGCCTGGCTCGCGAGAGCCTGACCCGCGTGATCGCGCTGATCGAGGGCGGGGCGGTCGATTCCACCTGGGTGCCGGCGCAGATCCGCCGACGTATCGAAGAAGTCTAACTCTTACGAGTGTAGTTTATTTTGTAAGCTTTTGATTCTCGCCTTTGTACTGATCGAAGTTAATGTCATCACGACCGAAGCCCAAGAATTTTGGTTATGCTCGCCGCATTCCATTGAGTTCGATGCCTCGATCGGTTCGTGAATGTGGGCTAGTTGGCGCTTTTGGCAAAGCAGGTTCCATACGCCCTTCTTGTGGGCTCGCGCATCGTGAGATCTGCGGAAGAGTGTATTTTTACAGTAAGTATCTTTATGACGGGCGCAACTGGGTGGCGCCCCTTTTTCTGTTTTGTTCTTCCGTTCGTCGGTAATTTTGGCCGTGTGTATGGTGCGGGCATGACTTTTCCGTGGAGTTTCATGTATTTTTCGACCCGATCAGAAATGTGGGTGTTGCTATGTTGTAAGTTTTGTATTGATGTGCATTCAAGTGCAGTCGTTGACAATCCATTTGCTGACTTTTTTGGCAAATCAATGCCTTACGAATCGCTTTCAGCGAACTAATGACAAAAATTGATCTGCGCTCGCGTGATAGGCGAGCTGCGTGGGGAGGGGCTTGTGCGAGCTGCATGGGCTAGGGCCGCGCTGGTTGCTTGTACGTTGCTCTCAAGCTTGGGGGCCAGTGCCGATATCACGGCGTCTGGTTCTTTGGTACGGGATACGACATGGCGAGTGTCCGACGGCGATGTCACGGTTGTTTCCGATCTTCTCGTCCCCAATGGCATTACGCTGAGGGTTGAGGCTGGGGTAACGGTTTATGTGACCCAAGCTGCAAGCATCGTTGTCCAAGGGGGGGCGCTTCAGCTAGCTGGGACCTCGCAGCAACCAGTTCGTCTGACCGCACAGATGGCCAAGGGCAGCGGAGTGGCGCCACGTGGCAGTTGGGGAGGCCTGGCAATCAATGCGGGTGGCAATGCGAGCCTGCTAGAGCATGTCGTCGTGGAGTACGGCAAGGGCTTACAGATCAACAATGCATCCCCCGTGCTCAATCACGTCACGTTGAGAGGTCACCAGGGGGCGGCGGTTCGCCTGGACGCTACGGCATCGCCAATTGGTGTGGGCAACTCAGCACAAGACAACGATGTCAATGCGATCTTGGTGGCGCCTGGCGTCGTTTCCGGTTCAGTGACCTGGGGCTTGCGGGGCATCCCTTACCTGCTGCAGACGGGGACGCTCTCGGTGGGCGCCCCGCCTTTGGTGCAGGGGATGAGTCCGGCCAGCCTGCAGGTTGGACAGAGTGCGTCCATTGCAGTGACTGGCACTCGATTGAGCGGATTGACGCAACCTCGCTTCGACCGGCGCGGCGTCTCCGCCGAGGTGGTGGGTAGCCCGACGGCGGGTGCGGCAACGCTCCGGGTGACAGCAGCACCTGATGCCGATGTGGGTTTGGCCACTTTTTCGGCGTTGACCGATGCGGGCGAGCTTGTGTTCGCCGACGCGTTCAGCATCGTCGCGCTGCAGCCAGAATTGAACAATATTGTTCCGTCGAAAATCAGCGTAGCCCAGGGGCCGGTCGAAGTCGTCCTGAGTGGGCTTCGCTTTGCCGAGGCCAGCTCGGCGATGCTCAATGGTGATCTGATTCCAAGCAGGTATATCAGCGCGACTGAATTGGCTGCGACGATACCGAACCAACCCCAAATTGCATCGTTGTCCGTGCGCGTCCGCACTGAGGACGCAGCGAAGCCGGGCAACTACTTCGTTTCGAACGAGGCCTTGTTGGCCGTTGAGGCCAACAAGCTGGCGTTGTCACCCGCTACGGCCAGCTTGGTCGTGGGCGCACAGCATGCTTTGACGTTGCGATTGGCTCACCCGGCACCGGTCGGCGGGGTCGAAATCGATCTGAAGAGCAACAATCCTGCAGTGTTGTCCGTGCCATCCCCTGTGATTTTTGCAGCGGGTGAGCAGGAAAAGAACGTTGTGGCACTTGCAGCCGCGGCAGGATCGGCCTCCGTGACCGCGACCCGAACTGGCTTTGCAAGCGCTGTAGCAAATGCGACGGTCGTAGCACCGCCCACACTGGATGTGGAGCCGGTACCACTGGCGATTCCGCCAGATGCCGTATCCCGTCCGTTCAAGCTCAAGTTGTCCCGCGCCGATACGATTGCGCATGTACTGACGCTTGCCTCCGTAAATTCGGCAGTGGCTGAAGTGACGCCGACACAATTGCAGCTTGAAGCAGGCCAGACTTCGATCACCGTCAGCATCAAGGGCAAGCTTGCGGGCCAGACCAAGGTCGTCATTACTTCACCCACCTTGGCGACCGTCGAAGTGCCGGTTTTTGTCACAGCTGACTACCGCGCCTTGTCGGTTAGCTTTGCTCCTCCATTGGGGGTGGTGGTCGCAGAGGCGCCTCAGCCACCAATCGACATTTCAGTTGGGCCGCTTACCAGCCGTTTGCTGGGCATCAACGTGGGCGCTGGTTACACCGCGCTTGCTCCGGATCGCATCACTGTCGGTACCACGGAATGGATCGCGTTGAATGGCATGGGTCTTGGCGATATCCGTAATGTGAGTTTCAGGCCCGGCGACGGCATGACTGCCGGTGTGCCGGAGCCGGCGGCGGATGGTCGTTCAGTTCGAGTGCAAGTGGCCGTTTCTGCCGATGCTGAGCCCGGTTTGCGGACCTTGGTCGTGACCGATGGTCAGGGCAAGGCGGTTCCGGCGGCAACTGCAGCTGCGGAACGCTTGCTGCTTACCCGTCCATTACCAGCGGTGCATTCGATCGCTCCGCTCCATGCGCTTGCGGGGCAGAACGTGGCGCTGACGGTGCGTGGCAAGCACTTGCAGGGTGCCAGCGCAATGCGCCTGTTGCCCGGTGAGGGCTTGGTGCTCGACGACAGTCCGGTGATCGCGCCGGATGGCTCCAGCATGACGCTGCAGCTTCAGGTCGGTGCAGCCGCCCTGCCAGGCAGTCATGTTCTGGTGCTTGAAACCGCAGCGGGTACTTCCAGCGAAACCGCGGGCCCCAACAACACCTTCAAGGTGGTGCAGCAGATCAACCAGACATTGGGGCCAGTGGTTTCGAGCGTGCTGGGGGTTTCCGTTGGGTCGGCAAACAACGATGTTCTGGTCCCGACCAACGCGTTTGCTCCCGAACTCGGCGTGATCTGGGGGAGCGGCATCAGTGCCGTGAGCCCGAATGTCGGTGTGGTTGGAACCAGCTTCACGCTGCGCTTGAGTGGCAATGGCCTTGCAAGCCTGACTGAATTGCAGGCCCTGCCGCCGGATGGCATCCAGTTTGGTAGCCCCGTGGTCTCGGCCGATGGGCGGCAGGTGGATATTCCGGTTGTGGTGGCTGTGGATGCGCCTCATGGCTTGCGAGAGCTACGGGCCATGGCGGGCACGAACGTGGTTCGGTTCAGCTCTGCAGAGTTGGAGCGCTTGCGTATCGTCGCGCCGCTGCCCGTGGTTGAGTCCGTTACGCCCAACTACCTGCTTCTCGGGGCGAATCCAGTCAGCATGACAGTGCGAGGGCGAAACCTGGCTCAAGCCAGTGAGGTACGCCTGCAGCCTGGTGAAGGGATGTCGATCAGTCCGCCGGTGGTGGCTGGGGATGGGCTCAGCCTGACGGTGACGGTGAGTGCCGCAGCGGCTGCCGTAGCCGGCGACCGGGTTGTGATGGTGACGACGCCAGCGGGTGATTCCACCGGTGTGGCGATGCCAGCCAACAAGGTGACCTTGAGCAGCCAGGTATTGTCGAGCGTGTCTCCTATCGCAGCGCCTGTCGTCGGTGTGCGTGTCGGTAACGAGGCGCAGGCCCAGCCATACGATGGCTTGCTGCTGGCAGGCCCGGTGGGAGTGCGGGTCGGCGAAGAGCCGGTCGTAGTTCCTGTCGAGCGGACGGTGCAGGCCAGCGCTTCGCTGCTTGGGGTCAGCGTAGGTGCCGTGTTGGATGGCGTCGACGAGTGGAGCGGCTTCCTGCCGGGGGCGAGCGGAACCTTGACCTACACCGGCGTCAACTTGCAATCGTTGCGAGGGGCCTTGGCCCTTCCTGCGGCTGGCGTGACGCTGGGGGCTGTCGTGGTGGCCCCGGACGGCCGTAGCCTGACATTGCCGATCAGCGTGGCGGCCGATGCACTGCCGGGCTGGCACACGATTGCATTGCAATCGGACACCGGCACCGTATCGGCACTTGGCCGTGCGCCAACGATCAAGATCAGCGAGGGTATCCCTGAGCTGACTTCGATGTCGCCCATTGTGGCCAAACAGGGTGAAACCACGTCGCTGGTATTCCGCGGCAACCGGCTGCGTCTGGTCGAAGGTTTGAGGTTTACGCCGGCGGTGGGGGTCGCACAGTCGGGCCCGCCGCAGTGGAGCACCGATACCTTTGGCGAAAAGCTGACCGTACCGGTGAGCGTGGCCAGCGACGCGGCACTGGGTGCGTTTGTGGTGCAACTGTGGGTCGCCGGTGGCGAAAGCGACGGTACTGCGGGGCCGACCAATACCTTGACGATTATCGCGCCGTGATACGGCGCAACACTAAGCAGGGCCTGATGGCGGTCAGTGCCCACAAGCTGGACCTGAAACCGCCATCGATGAACAGGGAAGGAGAGATCAAATGATGTTGGCAAAACAGGCAGGTAGGGCACTGGCAGTGCTGGCCCTGCTCCCGGCGATGATGGCGCATGCGTTCGAGAGCGGCAGTACCGGTTCCAATGGTGCTTTCAATCCCACGGTGAATACCGTGGTCGAGCTGCCGGCTTCCGGTATTCTCAATTACACCACGGTGAGTATTCCGGCGGGTGTGACGGTGAAGTTCAAGAAGAATGCCGCCAATACGCCGGTTGTCATCCTCGCTTCCGGCGATGTGACGATAGCCGGCACGCTCAACCTCGATGGCGACAAAGGCGCGGACAGCGGCACTGCCGGTGACGGCAATCAAGGCGATGACGGCTTGCCGGGAGCCGGTGGTCCGGGCGGATTTGCAGGAGGGCGTGGGGGCAAGGCACAAGCTACGAGCTCCAATGCAGACGGGATTGCAAAGAAGGCTCTATACACCGGTGGTGCAGCGCTTGGCCCCGGCGCTGGCGCTGGCGGCGGTCTTTCTTATCGCATTCCATATAGCGACGATCTCTACCGGATGGGGGGAGGTGGCGGTGGCCACGCTGGGGCAGGGGAGGGCTCATATCGATACAGACATGATCCTGGCTCTTCCTATGACAAAGGCGGCGGAGCGGCGGGTACTTCCTATGGGTCGGAGCTTCTTCTCCCGTTGATCGGGGGTTCGGGGGCCGGCGGCGGCGCCGGTGGCAGCAATTATCCGGGTACTGGTGGCGGTGGTGGCGGCGGCGCATTGCTGATCGCGGCCAGCGGAACGGTCAACATTACCGGTGGCATATATGCCAGAGGCGGTGCGGGCGGCAGTTCCGCAGGCACGGGTTATGGCGCATCGGGTGGTGGCGGTTCGGGGGGCGCCATTCGGGTGGTTGCCACCCGCATCTCGGGGAATGGTCAGCTGCAGGCCGGCGGTGGCTGGCGTGGTACAGCGAATGGTAGCAACGGCGACGAAACGTATACCGGTGGCAATGGCTCTTCTGGCCGCATCCGTCTCGAAGGCGAGTCCATCACCTACAACGGGGCCAACACGCCGACCTACAAGCCGGGCACGCCGGGCCCGATCTTTGTGGCCAATGCGCCTGCGCTGCGCATTGCCAAGGTGGCGGGCGTGGCCGCACCGGCCAATCCGACCGGCAACGCCGATATCGTGCTGCCGGAAGACCTGCAGAACCCCGTGACGGTGGAGTTCGAAACCAGCGGCGTACCGGTGGGCAATACTGTCATGCTGACCGTCACGCCGGCCTACGGTGATCGCGTTCTGGCGCAAAGCCCGGCGCTTGCCGGAACCGCGCAGAGCGCTACGGCGAGTGTGCAGGTCGCGTTGCCCAAGGGCCCGAGCACGTTGTCGGCGACGACCATGTACACCATCGTGGCTTCTCTGGGCGATGCGCTGTCGCACTATGCCAACAACGAGCGGGTGGAAAAAATCGCCGTGACTGCGGCACTGGGCCTGCCGGCCACGGGCACGGTGACCCTGATCACGGTCTCGGGCAAGACCTATGAAGTGCCGGCCTCCGTGCTGGGGCAGATTCCGTCTGTCTGAGTCGAGATGCGAACTGCACGGGGCTAAGCGCCGGTAACCATAGAGAAGAACAGCGATGCGCGGGATAGGTATGAAGCGATGGGGGCGTCCCCAGGGCCTTTTGTGGGCCTTGGTACTGGCTAGTGGCATGATCTGTGCCGCCGAGTTGACGATACTGGACGACGTTGTCGTCAAGTTCGGTCAGGATGCCCAACTGGTGGTGCGAGACAAGCTGAATGCTGGCAAGGGGGTGGTATTCACCAGCCGTGCCGACGCCAGCACAGGCGGCACCACCAGCGCGGATGAACCGCCCGTGCAATGGGGCGGCGTGCGGATCGAAAAGTCCGCATCCACCCATGGCCTGACGCTGGAACAGGCGACGTTCCGACAGGCTCAATCCGCGTTGACCGTACGCGGGTGGAAACCTGTGCTCAAGTCGCTGTATTTCTCCGGTAACGCTATTGGTTTGCGGCTACTGGATGCAGCCAGTCCGACGCTTGCGAACATGTCGTTCATTGGCAACGGCGTGGGCCTGCTGGCCGAATCCGGCTCTGCGCCCACGGTCACCAACAGTCAGTTCAGCACGAACACCAGCCACGCCATTTCCAATCTGAACCCACAAACGCCGGTGCTGGCTGCCGGCAATTGGTGGGGCCACAGCACGGGCCCCAAGGACAGCATTGCCAATCCGCAGGGCTTGGGGGATGTGGTTTCGGCTGGCGTTAACTATGGCAGCTATCTCAGCGCCGCGCCGCTGCTTAACCCCAGTGTGCGGTTGACGAATTCGGCTCCATATTTCGAGCAACACAATGTGGCGCTGGAAGTTTCCTGCGCCAACGCAACGGAATACCGGATTGCCGAAAACGGGGCCTTTGCCGGAGTTTCGTTCAAACCGCTGCCTAATGGCAGCGCAACGGTCGATTTTGAGACCTCGGCGGGTGACGGTGCCAAGGCGATTTCGGTGCAATTTCGCAATGCAGCTGGAACGATCGCTACAGCTGCGCTGGCGGGTTCCGTACTGGTGGATACGCAAGCCCCGCAACTGGCCATTACGAATCCGGCCGCAGGTAGTTACGTTTCAGACCCAATTTCTATTGATGTCGAAGCGTCGGATGTCGCTGGTGTCAAACAGGTAGAGTTTTACCTGGATGGAGCCCTGTTAGGGGTAAAAACCGCTGCACCTTATTCGATAGTGTGGGACCCGAGCAGTGTTTCCGAATCTGCTCATGCCTTGAGAGTGGTGGCGATCGATCAGAATGGACGTGTTTCGGAGAGAACGAATACGGTGTCTGTGGTACGGTCGCCGTATGCTGTACGTGTGATCTCCCGTAACCTACCAATCAACAACTACACGGCATCGTCTTGGGATCGGTCGGACACGGCATATGCAGGTTTCAATTCCGGGTACTGGTTGGCGGGGGCCTTTTCCGGGTGGATCAAGGTTGATCTCGGGACCGAATACACGATTTCCAAGGTTTCTTATGCAACTGGGGTGTTGACTCGTACTGGGGCTGACTCGGAAACTCGGGTTGAAAAAATACTGTTGTCTTCCAACGGAAGTGACTTCGTTGAAAGTTATTCTGAGTCTGTTTTTGCAAAACATGACGTGCGTCGAGACGTTGTTATAGCCTCGAAGGTCGGCCGGTATCTGCAAATTTCTGTACCCAGTTCGCAGAGTTGGGTGGGGCTGAGAAATATCGAAGTGTATGGGGTTCCATATCCCCCGAACGCAACTCCTGATACATCAGGTCCGGATCTAAGCAACGCCAAGCTTGGTGCGGTTGCTTTGGCCGATGGGGCCTCCATTCAGCGTAGTACCGTGGTGGGCATTGACATCAGCGACCGCAGCGGTATTTCCAAGGTCGAGCTGCTACTGGATGGCGCAGTCGTTGGCACGGCTTCGGGCGTGGCGAATTATTCGGCAACGTTGGATATCAGCAAGGTGCCGAATGGGGCGCACGTCCTGGGTTTCCGCGCGACCGATTCGCTGGGCAATGTCAGCACGCAGAACTTCAATATCAATGTGACGCATCAGCTGCCGGATGCACCGCGCTGGAGCAGTCCGGCCGCGGGCACCGTGACGCGGAATGCCACCTTGCAAGTTGTCGGTCTTGCGCCTGCAGCTAGCACGGTGCAGACGCTGATCAATGGTCAGGCTGCAGGCGGGACAGTGGTAGCCGGCAATGACGGCAAGTTCTCGACCACGGTCACCTTGAGTCCGGGCGCCAACCAGATCCAAGCGACGGCGACTGATCAATGGGGAACCAGTGCGTTGTCGGCCGCGTTGTCGGTAACGCTCGACATCACGGTACCGGCAAGTCCGTCCAATCTGGTGGCGACAGCGCAAGCATCGGGCAAGGTGCGTCTCTCCTGGACCAAGTCGACCGATTCGAATACCACGGGCTACGACCTCTATCGCGCTGCCGTGCCGTTCGCAGCAACGGCTGAAGCAACCAAGCTGAACCATAGCCCGCTCGCGGTCACGGTTTATGACGATCTTCCGTCGCAGGACAGCGCCTGGTACTACCGTGTCGTGGCGGTGAATAGCGTCGGCACGCCGTCGGTGCCAACCGAACAGGCCCAGGTTGTGTCGGATGGCACGGCGCCGCATGCGATTTCCCTGGTCTTCAACCCCCAAGGCAAGGTTGACCCGGCCAGTGGCCGCGTTGGCCAAGGCAAGGTAGGCGTGACGCTGAAGGTTAGCGAAGCGTTGCAGGCTGATCCGTATCTGGCCATCGTGCCGCAGGGCGGGGCGCCGATCACGATCGAGCTGGTCAAGACCGATGCCACCACTTATACCGGCTCCTTCCAGGTTGATGCCAACACACCAGCCGGCACTGCCAATGCACTGTTCTCGGCACGTGACCTGGTGGGTAACCGTGGTACCGAGATTGACAGTGGCGCGACGCTCAAGATCGATACCGCCGGGCCTGTGGTGACGGCGCTCGTCGTCGATCCTGCTGCACCGCTGCGCGCAGACGCTGCCAGCGCAGTGACTGTGACGTTGACGCTGGACAAGGCCATGAAGGCTGGCGTAGCGCCACAACTGTCGTACAGTCTGTCCGGCCCGTTGCGTAGCCCAGTGGCAATCACCGGTGTGACGCAGTTGAACCCGACCACCTGGCGCGGCAGTTTCACCTTGCCGGGCGACGCGGGTGCCAGCACGCCCGAAACCCTGTCGTTCGCGGTTCGCACCGAGGACGATCTGGACAATATCTCGACCCGGATCACTGCGGCCAATCGCTTCCAGGTGTATCAGGGCAATCTGCCGCCGCTTGAAGTGCCCTTCGCGTTGACCGCCAAGGCGCAGCCGGGCGGCAAGATCACCCTGAGCTGGCAAGCCGTCAATGAGGCCTCGGGCTATCAGTTGTATCGCCAAGCACCGGGCGAGACTGTCCTGACGCCGCTGGCACGGGTTACCGGGGTTCAGCATCTCGATGTCACCACGCAGGATGGCAAGTATCGCTATGCCGTCGCCTCCGTTCGCCTATCCAATGGCCAGGAGTCATTGTCGGAGCAAAGCGTGGTGGTGGAAGTCAGTGCCAGCGCCACGGCACCTGGCGCACCGCAAGGCCTCAATCTGCAACTGACCGGACAAGGGATTGTTGCGCGCTGGCTGGCGCCGTTAGCCAGTGCAGTGGATAGCTACAACCTGTATCGCAGCAACGGAACGGAGATTACCTCGATCGATGGCAAGACGCCGTTGAGAACAGGGATCCGGCAGACTGCCGCCGTCGATGCCACGCCATCGCCGACCGAGCACGCCTACGTGGTGACGGCCGTCGATGCCGCTGGCAATGAATCGGCCATGTCCAACTCGGCGTACCTGAATGCCACCTTGTTGCCGGTGCCGTCGCTCAAGGTCGAACAGATAGGCAATACCTTGCCCAAGCTGAGCTGGGGGGCTTCGCGCTCGGCTGTGGCTGGCTATCACGTCGATCTGGGTGATGCGGCCAAGACCCGCCTCACCGTAACGCCGCTGGCTGCGCTGGAATATGTGGATACAGGTTTCACCGCCGGCGACCGGTATTACACCGTATCGGCAGTCGATGGCGACGGCGTGGAAATGGCCCGCGGCATCCGCCTGCCAGCCGTGGCCTTGCAGGTCGCATCCGGCCTTCCAGTGAAGCGTGGGGTAATGAACCGGCTGCAGGTTCAGGTCAGCAACACCTCGACTGCAGCCTTGGCCAATGCCAAGGTCGTGATCAAGCTGGGTAACAAGCGCCATGTCTCCGATGCTTTCAGCCTCGCCGCGAATGAAACCCGGCTGGTTCCGGTTGTGGTCGGCGGTTATGCCGATCTGCCTGGGTTGACTACCGCGCAGCTTGGCCTGGAGCAGGAGCCCAACGAAGGCGAACTCGTCAGTCTGGTACAGGATGTCCAGTTCGAGATTGGCGATAGTACGCTGGTTGTGGGTATGGCGACCGATTCGTTCGTCCGTGGTGCAGTTGGTAAGGTACGCCTTACGATCGAGAACACCAGCGACGTCGAGGTCGAGCTGCTGACCGCCCGCAACAACGGGCAGACTGCCTCGAACGAGCTGCGGTTCAAGTTGCTCGACGGCGATGGCAACGTCCTGACCAACCAGCCCTATCTGCAGGCGCTGGGCGCCAACGTGATCACCTTGACCAATGGTCAGACGGTGGCCCGGATCCCGGCGGGTGCCAGTTATACCTCCGACGCATTCGAGCTCAACGTGCCGGCCAGCAGCCCGGATCGACTGCGGGTGGTGCTTGAAGTGGATAAATTGCGGTACCACAGTGGCCGAGCGGACGAGGTGGTGATCGCTGGCCGCGGCTCGGAACGCTCGGTGTCGCTGCTTGATACCGCCTATACCGCGGAGCTTACCGACATCAGCCCAGTCAACTCGTTTGGGGATGAGGACGTCATCATCAAGGGGCAAGCCTTGGATAGGGCGACCCAGGCACCGCTGCCCAATACCCGCGTCAAGCTGGTGCTGAACCAGCAAGGGTTCGAGCGGGTGTTCATGGTGCTGACCGATGCAACCGGTGCATTCAGCCAAACGTTCAAGCCCACGCTGACCGATGCGGGTCTGTACAAGGTGAGCGCGGTGCATCCGGATGTCACGGATAGGCCTGAGCAACGCAGCTTCACCATCAACCGTGTCACGGTGGCCCCGACACCTTACAAGCTCGATGTGCCGAAGAACTACCCGTTCAGCATTCCGTTTGTGGCCAAGGCGGGCGTTGGCACCACGGCGCGCAATCTGCGCCTGGTCTTGAACCCGGCCAGCCAGCCGACAGGCCAGCTCCCGGCGGGCATCAGTCTCAAGCTGCCGGCCGCGGTCAACCTCAGTGAACGGCAAGCGCTGAATGTCCCGGTCCTGTTTACGGCGGATAACACCGCCCAGAACACCGGTTCGGTGATCCTGGATGTCTATAGCGATGAGCATGCGCAGACGCCGCTGAGCCAAGTGCGTGTCAATTACACCTTGTCGGAGGCCAAGCCTTTCCTGGTGGGCAAACCCAGCCTGGTCGAAACCGGGGTGGCGCAGGGCGCTACGCAAATTGAATCGATCACCGTACAGAACAAGGGCTTGCAGGACGCCTTGAATCTGCAGTTCACGCTGATGCGGGCCGACGGCAGCGCAGCGCCGTCTTGGGTGAGTTTGGCAAGTCAGGCCAATGGCACCCTCAAGGTCGGCGAGCAGCAAACAATCGATGTGAGCTTCACGCCAAGCGAAGCCGTGGCGGAAGGTGTCTACGAGTTCAAATTGATCGTCAGCGGCGACAACGTGCCGCAGCAGTCGATGAACGTCTACGCCAGCGTCAGCCAGAGCGGCGTGGGTGGTGTGCTGTTCAAAGCCTCGGACATCTTCACCGCCACGGTGGGCAAGAGTGGCCAGCTGATCCCGGGTCTGGCAGGTGCCACGATCACGGTACAGAACGAGGAAGTGGCCACCATTACCCACGAACTCAAGACCGACAGCCTGGGTGAGGCGTTGTTCCAGGATCTGCCTGCAGGTCGCTACAAGTTCCGGGCCAAGGCCAACAACCACCAGGAGGTCGGTGGCCGCTTGCAGATCAAGCCGGGGATCACCCAGACCCAGCCGGTGTTCCTCGACTACAACCTGATCACCGTGGAATGGAGCGTACGGGAGGTAACGATCCAGGATCGTTACGACATCATCCTGAATGCCACATTTGAAACGGACGTCCCTGCGGCCGTGGTGGTGATGCAGCCGCCGAGTATCAACTTGCCCAAGATGGCAGGTGGCGACGTGTACTACGGCGAACTCAGCCTGACCAATCACGGTTTGATTCGTGCCGATAACGTGAAGATGCACCTGCCCAAGAGCGATCAATTCTTCCGCTTTGAATTCCTGGTGGATGTACCTCCCACGCTGGAAGCCAAGCAACGCATCACCATTCCTTACCGCGTGGTGGCGCTGAAGTCGCTGGAAGAGGCGGCGGGTGGCAGTGCCAGCGGTGCAGGTTGCTACAGCTACAGCAACCGTGCGGAAGTGACGTGCAGCTTTACGTGTATGAATGGTGAGGAGTCGCAGTGCGGCAGTGGCAGCTCATGGTTCTCGTCGAGCAATAGCACCTGCTCGGGTGGTAGTGGCGGCGGTGGCAGCGGCGGCGGTGGCGGTGGTGGCAGCGGTGGCGGCAGCGGTGGCGGCTGGGGTGGCGGCAGTACCAGCACGCCGATCTTGATGAAAGGCAAGAAGTGCGTGTTCGTGCCCAAGGGCGATGGCGAATCGGAATGCGAATGACCAAGAACGTAATGAATAACTACAAGTTGATTGCCATGCATTTGAAACAGTCACAGAGTTGGTCGAGCATCGCCAAGCGCTTCGTTGCGGGGCTGGCCCTTGCCATTTCGGCGCTGCTGCCCGGTGTCGTGCGGGCCGATTCCGGCCTCACCGTCACGGTGCCCAACGGCTATGCCAACATCTCGGTCGAGGATATCCGGGTGCAGAGCCCGGCCGGACCGGTGCGCTGGCAGCGCAAATGGGATGGTCAGGAGTGGAAGTTCAACCCCCAGTGGGAAAGCCTTTCTCAGTCGTGGAACAACATGACTGGGGGGATCACCACCGGCTTTGTCGGCGGTGCCTCAAGTGGCTGCTCGGTCTGGGTCGATGAAGACTGGCAGCCGTCCGGTGGCTTGGTCAGCATCGGTGGCGCCCCGGTCGGCAAGATGTCGGGCGCGCGAAGCACGCCATTCAACCGGGCCATGGGTGACAAGGTCGCCGACTACCCGGTCGCGGCCAGGGTCAACGTCGACTACGCCAGTCTGTGCATGGGCGGCGGCCTCTCATCGCCCAACTTCGAATACGAAGGTTTCCGGCGCGGCAGCGAGCTTTACCTGGGCGAGAACAATCGTTTTATGTTCAGCAGCCGCTCCTTCCTGGAAAAGGCCAGTACAAAGGCGGTCTACATCGGCAGCAGCGGCGGAGGCAGCAGTGGCACTGGCGGCATCAGCGTTGGCAGCATTCCGCTCGAACCGAAACCGGTCGAGAAGGGCTTTCGCTGGACGCACAAGGAAGGGGACTGGATTGAATACGACGCCCGTGGCCAAGTGCTCTCCTACGGCGACAAGAATGGCAACACCATCTGGCTGACCCGTGACGGCGACGGCCGGCTCGCTGGCGCCGTGGACGGCAACGGCCGGGTCGCCTTCAGCCTGCATTACACCGATGACTTGCTCACCGAGGTGCGTGACTACCCGGTTGCCGGGCACGCCCAGGATCTGGCGCCACGCAGTGTCAAATACCAGTACGACGATGCCAACCGGCTGATTGCCGTCACCGACGTGCGTGGCAACACCACCCGCTACGACTATGACAACGGCAACCACATCATCAAGATCACCGATCCGGAAGGCCGCATCGAACAGATCGCCTACAACGGAGGCATCGTCGCCAAGCGCACCGCACCCGACGGCGGTGTCACCGATTACCTGTTCGAATACGACGACGTCAACAAACAGTTCATCAGCAAGATCACCGGCCCCGAGACTGCCGCCGGCCGTCGTGTCGAAGACCTGACCCACAACCGCCAGGGCCTGTTGGTGCGGCGCCTCGTCAATGGCCAGACCGACGAAGAAATCAAATACGACACCGGCGCGCGCGCCGAGCTACGCACCAACGCCCGCGGCTTCACCACCCGCACCGTCAAGAACGAATTCGAGCAGATCACCCAGATCGACCGACCCGATGGCAGTAGTTATAAGCGCAGCTACAGCACGCTGAACCTGGTGCCGACCGAGGAAATCGACGAACTCGGCGTCAAGACCCAGTACCAGTACGACGGCAAGGGCAATCTGCTAAAGCGGATCGAAGCCGCCGGCCTGCCCGAGCAGCGCGTGACCGAATACGTGGTCAACAGCCAGGGCAGGGTCACCCGCACTACGCGCAAGGGCCGCACTGAAGCCAACGGCACGGTCACACCGGATGCCAGCTGGCAGATCGGCTACGACGCGCTGGGCCTGATCAGCCAGACCACCGACCCAGAAGGCCATGTACGGCACTACCTGTACGATCGCGTCGGCAACCTGGTGCAGTTCACCGATCCGCGCGGCAATAAAACACGCTTCGAAGTCGATGCCGACGGCTATTTGCTCAGTACCACCGATGCGCTGGGGCGCAGTGCCAGCTACAGCTACGACAAGGTTGGTAACCTGACCAGCTATGTGGATGGGCGCGGCAAGGCGATACAGGCGGCTTACGACGCCTTGAACCGCCTGATTCGCACCACCAATCAGGTAGGCGGGGAATCCACGCTCAAATATGACGCGCAAAACTCACCGGTGGAAGACACCGATGAGGATGGTCGCCGTACCGTTGCCGAGTTCGATAACTTCCTGCGCCTGACCCGCCAGATCGATGCCGTGGGCAATGTCACGCAATATGGTTATCAGCTCCCCGATGGCAGCCGGGGCGCGCTTTACAGCCCGACCGAAGTCAAGTTCCCCACCTTTACGCAGCAGAATCGATTCGATCAGCGCGAACAGCCCACGACGCAAACCACGCTGAACCCAAACAGCCTGGGCACCGAAGGGCTGGTCAACAGCTATGAATATGACAAACGCGGCCAGGTCAAATCCGAAACAGATGCCAATGGCAAGACGCGCTTTTATCGCTATAACGCCTTTGGTTTCATTGCCGAAATCACCGACAGTCTGGGCAATAAAACCGCATCGGACTACGACGTAAACGGCAATCTGCTGCAAATCACCGATGCCAAAGGCCGGGTCAGCCGATTTGAATACGACCGCAATGGGCGCGTGATCAAGGATATTCTGCCCATGGGGCAGACCACGTCGTACGGCTATGACGCGGCAGGCAATCTGAGCCAGCGCACCGACGCCAACGGCAACGTCAGCCGCATGAGCTACGACGCCGGAAACCGTCTGGTTGAAGTCAAGCAGTATCGCAATGGCAGTGTATTGAGCCGTACCAGCACGTACACCTGGGACGAAGAAGACAATCTGCTCAGCTGGAGCGATGTCGATGCAACGCGGCCGGCCGGTCAACAGACCACCAGTGGCACGCTGAGCTATGACAACGCCAGCCGCAAGACCCGCGAAACGGTCAGCTACCCCACACCGGATGGCGCTGGCTACACCCTGGCCTTCGATTACGGTTACAGCCTTGCAGGCAATAAGACCAGCCTCACCTGGCCCGATGGCACGGCCATCACCTATGGCTACAACGGCAACGGCGCGCTTGAAACCGCCACGATCCCCGGCGAAGGCACCATCAGCGTCAATCAATTCAAGTGGCTGGCGCCTGCCAAGACCACGTTGCCCGGTGGCACGACGCAGGAGCGCGTATTCGACGGCCTATTGAATCTGGAGGCGTTGAAAGTCAGAACCCCTGGCCAGCAAACGGTACTGAATGTCGCCAATAGCTATGGCAAGGTTCAGGAGCTCAAGGCCAATCAGCGTACCGATAGTAGCGCCAGCGGTAGCAGCACCAAGAACAGCACGTTCAGCTATGACGATGAAACGCGGCTGACCAGCGTGGAAACCGATAGCGGTGGCCTGTTTGGCACCGAGACCGAAAGCTTCAAGCTCGATGCCGTCGGCAACCGCGTCGCCCACAGCAAGATCACCGGCGCCTGGGTCTACGACAACAACAACCGCCTGCTCCAGCGTGGCAGCGGCAGCAACGCCACGACCTACGAGTACGACGAAATCGGCAATCTGCTCAAGCAGACCGAGCCTGGTAACAAGGTTACCCAGTATCGCTACGATACGCAGAACCGGCTGACCGAGGTACTCGATGCCGCCGGCAAGCGGATTGCCGAATACGGCTACGATCCGCTCGATCGACGCGTCTGGAAGACTCAGTATCAGGATGGCCAGCGCAATGGGCTGAACCCGGCCAACCGCACCTATTACCTGTATGCCGACGAAGGCTTGATCGCTGAGGCCGAGCAAGCCATAGCCCTGAATGCCGATGAGAGCGTAAGCGATATCGGTACTCCGGCCCTGGTCACGCAGTATGGCCCAAGGCCCGATAGCGAATTCACCACTGGCTATCTGTTTGTCAAAACCCGCAATAGCAGCGATCAGCCCACCTTTGCCTACTACCACAACGATGAGTTGGGCAAGCCGCTGCAGGCCACCGACAAGGCTGGCCGTATCGTTTGGGCCGCAAACTACAATGTGTTCGGCCAGGCAACGCTCATCACCCCGGCAGCCACTGCGGAAAACCCGACCATTGCGTCGAACCTGCGCCTGCCGGGCCAATATGCCGATACGGAAACCGGGCTGCATTACAACTTGCGGCGTTACTACGACCCAAGCATCGGCCGCTATATCACGATGGACCCCGTCGGGCTCGACGGCGGGATCAACCAATACCGCTACGCCTATGCCGACCCGGTGAATAAAACTGATCCTACTGGCGAAATCGTACCGCTTGTTGCCGGTGGAGTGGTTGTTGCCGAGGCTTATGCCACCTGCGTCGCCGAATGCATGGCGGAAAATGTAGTCATCAAGGAACTCACCGACGAGTGCCAGAACCTGACCGGTGATTTAAAAGACTGTAGCTTGAGTTGCCTGCTGGGCCCATTCGGACGTTTGGCCAAGTGGGGGTGGAAGGGGGCCAAGCGCGGCTGGGAGTGGGGCAAGCGCGCCTGGGATAGTTTGCCCTGCGCCATTAACAGCTTTCCTTCGGAAACCTTGGTGCATGTCCGGCCTGTAAAGGCTATGGAAAACGATGCTCAGCTCGGCAAGGTGGAGCTGAAGCCGATTTCCGAACTCAGGGTCGGCGATGAAGTCCTCGCTCAATCGGACTGGAAGGACAAGGGCAAATCGGCCAAGCGTGATCAGCGCCTGAGCTACGAAAAGATCACCGATATCTTTACCAGCCAGAAGCAGCAAACGCTGGTCTATTTGACGCTGGATAACGGCGAGCAACTGACCGCAACCGAGGGGCACCCGTTCAAAACGACAGAAGGCTGGCGTGATGCCGTTCTGCTGAAGAAGGGCGGGAAACTGCTGCTCAAGGGCAGCGACGGCGATGCTGATGCAGAACGAACGGCTACGATTGCCGAAGTTCGTACCGAACAGAAGACGTTGCATGTCTTCAATCTGGAAGTGGCCAATGCCCATACCTTCTTCATCGGGGAAGCGGGGCTGTTGGTGCACAACGGCAAGGGTTGTAGAAACCCAATTGTTCAGGAAGCTATACAGGCGGGGAAACGTGCACATAAGGCTTACAAGGATGTTCTAGGTCACGTGGAACAGGCTCTGGAAAACGGAATGCGCCCAGATTCAATTGATTGGGTGAATAAAATTGTTCGTGAGCTGAAACCGGACACCCCTAGTGGAATAAAAAAAGGACTCAAGCAATTGGATGGGTATGTTAAGCAGCTGGAGAAGGAGACAGGCGAAAAATGGCAGGGGTTTTTGGATTTGTATAGGTCGGGAAAATGAACCTGAATGATGAGTTAAAGAAGATAGTTGGACTTTCCTTTAAACGGTGTGGGTTTAAAAGGGTGAGCCAGAAGTGGGTCTTGGAGGGGGAAGGTTGTTATTTGATCTTTATTTTTGATTGGTCGAGAAATTCAGATAGTTACTACTTTAGAGTTTGTTTTTGGTTTCCTGAAATTGAGCCGTTGCCAGAGAAGTTGCCACACTCTGGCGGCTACCATATGAGCGCGGAGCTGGCAGATATAGTGACGAATGCGGAAGACCTGGAATTGCAATTTTCTAATCGAGGCGGATATCACGCACCTGCTGATGAGCGGGTGCGGATAATTGGTTCGCTCTCCGATAGCGTCGTTTCTAGTTTGGCTGAAAATTGGTCGTCGGTGAGCTTGATAAAAGAGAAGTATTTCTGTGGGCTGCTAAAAAAAGCAGGGATAAGTTTTAAAGTAAGGGAATACTTTGGAGATACGGAGTGGCTGGAGAATAGGGTTCGCCCCGATGGGGAGATTACGATTCATGTGCCCGATGAGTAGCTTGGAAAAATGGGGTCAGGTCTTGCCTTTTGCGTCGATTTTGTATAGCTAGTTGCGGAGCTTGGAGACAGCTGGCTAAGCGCTTGTCACGGCAATTCTCTAAACAATTGTCGCTCGCACGACGCGGGCCAATAGGTAAAGACAAGCTGGAGATCCTTTTCGTCAGAGCGGGTAAATCTCAATGGCTGCCAGATTGCTTGAAAAATCGCCCTGGGAGGGGATGTGCAACGTTTCGTCGTGTTCTTGCTGGTGTTGGCCGGCGTTTTTTGGGGTTGGCAACATTTTTCAAAGTCAGGTGGCGCGACAGTCGCTGACCTCGATGAAACGCAAATCCGCGCGCTGGCTGCCACGGTGCGAGCCGATCAGGTGGTGATGTATTCCACCACCGAATGTGGCTATTGTACGCAGGCCAAATCCTGGTTGCAGCAGTACGGTTTTGATTTTACCGAATGCAATATGAGTATCGATGCGCAGTGCGTACGCGAGTTCGAGCAATATGGGGCTACGGGCACGCCTTACCTGGTGATCCGCCGTGCCGGGCGTGAGCACCATATGAAGGACGGATTCGATTCCGCTGAATTCCTGGCCGCGCTGTAAGCGTGGCCATCGTGCCGCAAGTATAGTCTGATGTATGCAGTGTAGTGTCTAAGGGCGGATCGTTTCGACATAGGATTGGTTGCATAAAAACGCATGAAGTTACTTTACAATTTATCTACTGTTGCACTTAATCCGTGAACACATTCATCAAACGGGCTGGCGTCAAAATGCCATGGTTCCCCATTGTTATTGCATTGCTGTTTTGGGGTGTGGCTCAAGCCGACACGCAAATCAGCGGTTCGATCTCACAAAACGCTACTTGGCAGGCGGGCGATGGCCCCTATGTGTTGAGCGCCGATGTGCTGGTGCCATCGGGCGTGACGTTGACCATCGAACCTGGGGCGTTGATCTATATGAGCCCCGGCGCGCGTATTGTCGTTGACGGTGGCTCGATCAAGGCGCTTGGTACGCAACAAAATCCGATCAAGGTGACCGCGCTCGCGAGCAGGTCGGGCCAGCTGCCAGCCAAGGGCGAGTGGGGTGGCTGGATATTCCGAAATGCCACTGTGCTCAGTCGCTTGGATTACGTGGATATTGAGTACGGCAAAGGGATTTCGGTCAGCGCGGCATCGCTTGAAGTCAATCATGTGACTATCAAGGGGCACCAAGGGGCGGCCATACAGATTGACGCAAGCTCGTCGCTCTTTGGCGCAGGCAACTCAGCGCTCGAGAATGACCTGAACGCAATTTTGGTCCCTGCAGCGGATATCAAGGGCACGGTTACCTGGGGCGTGAAAGGAATTCCTTTTCTGGTCCAATCTGGCGTGTTGTCTGTGGGCGTGTCGCCCTCGATCGCATCGGTAACCGGGCCTGTGCTCGAGCGCGGGCGTTCCGCTGTATATGAATTTGCCGGCTCTCGTCTTGCTGGCTTGGCAAGTGTCCGCCCGGAAGCATCCGGGCTGACGGCGAAAATCACATCGATCAATGGCGATGTTGGCGGTCGCTTTGAAGTCAGCGCCGCAATGGATGCGCCGCTTGGCCCAGTGGCAATCACGACCCTGTCCGATGCCGGTGAGGCTAGGCTGGCAAACGCACTGACCATCGTGCCAAGAAAGGGAAGGCTGACGGCGATGTCGCCTAACCGTGTCGTGGTCGGGCAGGGCGCGGTTTCGGTGGAATTGGGTGGCGATACCTTTGGCCCCGAGTCCCGGGCATTGCTCGATGACAAGGAAATACCCACGCAACTGGTTGACTCGAGTCGGATACGGGTAACGGTGCCAAATCAGACCAAAACAGGTGGTTTGGCTTTGCGGGTACGCAACCCGGATGCCGATACATCAGGTGGCTACGCATACACTGATCCGCTTCAGCTGGCTGTTGATGCACAATCGCTCTTGTTTCAGGATGCCAATGTGTTGATTGCCAATGGTGAAAGCAAGGTCACCCAATTGCGTTTGTCCTACCCGGCTGTTGAGGATACGGTTATCAAACTGACGAGCAGCAATCCTGCGGTGGTATCGGTGCCGGCTACGGTTCTGTTTCCCGCGGGCTCGAACGAAAAAACCGTGCAATTAACGGCGGTGGGCGGCGGTACGGCGACCATATCCGCGAATCAGAATGGATATACCACGGCATCGCTCAGTGCAGTGGTCGATGTTCCGCTCTCGGCATCTGTTGAGCCTTCGGCGCTGGTGCTGCCTATTGGCGGCGCGGATCGGCAATTTACGCTTTCGTTATCGCACGTCGAAACGGCGGCGCACACGTTTAGTTTCAGTGTTGCGAATCCGGCGATTGTGTCGCTGGCCGCAAGCTCCGTGACTATCGTGCCTGGGCAGGTGAGTGTGCCGGTCAAGCTAAAAGGGCTGGCTGAGGGCTATACCGAAATCACCGCCACGTCGCCTATGGCAGGTACGGTTTCAATTCCGGTTTATGTCAGTGCCGAATATGATGCGCTCTCAACGACGCATACCTATCCCCTGGGTATTTATATCCCCGGTGGCGAGTACATCGGCCGCTCGGATATCGTGAACACCACCGCCTCGCCAAGTCTCGGCATCTTTGTCGACGCGCCTGGTGCGCGTGAGGAAGATCCGCGTTACGTCATTGTCTCGCCATCGCTTTGGATTCGCGTTGGCAATCCGGATGAAGGCGCTTCGCCGCTGGGCGAAATCGTGTCGCAGCCCATGGATGTTGTCGTTGGGTCGATTCTTTCGAGTTTGGGGCCTACCAGCCTGGCTCGTGGGCAGATTGCCGAATTGATCGTGTATGGCGCAAATCTTGATGGTGTCAATCAAGTGAGCGTATCGCCAGCGCAGGGAATTGTGATTACGGGATATGCCCCCGCACAAGATGGTCGATCGGTGCGGATATCGTTCAGCGTTGCAGCCGATGCCACATTGGGTGGGCGGCGCTTTACCTTGGCGACGCCCACCGGCGTGATTCCCGCGAAAAACGGTGCAGATCGGCTGCTTATTGTTCCTTGATATTGATTGTGAGATAAAAAATGAAATACCACCTGATTTGTTTGGCTTTGCTGCCGGCGCTGGCCCAGGCTTTTGATAGCGGCAGCTCGGGCGCTGATGGCGCATTCAACCCGACTTCCAATATCACGCTGCAGTTGCCGGAAAGCGGCATTCTGAATTACACCACGATCAATATTCCGGCCGGTGTGACGGTAAAGTTCAAACGCAACACGCTCAATACCCCCGTGCAGATTCTGGCTTCCGGCGATGTGAGTATCGATGGCGTGATCGACGTGAGCGGCGACAAGGCCTACAAGGTTGGCGCGGATACCCAGTATCCGGATTTCACTACCGACGGTTTGCCCGGCCTGGGCGGCCCCGGTGGCTTTGACGGCGGCCGCGGCGGGCGTGTGGCGGGTGCCTTAATTCGTGCGCACGATTGGACCGGCGTTGAAACCAGCTATGTCCCGATGTATGGCGGCGCCGGCCAAGGTCCCGGCGGCGGCGGCGGCGGCAAGGCGTGGTGGACACCTGACTCCTCGCCTGATTACATGGGGCCAGCTGGAGGTGCAGGAGGTAGCTACGCCGCGCCCGCGATGCTCCCCAATTTTAGCCATGTGCCTAATATGGGTTTAAGCCTCCGTTACTTCAACGCAGCGATCGGCAAGGTATACGGTTCGTCGTGGCTGCGGGTATTGCTCGGCGGCTCGGGCGGCGGCGGTGGCGCTGGTGGTAACAACATTGTCGGCTCCGGCGGCGGCGGCGGCGGCGGCGCCTTGCTGATCGCCGCAAGCGGCAAGGTGACGATCAATGGCAAGGTGCTGGCCAACGGCGGCGCCGGTGGCGATATCGCCGGCGCCAATATCGGCAGCAACGCCACCTATATCGGTGGTTGGGGCGGCGGCGGCGCAGGCGGCGCGATTCGCGTCGTCGCCAGCCAGATTACCGGAGCCGGCGAGCTTGCTGCGAAAGGGGGCGGCGGGAATGTATGCACCTCGGGAGCAACGTGTCGTAGTACTCCCTATTCCATCAGTCACAGTACTGCCTATTTGCCCGACATGGGTACTGTAGGAAGAGGGTCGGCCGGATCTCACGGCCGTATCCGCCTTGAATCGCAGGCGCTTGCGTTTACCGGTACGGCTACGCCGTCGGCCGTGACCAGCGTGGAGCCGGCGCCGGCTTTGCCGCAAGCCTTGCCTAGCCTGCAGATCGTCAGCGTCGCTGGCGCCAATGCGCCTGCCAAACCCACTGGCAGCGTCGATATGATCCTGCCGGGCGATATCACCAATCCGGTGACCGTTGCATTTGCAACCAGCGGGATTCCGCTGTCGAATATCGTGGAATTGATGGTGGTGCCTTCCTTTGGCGACAAAATCATTGTGAAAAGCGCGCCCATCACCGGAACCGTGCAAAACGGCTCGACCAGCGTTCAAGTGGCGTTGCCACCAGGCTCCAGTGTTTTGACCGCATCGACAACGTATACGCTGACGGTTGCTGCAGGCGAGGCGCTTTCCCGGTTTGCCAATAACGAACGGGTCGTGCAGGTGAAATTGATTGCAGGGTTGGATCAGTCACAGCGCGCACGTTTGATTACGGTTTCCGGCAAGGAGTTTGATGTGGCGCTGGAAGCGGTAAGCAATGTGCTGGGTTGATAGACCGGCAGCCCTAGCGCTGGGCAACTGATCAGTTCTCATGCCTTGCCGCGCCCCCTTGTAAAAAACACCAATAACACGGTAGCTCTCCATGACCCGTTTTGTGGCCACAACCTTGCTGTCCCGATTGACTGTCCCGCTGAACTTGACGGTTTTGCTGCGCACGGCACTACCCACACTGATGATGTTGGGTGTTGCGACCTTGCCTGCTGTAGCGATGGCCGAAGACACCGTCTGCGCCAAGGTCAAGATCGAGATCAAGCAGGAGCTGACGCTGGAGCGGCAGGCGTTCGACGCTGAGATGAAGATCAACAACACCACCGACAGTGGTGTGATCGAGAACGTCGAGGTCGTGGTCAAGGTCACCGACGAGGATGGCACTCCGATATCCATCACCAGCAACCCGAACGATCTGTCGGCCAAGTTCTTCGTCCGACTCTCCAGCAAACAGCAGATTTCGGACGTGGATGGCACCGGCACGGTCAACCCCAAGACCACGGCCATCATCAACTGGCTGATCATTCCGGCGCCGGGCTCGGCCGGTACCGCGCCAAGCGGCAAGAAATACCTGGTCGGTGCCACCTTGCGCTATCGCTATGGCGGGGAGAACACGGTGCTGGAGATCTCGCCGGACGTGATCACGGTGAAACCACTGCCCTCGTTGACACTGGATTACTTCCTGCCACGGGATGTGGAAGGCGATGATCCGATGACCAGCGAGATCGAACCTGTCGTGCCGTTCACGCTCGGCGTGCGGGTCCGCAACACCGGCGTGGCCGCCGCCAAAAACCTGAAGATCGATTCGGCTCAACCCAAGATCATCGAGAACAAACAGGGGCTGGCGATCAACTTCCAGCTTACTGGCAGCTACGTGAACGACGCGCCGGCGCAGAACTCGCTGCTGATCAATTTTGGCGACATCGCGGCCGACACGGCCAAGATGGGCCGCTGGATCATGGAAACCAGTCTGGCCGGCCGCTTTACCGAGTTCACCGCGCGCTTCACCCATGCCGACGAGCTGGGCGGGGCACTGACTTCGCTGTTGCAGGCGACCAATACCCACACCCTAATCCGCGATGTGCGGGTCGATTTGCCGGGGCGCGATTACGTGCGCGACTTCCTGGCGCAGGATGGGGATGTGATCCGGGTGTACGAATCGGACAGCACCGATACCGAGGTCACCGATTTTTCGGCCCAGGCCCAGCTGCAGGCGGTGGCCGGCGGCAGCACCGCCAATTACAAGCTGAGCGTGCCGCCAATCGCGGGGTTCGTCTATGCGCGCCTGCCCGATCCGTTCCAGGGGCAGAAGGCGCTGGGTCGGCTGGTTCGTGCCGATGGCAAGGTGCTTTCCGCCGAAAACGTCTGGCTGTCGCGCAGTCGCAATCCGGATACCAAGCAATGGCAGTACTGGTTCAACCTGTTTGACGTGAACAGCAACGGCCAGTATGCCGCTGAATTCCAGGCCCCGCCCGTGGCGGACCGGCCGCCGCTGCTGCAATTCATTCCGGATCGAACCGTTAAGGAAGGGCAGCAGGTTTCCTTCCTGGTGGAGGGCTCCAGCCCGGATGGCAAACCCGTGCAACTGGGGGCCGCGCCGCTGCCGGCCGGGGCTGGCTTCAGCGCGCAGGCCGCGCAGGGCGGGCTGGCACGCAGCCTGTTCGACTGGACCCCGGCCAAGGGCCAGGCCGGCAGCTATCTGGTGGTATACACGGCGACCGATGGCAAGCTCAGCGCGACCCGTAGTGCGCTGATCACGGTGGAAGCGGATGATCCGCCGCCGGGCCCTGGCACGCCGCAGCTGCTTGCGCCGTTGGCCGGTGCGCATGTGACGCAACTCAAACCGGCGCTGAGCGTGCAGCCGGGCCGGCACGAGCGTGATCCGACCACCCGTGTCGAATTCGAGGTCTACGCCGATGCGGCGATGACGCAGCAGGTGGCGGTGGGCGCAGCCAGCAAGGTGGGTGACGCACCCGTCGCGCTGACGCTGACTGAGGCGCTGAATGACAATACGCACTATTGGTGGCGTGCTCGGGCGCACGATGGCAGTGAGCTCTATAGCGCCTGGGTGCAGGGGCAATTCTTCATCAATCAGTTCAACGATGCGCCGGAAGGTTTCAACCTCACCAGTCCGGCGCCTAACGCCGAGGTGGCGGAAGTGCAGCCGACGCTGAGCTGGACCCATGCCCTCGACAAGGATGGGGATGCCATCACTTACAGCATTGCCGTCTACAAGGACGCTGCGCTGAGCCAGGTGGTGACCAGCGCAGCCGAGCTGTCGCCGGCAGAAGGCGGTAGCAGCAGTTGGTTGGTACCGCTGGCGTTGACCAACCATGCCAAGTATTACTGGCGGGTCATGGCTCGGGATGCGCTCGGCGCCCAGACGGCCAGTCCGGCGCGCTCCTTCGTGGTCGACACCGGCAACGCGGCACCGACGGCCCCCAGCGTGCTGAACCCACTGCCGGGTAGCCAGGCGGAGAGCAGCCCGGTGGCATTGACGATTAGCAACAGCAGCGATGCGGATGGCGACCTGATCACCTATGTATTTGAGCTGGATACGGTCAATACCTTCGATTCCGGTAACAAGCGCAGCTCCGGGCAGGTGATCCAGTCGCTGGGTGACAGCACGGCCTGGGCTGTCGACAATCTGCGGGAAAACCAGCGCTATTACTGGCGGGTGCAGGCGCAGGATGGGCGGGCCGAATCGGCTTGGGCGGTGGCTGATTTCTTGATGAATGCCGTCAACGAAGCACCGCCGTCGCCCGCGATCAATAATCCGGGAGACGGTGCCTGGGTGGGCACGGTACATCCGAGCCTGGAGCTTCATCCGGTGGAAGATCCGGAAGGCGATACGGTGACTTATCAGTTCCAGGTATTCGCCGATCAGGGGCTGAACCAGCTGGTGGTGGAAGGCAGCGCCAACAGCGCGGCCTGGGTCAGCAGCAGCGCCTTGAAGGATAGGGCAACGTTCTGGTGGCGGGCTCGGGCTGTGGATGCGCAGGGTGCGGCTAGTGCCTGGAGCGCTGCTGCACAGCTGTATGTGAGTTCGGTACCGTATCAGGATCCAACCATACAAGTGATCACGCCGGCTACGCCGTTGGAGCCGATCTGGAATGGCGGGAACAGCCCCAAGTGGGTGTCGATTACCTGGCGAGGGGTCAACCCCAGTCTGGATGCCACGGTGGCGTTGTATTACAGCAATACACAAACCGGTTACTCTGGCACTCAGATCATCGACGGGATTAAGCAATCTGCCGGGAGTGTGGCTGCCAGCTACCTATGGAACGTGACTGAGCTCGCCCCTGGCACCTATTACGTGTATGCGGTGATCTATGATGCGCGTGGCGTGGGCAGAGCCTACGCGCCCGGTGCGGTGGTGATCGCGCCTGCGGTCCGCTCCGGCCGGATTCTGGTGACGTCCGGGCAAGGGGGGGTGACCAATGAAGCCGGCGGTAGTACCACGATCAAGGTCAAGTTGGGCAATAAGCCGGCCCAGGATGTGGTTGTGCCACTGATCGTGAACAATTCACGCGAGGCCTACACTCAGCCTGCTCAACTGGTGTTCACCCCGCAAAACTGGGCAGCAGACCAGATAGTGACTATCCGCGGTCGCAACGATTGTGTGCGGGATGGCAATCAGGCCTACACGGTGACGGCAGGGCAGGCGATCTCGCTGGATGGGCAGTACATGGGGATCAGCGGTACTAAGGTCAGCCTCGTCAACATGGATGATACCGATTGGTCTGGCAGCAGCAATAATCCGAACATCAATCTGTGTGATCTGGCGCTGGTTAGCGAGAAACAGGTGGGCGGGGGGTATTGGGAGGCGGTGTTGTCGGTGGAGTTGACCAATACCGGTCATGATGCGGCCGCGATCCGGGCGCAGTTGAGCCAGGTTCCTGGTGGATTCACCGTGGTGGACGGTGTGTCGCAGTTTGGTGCGGTACGTAGCCAGGAGAGTGCGCGCTCGGCGGATACGATTACGGTCCGTGCGCCGTATTCGTTGAAGGATGTGTTGCTGCAAGTGAGTGTGGGCTTCCGCTGGGCCGTGGTGGTGACTGCGCAATAAGTTTCGATCACCGCAACACGGCGGCACTTAGCTAAGATAAAATCGCTGTTACAAAACAAAGTAAAGCAGTATCAGGGAGTTGCAGTGAGAAAGTGGTTGGGGGCGCGGCAAGGCGTTGGTCTGGCGCTTGCAAGCTGGGGATGGCGATGGTGAGCTATTCCTTGCGTGTACAGACGCTGGAGGGCAAGGTGCATAGCATTGCGGTAGACGCTGCCAGCGAAGGGGAGGCAGTGCGCAAGGCTGCTGCGCTGGGTGTGACCGTGGTCGGTTTTGATCGCCCTTCCGCTGCGCGCATCCCGGCTACTGGCAGGCGTTTTTCCCTGCCCTTGTTCAGCCAGGAGCTGCTTGCGTTGCTGGAAGCAGGTCTCGTTCTGACCGAGGCGTTGGCAACCCTGTTACGCAAGGAGCGCTCGCCGGTCGCACGCACCCTGTTGGAGGCTATCGTTCGCGGTCTGCAACAGGGCAGCAACTTTTCCGACGTGCTGGCGCGCTATCCCGAACATTTTCCGGAGCTGTACGTCGCGACCGTACGCGCCGCCGAGCGCACGGGCAACCTGCAGGAAGTCCTGGCGCGTTACATCGGTTATCAACTGCAGTTCGACGCCATACGCAAGAAGCTCATCGCGGCATCGATCTATCCGGTGATGCTGATGCTGGTCGGCGGCTTCATCGCCCTGTTCCTGCTGGGCTACGTGGTGCCACGCTTCAGTGCGGTCTACGATGCGACCGGTCGCGACGTTTCGGTTTTGTCCATGGCGTTGCTGGGGTTCGGACGCTTGCTCAACCAATATTGGTGGCAGGCGGCCCTTGCCACGGTGGCGAGTTGCTCGTTGCTGGCATACATCGTGGTGCATCCGGTCTGGCGTCAGCGGTTGCTTGAGCGCCTGCTCGCGTTGCCGTGGCTAGCGCGCAAAAGTGATGAGTTTCGCATGGCCAGGTTCTATCGGGCCTGTGGCTTGCTGTTACAGGCAGGGATACCTCTGCCACGGGCACTCTCAATGTTGTCGGGCCTGTTGTCGCAGCAGCAGCAGACGCGACTCTCGCGGGCCCGCCGCGAGCTGGAATCCGGTAAGTCTTTCTCCGACGTGTTGCAATTTCACCAACTGGCTGGGCCTATAGACGAATCGCTGATCAAGGTGGGCGAGCAGACCGGACGATTGGCCGACATGCTTGAGCGCGTCGCCCGATTTTACGATGACGATTTTTCGCGCTGGCTCGATTGGATTTCGCGGCTGCTAGAGCCCGTGTTGATGGCATTGATCGGCTTGGTGATCGGCACGGTCGTGATATTGCTTTACGTGCCCATTCTAGACTTGGCCGGGAACTTGAAATGAGTAGCCCGGAACTCGTTAACTGGCTGAGTCAGGCTCGGATTGCAGAGGCGCGCTCGCAAGCCTTGGCCCAAGGGTGCCCACTGATCGCGGTACTGGAGGACCTGAGCGGTGTTGCACCGGATTTGTTCGTTGAGGGGCTGGGCAGCCTGTTTCGCTATCCAGTAAAGCCGATGCCGGCATTGTCGGCGCTGAGCGCCGAATTCGACGTGCTTTCCTATCCCGAATGTATTCAGCGAGGCCTGGCTTGCGGTACGGACGCCGAAGGGCAGCTCTGGCTGGTCTTCGCTGACCCTTTTGATACCGAGCTTGAGTCCTGGCTGGCTTGCCGTATCGCCAGGCCACATCGCTCTGCGCTGGCGCATCGGGACGACATCGTGGCCTTCCTGGCCAGACAGGAGGAGCAGCTCAGGGCGATGCACGGGCTATCGCATGAGCAGGATGGCGGTACCAGCGGTGATGAGCAGATCGAAGACATCACGCTAGCTCGCATCAATGATGATGAAAGCCAGGTGGTGAGACTTGTCAACTCCACGCTCTACGACGCACTTAAGCTGCAGGCCAGCGATATCCATTTGGAGTGTGATGCGGGTTGCTTGTACATCAAGTACCGGATAGATGGCGTGATCGTGCAGGTAGGTCAGGTCAATGGCCAGGATTTGGCTGAGCAGGTCGTTTCTCGGGTCAAGGTCATGGCTGAGCTCGATATCGCCGAGCGACGCATTCCGCAGGACGGCCGGTTCAAGGTCAGGGTGAAGGGGCGGGAGGTCGATTTTCGCGTTTCGGTAATGCCCAACATCTTTGGTGAGGACGCGGTGCTGCGCTTGCTGGACCGGCAGGCGCTGACCGAAGCGTCACAGGCGCTACGACTCGACAGTCTGGGGCTCGACGAAACCTCAATCAGCCAGGTCCGGCTCCTGGCGAGCAAGCCCAACGGCATGCTGCTGGTAACCGGCCCGACCGGCAGCGGCAAAACCACCACCTTATATGCCACCTTGACCGAAGTGCATACCGGACAGGACAAGATCATCACGATCGAGGATCCGGTGGAATATCGCTTGCCTAGGGTGTTGCAAATTCCGGTGAACGAGAAGAAGGGGCTTACGTTTGCCAAGGGCCTGCGCTCCATTCTGCGTCACGACCCGGACAAGATCATGGTCGGCGAAATTCGGGATGAGGAAACGGCTCAGATCGCAGTGCAGTCGGCCTTGACTGGCCATCTCGTATTCACTTCCGTACATGCGAACAATGTATTCGACGTGCTCGGACGCTTTATGCATATGGGTGTCGATCCCTACAGTTTCGCGGCGGCATTGAACGGTATCGTGGCCCAGCGTCTGCTGCGCATGAGCTGCGCCCACTGTGCGATTGACGTGGAGCCAGAACAGGAACTGTTGCATGGCCTGGGTTTGAATCAACTGGACTTGCGCACCTGGCGCTTCAGGGCGGGGCAAGGGTGCGGTGTATGCCGCGGCACCGGTTACAAGGGGCGGCGTGCAGTGGTTGAGGTATTGGTGATGAACGATGTGCTGCGTGAGCTGATTGCGTCCAAGGTGTCCGTCGCGCGGTTGAAGGAAGAGGCGCGGCAGTCCGGAATGCGGCCATTGCGCTTGCAGGCTCTGGAATGGGTCTCGCGAGGTGAGACCACTTTGCAGGAGGTGATGCGTGTCATCGGCTGAAGCGCGGATCTACCTGCATGGCACGGGCCTGCGCTGGCTCGATACTGACCCGGCAGGCGAGGAACAGGAGCTCGTGTTTGCAAGTCAGCTTCAGCCGCTATCCGCGCAGGCGATCGATGAACTGGAGTCAACACTGGAGCAAGTGCTGGCATCGCTGCAGGCGCGCGATGTGCGGGTGTTGCTCGCTGCCAATCTGGCGCAGTGGTTCAGTCTGCCATGGAGCGGCGCGCTGGTTGGCCCAGACGGGGCACAAGCGCAATGCCGTTTTCGTTTATTGGATTTATGGGGCGATCAGCGTGCTGCTAGTGCCCTATGTGAAGTGGCCAGCCATGGCTATGGAAAGCCGGCAGCAGCGGTCTGCCTTGATCGTGACCTCTTTGCTTGTCTGAACCGGGTGCTGGTGCGGCATGGTAAGCGCCTCCGCGGTTTGCGCGCCCTTGCCGTAGATACATGGTACGTGGTTCAGCGACAGGTCGCAGATTCATGTTATGGCTATGCAGTGATTGAGGAAGGGGTGGTCTCGCTGTTTGTCTGCGATGGTGGACGGTTGCGCTACGTCGCAGGGCAATCCTGGCACGAAGACTGGGCTGAGGTGGTGTCCTTGCTGTGGCACCGTTCACAGGTCAGGGGCTTGAAGCCCATGCCGCTGCATGTGCTGTCCTTGATCAGCGAAGGCTCGATGCAGCGCGAATTGCCAGGCAAGCGATTGCATTGGCCTGATGCATATGCCCAGCTTGCACTGCCGGCCATCGGAGCCAACGAGTGGCCAGAGTTTGCCCCGGTCTCGCGCAATGACAAGATCCGATTCGGTGCGCTGGCAGTGGGTGTGCTGCTGTCGCTGATATCTGGTTGGAGCCTATGGCAGGCCCACGCAGAACTGGCTAAGGCACAGGTGGCACTTGCGCGCGCCGAGCCGCGTTTGATCCGTAAGTCTGTGTTGAATGAGTCTGAACAAAAACGGCTGCAGCAGAAAGTGGAGGCCGTGAACCGGCTGATTTTGCAACTGAATCTGCCCTATCCGGCATTGATGTCGGCGCTGGCGCCGGCATCCGACCAGATTGCGTTACGCGATATACAGCTCAGGCAAAGCGCTGACGGTGCCAGAGTAAAGCTGATGGTGTCATCCAGCGATGCTGCAGCGATGACTGGATACTACGCTCAGCTGCTACGTCATCCGCGGTTGGATCGGGTGCTGTTGCTCAAGCATGAGATTGCCAAGACCACGGCACCGCAGTTCGATTTCGAGCTGGAGGCCGTATGGCATTAAGACGATGGATGTTATGGCTGCGCTGGGGGATGTGGCGCACTTGGGTTTGGTTGGGCTGGGTGGGGACATTGGGCGTAGTGGTGGCCCTGCTCGGTTCATACATGCTTGAGCTCGCTGAACAGCAAAGGCAAGAAGCGAAGGACATCCTGATAGCACTGAAAACCAAGCCAGCTCGTACCGATGAGGTGCGGCCAATCCAGTCGCCTATCGATGATTTGCCAATGTTCTATGCCTCGCTACCTAAGCGTGAAGGCTTGCCGATCTTGCTGGACCGTTTGTTTGTACTTGCTGCACGTCACTCACTGCAGTTGTCCGCAGGTGAATACCTGCTCCAGTTAGATCCTCAAGCCGGTGTGCAACGCTATCGATTGCAGTTGCCAGTTGTTGGCAGCTATGACGCGATTTCCGGCTTTGTTGCGGAGGCATTGCATGCCATTCCCACGTTGACCGTCGAGTCGATCCACCTGAAACGTAACAGCATTGATGCCGATCAACTGGAAGCCGAATTGCAGTTGCAGCTGTTATTGCAAATAGAGGCTCCGCGGTGAAGGTGCGTCAGATTGGATTGGTATTTGCCCTAATCGTGTCGTCGGCATTGACCTGGTGGGCTGGTCACGCTGAAGAGGTGGTGCCTGCGCAGGCGATCATTCGCCACGCTAGCCTGACATCGCCCACTCCGCTGCCGATGCAAAAGCAATCGCAGCTACTGCGGCAGGATCGGCGTGAACCTGCGGGCGGTGAAAATCCATTCCAAGTAGCCGCTTGGCGGAAAGAGACCACACCGGCCCCATCTGCGGCCGCAGTACCGGCTTCGCCCTCCGCACCTGTTTTACCGTTCAAGTTGCTGGGGCGATATGTGGATGATGAGCGCGAATCCTTTTTCCTGCAGTACGGGGAACGGAACGTCGTTGCGAGTATTGGAGACGTGATTGACGATACGTACAAGCTGGTGTCGCTCGAGGGAGGTGTCTTGAAATTTAACTATCTGCCACTTGATATCCAACAGACCCTGGTGGTCGGAGAACAGAATTGAGGAGCTGTATCTACACGGGATTTTTTCGCCGGATCGCTTGGATTGTTCTTGTCCTGGTATTGAGCGGATGTGCTGGTTATCGGGAGTTTCGCGATGCCAAGGAGCTTTCGGCACAAGGCAAGCAGCAGGAGTCGCTGGCAAAGTTGGAGGAGGCATCCAGACTGGATCCCGGTAATGCAGAGTACAGGATAGCGTTGTTGTCGCAGCGGAACTTGCTGATAAACCAGACTTTACGACCCGCCGATCTGGCGAGACGCAATGGCAATATCACCGACGCGGAGAAGGGGTACCGCCAGGCGCTGGCTATCGATCCGGATAACGTCGTCGCCAAGCAAGGGCTAGAGGCAATCTATCAGGAGCGCAAGCACAGGCAGGTATTGGTAGAGGTGGACGCAATGATAGGCACCAGCGACCCTGCAGTACTGGAGCAGGCCGGGGAGATGTTGCGGTCCGTGTTGGCTGAGAATCCGCAACAGAAAGAGGCATTGCAACTCAAAGAGCGGCTTGCCAGTGCGCAAAAGGGCGGTGAATTGGCCGAGCTGGCGCTTTCTGCCAAGTACAAGAAGCCAATTACGCTTGAGTTTAGAGATGCGCCATTCAAGTCTGTTTTTGACGTCATTTCCAAAGTTTCGGGGCTCAACTTCTTTTTTGACAAGGAGATACGGCCAGATCTCAAGGTTACCATTCTGGCCAAGAATACCTCGATAGAGGATGCAGTTCGTCTGATGTTGGTGACAAATCAGCTTGAGCAGAAAGTACTTGGTGCGGACTCCATACTCATTTATCCAAATACGCCGCAAAAAACGAAGGATTATCAATCGTTGTCGGTACGTTCGTTTTTTGTGGCGAATGCTGATATCAAGGCGGTTGCCAATACCCTCAAGACCATACTCAAAGTCAAGGACATGGTGGCTGACGAGCGCCTGGGCATTCTGATCGTTCGCGATTCACCGGATGTGATCCGTATGGCGGAGCGACTCGTTGCCTTGCAAGATGTGGCTGACCCAGAAGTGATGCTGGAAGTAGAGGTATTAGAGGTACAGCGCTCACGCTTGATGGAACTGGGCGTCCGCTGGCCGGAACAGCTCAGCTTATCGCCACTGGTCGCTGAGGGGGCCGCCTTTACGCTGAACGACCTGCTCAACTTGAACAAGGACAAGATTGCAGTTGGTCTCGGAAATACCACGATCAATGCACGCAAGGAAGATCAGGATAGCAATATCCTCGCCAATCCACGCATCCGAGTACGGAACAAGGAAAAAGCCAAAATCATGATCGGCGACCGGGTTCCGGTTTTTACCACCAATCAGAACGGGACTTCAGGTTTTGCATCCGAGTCGGTTAGCTATCTTGATGTGGGTCTCAAACTGGAGGTGGAACCGAATATCTATCTGGACGAGGATGTCGCTATCCGAGTGAATCTGGAAGTCTCGAATATCATTCGCGAGGTTATCGGCTCCGCGAAATCGATTGCGTACCAGATCGGTACACGCAATGCCTCGACCGTGCTGAGGCTAAAGGATGGGGAAACGCAGGTCCTGGCTGGCTTGATCAGCGACGAGGATCGCAGTACCGGCAACCGTGTACCTGGTTTAGGAGAGTTTCCCGTTTTGGGGCGCCTGTTTGGTAGCCAGAAAGACGATACCAAACGCAGCGAGATCATGCTGTCGATCACGCCCCGGGTGATACGTAGCATACGTCGTCCGGACTTGGCTAATACCGAGTTTGATTCTGGTACCGAGGTCTCGGTCGGCGCAAAGCCTCTGCGCCTGGTTCCAGCCCAGGAAGACAAAACTTCACCAGCTGGTACCGTAGAAAAGCAGGCTACAGCCAAGGTGACTATCCCTGGGGCTGCCGTTGGCAAGGTACCAGTCAAGAATGGTGCGTTGGCTGGGGGCTCGGCGAGCGAGTCCATCGCGGTTGGAACAGCTCAAGCCGGCGGGTTGAGCTTGGCATGGGGTGGGCCTGCAGAGGTTGGATCTGGAGAGCAGTTCAGTCTCGTGGTACGTATCAACAGCAACGAGCCCTTGCAGGGGGTGCCAATGTTGGTCTCGTACGACCCGGCCTATGTGCAGTTGATTTCGGTGCAGGAGGGGGATTTCCTCAAACAACAGGCGGGAGGAACGGTATTTAACCAGCGTACCGATCCAGTACAAGGCAAGGTCTTTGTGTCAAATGTCAGGCATGGTCCGGCGGGAGTGAATGGGAGTGGTTCGCTGGCTACATTCACGTTCAAATCGTTGAAGGCTGGACTTACCAAGGTGAATGTCATGTCCATCAGTCCGGAGCCCGTGCCGGCGCAGGCGTTGCCGCTACCGATTGTCCATGCCATGAAAATTGGGAACTAGACGGTGGACAACCTCACGACTTGGCGAGTCAGAATACATGGCTTTACCTTCATTGAGCTGATGGTCACGCTGGCCATCATGGCGGTGTTGGCGTTGGTCGCGATTCCTGTCGCGCAACTGGCCAGTCAGAGGGCTAAGGAGAGTGAGTTGCGTTTAGCATTACAGGAAATACGCAGCGGAATCGATGCGTACAAGCGTGCTGCCGAACAGGGACGTATTGCATTGGCTTTGGGAGAGTCCGGTTATCCCAAAGCGTTGGAAGATCTGGTTGTAGGTGTTGATGACGTTCGTAGTCCAGACAAGCGCAAGCTTTACTTCATGCGTCGTTTACCGAGAGATCCTTTTTATTCCGACCCAACGATCGAGGCAGCTGACAGCTGGGGGCGACGTAGCTACGCCTCGCCAGCAGACGCGCCCAGCGAAGGTGAGGATGTTTACGATGTGTATTCATTGTCGGACAAAGTTGGGCTCAACGGTGTGCCCTATCAGGAGTGGTGAAATGCGAGCCCAGGTGTCAAGGACTAGCTCCAAGGCGTTCACCTTGATCGAACTGCTCGTGGTGCTGGCCATTGTGGCAATGCTTACCACAATCGCGTTGCCGCGTTACTTCCAGTCGTTGGAGCGAGCCAAGGAGGGCGTGCTTCAGGAAAATTTGCTGGTCATGCGGCGCAGCATAGACCGCTTTTATGCGGACAAAGGCCGCTACCCGAGTAACTTGGCTGAGCTGGTCGGCGAGCGCTATTTGCATGCAGTACCTGTTGATCCGTTGACAGAAACTGCTGCTAGCTGGATTGAGTTGCCGCCGGATGGGGCGGGGGCCGGTGGGGTTGCTCAGGTTCGCAGTGGGGCCAGCGGTGCCGGGCTGGATGGCACAGCGTTCAGTGAGTGGTGACCCAGTGCGCAAGGCCTGCGGTTCGGTGGTCCCCTACGTTAGGCAGACAGGATTTGCCTATCTATTTCTGTTGTTCACATTATTGCTGTTTGCATTGAGTGCTTTACTGGTTGTTGAGGTCGATGCAACACATTCAAGACGAGAGCGGGAGCAAGAGCTGCTTTTCATCGGGGGGCAATTCCGGGCCGCTTTGCGTAGTTATCACCGTGGCTCCTTGGTAGGTGGCCAGGGGGAATATCCGCGCGAACTTGTCAACCTGCTTTCTGATCCACGCTCTCAAACGTTACGTAGACATCTGCGCAAGATTTATCGTGATCCCATTGTGAGTAAGGCAGAATGGGGTCTGCTTCTGCAGAACGGGCGTATTGTATGCATCTACTCTCTGAGTGAGCTGAAACCAATCAAACAGGATGGTTTTGAGCCTGATGATGCGAGTTTCAAGCATGCTGCAAGTTACCGGGATTGGGCATTCTGTGATCCTGCGGATCGTAGGCCACCGGTTGCCGTGCATGATGGTCAACCCTCGGCGATGCCAGCTAAGGAAATCGAGGAACCCGAAAAATGATGCATCTCTGGCGATGCTGGTTATTGATGGTCTTGGGTGTTCAGCATGCAATGGCATTTGATCTGCCGGAAGAGGTCCAGCGTTTGCCTCAAGTCGGTGCTCAGTGCAAGCAACAAGCTGAGGTAAGTCCCTTGCAGGAGTTGTCCGAGCGCGGTTTTGCTCCCGATTTCTCCTGCGCATTGTCAGTTACCAATTCGTTATCGCAGCCGCCTACGGCGATATGGGTTGATACGCGTAGAACTAATGAATATGCCATTTATCATATTCCGAACTCCGTAAATCTCAGTCCAGAAGGTTTGAGCTCCAAACATTATCTGAAATCTAAACCCTTAGTGCTGGTTGGTAGTGGCAGGCAGGATGTGGAGTTGTACACCCTGTGCCGACGCCTCAAGCAGACAGGTTTTAACCATATTGCAGTTCTTCAGGGAGGGATGTTGAGTTGGGACATTCAAGGGAAGGTAGTCGCAGGAAAAACACCATCGAGCTTCGAGTCGGCTCAATTGCAGGCCGGAGAGTTGTATCAGGCAAGCCGATTTGCTGAAAACGCAGTCATCGTTTTGCCGGACGGGGCAGCCCTGCGAGACTATCTCGCGCAAGCCGTCCCTGCGGAGTCTGCACTGCCGTCTGCTTTGGTCCGATTGCTCAAGCAGCGGCGCAAAGCGCTGCCTAACTTGCTTTTGGCTAGCGTGATCGTAGTGAGCGGAGCTTTGGATGAGTCGGCTTGGCGTGCGCTACAGCTGGCAGTCCCCGAGGCACCGGTATTGTATTACACAGGCTCGGTTGCGGCCTATTCGGCATTTTCGAGGCAGCAGCAGGCGCAGTGGCATGCCCGTGAGCGAGGCCCAAAACAACCACGCTGTGGTACATGAATTCATTGCAATGAATCGGCGAACGTTTTTGTCTTTATCTATGGCATCGTGTTTTTCTAGCACTTGGGCCAAGGCATCCTCCAGGCAACGGCTGGTCCGACAACAGCTGACCATGACCAATTCCAGTGAGCTTGCACTGAACGATGCCACGGCTTGGTTCTATGTCCCAATGCGTGTTGCAGCGGGACAACGTCGTACTGCCCTTGATATCCATGGAATGGGATTCCAGTTGATCGATGCGGGACGAGGGCAAAGCTTGGTCAAGATCGTGTTACCCGAGCTGCCGGCGTTTTCCAGCAAGATTATCCGAGTCCAGGCAACCCTGTCACCCTATTGGAATGATACGTTGCTTGAACCTACTCTCTATTTGCACGGTTCGCGGTTCATTGAGGTTGATGATCCCACTGTGCAGTCATTGGCCAATATGCTGCGCCAAGACAGTCCATTACTTACGGCTCGAGCCATTTATGACTGGGTGAGCGGCAATCTCAGTTACGCCGGGTTCACGGCAGACGATTTTGGCGCAGCCTATGCGCTGCGCCATCGGCGCGGGGACTGTACTGAATATGCCTATTTGTACACTGCACTGGCTCGGGGTTGCCAGATTCCCGCACGGGTGATGGGGGGATATGTATTGAATCGCGATGGGCTGATCCGCTCTGCTGAATATCACAATTGGTCTGAGGTGTGGATAGATGAGGGCTGGCAGGTCGTGGATGCACAAAAGCAGATGTTTTTACCGCAATCGCTCGAGTATATTGCGTATCGTGAGTTGCAGAGTGGCGTAGCTGACGGGATTGATTCGGTCAGCAAATTCTGGGCTTCTGGTGGGGTAAAGCTCACCATGGAGTGACGTCGCGTCATCTGATTGAATCGCCACAACGTTCTTAGACGTTTGCGAGCCTATCGAAATAGCGCCGCTCAAACTCCACCGGCGAGAGACGCTCGTTGCTCCCGTGGCGACGCTTGGGGTGATGTCCCCCCCACGTTCAGTTGCCATTGACCAAGTATCGGTTCTTTTCCGCTCGCAGACCTTCCGCAGTGCTCCCACCTGCGGGCAGCAAGCCATACTCAGTTCTCGCGGTTTGGTCCGCTCCAGCAGACAGCAACACTTCAACGTTTTCTGCCTTTCCTCCCAGGTAGGCATAGTGGAGCGGCGTCATTTCATGCTCGCCGCGCTGCTCCAAGCTCGGCCCGTTCTGCAACAGCCACTTGATGTCGTTGGGACCGCATTTCCAAGCAGCCAGGTGAATTGGCGCTTCGCCGAACGCGTTGAGTTGATCAACATGCGTCAATGGCACGTAGTTCGCATCCTCGTCCATGGCGCACCGCCAATGAGGTTCGAGGTGTGCAAGGACGTCGGGGCTTAGGGCCTTCGAGCTTTCAGCGCTCATGCCGGTGTCTTATAACGATTAAGTTAAGGGGCCGCGGAACGCGGTCCCAGCGAACGAAGTGAGCGCTTTGAGCGCATTGTTAGGTGACTCACTGGGGCTGTTTATAAAAGCTACCCCATTTTCCCTTGAGCTCTTTGATGATGTGCGCAGTGTCAATGTTTGCATTGTTCTTCAAATTTGTCAGATGTACTAGTCGTTTGCATATATATTCGAGAGGTAACCCTTCAGTGTTACTAAACACTAGTTCCTTTAGGGTTTCTGCCTGCTCCATGACGTCAGCGAAATTGTTTAGTGAAGATAGATGGAATGAGTGGTTCTTATCGAAACTGAACTCGATCGAGTGCTCTTCAAGTCGAAATCTTGAGTCAACTGAATCTAGCCAGGCTTCATATTCATGCAGCTGAGTCATGTTGTGTTCACCTAACGTTGAAGGTAAGGGGCGCGGAGCCGGATTGCCGGCGGAGCGTCCCGCTTGACCGAAAAGTTAGACATTTTGTAGCAAAATAGAATGTTAAAGACCTAGAGAGGATTTTATTGCAATAATGACCGGGGTTAGCACGACAAGCATAAGGATCGATATATTAAACAAGCCGGATTCAAAATTTGTGCGCTTGAAGCCGCCCATCTGTAGATAGATAAGCCCAAGGGCGAAGAGGACACAGAGGCTGAACATGCCGTAAAAAGGCGGCACCGGCGAGATGTTCGGGGCATAATTGTGAAGAAGGGAGATTGTGAGGTAAATAACCACACCAAGCAGAACGATCTGACCCTCGCGGCGAGAGAGAAATACGGTGTTGAGGTAATTTTTCATTGCCTATCTTGGAAATATAGAGAGGTAAATGTCTAACGAATCAAAGGGACTTCCCCGTCCCGAGGCTGCGGCGGAAGCCGCGGGCAGCACGCGCTGCCATGATGGAATTTCCACATTCATCACCTCACTTACAGGAGGGGAAATCCATGACCATTATCACGGTTGGTATCGATCTCGCCAAGAATGTCTTTGCCGTGCATGGCGTCGATGAAACGGGCAAACCGGCGCTGCGCAAACCCAGGGTGCCGCGGGCGGCGTTGCTGGAACTGATCGCGCAGCTGCCGCCGTGCCTGATTGGCATGGAAGCCTGCTCCGGCGCCCACCATTGGGCCAGGCTGTTTCAGCAGCACGGCCATACCGTCAAACTGATCGCCCCCAAGTTTGTCGCCCCTTATCGGCTTGGCGGCAAGCAGGGCAAGCACGATGCCGCCGATGCCGCCGCCATCTGCGAAGCGGTGACCCGCCCCCACATGCGCTTCGTACCGATCAAGGATGCCGACCAGCAAGCTATCCTGACCCTGCATCGTACCCGGCAAGCGCTGGTTGCCGAGCGCACCGCCAGCTACAACCGCATCCGCGGCCTGATTGCCGAATTCGGCATCGTGCTGCCGCAGAAGGTGGAACGGCTACGGCGCGAGATTGGCGCCCACCTGGAAGCGCTACCGGGCTGGGCCAACTGCTGCATCGGTGATCTGCTGCAGCACGCCAGCCAGCTCAGCGAACGGATCGAGCAGTACAGTCAAGCCATCGAACAACTGGCCCGGCAAGATCCACGCGCCCAGCGGCTGCCGCGCCAGCCGGGCATCGGCCCCACCACCGCCAGTGCGCTGCTGGCCAGCATCGGTGCCGGCCATGACTTCGACTCGGGCCGGCAACTGGCAGCGTGGATCGGGCTGGTGCCTGGGCAATACAGTAGTGGTGGCAAGACCCGACTAGGGCGGATCACCAAGGCCGGCGACGGATATTTGCGCAGCCTGCTGGTGCTGGGTGCCCGTGCGGTGCTGGCGGGCTTGGGTGACAAACAGGACCGCTACAGCCGCTGGGTGCGCAGCCTGCAAGCGCGGCGCGGTTACTGGAAAGCGGTGGTAGCGATTGCGGCCAAGAACGCACGGATGGCGTGGGCGATCTTGCGTTATGGCGATGAGTTCACGGTACTGGCCGATTGAATTGGCCGGCGCCGACGCCCTGCAAGGGTGGGGCTGCAGGCCAGGAGACTGGGATGAGCGGATGAAGTGAATCGAGTGTGAACTGCTGGCGTTGATTGTGAAGAGGTTGGACCTGCTTGGGGAATGCCTGATTAATTCCAGGGGAAGATCAGATTCCCGGCTAACGATGGAGGCCCCCAAGCGCGTCTTTGATCAGGGTCCGGGCTGAATCAGCCCAACATGACCGTTTGTAGTGTTGCAGTCCTTCACCTGCTTCTAAGTCTGGCCGGCGGTGCCGCAAGAAAGCGAGTAAACCGGACTTTGCTATTGCAAGGGACGGGGAAGCCCTTGTAGTGGAAGTGAGGGGCGGCCGGAGCGGAGCGTAGGGAACCACAAGCGCAGCTTGTGGCCGTCCCGCTCGACTGCCGGGTTAGAGCAGCGCGCCGAAATGAACAGATAGGGCCAGATAAGCACGATAGACACCACACGAGAAAGCAGCGTAAGAACCAAGACCAAGAAGAACAGTAAAGATGTGTGCAGCAATTGCTGATTTTTGGGCTTCGTGTTGATACAAAAGCTGGGTTACATACCGGCCGCCGAAAGCTACTGCCGTTAAAAGTACACCGCATCCAAACAACAAGAGCGAGACCGTAAGAGCTTGCCCCAGCTTGCCAGTACCTTCTTTTGCCGCGCTTGCGCTCAGGAAGCTGAGTATGGCTATTACTGCGCCTCCGTTAACTAGCAATGCCGAGTTGAGCGCTTCTTTTCCCGCCTCGATGACGGCGCGGAACATTTCAAAGCCAGACTGTGTGACCGCATCGAAGTGAGCGAGGGTTTGCTGCATTTCAAGCTTCCTCAGCTCTAACGACACTCCCGATTCTTGCTCGAGTTCTTGGAGATATTTTTCGACGGCTTCAATTCGGACAGTCTTTCGACCGCCTTTTTTTACCGCAGTAAGATCATCCCGAAACCTATCGATTGCCTCTTTGGCGTCCATGGAATGCTCTAACGTGGAAGTGAGGGGCAGCCGAAGCGAAGCGCAGGGAACCACAAGCGCAGCTTGTGGCTGTCCCTCTCGACTGTAGTGTTAGACCGCATGGCCCACCCCGATGAGAGTGAAGACTGAACCTGCAATGAAAGCGGCTCCTGCGCTCCATTGAAGTAGAAGGTAAACCCGCTTAAGCACACGAAACTTACAGTCCCGAATATCTCGAAACACAATGTCTGTAACTTCTTCGGCATCAAAACGTGATTTGGCGTTTTGAAATCTATTGCGATCTCTTGATGCGTTCGATGCTGACACATATTTCATGATTACCAATGCGAGGATGCCAGAGACAAATGCCCAAGCCCCCGCGTATTGCCAACAAGCAATGATCTGCTTTGCTTGAATAAAACCGATGGATGCTGTTGCAGCGGCCCCGTTGGCAAGCCACAAATGCTTCTCTAGATCATTTACTGACTCCGATTCCAAAGAGCGCGATTTATTCCAATAGTCTTCAATCATCGCTTCGAGCCTCTTCAGATCGTCTGCGAGGTAAGCGCTGCGCTTCTTGTTTTGGAGATTGAACATAAGAGCGGTCTAACGTTGGAATTAAGGGGCGCGCTTTAGCGCGTCCCGCTTGAATGAAAGGTTAGGCGTCACCGCCTACTGAGAGGTTGGAAGATGACCCACGATAGATAGCGATGAGAGCGAACAATGGGCTTCCAGTGTCAACGACAAGTAGTAGCAACATGAAGGCTGCAATGCTGAATTGGCCCCATGCGAAGAGCACGCCGAAGGTAGCAAGTATGGACCCCAAAATGGGGATTCCTGAGATAAAGCGATAGCCCTGCAGGGACCCATTGTGGTGCGAAAATAGTGCAGGCCGAACGAACGACAAGTAGAAGTTAAAACCAGCGACAAGTGCTGCAATTGTGAGAAGAACCATTACCCCGATGCTGCTGCCCTGATCGGCAGAACTGTGAAGGCCCGCAATTAGCGAGAGCAGGCCGAGCATAGCCGGCGCAGACAATATTAGCGCAGCGACCAAGCAAGAGAATCGAGAGATTGCCATAGCTCCGCCCCGATGCCTAACGTTTGAGATAACCGGCATGACCCGGCTTGCCGGGGCATGTCCGGTTGATTGAAGGGTTAGGCGTCGCTGCTTGTGCTGCCACCTGATTGCTGTTTCTATTCGAAGACTTTGCCATCGGGTTTCCAGTCGTTTCGTCCCCATCCCTCCGTTGGGATGAAGACCTTGAAGCCTGCTTTCGCTAGCTTTTGGGCAACTGAATCTGGCTCAGCAACAAGCTCTGTCTTGGAGTCTTTCCAAGAAGTCTTGTCGGTTAGCACGAGCCAATATGCGTACTCCGGCATTTCCGATTCATCTGAATCACACACTTCTACTGTGACATTGCGAGCGTACCCACAGAAGTAGTGATCGTCGGGTGGGTAGTTTGAGCTCTCGCGTTCCTCGTACTCAGTAAGCCCCAACGCGGCGAATACCCGGACGGCGAGATCCGATAGGCCAGCTACTGGCGTTGAACTTCTCAGGAGGAGAACTACATGCATGTTGCGACGCCTAACGTTGGAGGTAACGTGCGGCCGGAACGCCGCAGGCGTGGAGGGAACCCAAAGCGCAGCTTTGGGCCGTCACGTTGACCGAAAGGTTAGAACTATTCTCGATGTGATGTGCCATCTTCATTCCAGTACTGCCAACTGCCTACTTCTTGGCCGTTTTCATAATAGCCTTCGGAAGCTAGCTGGCCATTTTGATGGAAATCCCGCCATAACCCGCTTTCATTGCCGTGATCATAGTTTCCGCTCGAAGCTAAAGCACCATTCTGGTGGTATGCCTCAAACCGCCCGTGCCGAATCCATTTGGAGCCGTCATCGGATAGATACCGTGAATAGCGGAATTGGATATTGCCAGAAGGATATGGGATTTCTGCGATATTCAGGTCGGCCATAGTTCTAACGTTAAGTAGACACCCTAAAAGGTGTGTTGTGCATGGTGTCGGGTGTGTTTACCCCTAAGCCGTTCGGCAGTCAGCCCTTGCTGGCGCTTGCTTTGGCAGGCTAGGCCTGGTGTTAGGCACCCTAAAAAAGTGGGTAAACACACCTTGGCGAACACCCTATCCAATTCCCCACGGCTGATGGAGCAAGTGCGTGAGCGTATCCGCGTCAAGCATTGCAGCTTGCGCACGGAAGAGGCGTATCTGGGATGGATACGCCAATTTATCCATTTTCACGTCAAGCGGCATCCGAAAGACATGGGCAAGCAGGAGGTTGAGGCGTTTTTGACACATCTGGCGGTGGCGCGGCGCGTGGCGGCAGCGACGCAATCACAGGCCAAGTCGGCGCTGTTGTTTCTTTACAAGGAAGTGCTGCGTATTGATTTACCCTGGTTGAACGATCTGGTGGCGGCCAAGCAGCCCAAGCGCTTGCCGGTCGTGTTGACGCAGCATGAGGTGGGGCAGCTATTGTCGCTGATGCAAGGTACTTGGGGTTTGCTGGCGCGATTGCTGTATGGCACGGGCATGCGGGTGATGGAAGGTCTGCGCTTGCGCGTTCAGGATATCGATTTCAATCGGCGCGAACTGGTGATCCGAGAGGGCAAGGGCTTCAAGGACAGGGTCACCATGCTGCCGGCCAGTCTGGTGCAGCCCTTGCAGCAACATTTGCTCAAGGTTCGGCAATTGCATCAGCGGGATCTGGAGGAGGGCTTCGGCGAGGTGTTCCTGCCCTATGCACTGGCGCGCAAGTATCCACAGGCAAGCCGCGCCTGGGGTTGGCAGTATGTTTTTCCTTCGGTCCGGCTCAGTGCCGATCCGCGTGATGGGGTGATCAAGCGCCATCATCTGGATGAGAAAGGCTTGCAGCGGGCGCTCAAGGTGGCTGTGCGTGCGGCCGGGCTGGTTTAGCGCGTATCGCCCCACGTGCTACGGCATTCTTTCGCCACGCATTTGCTGGAAGCGGGTTACGACATCCGCACCGTGCAGGAACTGCTGGGGCATGCCGATGTGCGCACCACGATGATCTATACCCACGTGCTGAACCGGGGCGGGCGGGGTGTGGATAGCCCGCTTGATCGCATGACACAGCATTGAACGGGCTCGCGCCCGTGCGTAGATGGGGAGGGTGGTGCGCCCGGCCGGGGTCGAACCGGCACGACAATGTCGAGGGATTTTCTTACCACTTCGGCTTTCGCCGCCACCTGATGATGTTCGTGGTCTGGACTTTGCCTTGACCATGGCTCTGGCGGTGGCCAGGCTTTAGGTCGGCGCCGTCAAGTCTCTGCACGTTCCCGAGCTGGCTCGGGCTTCGCTCAGCGTTGCCTCGCCGTGGGGCAGGGGGTTCGCTGAATTTGACGCCATTCACGCGGGCGCTTTCGCCATCCCGGTGCTCAAATTTATAAGTCCCTTGCGTCTACCAATTTCGCCACGGGCGCTCCAAGCGGCGCATTCTGCCAGATCGTTCGCGCACGCGCCACATTGCGATCGGGCTTGCTGAGCTGGCCCCGTGCCCTTGCCACCAAGGGGAGCAGGCCCTGGGGCAACGCAACAAGCGGGGCCGGTCGGCCCCGCTTGTATATCCATCGCCGCGATCAGCGGTTACGGATGGCGTTGCGTACGAACTCGCCGGCGGGCTTGAGGCTGGAAGCCGCCCAGTTGCCGCTAGAGCAAGTGCCGGTCTTCCACACCGCGCCTGAGCGGAAGTCGTCCGAGTAGTTCCAGTTGGTCCAGCTGATCTTCTTCTCCGCCAGGAAGTCCAGGTATTTCTGGGTCATGGTGAAGTTGTTGCTGCCGTCACCACTGGCGGTTTGCGAGCCCCACTCGGTGATGAACACCGGCAGCCGGGCGGCACCCTTCTTCAGCTCGTTCAGGTATTGATCCCCGTGCGATGCCGCGTAGAAGTGGAAGGTGTACATCACGTTGGAATAACGCACCGGGTCGTTGATGATGTCGTCGACCGAGCGGCCATCTGATACGCCGAACGAGCCCCAGCCGTGCGTGCCGATCAGCACCAGTGCATCCGGATCGATGGCACGGATCACCGGGATGATCTTTTCGCCGTACTCGCGGATCTTGGTCCAGCTCACGTTGTTCGGTTCGTTGGCCACGTCGTAGATGATGTTCTTCTGGTTGCCGTACTTGGTGGCAATCCGGGTGAAGAAGGTCTTGGCGCGTTCCAGGTTGTAGTTGGGATCGCCCGGATCGAGCTGGTGCCAATCCACCAGCGCATACATGCCGCGGCGGGTGGCTTCGTCGATCAGGCGTTCCACCTGCGCGGTGTAGCCGTTCGGGTCACTCTCGTAGCCGCCTTCCTGCACGTAGAGCGAGATACGCAGCACATCCGACTTCCAGTCGTTGGCCAGCGCATCGAGCGAGCCGGTGGTCAGGCAGTTACCCCAGCCGTACCACTGGATGCCGTGCGTGCTCATGCCGCGCAGTTGCACCACTTCGTTGCGCTCGTTGCACAGGTTGAGGTTGTTGGCGCAAACCTTGAGCTGGCCGTTACGTTCGGCCGGGGTGCCGCTCGGGGCCGGGGTCACCGGCGTGGGCGTGGCAGGGCTTGGCGTCGGCGTGGCAGATTGCGGGGTGGGCGTGGCCGGCTTGGGTGTCGGCGTGGCCGGCACCGGGGTGGTCGGGCCGCATTGGCTGATCTGCTTCCACACGCCCCAGTCACCCGATTGTGTCGGGTTGTCACCCTGCGTCCACCAGCGCGCTTCGTAATTGACGCCCTGATGGGTCACGCGCTGGCCGCCGGTGTAGACGCTGCCTGCATTCCAGGCGGCGTAGCAGGTGGCGGAGGCAGGCGTCGGCGTGGCCGCTTGCGGGGTCGGTGTGGCCGTTTGGGGTGTCGGTGTTGCGGGGCGCGGCGTGGCCGGGATCGGCGTGGCCGTCGGTGTGGGCGTGCCGGTGGCCGGGCCGACGGTGCTCCACAGCGTGGGGGTCGCGGCGGGGTTCCAGTTGGCGCCCACATAGGCAGTGTGGGTGACCAGCGCCTTGTAATCGACGCCGTTATAGGTGACTACTGTGCCAGCGGAATAGGTATTGCCTTCCTGCCAGGCCGGCGCCGCAAATGCGGCGCTGGCCAGCAAGGTGCAGCCAACAAGTACGGCTGCGATGGGTCTTAAGGCCCGGTTGAGTTGCTTCATTTTGTTTATCTCCTCCATCCGATTATTCGGTTTGGGTATGGCTGTGGCTTATGGATCAAAATGCGCGAACAGCTTCGCCGTCTTGAGCCATGGCAGCCATCATCAGGGGTGGCCTTGCGCTTGCCTATACGGGTTGCGATCTGGTTTCACGGTTCTCATTAAAAAACCAATAAGATCAATATCTTGTTCGGTTTGTGTGCGGCTTTTCATTTCACGGATGACGTCATGGCAGCGCCATTTTCGGGCATTGCGCGCGCGCGGCAGGCGTGGTGCGGCAGTGGCACAAGGCGCATATCTCGCCGTGATTCGCCCTGGTGGTTGGACTTGTTCTGCCGCCGCGGCTAACCTCACGCCTTTGCCCGTAGCCGCGAGAATCCACCTTGATCAACCCCAAGAACAAACCCATAGGCGTGGTCGATGACGACGAAGCGCTGCGTATCGTGGCCGATGCCGTACTGAAACTATGGGATACCGTCGACGATCTCTCCCGCCTGCGCCCGGCGCATACGCCGCACTACCATGTCACCGTGTTTGGCTCCGCGCGTATTCAGGAGAACACGCCGGCGTATCAATCCGTGAAACACCTCGCTGCCGAACTCGCCGCAATGGGATGCCGTATCGTCACCGGCGGTGGGCCCGGTTTGATGCAGGCGGCCAACGAGGGCGCGGCACAGGCGGCACCGGATAACCCCGATGCCTCGGTCGGCATCCGCGTCGATCTGGATTTCGAACAGCACGTGAATGATTTCGTCGGCCGCGCCTACGAGCACAAGACCTTCTTCTCGCGTTTGCATCACTTCGTGCAGCGCTCCAACGCCTTTATCGTCACGCCCGGCGGCATTGGTACCGCGCTGGAGCTGATGCTGGTTTGGCAGCTGTTGCAGGTGCGCAAACTCTACGACACGCCGCTGATCCTGGTCGGCGACATGTGGCACGAGATGGTCGATTGGGCGCGCCGCTACATGGTCGACAATGGCGCGGGCCTGGCAAGCCCCGTGGATATGCAGATCCCGGTGGTGGTCGATACCGTCGAGGATGCCGTGCACCTGATCCGCGAGCACCACGGCCGCTGGCAGGCCGATGGCAAGGCGTTGGGCTGAGCCGACTGCGGTCGTGCCCCTGCTCACAGATGGGGCGGGGGGCGGCTGCCCCAGCGCGTACGAAGGTACTCGGGCGTATCAGCGCGTTGTGATCGCCCGTATCTCACGACAAAGCGGAAGCAACACGCGGCACGCCGTTTCGTGTTTCACGGCGCCTCGTCCACCTTCACCCATACGGTGTAGCTGCTGGCGCGTGTGCCACTGCCGCTGACCGTGCCCACGCTGCTGGCACTGCCCGACAGCGCGCTGCTGCCCACCGGCAGCCATTCGCCCAGGCGGCCCCGCACCTCGCTATGTACGCCGCTGCTGGCGATGCTGCCATCGCGCTCGAAACGGCTGGATTCCGGATAAAGCGTGAGCATGACGTCGCCGCCCACCAGGCGCGGCTGGGCCCAGAAGCCGGTGCCGACATCCACCCAGTTGCCGCCGCGGATCGCAATCGCGTAACCGTCGCGATAACCGAAGCCGATCTCCGGATAGAAGCGGCTGCTACCCAGGCGGATGTAGGCCTGGCCGCCATCGAGCACGCGCACGCTTTGCGTGCCGCCGCTGTAGCTGTTGCTGCCCCCGCCAAACAGGCGTATCCCGGCGCCGATGCCGCGGTTGGAGATCACCACGCCATCGAGCGCCATGGCAGCCCCGCTGCGGCTCTGCCCCTGGCGTTGCTCCACGGTGACGACGAGATTTCGCTGGGCGGTGTCGAGCTGGTCGATGAGCGCCAGCACCTGTTCGTAGGTGGCGTTATCGGGGCTCTTGATGATCAGCTGGTTGTTGAAGGCCTGTATCGACGTGCTGGGCAGCGTGTCGCGCAATACCGGCGCCACCTCGTTGGCGGTGCGATGGCGCAGTTCGATCACGTCAACGCGGTCGGCCAGCACGGGCAACGACAGCAGCAGGGTCAGCAGGAAGGCAAGAGGGCGCATGGCGAGCTGTCCGGTGAGGCGGTCCTTGCAGCATACGCCGTGCCATACCGCCGCGCGGCGGTATGGTTCACACCGCGCCGATAGCCCGTCAGGCGGGCTGCCGTGCCCGGCAGGCTGCGGCGGTGAACAGGACGTCGGTGGAGCTGTTGAGCGCAGTCTCTGCCGAATCCTGCAGTACGCTGATGATGAAGCCGATGGCGACCACCTGCATCGCCACGTCGTTGCTGATGCCAAAGAGACTGCACGCCATCGGGATCAGCAGCAACGAGCCGCCGGCCACGCCCGATGTGCCGCAGGCGGCGAGGCTGGCGACCACGCAGAGCAGCAAGGCTGTCGGCAGGTCCACCGGGATGCCCAGCGTGTGCGTGGCGGCCAACGTCAGCACGCTGATGGTGATCGCGGCACCGGCCATATTGATGGTGGCACCCAGCGGAATCGAGACCGTGTAGGTGCCCTCGTCGAGCCCCAGCTTCTGCGCCAGTTCCAGGTTGACCGGAATATTGGCCGCCGAGCTGCGGGTGAAGAAGGCGGTGACGCCGCTCTCGCGCAGGCAGGTGAACACCAGCGGATAGGGATTGCGCCGCGTGACCGCATAGACGATGGCGGGGTTCACGACGAGCGCCACCGTCAGCATGGCGCCGATCAACACGGCCAGTAGATGGCTGTAGCCGATGAGGGCGGAGAACCCGGTACTCGCCACCGAATGCGCCACCAGACCGAATACGCCGATGGGCGCAAAGCGGATCACCAGGTGGACGATACGCCCGAGCGCATCGGCACCATCGGCCAGCAGCGCGCGCGTACTGTCGCTGGCGTGATGCAGCGCGATGCCGAGCGCGACCGCCCAGGCCAGGATGCCCATGTAGTTGCCGGTGGACAGCGCGTGCACCGGGTTATCGAAGATCTGGAACAGTAGCGTGCGCAGCACTTCCAGGATGCCCCCCGGCGCTCCCTGGGCGGTGGCCGGCGCGATCAGGTGCAGCGTCGAAGGAAACAGAAAACTCGCCGCCACGCCGACGATGGCGGCGGCAAACGTGCCGATCAGATAGAGCAACAGCACGCCGCGCATATGCGTGGGGGTGTTGCGCTGCTTGTTGGCAATGGAGGCAGCCACCAGCACGAACACCAATAGCGGCGCCACCGCCTTCAGCGCCGAGACGAACAGCTCTCCGAGCAGGCTGACGGACTGCCCGGCACCCGGCCAGACCTGCGCAAACAACACGCCGACGATCATGCCGATCAGGATCTGCAGCACGATGTTGCCGGCCAGCAGCCGTTGCATCAAAGCGGTGAGGGTTTTCATGGGTGCCCGCGAAAGCTGTATTCAACTGTGCATTCTCGGCGAGAACCGGGCGCGCGTCTGTGCCCGACTTCGGTACTTGTGCGGCAGGGCCGCTTCAGGATTTGACTCGCATCAACGTGTGGCGCTTCACCGCCGGGCGAGCGCCACGCCATCGACTGTCATGGTCCAGATGCCTGCTTCCGGGTGGGGCGTTACCGTAACGGTGAATGTGGTGGCAAGCGGGCCGATGCCGACGGTGAAATGATTGCCATCGAAGCCTTGCAATGGCGCATCAATGGATTTGCCGAAGTTGCCCTCGTTACGCCGGTAGGCCACGTTGCCATTCTGCCGGATGAGCAGCGTCATACCCGGGCCATGCCACCACCCCCATAGGCGGCCTTTTCCTTTGGAGCCGGCTTGCTGCAACCGGCCAGGATAGCGGCAGACAGCAAAGCGGCTGACAGAAACTGGCGCCGCATACGATGAAGCTCCAGTTGCGACGCTATGCCGCCGGCAGCAGCAGCGCCACCGCCTGTGCCTCAACCGATTCAGAGGCGCCCACATGCCCCAGCTTCTCGTAGGTCTTGGCCTTCACGTTCACCTGCTCAGGGGCAACACCGAGATCGGCCGCGATATTGGCGACCATGGCCGGGATGTGCGGCGCCATCTTGGGGCGCTGGATCAGGATGCTGGCGTCGACATTGCCGACGATCCAGCCGGTTTCGCGTACCCGGCGCACCGCCTCGCGCAGCAATACCCGGCTGTCGGCGCCGTGAAACTCCGCGGCGGTATCGGGGAAATGCCGGCCGATGTCGCCCAGTCCCGCCGCGCCGAGTACGGCATCGGTGATCGCATGCAGCAGTGCGTCGGCGTCCGAATGGCCCAGGAGGCCGAGCTCGAATTCGATCTTTACGCCACCGAGGATCAGCAAGCGATCCGGCACCAGCCGGTGCACGTCCCAGCCCTGGCCCACGCGAAACGGGAGATTCATCGTCTTATCCTTATCAATGGGTGAGCGCATCGCCCGCCTGAAGGATCAAGGCGGCCAACGCCAGATCCTGCGGATACGTGACCTTGAGGTTCCACGGGCTGCCGTGTACCAGCCGGGGCGCAAGGCCCAGCTTTTCCATGGCGCTGGCCTCGTCGGTGATGTCCGGGCCCATGCCGGTTTCCAGCGCGCCGGCAAGATCGGCCAGACGGAACATCTGCGGCGTCTGCGCCTGCCACAGGCCGCCGCGCGGATGCGTGTGCGCAATGGTCTGATCGGGTGCGGCGAACTTGAGCGTATCGGCCACCGGGACCGCCAGGATGCCGCCGACGGCATCACCTAGCAGCGTGTCGATCAGCTTGCGCACGAGCTGTGGAGCAAGGCAGGGGCGCGCGGCATCATGCACCAGCACCCAGCTATCGGCCGGGATCTGCGTCGACAATGCTTGCAAGCCGTTCAACACCGACTCGGCACGGCTGGCGCCGCCGACGCGCAGCACCTGCAGTGTCGGGAAGGCCGACCAGTCGTAACTATCCCACCAGGCATCATCGGGCGAGAGCACTACGACGATGCGCGCGAGCTCCTCCACACGGGACAGCGCGGCCAGCGTATGCCAGATCAGCGGTTTGCCCAGCAGGTCGAGATATTGCTTGGGCGTGTCCGAACCCATACGGCTGCCGCTGCCGGCGGCCGGAAGCAGGGCGACGCAGCTCACGCGGCGTTCTCCGGCCGGGGCTCGTACTGCCGCCACAGGCAATCGCCCTTGACCGCCTTGTCGAGCTCGGCGAGGTAGCTTTCGTGCGCGGCGGCTTCCTCGGCGCTAGCCTGCAATACCTTGAGCGGCTTTCTCGCGGCGCGGCGCGACAGATCGGCGGCGCTGGCGCCATTGCCGGCGGCATCGACGTGGAAATCGATCAGCAGGCTGTCCTGCCCGCGCGTCATCGCCAGGTAGACCTCGGACAACAGCTCGCAGTCGATCAGTGCGCCATGCAGCGTACGGCCGCTGCGGTCGATCTCGAAGCGATCGCACAGCGCGTCGAGGCTATTTCGCTTGCCTGGGAACATATCCTTGGCTTCGCGCAGCGTATCGATGATGCCCGAGACGTAATCGGTGATCTTGCCGCGGCCGACACGTTCCAGCTCCATATTGAGGTAACCGACGTCGAACGGCGCGTTGTGGATGATCAGCTCGGCGCCATCGACGAAGGTCAGGAAGTCATCGACGATGTCGGCGAACTTGGGCTTATCGGCCAAAAATTCGGTGGTCAGCCCGTGCACATTGAGCGCGCCTTCCTCGGAGTCGCGCCCCGGGTTGATGTAGCGGTGCAGGTGGCGATCGGGCGCGGAAAGCTTGCGGTCTATCATCTCGACCGCGGCGATTTCCAGGATGCGGTTGCCGTCTTCGACCCTGAGGCCGGTGGTTTCGGTATCGAGAATGATCTGGCGCATGGGTGGGACCGGTGGAGCAAAGCGCAGATTATCGCCCGCGCGCCGCAACTGGCAAAGCGCGGGTTTCCGGCCCGGCCGGGCGCCACGCCGCGTACTGCCATAAAGTCCCCATCTATCAGCAAGATACGCTGCGCCACAGCGAGCGGAGGGCAGGCGTGTCTATCTCCGGCAGCTAGCAAGGGCAGCGCTCAATGCGAGGGAAGTGCAGAGCGGTGCTCTTGCGCGCACGAGCGGTTTGGCCGCTTGGGGTCAGAGCGCTTGGGGCTAGCGCCCCAGTGCCGCGTCTACGCCGCGATTGGCGAGCTGATCGGCACGTTCGTTGAATTCATGGCCGGCGTGGCCTTTCACCCAGCGCCAGGTGACCTGATGCTTGGCCACTTCGGTATCCAGCCTTTGCCACAGGTCGGCGTTCTTCACTGGCTTCTTGTCGGCCGTTTTCCAGCCATTGCGCTTCCAGTTGTGAATCCAGGTTTCGATGCCGTTCTTCACGTACTGCGAATCGGTGAACAGCGTCAGCGCGCACGGGCGCTTGAGCGCGGCCAGCGCCTCGATCACCGCCAGTAACTCCATACGGTTGTTGGTGGTGTCGCGCTCGCCGCCGAACAGCTCCTTCTCCTGCAGCGTGTCGCCACTGCGGTAGCGCATCAGCGCGCCCCAGCCGCCGGGGCCGGGATTGCCCTTGCAGGCGCCGTCGGTGTAGATCTCGAGTGTGGTCATGGTGTTCCAGGATATCGCCGTCGCTATGAGGGCGGGGCAAAACGGGCACAGAGTATATCGGCTGGCGCCGCAGAGGGTGAGTGCAGCGACGGGCGCAATCAGGCCGGGCTGTCGGATGGGGCGAACTCGCCCGTGTGCCCTCGGTCGCACCTACTCCATCCTCGCAAGGAGAGCACCATGCCTGTCACCTGGATCCTGGCTGCGGATTCGAGCCGCGCCCATATCTACGAGATGGACCTACAGCATCATGCCACCGAGGTCCAATGCTTCTTGCACGAACAGGCGCAGAATCGCGAACTCAATTCGGATGCGTATGGGCGCTACCGGGGCGGCGGACCGGGGCGGGCCGGTCATACCGCGCAGCCGGCGGTCGATGCCATGGAGCACGAGGCCCAGCGATTTTCCAAGGAGCTGGGGCAATACCTGGAGAAAGCGTTGCATGAACATCGCTACGACAAGCTCAAGGTGGTGGCGTCGCCCCGGTTCCTGGGCTTGATGCGCCAGCAGCTCAGCCGATCAGCGCAGGCGTTGATCGACGAGGAATTGCCCAAGGATGTATCCAAACTCGGCGCGCGCGAGATTGCGCAATATTTCGAAACGCATGCGCTGCACTAGGCGTCGTGTCGATTCAGCCCAGGGGCAGTCCCTTGACGTATGCTGGCGCCCAACGCCGTTATGGTCGAGGTCCACATGAAATTGCCCGCCGTTTTGATGTTCCTGCTGCTTGGCACGCCCAGTTGGGCGGCGCCGTTCTGCCCCTGGAAAGTGCCGGGCGAGGCCAGGACTGAGCGCTACATCAATCTGACCGTGGTGCAGTACGTCGAGGTGGGTGACGAATCGGTCCGCATAGTCTTCGGTGGCGGCAATCTGGGCAGTGGCCACGATGTGGTTTTGCTGGTCAAGAATCGCGATGAGGGGCGGCAGCTCCTGGCCAATCTGGAGGCGGCCGCCAGGCGCTGTGACGGCGCCCTCAAATGAGCGCGTGGCGCATCCGGTAGTTGTGCAGCGCCACGCCCTCTCGCACCAGTTGCTGGCGTGCTTGCACCGTGAAGCCATGATGGCTGAAGCAGGGGCGGGCCGTTTCACTGACGTCAGACCATAGCACCGGGCAGCCTTGCTCCTTGGCGCGTTCGAGTACCGCGCGCATCAGCGCGCTGCCCACGCCGCATCCGGCGTGCGCTGGCGCAACGTAGAGGAAATCGACATAGCCATCGTCGCGCAACGAGGCGAAGCCCGCGACCATGCCATTTCGTTCGGCCACCCAGGTGGTCAGGCCGGCCAGCCGCTGGGCCCAGGCAGTTGTGTCGTAGTCGGCAGGTGCCCAGGCGGCGCATTGCTCGGGTGTGTAGTCGCGGGAGGCCAGACCGTGGACCGACGCGTGCAACACCTGGCGCAGCGTGGCGGCGTCGCCTTCGCGCGCTTGCCGCAGCGTGAGGTTCACGGCTTGCACTTATCCTTGGCGGCCTGCAGCTTGATCTTCTCGACCGCCGATGCCGCTGCGGCCTTGGAAGGTGAAACCCGGCGCCATTGCGGTTCGATGATGCGCATGCCGGCCACGCGCTTGACCACGTCGAGGCAATACACACCGCCGGCGGCCGGCCACCAGCGATCGCCGGCGGTTTCCAGGAAGCGGGTCCGCTCCAGCCAGCCGTGGCGCTGCACCGGCGGGCGATAGCAGAGGAAGTCGCTGCTGCGCGCCTCCAGCCCCAGCAGCGACAGCCAGTCCTTGAGCCGGGGCTGCGCGACGAAGTGCCCATCCCACGGTTGCCCGCCATTGCGTTTGAGGCGCTTGAGCCCCCACAGGCTCCACGGATTGAAACCTGTGATCAAGAGCCGCCCTTCGGGTACCAGTACGCGTTCCACTTCGCGCAGCACCTGGTGCGGATCGGCGCAGAAATCGAGCACGTGGGGCAGGGCGACGAGGTCCAGGCTCTGGCTGGAAAAAGGCAGCGCCTCGGGGGTGCAGCGGATGTTGCAACCGCCTGCCGCGCCGGCCAAGCCGCGCCAGGGCATGCGATTGGTCCTGAGACAGTCGAGCTCGGGCAGCTCCAGCTGGATGGCCTTGTAGCCAAAGATGTCCTGCGCCACACGGCCGTACCAGTTCGCCTCTTCGGCCGCGAGATAAGTACCTAGCGGCGTGGCGAGCCAGTCGGCAAAATGACGGAACGGGGTGGCGCTGCTGCTATCGGGAGATGTCATGCTGCAACTCGAAGCCTTGCCGATACTGGAAGACAATTATATCTGGGTTTTGCACGATGGCCGGCAGGCGCTGGCGGTCGATCCCGGTCGCGGTGAGCCCTTGCTGGCCTGGCTGCACGCTCGCGGGCTGACGCTGGAAGCGGTGCTCATTACCCACCACCACTGGGACCATGTGGAGGGACTGCCGGTTCTGCTGGCAACGCAACCCGGTTTGACCATTTATGGCCCCGCCAGCGTCGCGGTGGTGAACCAGCCGCTGGCCGGGGGCGAAACCATCGCGGTGCTGGGGCTGTCGTTCACGGTGCTGCCAGTGCCGGGGCATACACTCGATCACCTGGCCTACTACGGCGCGCCGTGGTTGTTCTGCGGCGACACGCTGTTCGGTGCCGGGTGCGGGCGGCTGTTCGAGGGGACACCGGCGCAGATGCATGCCTCGCTATCCAGCCTCGCCGCGCTGCCAGGCGAGACGCTGGTGTGCTGTACCCATGAATACACGCTGATCAATCTGCGCTTCGCGCGCGAGGTCGATCCCGACAATGCGGCGCTGGCGGACCGTTGGCGGCGCGATGTAGCGCGGCGCGAGCGCGGTGAGCCCACCTTGCCCGGCTCCATCACCGAAGAGCGGGCCACCAATCCATTTTTGCGCGCGTGCGAAGCTGCGCTGCAGACGGTGACCGGCACTCCCGGCGATGCGCTCGCCACCTTTGCCGCGCTCAGGGCGCGTCGTAACGGTTTTCGCTAGCCGTACGTTCATGACGGGGGAATGGCGATGGCCCGTCCGTCCGCGCTACGACGGGGCATGGCTTGCTTACGTTGACATGGCATACCCGGCCCCGGCACCATCGCAGCCTTGTTTCCGCTTCCCTTCGTGCGCGCACCCATGAAATTCCGTCTTCTCGCCGCGTGCCTGCTGCTTTCCGCCTTTGCATCGGCCAATGATCCCGCCGAGCTCTCCGACACCGATTTGCTGGTCGAGCCCGCTGACCCCATGGTCACCGAATATCTGTTCGGCGATTCGAACCGGGCCCAGTACCCCAGTCTGTGGGAGCGCATGCGCAACGGTTTCACCATGAACGATCTCGACAGCCCGCTGGTCGAGAAATGGGAAAATTACTACGCCAGCCGTCCGGAATACCTGAACCGCATCGTCGAGCGCGGTTCGCGCTACCTCTATCACGTGGTCGCGCAGGTGGAAAAACGCGGCATGCCGATGGAAGTGGCGCTACTGCCGATGATCGAATCGGCGTACAACCCCAAGGCGGTGTCGGTGGTCGGCGCCGGCGGCATGTGGCAGTTCATGCCGGCAACGGGCAAGCATTACGGGCTGGAGCGTACCTGGTGGTATGACGGTCGCCGCGATGTGATTGCCGCGACCGATGCCGCGCTCGATTACCTGCAGGTGCTGTACGGCATGTTCGGCGACTGGGAGCTGGCGCTGGCTTCATACAATTGGGGCGAGGGGGCTGTGGGCCGCGCGCTGGAGAAGAACCGCACAGCCGGCCTGCCGCTCACCTTCTCCGATATCCGCAAGCCGGTGGAGACCGAGAATTACGTACCCAAGCTGCTGGCGGTGCGCAATATCATCGCCGACCCCGACGCATTCGGCGTGCACCTGCCGGTGCTGGACAACGACCCGTATTTCGTCGGCATCACCACGGGCCGGCACATGGACGTGCAGATCGCCGCCGAGCTCGCCGAAATTCCGGTCGACGAGCTGCTCAAGCTCAACCCGGGCTTCATCCGGCCGGTGATCGCGCACAAGGACGAACGCAAGCTGGTGCTGCCGGCAGAGAAACTGGACGTATTCCAGCGCAACCTCGCCGCTTACGACAAGCCACTGCTCAATTGGCAGCCCTATGTGACCCAGCAGGGTGAGACGTTCGGCGCATTGGCCGAGCGCCACGGCATTGCGCTCTCCGAGCTCTTGGAAATCAACGACCTCACCGGTGGTGATCGCGTGGCGCGTGGGCAGACCATCCTGGTGCCGCTGACCCCGGGCATGGACCTGCGCGAGCGCACGGCGCTGGCGGCACTCAAGGTGAACAAGGTGGCCGACCCGGTCGATACCGGTGAGCAGGATCAGCCCAAGCCGGTGCCGAAAAAGACCGACCGCTACCGTGTGCAGCGCGGCGATACGCTCTACAGCGTGGCGCAACGCTTTGGCATGAACGTCGACGAGCTGAAAGCGCTCAACCGGATGCGCAACAACCAGATCCGCGCCGGCCAGCAGCTCAAGGTGACCGGGGACGCCAAGACGGTGGTCAAGGACGGCAAGCGTACCAGCCGCAAGCAGCCCCGCACCTACACCGCCAAGCGTGGCGATACGCTCGCCGACATCGCCCGCCGTTACGACGTGGCACTGACCGATCTCAAGCGCTGGAACCCCAAGCCGCTGCGCCCCGGCATGAAGGTGGTCATCGATCCGGCGAATTGATCGATCTGCATTGGAACAAACCCGCCGATGGCGGGTTTTTCTTTGTCGGACTCGAAGTACCTGTCGTTTTGGCAGGTGTGGATCTGGTGTGTTACAAACCGGGCTTTGCTGGCACGGAGCTTTCGATGTCTTCCTGGTGGTCACGGTTGTTCAGGCATCCCGCGCAAAGGGTAGGCATTTCTCACTCGCTGTCCCTACAGCCCTTTCTTGAGTGCCATCCACCCGCGGACGATGTACGTCCCGCATCTGACGAATTGCTGGCCCGTTATCGCGGCCAGCTACCTGAACCGCTGCTCGCGCTCTGGCAGCGGGTGGGGCTGGGACGCTACGGCAATGGCCTGATCACGCTGGTCAATCCCGATGACTACAAGGACCAGCTGTATGGCTGGCTGATGTATGACGAGGAGGACCCTTCCCGGCTGCCGATTGCCGTGACGGGGTTTGGCCTGCTGATCTATTACCGGCGCTTGGGCGAGGACGCCGAGGACGTCGCTTACATCGACCCCAACCTGCGAGAAGCCGGCGTGCTGGCCTGGTCGCTCGAGGCAGCGTTCAACGAGGCGCTGTGCAGCACGGAGACGCAGGCTGAGCTGCTCGACGCTGAGCTGTTCGCCGCTGCGCTTACCCGGCTTGGGCTCTTGCGGGCAGGGCAAAGCTACTGCTTCGTCCCTGCGCTGGCACTCGGTGGCGCCAAAATGCCGGAGCAGCTCGAAATCGGCGATGCTGCGGTCCAGCTCGATTTGCTGCTGCAACTGGCCAACGGCGAATGAGCACGGCCATGAGAAGCTGGCTGCGCACCTGGGGTGCTGCTACGAAAACGACGTTGGTCTGCCTCGGCAAAGGGCTGGTCGACGCCTGCTCGCCAGGTCTGGCGTGGCGCTCGGCGTGCTGGAGCGTGGTGCTCGCCGGTCTTTGCCTGTGGGCCTATATCCATTTCAGCAAGGCGCTGGCGCTGGCATCGTTAAGCGCAGCCACGCTGTGGATAGCTGGCCTGTTGCTAGGCGGCAGCCTGACGCTCTGGGGCGCGCCGGCTGGCACTTCCGGCAGCGTGGTGGCCATGGGGCAGATGGGCGCCGCCCTGCTGCAGGTGGCGCAACTGGCCGTGCTGGTGGGCCTGGCCGCCGGCGTGGTGTTCGTGCTCGGATACGTGATCGCCGTGTCGCTCAGCGTGCGCCTGGTGGCGGTGCCGCTACTGCTGCGCCAGGCGATGGAGCGGGTGCCGCTCACACCGGTTGATAGCCCCCTGGAGCAATCCGCGAGACCGCGTTACTGGTTATGGCTTGGCGCCATCTTGATCGGTTTGTGCATCCCCGTGCTTGCCGGCCTCTTGGTGTGGGCCGGCCTTTGCTACATCAACGTGCGCAGCCTGTATGCGGCGGCGCGGCGGCAATTCCGGCGGGACGGGCTGATGCTGCCTTCCCCGAACGCCCACCAGAGCAGGGTGCTGCTGTGCCTGGGATTGCTGCTGCCCTTGGTGTTGCTGGTGCCCGTGCTCAATCTGTTGCTGCCGGCATGGCTTTGCACTTCGGTGCTGCAGGTGGCGCGTATGGGCCGAACTTTACCCCACCAGAATCAGCAGGAGCGCTGAGGCGTGCGTTGTCACTACCGGATAAGTGCAATAGTCGCTTTGGTCGCGTGCTGGGCTGTTGGGTGTGTTGCAGCTGCACCCGACGAAATCGACCGGGTGGCAGCGGCGCAACTGGCTGCGGCAATCAGGCGGGCCGCCATCCAGCAGCCGGAGTTTGCGCTGGAAACGGCGGTCGAGTCGGCCCCGCTCAAAGCGGATATCACGTGGTTTGGCGATGTATGGGATGAAGAGCGGAAAACCCGGCATCTTCCGTTGGCTCGACCAGCCGGGGTCAGTCCAGCGGAATGGCGTGCCTTACGCGCTAGCGTGAAAGAGACGGTCGCGGCGGACGGGGTTGCTCACACCAACTACGGCTTGCTTGATCTGGACGGCGACGGCGATCGTGACCTCATCATCAGATCACTCATGGACGGAACGGGCGTCTGGAACTTTGTGGATCTGGCATGGCAGCACGCTGGGCGCTTTGTGGTCTGGGTCCAGCCGGATGGAAAGCCCTTGGTCTCCTACAGCGAGCGCGGTGCGAATCAGGTGGATCTTTGGGTAAGACTACAGGGACGCAGCTATCTGGCATTTCGCGATGGCAGCCACGGTCAGGACCGGGTGTATCTCGTACGGCCGTTCGTGACCAACCGGAAGGTGCCCGTCATCACGCTGAGTTATCGTTACGTTCAAATTGTCGTGACCGATAAACAAATGCGTCACGATGTCTGGAACATACCCGAGCTTGCAGCCAGAACTACCCTGCTTGCACAGACCGTAGCCCGGCTGGAGGCGGGCACGTTGGCCAAGTGGCCGCGTCCTGGTCAGCCGGTGTGCCCCATCCCCGAAGATGTAGACCCGCAGCGCAGGGATTACTGGTTTGGTGCGGGGGCGATCTCCTCTTATCTCGATCGCGCCGCCAGCTTCCCGGTCTGGATTGACGGGGAGTGCTATGTCAGTCAGCTGGTGGATCGTTTCGGTTACTACTCGCGCCAGGGCGGCTTGTGGATGGAACTGGACTTGTTGCAGCCCGAGGTGGAAGGGATGGAAGGGTGGATGGAGTTCGAGGTGAACGCCCGGCGCCGGCTGCATGGCGTGAAGACCGGCATTGGCCGCTTCGACCTCATCCGTTAACGGCCCCGCCGACCTAGTCCAGCAAAGGCCACGGCAGCCCATCCAGCGTAAGCAAGCTCAGGCCGTCGGCATCCACACGCAGATAGCCCCCAACCCCCGCGTGCCAGTCCGGCAGCACCCAGCGCGTACCGGTGCCGACCGCGTGGCGTGCGGGCCGATGGGTGTGGCCGTGGACCAGCGCGTCGCAATGCCTCTCCCGCATCAGCTCTGCGACTGCATCCGGGTTCACGTCCATGATGTAGGCGGCCTTTCTGCGATTCATGCTGCTCGATTGGTCACGGATCTGCGCGGCTTGGCGGATGCGCCAGCGGTAGGGCAGCCGCAGCCACAGCCACTGGGTGAGCGGGTGGCGCACGATGCGGCGAAAGCGCTGGTAGCTCGCATCGTCGGTGCAGAGCGCATCGCCGTGGGTGAGCAACAGGCGCTGGCCTGCCAACGTCGCGACCGTGGGGTCGGCCAGCAGCGTCAGCCCCGCTGCGCTGGCGAAGCGATCGCTGCAGAGAAAATCTCGGTTGCCCGCCATGAAGTACACCGCTACGCCACCGTCCGCGATCGCCCCCAGTTGGCGGGCCACGTCGGCATAGAACGTCTCGTGCAACTGGTCGTCGCCGATCCAGACCTCGAACAGATCGCCCAGGATGTAGAGCGCCTCAGCTTCGCGTGCGGTATCTGCGAGAAAACGGACGAAGGCGTCCGCCGTGGCCGGGTCGGCCGGCGACAGGTGCAGGTCGGAGATAAAGAGGATGGGGCGTTGCGCGGCAGGCATGGGGCGATGTTAAAGAAAAACGCGGCATGAAGCCGCGTTTTTAACTGCGTCGAAACGCGATCAGGCCAGCACTTCGGCCTTGACGATGGACACGTCCTCGTTCGGCACGTCCTGGTGGAAGCCGCGGCTGCCGGTCTTCACGCCCTTGATCGCATCGACCACATCCTGGCCGCTCGCGACCTTGCCGAACACACAGTAGCCAAAGCCTTGCGGCGTGGGTTGCTGGAAGTTCAGGAAATCGTTGTTGGCCACGTTGATGAAGAATTGCGAGCTCGCCGAGTGCGGATCGGGCGTGCGCGCCATGGCGATGGTGTAGGCATCGTTCTTCAGGCCATTGGCGGCCTCGTTCTCGATGTTGTCGCGGGTCGGCTTTTGCTTGAGGCCGGGCTCGAAGCCGCCGCCCTGGATCATGAAGCCGTTGATCACGCGGTGGAACACGGTGCCATCGTAGTGGCCGTCGTTCACGTACTGAACGAAGTTGGCGACGGTCTTGGGCGCCTTGGCTTCATCGAGCTCCAGCACGATCTCGCCGAGGCTGGTGGTGAGCTTGACTTGGGTCATGGGTGGTTTTTCCTCTGGTTACTTGCTCTTGCTGTCTTTTTTCGGGGACTTGGCCGTTTCCTTGGCCGGCAGCTCGCGCGCGCTCTGGATCACGATCTCGTCGGCCGGCGCATCGCCCGGCATCACCTGCACCTGGCCGATCTTGTCGACCACATCCATGCCGGCGACGACCTTGCCGAATACGGTATAGCCCCAGCCGTCGAACGACGGCCAGTTCAGCGTATCGTTGTTCTTCAGGTTCACGTAGAACTGGCTGGTGGCCGAGTGCGGATCGTTGGTGCGGGCCATGGCCACGGTGCCGCGATCATTCTTCAGGCCGGCTTCGACAGTGGCCTTGGCTTCGTTCTTCACCGGCGGGCGGGTCGCTTTCTGGTTGCCCTTGGTATCGAAGCCGCCGCCCTGGATCACGAAATCGCGCACCACGCGGTGGAACACCGTGCCGTCGTAGTGCTTGTCCTTCACGTACTGCAGGAAGTTGGCAACGGTGGCCGGGGCTTTCTCCGGATAGAGCTCCAGCACGATCTTGCCCTTGTTGGTGACGAGTTCGACCTGTGGGTCGGCAGCGAGGGCGGTGCTGGCAACGAAGAGCAGAGCGGCGCAAAGCAGCGATTTCATCGACGTAGGACTCGGTATGGGGAAATGGCGGGTATCATAGCACGCACCCCCGCCGGAATCCGCGTTCCGCCAGAGATCCTCCCATGCTGAAACTGCCCACGCTCGACACTCTGATCACCGAATTCGACGTTGCCCTGCGCACGCTGGCCGCCAGCGCCAGCAGTGCCCGTCCGCACCCCGATGCCCATATTGACGACGCCGAGCTTTCAGCCGAGGACAAGGCGCACGCCGCTGGGCTGATGCGCGTGAATCATTGCGGCGAAGTGTGTGCACAGGCGCTGTATCAAGGACAGTCGCTCACGGCGCGCGATCCGGCCACGCGCGAAGCGCTGCGTGAAGCTGCGCACGAAGAGGTGGAGCATCTGGCGTGGACCGAGCGCCGTATCCGCGAACTGGGCGGCCACGTCAGCGTGCTCAACCCGCTGTGGTATGCCGGCAGTCTGGCCATTGGTGTCACCGCCGGACTGATCGGTGACAAGTGGAACCTCGGTTTTCTGGCCGAAACCGAGCGTCAGGTGGGCGCGCATCTGCAAGGCCACCTACAGACGCTGCCGGTAGAGGATGCCAAGAGCCGCGCCATTGTCAGCCAGATGCACACCGACGAGACCGAGCATGCCGAACTCGCGGTGGAGCTGGGCGCAGCCGACTTGCCCTTGCCGGTGAAATCGCTGATGCAAGCCAGCTCCAAGGTGATGACGACGCTGGCTTACCGGCTGTGATCGCCGCATGCTAGCAGGGCGCGTTTGATCTGGATCAGCAAAGCGCCGCATTCGACGGCGCTTTGTGTTTTTGCCACATGCTGGCGTGGTGGCTCGGCGGTATAACGATGGCATTGCATAGCCCCGCCCCGTTACCGCCATGTCTGACATCGCTCCCAGCCTGCGTACCCCTTCCGAAATCGTTGACTATGTGGCGCACGGCGCCGTCGACAAGGCAGCGTTGCCGTTGCCTCGCCTCGGGCTGATGGCGGTGCTGGGCGGCGTCTATATCGCGCTGGGTGGCCTGTTGGCGCTGGTGGTGGCGGGCGGCATGATCGGGCTCTCGAGCAGCGATCCGGGCCTTGTCAAACTGGTGTTCGGCGCAGTGTTCCCGCTGGGCTTCATCGCCGTAGTGCTCACCGGCGTCGATCTCTTTACCTCCAATTGCGCAACGCAGACGGTGGCTGCCTGGCGCCGCGAGATCGGCTGGGGCGATCTCGCACGGGTGTGGGGCGTGTCGTACGCCGGCAATTTTGTCGGCGCCATGCTCGCCGCGCTGTGCTTCGGTTGGCTGACCGGCATCCTGGTGCCGGGCGAACCCTGGACCGCTTACCTGATGAAACTGGCACACGGCAAGCTGTCGCACCCGTTCTGGATGACCTTTATGAAAGGCGTGCTTGCCAACCTGCTGGTGTGCCTTGCTGCGTGGCAAGGCTACAGCGCGCGCGATACGCTGGGTCGCATGGCGGCGATCTGGCTGCCGGTGATGGCCTTCGTTGCGCTGGGTCTGGAGCACAGCATCGCCAATATGTTCTTCATTCCCGCTGCCATGCTCGCCGGGCTCGATGTGAGCTGGGGCCAGTTCATCTGGGCCAACCTGGTCCCGGCGACGCTGGGCAACATCGTTGGCGGCGCCGTGGTATTCGGCCTTGCGTACGCTGTACTTTACCCAGCCAAGCAGGCGGCGGGAGCCACTCGTCCTGCGTCGGTACCGCTGGCCCATACGGCAAGACCGGTGCAGTAAGCCGCGTTGGCGCCGGCCTCGGCGACCATTAAACTATCTACTTTCCCCGCTCCAGACTTCCGATGTCCCGCACCCTCTACCTGCTACGCCACGGCCAGACCGAATACAACCGCGATCGACGACTGCAAGGCCAGTGCGATTCCCCGCTGACGGAACTGGGCATCGAGCAGGCCCGTGCCATGGGCGCCACGCTGCGCCGCGAGCTGGGCGACACCAACAGCTGGCAGGTGTGGGCCAGCCCGTTGGGCCGGGCCATGCAGACGGCCAGGTTGGTGAGCGATCAGCTCGGACTGGCGCCTGATGCCGTTCGCGCCGAGCCGCGGCTGGTGGAAGTGGGACTGGGCGATTGGGAAACGATGCACGTGCCCACCTTGCACGCCGTGCAACCGGAACTGGCCACCCGGCCGGACTGGCTGTTCTCCGCGCCCGGGGGAGAGTCCTATGCCGATGTTGCCGCCCGCGTGATGGATTTTCTCGATGACGCTGAACGGCCCGAGCGGCTGATCGTGATCGCGCACGGCATGCTCGGCCGCGTACTGCGTGGCATCTACCTCGGCCTCGAACCTGCGGCGATGTGGCAGCAGGACATGCCGCAGGATGCCTTGTTTCACCTGCATGGCGGGCAGGTTGGCCGGATCGCCTGCGTGGCCGACGAGGCAGCCAGCGCCAGCGCCTGATCTTGCCGCCACCCGGTTCAGTGCGGTCGCAGCACGATCAGCGGAATCTGCATTTCCTCCGCCGTCACCCCTGCGTGTACACCGGCCAGCTGCAGCTGTCGTTCCCCCGGCAGCGTATCGCGCAGGTTCCAGCCCGGCTTGGCAATCAAGATCACGTCGCCGCAACGCCGTGCCAGCTCCGGGTGAGGGATGCCAGGGCCGAACACACCGGCTTCGCGCAACGGACGGCTCTCGAGTGGCCAGCAGGCGTGGCCTAGATGCGTCTGCGCCAGCGCGATGAAAAGCGTGATGCACCCTGGCAGCACATGGCAATAGGCGAGCCGTGTTTCTCCGGATAGCGGCCGAGCCAGCAACGCAGCCAGCGGCGCGATGTCATCCACATCGACCCACTGCGCAGCCGGTGCGGATACGAAGCCGTGATCGGCGGTGATGACGATGGCCGTATCGTGCCGGCTGGCGTGATCCGCGAGTCGTGCGAGATGCACCTCCAGCTTGGCAAGCAGCGCCGCAGCGTCTGACGATTCCGGCCCACGTTCGTGCATCAGCGTATCGAGCTGCGGCAGGTAGAGGTAATGGAAGGCCGGCTCGGGCTGCGCCAGCCGCGCTGCCAACTGGGCGAAGGCATCGTCGAAATCGCGATAGGGCAGGCGCCCGGCTTGGCCAGCATGATGGCGGCTGCACGGTGTATCGCAGATGAAATCGGGTATCAGCAAGGTGGCCGGCCGGTCCAGGCGATCGAACAGCGGTGGAGTTACATAAAGCGAAGCAGCCAGTGCATCGGGCGTGCTGGGCGATGCCGCAGGATGGCGCACGTACAACGGCAACGGCGCGATGATCTCGTCACCATGCAGCTGGTGCCAGCCGATCAATCCATGCTCGGCCGGCGAGCGCCCGGTCAGGATCGTGGTCACGGCCGCCGCCGTGGTGGGTGGAAACACGCTGTCGATCACCGTGCGTGGCGCCGCGTGCAGCCAGCCGATCAAGCTGCGCCAGCCCCAGGCCATCGACCAGTATCATCACCACGTGGCGATGCCGACCGACGCCGTCGAGCAATGGATGGGTAAGCACTGCGTGCCCAAGCGTGGGGCCAGCGAGTTCGCGGCTCAGCGTGCTCATCAAGTTGAGCAGGCTGTTGCCGTGGTAGTTGGGCCAGTAAATATCGCTGCAGTGATCGCGTTGCGGCATTATCGTCTTGAACAGGCTGGAGTCGACACAGCTTATCCGAGTATCCATCGCGCGCAATAGTTTATCGAGCCATTACGCTTTTTGAACCGTATCTTCGATCAACCGGCTATTGCCAGCCAAGAGACTACATGATTTTCAATGACATCCATTTTCGCTGGTCTGTGCTTGTTCGATTTGCTGGTGTATTGATATTGAGCGCTGCGTGCGTGGGCAGCATATCAGGCTGCCTTTCTGATTCGGAATCGCCGCAGGAACCAGCGGAACTGGCGAGCCAGAACATGGAGGGTGCGCAATATCGCGATGCACTGGCTCAAACGATAGCTCGAGCCGATCGCATTGTGGTGACTGAGCACTCATATGAATATGATGCAATTGATGAAAACACTGGACGCTCCTTGCTCAAGGAAGAAATCGTATACCGCAGGGTGACGCTGAATGCCGCGCAGAAAAGCCACTTTCTCACAGCGATACAGGCGCTGGAGACACAGATACCGGAAGCCGTGTCCGCGTGTATTTTCGAGCCGCATCATACGATCCGGTTTTATGCGGGTGATAAATTATTGAGCCAGATGGATATTTGCTTCTTGTGTTACGAAGTGGAATGGAGTGCAAGCTCGAACATCCCTCCTGTCGCACTGGCTGACAGTCTTGCGCGATTTATCGAATCCATTGGCTTGGCACCAGAACGCGATTGGAAGCAGCTGGCGAGGCAGCTGCTGTAGTGGTCAGAGTCCGGTGTTATTGAAGAAAGAAAAAACCGGCCTTTCGGCCGGTCTTCTATTGGATCGCATTTCGATCAGCGCGTGACCGGCTTGTAGCGGATGCGCTTCGGTTTCGCGCCTTCCTCACCCAGGCGTTTCTTCTTGTCGGCTTCGTATTCCTGGTAGTTGCCGTCGAAGAAGGTCCACTGGCTATCGCCTTCGGCAGCGATGATGTGGGTGGCGATACGGTCGAGGAACCAGCGATCGTGCGAGATCACGAACACGGTGCCGGCAAATTCCAGCAGTGCGTCTTCCAGCGCCCGCAGCGTTTCCACGTCCAGATCGTTCGACGGTTCATCCAGCAGCAGCACGTTGCCGCCCTTGAGCAGCGTTTTCGCCAGATGCAGGCGGCCGCGCTCGCCGCCCGAGAGCATGCCGACCTTCTTCTGCTGGTCGCCACCCTTGAAGTTGAAGCGGCCAAGGTACGCACGGCTGCTCATCTCGAACTTGCCGACGTTGAGGATGTCGTGCCCGCCCGAGACATCGTCGAACACGGTCTTGTCGCCTTCCAGCCCTTCGCGGCTCTGTTCAACGAAGGCCATCTGCACGGTGGAGCCGATCTCGACCTCGCCGCTATCGGGCTGCTCCTTGCCGCCTATCATCTTGAACAGCGTCGATTTACCGGCGCCGTTGGGGCCGATGATGCCGACGATGGCACCGGCCGGTGCGGCGAAGCTGAAGTTATCCATCAACAGGCGATCGCCGAAACTCTTGGAGACGCCCTTGAACTCGATCACCTTGTCGCCGAGGCGCTCGGCCACCGGGATAAAGATTTCCTGCGTTTCGTTGCGCTTCTGGTGCTCGAAGCTGGAAAGCTCCTCGAAGCGGGCAATCCGCGCCTTGGATTTGGCCTGGCGCGCCTTGGGGTTCTGGCGCACCCACTCCAGTTCCTTGTGCAGCGCCTTCTGCCGGGCCGATTCCTGCGATTCCTCCTGCTTGAGGCGCGCTTCCTTCTGCTCCAGCCAGCTTGAGTAATTGCCCTTCCAGGGAATGCCGTGGCCGCGGTCCAGTTCCAGGATCCATTCGGCGGCATTGTCGAGGAAGTAGCGATCGTGGGTGACGGCGACCACGGTGCCGGGAAAGCGCACCAAGAACTGCTCCAGCCATTCGACCGATTCGGCATCCAGGTGGTTGGTCGGCTCGTCGAGCAGCAGCATGTCGGGCTTGGAGAGCAGCAGCTTGCACAGCGCAACGCGGCGTTTTTCACCGCCGGAGAGGTTGCCGATGACGGCGTCCCACGGCGGCAGGCGCAGCGCGTCGGCGGCGAGCTCCAGCTGCAGCTCGGTGTTGTCGCCGGCGCCGGCGGAAATGATGGCTTCCAGCCGGGCTTGTTCTTCGGCCAGCGCGTCGAAATCGGCGTCCTCCAGCGCGTACTCGGCGTAGACCTCCTCCAGTCGCTTCTGCGCGGCCATCACTTCGCCCATTCCGCCCTCGACTTCCTCACGCACGGTCGCTTCGTTGTTCAGCTTGGGTTCCTGCTCCAGATAGCCGATTTTCACGCCAGCGAGGTGCTGCACCTCGCCATCGAACTCCTTGTCGGCGCCGGCCATGATGCGCAGCACCGTGGACTTACCGGCACCGTTCAGGCCCAACAGGCCGATCTTGGCGCCGGGAAAGAAGGAGAGGGAAATATCCTTGATGATCTGACGCTTGGGCGGAACGATCTTGCTCACGCGGAGCATGGACATCACGTATTGGGCCATGGGGGAAACCTGAGAGGTTGCAACGATGGCCGAGAGTTTAATCGAGCCGCGTGGCGCTGCCCAATCGAGCTTGTACGCAATGGCTGCCTTTGTGACGACGATAGGCCGCTGCGTGCACAAAACCAGTGCGTCCGACATGCCTGCAGGCCGTTGCCAATGGTGACTACACCAGCGCCATCGCCAGCCGCAAAGCGGCACCGCAGCGATGTAGTGGTTTTTACTTAGCTACATTTTTCTTGCGTTTCCTCAATGCCTGCACGCAATATGTAATCGATTACATTGACTGGTGCGGGTGATGGCTGAAAGTGGTGCATCCGGTGGTGCGGTGTCGATCTCGGAAGTGGCCGAACAGGCGGGCGTGTCGGTCGCGACCGTGTCCCGCGTGATGAACGGGCAGGGCGTGGTCAAGCCCGCGACGCGCGACAAGGTGCTGGCGGCGGTGGAAGCACTCGGCTATCGCATGAATCACCTGGCGCGCAACCTGCGCACGGCGGAGAGCCGCATGCTGCTGACCATGGTGCCGGACGTGGGCAACCCGTTTTATGCCGAGATCGTGCGCGGCATCGACAGCGTGGCGCGGCAGCAGGGCTACTTCGTGTTGCTGTGCGACACCGGTGCCGATCCGGGGCGCGAGCGCAGCTATTTCGACCTGCTGCGTACCCGCCGAGCCGATGGCGCGATCTGCCTCGATCCCGACACGGTGCAGCATGCACTGGCCGAGGAAATGAACGGCGTGCCCTGGGTGGCTTGCTGCGAATTCGATCCCGATGTCGCCGTTCCCTATGTCGGCATCGACAACCGGGCCGCCGCTGCCGACGCGGTGCGCCACCTGATCGCGCAAGGCCATACCCGCATCGCGCTGATCAATACGGACGCGCGCTACCTCTATGCGCGCCAGCGCGAGGCCGGGATGCGCGATGCGCTGGCCGAGGCGGGGCTGACCCTGCCGGCGGCGTGGCACGTCACCGTGGACAGCCTCGATTTCGACGCTGGTGCCGAGGCCGCGCGGCAACTCATCTCGCGCGACGAGGCGCCGACGGCGATCTTTGCGGTGTCCGACACGCTGGCCATCGGCGTGATCCGCGGCCTGCGCGAGGCCAGGCTGGCCGTGCCGCGCGATGTGGCGGTGATGGGCTTTGACGATATCGCGATGGCGGCGCAGATCGATCCTCCCCTCACTACCATCGCCCAACCGATGCGTGAACTGGGCGAGACCGCCGCGCGCTTGCTGTTGCAACGGCTGGCCCAGCCGCAGCTCGCCGTACCCGGCGTGCTGCTGCCGCACCGGCTGGTCAAGCGGGGGACTGCCTGATGAGCCTCTCGGTACGGTTTAGCGGGGTCTGCAAGGATTTCGGTCCGGTGCGCGTGCTGCATGGCGTCGATTTCGCGCTGGAGCCGGGCCGGGTCTATGGCCTGTTGGGCGAGAACGGCGCCGGCAAGTCCACGCTGATGAAAATCCTTTCCGGCTACGAGGCGGCGAGCGAGGGAGAGATCCAGATCGACGGCGAGTCCCGTCGCTTCGCTTCATCGCGCGAGGCCGAAGGTGCCGGCGTGGTGTTGATCCACCAGGAATTCAACCTGGCCGAGCACCTGACCATCGCGCAGAACATCTTCCTCGGCCACGAGCAGAAGCGCGGCTGGCTACTCGACGACGCGGGAATGCGTCGCGCCGCCACCGAGCATCTCGCCGCAGTGGGGCTCGCGGCCGACGCGGATACACCGGTGCGGCGGCTCATTGTTGCCGAGAAGCAACTCGTCGAGATCGCCAAGGCGCTGTCGCGCAAGGCGCGCTTGTTGATCATGGACGAGCCCACTGCCACGCTGACGCCGGGCGAGACCGAGCGGCTGTTCGCGCTGATCGGCAAGCTGAAGGCGGACGGCGTCACCATCATCTACATCTCGCACAAGCTCGACGAGGTCGAGCGCATCACCGACGAGGTAGTGGTGATGCGCGATGGCCGCTTCGTCGCTCGTGAAGCCACGGCCAGTCTCACACGATCACAGATGGCCAACCTGATGGTGGGCCGCGATGTTTCCGACATGTTCCCGGACAAGGCGCCGCCGCCACCGGACGCGCCAGCGGCGCTGACGGTGCAGGGCCTCGCGGTGCCGGGCTGGGTCGACGATCTGAGTTTCGAGGTGCAAGCCGGCGAGATTTACGGCTTTGCCGGCCTTGTCGGTGCCGGCCGAACCGAGGCATTCGAGGCCATCGTCGGCCTACGCGAAAGAAGCGCCGGCCGCATCGCGCTCGCCGGACGCGAGCTCGCGCTCTCCAACCCGCGCATGGCGATGAAGCACGGGCTCACTTATCTATCGGAAGACCGCAAGGGCAAGGGCCTGCATGTGAACCTGGGCCTGACCGAGAACCTGACGCTGATGACGCTGGAGCGCTACGCCCAGCCCTGGCTCAGCCATACGGCAGAGCACGCTGCGCTAAAGCAGGCGGTGGAAGGGTTCGGCATCCGCACCGGCGATCTCGCCGCGCGGGCGCGGATGCTGTCAGGCGGCAACCAGCAGAAACTCGCGCTCGCCAAGTTCCTGCACCCGGACCCGCGCGTGATCGTGCTCGACGAGCCCACGCGGGGCGTCGACGTCGGCGCCAAGCGCGACATCTATTTTCTGATCCAGCGCCTGGCCGCGGAAGGCCGTGCGGTGATCGTGATTTCCAGCGAACTGATCGAGTTGATCGGCCTGTGCCACCGCGTCGCGGTGCTAAGGGCCGGCCGGCTGCAGGCGGTACTGACCGCAGAACACTTGACCGAAGAGGAATTGATCGCCCATGCCACCGGTACCCACTGAAGCGCTGCCTGCCTGGCGCCATCTGCTGTCGCGGCTATCCGGCATCGGCCCCTTGCTGGGCCTCGTTGCACTGTGCATCGCCGGCACGCTGCTGAACCCGGATTTCGCCACTGTCGACAACCTGCTCAATGTGCTGACCCGCACCGCCTTCATCGGCATCATCGCAGTCGGGATGACCTTCGTCATCATGTCGGGCGGCATCGACCTGTCGGTGGGCTCGATGGCGGCCTTGATCGCCGGCTGCATGATTATGTTCATGAACCACCTGGGCGCGAGCGGCAGCGCCGTGCTGGCGGTGAGCGCCGGCATCGTGCTGGCGCTGGTACTGGGCAGCGCGTTCGGTGCGGTGCACGGCGTGCTGATCACCAAGGGGCGAATCGAGCCCTTCATCGTCACGCTGGGCACGCTAGGCATCTTCCGCGCCTATCTTACTTACCTCGCCGATGGCGGCGCGCTCACGCTCGATGGCGCGCTGTCGGATCTCTACAGCCCTGTCTATTACGGCAGCGTGCTCGGTATTCCCATTCCCGTCTGGGTCTTCGCCGCCGTCGCGCTGGCAGGTGGGCTGCTGCTCAATCGCACCGCCTTCGGCCGCCATGTGCAGGCCATAGGTTCGAACGAGCAGGTGGCGCGCTATGCGGCGATCCGGGTCGACTTCGTGAAGCTTGCCACCTACTCGCTGCTGGGCCTGTGCGTCGGCATCGCCACGCTGCTCTACGTGCCGCGCCTGGGCTCGGCCTCGCCGACCACGGGCCTGTTGTGGGAGCTCGAAGCCATTGCTGCCGTGGTGGTCGGTGGCACGGCGCTCAAGGGCGGGGAGGGGCGGATCTTCGGCACCGTGATCGGCGCCATCCTGCTCTCCGTGATCAGCAACATCCTCAACCTCACCAGCATCATCAGCGTGTATCTCAACGCCGCGGTGCAGGGCGTGGTGATCATCATCGTCGCCTTCATGCAGCGCGGGCGGTGATCGTGCGGGGTCGACGGCGACGCCGGCCCAATTTGTAATCGTTTACAGACGGACCCACGGGCGCAGGCCCGATAGACAGGAGGCAACACCATGAACAGCGTGATTCGTGCAATCAGTGCCGGCGTACTGGCACTGACCGTCGGCAGCAGCTGGGCCGCGGAGAAAGTGACCCTGGGCGTATCGATCCCCGCGGCGACCCACAGCTTCACCGCCGGCATCGTCTGGTGGGCGAACAAGGCCAAGGCCGATTTGGAAAAGGCCAACCCGGGCCTGAAGGTGATCGTGAAGACCGCCGCCAACGCCCCCGAGCAGGCCAATCAGCTGCAGGATCTGTTGACGGTGAACAAGATCAACACGCTGGTGATCTTCCCCTTCGAATCGGCCTCGCTAACGAAGCCCGTGGCGCAGGTGAAGGGCAAGGGGGTGTACGTGACCGTGGTCGATCGGGGCCTGACTGACACTAGCGCGCAGGATGCCTACGTGGCTGGGGATAACACCGCCTTTGGCAAGCTGCCGGCCGAGTACCTGGCCAAGGCCATGGGCGGCAAGGGCAACATCGTGGCGCTGCGCGGCATTCCGACCACGCTCGACAACGAGCGTTACGATGCCTTCACCAGCGTGATGAAGCAGCACCCGGGCATCAAGATCCTCGATGCCAAGTACGGCAACTGGAACCGCGACGATGCGTTCAAGGTGACGCAGGATTACCTGACCCGCTTCAAGCAGATCGATGCGGTGTGGGCGGCCGATGACGACATGGCGGTGGGTGTGCTCAAGGCCATCGACCAGGCCAAGCGCAAGGACATCAAGGTGGTATTCGGCGGCGCCGGTGCCAAGGGCGCGATCAAGACGCTGATGGATGGCAGCGATCCGCGCATCCAGGCCAATGTGTCGTACTCGCCCAAGTTCATGTACGACGCGATCAAGCTCACCGCCGAGGCGCGCCTGGCCGGCAAGAAGCTGCCTGCCAACACCATCATTCCTTCGGTGCTGATCACCAAGCAGAACGCCAAGGACTTCTACTTCCCGGATTCGCCGTTCTGAGTGCCTGTTTGAACTGATCGGCGATGGGTGGGGATGCAGGGCGGGCCTGGGCAACGCCGGGCTCGCCAAGCGAACGTTGGTGCGGCCGTGGACCCGCTGCGGGGCAGCTTGCCGCGCAGCGTACGCCCTTACAAGGAGTTCAACATGCAAACCATCAAGGGTCCGGCGATCTTTCTGGCGCAGTTCGTCGGTGATACACCGCCCTTCGATACGCTGGATGGGCTGGCCGGCTGGGCCGCTGGTCTCGGTTTCGAGGGCGTGCAGCTGCCAACCAACGATCCGCGCCTGTTCGACGTGGCGCTGGCCGCGCAAAGTCAGACCTATTGCGACGAAATCGCCGGGCGCATCGCCACCCGCGGTCTCGCGATCACCGAGTTGTCGACCCACCTGCAAGGCCAGCTGGTGGCGGTGCATCCGGCGTATGACGCTTTGTTCGACGGCTTTGCCGCGCCCGAGGTGCGAGGCAGGCCAGCGGCGCGTACCGATTGGGCGATAGCCCAGGTGAAGGCAGCAGCGAAGGCCTCGCAGCGGCTGGGGCTTGCCGCGCACGTCACCTTCAGTGGCGCACTGGCCTGGCCCTATCTTTACCCGTGGCCGCAGCGACCAGCGGGGCTCGTCGAGGAGGCGTTTGCTGAGCTGGCGCGGCGCTGGCGGCCCATCCTCGATGCGTTCGACGATGCCGGGGTCGATCTTTGCTACGAGCTGCACCCGGGCGAGGACCTGCACGACGGCGTGACCTTCGAGCGCTTCCTTGCTGCCGTGGGCGATCACCCTCGCGCCAACATCCTCTACGACCCCAGCCATTTCGTGCTGCAGCAGCTCGATTACTTGGCGTTCATCGATCTCTATCACACGCGAATCAAGGCCTTTCATGTGAAAGACGCCGAGTTCCGCCCCGATGGCCGCCAGGGCGTGTACGGCGGCTACAGCGGCTGGGTGGAGCGCGCCGGGCGTTTCCGCTCGCTGGGCGACGGGCAGATCGACTTCGTCGGCATCTTCTCCAAGCTGGCGCAGTACGACTACCCCGGCTGGGCGGTGCTGGAATGGGAATGCGCGCTCAAGCACCCGGAAGATGGCGCAGCGGAAGGCGCGGACTTCATCCGCAGCCATATCATCCGCGTGGCCGAACGGGCTTTCGACGACTTTGCCGGCAGCGGCGTCGATGCGGCACAGCTCAAGCAGTTGCTGGGCACCGGAGGTGGGCGATGACACGACGCTTGCGCTTAGGGATGGTCGGCGGCGGGCAGGGCGCCTTCATCGGTGCCGTGCACAGGCTCGCTGCGCGGCTCGATGATCACTACGAACTGGTGGCCGGTGCGCTGTCCAGCGATCCTGTGCGCGCGGCAGCCAGCGCCGCCGAGCTGCGGCTCGATCCGGCGCGCAGCTACACCGACTACCGCGCCATGGCGCAGGCCGAGGCGGCGCGTGGTGATGGCATCGACGTCGTCGCCATCGTCACGCCCAACTCCCTGCATGCCCCCGTGGCGACGGCGTTCCTTGAAGCCGGCATCCACGTGATCTGCGACAAGCCGCTGGCGCTGAGCGTGGCCGAGGGCGAAGCGCTGGCCGCACTGGCAAAGCGGCAGAACCGGGTATTCGCTCTGACGCATACCTATTCCGGCTACCCCATGGTGCGCCACGCGCGTGAGTTGGTCGCTGCAGGCGAGATCGGCGACTTGCGCTATGTGCAGGTCGAATACCTGCAGGATTGGCTGGCCGAACCGCTTGAGGCCGGTGGCAACAAGCAGGCCGACTGGCGCACCGATCCGGCGCGCGCTGGGCGTGCAGGGTGTTTGGGTGATATCGGCACGCATGCCTGGCAGCTCGCGGCCTTCGTCTGCGGCCAGCAGCCGAGTGCACTCGCGGCCGAACTCAATACCTTCGTGCCGGGGCGGCGGGTCGATGATCATGTGCAGGTCTGGTTGCGCTACGCGGGCGGCGCGCGCGGCGCGCTGGTGGCGAGCCAGGTGGCGAGTGGCGAGGAGAACCGGCTGGTGTTGCGCGTCTATGGCACGCGCGCCAGCCTCGTGTTCAGCCAGGAGGAGCCCAACACGCTGTGGCTGACGCCGCTCGGTGGCGAGACGCAGCGGCTCACGCGCGGGCGGGCGAGTGGAGATGCGGCGCGCCATGCCTGCCGTGTGCCGGCGGGTCATCCGGAGGGCTACCTCGAGGCGTTCGCCCAGATCTACACCGATGCCGCGTTGCAGATCCACGCGATCAACGCAGGCGAGCCGCTGCCGCTAGCTACGCTCCACCTGACCACGGTGATTGAGGGCGTGGCGGGAATGCGTTTCATCGAGGCGGCACTTGCCAGCCACGATGCCGGTAGCGCCTGGACGGCGTTGGGCTGATCTCTAGCATGCGGCCGAGGGTGGCGTGGTCTGCGGTTCAGCGCAGTTGGAGCCGGCAACAAAACCCAGTGCAACGGTGCTGGCAAGGCACGCGAAACGCAGACAGTACAAGTTGTACGGCCAGTGAGCGTAACGTAGCCAGCAGGGTTTTGTTGGCGGCGTTCAGTGCAGGTGGTGCGGCTGATCCGGCGTTTCCTCTTCCGGCAGCTCGGCATGCAGCAGCTCGCCTTCCGGATTGGGGTAGAACGGCGCGCCGCAATCGTCGCAATAGTCGAGCGGCAGATCGTGTTCCAGTACGCGGATATCGGTGATGCCGATTTCCTTCAACACTGCCTCGATCTCGCCGGCGATGTCGGTGTTCTCGTCCTCACCGTCGAGCAGCGGCCACACCACGCCATGCAGGACCTGATCCTCGCCACGCTTGACGAAGCCGACGCGGTATTCCTCCAGCTGGCGGCCGACGAAGGGGCCGATGGTGGCGCGCAGCTGTTGCGGCTGGACATTGAGCGCCAGCATCAAGAATGACACGGTAGCCTGCAGAGAATAGGCGCGCGAAGCACGATCAGCTTCGCGCCAGGCCGCATGGTAGGCGCCGGGCAGGCAGGGTTCGGTGGCGCAACCGGGCATCAGCGATTGCAGCACGGCGCCGCCCTGTTTCTGCCATTGCTTGAGGCTCTCCTCGCGGTCGCCGTCATCTTCCTGCCAACGGAAGATGGCGCCACCAGCAGGCACCACGGCCGCGCCGATCACGTAGCGGGTATCGGACAGGAACTGCTTGGTCTCTGCCAGCTCCTTGTCGTCGATTTCCAGCGTGCCATCGTCGAAGGCGGCTTCGGCCAGCGCCTGGGTCAGCTCGGCCGTTGGTACAAAGCCGCGCGGCAACTGGTCCGGACTGAACAGCACGTCGGCAAAACCGAGCTTCACATCGCGCGCGAAGATATGCGCGCCCAGTTGCACCTTCAGGTTCTGCAGCCGGCTACCTGTGATGCGCTCGCTCGGAATCTGCCAGCGCGACCAGGCCAGTACCGGCGCGGTGAATAGCAGCACGTCCCAGGCCGCGCCGTTGCGCTCGATGCGCGTCGATTCGCTGGCGGCCTCGACCACGTCGGCAAGCGCGTTGTACGCCTCGGGATCGTGCTGACTCAGCTGATCGAGCACGGCGTTCAGCGTGTCCTCGTCGCGATCGGCGATCAGCCGGGCGACCACGCTGGAAATGCGCGCGTTCCAGAACGCATCCTCGATGCGGCTCGACGAATCGGCGAGCCCTTCGGCCAGCCGGACCAGATCGACTTCGTCGGCGGTGCTGCGGCCGCGTCGGGACGGGCGGTTGCGCTTGATCATGAACTTTCCTGAAGGTTGCGGGTTAAGCGCGATTGTAGCGCATGCGGCGCTCAGGCTTCTTCGACTGCCAGCACGGTCAGGCGTAATGTCTTGCCATCAGACAAGGGCCAGTCGATCGATTGGCCGACGCGCAGCCCCAAGAGCGCGCTGCCGGCCGGCAGCAGCACCGAAATGCGGCCGTGTTCCAGATCAGCCTCGTGCGGATAGACCAGGGTGTAACGGTATTCGCGGCCGCTGCCTTCATCGACGAAACAGGCGCTGCGGCCCATGGCGATCACGTTGGCGGGCAGCTCACTCGCCGCGACGATCTCGGCACGCGCGATTTCGCCTTCCAGCGCATCCAGCGCTGCGGTGCGCGGGGTCTGGCGGGCTATCAGCGTTTCCAGGCGCTCCAGGTCGGTTTCGCTGAGGATGATATTGGGTTTCATGGTTGCCTCCTTCGGGCAAGAAAAAGGGCCGGCGTGGTGGCCGGCCCTGATCGACGTTCAACAATCGGTCAGGGTGGAGAGAGCGCACGCTGCATGACGATGGCGTCCGCGCCGTATGCGGCAAGGCGCGCGTCGCGCTCTGCCTGCGCGGTAAAACCGAGGCCGCGCCAGAAACATTCCGCGCCCAGCACGGCGACGAGTCGCGCCTCGGCAAGGCCCTGCGCCACGCCCCAGGCCAGCGCCTGTGCGACCAGCCGGGCGGCGACGCCGCGACCGCGCGCGCGCGGATGCACGGCAAGGTCGTGCAGGAAATGGGCATGTGCCTGGGCGGGCAGCGTGAGCCGGGCTTCGTCGAGCGCGGGCAGGCCGTTGCCGGCCCACGGATGGGTGAAGAAATAGCCGACTGCACCTGCGTCGTCCAATGCAATCCAGTTCGATTGCGGCGACAGCGCCAGCTTGCGCGCGAACGTCGCGCGCGCCTCCAGCCACGCTGCGGGGTAGCATTGGTGCTGGATATCCAGCACGGCGTCGAGATCGGTTTCGGTCAGCAGCCGAATCTGCATGTTCATTTCTAAATAATTCCGGGAAGGGTCAGGGTAGCCCGGATCGCCCGCTCGCGGCAATCGGGGGCTACCGGTAAAATCCGTGCTTTGCCTGGTCCACTATCCGCCGTGAGTACCAATACCTGCTTGAGTTGCGGCGCCTGTTGCGCCGCGTTCCGCGTCAGTTTCGATGTTTCCGAACTGGAAAGTGAGGGCGGCTGCGTGCCCGATGGCCTCGCCGATCGCGAGAACGCGACGCTGGCTCGCTTGCGCGGCACCGACTACGCCCGGCCGCGCTGCGTGGCGCTGATCGGCGAGATCGGCCGGGAAGTGCGTTGCGGCATCTACCGCGAGCGCCCGGGGCCTTGCCGCGAGTTCGCGCCGCTGGCCGAGATCGGTCACTTTGCCGACGCCTGCAACCGCGCGCGGGCGCGGCATGGCCTGCCACCCTTGCCCGTTGATCGCGATTAGCCGCCGTTGATCCGGCGACAATAAAAAACGGCGCGGAATCCGCGCCGTTTTCATTCAACCGCCGCCGGGATCAGCTCTCGTAGCGGTTGCCGCCGGTGCGCGGGGCGCGGGCGGAGTCGCCATCGCGACGCACGCCTTCGCGCTTGAAACCACCTTCACGCGGAGCACGGTCGAAGCTGCGCTCGTTGCCACCTTCGCGACGATCGAAGCTGCGCGGAGCGCGCTCGTCGAAGGTGCGTTGCGGACGATCGCTGCGCTCGCCTTGCGGACGCGGTGCACGATCGGCGTACGGACGTGGAGCGCGCTCGAACGGGCCACCTTCACGCGGGGCGCGGTCGCCGGCCGGACGGTCACCGTAGCTGCGCGGCGCGCGATCGGCATAGCCGCCTTCGCGTGGCGCGCGGTTTTCGTAACCACCTTCGCGCGGTGCGCGCTGGCCGTAGCCTTCACGCGGAGCGCGTTGCTCGCCACCTTCACGCGGCGCACGGTTTTCATAACCGCCTTCGCGCGGGGCACGACCTTCGTAGCCACCTTCGCGGCGACCGGCGTAACCACCACCGTTGCCACCGTAACCGCCGCTACGCGGCTTGCTGCCGCCATAGCTCTTGCGTTCGGTACCGCCACCTTGCGGGCGACCCTGGCCCGGGCGGAAGCGCGCTTCGAGGCCTTCCAGCGTCATTTGTTCGAATTCGATCTCGTAGCGACGGCGAATACGGGTGTAGGCGCCGAAATCGTTCTTGGTCACCAACGAAACGGCGCGGCCCTTGCGACCGGCGCGACCGGTACGGCCGATGCGGTGGATGTAATCCTCGGCGAACTTGGGCAGATCGAAGTTGATCACCTGGCCGATACCGGCCACGTCGATGCCGCGGGCGGCCACGTCGGTGGCGACCAGCACGTCGATCTCGCTGCGGCGCAGGCGATCGAGCACCTTGCGGCGCATGCGCTGTTGCAAATCACCGTGCATGGCGTCGGCGCGCAGGCCTTCCAGGCGCAGCCAGTCGGCCATGCTGTCGGCGTCGGCCTTGGTGGCGACGAAGACGATGGATTGGGTTTCCGGCGCAGCCTTGAGCAGCGCGGCGGTCAGCTTTTGCTTGTGTTCGTAGCCGTCGGCGTAGTGCACGGCTTGTTCGACGTTGGCGGTCGGCAGGCCTTGCGGCGCCAGTTCCACCTTTTGCGGATCCTTCAGCATCGGCGCGGCAAAACGTTGCACGGCGTCCGACAGCGTGGCGGAGAACAGTGCCGTCTGGCGTTCGGCCGGCAGCTTGGCGACGATGGCTTCCACTTCATCGATGAAGCCCATGTCCAGCATGCGGTCGGCTTCGTCGAGCACCAGCATTTCCAGGCGGCGGAAATCGATGCGGCCCGATTGCATCAGGTCGGTCAGGCGGCCTGGCGTTGCCACCAGCACTTCCACCGGCAGCGCCAGTTCGCGATGTTGTACCGGGTAGGGCACACCACCAGTGATGGTCACGACCTTGCAACGCTGGGTGCTGCGGGCAAAGGTGATCGCGACCTTGGAAACCTGTTCGGCGAGTTCGCGGGTCGGGGTCAGCACCAGAATGCGCGGGCCCTTGCCGTGATGGGTCGGCTGACGCGACAGGCGATTGAGGGCAGGCAGCAGAAACGCTGCGGTCTTGCCGGTACCGGTCTGGGCCGAGGCCATGATGTCGTGGCCGGCTTGCAGGACAGGAATGGCCTGCGCCTGGATCGGCGTCGGCTCGGAAATGCCTTGCTTGGAGAGTTCGCGGACGAGTTCGGGGGAAAGGCCGAGCGCGGCAAAGCCGCTACCCGCCTCAATGGGCTGAGTCATGCAGTATTCCTCGGTTAGGCGCTATGTGCGCATGGCATCGACGCTAACCGGAACTACCGCAACTCAGAACTACCACCCGGACTGGGCGTAAAACCGCGGAAAGGCTAGAGGCGATGAAGCTATCGGCCACGCCGACGATCGGTCGTGGCTCGAAGGTTGCGGATTATCCACACAAGGGGCAGATGTGGCAACAAGTTTCTGATTTTTCTTAAAAAGTAGTAGCCACTGATCGACTACGGTGCCGCGTCAATCGCCTCTACATCGAGCAGCCGGCCATCGCGAATGTGCTCCACGCGCTGGCAGCGCGCCGCGAGATCGGGATCGTGCGTGACGATGACGAAGGCGGTGGCAAGTTCGGTGTTCAGTTCCATCATCAGCGCGAACACTGCGTCGGCCGTGCCGCGATCGAGGTTGCCGGTAGGCTCGTCGGCGAGCACGCACGCCGGCCGGGTCACCAGCGCGCGGGCGATGGCCGCTCGCTGGCGCTCGCCACCGGACAATTCGCCCGGCTTGTGCTCCAGCCTATGGCCCAGACCCACCCGCGCCAGCATCTCGCTGGCGGTTGCGTACGCGGCGGCTCGGTCATGGCGGCGGATCAGCAGCGGCATCGCCACATTCTCCACGGCGGTGAATTCGGGCAGCAGGTGGTGGAACTGGTAAACGAAACCGAGGTGCTGGTTGCGCAGCCTGCCGCGTTCGGCTTCGCCGACGGCGAATGGATCCTGCCCCAGCAAGGTGACCCGGCCACTGGTGGGTGTATCGAGCGCGCCCAGGCAATGCAGCAGCGTCGATTTGCCCGAGCCCGAGGCGCCGACGATGGCCACGGTTTCGCCAGCGTGCAGCGTGAGGCTCACCTCGTGCAGTACCGGCGTGTCGAGCTTGCCGCTGCGGTAGGTCTTGCACAGGGCAATGGCTTCGAGAATCGGCTTATTCATAGCGCAACGCCTCCACCGGGTTGATGCGTGAGGCGCGCCAGGATGGGTATAGCGTGGCGACGAGGGCCAGCAGCAGCGAGATGGCGGCGATGCTGCCGACATCAGTGAACTCGACGCGCGAGGGCAGCTCGGTGATCAGGTAGACGTCGGGTGACAGGATATGGGTGCCGATGATGCGCTCGATAAAGGGCACGATGGTGCCAAGATTGAGCGCAACCAGCACGCCGGCGATCACACCGGTGGCGGTGCCGACAAAACCGGAAATCGCACCCTGCACCACGAAGATCTTCATCACCGAGCCGGGCGTCGCGCCCAGCGTGCGCAGGATGGCGATGTCGGCCTGTTTGTCGGTGACGACCATCACCAGCGTGGACACCAGGTTGAACGCGGCCACCGCGACGATCAGCGTCAGGATGATGAACATCATCCGCTTTTCGATTTCCACCGCGCGGAAATAGGTGGGGTTTTCCTGTGTCCAGTCGCTCGCGACCACGCCCGGATGTTCGCGCGTGATGCGCATGGCGACGCTACGCGCATTGAAGAGATCATCGAGCCGCAAGCGCAGGCCCGTTACGGCCTCGCCGGTGCGGTAGAGCTTTTGCGCGTCAGAGAGCGCGACAAGGCCAAGCCCGGCGTCGTAGGGATAGTAATCGGCCTTGAACACACCGGCGATGGTGAACTGGCGAAACCGGGGTACGAGGCCGGCGGGGGTCACCTGGCCTTGCGGCGTGATCAGCGTGATCTTGTCGCCCACCTGGGCGCCCAGTTCGGCGGCCAGCTGCCAGCCCAGGATGATATTGAACTGACCGGGACGCAGCTGATCGAGCGTGCCGCCGATGATCTTCTTCGTGACTTCCGATACCCCCGGCTCGAGCTCGGGGTCGATGCCGCGGATCAGCGTACCCTTCACCTGTCCGCTGTAGTTCAACAGGCCCTGGCCCAGCACATAGGGCGCGGCGGCGCGCACGTGTTCGGTCTTGAGCACGGGGTTCGCCACGTCCTGCCAGTTGCGCAGCGTGCCGTCGCCGCCGGTGAGCTGCACGTGCGCCGCCATGCCGAGGATGCGATTACGCACCTCTTCCTGGAAGCCATTCATCACCGAGAGCACGATGATGAGCGCGGCCACGCCCAGCCCGATGCCGACGATGGAGATCAGCGAGATAAAGGAGATAAAGCCGTTGCGGCGCTTGGCGCGCGTGTAGCGCAGGCCGATCAGCAGTTCGTACATGGCTGCCCAAGTGGAGTAAAGCGCGGCGAGTTTATCACGCGGCCGCTATCGGGCCGCGTGCAGGGTTGGCGTTGACGGCGGCCGGTCACGCCGGCGTGGCTGCCACTAACGGCGCGCCGCCCAGCGCCTTGTACAGCGTGGCAAGGTTGGCGGCCTTCTGGTAGCGATGCTGCAGCAGTGTGCGCTCGGCGGCGCGCAGCGTGTCCTGCGCGGTAAGCCAGGTCGAGAAATCGACCGCGCCGGCCTTGTAACGCACAGCGGTCAACCGCTCGGCCGTGGCGGCGTCGTCACGCTGCGCGACGAGGCGCGCTGTTTCGCCATCGAGCTGACCACGCGCAGCCAGCGCATCCTCCACCTCGGCAAACGCGGTGTAGATCGTCTGGCGGTGGGCGATCACCGCCTGTTCGTATTCGTTCTGGCTCACCTTGAGCGCCAGCTCGCGCTCGTTCCACTGGATGAAGGGCAGGGCGAGGCCCAGCCCCAGCGTGGCGACCGGGTCCGAGAGCACGTCGACCAGCGTGCTGCTTGTGCTGCCGACGCTGCCGGTCAGCGAGAAGGTCGGCAACCAGCTTTTGCGCGTCGCTTCCGTGTCCTTGAACGAGGCGGCGAGCCGGGCGCTGCTGGCGGCGAGGTCCGGGCGACGGCTGAGCAGATCGCTGGGTAGGCCGGCCGGCACCACCGGCTCCAGTTCGGGCAGGCGGGGCGGCGCATCGACGGCGGCCTGCTGCGGCGGCGTGTCGAACAGCAGGTTGAACGCGCGGGCGGTGTTACCGCGTGTGAGTCTGGCCGATTCCAGCGCGCTGTCGCTGCTGCTGAGCGCGCGCCGCGCTTGCGCAAGATCGAGGCCGGATACGGTGCCGGCCTTATAGCGCGCCTCAACCAGGGCAAAGGTCTTGCGGGCGGTCTCGCGATCCTGTTCGGCCAGCGTGACCTGCGCGTCGTTCAGCGCCAGTTGCCAGTACAGCGTGGCGACATTGGCTTCCAGCGCCACGCGCACGCCGTTCAGATCGGCCTCGGTGGCATCGCGCCGCCAGCGCGCGGCGTCCTGCTGGTCGGCAAGACGTCCCCAGATATCGAGCTCCCACGAGAGGGATGCCGACACGTTGTAGTTCTCGCCCAGTGCCTCGTTGCGGCGCAGGTTGCGGCTGCTGCTGACCCGGCCGGACACGTCGATGTCGGGCTGTCTATCCAGCCCGGCCGCATCGAGCGCGTAGCTCGCGGCCTTGAGCTTGAGTACCGCGGTGGCGAGGTCCGCATTGCTGGCGCGCGCCTGGCTGAGCAGCGCATCCAGCTGCGTGTCGCCAAAGCTTGCCCAGTAGATATCAGCCTCGGCGAGTGTGCCTGCCGCGCCGGCGTTCTGCCAGGTGGCGGGGATGGCGACGTTTGCTTGCGGTTGCGGGTTGCCGGCGCAGGCGACGAAGAGCGGCAGCAGCGCCACGAGCAGCGCGTGTTGGGGGAACGGTTGGGTCATGTTCTTGGGGGTCATTCGCGTGCCAAGGCCTCGATCGGAGCCAGCCTGGCCGCGCGGCGGGCGGGCAAGAAGCCGAACACCACGCCGACGGCGGTGGCGCACAGCACGGCTGTGAGGATGGATTGCGCGGAGAAGATCATCGAAAAATCGGTGAGGAAGTGCGCCACCAGCGCGCCGATACCGAGCGAGATGCCGATACCGATGGCGCCGCCCAGCATGCACACGACGATGGCCTCGATCAGAAACTGGCGCATGATGTCGCTCTGCCTTGCGCCCACCGCCATGCGGATGCCGATCTCGTGCGTACGCTCGGTCACCGAGACCAGCATGATGTTCATCACGCCGATGCCGCCGACCACCAGCGAGATCACGCCGATCATGGTCAGGAACAGCTTGATGTTGCGCGTCGACGATTCGACCGAATCGAGGATGTCCTGCATGTTGCGGGTGTAGAAATCCTGTTTGCCATGCGCCAGCAGCAGCCGCTGCGTCAACGCTTCTTCGGCGGCCTTCATCGGCACGCCCTCGCGCACCTTCACCGTGATGCGGCGAAAATGCTGCTGGCCGAGCACGCGGCTCGCCGCGGTGGAATAGGGCATCCACACTTCCAGGCTGTCGCCGCCCCAGCCGCTCGATTTGGCCTCGGCCACGCCGATGACCTGCAGCGGCACGTTACCCACCAGAATGATCTCGCCGAGGCCACTACCGTCGCTGAACAGCGCCTTGCGCGTGCTCTCGCCGATCACCACCACCTGGGCCTGCCGGCGCACGTCCTGCGTGCTGAAGTTGCTGCCGATGCTGATCGCCTGGCCGCGCACGTCGAAGTAGCTCGGCGCCACGCCATAGACGGTGGCGTTGGCGTCGCTGTTGCGATAGCGCACGCGCAGGCCCTTCTGGTTCAGTGGCGTGACCGCATCGACATAGGGCTCGGCCGCAAGCGCAACGAGATCCGGCTCGCGCAAGGTGCGTACACCGCCGCTGCGGTCATCGGACAAGCCCGAGCCCGGCATGATGTCGATATTGGTCGCGCCCAGCGACGACATGTTGGCGAGCACCGAGTGCTGCATGCCTTCGCCCAGCGCAACGATGGACACCACCGAGGCGATGCCGATGATGATGCCGAGCATGGTCAGGAGCGTGCGCAGGCGGTTGGCCACCAGCGAGCGCCAGGCCATGCTGAACGCTTCGACGAAGCGCCCCCAGTTGGCAGCCCAACCCTTGGGGTGAACCGGCGGGGCGGGGCGATCGGGCGCGGCTTCCTCGTCGCGACCGGCGTCGTTGCGCCGATCGGCAACGATGCGGCCATCGCGGATCTCGATCACGCGCTCGGCCTGCGCCGCCACGTGCGCATCGTGGGTGACCAGGATCACCGTGTGGCCACGCGCGTGCAGCTCTTTCAGCGTTTTCAGCACTTCCTCGCCGCTGCGGGAATCGAGCGCGCCGGTCGGCTCGTCGGCAAGGATGACCTCGCCGCCATTCATCAATGCCCGCGCGATCGATACGCGCTGCTGCTGGCCGCCGGAGAGCTGGCTCGGCCGATGGTGGGTGCGTTCCTCCAGGCCCAGCCGGGCCAGCAATGCCCGTGCGCGCTCGCTGCGATCATTGCTGTCCATGCCGGCGTAGATGGCCGGCATGGCGACGTTTTCCTCGGCATTGAGCGCCGGGATCAGGTGATAGCGCTGGAAAATGAAGCCGAAGTGCTCGCGGCGCAGTGCGGCCAGGCCATCATCGTCGAGCGAGCCCACTTCCACCCCGGCGAAGCGGAACGAGCCGATCGTGGGGCTGTCGAGCCCGCCGAGGATATTCATCAGCGTGGACTTGCCCGAGCCCGACTGGCCCATGATGGCGACCATTTCGCCACGCTCGATCACGAGATTGACGTCGTCAAGGATGGTGACCTCGGTTTCGCCCGCCGGAAAACGGCGATACAGCCCCGAGAGTTCGATCAGTGCTTCGCTCATGCTCAGAAGCCCGGCCCCGGACGGCGGTTGCCACCTTCGCGCTGCCGGGTATTGCCCATTCCACCGCCAGTGACGACTTCGTCACCTTCCTTCAGGCCGGCCTTCACCTCGACCACCACGTTGTTGTTGAGGCCGATCTCGACCTCTCGCTCGGCGATCGACCCATCCGCGAGCTTCACCCGCACCGTGCGCAGCTGGGGGCGGCCGCCGTCGCGCTCGCCTTCGCCGCGTTCACGCTTGGCGCGGTGCTCGCCACGCTTGCCGGCGTCACCGGCGCGCGGCTTGCGCTCGCCGGTCGCGGCAGCAGCGCCGCCATTGCGGCGTTCCCCCGCAGCCGCATCGCGCTGACCGTCGGCGCCCGAATCACCCTTGCCCGCCAGTGCGGTCACCGGGATGGTCAGCGCATTGTCCACGCGGGCTATCACGAAGGACACCTGGGTGGTCATCTGCAGGCGCAACCGGCTGTGGGCGTTCGGCACATCGAACAGCGCGTTGTAGAAGATGGCGTCGTTGATGGTCTGCGGCGTCGGCTCTATGGTGCGCAGCATGGCCGCGATCTGCCGGTCGGGTGCGCCGAGCACGGTGAAGTAGACCGGCATGCCGGCGGACAGGCGGGTGACGTCGGCCTCGGCTACCTGGGCGCGCACGGTGATCGGGTCCATCTGCGCCAGCGTGAGAATGGTCGGCGCCGATTGCGCGGCGTTCACGGTCTGGCCTTCCTGGGTGGTGATGCTGACCACCTGGCCATCCATCGGTGCAACGATGCGGGTGTAGCCCAGGTTGGCGCGGGCGGTATCGAGGCGGATCTGCAACTGCTTGATCTGCGCGGCGATCTGCGCGAGCTTGGCGCGCCCCGAGCGTACGGCGATGGCGGAGTCCTCGGCGGTCTTCTTCGGCGTGGCGTCGGCGGCCAGCATGTCCTGTTGGCGCTGGTTTTCCCGCTCCGCCAGCAGCAAGTCTAGCTTGGCCGCTTCCTGCTGGGCCAAGAGGTTGTCGATGCTGGCCTGGGCTTCGTCGAATTCGTTGCGGGTCACGGTGGGATCGATCTCGGCCAAGAGGTCGCCCTTCTTCACCGTGTCACCGAGCGCCACGTGCAGCTTCTGCACCTGGCCGGAGGCCTGCGCGCCGACATCCACCTGCTTGGAGGCCTCGATCCTGCCGCTGGCGAGCACCGAGACCTCGATGTCGCCGCGGGTGACTGTTGCCGTCAGCACTGCGGGTGCATCGGGCTGGGCGGCCGAGATACGCCACCAGACGATGGCGGCAATGGCGAAGGCCGCGAGTATCAGCCACAGGCGATAGCGTTTCAGCCAGGAAAGCCGGCTGGCAGGGGATTTCGACATCAAGGAGTCCTGTTGGTTTTCTACGACCCGTCAGCTTGGCGGGTCGGTCGGCGAGCATAACGCGGCGACATTGTGACGCGTTGACACGTGATCGGTTCGCATTCTCGCAGCGCTGTTGCCAAGGCAGCACAAATCGTACGTGCCTATCAGGATGAGCAGGATACCGACAGCTGACTGGCCCAGTCGGGCGGCAGCGCCGCGTAGTCGTCGTATTCCGGTGCATCGTCGAACGGGCGGGAGAGCGCGCTAGCGAGCCGATGCAGCGCGGTGTAATCACCCGCTTCGGCCGCGCGGATCGCCGTCTCGGCCAGGTGGTTGCGCAGCACGATACGCGGGTTGACCGCGTTCATCGCGGCGATGCGCTCGCCGTGCGGGCGGTCCTCATTTGCCAGCCGCGCGCGATAGCGGAGGAGCCAGGCGTCGAACGCGTCGCGATCGAGGAACAGGTCGCGCAGCGTGGCGTCCTCGTGCTGGCGCGCGAGCTGGCGCCAGAAGATCGTCCAGTCGGTATGCGCGGCCTGCATCAGTGCCAGCAGATCGGTGAACAGCGTCCAGTCGTCTTCCTGCCAGGCGAGAAGGCCGAGCTTGCCACGCAGTTGCTCGGCGAACGCATCCTCGAACAGCGGCTGGAAGCGGCGCAAGGCGTCCAGCGCCTCTTCCTTGGTGATCAGCTTGAGGAGGGTCTGGGCGTAGCAATGCAGATTCCACAGCGCAATCGCCGGTTGCTGATCGTAGGCGTAGCGACCGGTCTCGTCCGAGTGGTTGCAGATGTGGTGCGCGTCAAAGCCATCGATGAAGCCATAGGGGCCGTAGTCGAGCGTGAGACCAAGCAGCGACATGTTGTCCGAGTTCATCACGCCATGGCAGAAGCCAACCGCCTGCCAGCGCGCGATCAGCTCTGCGGTGCGTTCGATCACGCCATCGAGCAGTGCGAGATAAGGCTGATCGGCAGCCGCGCACTCGGGGTAGTAGTGGGCAATGGCAAAGTCGGCGAGCTCGGCCACGGCGTCGAATTCGCCGCGATAGTAGAAATGCTCGAAATGACCGAAACGCAGGAAGCTAGCCGCCACCCGGGTGACCACTGCCGCGGTTTCGCGCGTTTCACGCCACACCGGTTGCGGGCTCGCCACCAGCGCCAGCGCGCGGGTGGTCGGGATGCCCAGCGCGTGCATGGCCTCGGAGGCGAGGTATTCGCGGATCGACGAGCGCAGCACCGCGCGACCGTCGCCCATGCGCGAGTAGGGCGTGAACCCGGCGCCCTTGAGCTGCAATTCGCGGATGCCGGTGGGGGTGTCGATCTCCGCTACCAGGAGTGCGCGCCCATCGCCCAATTGCCCGGCCCAGACGCCGAACTGGTGGCCGGAATATACCGACGCGAGCTGCGGGTAGCCCGCCAGTGCGCTGTTGCCGGCGAGAAAATCGGTCAGCGCCGCTTGCGCGACGGCGTCGCTCGCGAGGTTCAGCTCGTCCGCCAGCGCCGTGTTGAAAACAACAAGCTGTGGCTCGGGCAGCGGCGTCGATGGCACGGCGGTGTAGAAACGAGGCGGCAGCGCGGCGTATCGGCGTGCCAGGGGCAGGGCGGGGAAGGTATGCTTCATGTTTTGCGGCGCAACCGCCGTTTACCTTGGATGCGGGAATCACACTTGGACCAGTGTGGTTCCATTAGTTGAGTTCAATAGTCGGGTATTGTACCCCTTGCCCCGTATGAGCGAAAAAGCCCCCGTTACCGCCGCCATCCGCGTGCTGCGCCAGCACAAGGTGCCCTACACCGAGCATCTTTACGATTACGAGGAAAAAGGCGGCACCGCCGTGTCCTCGCGCGAGCTCGGCGTGCCCGAGCACGCGGTGATCAAGACCCTGGTGATGGAAGACGAGAACAAGCAGCCGCTGGTGGTGCTGATGCATGGCGACTGCGAGACCTCGACCAAGAACCTGGCGCGCCTGACCGGCAGGAAGACTATCCAGCCATGCGCGCCCGATATCGCCAACAAGCATAGCGGCTATATGGTGGGCGGCACCTCGCCGCTGGGGACCAAGAAGGCGATGCCGGTTTATATGGAGCGCAGTATCGCAGCGCTCGACAGAATCTATCTCAATGGCGGCAAGCGCGGCTTTCTGGTGGGCTTGGCGCCAGCCGATCTCGTGGCCGTGTTGCAGCCTACCCTGGTCGAGGTGGCCATCCCCCACGATTGAGCCATACCGCGCCAGCGCGATTGACGCAGGGCTGGCGCAAGCGGTGGCGCGCTTTCATACTTCGGTTGGCCATAGCGACCCTTACCTTCATACGACACCCAGACCATGACCATTTTGCCCGCCATCCTGCACGAACAGATCACCACCTTGCTCGACGAGGGTGACAAGCATTTCGAGAAGGGGCGCGACGAGCAGGCGCTTGCCAAGTACCGGGAGGCGGAGGCGCTGTTGCCCACCGAGCGCGAACGTTTCGAGGCCAGCACCATTGTGCTCACCGCCATTGGCGACACGCTGTTTCAGTTACGCGATTTTTCCGCAGCGTCCGATACGCTGATCCTGGCGCTGCGCTGCCCCGATGGCGAAGGAAATCCCTTCATCCACCTGCGGCTGGGTCAATGCGCACTCGAGCTTGGCAACGAAGCGCGTGCAGCGGACCAGCTGGGCCAGGCGTTCGAGAGCGGCGGCCTTGACGTGTTCGAGGACGAGGACGCGCACTATCTTGCGTTCCTGAAGGAACGCGTCGGGCTGGTGCTGTGATGGCGACGCTCTTGGTCTGCCGGCTGCAGGTGGTAAGCAGCTACGTCGAGAACACCGAGTACGAGGCCGAGGGCAATGATGTCGATACCGTGCAGTGGTGGCTGGCCAGCGATGAAGCGTGGCGCGTGCGTACCTTCGGGGTCGATTTCGATATCCACGTCCATCACCAGGCAGCGCCGCTGACGGTGGAGGCTGCGCGCGTATTCACCGAGAAGCACTACGGCGACGTGATTGCCGACGTGCAGGCATTCGAGTTTGCCAGCGTCGACGATACGAGTGCGGTCAACCGGTTGGTCGAGGCACTGGGGGGGCAGTTTGATGTTGCGCCCAACGGCCGGCTCGGCATCTGGAACCCCGGCGACACGCCTTACCGCAGTCAGAGCGAACCGGCCTGAGTTTCTCATCACCAGGGCAACACCATGGGCTACCGCCTCAGCAAGATCACCACCCGCACTGGCGACGACGGCACGACTGGCCTTGCCGACGGCACCCGCGTCGCCAAGGACCACCCGCGCATCCATGCGCTCGGAGAGGTCGACGAGCTCAACTCCTCGCTCGGCGTGGTGCTTTGCGAGCCGGTGTCGGCCGCCATCCACGACTGCCTCGGGCGCGTGCAGAACGACCTGTTCGACCTGGGCGGCGAGCTCGCCATACCCGGCCACCGCGCCATCACCGATGTGCAGCTCTCGCGCCTAGAAGAAGAAGTGACCGCGTTCAACGCCGCGCTGCCACCGCTCAAGGAGTTCATCCTGCCCGGTGGCAGCCGCGCCGCGGCCCTCTTGCATGTGGCGCGTTGCGTATGCCGCCGTGCCGAGCGGGCGCTGACGCCGCTGGCGCGTGATGACGGCGAGCTGGCGCCGGGCGCGCGCTACCTCAATCGCCTGTCTGACCTGCTGTTCGTGCTGGCCCGTGTCGCCAATGTCGAGGCCGGGGTGCCCGATGTACTGTGGCAACCTGGCCAGCACGCCTGAGCCAATGTTAGGTGTCGTCAATGAGCCCGTTCTCCATTCGTATCAGAGAAGAAGTACTCGCCACTTTCCCCGAGTGGTCAGCCTTCGCCGTTGAACAGGCATTCAAGGGCAGCGGGCCCTACCTGGTCGTCACCGTGCCAGCTCCACCAGAGGCCAAGTCTGATCACCCGCTTCGGATCAGCACCTGGGATGACGAGGTGACGGTCGAATTTGACTACTACCACACCCACTTCGATCGCTGGAACCCGGTGGAAGGCGATAACAGGCACACGTCCGCGCTCTTTTACGTCAAGTCAGTGCTTGATGAAAAGGTTGCCGTTGCGTCGTGGTGGCAAGAAGAAGCGTGCAAGGTGTGTTCGCAGCTTGAACCCGGCGAGTCTTTGAAGCCGCCGCTCGATGTTGTCTACTCGCGAGTTCGCGTGCGCTCATGGAGAGGGTCTCACAATGCGGACAGCGACGCCTGACCGCGCCTTCGAGCACACGTGACACAGCCGGCTTCGCCGTCTACGTCACGCCGCTCAAGTTACATTACTCGTGGTCGTCCCGGCGCAGGCACTGTTGCAGCGCTTGCCGGTCCTGCTGCCGACGGGCCTTGTGCCCGCGATCGTGCACCCCAGCATGGCGCTGGCGGGCAGCCTGCGCGACCGGATTGCGTGGTTTGGGTAGCGTGAGTTTGATCTTCATGCGGCCTTCCTCCCCAGGTCGAGTTCATAGAGTGGTGCGTGGCGTGACAGCTTGGCGCGCTTGTGCCGCAGGAAATGCGGCACCGTGCCTTGCTGGCGGAAGCAGAACTGGCGCGGCAGATCGGTGTAGAGCGAGCGCGGCGGCGCCCAGTCGGCCTCCAGGTTCTTCAACCGCAGGTTCGACTCGGGCGAGTGGTAGAACATGCGCGCGATACCCAGCTCCTCGCGCACGAACCAGACGGCGGCCGCCAGCATGGCTTCGGCCCAGATGCGCTGGTAGCGCGGCAGCAGCCAAGCGGCGTAGCGCTGCATGCCGGCAGTATCACCCTCGCCATCGAACCATCGCGGGTGATCTGCGTAGTAGCGCACCTCGCGCAGCCAGTCGTTCTGGATCTCCTCGATCAGCACTTCGCCGGTGTCGAGGTCGATATCCAGCCGTGCCCAGGCCAGCGTGCTACGGCCGCTGCGGTTGGTCGGGTGGCAAGACCAGGAAAACGGATTGCAATCCTTGCCGGGGGCAACTTCTGCCTGGTAGCGCTGATCGTGGCTGCGGTCGAAGTTGAGTTGCAGCACCAGGTTGCCGCCGTCGCGCGTGGTCTGCTGGCCTTGCCAGCGGCCGAGTGTCAGCGTGAAGTGCAGCGGCGTGGCATCGCCATCGGCGGCGAGCACGTCGTCCGGCTGCAGCCGGGTATTGCCGAGCTGGGCGAGCCAGGCCTTGACGCGGGGTTTCTGCAGCAGGCCGGCGTACGGCGATTGCTTCAGATCGGCAATGCGGCAGCCCTCGCCGACGGCGTGGCGCAGCAACAGCCAGGCGTAGCGCTCGGGATAGTAGTCAAATCGGGTCCGGCCTTGCGGCAGGATGGCGACGATGTCGTCGACCAGCTTCGTTTCCATATGGGGGCTCCAGGTCGCGCGTCAGGCGCGCGGCCGTGTATTGATGGTGAGGGCGTAGCGGCAGATGCGGCTGGCTCATATCGGGTTTTCCTTGGGCTGGGGACCGCCTCGCGGCGGCGGCCCGGGTTTATCGGGTGGTCTTGTCGCGCACGGGCGCGTTCACGGTTACGCTGGCCAGACGCGGCGGAAACTCTCGCAGACCACGATCATGCCGGGCGAGGCTTGCCAGCCCTGCCGCGCGCAGAGGCGCTCGAAATACTGCCAGTGCCCCTCGCGCCAGGTGGCGAGCGAGCCGTCGCCCTCGCCCTCGGCTGCGGCAAAGGCCGCGTCGACATGGTCGAAAGGCTTGAGATCGACGCGCTGCGTTTCGATCACGCACAGCGGGGTCCCTTGCCAATCGATGACCAGGCTGTAGTCGCCAGCGCGTGGTAGCGGCCGGTCGGCGCCGTATTCCCAGGCCAGTGAGGCAGTGCCGGTCTTGCGGCCGGCCAGTACCAGCGCGGCCAGCGCATCGGCATCGGCCGGGTTGTCGCTGAAGGCGAAGGTCTCGTACAGCGGGGTGTGTTCCGTCAGTCCGGCGTGGGCCAGAAAGGCTTGCCAGAACGGGGTAACTGGCGCAGGGATTACCGCGAGGGTCTGTTCCATGGTGTGACTCCTGATGGTTTGCGGGCGATCAGCCCTTGATGCACAACACTTGCTTGAGGGTGTGGACGACTTCGACGAGATCGGCCTGCTGCGCCATCACCGTATCGATGTCCTTGTAGGCGCCGGGGATCTCATCGACCACGCCGCCGTCCTTGCGGCATTCCACGCCCTCGGTCTGCGCGGCAAGATCGAAGCGGTTGAAGCGGCGCTTGGCCTCGCTGCGGCTCATGCGGCGGCCGGCACCGTGCGAGCACGAGCAGAACGATGCCGCGTTGCCAAGGCCGCGCACGATGTAGCTCTTGGCGCCCATCGAGCCGGGAATGATGCCGAGCTGCCCGGCGTGCGCCGCGATCGCGCCCTTGCGGGTGATGAACAGCGCTTCACCGTCGTGCGTTTCGCGCGCCACGTAGTTGTGGTGGCAATTGATGGCCTCGTCGGTCAGCGTGAACGTCGGCAGCTGCACTCGCATGGCCTCGACCACCAGTCGCATCATTTCGCGGCGGTTGGTCAGCGCGTAGTCCTGCGCCCATTCCAGCGCCTCTACATAGTCGTCGAACAGCGTCGAGCCCGCGCTCAGATAGGCGAGGTCGCGATCGGGCAGGTTCACCTGGTGGCGGCGCATGTCCTTCTTCGCCGCCTCGATGAAGTAGCGGCCGATCACGTTGCCGGTGCCGCGGCTGCCCGAGTGCAGCATGATCCACACCCGGTCCTCCTCGTCGAGACACAGCTCGATGAAGTGGTTGCCTCCGCCCAGCGTGCCGATCTGGCAGATCCAGGCCTGGGCGAACTGGCGCTGCATCTTCATCAGGCCAGGATGCTTGCCGACGATGCGATCGAGCCTGTCGTCAAGCGGCCGGGCCGCGCGCTGGTGGGCCGAACCGCGCACCTTGTCCCAGGCGTGCTGGTTAAAGCCCACCGGCACGGCGGCCTCGATGTGGGATCGCAGTTTCGCCAGGTTGTCGGGCAGGTCGGCGGCGGTGAGCGAAGTGCGCACCGCGTTCATGCCGCAGCCGATATCGACGCCGACGGCGGCCGGAATGATGGCGCCGCGGGTGGGGATCACCGAGCCGACGGTGGCGCCGATGCCCAGGTGCACGTCGGGCATGGCGGCCACATGGCCGTGCACGATGGGCAGTTGGGCGACGTTCTTCAGTTGCTGGATCGCGGCGGGTTCGATCTCGTCGGTCCAGACTTTGACCGGCACGCGGCCGGCCAGGGTTTTCATGACAGGCATGATGGTTTTCCATTGCAAGCCCCTCGCCACGCGGACCCGGCCTTGTGGACCGGATGCGCGGCGAGCGGGCACAAAAAAGCCCCGGGATTGCCGGGGCTTTTGCTCACCGGCGTGGGGCAGACCTCCCCACGCCGTGTTACGGAATGGGGGTCAGCGCAGAGTTTGCGGAGCGTGGTATTGGGTCATGCGGGGGTACTCCTCTCGGTTGCGGGTTGACGGAGCCGGCATTCCACCGCAGCACAGGCTCGCCGTCAATGGTGTTTCGATGAAGACAGGTTTTGCTGTTGCGTCAGCGCAACGTCAACTTGCCACTGCCAGCCGTAACGGGAGGGCCGGTGAAGCACCCCATTGCCCGCCGACATGCGTTTGCCATAGGCTGCGCGACTTGCCGGGGAACTGCCGCTGCGCGGCCGTGGTCCCAGCGCGGCCTCAACCACAAGGAGCATGCATGTTCAAGAAATTGTTCGCGTCGCTGGGCGTCGGCGGCGCCAGTGTCGATACCCGATTGCACCAGAGTACGGTGCAGCCCGGCGGCCCGCTTACCGGCGAGGTGGTGATTCGTGGCGGCGATGTCGCCCAGACCATCGAGCATGTGGTGCTGGCGCTGATGACCGAGGTGGAAGTGGAGCGCGACGATACCGAGTACCGCAGCAGCCATACGCTGGGCTCGATCCGCGTTGCCGGTCGCCAGGACGTGCAGCCGGGGCAGGAAATCCGCCTGCCGTTCTCGTTCACGCTGCCGCTGGAGTTGCCGCTCAATGCGGGCTTCCCGTCGCGCAGCGGCTACCAGCCGCATATCAAGGCGCCGGTGTGGGTCGAGACCGATCTGGCGATCGAACGCGCGATCGACGCCACCGACCGCGACTTCCTCGCGGTGCAGCCAACGCCGGCGATGCAGCGTTTCCTTGCTGCGATGGACAACGTCGGCTTCACGTTGGTGCGGGTCGACATCGAACAGGGCGCCGTGCGCGCGGCCAATCGCAGCAGCACGCTGGGCTGCTATCAGGAGTTCGAATTCAAGCCGGCCGGTGGCAGCTGGAGCATTGCCGAGGTGGAAGTCACTTTCGTGCCGGGGCCGAACGATATCGCGGTGCTGATCGAGATCGACCGACGCTTTCGCGGCGATGGCTATCTCAGCCTGACCATAGGGTCGAACTGGCAATCGGTGAACTGGGAAGCCGAGCTGCAGCGCATGCTCGGCTAAGGCTCAGGCGGCGCGGTGCGCGGAGTAGCCCAGCTCTTGGATCAATTTCAGCAGCAGGGTCTTTTCGGCGGCGACGATGCGCTCGCGCTTCTCGTACGGATAGTTGGCGACGGCCGCCGCGGTGATATCGAGGCAGTAATCGATCAGCTCGCGATCGCGGCCGTTGTTGCGGATCAGCCCCGGTGACGCGTTCAGCCATTCCAGTGCCAGCTCGGACAGGCGCGCCAGCAGCGCCGGGTCCGGGCGCTGTTCCAGAAAGCGCAGGATGAAACGGTTCACGTCCTCGGCCGAGACGATGACCTCGCCGCCGGCCTCGCTCGACAAATGGGCCACCCAGCTGATCGCGTATTCGTACAGCAGGCTGGTTTCGGCCGGCTGTACCTTGCCGTCGGCCCACATCAGCTCGATGATGGGCACGAGGTTCAGCAGGTAAAGATCATGCTCCGCCAGCTGGTGGCTGTGCACGAGTTCATCGACGATGTGCTGGAGCGACATTCAACGGTCCGGATCCAAAGGTGACAGCGGCATTGCAGCATCTTTGCCGGCCGCTGCCAAGCCCGGAATCACGTGGTAGCGCGGCCCCTTGGCTGTAGCTTCGGTGCGAAACAGCACTGGCGCACCTGCCGGCCACACGATGGCCTTGCACGGGCCGGCGTCGGGGCTCGCATCGCGCAGCAGGGTGACATGCGGCACGAAATGCTTGGCATCGAAGGCAAAGCCCGCGTCGCTCAAGCGTTGCCATAGCGTGTCGACGAGGGCGGCCAGCTCGGGTGGCGTCTGGCAACCGGCCCAGACGATGCTGCCCTTGGGGCTGTTGGCCTTGAAGCTGCCATAGCAATCGAGCGTCAGGCTGAATATGGCAGGCGGCAGGCTGGCGAGTAGCGTCAACAGCTCGGGAATGCGGTGACTAGGAGTGACCCCGAGGAAGGCGAGCGTCAGGTGCAGGTTGTCGGTCACCATGCCGCGCCCGCCACGTTCGCGCAGCAAGGTATCGCGCAATCGGGCGAGCGACTGCCGCACCCGGTTGGGCGGCGTCAGCGCGATAAAGAGGCGCTCTGTCTCAGTCACCATGGCGTTGCAGCCAGCCGCAGGTGATGACGCCGGCATCCCAGGTGAAATCCTCGAGCCGCGCGATCACCGCCTCGCGGCTCAGCTGCATGAAGCCCGCCACTTCGCCATCGGTGTTGCGCGGCGTGAAGTCATCCGGCAGCAGCAGATCGTAGCCGTACAGCCATTCGTCGTGGGTGCCGTCCGCCTCGTTGCGCGTGACGCGTAGGGTGTCGGTCTTGATCGCCTGCCGTGCCAGGTGCTCTGGCACGCCGGCTTCCTCGGCCAGCTCGCGAATCACGCAAGCGAATTCATCTTCCTGCTCCGGCAGGCCACCGGCCGCGAGGTTGTCGAGCCGGTTGGGATCGATGCTCTTGCTGGCGGCGCGCCGGCCTATCCATAGCGCGCCCTCGGCCGTGTAACCATTGACGTGCACTGCGCGACTGGTGAAACCGAAGCGGCGAAAGGCGGCGCGCTCCAGCGCGAACAAGGGTTGGTGCAAGTCCGGTGCACCATCGGCGCCGGGAACGAACACCGTATAGCGCTCGTTGCGCCAGCCGCGTACCAGGCCATTCTCACGCATCGCGAGCGTGGCGCGAGCAAGCAACGCCTCGGCCTGCCTGGCGGTCTCGGCGGTTAGCGTCATACCGGCGTCGCCCAGTGGCACGAAGGCCACGTCGAAATGGGCGAGGAAACGCGCGGTGGGTGCTTCCAACCAACCGAGCGGCAGGCCAAGTACGAAAAGCCGCGTGAGATCCGCTGGATCGAACACCGGCTGCTGGGCAAGGTAGGTGGCGGTGCCCATCAGCTGGCCCGATCCGGTTTGAGTATCGGCTGCAGAATGCGCACGAGGCTGCGCGCTTGCAGCACGCGGCCGATGGCATGGCCGCTCGCGCCCAAGCGTGTGGCCAGCGTTAGCGCGTTGTGGCGGAAACCGTTGAGGCACTGGGTGCCAATGTCGCCAGCCGGCACGGCTTTGATCTGTCGCCGCAAAGATACACCTGCGCTGGATTCGATCTCGTTGTTCATGGACTCATGGCTTCCCGCAGTCGAGCGGCCGCGCAAGGCAGGCGCGGCGCATCTCATTGGGATGATCGGATAGATTGGCCGGCGCCGCCAGATGTCCGGCTTCCCACATAGGGGCAGTGCCGGCGCTGCTGCTACAATCGCGGCTTTGCCCGACCCGCCGTTACCCGGAGTTTTGCCATGGCCGTGATCCGCCAGGACGATCTGATCGCCAGCATCGCCGATGCCTTGCAGTACATCAGCTACTACCACCCCAAAGACTATATCCAGGCGCTCGGCCGCGCGTACGAGGCCGAGGAAAGCGAAGCCGCCAAGGATGCGATCGCGCAGATCCTGACCAATAGCCGCATGTGCGCCGAAGGCAAGCGGCCGATCTGTCAGGACACCGGCATCGTCACCTGTTTCGTGCGCGTCGGCATGAACGTGCAGTGGGCCGGCTGTACCATGGGTGTGACCGACATGGTCAACGAAGGCGTGCGCCGCGCCTACCTGCACCCGGACAACAAGCTGCGCGCGTCCATCCTGATGGACCCGGCCGGTGGCCGCAAGAACACGAAGGACAATACGCCGGCGGTGATCCATTACGAGATCGTTCCGGGTGATACGGTCGAGATCGATATCGCCGCCAAGGGTGGTGGCTCGGAGAACAAGACCAAGTTCGTGATGCTGAATCCGTCCGATTCCATCGTCGACTGGGTGCTCAAGACCGTGCCGCTGATGGGGGCCGGCTGGTGCCCGCCCGGTATGCTGGGCATCGGCATCGGCGGCACCGCCGAGAAGGCCATGGTGATGGCCAAGGAAGCGCTGATGGAAGAGATCGACATCCATGAGCTGATCGAGCGTGGCCCGCAAAACCGCGCGGAGGAACTGCGCATCGAGCTGTATGAAAAGGTGAACGCGCTCGGTATCGGCGCGCAGGGCCTGGGCGGCTTGGCCACCGTGCTGGATGTGAAGATCAAGGATTACCCGACCCACGCCGCTAGCTTGCCGGTGGCGATGATTCCGAACTGCGCCGCCACCCGCCACGTGCACTTCATACTCGACGGTTCCGGCCCGGCGGTGCTCGAAGCGCCGAGGCTGGAGGACTGGCCCGATGTGACCTGGACCCCGTCCGCTGCTGCAACTCGGGTCGATCTCAATACAGTCACCCGCGAAGACGTCGCATCGTGGCGTCCGGGCCAGACGCTGCTCCTGAACGGCAAGATGCTCACCGGCCGTGATGCCGCGCACAAGCGCATGGTCGAGATGCTGAACAAGGGCGAGAAGCTACCGGTCGATTTCACCAACCGCTTCATCTATTACGTGGGTCCGGTCGATCCGGTGCGCGACGAAGTGGTCGGCCCGGCCGGCCCGACCACCGCGACGCGCATGGACAAGTTCACCGAGCAGGTGCTGGCGCAGACGGGCTTGCTGGGCATGATCGGCAAGGCCGAACGCGGCCCAACTGCGCTGGAAGCGATCAAGAAGCACCAGTCGGTCTACCTGATGGCCGTGGGCGGCGCCGCCTACCTCGTGTCCAAGGCGATCAAGGGCGCACGCGTCGTCGGCTTCGAGGACCTGGGCATGGAGGCGATCTACGAATTCGACGTGGTCGACATGCCGGTAACGGTGGCGGTCGATTCGGGCGGCACCTCGGTGCACGCGGTGGCGCCGAAGGAATGGCAGACCAGGATCGGCAAGATCCCGGTCGCAACGGCCTGATTAATCAGGCCCAAGAGAAACGCCCCGCGAAGACGGGGCGTTTTTTCTAGAAGCATGCAGGCCGGGCGGTCTTACTGCGCCAGTTTGCTGGCTTCGCAGCCGGTGCTGCTGCACTCGCGCTGGCGCTCCTTCAGGAAGTCCAGCCGCTCCTGCGTCATGCTGTTGGCGCAGTCGAGATTGACGAAATACCCGGTGCTGTCTTCGCGGCTGCATTGCGCATCGCGCTGCTTGATCCAGGCCAGCTGCGATTGCTTCAGCGTGCTTTGCTGGGCGCTGTTCAATTGCTTGCGCAGCTCGGTATAGGTCTGATTCAGCGTCTTGTCGGTTTGCGTAAACAGGTTGCCAGCACAGTAGACGGTATCGAAGGCATTGCGCGGCTTGCCACAGCCAGCGGCTTGGGCGTGCCCGGCGAAGAGGGCGGTCCCGAGCAGTGCGGTGGACAAGGTGAGTGCAAACTTGTTCATGGTGTTTTCCCTGTTTGGAATGGTTGTCAGGTAGCGCCTCGCAGTGTAGCGCAAGCGGGATGTAATACATGGCGCGCGGCCTGTTTTGCAGCGCGCTTTATGCAGGAACCGTCGCGTCGCAGGGCGTCTTTGAGCTGGCTCTCAGCCTGGTTGCGCACCGCGTCGCTGCCGCAACAGGAAACGGCCGGGATCGATGGCGTCGATCAATTTGCTCTCCAGCGGCAAGGGCTCGCCATCGAGCTGGGCGGCGATGATCTCGCCGGCCAGCGTGCTGTAGCTAAGGCCGCGCGCGCCCAGGCCCAATACGGCGTAGGCGCCGGTGAGCCGCGGCAGGTGGTAGAGCTGGTGCACGGGCTGCTCCGGCGGCGGAGTGATGGCGAGCTGGCCGATCAGGGGCAGGCGATCGGGCGAGGCGGGGCGGGCGCAGGCGCGGCTGGCGACGACAGCGGGCGGAGCGAGGCTGGGCGCAAGTGCTGCCAGTTCGACCAGATTGCTCGCCTCGGCGGCAGCGAGGTCACCGTCGTAGTCGGCGGCGCCGATGACGCGTACACCCTCCAGCGCAGCGGTGACGTAGCCATCGCCCGCCAGCGCCACCCGCGGGGCGGTCAGCGTGGCAGCATCGACGCGGGTGGCGACGCGCCTGGCATCCTGCAAAGGCAGCATGGGCTGGGGCAGCAGCTGGGCGGCCGCCGTGGCATTGGCGAGGACCAGTACCGGCGCGCAGGCCAAAATGCTGCCGTCAGCGGCCAGCGCCTGCCAGCCACCCTCGTGTTGCCGCAGCGCCTCAACGTGGCAAGCGGTGCGCAGGTTGATCCGTTCGGCATGGCGTGAGAGGTTGGCTCGGCACAGGCTGGGCGGCGCGATGGTCAGGCCGTCGGCGAACCACCAGCCGCCGCGTGCCAGCGCTGTGCCGGCAAGTTCGCTGGCGGCGTCGGCATCGAGGTAGCGCAGCGCCGGCCAGTTGCCGCGCTCGGCGATTTCCCGCATCAGCGCGGCCTGCGCATCTGTCTTGGCCAGTTGCAGGATGCCGCCGGCGTCGTGCGCTACCGTGTGGCTGGCGCCGGCAAGCACGGCCAAGTGTCGGCGCGTCAGCGCGCAGCCGGCGCGGGTGAGGCGCGCCTGTAGGTTGTCGTCGCGCGAGTAATAGGCATGCATCAGCCCGGCGGCGTTGCCCGACGATGCGCTAGCGATTTCGGCGGCAGCTTCCAGCATCGTCACCTGCCAGCCACGCGCGGCGAGGCGCTCGGCCACGCTGCAGCCGGCAAGCCCCGCGCCGATCACCAGCGCATGGCGCTCGCCCTGATGCGCAGGCTCACGGCGTGCTGCACGGGCCACGCGGCCTTGCAGCATCTGCCGCTTGCCGCCGAAACCGTCGACGCGCTCGACCGCGAAGCCCGCTTCGGTCAAGCCACGGCGCACGTCGCCCGCCACGGTATAGGTCGCCAGCGTGGTGCCGGCGTGGGCGAGCCGCCACAGCGCCTTGTAGATCGGCAGGCACCACAGCTCGGGATTCTTGGCCGGGGAAAAACCATCGAGATAGATCGCGTCGGCCACCGCCTGCAGTTGCGGCAGCAGCGTTTGCGCGTCGCCCAGCAGCAGGGTGAGGCTGACCCGGCCCTCGTCGAGCCAGATGCGGTGCACGCCCTGGGTCAGGTCGGGCCAGTGCGCGCAGAGCTCGGCCGAGACTGCCGCGAGTTCCGGGTAGCGGGCATGCAGCAGCGCGAGGTCGTCGCGAGTGAACGGAAACTGCTCGACCGAGACGAAGTGCAGCCGCTGGCAGCGCGCGGCATCCATGCGCCAGGCCTGCCAGGTGGCGAGGAAGTTGAGCCCCTGGCCGAAGCCGGTCTCGACGATGGTGTAGTGCTGCCGTCCTTGCCAGGCGGCAGGCAGGCCGTTGCCGGCCATGAACACGTGCCGCGCCTGACCCAGGCCGCCATCGGCCGAGTGGTAGACGTCGTCGAAGGCGGCGGAATAGGGCACGCCGGCATCCGTCAGACCGAGCGTGGCGGGAGTGAGATGGTTCATGTTCGGGAGCGGGCGTAGATCAGCATGCCGTTGTTGGATGCTGTATCGGTAAGACGGAAGCCAGCGCGCTCTGCGACGCGGCGGCTAGCCAAATTGGCAGCTTCGATATGGATACGCAGTGATTCAAGGCGCAGCGTATGGAAAGCGAATTCGGTCATGAGCTGCACTGCTTCTGCCGCGTGTCCCCGGCGATGCGCGGCTTGGCGCACCCAATAGCCCAATTGTCCTTGGGCGCCCCGGATATGATGGATACCGCAGGCGCCCAGCAAGGATTCGCTTGAGCGATCCAGCATCAGCCATTGCAGCGAGGCGCTGTCCTGCCATGCTGCTCGGCTTTCGTCACACCATTGAGTGCTTGCGGCCTCGGATGGTGGATATTGTGCCCATGGCAAAGAAACAGGCCACGCACGTAGCGCTGTCAACGACTCGGTGACCGCAGCACAGACCGCCGGGCCATCCGCTGCATAGGGAGGGCGCAGCGCAATGCCGGTACCGAGCAGTGTGGTGAACGCAGTCACGGGGTAGTCCTGATCAGCGGGTTGTTCACGGTGGGATAATTCAGGAATGCCCGCACGGCCACAGCGAACAGCACGCCGGTGGCGAGCGAAACCAGCGCGAACCAGATGTTACCGCCCCAGCTGTAACCGGCCTTCACGAATTCGATGGCGAGCGAGAACGACACCAGCGTAATCATGCCAAGCGTGGCCGACACCGTGCCCTTACTGATCTCGCTCGCGAACAGCGTCAAGCGGTAGAGCACGGCGTTGGCCAGTCCTAAGCCAAAGGCATAGATACTGATGCCCGCCACCAGCCAGCCCCACGCCTGCGGCTGCAGCAGCGCGCCGCAGGCGATCACGAGGCCTGTCAGCACCGGCGGTAGCGCCAGCCACACCAGCCGCGTGACCGGCGCCCGGTCGGCGTAATGCGTGAGCACGAGGTTCCCTGCGATCAATGCCGCGAACACCGGGATCTGCCACAGGCCGAAGTCGAGCGGGCTCAGGGCGGCGCGCTCGATCAGGATTACGGGGCTCTGGCCTATCCACATCAAGAGCGGCATGCCGCCGAACGACAGCGCCAGCGCGCCGAGCACAAAGCGGCGGTTGGCCAGCACCGCGCGATAGTCGCGCCACATGGTGGGTAGGCGCAGCGGGGTGGTGCTGGCCGGCGCGGTTTCCGGCATCACCCGCCACAGGCCGATCAGCGCAACGAAGGCAACCGCGGCGATGGTGATGAAGATCCAGCGCCACGGTGCGTATTCGATCATCACCGCACCCGCGAGTGGACCGATCAGTGGCGAGACCAGCGCTACATTGGCCATCAGCGCGGTCACCTTCACCGCACTCGCCTCGGTGAACGCTTCCTGGATCGCGGCGTAGCCGACCGCGACGACGAAGCACAGCCCGAAGCCCTGCACGAAGCGCAGCGCCACGAACGGCCAGATCGACGACACGAACAAGGTTGCGAGGCAGGCCAGCGTAAAGAAGGCGATGCCGGCCAGCAGCACCGGCCGCCGCCCGATGCGGTCCGACAACGGGCCGAGTAGCCATTGCAGTGCCGCGCCGCCGGCGAGGTAGGCTGACATCCCTGTCGGTACCCACGCCTCGCCGACGCCGAATTCACGCACCACCAACGGCATGCCGGGCAGGATCATGTCGTTGGCGATATAGGTCGCGAACTCGTAGAGCACGAGAAACAGCGGGAACAGCAGCGTGGCGCGGGTCAGCGCGCTATGCGGGACAAAGGTGGGACGAGTCATTGGAAGTCCGCAGTGATGACTCGCCAGTATGACCAAACGTAGCCGTGCCCGCGCTGCGAGTATTCACCGCTGCCGAAGCGGACGCGGCGCTCAACGCGCCAACAGGTCGCCGTACACCACATAGTCACCGTCGTGTCGCGCGGCGGATGGCGCGTCGTACAGCACCAGCCATCGCTCCTTGAGGATGTGGTCCGGCACGCGGGTGATTGCTTCGGCACGATCGACCCCCGCGCCAAAGGGGAGCGAGCGCGTCTGCTCGGGACCCTGCTCCCACAATACCGCGTCGGCCTTGGCGTCGACGCCGGCAAATGTCGCCGCAGCATCCGCCCAGCGGAACACCCGGATCGCGCCGTCGAGCACCATGGTCGGGCCGGCGAGTATGAAGAGATCGTCCCCTTCCCAGAGCAGGTCGCGCACGCCCAGGCCGGCGAGCTTGATGAAATGCTTGCGATAGAGCGCGCCGCTGTCGGCGATTTCGGCCAGCCGCAGCTCGCCTTTCTTTTCGATCAGCCGCAGCTCCAGCAACGCCGACCAGCCGCGCAACACCGGGCCGCGCAGGCCCAGCAGCAAGCGATCCCCCGCAATGGCCAGGCCTTCGATGTCGAAGCCGTTGTCCTTGCCGGGGATATCGAGATAGGCCGCCAGATGCGCATCGTCTTTCAGCGCGCGCGTCAGCTCGTTGGCGAGCTCGTCACCACGCAGGCGGGCGGCGCGGCGGCCGTCGGCGGTCTCGCGCTTGAGACTGGAGCTGCCGTCTTCGATCTCGACCGGGATACGTGCTAGCAGGCAGCGGTTGCCGTCGTGCGACACCGTGGCCAGTCGCTTGAGGTTGTCGCGGGCGCTGCGGCCCGATTTGGGCGCCTTGCGCTTGAGCCCGTGCGAACCCACGAGATAGAGGTAGCCATCCTGCAATGCCAGCCCTTCGATATCGGCTTCGATGTCGGCCGCATCCGGCAGATCGAGGAAATCGGCGAGCGGAAAGTTGGTCGGCGCACCGTAGCGCAGTTCTTCCTTGCCGACCGGGTCGAGCCGCCGCAGCCGGTCCAGCCCGCAGGCTTCGTCACCCGCCACCCACAGGTCGTTGCCGGCGAAGGCTGCACCGGAAAGATTGGAATGCACCAGCGTGCCGGCCTCGAATTCCAGTCGTACCGCATGAGTCTTGATTTGACTTGGCATGAAAGCAGTCCGTCATTGAAAGCTGGCATTATAGGGCGGCGGCCCGGGTTTGGCTCGCCGCGGCGCAGCCCGCATCGGCAATGGCAAAGTCGGTGGGCGGTAGTGGTGTGGGCATAAAAAAAGCCGGCTGCGCCGGCTTCTTGGAACGAGATCGGTTATTTGCCGAAATACTTGGCGTAAATCCGATCGTAGCTGCCATCGGCCTTGATCGCGGCCAGGCCCTTGTTGATTTTCGCAAGCAATGCCTTGTTGCCCTTTTTCACGGCAATGCCGTAATGCTCTTTGTCGAAATTGGCGTCATCGACGAGCTTGAGCTTGGCAGCCGGGTTGTTCAGCAGGTAGTTGCGCACCACGCCGTTATCGGCGATCACTGCGTCCACGCCACCACTGCGTAGCTCCTGCAGCGCGAGCACGATGCTCTCGAAGCGTTTGATGTTGGCGCTGGTCTTGCCAAAATGCTTCTGGGCCACGATATCGCCAGTGGTTCCGGTCTGCACCGCCACCTTGTGGCCCTTGAGGTCGGCCAGCTTGGCGACCTTGCTACCCGGCCCGGTCGCGATCAGCTGCTTGGCCTCGAAGTAGGGCTCGGAGAAATCCACCGTTTTCCTGCGCTCTTCAGTGATGGTGACGGCCGCGGCGACAATATCGCGATCGCCGTTGGCCAGGCCGACGAACAGGCCTTCCCAGGGGGTGTTGACCATCTTGATCGAGAAGCCGCCCTTGGCCGCGATGGCGCGCATCAGGTCGGCATCGAACCCCACCACTTCCTGCTTTTCGTTCAGCGATTCGAAGGGGGCGAAGGTGGCTTCGGTGCCCACGGTATACGGGCGCTCGGCGTGGGCTGCGCTCAGGAACAACACGGCGCAGATGGGGGCGATTAGCTTGGCAAAACGGGGCATGGACGTTTCCTCTTTCAAATCAGCAGGATCGAGCATGCGCCGCCAGCCGCTTGCAGAACAATTCGAGAAATCCACAATGGGCCGGTATGGTTGGTCCGCTAGCCCTTGTTGGACGCGTAGGAATCATGATGAAAGCGATGGCGGACAAGCGTGTATTCACCGTGGGCACCCGTCAGCTGGAATGCCTGATCGCGGGAGATGGCCCCGTCATCGTGCTGGTCAACGGTGCGGGTGGTCCCATCGAGGGCTGGTTCCGCGTCTGGCCTGAACTGTGCGAGCTGGGCCGGGTGTTGGCCTATAACCGACCGGGCCTGGGGCGCAGCGCGCGAGCGAACGCGCCGCAGACTGGTGCAGCGATGGTGGGCACGCTGCGCGAACTGCTGCAGGCGGCGGCGCTGCCACCGCCTTATGTGCTGGTCGGCCATTCGCTCGGCGGGCTGGTGGTCAACCTGTATGCGCGCTTGCATCCCGCAGACGTGGCGGCCGTGCTGCTACTGGAGTCGACCGCGCCGGACGATGTCGCGGCAATGGCCAAGCTGGAAACGCCGCTGCAACGCGGCCTGCGCCGCTTGCTCGATACAGTGTTGCCGCCCGATCCGCTGGGCGAGGTGGCGCAACTGCCGAATACGCTGGCCCAGTTGGCCGCGGCGCCACCCTTTCCGGATGTGCCGCTCACCGTGCTCAGCGGTGGCAAGCGCCCGTGGCTGTGGCCTGGCGCGCGGGCCGCGTTCGATATCCGAGCCATGCACCAGCGGCAGCTGGCGCAGTTGTCACTACGCGGTGTGCAACGGGTTGCCGAACGCAGCGGGCATTTTCCGCAGCTGAGCGAACCTCAAATCGTGCGGGATGCGCTGGCCGAACTGCTGCAAAGAAGCGCGGTTTAAGCGGCCGGCTGTGTGCGTTATGCCTCGTCGCGGATGCGTTGCACGATGGCGGCAAGGCCATTGGCGCGGGACGATGAGAGAAAACGCGCCAGGCCCAGTTCGGCCAACCAGCCGTTGAAATCGATGCCGGCGACGGCCGCGCGCGGTTGGCCGTCGTAGGCGGCCAGCACCAGAACCAGTAACCCCTTGATCACGCGTGAGTCACTGTCGAGCTGCAAGCGTAGTAGCTGATCCTGCCAGTGGGTGATCAGCCAGACCTGGCTTTCACAACCCTGCACCCGATGGCTTTCGGTGCGCAAGCTGGCAGGCAGCGTCGGCAGCTCGCGCGCCATCTGGACCAGCAAGCGATTCTTGCCTTCCCACCCGGTGGTGGACTTGAGCTGGCGAGTGAGCGTGTCGCGGTCGGGCATCATGCAAGTAATTCCAGCGTATCGTCGAGCGCGGCGAGCAAGGTGTCGATATCGGAACTGACATTGTATGCGGAAAGCGAAATCCGCAAGGTTGAGGACAGATTAAAAGCATCCATCAGCGGTTGCGCGCAGTGATGCCCGACGCGAACCGCAATGCCGCGCGCGTCCAGAAACTGGGCAACGTCGAAAGGATGGGCGTGGCTGAAGGCCAGCGACGTCAGCGGCCCCTTGTTCGGCGCGGTGCCGACCAGCCTCACGTCGTCACGCGCCAAGAGCGCGGTTTCCAGCCTCAGGCGCAGGGCGTCCTCGTGGGCGGCGAGGGCGGCGCGATCCAGCGCGATTAGCCAATCCAGTGCCGCGGCAAGGCCGATGGCCTGTGCCACCGGCGGTGTGCCGGCCTCGAAGCGATACGGCGGCCGGTTGAAGGTCGTGCCAGCAAACGACACGCGCTCTATCATTTCGCCGCCGCCTTGCCATGGCGGCATGGCGTTCAATAGCTCGGTGCGCGCCCACAGCGCGCCGATGCCGGTCGGACCGTAAGCCTTGTGGCCGGAGAACACCAGGAAATCGGCCCCCAGCGCCTGTACATCGATCACATCGTGCGCCACGGCCTGCGAGGCATCGACCAGCACGCGCGCGCCCACGGTCGCCGCCGCAGCGATCACCGCGGCAAGGTCGGGCCGCGTGCCGATGGCGTTGGAGAGCGCGGTGATCGCGACGAGGCGGGTGCGGTTACCCAGCAACGCGGCGTAGGCATCCATGTCGAGCTGCCCGTTAGCGAGCAGTGGAACCGCCACGATGCGCAACCCGCGCTCATAGGCCAGCAACTGCCACGGCACGATATTGGCGTGGTGCTCCAGCGTGCTGACGATGATCTCGTCACCGGCTTGCAGCTGGCTGCGGCCCCAGCTTTGCGCCACCAGATTGATCGCCTCGGTACTGCCCCGCGTGAACACGATTTCGTCACTGCTGGCCGCATTGAGAAAGCGCGCCACCGTGCTTCGGGCTCCCTCGAACGCCTCGGTGGCTGCGTGGGCCAGCCGATGCGCGCTGCGGTGCACGTTGGCATTGGTGGTTTCGTAATAGTGGCGCTCGGCATTGAGCACCGCGCGCGGTTTCTGCGTGGTCGCGGCGTTGTCGAGATAGATGAGGTCCGGCTGCGCGGCGAGCAGCGGGAAGTCGGCGCGGAGCATCGCGGCGTCGAAAGGCTGGGTGGGCACGGCGGGCTCGCAAAGAGGGCTGGTGGCAATTGTATAATGCGCACCATGGCCTACAAACAACCCGTATCTGTATTGGTCGTGATCCATACGCCCGACCTGCAGGTGCTGCTCTTGGAGCGCAACGACTTCACCAATGCCTGGCAATCGGTGACCGGCAGCCGCGAGAGCGACGAGGCGCTGGCCGATACGGCCTGCCGCGAGGTGCTGGAGGAAACCGGCATCGTCGCCGATCGTACCGCGCTGCGCGACTGGCAGCTGCAGAACCAGTACGAGATCTTCGAGGTCTGGCGGCATCGCTATGCCCCGGGGACCCGCGTGAACACCGAACATGTGTTCAGCCTGCAACTGCCTCATGTGCTGACGCCGGTACTCTCACCGGGCGAACACCGCCGTCATCGCTGGGTGGCCTGGCAGGCGGCGGCGGAAATGGTGTTCTCGCCCTCCAACGCCGAGGCAATCCGGCTGCTGCCGGAGCGCCTGGGACATTGAAGCGCGGCCTGGGGGCCAAGGCCGTGCCGGAAGCGGAGAAAGCTGCTCCACAGCTTGTGCGCGATGCGGACGACAGTGACATGGCCAGTCGCGGTGCCGACGCGGCCCGCTGGCGCCGCCTGGCTTAACAGCAGATGAGGTCCCGCGCCCTGAATTGCTGACGGACCCGTTCGACGAGTTCCGCCTGCGGGGTCTCGGTGTCGACGAGCGCGTATTCGAGGCCCAGCGCCTGCCATTTACTGGCCCCCATCTGATGGAAGGGCAGCACTTCCACCCGTTCGATGCAGCCGGGCGCCTTGTCGGACAGCTGTTTCACGTAGTCGGCGTGTTTTTCCACATCCATCCAATCGTCGGTCCAGCCGGGGACGAGGACGTAGCGGATCCAGGTCTTCTTCTTCATCGCCATTAGCCGCTCGGCGAAATCCAATGTGGGCCACAACGGCTTGCTGGTGAGGGCCTCGTGTTTGACGGGATCGATCTGCTTGATATCGAGCAGCACCAGATCGACCGGATCGAACCACTCATCCGGCAGGTGAGCAGCGAGAAAACCCTGGGTATCGAGCGCGGTGTGCAGGCCGTATTGCTGCTTCACCCGGTAGAACACCTCGCGCACGAAATGCGCCTGCATCAAGGGCTCGCCGCCGGAGATGGTGAGGCCGCCGGCGAACTTGAGAAAGCGGGCATATTTGCCGATCTCGTCAACCACGTCGTCGACCGTGCGCGGATTGCCGTTGTGCAGCTTCCAGGTGTCCGGGTTGTGGCAGTACAGGCAGCGGAACTGGCAACCGGAGACGAACAGCACGAAGCGCACGCCGGGACCGTCCACCGCGGCACCGGTCTCGACCGAGTGCACGAAGCCACATAGCCGGCCCTGTTCGTCGACGACGGCATCCGGAATTTCGCCCAGCGGCTTGTTGGCAACGTCGTTCATGGCGTTCTCCAGTGAAAAAGGGCGGTCTGCGCCGCCCTTGGGTGTTACATGTCTAGCTGAAAAAACAGGCCGACGACCGTTGCGAGCGGAGTGCAGGCGAGGCGTCAGCACCGCAGCGACCGGAACGTACTCACCGTACGTGAGGATCGCGAGGAGCGCACAACGACGCATGCGCTCCGCGTAGTAGGTCGCAGACCTGTTTTCAGGCGCGGACGTGGAAAGTCCGGTTGATCACATCCATCTGTTGCTCGCGGGTCAGCTTGATGAAGTTCACCGCATAGCCCGAAACCCGGATGGTCAGCTGCGGGTACTTCTCCGGGTGGTCCATTGCATCGAGCAGCGTGTCGCGGTTGAGCACGTTCACGTTGATATGGAAACCCGTGGCGTTGCAGAAGCCATCCAGGCAGTTGGTCAGGTTGTTCACGCGGTCGGTCATGGTGTGGCCCAGCGCATCCGGCGTGGCCGATGCCGTCCAGCTGATGCCGTCAAGCGCAGCCTCGTACGGCAGCTTGGCGACCGAGGCGCCGGCGGCGACAAAGCCCGAGCTATCGCGGCCATTCATGGGATTAGCACCCGGTGCGAACGGTTCGCCAGCGCGGCGGCCATCCGGCGTATTGCCGGTCTTCTTGCCGTACACCACGTTGGACGTGATGGTCAGGATCGATTGGGTCGGCGTGGCGTTGCGATAGGTCTTGTGGCTCTTGATCTTGTTCATGAACGATTCGGTGAGCCACACGGCGATCTCGTCGACGCGATCATCGTTGTTGCCGAACGCCGGGTACGCGCCCTCGATGGCGAAATCGATCGCCACGCCCGCATCGTTGCGCAGCGTCTTGACCTTGGCGTATTTGATCGCCGACAGCGAATCGGCCGCGACCGACAGCCCGGCGATGCCGCAGGCCATGGTGCGCAGGATGTCGCGGTCGTGCAGCGCCATCTCGATGCGCTCGTACGAGTACTTGTCGTGCATGTAATGGATAGCGTTCAGCGCCTTCACGTAGGTGGCGGCCAGCCAGTCCATCATCTTGTCGAAGCGGGCCACGACTTCGTCGTAGTCGAGGTAGTCGGACTTGATCGCCTCGAAGCCCGGCACCACCAGCTTGCCGGTCTTTTCGTCGACACCGCCGTTGATCGCGTACAGCAACGCCTTGGCGAGGTTGCAGCGGGCGCCGAAGAACTGCATCTGCTTGCCGATTTCCATTGCCGAGACGCAGCAGGCGATGCCGTAGTCGTCGCCCCAGTGCGGCCGCATCTGGTCGTCCGATTCGTACTGGATCGAGCTGGTCTCGATCGAGACCTTGGAGCAGAAGTCCTTGAAGCCACGCGGCAGGTCCGCCGACCACAGCACGGTCAGGTTTGGTTCCGGCGCCGGGCCCAGGTTGAACAGCGTGTTGAGGAAGCGGAAGCTCGACTTGCTCACCAGCGTGCGGCCATCCTTACCCATGCCACCGATCGATTCGGTCACCCAGGTCGGGTCACCCGAATACAGGTTGTTGTATTCCTCGGTGCGCAAAAAGCGCACGATGCGCAGCTTGATGACGAGGTCGTCGACCAGCTCCTGCGCTTCGGCCTCGGTCAGCCGGCCTTCCTTGAAATCGCGCTCGATATAGATATCGAGGAAGGTCGAGATGCGGCCGATCGACATCGCAGCGCCATTCTGTTCCTTCACGGCGGCGAGATAGCCGAAATAGGTCCACTGGATCGCTTCCTGTGCACTCGCGGCGGGACGGCCGATATCGTAGCCATAGGCTGCGGCCATTTCCTTGAGCTCGCCCAGCGCGCGCACCTGTTCGGAAAGTTCTTCACGCAGTCGCAGCACGTCCTCGGTGAAGGCCAGGTCGTCGGTTTCGGCTTTTTCGGCCTGCTTGAATTTGACCAGCTGGTCGATGCCATAGAGCGCCACGCGGCGATAGTCGCCGATGATGCGGCCGCGGCCATAGGCATCGGGCAGGCCGGTGATCACGCCGGAAGAGCGGCAGGCGCGGATCAACGGGTTATAGGCATCGAACACGCCGGTGTTGTGATCCTTGCGGTAGCGCAGAAAGATGTTCTCGATCTGCGGATCGAGCGTGCGGCCGATTTCCTCGAGCGAGGACTGCACCATGCGCAGGCCGGTATTCGGGAAGATGGCGCGCTTGAGCGGCGCATCGGTCTGCACGCCGACGATCTTTTCCAGGCTCTCATCGATATAGCCCGGACCGAATGCGTTGATGGCGGTGCCGCGATCGGCTGCCACGTCGAGCACGCCGCCAGGTGCGGCACGCTCGGCCTTCAGGAGTTCGGAAAGCTTGGCCCAGACGGCCTCGGTGCGTGCGGTGGCGCCAGCCAGGAATTCATCACCACCGGTATAGGGTGTGTAGTTAAGCTGGATGAAGTCGCGCACGGCGACCTTCTCCTGCCATTCTCCGCCCTTGAAATCACGCCAAGCGTTCAGTTGGGCGATCTGGGTGTCCGGTGCGTTCATGGTGATGCTCCTTGTGGGAAGGGGGGCGGGAGAGGGGGGGCAGTCGTGATGACGACGTGCTTGTGCTCCCTTTCGGTTGACGCCAGATTAGCACCGTGTCCAGCGCAAATCCCTGCAAATTTCTACTGCCATGGTACGACCGGTAAAAACGGATCAAGTTGCGCCAGATCAAGGAGATGGCGCGGCCGTTGCTGCACAGTAGAGCGGTTTTGCCCGCCCCGCGCGGACATGAAAAAGCCACGGCCTGGGCCGTGGCTTTTCTTGGAGCGGGCTCGATCAGAGCAGATGCTTGATCGCGTCGCGCTCGTCCGACAATTCCTTGGCGGTGGCGTCCATGCGGGCGCGGCTGAACTCGCTCACGGACAGGCCTTCCACGATGCTGTACTTGCCATCCTTGCAGGTGACCGGGTAGCCGTAGATCAGGTCGCTGATGCCGTACTCGCCATTGGCCGGCACGCCCATCGTCACCCAGTCGCCTTCCGGCGTGCCCAGCACCCAGTTGCGGATGTGGTCGATGGCGGCATTGGCGGCCGAGGCGGCGGACGACAGGCCGCGCGCCTTGATGATGGCGGCGCCGCGCTGTTGCACGGTCGGGATGAACTCGGTTTCCAGCCACTTCTGGTCGTTGATCTGGGCTGCAGCGTTCTGGCCCTTCACTTCGGCGTTGAAGATGTCCGGGTACTGGGTCGAGCTGTGGTTGCCCCAGATGGTCATCTTCTTTACATCGGTCACGGCCACGCCGGTCTTTTGCGCCACCTGGGTCAGCGCGCGGTTGTGGTCCAGACGCATCATGGCGGTGAAGTTGGCCGGGTTCAGATCCGGTGCGTTCTTCATCGCGATGTAGGCGTTGGTGTTGGCCGGGTTGCCCACCACCAGCACCTTCACGTCGCGGCTGGCCACGGCGTTCAGCGCCTTGCCCTGGGCGGTGAAGATGGCGCCGTTGGCTTCGAGCAGATCCTTGCGTTCCATGCCCGGGCCGCGCGGACGGGCGCCGACCAGCAGCGCGACATCCGCTTCCTTGAACGCGACCATCGGGTCGTCGGTCTGCACGATGCCGGCCAGCAGCGGGAACGCGCAGTCATCGAGTTCCATCACGACGCCGTTGAGTGCCGGCAGGCTGGGGGTGATGTCCAGCAGTTGCAGGATCACTGGCTGATCCGGGCCGAGCATGGCGCCCGAAGCAATACGGAACAACAGGCTGTAGCCAATCTGGCCGGCGGCACCGGTGACGGCAACGCGAACGGGTTTCTTCATCTTTGCTAACTCCGGGAAACGAATGCGGCGGTTGTCCCGCCAGCGACGACTACGCGCGGCGCGCACCAGCGTGCGGCCCGCGCGTGTTGATTTTGGTGCAATGCGGGCAGAGTTTATCACGCCGGTCTGCGGCTGTGCGGTGTGTGGCGGACTTTGATCGTTTGAATCGATACTCTCTTGTGTCTTATACAAGAGTGTAGTGGACGCTGTTTCGACAACATGATTTAATGCGCCCCACATGGCCAAACTCTCCCAGCTCCCGCTCTATCGTCAGGTAATGCGCGAAGTGCTCTCCGAGATCCAGTCCGGGGCGTGGCGCGAGGACGAAGCCTTGCCGAGCGAATTCGATCTGGGCACGCGTTTCGGCGTGAGCCAGGGCACGGTGCGCAAGGCGCTCGACGCACTGGTGCAGGAAGGCGTGCTGCAGCGCCGGCAGGGCGTGGGTACCTTTGTGACCGGGGTCGATGACTACCTCGCCAGCGCGCGCTTTGCCGCGCTCACGGGCGAAGGCGCGACGGCGCCAAGCTTCGAGCTCCTGGGCTGCGTGAAGATCCACGCTGGCGAGACACTGGCCGAGATGCTGGGCCTGCGCCGCGGTGCGGCGTTATGGCAGGTGCGGCGGCTGATCCGCCTGCAGGGCAGGGTGGTGGGGCTGGAGGAAATGTTTTTGCCGGAGGCGCAGTTTCCGAATCTGGAAGTGCGGCGCATCCGCGATCTGAAATGCAATTTGCGCGCCGTATGCTGGCTGGATTTTGGCGTGCGTTTGAAGGATGGTGATCTGCGCTTGCGCGCGGTGCGCGCCAGCAGTAACGAGGCGCGGCTGCTGCTGGTCGAGTTGAACGAGCCCTTGCTGCAGCTGGTGCGGCTGGCGCGCGATATCGATGGCAAGCCGCAGATGTGGTGTTCGGCCTGGCTGCGCACCGAGGAAGTGGCCTTCCTGCCGCCCGAGGCGCTGGCGGCATAGGGGAAGGACGCAGTTTCGCACTGCAACATGGTTGTTAGAATCTGACCGCTTCTTCGGCTGCTGGCTGACGTGGCGCAAGGCAAGGCCGGGAAACCGGCGCAACGATACGGATTTTGGTTACAGGAGGAACGCGCGTATGAACAAAAAACGCCCCAAGCACCTCGAGCTGTGGAACATCTCGTTTCCGCTGCCGGCGATCGTGTCCGGGTTGCACCGGATCAGCGGCGCCCTGATGTCGCTGGCCATTCCCTTCGTGCTGTTCGCGCTCGCGGGCACGCTGTCCTCCGCTGAGCGTTTCGACGCCTTCAAGTCCTGTATCTCGAATCCGCTGGTCAAGATTGCGCTCTTGGTAGTGCTGTGGGCCTTTTTGCACCACGCCTGTGCCGGCATCCGCTTCCTGCTGATGGATATCCACAAGGGGGTCGACCTGCCGACGGCGCGCCTGAGCGCCAAGATCGTGCTGGCCGTGAGCCTGGTTCTGACCGCAGTCATCGGGGTGTACGCATGGTAAATCGTCAAGTTGTCGGCGCGCACTACGGTCTGCGCGACTGGCTGGTGCAACGCGTCACCGCCGTCATCATGCTGGTCTACACGATAGGCATCGTCGCCTTCCTGTTCCTCGCGACCGACGCCAGCTACGCCGCCTGGCAGGCGCTGTTCGCCTGTACCTGGGTCAAGGTGCTGACCACCGTCACCGTGGTGGCGCTGCTGTGGCATGCCTGGGTCGGCGTGCGCGATATCTGGATGGACTACGTGCAGCCCGTCGGCATCCGCCTGACGTTGCATGTGCTGACCATCCTGTGGCTGGTCGCCAGCTTCATTTATTCGATTCACGTTGTGTGGGGTGTTTGATGTCCGTTCCTGTTCGTAAATTCGATGCGGTCATCGTCGGTGCGGGCGGTGCGGGTCTGCGCGCCGCGCTGCAATTGTCTGAAGCCGGCCTCAAGACGGCCGTGCTCTCCAAGGTATTCCCCACCCGCTCGCACACCGTGGCGGCGCAAGGTGGCGTGTCCGCGTCACTGGGCAATTCCGAGCCGGATCACTGGCACTGGCATATGTACGACACCGTGAAGGGTTCGGACTGGCTGGGTGACCAGGATGCGATCGAGTTCATGTGCCGCGAAGCGCCGAATGTCGTGGTCGAGCTCGAGCACTTCGGCATGCCGTTCGACCGCAATGCCGATGGCACCATTTACCAGCGCCCCTTCGGCGGCCATATGAGCAATTTCGGCGAGAAGCCGGTGCGCCGCGCCTGTGCCGCGGCTGACCGCACCGGCCACGCCATGCTGCACGCGCTGTACCAGCGCAACGTGCGCGCCAACACCCAGTTCTTCGTCGAATGGATGGCGCTCGACCTGGTGCGCGATGCCGACGGCAACGTGCAGGGCGTCGTCGCCATGGAAATGGAAACGTCGGAAATCTACGTGTTCCAGGCCAAGGCCACGCTGTTCGCCACCGGTGGCGCCGGTCGTATCTTCGCCTCCAGCACCAACGCCTTCATCAATACCGGTGATGGCCTTGGCATGGCGGCGCGCGCCGGCATCCCGCTGGAAGACATGGAGTTCTGGCAGTTCCACCCCACTGGCGTGGCCGGTGCCGGCGTGCTGATCACCGAGGGTGTGCGCGGCGAGGGCGGCATCCTGCGCAACTCGTCGGGCGAGCGTTTCATGGAGCGCTATGCGCCCAACGCCAAGGATCTGGCCAGCCGCGACGTGGTGTCGCGTGCCATGGTCACCGAGATCAACGAAGGCCGTGGCTGTGGTCCGAACAAGGATCACGTGCTGCTCGACATCACCCACCTGGACCCGGAAGTCATCAAGTCCAAGCTGCCGGGCATCCGCGAGATCTCGATCAAGTTCGCCGGCGTCGATCCGATCAAGGCGCCGATCCCTGTGGTGCCGACCTGCCACTACCAGATGGGTGGTATCCCCACCAACTATCGCGGCGAAGTCGTGGTCGATGGCAACGTGGTCAGCGGTTTCTACGCCGCCGGTGAAGTGGCGTGTGCCTCGGTGCACGGCGCCAATCGCCTCGGCACCAACTCGTTGCTCGACCTATTGGTGTTCGGCAAGAGCTCGGGCAACTCGATGATCGATTTCATCAAGACCGCGCCCAAGGATCTGCCGGAGCTGGCGCAGGCCGACGTCGAGCGCTCGGTCGCCCGGGTCGAGGCGCTGAACACCCGCGCAGGCGGTGTGGAAGTGAACGACGCGCGCAGCGCGATGCAGGCCACCATGCAGAAGCACTGTGGCGTGTTCCGCTTCAAGGACATGCTCGCCGACGGCGTGGCCAAGATCCTCGAAGTCGAGAAGCTGGTGCAGAACATGGTCATTGGCGACAAATCCAAGACCTTCAACACCGCCCGCCTCGAAGCGCTGGAAGTCGAGAACCTGATCGAAGTGGCCAAGGCGACGATGATTTCGGCCAATGCCCGCACCGAATCGCGCGGCGCCCACGTGCGCGACGACGCGGCCGATACGCCGCAGAACCCGAACGGCCGCGACGACGAAAACTGGCTCAAGCACACGCTGTGGTACCGCGCAGGCAACCAGCTGGGTTACAAGCCGGTGACGATGAAGCCGCTGTCGGTCGAGACCATCGCCCTGAAGACCCGCTCCTACTGAGGGGAATGCATCAATGACTACCCGTACCGTACGTTTCAGCATCTATCGCTTCGATCCGGAAAAGGACGCGAAGCCGTACATGAAGGATTACACCGTCGAGCTCGACGCCACCGAGCACAAGCTGCTCGACGCCCTCGTCAAGCTCAAGGTGGTCGACGACACCGTCTCGTTCCGCCGTTCCTGCCGTGAAGGCGTGTGCGGTTCGGACGCGATGAACATCAACGGCCGCAACGGCCTCGCCTGCATTACCGATGTGGACGACCTGAAGCAGCCGATCCAGATCCGCCCGCTGCCGGGCCTGCCGGTGGTGCGCGACCTGATCGTCGACATGACGCAGTTCTTCAAGCAGTACCACTCGATCAAGCCCTATCTGCAGAACGACACGCCTGCGCCCGATCGCGAGCGGTTGCAGAACCAGGAAGACCGCAAGGAGCTCGATGGTCTGTACGAGTGCATCCTGTGCGCGTGCTGCTCCACCTCCTGTCCGTCGTTCTGGTGGAACCCGGACAAGTTCGTCGGCCCGGCCGGCCTGTTGGCGGCGTACCGCTTCATTGCCGATACCCGCGATACCGCGACCAACGAGCGCCTGGACAATCTGGAAGATCCTTACCGGCTGTTCCGCTGCCACACCATCATGAACTGCGTCGATGTCTGCCCCAAGGAGCTCAATCCGACCAAGGCGATCGGCAAGATCAAGGATCTGATGGTCAAGCGCATCGCCTGACGGCAACGCCGCCCGCTCGCGGGCTTTGCAACAAAGGCGCCTGGCGGCGCGAAGGCAGTGACACTGTGGATGAAGTCGAACTCAAGCGCATCGTCTGGCGCTCGCGCCGCGGGCTGTTGGAACTCGACCTGCAGCTGGAGCGCTTCGTCGCCGAGGACTTGCCGCAGCTGACCGAACCCGAGCTCGTGCTGTACCGCGAGCTGCTGCAATACCCGGACAACGACCTGCTCGATTACCTGAACGGCAGGTCCGAGTGCCCGAACCCACGGCTTTGGCCAATCATCGCGCGCATCCGCGCCGCACAACGATAAAGTCGGCTACGGCCGAGGTTACTACCCAGGAGCCCCATCAGATGGCAAACAAAGTGACTCTGACCTACAACGGCGACCAGACCATCGAGCTGCCGGTTCTGCCAGGTACGCTCGGCCCGTCCGTGGTCGATATCCGCGCGTTCTCCAAGACGGGCATGTTCACCTTCGATCCGGGTTTCCTCGCCACCTCGTCGTGCGAATCCAAGATCACCTTCATCGATGGCGATGAAGGCCAGCTCTACTATCGCGGCTACCCGATCGAGCAGCTTGCCGAGCACAGCGACTACCTCGAGGTGTGTTACGTCCTGGTGTATGGCGAATTGCCGAATGCCGCGCAGAAGGTCGAATTCGAAAAGACCGTGATGAAGCACACCATGGTCCACGACCAGCTGACCCGCTTCTTCAACGGTTTCCGCCGCGATGCTCACCCGATGGCCATGATGGTCGGTGTCGTCGGCGCGCTCTCCGCGTTCTACCAAGACAGCCTCGACATCAATGATCCGGAGCACCGCAAGGTCGCGATCTATCGCCTGATCTCCAAGATCCCGACGATCGCCGCCATGTGCTACCGCTATAACCAGGGCCTGCCGTTCAACTACCCGAAGAACGAGCTCTCCTATACCGCCAACTTCCTGCACATGATGTTCTCGACGCCGTGCGAGAACTACACGCCGAACCCGGTGCTGGTGCGCGCGCTCGACCGCATCTTCACGCTGCATGCCGATCACGAGCAGAACGCCTCCACGTCGACCGTGCGCCTGGCCGGCTCCTCGGGCGCCAACCCGTTCGCCTGCATCGCCGCCGGCATCGCCTGCCTGTGGGGCCCGTCGCACGGTGGCGCCAACGAAGCCGTGCTGAAAATGCTCGACGAGATCGGTTCGGTCGACAACGTGCCGGCGTTCATGGAAGGCGTGAAGGCCAAGACCCACAAGCTGATGGGCTTCGGTCACCGCGTGTACAAGAACTTCGATCCGCGCGCCAAGATCATGAAGCAGACCTGCGACGAGGTATTGAACGAGCTCGGCCTGCGTGACGATCCGCAATTCCAGCTGGCGATGAAGCTCGAGGAAATCGCGCTGAGCGATCCGTACTTCATCGAGCGCAAGCTCTACCCGAACGTCGATTTCTACTCGGGCATCGTGCTGACTGCGCTCGGCATCCCGGTGTCGATGTTCACCGTGATCTTTGCGCTCGCCCGCACCGTGGGCTGGATCAGCCACTGGAACGAGATGATCTCGGATCCGGGCATGAAGATCGGCCGTCCGCGCCAGCTCTATACCGGCGCGAAGCGTCGCGATTACGTGGCCGTGACCGACCGCAAGTAAGCGTGATTGCCTAACAGCGCCGCCGCAACGCACGGCGGCGCAGCATGACCCAGGGTTTGCTCAAAGACAGGTTTGCAGCCGGCGCATGCCGGCTCAAGGATAGTCCCGCATCATGATGAAAGAACTGGAACTGAATTCCCATCTGTTTGGTGGGAATGCCCCGTTCGTCGAGGATCTGTACGAACAGTATCTCGCCGATCCGGCCGCCATCGACCCCAAATGGCGTGATTACTTCGACAAGCTGCAACAGACCGACGGTGGCAACGAGCGCGATATCGCGCGTGCGCCGATCGAGGAGTCGTTCATCCGCCTGGCACGTCAGCCGCGCTTGGCTGCGGTGCGCGACGTGGCGGCCGAGCGCGAGGCCAGCCGCAAGCAGGTGGCCGTGCTGCGCCTGATCAACGCCTACCGCCTGCTCGGCAGCCGCGCGGCCGATCTCGATCCGCTGGCGCGCATGGACATGGCACCGGTGCCCGAGCTCGATCCGGGCTATTACGATCTCTCCAGCGCCGACATGGCAGTCCAGTTCAATTGCGGCAACCTGGCGGGGCCTGAGAACGCACCGCTGTCCGACATCATCTCGCGCCTGCGCCAGATCTACTGCGGCCATATCAGCGTCGAATCGATGCATATGACTAGCACTGAAGAGCGGATGTGGGTGCAGGGGCACTTCGAAAGTTCGCTGTCGACCCCCAACTTCAGCGCCGAGCAGAAAAAACGCATCCTCAAGCAGGTGACCGCCGCCGAAACGATGGAGCAGTATCTGCATCGCAAGTACGTTGGCCAGAAGCGCTTCTCGCTCGAAGGCGGTGACAGCTTCATCGCCGCGATGGACCAGCTGGTGCAGGGCGCCGGTCGCGATGGCGTGCAGGAAATGGTGATCGGCATGGCCCACCGTGGCCGGCTCAACATCCTGGTCAACACGCTGGGTAAGTTGCCGCGCGAACTGTTCAGTGAATTCGAAGGCCGCCCGACCACCGATCTGCCCTCGGGCGACGTGAAGTACCACAACGGTTTCTCGGCCGATATCCCAACGCCGGGCGGCCCGATCCACCTCTCGCTGGCGTTCAACCCGTCCCACCTCGAGATCGTCAACCCGGTGGTCGAAGGATCGGTGCGCGCGCGCCAGCAGCGCCGCGGCGACAAGAGCGGCGGGCAGGTGCTGCCGGTGCTGGTGCACGGCGATTCGGCCTTCATTGGCCTCGGTACCAACCAGGGTACGTTCAACCTGTCGCAGACCCGTGGCTATGGCACGGGCGGCACGGTGCACATCGTGATCAACAACCAGGTGGGTTTCACCACCTCGGACATCCGCGACAATCGCTCGACGCTGTATTGCACCGACATCGCCAAGATGATCGAGGCGCCGATCATCCACGTGAACGGCGACAACCCGGAAGCGGTGTGTTTCGTGGTCGAAGCGGCGCTCGCCTATCGCAAGCAGTTCCACAAGGACGTGGTGATCGATCTGGTCTGCTTCCGCAAGCATGGCCACAACGAGGCCGATGACCCGTACGTGACGCAGCCGATGATGTACCGCAAGATCGCCGCGCATCCGGGCGTGCGCAAGAAGTACGCCGATCGCCTGATCGCCGAGAGCATCGTTACCGCCGGCGAGGCCGATGGCCTGATCCAGGCGTATCGCGATGCGCTCGATCGCGGCGAGCATGTCGAGCAGACCACGCTGACCGATTACAAGCGCAATTTCGCGATCGATTTTGCCAAGTACATGGGCAACCACTGGCGCACGCCGGTGACGACCGCCGTGCCGCAGGCCGATCTGGTGCGCCTCACCGAGAAGTTCACTTCGACGCCCGAGGGCTTCAAGCTGCGCAACACGGTCGAGAAGATCATCAACGAGCGCCGCGAGATGGCCGCTGGCAACGCCGGCGTCGATTTCGGCATGGCCGAGCATCTGGCGTATGCCACGCTGTTGACCGAAGGCTTCGCCGTGCGCATCTCAGGCGAGGATTCGGGCCGCGGCACGTTCAACCACCGCCACGCCGTGCTGCACGACCAGAACCGCGAGAAGTGGGACGAGGGCGCTTACACCCCGCTGCAACACCTGTCGGACAACCAGGCGCACTTCCTGGTGATCGACTCCATCCTCAACGAGGAAGCGGTGCTGGCGTTCGAATACGGCTACGCCTGCTCGGCACCGGAAGAGCTCACCATCTGGGAAGCGCAGTTCGGCGACTTCGCCAACGGCGCGCAGGTGGTGATCGACCAGTTCATCACCTCGGGCGAAACCAAGTGGGGCCGTTTGTGCGGCCTGACCATGATGCTGCCACATGGCTACGACGGCCAGGGCCCGGAGCACAGCTCGGCGCGCGTCGAGCGCTACCTGCAGCTGTGTGCCGAGCACAACATCCAGGTGGTGCAGCCGACCGAGGCCGCGCAGATGTTCCACATGCTGCGTCGCCAGATGCTGCGCCCGGTCCGCAAGCCGCTCGTCATCATCATGAGCAAGCGCCTGTTGAAGGCCAAGCTCGCGTCCAGCCCGATCGAGCATCTGGCCAGCGGTGAATTCCGCAATGTGATCGGCGATCCGGTCCAGCTCGACGCCAAGAAGGTCAAGCGCGTCGTCATCTGCGCCGGCCAGGTGTATTACGACCTCGACAACGCCCGCAAGGAGCGCGAGGTCAAGGACATCGCCATCGTGCGTATCGAACAGCTCTATCCGTTCCCGACCGAGGAACTGCAGGCCGAACTCGCCAAGTATCCGAACGCCCGTGAGGTGATGTGGGTACAGGAAGAGCCGCGCAACCAGGGCGCCTGGAACCAGATCCGTCACCGCCTCGAAGGCACGATGAATCCCAAGCAGGAATTGCTGTACGCCGGTCGCCAGTCGTCGGCATCGCCGGCGGTCGGCTACATGAGCAAACACACCGCCCAGCTCAAGGCCTTCCTCGACGAGGCCATGACGCTGTAAACCCCGCGCGGCGGCAGGTGCCGCCGCGTCTTGTCTCGAGCAAGAGCCAACGGAGTATTTGAAGATGATCGTAGAAATCAAGGTGCCGCAGCTGCCGGAATCGGTGTCCGAAGCGACGCTGCTGCAATGGAAGAAGAAAGCAGGTGCAGCGGTTGCCCGTGACGAGAACCTGATCGATATCGAGACCGACAAGGTCGTGCTCGAAATCACCGCGCCGCAGGCTGGCGTGCTGGTGTCCATCGTCAAGAAGGACGGCGACACCGTGACCAGCAACGAAGTGATCGCCACCATCGATACCGAGGCCGCCACCGGCGCCGCCGCACCGTCCCCGGCTGCGCCTACGCCCGCGCAGGAAACGAAGCGCGTCGAGGCCGCTGCCTCCGCAGCCGGCGTCGATCCGGCCTCGGTCGGCTTTGGCACTGCCGTGATGCCGGCCGCCAAGAAGCTGGCCGCCGACAACCAGGTTGACCTATCCAAGGTGGAAGGCTCGGGCCGTGGTGGTCGCGTGCTGAAGGAAGACGTGCAGAATGCCATCGCCGGCGGCAGCAAGCCCGCCGCTGCACCGGCGCCGGCCGCAGCGCCCGTGGCCGTGGCTCAGGGCGATCGCCCTGAGCAGCGCGTGCCGATGAGCCGCCTGCGCCAGCGCGTGGCCGAGCGCCTGCTGCAATCACAACAGACCAACGCCATCCTCACCACCTTCAACGAAGTGAACATGAAGCCGGTGATGGACCTGCGCAACAAGTACAAGGACCGCTTCGAGAAGGAGCACGGCGTGAAGCTGGGCTTCATGGGCTTTTTCGTGAAGGCCGTGGTGGCCGCGCTGAAGAAGTACCCGATCGTGAACGCCTCGGTCGACGGCAACGACGTCGTCTACCACGGCTACTTCGATATCGGCGTGGCTGTCGGCTCGCCGCGTGGCCTCGTGGTGCCGGTGATCCGCAACGCCGACCAGCTGAGCCTGGCTGACATCGAGAAGACCATCGCCGACTTTGGCAAGCGCGCGCAGGAAGGCAAGCTGGGCATTGAAGAGCTTACCGGTGGCACCTACACCATCTCCAACGGCGGCACCTTCGGCTCGATGATGTCGACCCCCATCATCAACCCGCCGCAATCGGCCATCCTGGGCATGCACGCGACCAAGGAGCGTGCCGTGGTCGAGAACGGCGAGATCGTGGTGCGCCCGATGATGTATCTGGCGCAATCGTACGACCACCGCATCATCGATGGCCGCGAAGCCGTGCTGAGCCTGGTGGCGGTCAAGGAAGCGATCGAAGACCCGGCGCGTCTGCTGCTGGATCTGTAATTGGATTTCGGGGCGAGGACTGGGGAGCCTGGGTTTTTCGCTCTTCGTCCCCACCCTTAGCGCCATAGACTAGCGGGTGTGAGTGGCTATGCCTCACACCTGACACCTCACAAGGTTTTCACCATGCCTCAACAATTCGACGTCGTCGTCATCGGTGGTGGCCCCGGCGGCTACGTCGCCGCGATCCGCGCCGCGCAGCTGGGTTTCAAGACCGCCTGCGTTGACGAATTCAAGAACCAGGAAGGCAAGCAGAGCCTGGGCGGCACCTGCCTTAACGTCGGCTGCATTCCTTCGAAGGCACTGCTGGAATCGTCCGAGAACTGGGAGCGCATCGAGCACAAGTTCGAAGCGCACGGCATCTCGGTGACTGGTGCCAAGTTCGACGTGAAGAAGATGCTGGAGCGCAAGGACGGCATCGTCGCCAAGCTGACCCAGGGCGTGGCCTACCTGTTGAAGAAGAACAAGGTGGCCGCGCTGTTCGGCCACGGCAAGCTGTTGGCGCACAAGGATGGCACGTGGCAGATTGAAGTGGCGGGCGAGAACACCGAGACGGTGACCGCCACCCACGTGATCATTGCCACGGGCTCCGTGCCGCGCCAGCTGCCGGGCGCGCCGACCGACAACAAGCTGATCCTCGACAACGAGGGTGCGCTGGCGATTCCCGAAGTGCCCAAGAAGCTGGGCGTGATCGGCGCCGGCGTGATCGGCCTGGAAATGGGCTCGGTCTGGAAGCGCCTGGGCGCCGACGTGACGGTGCTCGAAGCCGCGCCGGGCTTTTTGCTCGCCGCCGACGAGGCGATCGCCCGCGAAGCGCAGAAGATCTTCACCAAGGACCTGGGCCTCAAGATCAGCACCTCCGTGAAGATCGCCGAAGTGAAGCCGGGCAAGAACAACGTCAAGGTGAGCTACGCCGACAGCGAAGGCAAGGAACACAGCGAGACCTTCGACAAGCTGATCGTCTCCATCGGCCGCGTGCCCAATACCTGGAACCTCGCCAGCGACGCCGTGGGTCTGCCGACGGACGAGCGCGGCTTCATCGTCGTCGACGACGAATGCCGTACCAGCCTGCCCAACCTGTGGGCGGTGGGTGACGTGGTGCGCGGCCCGATGCTGGCGCACAAGGCCTCCGAAGAGGGCGTGGCGGTGGCCGAGCGTATCGCCGGCCAGCATCCGCATATCGACTTCAACACCGTGCCGTGGGTGATCTACACCAGCCCGGAAATGGCCTGGGTCGGCAAGACCGAGCAACAGCTGAAGCAGGAAGGCATCGAGTACCGCAAGGGCCAGTTCCCGTTCAGCCCGAACGGTCGCGCGCTGGGCCTCGGTGAAACCGCCGGCTTCGTCAAGATGCTGGCCGATGCCAAGACCGACCGCATTCTCGGCGTGCACATCATCGGCCCGTTCGCCTCGGAGTTGATCACCGAGGCCGTGGTGGCGATGGAGTTCAACGCCAGCTCGGAAGATCTCGCCCGTATCGTCCACGCCCACCCGTCCTTGTCCGAAGCGATGCACGAAGCAGCGCTCGGCGTCGACAAGCGTGGTTTGCATAGCTAAATGCTGTGAGAGGTGAAAAGTGAAAGGTGCAGCGGCTAGCGTTTCACCATCACGGTTCACGTTTCACGTTTCACAAGCCTGGTTACAAAGGAACAACGATGAATCTGCATGAATACCAAGCCAAGGAACTGCTGGCGCAATACGGCCTGCCGGTCCAGAAGGGCATCCTGGCCAGGTCGGCCGAAGAAGCGGCTGCCGCTTACGACACCCTCGGCGGCAAGTTCGCCGTGGTCAAGGCCCAGGTCCACGCCGGTGGCCGCGGCAAGGCCGGCGGCGTCAAGGTGGTCAAGAGCCGCGAAGAAGCGGCTGAAGTCGCCAAGACGCTGATCGGCACCAATCTCATCACCTACCAGACCGACGCGGCCGGCCAGCCGGTGCACTCGGTGCTGGTGTGTGAAGACATGTACCCGGTACAGCGCGAGCTGTACCTGGGCGCCGTGGTCGATCGCTCCAGCCAGCGCGTCGTGTTCATGGTCTCCACCGAAGGCGGTGTCGAGATCGAGAAGGTGGCCGAGGAAACCCCGGAAAAGATCATCAAGATCGAGATCGATCCGCTCGTTGGCGCGCAGCCGTTCCAGGGCCGTGATGCCGCGTTCGCGCTCGGCCTGCAAGGCCCGCAGGTGGCTGCGTTCACCAAGCTGTTCCTGGGCGCTGCCCAAGCCTTCATCGAGAACGATTTCGCCCTGTTCGAAGTGAACCCGCTGGCGCTGCGTGAAAACGGCGAACTGGCTTGCGTCGACGGCAAGATCAACCTGGATTCCAACGCGCTGTATCGCCACCCCAAGCTGTTGGCGCAACGCGACAAGAGCCAGGAAAACGAGCGCGAAGTGAAGGCGTCCGAGTTCGAGCTGAACTACGTGGCACTCGAAGGCAATATCGGCTGCATGGTGAATGGCGCGGGCCTGGCAATGGCCACCATGGACATCATCAAGCTCAAGGGTGGCCAGCCGGCCAACTTCCTGGACGTCGGCGGCGGCGCCACCAAGGAGCGCGTGATCGAGGCCTTCAAGCTGATCCTCGCCGACGAATCGGTGAAGGGCGTGCTGATCAACATCTTCGGCGGGATCGTGCGCTGCGACATGATCGCCGAGGCCATCATTGCCGCGGTGAAGGAAGTGAATGTGACGGTGCCGGTGGTGGTTCGCCTGGAAGGCAACAACGCTGAGCTCGGCGCCAAGATCCTCGACGAATCCGGTCTCAAGCTGACTTCGGCCCAGGGCCTCAACGACGCGGCCGAGAAGATCGTCGCCGCCCTGGCCTGATCACCTGCATACGGATAAGGAATAAACCCATGAGCGTTTTGGTCAACAAAGATACAAAGGTGCTGGTGCAAGGCTTCACTGGCAAGAACGGCACGTTCCACGCCGAACAGGCGCTGAAGGTCGGCACCAAGGTGGTCGGTGGCGTCACCCCGGGCAAGGGCGGTTCCGAACACCTGGGCCTGCCGGTGTTCAACACCATGAAGGAAGCCGTGCGCGAAACCCGGGCTGACGCCTCGGTGATCTACGTGCCGGCACCGTTCGCCAAGGATTCCATCCTCGAAGCGATCGATAGCGGCGTGAAGCTGGTGGTCTGCATCACCGAAGGCGTGCCGACCATCGACATGCTGTACGTGAAGAAGGCCGTCGACGAAGCCGGCATCCGCCTGATCGGCCCGAACTGCCCCGGCATCATCACCCCGGGCGAGTGCAAGATCGGCATCATGCCGTGGCACATCCACCAGCCGGGCCGCATCGGCATCGTGTCGCGCTCGGGCACCCTGACCTATGAAGCGGTGGCGCAGACCACCGCGCTGGGCCTGGGCCAATCGACCTGCATCGGCATCGGCGGCGACCCGATCCCGGGCACCTCGCACATCGATGCGCTCAAGCTGTTCCAGGATGATCCGGATACCGACGCCATCATCATGATCGGCGAGATCGGCGGTTCGGCCGAGGAAGAGGCAGCCGAGTTCGCCCAGAGCTACGTGAAGAAGCCGGTGGTGGGCTACATCGCCGGTGTCACCGCTCCCAAGGGCAAGCGCATGGGCCACGCGGGCGCCATCATCTCCGGCGGCAAGGGCACGGCCGAGGAAAAGTTCGCCGCGTTCGAGCGCGCGGGCATCGCCTACACCCGCAGCCCGGCCGAACTGGGCAAGACCATGTTCGAGCTGCTGAAGTCCAAGGGCATGATCAAGTAACTGGCCTGCTGTGCGACGAAAAACGCCACCTCCGGGTGGCGTTTTTTTATGCCGTGCTGGCCCTGGGCGCAGCCGTCTGGCTGGGTGTGAAAAAGGCGCAACAGTCCGGCTGGCGGCTCCGCTGGGGCTGTCGTTTTACTGCAACATGCCCCGAACTGCGGTGGCCATTGGCTTTGCCTTGAAGCCGCCTCAATTAGCAACCACTGATCGGCTTAACACAGCTGTTCCGTGTTGCGCCAGTACGCCGCTTTCCCCTAGTATTTGTGTCAGCCGGGTCGTGGCACCACTATATGTTGTGTTCACAATCCACCCACAGTTTGTCCACATTCTCATTCCTGGCCCATCTACAACAAGGAGCCGAGCATGTATGCCGCGCTGGATAGCACCACTGGAAGCCGCATGAACGATACCCTCGACAGCACCCCCAACCAATACGCCAACTACAAGACCATACGCCGCAATGGCTCGGTGGTCGGGTTCGAACCGTCCAAGATCTCGGTGGCGGTGACCAAGGCGTTCATCGCGGTGCAGGGTAGCCATGCGGCATCCTCGGCAGCGGTGCGCGAACGCGTGGCGGCATTGACCGATTCGGTGGTGAACGCGCTGATGCGTCGCAAGCCCGAAGGCGGCGCCATCCATATCGAAGATATCCAGGACCAGGTGGAACTGGCGCTGATGCGCGCCGGCGAGCACGACGTGGCGCGTGCCTACGTGATCTACCGCGAGCGCCGCGCAGCAGAGCGCGCCGCCAAGGCCGAAGAATCGGGCGAGCAGCTGGTCGAGCTGAACGTGAAGTACGAGAACGGCAGCAGCCGTCCGCTCGATCTTTCCAAGCTCAAGGCACTGATCGCCTCGGCTTGCTCCGGCTTCGAAGCGGTGACCGACCAGGGTGCCGTGCTCGCCGAAACGCTGAAGAACCTGTACGACGGCGTGCCGGCCGAGGAAGTGCGCAAATCTGCTGTGCTGTCCGCCCGCGCGCTGATCGAGCAGGAGCCGGCCTACAGCTTCGTCACCGCCCGCCTGCTGCTCAACATCCTGCGCCGTGAAGTGCTGGGCGAGGAAGCCAGCCACGAAGAGATGGCCGAGCGCTACGCCGACTATTTCCCACGCTTCATCAAGCGCGGTATCGAGGCCGAACTGCTGGACGAAAAGCTCGCCCAGTTCGACCTGGCGCGCCTGGGCGCCGCACTCAAGCACGAGCGCGACTACCAGTTCGGCTACCTGGGCCTGCAGACGCTGTTCGATCGCTACTTCCTGCACGTGGAAGGCACCCGCATCGAGCTGCCGCAAGCGTTCTATATGCGCGTGGCCATGGGCCTGGCGCTGAACGAGGTGGACCGCGAAGCGCGCGCCATCGAATTCTACAACGTGCTGTCCACCTTCGATTTCATGAGCTCGACCCCGACGCTGTTCAACTCCGGCACCCGCCGCAGCCAGCTGTCGTCGTGCTACCTGACCACCATCGCCGATGACCTCGACGGCATCTACGAGGGGCTCAAAGAAAACGCGCTGCTGTCCAAGTTCGCCGGCGGCCTCGGCAACGACTGGACCCCGGTGCGCGCGCTGGGCAGCCATATCAAGGGCACCAACGGCAAATCGCAGGGCATCGTGCCCTTCCTCAAGGTGGTGAACGACACCGCCGTGGCCGTAAACCAGGGCGGCAAGCGCAAGGGCGCCGTCTGCGCCTACCTGGAAACCTGGCACGCCGACATCGAGGAATTCCTCGAGCTGCGCAAGAACACCGGTGACGATCGCCGTCGTACTCACGACATGAACACCGCCAACTGGATCCCCGACCTCTTTATGAAGCGGGTGATGGAAGGCGGCGACTGGACGCTGCTGTCGCCGTCCGAGGCATCCGACCTGCACGACCTGTATGGCCGCGACTTCGAGACCGCCTACCTGCGCTACGAAGAAAAAGCCGCGCGTGGCGAGATGAAGGTGGCCAAGAAGCTGCCGGCGCTTACGCTGTGGCGCAAGATGCTGACCATGCTGTTCGAGACCGGTCATCCCTGGTTCACCTTCAAGGACCCGTGCAACATCCGCAGCCCGCAGCGGCACGTCGGCGTGGTTCACAGCTCCAACCTGTGCACCGAGATCACGCTCAACACCAACGACAGCGAAATCGCCGTCTGCAACCTGGGTTCGGTCAACCTGGTCAACCACTTGAAGGATGGCCAGCTCGATTCCGAGAAGCTTGCCCGCACCGTGAAGACCGCGATGCGCATGCTCGACAACGTGATCGATATCAACTACTACCCGGTACGCAAGGCGCGCAATTCCAACCTGAAGCATCGCCCGGTGGGCATGGGCATCATGGGCTTCCAGGATGCGCTCTATATGCTGCGCACCCCGTACGGTTCGGACGCCGCCGTCGAGTTCGCCGACCAGTCGATGGAGCTGATCGCCTATCACGCCTACTGGGCCTCGACCGAGCTTGCCCAGGAGCGCGGTACTTACCCGAGCTTCAAGGGCAGCCTGTGGGATCGCGGCATCCTGCCGCACGATTCGCTCAAATTGCTGGCCGAGGAGCGCGGCGGCTTCCTGGAAGTGGATACCAGCGAGCGCCTCGATTGGTCCGCGCTGCGTGAGCGCATCGCCAGCTACGGCATGCGCAACAGCAACTGCCTGGCGATCGCCCCGACCGCGACCATTGCCAACATCGTCGGCGTATCGGCGTCGATCGAGCCGACCTACCAGAACCTGTTCGTGAAATCGAACCTGTCGGGCGAATTCACCGTGATCAACGAGTACCTGGTGCGCGATCTGAAGGAGCGCGGCCTGTGGGACGAGGTGATGATCTCGGACCTGAAGTATTTCGACGGCTCGGTGGCCCGCATCGATCGCATTCCGGAAGACCTGCGCGCGCTGTACGCCACGGCCTTCGAAATGGACCCGATCTGGCTGGTGGAATGCGCATCGCGTCGGCAGAAATGGATCGACCAGGCGCAGTCGCTCAACATCTACATGGGCGGCGCCTCGGGCAAGAAGCTGGACGAGCTCTACAAGCACGCCTGGATCCGTGGCCTGAAGACCACTTATTACCTGCGCACGCTGTCGGCATCGAGCGCCGAGAAGTCGACCGGCCGCGGCGGCGAGCTGAACGCCGTAGCGGCAGGTAGCGGCATCAGCGCGGTGGCCGCCCCGGCAGCGCCAGTCGCGCCTGCGATCAGCGAAGGCGCTGGCGACGGTGCGGCCGACGGTGCCAAGTTCTGCAGTATCGATGATCCTGAGTGCGAGGCCTGCCAGTAAGCGGGTTCCGTCCCGGCGCCGTGCAGCCGCGCGGCGCCGGGGCACGCTGGTTCGTCCAGCGTGTTGCCGCATCGCGGTTGGCCCCAGCCCCGATGCGGCAACAAAACCAAAAATGGATGGAGCGAGCATGATGTCACCCCGATACGCGTTGGCCGCCTTGCTGCTGGCCACGCTGGCGCAGGCGGAAGACGCCCCGGCGCCCACCCCCGCACCGGCGCCGGAAGCGGCCGCCGCAGCGCCCGCGGAGCCGGCCAAGCCGGTTGAACTGACGCGCCTCGCCGCGCCCGAAGGCCGCGCGTTGGCGCTGCTGTCGATCACGCTGTCGGCACCGCCCGATGCCGACGATGGCTTCGCCACCCTCGTGTTCGAGGGCCCGGGCGGCGTGCAGAAGATCACGGTGACGGCGGGCGAGCGCATCGCCAATTTCGGCGGCCAGCCCGAAGCCATCGGCAAGCTGCTGCAGATCAGCCTGCCGCCCGGCCCTTTTGTGCTGCGCCATGTGACGGGCAGCTACGAGCCGGCCGAAGGCGGCAAGAAGCGCGAATTCTGGGTGCCGCTGGGGCAGCGCTTTGCCATCGCGCCCAACGAGGTGGCTTACCTTGGCAACCTGCACGTGGTGGTCGACGGCACGCCGATCGCGGTGTTTTCCGACCAGCGTGCGCGGGATTTCTACGCGCTGGCGCAAGAGGCCCAGATCAACGACATGAGCAACCTGCAAGGCCGCATCCCGCAGCCCGCAGGCTTGCCTTACCCGTATTGAGGCAGATATCCCAGGCGGAACAACCTTCGTGCCGGACCGTGGTCTGAGCTGGATGCCCCAGGAGAAATCGTCATGCAACGACTGCTGATCGTGATTGCCGCGCTACTGCTCACTGCCTGTGCCAGCCTGCGCCCGCCCGTCGATACCAGTGGCCGCATCGCGCTGCAGCCGGGGCAGGGGGCCGCCATGATCGCGGTCACCATGACGACACTGGCCTTTGACGACACCGGTGAGGCCGCCGTCGATATCGTCGGCCCCGGCGGCAAGGCCACGGTGATGGCGCGCGAGCTCACCGATTACATCCGCGCGCCGGGCGACGAATCCGACGGCAAGGGCCGCTTGTTCGTGGTCCCGCTGCCCGCGGGTGACTACCGCATCGTCCAGGCCTGGGGTGGCTGGACCGAGGACATCGGCGGCTGGCGCATGTATCGCCATGTGAACTTCCCGATGAACACCCCATTCACCGTCGCCCCCGGCCGCGTGACCTACCTGGGCCAGGTGCAGCTAAACCTGAATTTCCAGTCGGACATGACTGTCGCCGACACCCGGCGCCGCGATCTGAACCATGCCCAGGTGCTGTGGGGCGTTACCGACACCAGCAATATCGATTTCCACCCGATTTCCGGCGCGCAACGTTAAGCGCCCGCACCATCCATAGCAACACGAGGACTCATCCATGCTCAGCTTCGACGACGATATCGCCACCGCCGCTCCCGTACCGCGCCCGGCCCAGCCCCAACCGGCTGCCCAGCCCGCCGCCCCAGCCGCCAGTGGCCGCGTCAATGTGGTCGACAAGCGCGTGATCAACGGCACCACCGATGTGAACCAGCTGGTGCCGTTCAAGCACAAGTGGGCGTGGGAGAAGTATCTGGCCCAGTGCGCCAACCACTGGATGCCGCAGGAAGTGAACATGCAGCGCGATATCGAGCTGTGGAAGAGCCCCAACGGCATGAGCGAGGACGAAAAGCGCCTGGTCAAGCGCAACCTGGGCTTCTTCGTCACCGCCGACAGCCTCGCCGCCAACAACATCGTGCTCGGCACCTATCGCCACATCACCAGCCCGGAATGCCGCCAGTTCCTGCTGCGCCAGGCCTTCGACGAAGCCATTCATACCCACGCCTACCAGTACATCGTGGAATCGCTGGGCCTGGACGAAGGCGAGGTGTTCAACGCCTATCACGAAGTGGCCAGCATTCGTAACAAGGATGAATTTCTCATCCCCTTTATCGATGTGCTGACTGATCCCAACTTCAAGACCGGCACGCTGGAGACGGATCAACAGCTGCTCAAATCGCTGATCGTGTTCGCCTGCATCATGGAAGGCATGTTCTTCTATGTGGGTTTCGTGCAGATCCTGGCACTGGGCCGCCAGAACAAGATGACCGGCGCCGCCGAGCAATACCAGTACATCCTGCGTGACGAATCGATGCACTGCAATTTCGGCATCGATCTGATCAACACCATCAAGATGGAAAACCCGCAGCTGTGGACCGACAGCTTCAAGGCTGAAATCGTTGAGCTGTTCAAGCACGCGGTGGAACTGGAATACGCCTACGCGGAGGACACCATGCCGCGCGGCGTGCTGGGCCTCAATGCCGCCCAGTTCAAGGAATACCTGCGCTTCATCGCCAACCGCCGTCTGCAGCAGATTGGTCTGGATACGCTGTACCCCGGTGTAACCAACCCGTTCCCGTGGATGAGCGAGATGATCGACTTGAAGAAAGAGAAAAACTTCTTCGAGACGCGGGTGACGGAATATCAGACGGGTGGGGCGTTGAACTGGGATTGATTCGATATTTGCAGAGTTAAATGAAGGGGTGGCATTTGCTGCCCCTTTTTTTTGGGGGGGATTTCGATGAGCCGATTTCAAAAGAAAGTAGAATTTGCGAACTTCATACTACATGTTGGAGAATTAAAATTCTTAGACGTTTTTCATCAAATTGTATATGCAGCTTTTTTTGAGCGGTGGGGCAGAAAATATGGGAACTCGACATATATGCTCCATAAATGCTCATTGGTAAATGTTGGCAGGGATGAGTTCGAGCCGGCTATCGTTGGGAGAATCATTAAAGACGAGAGAATTATTCGACACCAACGGTTCGAAGAAGGGGAGCTTATAGATGATCCGGCTGAGTTGGCTAATTGTCCTTCAAGTTTGTTTGCATTGCTATTGAAGAGCCACCGTTTAATGTTTCTTCGAGAAATGCCAGGTGCGCCGGGTGTGGACGCTTTTAGAACTACGGTGGAAAATTTCCTAAAGAGGTCATGGAAGACATTCCTAAAAGAGGAGTTCGATAAAGGCTCCGTAGGCCTTGATAGAGCCTCCAAAGCGGAGCTTAGGAAGCGGCTGGAGGACTTTTATCCGAAACCCGAGCTGAAGGTGATTCCACTGGTTTCTGATAATGATGATATCGAAAGGTTTTTGGGTCGATATCATAAAATTGAAACAATTGGCTTGAAAATAATAAAGCCAAATGATGAGAATGATTCCAGTATCTTGTTTCGAGAGATGCGGCGAAATCAGGCCGTTCTGGGGGACTCATCTGGAAAGGTGGTTTTTCAAAATTCTGCGGGCTTGGATAAGGAGGGGGCAAGAAATGTAGTCTCTTCTGCCATTGAGGATCAGAATGTAGAGTTCACTATTGTGGGGCAAGATCAAGGTGGGGGAAGGTTATCAGTTCAAAATGATGATGCGAAATACACAGTTCCCCTCGGTGTTGAAATAGTTCACCCTATCCAAGCGGCTCGAGCAATGTTTCAAAAATTCAAGGCGTTGTTGGAGGCGAGAATTTTCCGTCCCCCTTCGATTGTAGACCTTGAGCAAGTTGAAGAAAAAATAGAACAGATAGCCGAGATTTATCCGATTGAGGGAGAGGGGGATGTCTGACTACGAGCAAAGGGAGTATACCCCTGAAGACTTTCTTCGAGAGAAGAATATATTTGACATATTTAAATTGTCTTGGCGAGTTCGTCTGGGTAAGTTTAATTTAGCAGTCCCTATTTTGGTGTTTGCATATGCAATGGCGTCTTGGTTGATATGGGGTCAGGCCTCCTCCTCAGAGTATGTTCGACAGTTGGCGACCAATGCTATCGGTTGGGTTATGGGGATGCTAGGTTTTATGATCGCTGGGTATACGGTTTTTGCTACCTTAACAAGGTCAGAACTAAGCTTGAGTATGATGGGGTTTTACGATGAAAGTCGGCGCGTAACTCTTTTGCAAGTGACTCATATCAACTTCATAAAAGTTTTTATTTGGTCGGTCGTGTTCTGCTTTGGTTACCTCTTGGTGTTGTTGATGGGGGCTCCAAGCGGAGTCCTTACTCAAGTGGTTGCGAGGTGTTATACCTTTCCTGGTTTGAAGGGTGGCTTGCTCTCATTTTCAGAGGCAAGCATCTATGCATCGCTGGCATATGTCTTGCTGTTGATGAAGTCGTTTGTATTTAATGTCTACCATTCGATAATGACTTCATTGGCGTGGGAGGCAAAGAACCGCGGTTAATGCAAGGTTTTATCTTTATGTTTTTGTGCTTTCAGCACGGTGTTTTTATGCCGGTTCCGCCCGGCGGACGGGTTCATTTCTTTTGCTTCGCCAAAAGAAACGAACCAAAGAAAAGGCGACCCCGCCTTGCGGCCCTCCGGGCTGCCCTCAGTCGGTCGCGAGCCTAAGGTCTCGCTCCGCTCCTTCGGCGCCTGGCACAGGGGGGAAAAAGCAAGCACCAGTATTTGCGGGACGATTCCCTGCAAGCTTTTTGCTAGGTGAAACCTCTCCTCGTGCCCTTACGCCAAGAGAGGAAAGTCGTTGGTGTTTCGCTGGCCGCCAAAAAAACCCCTCGGATTGCGCACCAACCGAATTCCCCTCAGGAGCGCCGAGCGAGGAACAAGCGGGGCGGGGTTTCGCCGAGGATGTTTGAGCGAGTAAAGCGAGCGAGTCCCGCAGGCGCCGACTCGATTGTCCGCAGCGAGGGAACCGGCAAAGCCGGTGCGTATGCGGGTCACGCCAAAGCTTGGCGGCTTTACCGCCTAGCGACGCGCGATGCAGAGCACGCCTTTTCTTTGGTTCGTTTCTTTTGGCGACGCAAAAGAAATGAACCCGTGGGCGCGGCGGAACGCGCATGTAAACACCGCGCCGTAGGCGCTGCCCGCAGATTAGCGCGCCGCCATGCCCTCTATCGCTTCACCCGCTTGAGGATCAGCAATACGTTGCTTGATCCTTCTTCGGATTTGAATTGCATCGGCC
>NZ_JANBVF010000011.1 GCF_024437655.1 Chitinolyticbacter albus
GGGCGCGGCGGAACGCGCATGTAAACACCGCGCCGTAGGCGCTGCCCGCAGATTAGCGCGCCGCCATGCCCTCTATCGCTTCACCCGCTTGAGGATCAGCAATACGTTGCTTGATCCTTCTTCGGATTTGAATTGCATCGGCCGCTCATCCACGTCCGGAGAATTGGGGGCGCACAGCTTCAGGGTGTCCCCCTCCAATTCATAGATCGCCCCGTTCAGCGACCCTTGGTATTCCCCATTCTGCGTCGTCATGTCGATCGCTTTCGGCTTTTCGCGCGGATAGAGCGTGAACTGGAACTTGCGCGGTTCCGCTTCATCCGGACTTTCCTGCACGGTCATCATTGCACCGTTGAACACCACTTGGCCGCGGCGCGTTGGGTCTTGGGCGACCTGAGCGCCATTGTTCACCACCTCGACGATATCCCAAGTGCCTTGGAGCTTCTCCAGGTCACTCTTGACCGCCTTGGCCTTGGCCGCCAGAACCCCGCCGCTCATGACGAGCAACCCCAAGCAAACCAGCGCCACCAGCCGTCGCAACATATCAATCCCTTGCAAAAAACCTATCGATTGCACGCCCAGTGCATGCTTCCCGTTGTTCGTAGGACCCCGGGCCTCACCCAGGCAATGGCCTATGAATCGCACCCGGTTTCCGGGGCGCCGTTGAGTTTAAATCAAATCGGCGTATTCCTGACTGGCCGTCGCGAGCCAAGGGCAGGGGCGCTGATGTCCGGCCGATCAACACGTAACGGCCCACGGGGAGTGGCTTTGCCGTGGTGGGCGCGCCTTATTGGCTTTCGGCGTTTGTCGTTCCTGATGGCCTGCGTGAATCGGGGCGCGCGCCGTTGCGACGCGCGCTTCCGGTTCAACCCAACTGGCGCTCAAAAGCCTCCAGCACCACCTGGGCCATGGCATCCAGTTGCTTCGCCCGCTCGCGCGCTTGCGCCGCGCCCTTGCGCCGGCTGGCAGGCGTGGTCTGCGCGACCTGGCCACAGACCAGTCGGATCAGCGTTAAGCGATCCACCATCCATTTCAGCTCCAGCGGTGACGGTCCGCGGATCAGTACGCCGAGCAGCGTTTCGCGCGCCTGCGCCAAGAGCGACCTCTCCTCGTCGCTGAGCTCGCCGCTGCCGCTCAGGTAAAGACCGATACCCAGCGACGCCGAGTTGGTGTGGTCCCAGAATCCCAGGCATGGGCGCGTCGGGTCGAGAAAGCGCGCGCGCAGGCGCGTCGCGCTTTCCACGCTTTTTTTCAGCAGGTCGGCCACTTGCCGGTCGCTCGCGTCGTCATGATTGGGTAGCAGATGGGCCAGTCCTTCCAGCAACAGCACGCTGGAGGTGGCATAGGCGCGATCTTCCTCGCTGTCCCGCGCCGCCTCGCAGTCCAGGTAGGCGTTACGGCCATCGATCAGCGTGGCCTGGAATCCATCAGACGCGGCCCCCAGCCGCAACGCGCGCTGGAGCAGGATGTCGCCACGCAGGCTGGCGCGCGCGCCGACCGCCGGCGTGGTACGCATTGCCGTCTGGTCCGGGGAAGCCAGCTCGGTGTTGCGCAGGGCCAGCCGCTCCAGGTCATCGAGCTTGTCGAGCAATTGCAAGGCGAGCATCTCACCGTCGGGGCCTTGCGACACCGCGTCGATCAGCCCGAGCAGATCCTCCAGCCGCAGCTGGGAATAGCCGTCCTGGCTTAGCGCGCGCAGCAGGCATTGCGCCGCGAGCTGCGGTTGCCCGAGGTCGTAGTAGGCCGCGCCCAATGCAGCCTGGATTGCGCTGTTGTCCTGCCATTGCTGCGCCGTGGCCCGCTGTTGCAGGTCGTTCAGTTGCGCCAGCAGCAGGCCGGTATCCTGGTCGCCGGCGCTGCTGGCAACCTGTGCCACGCGCGCTGCCAGTTCACGCGGCGAGATGAAGTCGGTGCCGTGCTGGGCGTTGTCGTAATCGTGCGCATGCCCGTGCCGGCTCGCCAGTTGGAAGTCGCCGTCGCCGTAGCATTGGTAGGCGCCCCAGGTGTTGTTCTGCTGGCTGAATTCGTCATAGACGCGCTGCCGCGCCGCGAGCACGGCCTGGCCGAAGCGCTCGCCCGACAGCATGCTGTCGTAGAAACTGCTGGCAAATGCCAATGCGGCGGCGTCATCCACCGCCCAACCGGCCGCGACCACGGCGCGCGCGCCCATCCCCATGAAGGCGGATGCGAGGCTGGCCGCCAGGATGGGGAAATCGCTTGCTGCGCCCTCGCGGGCGCCGTCCAGGCCGGAATAGCAGCAGTTGATGAACACCAGATCGGGCACGATGGACATCTGCTTCACATAGGCGGCGCCGAGCAGGCGGCCGTGGCTGAGCACCATGCCGGTCTGCTTCAGCGGCAGCCGGGTGCCGAGCACTTCCACGCTGTCGGCCTCGACATCGACCACGCCGTGCCCGGCCAGGTGCAGGATGCGGTAGTCGCCAGCCAGCAACTGGGTGCGGATGGCGCTGGCCTCGGCGCCGAGCAGCGCCTTGATCTCCCACTCGGCCTGCGCCAGCCGCCGTTGCACTTCCTCGGCTTCGCGCCGTGCTCCGTCCAGCGGTTTCAGTCCGGCCAGCGCGGGCAACGCCGCCTTGAGGGAAGGGTCACCGACAACCAGCGCGGCATTGCGCAGCGGCGCCTTGGGCAGCGCGCGGTAGTCGGCGGTTTCGCGTTGGCGCAGCATGCACGCCTGGATGGCCAGCGGCCGATCGGGTTCGCGGTGCTCACCGGGGGGGACCAGCAACTCCCACGGCAGGCGCGACGTCGCCTCGTCCAGCACCAGCACGGTGTCCTCGAACTGGGCCAGCGTGTCCTTCAGCTCGTAAGGCAGCAGCAGTTCGAACAGCGCGCGGCCGATCTCGGGGTTGAGGCTTTCCTGCGCATCGCCGGCGATCTCGGCCATGTCCTTGACCGATACGTCCACGCGGGTGCTTTCGGCACGTGCCCGGGTTCCCATCAGCGAATACGACAGTCCTCCCAATTCGTTGCGCACCACGCGCAGCCGCTGCCACCAGCTGGCCGTTTCCTCGTAGCGAATGCGTGCCGTGCCGCCGACTCGCGTCTCGAACGGCGGATCGGCCAAGTAAAAGCGCTGGCGCCACTCGGGGCGCGCCAGCAGCGTGTGCAGCTCGTGCGCGGCGTTGAGCGCGCGATCTTCCCAGATTTCGATGATCTCCAGCTCCGGCAATTGCACCTTGCCGGAGAGCACGGGGTCGCGCGCGATGATCTGCGCGGCGCGCCACACGCCGTTGAGTAGCCCCAACAGGCTTTCACGGCTGGAGAGCGCCTGGGCATTGGTGCCGATCAGCAGGCTGGACAGCGCCACTTGCGCGCCCTGGCCGCGTTCCAGCTGATCCAGCACCAGTCGCAGCACACCGCGGGTGATGGATTCAGCCAGCGCGCCCGCGTTGAGGGCGCCTACGGGGCCCAGGCCGACCACCAGGATGCCCGGGTGGCGCGCCGCGGGGCCGGCGCTGTCGGGGTGGACCACCGTGCTGGTGCGCAGCGGGCCGGGATACAGGCTCAGCTGTTGCAGCATGCTCAATTGGCCGTTCAGCTTGCGATCGAGGTACTTCTCGGCGGAATAAAGGCCATCGCTCTCGTAGTGGCCGACCATCAGCGGGTGGCGGGCGTAGTCCAGGCTGCCGTGCACCACGCCAACGCGGATCGGCATTGGCTGGCGCGACGCGGTGCTGCCGTCCGGTTGCGGTGGCGACGCGCCAAGCGCGGCGGCCGATAGCATCGCTTCGTCAGGCAGGCTGGCCCACTCCAGTTGCACCGCACCGCTGTCCTGTGGTGCTGTCGCCGTACCGCGCGCTGCCGGCTGCGGTGTCTGGGTCAGTCGGGTGCAGCGCGTGGCCCCGGCCAGCAGGTTGAAGTAGTCGGCGAAGGCCGCCTGGTCATCGGGCAGATCGCCATGGGCGCGGCTGGAATACCAGGTGCGTTGCGGCGGGGTGACGATGCCCGCCTTCCAGGTCACCCGATGGTCGCCTTTGCTGCACTTCTGGAAATGAAAGCCTGCGGGATCGGCGCGCGGCAGCGCATGGCCCGGTATGCCCGGCAACTCCTTGGCCAGTTCAATGCCGTCGGGTGTATCCGGCGCTAGACCGGCCACGTAGACCACCGCTTCTTCGCCGGCAATGAATTCGCGCGTTGCGGCCAGATGGTTGCGCACCTGGGCCGCCTGTTGCAGCACCGCGGCGGCGGGGCGCACCGCCGGGCCGTTCGGGTCGGTTTTCGCCAGCTCCTCCCAGGTGGCGGGGACAGTCAAATCGCCAGGCCAATCGCTGTCTGCCTTGGCCGGCAACATCTGCATGAAGCCGGTGAAGTGCGCCGTGATCGCCGCGTATTCCGCCGCCGAGTGGCGTATGTCCAGCCCCGCCAGCTTGTTGACGAAGGGGTCGCGCCCGGTGACCACCTGCGCCGGCGCGTAGGAACCACCGTTGGGTACGCCCAGCATCAGCAGGCGCCCACCCAGCGACTTCAGCCGGCGCCATTCGGTCGAACCTTGGGCGTCGGTGCTGCCCAGCGGGTGGATCATCAACCGTGAAACCAGTCCGCCCATCGAGTGCGCCAGCAGGTGGACCGGCTGCGTGCTGGGCTGGCGCTCTGCCCAATCGAGCACGCCGGCAAGGAAGGTGCGCAGCGCTTCGCCTGAAGTTTGCAGCGGTCGGCGCCAGTCGAAAGGGAAGGGGATCACGTAAAAGCGCGATGCGGCCTGGGCAAGCAGCCGCTCGTAGCTGTAGGGTAGCAGGCCGGTTGCGGCCACCCCGTCCTGCTCGCTGGGAATGAGGCGCTCGATATCGCCATTGAGCAGGCCCATCGAGACCCATACCCGTTCCTGGCCGATGCTCAGTTCGCTGCCCATGATGCCGGGCAGCACCAGCAGGATGGGCAGCCGCTGCGCATTGGCGCCGGCATACAGCCCACGCAGCTGCTCGTGCGGATCGAGCCGCGCGTATTGCGGCGTGCCAAGCGCCTGCAGCACGCCACGCGCGCGCGCTTCGTCCTGGGTCAGCGCCTGGAAGTCGGCGTCGTTGCCGGTCAGCGCGGACAGCAGCGCCCTTGCGGTCTGCGCGTTGCCGAAGTAGGAAAAGTGCGACACGTTGGCGCCGTGCACGAACAGGCTCTTGGCGCGACTCTGCAACCGCGCCAGGCCGCCGAACATCGAGCGGCTTTGCACCACGTAATCGTGGTCGTGCAAGGCGTAGAACACATCGGCCAGCAGCGTCTTCAGGCCGGCCAAACCGCCACCGGCCTCGCAGTCGCCGGCGATCACCCGCAGCTCGCTGTCCACTTCCAGCTGATAGAGGTTGAGCGCGCGGGTCAATGCCGAACCCGGGATCATCGCCTGCAGGCCGGGCAGCACGTTGGCATCGGCGCGCTGGGCGACCAGGCTCTTGGCCAGGGCGCCGAGCGCCTGGTACAGCGTATTGGCCACGCCGCCGACCGCCAATCCCACCACCTGGTGCAGTAACGACAGGAACAGATCGGTGCGGCGATCGGCCAAGAGGGTGCCGCGGGCCGGGCAGGCGACGCGCACGAACCGCTCCACCTGCAATCGCCGAGTCGCCAGCAGATCGAAGAAGGAGTCCACCGCGTCCAGATCGGGATGACCCTGGAACGCGCGCAGGAATGCGCTGCGGGCCTTGGCCTGGTCGGTGCTATGCGCCAGGCTGAGCAACTCGCCGACCAGGCCGCCGCGCGAGTGCGAGACCAGGTGCAGCCGCGTACCGGTCGGAACCATCTTCAGAAAGGCGATGGCGTTTTCCAGCGGGCTCTCGGTCAGCGAACGGTGTTCCAGACCCAGCACGGCCTCGTAGTGCGTCGCCAGCCGGTTGAAATCGTCGCGGTGCTCGTCCCACAGCTTGGCGAAGCTGCCCTCGGTGGACGAGGCGGTGCCATGCAGGAATAGCAGCACCGGGCGCTCGCCCTTGAGCTCCTTCGGCCAGGATTGCTGCGCTTTGTCCTTGGGCGGCAGCGACAACAGGCCGACGCCGCGGCTGAGCGTGTGATCCTCGAAGCCGCGGCACAGCACCAGTCCGGCGCGGCGGGTCACGGCGTCGGACTTGGCGCCGCCGGTCCAGCGGTCGAGCTGACGGCTGAGCCAGCCGCCAGTGTCATAGATCTTGTCCAGCGTGGACGGCTCGTCGAGCTTGGAAATGATATAGCCGTTGACGGTGGCGCCGCCGCCATCGCCGCGCTGGTTGGCCGCCTTCAGCGCCGCCGGCAGCCGCACCTTGGCGCCTTCGCCGGCGCCACGCGATGCCGATTCCACCGGGTGCTGGGCCAGGAATTCCTGCGGGTTGGTGTACCACACCGAGCCATCGACGAAATACACCGCCAGCAGATTCTTGCTCTGCAGCTCCTGTGCATCGAAATCGAACTGGCCCTGCGCCGCTTCACCTCGGGTCGGCGGGCGCGGCGCGGCCATGACGGCCGTATCTGCCATCAGCTTTTCAAACGCAGCTTTGCCGTCTTTGCTCGCTTCCATGCTGTTTACTCCATGCAGAAGCCGATGATGGAGGAATATTAGGTTGCATTTTCAGACATGCGACGGAAAGTTCTGCGTCCGGATTGGGGCGAGAAGTACCGCGCTACGTGTAGGTGTTGCTTCTAGCCCGGACACCTACGAAAGCCTCTCACGCAGAATCGTCTCCTAGAAACTCCAGGCAGGGGGAGGGCAGAGGTAGTACGCGACCATCCACCCGTAAAGGTGGTGATCAGTAGCCCGTGGCGCGAAAAGTATCCGTAGTTTTACCTGGGAATTTTCCCAGTTTTGCGAGCGACATATTCCTGCTTAAGGCTTTTTCGGTCGTCTTCATTCAACGATGAAAAATCAACTGCCTTAGCTTTGTTGTCCCACCATTTTCCTTGGACCGCATTGCCGGCTTTCGCTTCGGAAAACTTCGCGGAAAATTTATCTTTGGCCTGGCGGGAGGCATCGAGTTTGGCAGTGGAAAAACCGTGGTCGGTGAGCATATTCTTCACGAACGCATGCTTTTCACGTTTATATCCTGTCGGGTCTAGGCTTTTGTCTATCGTTGAATGCCCCCCTTTTTTGAATTCTTGCTTTGCAAGCGCCCTTGGACCCGCGTAGTTTTCAACGTCGTGCCTAGCGAGCTTCGCCGCGACATAATTTTCCCGAACCTCCTTAATCTGTTTCCGATTGGAGGCCGTATCAAGCCCAGAAAGAAAGCCTTGACTGGAGTCCCATTTTTTTCCAAGCGTCTTGGGATCCACTCCTGCTTTGAAGTCGCTGAACTTCTTGTCAAAGCGGCGTTTAGCCGCATCCCGAGCTTCGATATGGGCTTTGTACACGCTACCTGACATGCCTTGATGGTGTGCATAGACGTGTTTTGCGTCGGCTCCGCCTTTGCGGACTTCATCCTCAAGCGCGGCTGCCCCCATCAGCGGTTCTTTTTTCCCTTTCCTTTGCTTGAGGACATCCCAGCCCGCATCGGCGACTGCCTTCTTAAGTTCTCCTTTACCTAGCTGAGGGAAGGATGCAAGCAGATTCTGGCCAAAACCTGCTTCACTGGTAGTGCCGCTGTTTTGCATTCGCCACTTGGAGGCGAGCGTCATAGCCCGCATGCCAGAGCCCGTTTTCCCGATGCCGATGCTGCGTTTTCCGGTGATCTCTTCGACATACGAGCCCATGGTGAGGCCACCAAGAAATTCAGCTTGGTTGTCGTTATCAAACCGAGTTTTTTCATCCGACGCTTTGGGCTTGTATGTGGGTGCATCGAGCGCCAGGAACTTCATTGCTCGGCTCTCGATCGTAGCGGTTTTGAGGTCCATGTCGAGCGGAACCGCCTTCCCCACGATATCTCGACTAATAACCGGCCCAGGTTTGGGCCTTCCTGTCTTGGTGGTGGTCTCTGGGCCACGCGTTTCATCAACCCCGAAGTATGAGGTGGCACCCATGGGGTTCATCAAGCCTTGTGTCCACGGCTTATTTCCATATCTGGGTAGAACGGAGTAAGTCCCGTATATATCAACTTCCTTATGTAAGGCATGGGCCATGTCAGGCCCGACTGCAAAAGGGATCTTCAATTGAGCACTTACACTGCTAACGGTCGTGACAACGCCGTTCGCGAGGTGTTTGATATTCGACGTGAACGGATCGCCTCGTAGGGTAGGGGCGGGCCGTTGTGGATTGGCGTCAAAGACATCTTCGGGCTCAGCCAGCTTTCTCTTTTTTGTGGGGGGCGCATCCATTCTTCTTACTCCTTTCGACCGAAATGTGACCGTGCCTCGATGGGCTCGCAGCGTGCTCTGGTGTACGACGACGTCGATATCTGGGCCGTCTCTGGTATAGCACGCGTATGCACCGCGTCCACCGTGCACTTCGCCGCGGCCAGCGAGCGTGATCGACGCTTGGGCTGCGTGGTTGTCCGTAACCAGTCAAATTAATAAGAAAATTATGTCATTCTTATCAAGAGCCGTTAACACAACCGAACAATCCGTTTGGCAGATACAACACGCCAACGCCTGGGTAGGCTCTATATTCATTTTCAAAATGAAATGGCTGAAAACAAGCCATGCAACATCACCGAAGAAGGTGTTGGCACGATCCAATATCGAAAGGAAATGACGATGCGTATGCGTTTGTTGGTTTTATCCACCCTGGCGCTTGGGCTCATGCAACAGGTATCGGCTCACAACATGACGGAAAACTGGGAAGCCGCGATCAGTGGGGCAGTGCTTGGAAAAACGTTTGCAAGCCTGTCTGGCGGAAATTTTGCGCTAGGTTATTACACGGTCCCCGCTGTTGCAGAACCCAATACGCCCGTGGCTGGGCACGGGCAGCAGCATTACTATACTTGGACAAATCTGACGAGCTTCAGATTTGACTATGGCTCGCCCAACGTATATTACGCCTTCAGCGTCAGCGAGGATTTTGGCAAGCTGACGTCGCCTCGCAACGAATCGCAGAAATTTACTTTTGAAAATATAGCCGGAATACAAAATGCCACGATAATCAGGGCGTGGGCCGTCGGGACGCACGTTTATGCCGTTCCCGAGCCGGAAACATACGCCCTGATGGGGGTAGGGCTGCTTGCCTTGATGGCGAAAACACGGCGCAGGAAAAAATCGCAGGCAACAGCAATCGCCGCTTAAGCAAAAGCCGACGCAAGTCGGCTTCATTCATGCACCTGCTCGAACAGGAAAGCCCGGAACCAGCTTCGATCGGCGGGTCTTGCCCTCGACGCGGCAGTCCCTGACCACCACGCCGTTATCGAAGGTTTTCGACATCAGAATCGAGGCAACGGCGCGCTTGATGTCGGCGGTTTCATCGATCACCACACGGCGTGTTACCAGCACCGCCACCGATCGCCGGCTTGCCGCTGGAGTACGCCGCGCGCACCATGCCCGGGCCGCCAGTGGCCAGAATCAGGTTTACATCCGAATGGCGCATCAGGTGGTTGGAGAGCTCGACCAAAGGTGTATCGATCCCATGCACCGTTTGATTCTATAAAACGTCCGGCGCCGTGCCGGCACGGTGGCGCGTACGATATGGCGAGCGCCGGAGCCAGCGCTGCCCTTGGTGCTCGCAGTTTTGCTTGCTGTTGGCTCGACCCATCGCCAGCGGCGAGCAGCCCTCTGTCTTCAGTTGGGCAGGATGCGAAGCGAAAGCGAGGAAGCGATGAAATTTGAGGTCAAGAAGGTCAGTAACTATCTCAATCAGGCGGGTGCCGCGCTCGGTGGAATTTCAGACGAGGCTTTAGCGCGAAAGCTGGGGCTGCAGGACGACGCGCTTGCCGCATTCCGATCTGGGGCGGTGCAAATCACCGACTACCACGCGGCCAAGTTGGCATTGATCATCGGGATCAATCCCATCGAGATCATCGCGTCGCGGGAAATCGTCGCCGAAAAAGACGAATCCAAGCGAAATTTCTGGATCGAGCTTTGGCTGTCCGAGGCGGGAGTCGTGTAGATTTCTGATCACAAAGACCCTTGCGATGGCGGGCAACAGCCTTACGGCGGCTTGGCTAGCAGCAGCGGTCAAGCCAGCACGCCAAAAATTGACAGCTCGGAATAATGGTTGTGCATTAGGTGTGCCAGAAGCGCGACGGCTAGTATGGTCGGCCATGCGGTCGATTTCGCATCAAGCCACGCCGATTGATATGGGTGACGATCTGTGCCGCACCATCGTGGCAAACGGCATCTACCTGCCACATCTCGCGCCGCCACAGGAGCAACCTGCGCAAATGCACCAGTAGCAGCCGGCCGAGCAAGCGAGGGCATCCGTATGAAACGCGCCATCATCCTCGCCCTGATCCTCATTGGGTTGCGCCTTTGAGAGAACGCCAGGGAGCGGTATCTTGAGTTCATCGCATGGGCTGAATGCCCGATACGCTCCCCGAGGTCGACCGCTTGTAGGTAGGTGTTTGTCACACGGTCGCTAAGCCGTTGGTGGGGCCCGTTCTAGAGGGTGCTTTCGCAATGTTATGCGCCCTTTTGTTGCAGGCTGCGCCTCATGTCAGTAACACCGTTCCTGAAAGCCTTTATGTCTATCACGGCCAGTGGCGAATAGGGCTGCCAGATCGGAATGCATTCCACCAAGTGGATCAAGCGCGGATCGTTGATCATTTCGATGGTTTCAGGCCGGAACAACAATGCATGAAACGCTTCCTGAGGGTGGGTCAACAATTTTATTTCCAGCTCGTACGGTATTTTGCGATCGGCGTAGATCAGCCCAAACAGCTGTCCGAGCAGATACATCGAATTCTCCATGGTGTGCTCTTTCGCTATTGCGACCCATTCTGAACGTCAAGATGAATTGTTAAGTTCATATATCTACCTGAAAGGGCTTTCAGTGCATCGCCATAATTTCACGACCAACGGTGCATCAATATGCACATTTGATAAGCACATAAGATGACTCGATGACTGAGCAAACGCTAGCTTTACGGGCTGAATGAATCGGTCGGGTGCCAGCCCGATTCGGCCGCGTAGCGCCCGAAAGATGCAAGCTAGGGCAGGGTGCACGCGTCTGAGGTCACCACCTCCCCCACCTGCTAACCAACAGCACCCATGAGACCAACCCATGTTCTGGCGCTTGGTTGAAGCATTCCCGGAGCACGTTGTTTTGGCGCAAGTGTCGTTCTCGCAGCTCGTCTCGGCTAAGGGCGGCAACCGCAGCCAGTACAAATCCCGTTGCCGCATCGTTCCATCCAGCAGCTCGGCCTGTTGTTCGGTCAAGCGTCGACGATCTGCCGAGGTGCCACGGCTGGCTTCCTCCCAGGGGCGCAGATTCGGTCCTCGACAAAGCGCCAGGTCAGTCCACGGTCCGAATGGCACACGGCCGAGCGCCCAGAACAACAGCAACTGATACGCCATCCATGGCGCTGGCTCACGGCCAGCGCGCCACGCCTCAGCGGTCGTGATGCCGACGCCACAGATGTCGGGCGCGTTTCATCGGGGCTGGATGGCTCGGCAACTGGGCTTAAGTCAGGGGAGGGCAACGCTGAATTGACTGTGGTTGTGTTTTCACAACAATTCGCTTAAGGCAAGTAATGTGAAAATAATTTAGTGTTAGCATCCCCTCCGCTAACTGATGTTGGCCTTACGCCGGAAGTTGGCCGCATAGCACTGCGGCTAGCTCGGCACTTATAGCGTACTTATTCTTGGAGAAGTCGATGAAAAAGTTCTTCGCACTGGCTGCACTGGCCCTGGGTATTTCTGCGGCAGCTCAAGCTGAGGTTGTAGCAATTCCGGTTAGCTACCAATCCCCGCAGCCTGATGGCCCCGCTGTCTGCGCCGCTAAGGGCTTGCAGTTCTTCGGCTTCCGTCAAGGTAATGCTTCTTACTATTACCTTCTTTGCCGTTCGTAAGCAGTGGAATGGCCTAGCCGTTGAAGTGCGTTTTCAGCAAACAGCCCGGCATAAATCCGGGCTGTTTGTTTACAGACTATTCGCTTAACTTGGGTGCATTACGAAAATGAATTGGCCAGCATGGGCCCCAGCGCGCCTCGAGCCCTCATTGCTGCTTGTAGAAATCGCGCTGCCGCATTGTTCCATCCAGTAGCTCGGCTTGCTGCTCGGTCAGGCGTCGATCGATCCGGTAATGGTCGATGAGTTCCAGCTCGATCTTTCTGGGCGCCACGGCTGGCGTCGGCTGTGGTGATTCTCTGCAATTTCCGACGCGCTGAGCGAGCACAGCGCATGCATCGGATCGGCTGGATCGGCGTTGAACTCCGTTCGTGGGAATCTACGTTCCATTTTTCACCCCTTTAAAAGCAAACACCCGCAAGAAGCGGGTGTAGGTTTGGTGCAACAAAGTATCTGTTATAGGCAACCGTTCGTCGGGACCAAAGGAGACCAAAACAGAACCTTGAGGGATGACAGTTTTCTGCGGATTCTCGTCGATGTAACTTAACATAAATTGCGTTAGAACCAAATCGCGCCACTTTGTGCGATTATCGGCGACGTTTCTTTCGTAGAGCTGTGCCAGGTGCAAGCAAAAAGCCTCGACCGGTCGTCGGGGCTTTTTCATGGGCGGGGAGGGGGCAAAAAAGGGCAAAAGTCTCGTGTGCGAGACAATGTGGGGGTATTACTGAATACCCCCACATGCCTATTATTTAAGCGGTTGCACGAACCACAAAAGGCAGAGGCCTCAATGTAAGGAAGTGGGGCTCGCTATGGGGCTAACTGTTGCATCCCGGACGATAATCTTAGCCCTCGTAGTTGGCG
>NZ_JANBVF010000012.1 GCF_024437655.1 Chitinolyticbacter albus
GCGGCTGCTGGCGGCGGAGCCGGAGGCGGTGCTGCTGGAGGTGGGTCCGGGTAACACGCTGTCGGGGCTGGTGCGGCAGCTGGCCGGTGCAGCGGGGCGGAGCATCGTGAACAGCGTGCGGCACGTGCAGCAGGGCGGAGCGGATGGCCGCTGGCTGGCGCAAGCGCTGGGGCGGCTGTGGGTGCGTGGGGTATCGGTGGATTGGGCGGGGTACTTCGAGGGTGAGGAACGGCGGCGGGTGCCATTGCCGACGTATCCGTTCCAGCGGCAACGCTATTGGGTAGCGCGCCGGGTGGAGGCGGCTACGGCCACGCTGCAGTGGGT
>NZ_JANBVF010000013.1 GCF_024437655.1 Chitinolyticbacter albus
CTGGGGCGGCTGTGGGTGCGTGGGGTATCGGTGGATTGGGCGGGGTACTTCGAGGGTGAGGAACGGCGGCGGGTGCCATTGCCGACGTATCCGTTCCAGCGGCAACGCTATTGGGTAGAGCTGCAGGCGAGCGAGGTGTCCGAGCGGGGCAGCTTGCAGCAACGGCTTAACAGCAAGCTGCCCAAGGTCGAGGACTGGTTCGCCACTGTTTCGTGGAAGCGCCTGCCGCTGGTGACGCAGGCCGATGGGGCGGAGCGGGCGACCTGGCTGTTGCTGGTGGACGCCGATGGGCCCGGGCAGGTGCTGGCAGAGCGCTTGCGAGCGCGTGGAGACCAGGTCTGGGAGGTGCGACATGGCAGCGGTTATGCGCGCGTGTCCGACACCCGTTTCGTCATCGACCCGAGCAACGCCGGGGATTACCGCCAGCTGATGCAGGCCGTGCAGCTGCAACAGGCTGCCTCATACCAGATCGTGCATGCATGGTCGCTGGCTGTGCCGCTGCAGGAAGGCATATCGGGCTTCGATGCCGCGCAAGCTGCCGGCTTCTACAGCGTGATGCATCTGGTGCAGGCGCTGGTGGCGCACAACGTGGTGGAGCCAGTCCGGCTGGCGATCGTGGCCGACGGCTTGCATGACGTGACCGGCAGCGAACGCGGCAACCCGAACAAGGCCACCCTGATCGGGGCGTGCAAGGTGATTCCGCAGGAATACATCAACATTCGCACCAAGACCATCGATCTGGCGCCGGATGCGACGGTGCCGTTCGATGAATTGCTTGCCGAGCTCGACGAGTTCGATGCCGAAGGCACGGTGGCCTATCGCGGCCCGCACCGCTGGGTGCAGACCTATGAACCGATCCCGCTGCAACCCAGTGCCTATGGCGAGGGGTTGCTGCAACAGGGCGGAACCTATGTGGTCACGGCGGGTTTTGTCGGTATCGGCCTGGCGCTGACCGAATTCATGGCATTGCGCCGGGGTTGCAAGCTGATCCTGATCGAGGACGGCGAAGTGCCGCCGCGCGCGCAATGGGAGAGCTGGCTCGCGGCAAGGCCGGAGCCGGCACCGCACGAAAAGCTGGTGAAGCGGCTTCTGCTGAAGACGCTGGAAATGGAAGCACAGGGCGCGCAACTGTTCGTGGTGGGGGCCGACCTGGCGGATCCGGTGGCCTTGCGCCATGCGCTGGCACAAGGCGAGGCGGCGCTGGGCGAAGTCCGCGGGGTGATCCATGCCATGGGGGCCTATGCCGCCAACCGGGTGGCGGCCGTGGCGCAGATGACGCCTGCGCTGTCCGAATACAATTTCCGCACGATCGCCCGGGGCATGTATGTGCTGGATGAAGTGCTGGCGCAGCGTCGCTTGGATTTCAAGCTGGCGCTGGGTTCGATCGGTTCGGTGCTGGGGGGCTTTGGCTACTTGTCGTACGGCGCCGCAAGCAGCTTCATGAGCGCCTACGCCTTCGCCACGCGCAATACGTTGCACCAGCCATGGATGGTCCAGGCCTGGGATGCCTGGGAAGTGGAATGGCAGGTGGAGGATGTGGACGAGCAGATGGCCAGCATGGTGGGCAGCGTGCTCGATCGCATCCTGCCGATCTCGCTGACGCTCGAGGAAGGCATCGATTCCTTCCAGCGCCTGCTCGGCGCGCGTGGCGTGCAGTATGCGGCGGTATCGGCCTCCGATTTGCAGGCGCGCATTCTCACCTGGGTCAAGGGATTGCCGGCCGCCGCGGAGCAGGCCGGCGCCCACGGCGAACGCCATGCCCGCCCGGCGCTCGATACGCCCTATGTGGCGCCGCGCGACGAGGTCGAGGCGGTGCTGGTCTCCTTGTGGCAGGACGCGCTGGGACTGGAGCAGATCGGGGTCAAGGACAACTTCTACGACCTTGGCGGGACCTCGCTGCTGGTGGCGCAACTGATGGCGCGCATTCGCGAGCGGCTGAAGGTCGATCTGCCGATCACCATCATGTTCGAAAGCCCGCGCATCGAAAGCCTGGCCCGAGCCTATCTGGACGCAGGCTTGAAGACCGTCGCCGAGCCTGAGCGGCTGCTGGCCGAGCTCGGTGTGTCGGGCAATACCGATGTCGTGCTCGCGCAGGGAGTGGTGTCGTGAGCGTCGATACCGGCTTGCTCGACCGGATGACCGATGCCGAGCGTGCGCGCCTGGCGAGCCGGCTGCTGGCGGAAACCGCGGGCAGTCAGCCCGAGCCCCCGCAACTGGTGCGGCTGGCGCATGGCACGGCATCGCCCTGGTTCTGCATCCACCCGGTCAGCGGCGACGTGACCAGCTACGCGGCGCTATGCCTGGCCATCGACTGGTCCCGCGGCATGCTCGCGGTCCAGGCGCAAGGACTGGACGGCAGGGCCGCCCCGCGCGATTCCCTTGCCGACATGGCCGAACACTATGCGTTGCAGATTGCTGCTGCGCAGCCCGAAGGCAGATTGCTGCTGGGGGGCTGGTCCATGGGCGGACTGGTGGCCTACGAGACGGCGCTGGCGCTCGCACGGTTGGGGCGCGTGGTCGATGGCCTGGTGCTGATCGACAGCGCGCTGCCTGGCGCGGCGCGCGATTTCACGATGACCTCGCGGGAATTGCTGGCGCTGTTCGTGCGCGATCTCTGGGGGCGTCATGGCCTCGATGGGGAAAGCGTGCTGGCCGATCTCACGGTCGATGCTCAGCCCGATGCACTGGCCGCGCTGTGCACGCGGGCGCGGCAGCACGGCGTGATCCATGGCGCCGCCGAGGAGCGCCAGCTGCGTTATCTGTACGCGGCGTGCCTGGCGCATTACCGGGCGATGGCCACGCACGAAGCAACAGGCAGCTACCCCGGCGCCGTGCTGCTGCTCCAGGCCGCAGAGCCAGGGGCTGACCGCAATGCTGCCGCACTGGCGCGATGGACGGCGTTCTGCACCGGCCCCATCACCGTTCACCAGCTGCCCGGCGATCACCATTCGCTGCTCCGGCAGCCACACGTCCGATTGCTGGGCGAGCGGCTGGCCGATTGGGATCGGCAGCGGAATCGACATTCTTCTTCCACGTAATTCCGCCTTTAAAGGACATACGCAATGCATCGCTTTGCCCAATTCGTTGTCAGGCACCCCTGGTGGGTCCTCCTGGCCGTGTTGCTGGTCACCGTGGCCATGCTGGCCGGTGCCTCCAAGCTCACCATGCGCACCGATTTCGATTCGGAGCTCCCGGCCTCGGACCCGATCGTCCAGACCGATAACCGTTTCAAGGCGGTCTTCGGCGACAAGGACGTGATCATGCTCGCGGTCGAATCCCGCGACGTGTTCAGCGCGTCCACGCTCAACAAGATTGCTCGCCTCTCCGAAGACCTCAAGCAGGTCGACGGGGTGCTGGAGGACGAAGTCACCAGCCTTGCGACCGTCAACAGCATCAAGGGCAATGCCGAAGGCGTCGACGTTGGCCGCTTTATGCGCAAGGTGCCGACCGATGCCGCCGGCCTTGCGGCATTGCGCCGGGCCGCGCATGCGGATATCAACATCCACGGCAAGTTGGTGGCGAAAGACGATACGCTGACGCTGGTCTCGGCCAACCTGGCCAAGGGATACGATCAGGCCAAGGCCTATGCCCAGGTCCAGGCGCTGATCAAGCAATACAGCGGTCCGGAAAAGATCTACGCGGCAGGTGATCCAATCGCGACCCAGGAGGCGAGCCTCGGGATCCAGGGAGACCTCGGCAAGCTGATGCCGCTCGCGCTGCTGCTGGTGGTGGTCAGCTTCATCATCACCTTCCGCTCGGTGCGCGGGGTGGTCGTTCCGCTGGGGCTGACCGTGCTTTCCATCATCTGGACGCTCGGTTTCATGGGGTTCGCCGGCCTGCCGATGACCATGGTGTCCTCGACCCTGCCCATCATCATGATCGTGACGGCAAGCTCGTACGGTATCCATGTCGTGCATCGCTATTACGAGGCCCTGGTGGAAACCAAGGACCAGAAACGGGCGATCGAGCTGGCCATCGGCAGCGTCGGTGGGCTGGTCATCATCACCGGGATCACCTCGGCGCTGGGCTCGATCGGCCTGATCGCCTTCAAGGTGGTGTCGATCCGCGAATTCGGCGTGATCACCTCGGTGGCGGTGCTGTTGTCCACGGCGATCTCGCTGACCTTCGTGCCGGCGACGCTGGCGCTGTTCCGCGCACCGAAACGCCTGCTGAGCATGGAACCCAAGCTGAGCGTGCTGGATCGCGCGATTGCAGCCATGGTCGGTTTCTCCTTCCATCACCGCATCGCGGTGCTGGTGCTGACTGCGGTGCTGATGGGCGTAGCCGCGGTGGGGGTCACCCAGATCAAGGTCGGTAACGACTTCATCAATACTTTCCCGGCAGGCCACCCCTTGCGCGTGGCGTTCGAGAAAATGAACGACAAGCTCGGCGGCGCGCGCTACATCAATGTGCTGGCCGACAGCGGCAAGGCCGAAGGCGTGACCGATCCCCAGTTCATGAGCGCGCTGTACGGCTTTCAGCAGGAAGCGGCCAAGGATTCGCGCGTTGGCTACTCGGTCTCCGCGGCCGATATCGTGGCCCAGATGAACAAGGTGATGAACGAGGATGATCCCAAGGCGCTGCGCGTGCCGGACGATCGCGACCTGATTTCGCAATTCATCCTGCTGTACTCGATGTCGGGCGATCCTGGCGACTTTGCCGACCGGCTCGACTACGACCAGCAACGCGCCAAGATCCAGGTGCTGCTGAAAACCTCCGATCAGGAGGACCACAAGGCGATCTACCACGCGCTCAAGGCGGACCTGGAAAGCCGGCTCGGCCCCAACCAGAAGGCCGAATTCGGCGGCGAGGTGATGTTCTGGAGCGCCGTGGTCGATTACATCGTCGAAGGCAAGATCGACAACATCCTCTGGACATTGCCGCTGGTGATGCTGGCGAGCCTCGTGGTGTTCCGTTCGGTGCTGGGTGGCATCATCAGCGTGGTCCCGATCGCGATCTCCACGCTGCTGACCTTCGGCGTGATGGGCTTCACCGGCATTCGCCTGGAAATGGGCACGGCCATCATCACCAGCATCTCCGTGGGCATCGGGGTGGACTTCGCCATCCATTTCATCGGCCAGGTACGGCAGCTGCGCGGCCGTAGCGCAAACCTGGGCGAAGCCACGACACAGGCGGGTCTGTCCTCCGGCAAGGCCATCCTGTTCCACGTGGCCTGCAATGTGCTCGCGTTCTCCGCGTTCATGTTCTCCGGCTTCGTTCCCATCCAGTACTTCGGCTGGCTGGTTTCGCTGACCCTGGTCACGACCTACTTCGCCACTGTCATCGTGCTGCCGGCCCTGCTGTCGCTGTTGCGTCCCGGTTTCGTCGATACGGGCCTGGCCCCGCAACGGCCTGGCCCCGCCACCGCGCCGGCGGCGGATCCCGATTTCATCGATACGCCGACGCTACCGCTGTGCCCGATCCCTGCCTCGAACTGAATATCCGACCCCCATCAGGAGAATCCATCATGACCAAATTGACCACGATCTGCGCCGTACTGGCGTTCCACCTAGCGGCCCCCGCCGCCATGGCAGCGACCGCCCAGGAAATCATGTCGCTGTACGACAAGCAGTCGCGCGCCGACGCCGAGCAGGTCAAGCTGACCATGCGATTGGTCAATCCGCAGGGTAAGGTGCGGCAGCGCACCATCAATTACCAGACCAAGACCAACGAGCAGGGCAAGCAGAATTCGCTGCTGCGCTTCGTGGAGCCCGCCGATGTGCGCGGCACGGCGCTGCTGACACTGGAGCATGCCCAGGACGACGACGATCGCTGGTTGTATCTGCCGGCCATGCGCAAGGTGCGGCGCATAGCCGCCACCGAGGATAACGAGAACTTCATGGGTTCCGACTTCGCCTACGAGGACATCGACTTCGAGGAGCTCGCGAACAACAGCTACACCTTGCTGAAGTCGGAAATGGTGGCAGGGACGGATACCTGGGTGATCCAGGCGACGCCGACACCACAGTCGCGTGACAAGTCCGGCTACAGCAAGCGCGTGCTGTGGATCCGCAAGGACAACTATGCCGTGGTGCAGGTCGATTACTACGACAAGAAGGACGAGCTCTTCAAGAAGCGCCAGGCCACCGGCCTTGCCGAGGTCGACCAGTCCGGCAAGTGGCGACCGAAGCGCCAGGAGATGCTCAATACCAAGACGGGCCACAAGACCGAGATCGTGTACGAGGACTACCGTATCGGCGGCCAGATCTCGGACGACGTGTTCTCGCAGCGCACGCTGGCCGACAACCGTTAAGCGATGAGGCGTCGGCCGATGTTCGTGACTTTGGCGCTGCTGTTGTCGCTCGGCGCAATGGGTGCCTATTTGTACTCCGTGCGTGGCATGGGCGTAGCGAGGGCCGCGCCGGTGGCGGGCGCGGCTGGCCGCTGGCAGCAACTGCGCGCCATGCCTTCCCACCGCAGCGAACTCGCGGTGGCCGCACTCAACGGCGAGGTATTCGTCGTGGGGGGCGCCACCGATTTCCTGCAGACCTCCGCCCGGGTCGAGGCCTATCGGCCGGCGCACGATGCGTGGGTGCGCTATCCGGATTTACCGGCACCCCGGCACCACCCGGTGGCCGTGGCTGTCGGCGGCAAGCTGTATGTGCTTGGCGGATTCCATGGTGTGTCGTTCACCGTGCAGCAGGACGTGTTCGAGTTCGATCCAGCCACGCGCCGCTGGCAAGCGTTGCCGCGAATGCCAACGCCGCGAGGGGCCGCCTCCGCGGTCGCTTACCAGGGCCGGATCTGGGTCGTCGGCGGGGTAGGGCCGCACGGAGTGACCGATGCCTTCGAGGTGTTCGATCCTGCCACGCGTAGTTGGAGCCGTCGCAGCGCGCCGCAGGCCCGGCGCCAGCATGGCGCGATGGTGGAGATCGACGGGCGCTTCTACCTGGCGGGGGGGCGGGTCTCCGGCTTTGCCTCCAACAGCGATCTGCTGGAAATCTACGATCCGGCCACCGACCGCTGGCGGTATGGAGCTCCGATGCCCATGCCGCGAGGCGGCATTGCCGGAGCCGTGCTGGGCGGGCGCTTCGTGATCGTCGGGGGCGAGGGGCAGGACGGTACGTTCAGTCAGGTCGATGCCTACGACCCTGCGACGGACAGCTGGCAACGGCTGGCGCCGATGCCCACGCCGCGTCACGGCATTGGCGCTGCCGCAATCGGCAAGGCCATGTACGTGCCGGGCGGTGGCCGCAGGGCCGGCTATTCGATCTCCGACCGCAATGAAGTCTTGATTCTGGAGTAGGGCTGTGAGGCAGAAGTATGGAAGGGCAGGTGCCGCAGGCCTGGCCCAAGGGATGTGCTGCGCGTTGATCCTGCTGGTGCCCGGTAGTGGCTGGGCGATCGAGGCGCCGCAGATCAGCGGTGAACTCGGTGTCGACTGGATCCAGTATTTGCATGACGCACCTGCCGGCACGATCGACGGACACCAGGAACTGAATGCCGAGCTCGAGGCCAAGGGTAGCTTGCCGGGCTTCAACTATCTGCTCAGCGCCGATGGCCGGGTGGATGCGCTCGATGCGGACCGCAACCGGGCGCGCATCAAGGAAGCGTATGCCGACATCGACCTGGGCTCGTCGTTCAACTTTCGACTGGGCAAACAGTTGGTGGTGTGGGGGCGTGCCGATGTGTTCAACCCCACTGACAACATCAATCCCATCGATCTGAGCGATCAGCTCGATACCGAGCGCATCCCGGTGATCATGGCTATCGCAAATTATTACTGGGGCGACAACCGGCTGCAGGCCGTCGTGGTGCCACGCTTCACGGCGAACATCCTGCCGGACCGGCATTCGCGCTGGCGGCCTTCGTTGCCCGCGCAAGTGGAGTACCAAGGGCAAATCCACCCGATCTATTACCAGATCACCGGATCGGACCGGCCCGACGACGACCAGATCGCCACCGTTGCACTCAAGTTCGAAACCTCGCGTTCCGGATGGGATTGGTCGCTCAGCTACCTCTATGGGTATTCGTCGGCACCGGCGATACGCGAGACCCATATGACGCTTGATCCACAAAGTGGTGGCGTGGTGCTGGGCGTGGAGCAGCTCTATTACCGGCAATCGGTCATTGGCTTCGATTTTTCCACCACGGCCGGCGCATTCGGCCTGCGCGGCGAGGCGGCACTGTTCCTGCCCGAGCACGGAATCAAGGATGCGATCGGCCTCGATCGTAACTATGCGCAGTTCGCCTTCGGCGTGGATCGTACCCATAGCAACGTGGTCGGGGAAAACGATCTCTACTGGATCGTCGAGGCGTTCGGCAATAGTGCGCGGCCCCATGGCCGGGTCGTTCCCGGCTACATGGTGTTCCCCTACAGCTATGGCGTGGCCGGCAAGCTGGAATACCGCGTGGGCTACGAACATACGCTGGGGTTGGAGGCGCTCATCGACGTGGAGCACGGCGGTTACCTGCTGCGCCCCAAGTACACCTACGACATCAACGATGCGCTGCGGCTGGAGATGTGGGCGGAGCTATTGGGGGGGCGGCGCGAGAGCTTCCCCGGTGCCTACAGCGACAACGACCGGCTGCAGCTCAAGCTGACGTATTCATTCTGAGCAGGAGCTGAGATGCAACCGCTGATTTTGCCCTCGCAGGAAGGCTCCCTGGGTTTGTCCCGGCCGCTTCGTCTGGTCTGTATTCCGTACGCCGGCGGTGGCACCGCGGCGTTTGGCGGCTGGCAGCAAGCGCTGGCGGCGGCCGCCATTGCCGTGCAGGCCATCTGCCTGCCGGGGCGCGAACGCCGCTACAACGAACCCGCGCTGGATTCCATCCCGCGAATGGCGAGCTTCGTGCGCGGGCAATTGCCGGTAGACGGTGCGGAACCCATCGTGTTGTTCGGCCACAGCATGGGCGCGCTCATCGGTTATGAGTGCGCCCGCATGCTGGCTGCGCGAGGCCGGCCGCCGGCCGCGCTGATCGTCGCCGCCTGCCTGCCACCGCAGCGCTTCAACTGCAACGGCATATCTGCCATACGCAGCGATGCGGCCTTCCTGCAGGCGGTGGCCGAATACGGTGGCCTACCGACTGCGCTGCTGAACAACCAGGAGTTCCTGGAGTTCGTCACGCCCGTGCTGCGCGCCGACTTCGGCGCATGCGATCGCTATGCCCTTGCCGATCTCTCCGGGCTGGATGTGCCGTTGCTGGCGCTGGCGGGTGAGGACGATATGCGGGCCAGTCCTGGCGACATGGCGGGTTGGCGTGATGTCGCCGCGGGTGCGTTTTCGCTGAGGACCTTCGCCGGCGGGCATTTTTTTGTGCAGCAGGGCAAGGACGAGGTGCTTGCCGCAATCGAGCAGTACCTGAAGGGGGCCAGTTGTTCAGGCCCCACAGCCGTGGAGGCCGAGGCGTTGGCGGGCTGAGCCACACCGGTTTCCTGATTCGATCCACTCTTGGGAAGATCACATATGCAACAACACAATCTCACCGCGAAACGGGCTGGTCTTGTGCTGGACTTCACCATGGTGTTGAACGCCCCGATGAGCCAGGCCCATGACGGCGATGGCAACGACGAGCGCGGGCGGGCGCGAACCTGCAGCGAGCGGGACGTCGTCGGCGACTGGGGCTTTTCCCTGCAAGGCTCGGTGGTCGGGCTTGGCCCGGCCGCCGGGGTCGGCGTGATGCACCTGGACCAATACGGGCGCATCACCGGGGCGGAAACCGTGCACCTGAATGGCGAGGTGCAGAAGCTGACGTTCAACAATGGCAGCTACCGGGTCTTCCCGGACTGCACCGGCGAGGCGGTGTTCATCGGTGAGCCGGGCACCGGTGAGGGCTACGGCACCGTGTCCTTTGCCATCGTCCAGCGCGGGGCTGCATTGCAATTGCTTGCCACCACCCCGGGACGGGTGCTGTCGGGCCGGGCCGAACGCCTGCATCGCTAACCGCTTCGCTGCCCGGGGCGGCGTGGTCGATCCGGGCATTCCGATTGCAACAGGAGCATTCTCATGGAACGAGATTTCACGGTACCTGACGTTGATGTCGCGGCGTTTCGCCGGGCGCTTGGGCGTTTTCCCACGGGAGTGACCGTGGTGACGACCGTGACCCCGGCCGGGGTGCCGCTGGGCTTGACCGTCAGTTCCTTCAATTCGGTATCGCTGACGCCACCGCTGATTGTCTGGAGCCTGGGCCTTGCCCGCGCCAGCTTGCCAGTCTTCGCGGCCTGCGAGTACTACGCCGTGAATGTGCTGTCGCAATCCCAGCAGGCGGTTTCACAGGCCTTCGCAGGCCAGCGTGGTGACCCTTTCGCGGCCGTTTCCTACGTTCGCGGGCTTGGCAATGTGCCGGTGCTGGAAGGCTGCTGCGCTACCTTTGAAGTACGCAACACCCACCGCCACGAGGGAGGAGACCATCTGATTTTCGTGGGGAGCGTGGAACGGGCGCGCTGTTCCGCCAGCGAGCCACTGGTGTTCCACGGCGGAGACTACCGCGCACTGGCGATCCGACCTTACCCGGTGATCAGCCCCGCCGCAGCCAGTACCACCGCGGCGAGCAGCGAACCCACGGTCGTCGCATAGGCCGGTAGGCGCCATCGGGGGTGCCGGGTGTAGGCATGGGCATAGGCGATGCGGCTGGCAAGCCAACCCAGCCCGCAGAGCGCAGCCGCGCCATCGCCAAACCAGGTAGCGCAGATCCACATGGCAGGCAGGAAGGCCACCGCCGCTTCGATCGTGTTCATCTGCACCCGATAGGCACGCTCGAACCCCTCCGGGCCATGGGTCGTCGGGGCCGGCACGTCAAAGGTCCGGCGCGCGCGCCCCACGCGCATCGCGTTGCCGTGCAGGTGTAGGGAGACGCCCAGCGTAATCCAGGCAGTGTAGAGATAGTGTGTGGCCATGTTGGAAGGGCGGTCGCCTAAAGCAGCCGCAAGGATAAGGCTCGGGCGATGGCCTCAGTACGGTTACGGGCCTTCAGCTTCTGCATTGCGTTCTGTGAATGGAATACCACGGTCCGCTCGGAAATTCGCAGTTGATCGGCCACTTCCGCGGCGGTATGGCCTGCGAGAAAGCTGGCCATCACCTGCTGCTCACGCTGGGTCAGTTGCGGAGTGGCGAGGTCCGTTTCGGTACTGATGCCTTGCACGGCCTCGGCCATATAGGCGGCGAGCAAGAACAGCTGGGGGACTTGTATCCGGAGCAGTGTCTCGGCCTCGGCGCTATCGTGGCTGAGGGCCACGCTCAGCATGCCGGCCCGCTCGCCCAGCGCCAGACTTATGCCTCGGCTCAGTCCGTACGCCGCAGCCTCCTCGAACATGCCGGAGTTCCCGCGTGTCGTATCCGATGTGGACCAGATGAAGGGCGTGCGGCGGCTAAGGCAATGCGGGATGGTGGGATCGCTTTTCGCGTAATCCATCTGCCGGTATCGCTGCTGCCAGGCAGTCGGGTAGTTGGTCCACACCTTTTGCCAGGGTGCCTGCTGGCTATCGAGCCCGCCCGTGCGGAACAACATGTAATCGAAGCTCAAACCTTTGAGCAGGCTCTGCACGACCCCCCATAGTTGCGGCAGGTTGTTGCACTCCAGTAACTCGCTGAGATGATTTAGGGCGAGCACAGCTGCGCTCCGACATGGCTGGGTGGGGTATAGACCGGCGCGGCGCCATCCCGGGGCAGACTGGGACAATAAATGGGGCGTGCTTCCTTCCGCACGATGATGCCTTCGCCGCCCAGTTCGCAGCGGGGAAGCAGCACGCGTTCGGCCTGCTCGTCCATTTCCACGTAGAAGGCGACAGCCCGGGCAATGCCGATCTGCAACGGCGGGCCCAGACGGGTCGTGTTGATGCCCAGCTTGGTCAGCATGCGCTCCACGGCCACCGTGGAGACGGTGACGTAGCGACTGATGCCATGAGCGCGGGCGAACAGCAGCACATTGCGTATCATCGCCACCGGGGTGGCGGTAAAGCCGAAGCCACTCTGCTCACTACCCTCGATCGCAAAGCGGCTCATTTCCCAGATGTCTGGCGCACTGGGCGCGGCTTGTCCGTGCAACAGCTGCGGGAAGGTGTCGCGCAGCATATATGGCCCTTGCGTCGGCAGCAGGCGCCAGCAACCCTGCACGATGTCTTGGGGCGACTTGTACAACATGTAGACCGGATCGAGATCGTCGTACTGGTCGCGCTCCTCGCCATTTGCAGTCGGTACATCCCAGCGCAGGCGTTCGTAGAAAACCTTGTAGCGCAGGCGGTACATGGCCTGTTCATCGTGAAGGTCGAACGCCTGCTCACTGCGCCGGGCAACGAGAATGTTCATGTATGGCCTCATCCAGTAACAGAAGTGGATGAGATTGGAGCGTATCGACGAACGATTTCAAACTCCCAAATTGAACAGGTTGCGCTAGAGCGTGATCAGGCCAAGGCACAGCGCGCGGGCTACGGCCTCACGCCGATTGCGCACCTTGAGTTTCTGCACTGCATTCTTCAAATGAAATACCACGGTGCTTTCCGCGATTCGCATGATGCTTGCGATTTCCCAGCCCACCTTGCCCGATGCGGCCCAGCGCAGCGCTTCGCGTTCGCGCTGCGTCAGTTCTATTTCGGCAGAGGGCTGGGCTTGTCCCTGGATATTGCGTATGCCCTCGTAGGCAAAACAGGCCAGCATCAGACATTGCGGCAACATCATGTCGATCAGCCGATCCACTGCATTTCCTTCTTGGTCCAGCGCCAGACTCAGCATGCAAAACTCACCGGGCTTGCCCGCAAGCGGGCAGCTGACCCCCATGCGGAGCTGATGTGACGCAGCCTCCTCGAACAATCCTGCATGCGCTTGGGCATGGCGCAGACTGGGGGACCAGATGATAGGTGTGGAATGGGCGAGACAATGGCGAACGGTGGGATCAATTTCCGAATAGTGGTTTTGATCGTAATGAACGCGCCATTCTGCAGGATAATCGCTGACGATATGATCCTGCATCTGCCCATTGTCCATAAATTTGCGCACGCCCAATAAGGCATATTTAAAGCCCAGCATATTGCCAAGTCGCCCAAGCGTGGTTTTGAGCGACGGTTCCGTAGTGCATTGTAATAGTGCGTGTACATCGTCAGTCCGCAGCATTCGGCTTTCCCTAGTGTCCTTGTCCAAGGAGTCGATAAATTCAGAGTGGTTGTAAGCAGTGTCCTTTCAAAGGAAACATTCTGTTATGTATTTTTCCAAATGCGTTTTCGTAATTTATTCGAGCATCGGCGGCCATTGTAATACCTGTAATTTTGTAGAGTAATCTCAGCGAAAGCCGTTAGTCGGGGTTGAGTGGTTGCTGCGAGGACGGTTGGATTGTGCGTTGCAGCATTTGTGTTTTGCAGGGTGGGGCGCTGGATTTGCATCCGCTTGCAGCAGTTGGCGTGCTGTTCGCTTGACCTACTTCCATTCAGTGAGCTGCGAGTCGGTGGACGATCTGTGCCCTCAGGATTGAATGGCACTCCCCTGGCCGCGTCGGGGCCTGGTACGGCACTGGTGGATCCTGGGCGCGGCGCAGTCAGTACGGCGCTATCGTTGCTCTGGCAAGCTCCGGATTGTGAAAGTGCGCGGGGCTCAACCCGGCATTTCGCCGCTGGCCAATGTAGCCTTCGCTGTGCGGATTCTTGACTGGATCGCAATGCCGGAGGAACTGCCGGGCCACTCCATGGTGATGTGCCCATTCATCCGAAGCCCGACTGGAGAACTCCGCCCTGCTGTTGCGGCAACGACAATGGTGGCTCGTCAAGCTGACTACTTGGGGGGAGGGGTGGGCGTGCCCCCAGCCGGATGCGATGCTGTCGAGCAGGCAACAAAAAGCCCCGCAGTGCGGGGCTAAGTGCTTGTTTCTATTGGAGGCGGGTACCGGAATCGAACCGATGTAAACGGATTTGCAATCCGCTGCATAACCACTTTGCTAACCCGCCGTAGGGGGCAAAAAGAAAGGGAAAGGCATCAGCGTTTCCCTTTCTTTCGATGTTTGGAGCGGGATAAGAGGCTCGAACTCTCGACCTATACCTTGGCAAGGTATCGCTCTACCAACTGAGCTAATCCCGCGTCTGCAGGCAAACAACATGAAGAAGAATGGAGCGGGATAAGAGGCTCGAACTCTCGACCTATACCTTGGCAAGGTCTCGCTCTACCAACTGAGCTAATCCCGCGTCTGCCGGCAAACAACATGAAGAAGAATGGAGCGGGATAAGAGGCTCGACCTCTCGACCTATACCTTGGCAAGGTATCGCTCTACCAACTGAGCTAATCCCGCATCTGCTTCAGTGCTGCAACAGAGAGGCGCATTATGGTTGTGCCGCCCGATGCTGTCAACACCAGGGTGCGGACAGAATGCGAACTTTCCCCTAATCGCTTGATGGAACGTATAAAATAACCGGACCCGATGCCCAGGGTCGTGGCGGGATGCGCCGCGATGTTGCTCCAGAGGCATCGGTTTGGAAGCGTTGCCACAACTACCGGTCGCGGGGTGAGCCCGTGGCCTTGCATGGAAGGAACAGCCATGACCAAGAAGGTCGTCACGCTGGCGCACTACTATTGCCAGCCCGAAATCCAGCAGATGGCCGACAAGGTCGGCGACAGCCTGGAACTCTCGCTCTATGCCAAGGAATGCGGCGCGGACACCATCGTGTTCGCCGGCGTGCGTTTCATGGCCGAGACCGCCAAGATACTCAACCCGAATGCCGAAGTGATCCTGCCGGACGCGCGTTCCACCTGTTCGCTCGTCACGCAGACCGATGTCGGTGCGCTCAAGGCCTGGCGCGAGGCGCATGCCGATCATGTGCACGTGAGCTACATCAACAGCTCCGCCGAGCACAAGGCGCTCTCCGACTGGATCGTCACCAGCCGCAATGTCGATGACATCATTGCCCACCTCTATGCCGAGGGGAAGAAGGTGATCTTCTCGCCGGACCGCAATATGGGCGCCTACCTCAATTTCCAGTACGACTACGGCATGCCGCTGTGGTCGGCCGTGTGCGAGGTGCACGACAAGTTCAACCAGAGCGCGCTTGATGAAGCTTTTGCCGCGGTCGTCGGTGCCAAGTACTTGATCGCCCACCCGGAAAGCCCGCTGCCGGTGCTGCAGCAGGCCGATTACGTCGGCTCGACCTCGGGCATGCTGAACTGGGTGAAATCGTATGCGGCAGAGCCCGATGCGGTCATCTTCGTCGCCACCGAGGATGGCATCCTCTACAACATGGGCTTGGCGCGCCCGGACCTCGACATCCGCCAGGCGCCGATCTACGCCGGCTGCCAGTGCAATTCCTGCCCCTATATGAAGATGAATACCATCGAGGCGGTAAAACGCGCGCAAGCGGGCGAGGGCATCCGCGTCGATTACCTGAGCGCGGAACAGATGGAAGCGGCGCGCCTGCCGATCGAGCGCATGCTCGATTTCTCCAAGCGCTACTACCAGTAAACATCCTGCGATACCCCAGCGGCGACCCGCCGGGGGTATCGCGTCACCGGATCGCCATGCACTACGACTACCTTGTTTTTATTGGCCGGTTTCAGCCCGTGCATCTCGGTCACCTCAGGGTGATCGAAGCGGCGTTGGCGCAGGCGGACAAGCTGATCGTCGTCTGCGGCTCGGCGCGGCAGGCGATCAGCCCGCGCAATCCATTCTCGCTGGCCGAGCGCGAGGCCATGCTGCGCGCCGCATTGCCGGCTGAATGGCAGGATCGTGTGTTCGTCGTCGGTTGTTCCGATCGCATGTACAACGATCAGCAATGGGTGACCGAGGTGCAGAACCTGGTCGACAAGGTGATCGCCGTCGATACCGCGAGCCTCGGGCACCGCGCCGCGGAGTTCCGCATCGGGCTCGCGGCCGCAGCCAACGGGCGGGGCCGCGGTACGCACTACCTGGAACTGTTCCCACAGTGGCAGCGGCTGCAGGTCGATGAACTGGATGGCGTCGATTCCGGTTGCGTGCGCGAGGTGCTGTTCGCCGATCATGGGCGGCGTTTTGACGCATGCCGCGGCAAGTTGCCGACCGAGGTCTACCACTGGCTGGCTGGTTTTCGCGAGACCGAAACCTATGCCAGGTTGGCCGACGAATACCGCTACCTGCAGCAGTTTCGCGCCTCGTGGGCCGTTGCTCCGTACCCGCCTACCTTCGTGACGGTCGACGCGGTGGTCATCCACTCCGGCCACATCCTGCTGGTGCGGCGACGCGGCATGCCAGGCAAGGGGCTTTGGGCGCTACCCGGCGGCTTTGTCGAGCAGGATGAGCCGATCCGCGATGCGGTGATCCGCGAGCTGAAGGAGGAAACCCGGCTCAAGGTGCCGGCACCGGTGCTGGCCGGCTCAATCCGAGCCAATCGGGTATTTGATCACCCGCAGCGCTCATTGCGCGGCCGCACCATCACGCACGCTTTCCTGATCGAATTGGCTCCCACCGGCGAAGGCTTGCCCAAGGTGAGAGCCAGCGATGACGCCGACCGGGCGCAGTGGGTGCCGCTGTTCGAGTTCAATCGCATGGAAGCCGAGCTGTTCGAGGACCACTTCTATATCGTGAACTGGTTCCTCGGGCAGATATGAAAAACGGCGCCGATGCGCCGTTTTTTCGCTTACTTGGATTGCTTCCTGCGACGCTGGCGCCAGGCCAAGGCACCGCCGCCCAACCCCAAGAGTGCCATGGTGGTGGGTTCCGGTACCGGGTTCACCGAGTAGCTCAGCGTGCCATTCCACGGTTGGAAATTGGTGAAGGCCAGATAGAAATCGTAATTGCCCGCAGCCGGTGCATCGAAATTCAGCGAGGCGCTGAAGCTGTTGCTGCCGACATAGGGGGTGGCCGCGATCTCGGTGAACGAGGCGCCCGGCTGGGTCTGGCGGCTCAGCACGCTATGCAAGGAGGCGATATTGTTGGCGCCTGCGTTGGGCGTGAGCGTGAAGTTGAACGCGTAGGGGCCGGCGGCGTTCAGCGAGAACTGATGCAGCGCATCGGGCAGCAGACTGGTGCTCCACGCGCCATTGCTGCTGATACTGATGTCCTGCTGTATCAGGGCGGCCTGGCTGAGTGGGCTAAGCGCGAGCAGCGTCGCGGCTACATAGGCGAGAAGGCGTTTCATGCGAGGACTCCAGGGCGAGAATTTCCCGCATGATAGGCTATTTTCTTTCTGCGCTGTTAATATCTGATTCAGAATTTAATCGTATCCTGATGCTGTGCAGGCGATAAGCCAAATGGATTCCGAGTTTCAGCCAGCGGATACAGGCGCTGGGTCAGCCAATCTGCAGGATTTTGCTTTGAGTAAACAAAATACTTACAACTTTGCGTCACGCAAACCCGCGAACCATTGAGGCCGCGCTAGCGGGTGCGGCTGCCGCCGCCTGGCCAGTGCGCGAACTTCCACTCCTGGTAGTTGGGCTTGTCGGCGAAGGTGGCGTAAATGCTGGCAAAGCCCGTCTGCTTCAACGGTTTTTGCAGTGATTTGCTGTACACACCCATGAAGCCGCCGCCGGGCGCACCGATATAGGCCCAATCTTCGCCCGTCACCGGATCCATGTAGGGCTTGCGCAGGAAGTGGCGGGCAAAGGGCGCGCGTGGATCCTGCACCAGGTCATCCAGCGTCTTGGGGTATTGTGGTCCGCCGCCGGCGTTGATCTCGCTATAGGCCTTGATGGCACGCCGGATCTCGTCGCCCACTATCAACAGCTCTTCTTCCTTGGTGCGCTGGATGCGGGTCTGCCAGACCTCGCCCAGCTTGGCGAGGTAGATCCCCATGACCAGCACCATCATCAGCACCCAGGCGTAGGCGAAGCCTTGCTGGACGCGCCGGCTAGTACTCGGTAAACGGTTTGCCATCGCTGCCATTACCGGGCGTACTGCTCTTGACGTCGTACACGCCGCTGCCACCCTCGGGGCTGATGATTTCCCAGGCGTCACGCTTGCCGCTGACCGGATCGACCGGCACCTCGCGCAGGTATTTGCGCTCGACCATCTCTTCCAGCGTGGCCGGGTAGCGGCCGGTGTCGGCGTAGAACTTGTCGATGGAATCGCGCATGGAAACCAGATTGTGCTTGAGCACGGTTTCCGAGGCCTTGTCGGTTTGCTGGAAGTAACGCGGCACCACCAGCGTCAACAGGCTCGCCATGATGGCGAGCACGACCAGGAGTTCGATCAGCGTGAAGCCACGGCGCAGGGTGGGGGACATGAACTTACCAGTCACGATAGGGAAGTCCGTTGAGGCCGATGCCCTCAGCGGTCGAGTAAACATCATACACATCGCGCCCTTCGGCCGGCGCGTCGGCCGGGCTGGCGTAGCTGCGCAGTCCCCAGGTTTCGGCATTGGTCTTGCTCGGGCAATCGCAGAAGGGGTCGCGCGGGATGCGGCGCAGGAAATAGATCTTTTTGCCGGTCGGATCCTTGATGTCCTTGATGCCATCGACCAAGGTGGCCAGATCCGGCGGATAGCCCGAATCGTCGAGCGATTTCTGCAATTTTCCCTCGTCGCTCGCCACCTTGTAGGCGTCGATTGCGCTGCGGATCTGCCACAGTGCGCGGCGCAGATCTTCCTCGCGCGAGCGGGTGGCGGCCACCTGCGACAATGGCAGCGCCACCGAGGCCAGCACAGCGAGGATGGTCAGGGTGACCATCAGCTCGATCAGCGTAAAGCCTCTTTCCCGCATCGCTGATCTGCCTCAGCGACGGCCAACGCCGCCGCCACGCACCGGCGCCGGCGCGGACTGTTCCTGCGGCACAGGTTGCGGTACGGGCTGTGGCGCAGGCTGGAATTCCGGTTGCGGCGCGGCCGGTACAGGCATGGGCGCGCTACCACCGCCGTTGACGTTCACGGTCGACGCGTCGCGCAGACGCAGCGGATCGGTCGAAATCGACGCTTCGGTGCCGCTGTCGAACTGCGTCACGTGCTGGCCGGGCATGGCGAGGTTGCGAACAATCCGGGGCGTGATCATCAGGATGACTTCGGTCTTCTTGTGCTCATCGCTACGATTGCCGAAGATCCGATCCAGGATGGGCAGCTCGCCGAGCCCAGGCAAGCCCGCCTTGACGGTCTGGTTGGTGCGTTGCAACAGCCCCGCCAGCACCTGGGTTTCGCCGTCGCGGACCGACATATTGGTTTCGGCTCGACGCGTACCGATCTGATAGGCAACGCCACCACCAGCGGTGGGGACTTTTTCGACCAGGTTGGACACTTCCAGCGTCACCTTGACGCCAATATCACCCTCGTTGGTGATCGAAGGCTCGACATTCAGCGTCAGGCCGACATCCTGATAGTTCACGGTCTCCGAAGTGACACCGTTCGAATTGGTCGTGGTGATCACCGGCAGCCGATCGCCAATCACAACCTTGGCCTTGTCGCGGTTCTTGACGCGGATCTTGGGGTTGGCAAGCACTGCGGTGTCGCCGACGCGATGCAGGAAGTTCGCGGTGATTTGTGGCTTGCCCAGGTTGACGAGCACGTTGCCGCTGTTGATGTTGTTCAGCTGGTTAAGCGACAGCGGGCTCGGATCGGTGGAAAACTCCGCAGTGAGCTTGTCCGGATAGGCAATGCCCAGGTTCAACAGGTCAGAGTTGGAGACTTCCAGCACTTCCACGTCGAAAATCACTTCCGACTGCGGCAGATCCTGCGCCGCGATCAGCCGCTCGGCAACCGATACCGCCTCTGCGGTATCGCGCATGATGATCATGTTCAGCCGCTCGTCGATGTAGACGTCGCGCGTCTTCACCATCTGCTTGATCATCGCCAGCACCTGCTTGGGGTCGGCGTTGTTCAGGTAGAAGGTCTTCATCACCAGATCCTTGTAGTCGCGATCCTTATCGGGGCGACGCGGGTAGATCATGATGGTGTTGTCGTTGAGGATCTTCTTGTCGAGCTGATTGGTGGCGAGCAGCAGGTTGATCACATCCTCGACCGTGGTATCGCGGGCGAAGATGGTGGTCTTGAGGTTGGGCGGCACGTCGCGATCGAAGATGAAGTTCACCTTGCCGATACGGGCGATGATGTCGAACACGCTCATCAAGGGCTGGTCGCGGAACTGCAGCGAAATGGGGCTCTTCAGCGCCTGCGCGAGCATGGGCTTGAGGCTGGTCTCACGGGCCTTGCGCGATTCGATGTCGGACTTGATGCGCAGCGCCTGATTGTTGTTCGGATCGTCGACCAGGATCTGGCGCAGCACCTGCAGCGCCTCGTCCGGTCGGGTGTCCTTGTTGTCGCGGGCGAACTTGATCATCGAATCGCGCTTGGCGGCGCCTTCGAGCTGTACCAGCGCTTCCTTGGCCCGATAGTTGTTCGCATCCCACGACAGGATCTGCTGGTAGCGAGCAGTGGCGGCGGCGTAGTCGCCGCGGCGCACGGCGTTGTCGGCGTCCGCCTGCAGCTCGATGACAAACTTGATCAGCGCCTGTTCATACGCGTTTCTCAGCTTGAGATCGTCCGGATACTGCGCCAGCTGTTCCTTGAGGTAGGCCAGCCCCTGCTGGCCATCGCCCTGCCGGATCAATTCCTGGCCCTGCTTGCGCGCCTGGTCGGCCGCGCAGCCGGTCACGAAGGCTGCAAAAATAAGGGTGACGATCAACGCGCGCTTCACGGCGTTCCTCCTACCGGCAGCGTCTGCTGCTGATTCAATGGCATATAGGTAAACACGATGGCATCCCGGTTGACCGAGTCGAGCCGATAGCTGCCAAGCAGGGTCTCGCCCTGCTGGATGCGGCCGAGCGCATCGCAGCGTTGGCATAGTACGAATTGCTGACCGGCCGCCTCGACCACAATCTGGTCCACGCCCCGATCGTGCCAGGAACCGGCAACGACGAAGGGCAGGGGCGGGGCTACGGGCACCGGGGTCGGTGGCGGCGGGCCGGGTGTGGGGGTCGGCGGCGGGGGCGGTGCCCAGCTCTGCGCCGGGAAAAGGTTGGCGAGCACGGCGCTCGCCGCCACGACGCTGGCTGCACTGGCGCCCGAGGCGGCCGGCGCGGCCGTATCGCGGGTGATCTCGCCCGCGGCGCGGCGCGGTGCCGCTTGCACGGGGTCGTCACCCGCCTGCTGATCCTGGATCCAGTAGTAACCCATGATGGCGAGGCTCGCGACCAGGAGCACGATAACGGGGCGCGACAACATCAGCGTGCCTCCGTCAGGTAGGACAACTGCAGTTGCACGGTGAGCAGCTCATCGCCAATCTGCAGACGAGAGATCGACAGCGCCTCGACGCGCACGCCCGGTTGTTCTTCCATCGCGGCAATGAAGTCGCGCAGGTCCGGATAGCGGCCATTGGCGGGAAACTGCACGCCATAGCGCACCAGCGCGCCATCGGCCTCGGTCACCGTCTTGTATTCCGATTGCAGTACCGACAGACGATGCTGACCGGCAATCTGCGCCGATTCGCGCAAGAACGCGGTAAAGCTGTCCGGCGTTTTCAGCTCGGCCGGCAATGCGGCGGGCGGCGGCGCGGTGGCTGCGCTCTTGAGCGAGGCCAGATCCTGGGCGAGCTGGAGCTCGCGCTCGGCCAGGTCCTGCGTGAACGGGCGCACATCCTGGGTGTAGACAATGAGGGCGAACGCGCCCAGCCCAAGGCCGACGATGCCGAGTACACCGGCAGAGCGCAACCATTGCCGCGCCTGCCATTTCAGCTGCTGCGCGTTCATGGCTGGGCCTCCCGCCATTGGATTTCGATCGCGGACTGGACCGGACGATAGGGGTCAGCCAGCTTCACCCCCTGGCGGGCCAGCGTGACACGTTCGATGGCCGGCTTGGCGGCGATGGCGTCGACCAAGGCCAGCGCGGCGTCTAGCGTGCGCGCTTCGATCTCGAGCTTGATATTGCGATCGGCCACGCTCACGTCGATGCGGGTATAGGCAATATCGTTGTTCCAGGTCTGCTCCAGCACCGACAGTGCCGGCAGCATGTGCGATTGTTGCGCCAGGCGGATACGGGCGACCTTTTCGTTGGCCGGTTCCTTCTTCTGCTCGGCCGCGCGCGCTTCTTCCAGCTTGCGCTTGCGTAGCTGGTACTGATCTTCACGCTCCGACAGCGCCTCGGCGTTGAGCTTGGCGGCATCCTGCAGGCCAATGATCCAGACCAGCGCTACCGCGCCGATCAGCGTGAGCACCAGTCCCAGCCACGGCGTCTGCCGGGGTGGCTGGTGGAAATCGAGTTGGAGCGCCTTCATGCCAGCGCTCCTTGCCATTCGCTGCGGTGGCCGAACTGGGCATGAACGCCGCCCAGCCATTGCGCATCGAAATCACTGGTTTCACCGGACAACATGCCAAGCTCGGACGAGGCGATATACACCTGATCCGGCAGTGTCTGACCGGCCAGCATGGCCGCGTCGCGCACCAGCGCCGTCAGGGCATAGGCTTCGGCTTCGTCACGCATGGTGTTGGGCAGCGTCACCACGCCGTGCCAGGCATTGCCGTGGTAGAAGGCACAGGTGGCGTGATCGGCTTCCAGCAGCAGGAAAGCGAATTCGCGGCCCTTGAGCTTGCGCTGGTGCAGGTTGATCGCACTGGTCAAGAGCGGGGTCGCACCGGCAAGCTTGATCCGCGACGAGCGCGCGAGCTCAGCCAGCGTCTGGAAGAAGCCTTCGTCGACTGCCGCGGCCAGCCGGGGCAGGCCATAGGGGCCCGGGGCGACACGGATGCGCCAGTTCTCGACCGGCACCGCGAACTGCTTGGCAAAGATCACCGACGCGTAGCCGCGCCAGTCGTTGTCGTTATGCAGGTTGTCCTGCCAGGGCAGCACGGCGTAGCGGGCCCAGTTGCCGCCGAGCAGCAGCTGCAAGCGGTCCTGCTTGAAGGGCGTGCGCGGTGCGTCGGCGAGCAGCTGCTGCAGCCGCATCACGGCGGTGTCGGCATTGTTGTCGATCGCGGCGCTCGCGCGGCGCGGATTGCCGCCACCCGCCGGCCGGCCCAGGCTGGCGAGCAGGGCGTGGTGGCGGGTCAGCCACGCGCAGTGCTCAATCCACAAAGGTGACACGGTTGATTTCCTGGAGGGTGGTTTCACCGCGCGCCACGGCCTTCAACGCCACGCGGCGCATCGAGATAAAGCCATGGCGGTCGGCCAGTTGTTTGATTTCCACGGCCGGGCCACGCGCGGCAATGGCTTGCTTCAATTCATCGTTCAGGCGCAGTACTTCGGCAATCGCGCGCCGGCCCAGATAGCCGGTATCGCGGCAGGCCTGGCAGCCCGAGCCCTTGCGGAAACGCCAGCCGGCGACCTGCTCGCGGGTGAGGCCGGACACCTTGAGCGTCTCATCATCCGGCACATCGTCGGTGATGCAATGCGAGCAGATCTTGCGGATCAGCCGTTGCGCGACGACGCCGATCAGCGCGTCGACGAAACTGTTGGGCTCGACGCCCATGTGCATAAAGCGGTCGAGCACCGAGAACACGTTGTTGGCGTGCACCGAGGTCAGCACCAAGTGACCGGTCAACGCGGCCTGTACCGCGATATTGGCGGTTTCGCCGTCACGGATTTCACCGACCAGGATCTTGTCCGGGTCGTGGCGCAGGATGGAGCGCAGGCCGCGGGCAAAGCTGAGGCCCTTCTTGTCGTTGACTGGAATCTGCAGCACACCGGCGAGCTGGTATTCGACCGGGTCTTCGATGGTGATGATCTTCTCTTCACCCGTATTGATCTCGGACAGCGTGGCGTAGAGCGTGGTCGACTTGCCCGAGCCGGTGGGGCCGGTGACCAGCAGCAGGCCATAGGGCTCGTGCGACAGGTTGCGGATCGCCGCCATCGTCTGTTCGTCGTGGCCCAGCACATCGAGCCGCAACTGCTTGAATGCGTCGCCCCCTTGCTTGTCGAGCACGCGTAGCACGGCGTCCTCGCCCCAGATCGACGGCATGATCGAGACGCGGAAATCGACATCTCGCTGGTTCATCATCACCTTGAAGCGGCCATCCTGCGGAATGCGATGCTCCGAGATATCGAGCTCGGCCAGCACCTTGAGCCGCGAGATCACCTGTTCGGCCGTTTCCACGCCGTTGGCACCGCCGATATGCAGCAGCACGCCGTCGATGCGGTACTTGATCGACAGGCCCGAGGGCGTGCTCTCGAGGTGGATATCGGACGCCTTGGACTTGAGCGCATCGTACAAGGTGGAGTTGACCAGCTTGACGATGGGATTGTTGTCCTGCGCGATGCTGGCGAGCGAAATCTCGGTGACATTCTCGCCACTGTCGGCGCTGCCCTCGCCCATGGCCAGCTGATCCATCGCGCGATGCGAAGTCTCGAAGCTTTCGAGGTAGTGCCGTAGTTCGTCGTAGTGGGCAAAGGCCGAGCGCACGCCGGCGGGGATGCGCTGTTGCGCCCAGTTGCGCGTGATCGGATCGAACGGATCGCCCAACACCAAGAGTTGCGTGCCATCGGTGTCTTCGACCACCAGGCACTGGCGCGAGACCGCGTCGGCGTACGGAATCAGGTCGTAGCGCGGAAACAGCGCCGACAGGTCGTCCGGCGACAGCGTCGGCATGCCGAGGAAGGCGCCGACTTCGTCGCAATAGCGGGCGTCGTCCAGCCCCAGGGTCTGTTGCAGCAGAAAGGGCAGGCCGGTGTCGGCACTGGCGGTCTGGCGCAGATGCTGGATCAGGTCCAGGGTCAGCTCGCTCATCGCAAGGCTCCGGCGGTGAGGAACATCGTCATTGCATATTTCCTGCGAGTTCGAAGATCGGCATGTAGAGCAGGAACACGATGGTGCCGATCAGGATGCCGATGATCAGCATCAGGATGGGCTCGAACAGCCGGGTGAACATTTCGATCGCGCGCTCGAGTTCTTCGTCGCAAAACTGCGCTGCGCGCTCGGTCATGGTGGCAAGCTCGCCGCTCTGCTCGCCCACGCGCAACAGGCGCTCTGATACCGGCGTGGTCAGCCCGTACTTGGGTAGCGTGGCAGAGAGTGTTTGGCCCGACTTGATGTCGACGATGGCGCGCGTCAGCGCGAGGCGCATCGATTGGGGCAGCAACTGCGCGGCAAGATCCATCGCGGCAATGATGGACAGCCCGCCAGCCAGCAGCAGGCCGACGGTGCGGTAGAAGCGGGTGAGGGCAAACAGCCGGCGATACTCCTCCAGCCGCGGAATACGCCAGAACAGCTCCTGCAGCATGGCCTGCACCGCCTGCGTGCGCAGCAGCATCACGATGCCGGCGATGGTGCCGATGATGGCGGCGAAGATCACCTTGCCATTGCTGTGCACCAACTCGCCCCACCACAGCATTACCTGGGCGGCGAATGGCAGCGTCTTCATGCTGGCGTAGATCTGGCTGAACTTGGGTATCACGTAGAACAGCAGGAACAGCATGATGGAGCCGCCGATGGTGATGATCACCATCGGGTAGACCAGCGCCGACACCACCTTCTTGCGCACCATGGCCAGGCGTGATTCGTAATGGTGGTAGCGCTTCAGCGCGTCGGCCAGGTGGCCGGTTTTTTCGGCCGAACCCACGGTGGCGATATAGAGCGGCGGAAAGTGCTCGGGCATGGTCGAGAGTACGCGCGACAGCGGCAGGCCCTGATACAGCCCTTCGATGAGGCGGGTCAGCACCACGCGGCTGCCATCCTGCGCGCTTTTTTCCTTCAGCGTTTCGACGGCTTCGACCAGGGTCAGACCCGCTTCGATCAGCGCGATCAGTTCCTGCGTAAACAGCGACAGTGCGAAATCGCTCTTCTTCATCGAGAAGCTGCGTTCGGCACGGAACGAGACGGCCTGCATGCCCTGGCTGGCGAGCCGCTCGCGCAGCTCAGCCTCGTTGGCAGCCTCCAGCTCCAGCTCGGTCATTCGACCGGCCTGCATGGCTTTGACCTTGTAGCGCATGGTCGCGAGGACCTCGGGGCCGTTTAGTAGACGATGTCCGCGTCTTCGCCGCTGCCGCCGGCCTTGCCGTCGGCGCCGAGCGACATCAGGTCGAACTCGCGGCCATTCTCACCAGGGCGCTTGTAGACGTAGGGCTTGTCCCAGGGGTCGTTCGGCAATGCCTTGGCCAGATAGGGACCATTCCACTTGTTGGCATCGGCCGGCTTGGCGGTCAGTGCACCCAGGCCCTGTTCGGTACTCGGGTAGCCACCATTGTCCAGTCGGTACTGATCGAGGGCATCGGCCAGCGCCTTCATCTGGCTGGCGGCTGTTTTGGAGCGGGCATCACCGACCTTGCTGAACAGCTTGGGGCCGACATAACCGGCCAGCATGGCGATGATCAGAATCACGACCAGGAGCTCGAGCAGGGTAAAGCCGCGAGCAAGGGAACGATGGTTACGCATTTTTAGTTATCTCTAGTGCTGTGTGTTGAATCCATCACCGTGAGGTGGCGGGCTTCAATCCTCCACCGCCATCGTAATACGCGGTTTTGGCGCGCCGCAAGCGGCTAGTATGCGTCAAACCTAATATTGTCGCGGGCTGGAGGGGAAAGGCGCTGTTGCCGGAGGGTGGCAATGCCACGCCGCTAGGACTGATGTAAGCATGCCCGGTTCCGTGGCGGGTGGCTGTGATGAACGTAAGCTTGTTGTGTAAACGCGACGCTTGAATGGGGCGACAAGCCTTGTATTGCAAGCAAGTGCGACGCGATTGGGTTGGGGCGGCACGGGCGGCCAGGGTGGGAATACGCGATTTCGCGGGTGTGTCTGCGCCTGGAAGGGTGGCTGCATGTTTGTCAGCCAACAAAAAGGGACAGCTCAGGCTGTCCCTTTTTGCCGTGTCACCGAAGCCGCTGGGCTCCGATGAGCGGGATAGCTGCGACCCGCTTAAGCGGCGAGGCGCTGGGCCACCACGTCCCAGTCGACGATCTTCCAGTAGCCTTCGAGGTAGTTCGGCCGGCTGTTGCGATAGTCGATGTAATAGGCGTGTTCCCACACGTCACAGGTCAAGAGGGCGACGTCCGCGGTGGTCAGCGGCGTGCCGGCGGCACCGGTATTGACGATATCGAGGCTGCCATCGGGCTTCTTCACGAGCCAGGTCCAGCCCGAGCCGAAGTTGCCGGCGGCCGAAGTGTTGAAGGCTTTCTTGAATTCGTCGAACGAACCCCAGCGGCTATTGATGGCTTCCGCCAAGGCACCGGCAGGGGCGCGATCGGCGCCGGCGGCGTTCGGCTTGAAGCCGAACCAGTAGAACGTGTGATTCCAGATCTGGGCGGCGTTGTTGTACACGCCGCCGGCTGGAGCGGTCTTGACGATCTCTTCGAGCGTCTTGCTTTCGTTGTCCGTGCCCTTGATCAGGTTGTTCAGGTTGGTCACATAGGTCTGGTGATGCTTGCCATAGTGGTAGGACAGCGTTTCGGCCGACAGGTAAGGCGCGAGGGCATCCTGGGCGTACGGCAGTTCGGGCAGCTTGTGTTCCATGTAGGTTCTCCGTGGTTGTTCGTTTGGCTGGAAATTGGGGGCAGGGCTAGCATGGGGGTGGGCGGCGCGATTTCAAGCGCGACCATGCACGATTTCGACGCATGCGGGCGCTGTGGTATCGTTTGCCTGAAAGCAATGCACCGGCCCAGCAGTCAGAAAAAGAGCAGCCATGACCATTTTATCCTTGATCCTAGCGCTTGCGCTGGAGCAGTTGCGGCCCATCAGCAACCGCAATCCGGCCTATCTGGCGTTTACGCGCCTGGCCAACCGGCTTAAACGCGCACTCAACGCGGGCGAGTACCGCAACGGCATTTACGGCTGGTTGGTGGCGGTAGGGCCGCTCCTCATCGTCGTTGTCGGCATCTATTTCCTGCTGAGCCATTTCGGCGCTGCATTGGGCTTTGCCTGGGCGGTGCTGCTGCTGTATCTCACCATGGGCTTTCGGCAGTTCAGTTCGGCTTTTTCCGGTATCTCCAAGGCGCTGCAGGCCGAGGATCTGCCGGCGGCCCGCGCCTGGCTCGCCGATTGGACCGGACAACATGCCTCGGAGATGAACGAGGACGAGGTATCCCGGGTCGCGGTCGAGCAGGGCTTGATCGACTCCTACCGCTACGTGTTCGGTACGATATTCTGGTTTGTCGCGCTGGCGTGGATCGCCGGTCCGGCCGGTGCGGTGCTGTACCGGGCTTCCAGCCTCTTGGCGCAGAAATGGGGCAGTCACGCCGATAGCGAGCCATTTGGCCGCTTTGCGCTGGCGGTGCAGGAGATGCTCGATTATCTGCCGGTGCGTATCACGGCAGCCAGTTTTGCAGTGATGGGTGACTTCGAGGACGCCGTCTATTGCTGGCGCTCGCAGGCGCGCGCCTGGGGCAACTACGCGCACGGCATCCTGCTGGCGACGGGCGCGGGCGCCATCGGCATCCGCCTGGGCGAGGCGCTGCACCAGGATCACACCGTCAAATTCCGTCCGGAACTGGGCATAGGTGACGCGGTGACGCCGGATTACCTGGCTAGTGCCGTTGGCCTGATCTGGCGCTCGGTCTTGCTGTGGGTGGCGGTGATCCTGCTGTTCAACGCGGCGCGCTGGTTGGCGTGATGGCGACGATACACATCGACAGTCGCGAGCTGCGGGTCGCGAACATCTTCTGCGTGGCCCGCAACTATGTGGCACATGCCGCGGAAATGGGCTCAAGCATCGGCCCTGAGCCCGTGGTGTTTCTCAAGCCGACTTCGGCCTTGCTGCCGCACGGCGCGCCGATCCCGTTGCCGGGCTGGTCGAGCGACATCCACCACGAGGCCGAGCTGGTGGTGGCCATCGGCCGTGATGGCCGCAACATCGATCGGGCATCGGCCATGTCGTATGTGGCAGGCTATGCGCTGGGGCTGGATCTCACCGCGCGCGATGTGCAGCGCGTTGCCAAGCAAAATGGCCAGCCGTGGACGCTGTCCAAGGGCTACGCTGGCTCAGCTACGTTGACTGCCTTCGTGCCGGCCGAGGCGTTGCCGCGGCCGGGCGAGGTGAGTTTTCGCTTGGAAATCGACGGGGAGACGAGGCAACACGCCGAAGTCGGGCAGATGGCGTTCGACATAGCCGCATTGATCGCCTGGATATCGGAGCGTTTCGGCCTGACCGAGGGCGATCTGATCTATACGGGAACGCCGGAAGGCGTGGGGTCCATTCATTCGGGACAGCAATTGCGCCTGGTGCTGGATGACCTGATCGACGAGACCTTGCGGGTGGCCTGATCACCGGTACGAAAACCAATGAAAAACGGGGCCTGGGCCCCGTTTTTCATTGGTCCGCGTCTTGCTCAGAAGCGCTCAGGCAGCTTCTGCAGGATGATGATGCGTTTGTTCTCCAGCTTGACGTAGCCGCCGAACACCAGCTCCTTGAGGATGCGGGCAATCATTTCGCGCGAAGAGCCGACGCGATCGGCAATGGCCTGCTGCGTCAGCGGCTCGGCGATCATCCAGTGGTCCTCGTGCTCCACGGCGATTTCCTCGAACAGCGCGCGCACGCGGCCGTAGACGTCGAGCAGGGCCAGGTTTTTCATCGTCAGCGACAACTGACGGATGATGCGCGCGAGGTTGAGGATGAGCTTGTCCTTCAGCTGCGGGTAGGTCTCCAGCGCGGTACGGAAATCCTGCTTGCTGAACATGATGAAGGTCGAATCCTCTTCGACCTGCACCGACCAGCCGCGCGAGGCGTCGTCGATCATCGAGATCTCACCGTACACGCTGCCCGGCTCGCCGATCTGGAACACGAATTCCTTGCCCTGGTTGTCGCTGGTGAACGAGCGGGTACGGCCTTCCATCTGCAAATACATCGCCTCTGCGGGGTCGTCTTCGCGGAACAGGAAGCTGCCCTTGGGAAGCTGCCGCTTCACGGCGGCATGCATGACGACTTCGAGGTCGGCGTCGGAAAAGTCCTCGAAGATCGGGATCAGGCTCAGAAAGGTGCGGACCGTGGCGTCCATGATGGGTTCTCCGTGTATTGCTTCAGTGGTCCGCGCCGCCGGGCTTGCTGGCGCTGGCCGACAGCGCGGTCGGGCTGGCGCTCGCGGCTTCGACGGGGGGCACGCGATCGGCTGGCGGCGGTACGATGTCTAGTTTTTTTTGCTGCATGTATTCGTTCATCTCTTTCCAGCCGGTAAAGATGTCCGACTTGGAGACGCGAGGGTTGCGTTGGTAGCAATCCTCCAACGCCCGGCCGCTGTGCCGGCAGGCGGCGCCCACGGCCTTGCCGTTCTCGGCCTGCTGGTTGAGCGTGGCCGTGATGCGGTCGCACGCGGTGAGCAAGACAAAGGGGGCAAGCAATAGCAATCGACGAGCTGACATGGTGTGGTCGCTATATGAGCGGGTTCTGATTGGCGATTGTAGGAGAATCCCAACTGCGACGAAATATGCAATGGCGCGGCCCGCGTAGTGTCCCAAGCCGTCAATCGCGCTCGCTCATCGACCATAGCAGCCAGCGCTGGTTCCCGCCGTTGAGTTTGGCAAAGCGCCAGGTTTCCTGGAACGGCGCTGAATTGGCCGCCGCCGCCACCTTGCCATAAAAGCGGACATGGGCGACCACTTGCTGCGTGTCGTTTTCGGTGCTGACGAGCTCGATATGCAGCTCGGGGAACTGGATCTGATCGTCCGGCGTGACGTCGACCCGGCTGAGTTCGTCAAACAGCGCCGGAGCCAGATATTTGCGCAACTGCTCGCGTTTGGCCGGATCGGCCTCGGTGCGCAGGTGCAGGAAGGTGGCCTTGGCGTGGCGCAGGAAGGCGCGGGTTTCGGTGCCGTCCGGCAGCTTTCCCGAGCGCGCGATGGCGCTGTCCACGCCCTTGCCCACATGGTAAAAGCGCTGCCTTTCCTGCTGGTTTTCGGTGTGCCAGCCCGCTGCGGGTTGTGTTTCCGGATAGGGGTCGGCTACCGGCCGCTCGCTGCGACGCAGGTAGAAGAGTCCGCCCAGCGTGAGCACGCCGAGCAGTATCAGCCAGGTCCAGGGCAGGTTACCGGATTCGGCGGCGCTGGCGGTCTGTGCGTCGGGGCCTGCCTGGGCCAGGGCGCTGGCAAGGCTCGTGAGAGCAAACAGCAGTGAGTAGAGTGGGCGACGATCCATGCTTTCAGATGTACAGGCAGCTCGAAGGGGAGGGTCGCTCGTGTGGCGTGCCTATAAGATAGTCCAAACGAGGAGGGTGTGGCGTAGCCGCGCTTGGCGTTTCAGACGCGTGTTCCTCGCTCTATCGTGACGCCTACCCGACCGACTTCGTGCAGGATGCCGAGCTTCGTCACCGAAACCCGGGTCCACGGCGAGCTAAAATCGCTCATGATGACCTGGGCGATATGATCGGCCAGTGCCTCGAGCAGCAGGAAGTGTTTTTCCTCAAGAATCCGACGGATATCGCTGACCACCTTGTCATAATCGATGGTGTCGGTGAGGTTGTCGCTGGTACAGGCACGGGTCGACGGCAGGCCGATTTCGAGGTCGAGCTCGACCACCTGTGGTGCCACCCGCTCCCAGTCGTACCAGCCGATCAGCGTGCGCGCACGCACCTTGTGCAAGAAGATAATGTCCATATTTTCGCCGACGGGCGGGGGCGGGTTTGACGCCGCTTGCGCCAGATGCCTTACAATGCCGAGCACTCGATTGTAGTGGATTTTGCAATGACACCGCTAATCGCCATCGTGGCGGCCTATCTGATCGGATCACTCTCCTTCGCCGTGATCGTGTCGCGCGCCTTGGGCATGGCCGACCCTCGCACTTACGGATCGGGTAATCCCGGGGCGACCAATGTGCTGCGCAGCGGCAACAAGAAAGCCGCGTTGCTGACCTTGCTGGGCGATGCGCTGAAGGGCTGGGTCGCGGTGTTCCTCGCCGTGCAGCTGGCACCGGTGCTGGGCCTGTCGGACGGAGTCATCGCGCTGGTGGCGCTGGCCGCCTTTGTGGGTCACCTGTGGCCGGTGTTTTTCGGCTTCAAGGGCGGCAAGGGCGTGGCCACGGCCGCGGGCATCTTGTTCGCGCTTGACTGGCGCGTGGGCCTGACGGTGCTGGTCGTGTGGCTGGTGATCGCCAAGGGATTCAAGATTTCATCGCTGGCTGCGCTGACCGCCGCCGTGCTGGCGCCCATTCTCACTGCCTGGCTGATGCCGCAGCGCGAGTACCTGTGGGTGACGCTGGTCTTGTCGGCGCTGCTGATCGCCCGGCATCACCAGAACATCCGTGACCTGTTTTCCGGCAAGGAAGGCAAAATCGGCGAGGGGCTGGACGAGGACGGGCCGGCGGGTTAACCGCGCTTGGCGGTATCGCGAACCAGCCGTTGCTTCTCGCGCTGCCATTCGCGATCCTTCTCGGTCTGGCGCTTGTCGTGCTGTTTCTTGCCCTTGGCCAGGCCAATTTCCAGCTTGATACGGCCCTTGATGAAGTGCAGGTTGAGCGCGGCGATGGTGTAGCCCGAGCGCGCGACGAGGCCGGCGAGCTTATCGATCTCGCGCCGATGCAAGAGCAGCTTGCGCGGCCGCACCGGGTCGGTCTTGACGTGGGTCGACGCAGTGGTCAGCGGCGAGATATGCGCGCCCAGCAGCCAGAAGTCGCCGCGGGCGTGGTTGACGTACGATTCCTTCAGCTGCACGCGGCCGGCGCGAATCGATTTCACTTCCCAGCCTTCCAGCACCAAGCCCGCTTCATAGCGCTCTTCGATGAAGTATTCGTGAAAGGCCTTGCGATTGTCGGCGATGGTCATGGTGAATGGGCGAACAGGCAAACCGCGATTGTAACCAGATGGACGCACTTAGTCTTATCCAACAAGGGCAGGGGGAACGATGCGGATGCTCGTGATCTACACCGGAGGCACCATAGGCATGCGCCAGGGTGCCGACGGACTGGCGCCCGAGCCGGGCTGGTTGCGCGGCGAACTGGCGCGCGCGCACCCGGATCTCGATGTGCTCGAATACCCGACGCTGCTCGATTCGAGCAGCATGGGGCCACAGGACTGGGTGCGTATCGCGCACGATATCGTCGCTCACGCAGCTTTATATGACGGTTTCCTGGTCCTGCATGGAACCGACACGCTGGCCTGGACCGCTGCCGCCTTGGCGTACCAGCTGCCAGGCTTGGGCAAGCCGGTCGTGCTCACCGGCGCAATGCGCCCGTGGGGTACGCCGCAGGGCGATGCCGAACGCAACGTGCGCGCTGCACTGGCGCTGCTGGCCGAGGCCGACGCCCCCCCTGTCAGCGTGGTGTTCGCAGATCGCGCCTATTGCGCGACCCGGGTGCGCAAGCTCGATTGCACCTCGGCTCATGCGTTCGATACGCCCAACGCCGCGCCGCTGGGCGAATTCGATGGCGAGGCTTGGCGCGGGGTGGCCACCTTGCCCGTAGCGGACTGCAGAGAGGTGATGCCGCAGCCGTTGGCGACTAAGGCGCGCGTACTGCATCTGGTGCTGGCGCCAGGCGCCCAGCTGGACTGGATTGCTGCGCAACTGGATCGTGACCTGCCGGAGGCGTTGCTGCTGTCCACCTTCGGTAGCGGCAATCTGCCGGCACATCCATGCCTCATGGCGGTGCTCGCCCGCTTGGCAGCGCTGATCCCGGTCGTCAATCTCACACCGTGCCTGCGTGGCAGCGTCGGCATGGGCTTGTATGCCGCAAGCGGTCCGCTGGCAAGGGCCGGCGTCTGGAACGGCGGCGATATGACGCCCGAGGCGGCCTACGTTAAGTTGCACTGGTTGCTGGCGCGCCCCGGCAGCCTCGCCAACTGGCGGACCCGATTTGAGGCGCCGCTTGCTGGAGATCGCACGCCCAAATAGCCGGTGCGATGCGGGCGTGATATAGTCGCGCTCTCTACGGCGGGTCTCCCCGCATGGCTAGAAGGTGAACCTGGTCAGGTCCGGAAGGAAGCAGCCACAGCTTTTGATGCCAGTGCCGGGGGTCGGGCTCGCCACCTCTTCCCTAGCAACGCCGATCCGGATTTTCATCGGGTCGGCGTTGTTTCGTAGTTTTCAAATATTCTTGAAACCCCGGAATGAATGTTGACCCCGGTCAAGGCGCCGGGCGCCCAGGACACGCACTATGGGTTACGCAAGCTGATGCTTCGTGTATCTCCAGTGGTAATTTGAGCGCCGTGCCTCGCACGGCGTCTTTTTTTGCCCGGAAGGGAACCGGCAACGCTGCCTTGTATTCAAAACCGGCCAAGCTGCATAATGCGCCATCTCATTGGTGCCTGGCCTATGAAGTTCCTATTCGATCTCTTCCCCATTCTCGTTTTCTTCGGCGTCTATTTCGCCACCGGCGATCTCTACACCGCGACAGGTGTGGCGATCGCGGCGACTGCGCTACAAGTGGCCTTTTCCTGGTTGCGCTGGCGCAAGGTGGAAATGATGCTGTGGATCAGCTTTGCGCTGATCGCGGTGCTGGGCGGCGCCACGCTGCTGCTGCATGACAAGACCTTCATCCTGTGGAAGCCGACCGCACTGTATTGGGCGTTCGCGCTGGTGCTGGGCGTCGGCAAGCTGTGGAAGGGCCGCGACCTGATCCGTGTGGTCATGGGCCAGCAGCTGTCGTTGCCCGAACCGATCTGGGGCCGGGTGACCTGGGCGTTTGTGGCGTTCTTTGCCGCGATGGGCGTGCTCAATCTTTATGTGGCATACAGCTTCAGCGAAGCGGGTTGGGTCAAGTTCAAGACCTTTGGCACGCTGGGCCTGACGCTGGCCTTCATGGTCGGTATCGGCCTGATGCTGTCCCGCCATCTGCAGGATGAGGACGTCGAAACCAAACCGCTGACGGAAGAGAAATAGCATGCTGTACGCCATCATCGGCAGCGATAAGCCGGACAGCCTGGCCGACCGTCTCGCGCAACGCCCCGCGCACCTGGCACGGCTCGATGCGCTCAAGCAACAAGGCCGCTTGGTACTGGCCGGCCCGTTTCCGGCCGTGGACAGTATCGATCCGGGTCCGGCTGGTTTTTCCGGCAGCCTGATCGTTGCCGAGTTCGAATCGCAGCTTGACGCTCAGGCCTGGGCCGATGCCGATCCCTATCGTTTGGCGGGGGTGTATCAATCGGTCGCCGTCAAGCCATTCAAGCACGTGCTGCCCTGATGGATTTGATCGCCCAAATCCAGGCCAGGCTCGCGGTGCTGGAGCCCGAGTCCATTGATGTACAGGACGACAGTGCTGCTCACGCAGGTCACGCCGGCGCCGCCAGCGGTGGTGGCCACTACGAACTCACCGTGGTGGCGGCGGTGTTTGCCGGTCAGACGGCCTTGGCGCGCCACCGTCGTATCTATAACCTATTGGCCGATCTGATTCCCTCGCGCATTCATGCGCTACAGATCCGGGCTTTGAGCCCGGACGAATTCTGATGTCGAATCTACCAGTTGAACCCCGCACTTCCCCGAGAAAGGATCAAGCAACAATGCGTCAAACCAAGCAAGTAGTAGCTATCGTTTCCCTGGCTCTGGCGGCCACTGGCGCCGTCGCTGCCGTGGCGACCGTCAATGGCGTGACCATTCCGGACAGCCGTGTCGATTTCTTCATCAAGCAAGTGACCGAGCGTGGCCAGAAGGACAGCCCGGAACTGCGCGCCAAGGTGAAGGAAGAACTGGTTCGCAATGAGGTGCTGTCGCAGGAAGCCGCCAAGAAAGGGCTGGAAAAGAACGTTGACGTGAAGACACGCGTCGATCTGGCCCGTCAGCAAGTGCTGGTTGGCGCGCTGATCAACGATTTCGTCAAGGCCAACCCGGTATCGGAAGCCGACCTGAAGAAGGAATACGACCGTATCAAGGTCAACTTCTCGGGCAAGGAATACAAGGCGCGCCATATCCTCGTCGCCGACGAGAAGACCGCTCAGGACGTCGTGGCCGATCTGAAGAAGGGCAAGAAATTCGAGGATATCGCCAAGGAAAAATCCACCGACAAGGGCAGCGGCCAGAACGGCGGCGACCTGGGCTGGGCCAATCCGAACTCCTTCGTGCCGGAATTCGGCAACGCGCTGAAGAGCCTGCAAAAGGGCAAGCTCTCGGAGCCGGTGAAGTCGCAGTTTGGCTGGCACGTCATCAAGCTGGATGACGTGCGCGATGCCAAGGGCCCGACCTTCGACGAAGTGAAGCCGGAACTGCAGCGTGAGTTGCAAGGCCGCAAGGTCCAGGAATACGTGGAAGGCCTGGTCAAGAAGGCCAAGGTCCAGTAAGCACAGGAACCAGCAAAAACGCCCCGCTTCGTGCGGGGCGTTTTTGCTGGTGGCGCATATGCATCCCTACTGGTTGGCGCTGCCGCTCTGGGCCACGGTGCTTGCACTGTGGTGGCCTGGGCGTGCGCTGTTCTGCAGTGCGTTGGCGCTGACGGTAGCGATCGCTGTCGGTTGCGGCTGGCTCGCCTGGTGGGCGCTGCCACTGCTGGGCGCCGGATGGTGGCTACGGCGCCAGCTCGACCAGCAGCCACATTGGCAGTGGCATGCGCTGCTGGTGGTGTGGGTATTGAGCGGCGCACTGCACTGGTGGCCGGGCTTGAACAACCCGCTGCTGCTCGATTCGGTACAGGTCAGCGTACGCAGCATGCCGTACAGCCTCTACGTGAACCTGGACAAGACCATCGTCGGCCTGGCGCTGTTGAGCGGCGCAGCCTGGCGCGTGGCCCGATCCGCCCCGTGGCGTTGGCATCCTGGGCTGATCGCCCTGCCGCTGGTCCTGGCGCTGGTGTTGTGGCTGGCCTGCGCCGCGGGATTGATCGCGCCGGAGCCAGGCTGCCCGCCATGGGCCCCGCTTTGGGCCGCGTGCAATCTGCTGATGACCTGTGTCGCCGAGGAAGCATGTTTCCGCTTTTACCTGCAGCGACAGCTGGCGGGGGCTTGTGGGCAACCCATGCTGGCCGTCATCGTGGCGGGGCTGGCGTTTGGTGTGGCCCATCTCGGCGGTGGTGGCGGTTATGCCGCATTGGCCGCCATCGCAGGCATCTGCTACGGTCTGGCCTATCAGTGGAGCGGACGGCTGGAGGCGGCCATTGTCCTGCACTTTCTGTTCAACGCCGCCCACCTCTGCGGCTTCACTTATCCGTTGCTGCGGCCTTGAGCTTGTTTTGCTCGTAGCGCCAACGATGGCCGATGTTGACGTCGCCCAGCTGGGCGTCGGTCAGCTCGGGCAAGCCTTGCTCGACGGCGTGTTTGCGTATTGCCGCCAGGCAGTCGGCGGCCGTCATCGCGGTATCGCCTTCGAACAATACCTTGCCGCATTCGCCGACCACGGCGAGGAATACCGGGGGTGGGCTGTCGAGCAGGGGGTTGGGCGCGGCCGGTTCCGGCAAAGTGCTTTGCGCGGCGCTATTCTGTGTCTGTGACTGGTGCGGATCCGGTGTGGGCTCGCAGGCGCTCAGTAGCAGCGCGGCGAGCAGGGTGGCAGCTAAGCCTATGGTTTTCATGACTCCTCCCGATTTTTGTGTGGTATAGGCGCGCTTCGGGCACGCGATGGCAATTGTACCGTGTTGGCTGCAGCTGCTTGCATCCGCTTGTGCACCGGTCAGCGGCGGAGCGGCTTGGGGCTGTTCGGGCAGGGCGGAGCGCCAGATGTCGCGGCGCATCCGCGGGCATTACGATTTGTGCCAGCCATCGCCAGCGGATTATCCTGCAGTGCAAAATCATGATTCGGATCACCGGACAACGTGCCGCATAACCTCGTTCACCGTGCCAGAGAGTTTTATCGCGAGAACCGCCTTGCCTGGCGCATGGTTGCGGCGGTCATCGCGGTCAGCCTGCTGGTGACCGCATCGCTGACCATCATCCTGGTGCGCATCGAATACCAGCGCAGTCTGGCCCGGCTGGAAGCGGATCTCGATCGACTGTCCAGCAGCGTGCGCCCGCAATTGGCCGTCAATCTGTGGCTGGTGAACAGCGAAGCGGTGCGCACCCAGCTCAATTCGCTGCTGCAGACCAAGGTGGTCGGCTGGGCCGAGCTTGTTGAGCCCGACGGGACTCGCTACGAAGTGGGTCACCTGCCAGATTCGCGCTCCACCATGATCCGCAAACGCTATACGGTCGAGTATGAACACCCGCTGACGCACAAGAACGTGCCGCTGGGCGAGCTGGAGCTCGTCAATACGCTCGACGGCCTGCAGGCGCAGCTTGCGTCACAGCTGGGACGCATGCTGCTGCTGCTGGGCTCGGGCATGATGACGGCGGGCCTTGCCTTTCTCTGGCTCTATCACCGCTTGATCGCGCGCCACCTCAGCCATATTGCCGATTACACGCGGCGCTTCAATTACGAACGCCTGACTGCGCCGCTGGTGCTGGCGCGCGAGCGAGCGGGGCAGGACGAACTGCAGACGCTGACCGATGCCATCAATACCATGCGGCGCAACCTGCAGATCGGCAATGCCCAGCGCGACGAGGCGCAGCAGGCGATGCTGCGCGAGAAAGAGCTCGCCGAAGTCACGCTGCGTTCCGTGGCGGATGCCATCCTCACCACGACCTCTGATGGCCGGGTGAAGCTGCTCAATACCGCTGCGGAAAAACTGATAGGCTGGACCTTCGCCGAGGCGCGTGGCCGGCCGATCACCGAGATCGTGGTGACGCTCGACGATACCGGCGAGGCCGATTTCGCCTCGTTGCTGCACTTGGCGCAAACGGGCGCCTTGCCACCGGGCGCGGTCAAGACCACGATCAGCAACCGGCACGGCGAGCACTATCGGGTCGAGATGGCCATCGTGCCCATTGGCGAAGTCGGCGGCAGCATGGGTTACGTGGTGGCGCTGCACGACATCAGCGCCGCGGAGGCGCTCACTGCACGTCTGGCCTACCAGGCCATGCACGACGAACTCACTGGTTTGACCAACCGCCGCGGCTTCATGGCGGCGCTGGCCACCGCGCGCGATTTGGTGCAGGAGTACGACGAGGCGCGGGTGGTGATGCAGCTCGATCTCGATCAGTTCAAGTTGGTCAACGATACCTGCGGCCACCAGGCGGGCGACGAACTGCTGCGTCAGCTGGCGCAGAAATTCCGCGAGACGCTACCCGAAGGCGTGCAGGTGGGGCGCCTCGGTGGCGACGAATTCGGCATCCTGGTCGAGAACGCCAACGAGGCCTATGCGCAGCAGCTGGCGCAGAGTGTGCTGCTGGCGCTCGAGCAATACCGTTTTGTTTGGGGCGACCGTCCCTTCGTGGTTACGGGCTCCATGGGGCTCGTGCGCATGGATCGCGAAATGTGTGCGCCGCAGGACGTGATGAGCCGGGCCGACGTCGCCTGTTACGCCGCCAAGGAAGCCGGGCGCAACCGCTTTGCCTGGTACCAAGGGGCGGCCGAGAACCTGGAGGGACGCCACAACGAGCTGCAACTGCTCGCGACGCTGCGCCAGGCCGCCGAACAGGACTGGTTCCGGCTCTATTTCCAGCCCATCGTGCCGGCGGAGGGGGGCGGGGGCGAGCCGCACTACGAGGTCTTGCTGCGGCTGGTGGACGAGGAGGGGCGCGTGGTTCCGCCGGGCGCCTTCATTCCGGCGGCCGAGCGCTATGACCTGATGGCGACCATCGATCGCTGGGTGATCGCGCATGCCATCGAGGTGCTGCAGGACTGTCCAGCCAGCACCATGCTGTCGGTCAACCTGTCGAGCAAGTCGCTAAACCACCAGACACTGAATTTCGTGCTGGAGCGGCTCGATCGTTCCGGTATCGCGGCCCAGCGCATCTGCTTCGAAATCACCGAAACCAGCGCCATTGCCAACATCCAGGAATCGACGCAGTTCATCGATGCCTTGCGCGCGCGCGGCTGCCGTTTTGCGCTCGACGATTTCGGCAGTGGCTTCTCGTCGTTCACCTACCTCAAGAACCTGCCGGTCGACTACCTCAAGATCGATGGCAGCCTGATCCGGGATGTGGTCGACGACGATGTCAGCCGGCAGATGGTGATCGCGGTGAACGAGATTGCCCACGCCATGGGACGCAAGACCATCGCCGAGTATGTCGAGAGCAAGGCCATCGTGATGGTGCTGCACGAAATCGGCGTGGACTACCTGCAGGGCTACCACATCGGCATGCCGAGCCCCGAGCTACTGGAGTGAGCGGATGTGGGCGTAACATCGAGGCCGGGGTGACCCGGCCTTGATGCTTGCAGAGCGTGGCTTCAGTTCAGCTTCTTCCAGCCCGCGGTGCGGGTGTTGTAGAAGCCGGATTCCGTATAGGCCTGCGCCAGTACGCCGCGCTGACGCAGGATGACGAGCCCTTTTTCCAGTGCCTTGGCCACTTCGGCGCCGTGCGGGGCGAGACGGCTGACGAACAGATGGCGCGAGCCCTGCAGCCCCACCTTGACGTTAGGGATGGGCAAAAAGCGTACGTTGCCGATCTGCAAGGCCATGTCCGGTGTCGGCTGGAACGGCGCCAGCAGCACGTCGGCGCGGCGCTTGGACACCATGCCGACCATCGATTCCCAGCTCTGCGTGAGCAGCACATTGGCCATGCCCAGGCCCTGCAACGTGGCCACGTCCGGCCGCCAGCTCTCGGCAACCACGGCGGTGAGCTTGCGGACCTTGGCGAGGTCGTTTGCAGCCAGCGCCTTGGCGTTGCCGGCAGAGGTGTACAGCCCGGCTTCGAACTCGCCCTGGGCGATCAGCGGCGGGCTGATGTAGACCTTGTCCTTGATGGCGCCAAGATCGATCAGCCATGCCGTGTTGCCGCCCAGCGTGGCGCTGCCGGACGTGATCTCGCGCAGGTAGCGGCTGTAGGAATCACTGCTGTGATCGACCTTGACGAGTTTCACCGGGCGCTTCAAGCCACCGAGCTGCAGCGCCTGCTGCGTCAGCACCACTTCGATCACGTCGCGACGCGCTCCTTCGCCGGAGAACTGCGTCAAGGTGAGCGGATCGCGGTTGCCGATGAAGCGTTGGTAATCGTTGTAGACGTCCTGCTGGGTGAGGATGGTGACGGCCTCATCGGGCGCGGCGAGGGTGAGCTGTGCCGCTGCGCCCAGCGCCAAGGCGAGCACGCTGCGACGGATCATATCGACCTGATTCATGGGGGCGACTCCTCCGGTATCTTGTATGCGCATCATGGTCGCTTCGCTGTAAGCTGACAATCCGTTTTACGCACCATAGTGACCACCTATGGAGCATATGAAGTTTCCTTATTGGACGCGGCCGGCGCGACTGTTTATCTTTGTCGCGGCTTATTGATCCGGCAGGCCAGCCGCCCGCCGACGTCTTCCCAATCGCCCGTCTCAAGGAGATCACCATGGCTGTGCTCGTTGGCAAACCCGCTCCCGAATTCACCACCGCTGCCGTACTTGGCAACGGTCAGATCGTCGAAAAATTCAACTTCAACGATGCGATCAAAGGCAAGTACGCCGTCCTGTTCTTCTACCCGCTGGACTTCACCTTCGTGTGCCCGTCCGAGCTGATCGCGTTCGACAACCGCCTCGAAGAGTTCAAGAAGCGCAACGTCGAAGTGATCGGCGTGTCGATCGACAGCGAATTCACCCACAGCGCCTGGCGCAACACCCCGGTCGAGAAGGGGGGTATCGGCCAGGTTGGCTACACGCTGGTCGCTGACGTGAAGCACGAAGTTGCCAAGGCCTACGACGTGGAATCGGTCGCTGGCGTCGCCTTCCGCGGCACCTTCCTGATCGACAAGGCCGGTGTCGTGCGTCACCAGCTGGTGAACGATCTGCCGCTGGGCCGCAACGTTGACGAAACGCTGCGTACCATCGACGCGCTGCAGTTCCACGAAGAGCACGGTGAAGTCTGCCCGGCCGGCTGGAACAAGGGTAAGAAGGGCATGAAGGCCGACGCTCAAGGCGTGGCCGACTACCTGGCGACCGAAGCGGCCACGCTGTAATCGGCAGTCGCTGTTGGCAGTTGCAACAAAGAACCGCCCTCGGGGCGGTTTTTTGTTGGGCGCTGTGCCCGCGAAACAACAGGGAACAGACCCAAGGCGCGCGCAGCCCGTACAATGGCGGCCTGATCATTCCATCGTTTTCGCATGTCCCTGCATCAGATTGCCGCGCCCAAAGAGGGCATCAGCCCGTTAACCTGGTACGACAGCCTCACCGGCACCCCCGGCTTTATCCGCGACGAGGCCCAGGCCGCCGCCATCGCCAGCCTGGATGCGCTGTGGCAGGCGCTGGTCGAGTTCAAGCGCAAGCGCAATCGCTGGTTTGGCCGCACGCTGCTGCCACAACCCGAGCTGCCACGCGGGCTCTACCTGTGGGGGGGCGTCGGACGCGGCAAGAGCTTTTTGATGGATGCCTTCTACGCGGGGCTGCCGTACCGGCGCAAGAAACGGCTGCATTTCCACCAGTTCATGCACGAGGTGCACGCGGAGCTGCGCCTGCTGCAAGGCGCGAGCGATCCCTTGGTGAAGCTGGCGGAGCGCTGGTCGCGCCAGGTGCGCGTGCTGTGCTTCGACGAATTCCATGTGTCGGATATCGCCGATGCCATGATGCTGCGGCGTCTGCTGGAGCAGTTGTTCGCCCGCGGCGTGGTGATGGTCGCGACCAGCAACTACGCGCCGGACCACCTTTATCCGAACGGTCTGCAGCGTGCCAATTTCCTGCCAGCGATCGAGCTCATCAAGGAGAGGCTGGCCATACTCAATGTCGATGGCGGCATCGACTACCGCATGCGTACTCTGACTGCCGCGCGCACCTACCTGATGCCGCACGATACGGCCGCCGAGCGCGAGCTCTCGGCCTTGTTCGACGCCATCGCGACCGGCCGTGCGCTGGATAGGACGCTGCAGGTGGAGGGGCGCAAGATCAAGGCACAACGCCATGCGCCCGGTGTGGTCTGGTTCGATTTCGCCACGCTGTGCGGCGATGGCCGGGGTCAGGCCGATTATTTGCAACTGGCCCGCGAATACCACACGGTGATCGTATCCAATATTTCGCAGCTGAAGGCCGCCCAGTCCAACCTGGCGCGGCGTTTCACCTGGCTGGTAGATGTGTTCTACGATCATCGCGTCAAGCTGATCCTCTCCGCCGCCGTGCCGGTTGATGTGCTGTACGTCGAAGGCCCGCAGGCGGGTGAATTCTTTCGTACCGCCAGCCGGCTCACCGAAATGCAGAGCCACGAATACCTGGCGCTGCCGCACCAGTCGGTTGAACAAAGCCTCGCCGGGATTTCGGAGACCTGATCCGTGAGCCACATGCGCGCGATCACCCACGCCGAAGGCCGCCTACGGTTGTCCGAGATCGAGCAGCCGCTGCCTGGGCCAGGTCAGTTGCTGGTGCGCGTGCGTGCGGCGGGGGTGAATCGCGCCGATTTGATGCAGGCGGCGGGCCGCTATCCGCAGCCGCCAGGTGAATCGGACATCCTCGGTTTGGAGATCGCGGGTGATGTGGCTGCGGTGGGCGAGGGCGTCAGCGACTTTGCGCTCGGCGATGCGGTGTTCGGCCTCGTCGCCGGTGGCGGCTACGCCGAGTACTGCCTGCTCGACGCCCGGCTCGCCGTCGCCAAGCCGCCACAGCTGGCTTATGCCGAGGCCGCCAGCCTGCCCGAGGCATGGCTGACCGTCTGGCTCAATCTGGTCGAAATCGGTGGCCTGCGGCCCGGGCAGCGCGTGCTGATCCACGCCGGTGCCAGCGGCGTCGGCGCCGCGGCGATCCAGCTTGCCCGCGCGCTTGGGGCGTCCGTGGCGGTGACGGCGGGCGGGGCGGAAAAATGCGAATGGTGCCGATCGCTCGGCGCCGAGTTGGCAATCGATTACCACAGTGGCGATTTCTCCACCGAGGTCAAAGCCTGGGGTGGCGCTGACCTGATTCTTGATACCGTCGGCGGCGACTATCTGCCGCGTAACCAGGCGTGCCTGAATCGCGATGGTGCCATCGTGCTGATCGGCCTGTTGCGTGGGACCGAGGCACAGGCCAATCTCGGGCTGCTGTTGGTGAAGCGCCAGCGGCTGATCGGCTCGACGCTGCGCGCCTTGTCGGTGGAGCGCAAGGCCGCGCTCTCTGCCGCGCTATGGCCGTGGCTGCTGCCGCGCCTGGCGACGGACCAGATCCGGCTGACGCTGGATCGGGATTTCGCGCTGGCCGATGCAGCCAGCGCGCATGCCTGGCTCGCGGCAGGCAATAACAAGGGCAAGTTGGTGTTGCGCGGCTGAAAGCCTAATCGTCGTCGACCACGGCCTCTGCCGCGTCAAGCCCCAGCGCTTCGGCCTCGGTCACCGCACGACTGCGTGCCGGGCGGCGTTGCCGGACTGCAGCACTCAACGCAAGCGCCGCACTACATGTGATGACCACGATAAGGAGCGTGAGCAGCCAGCCCGGCAACCCGTGGCCCAGCAGCAGAACGAGTGTCGTGGCGAACAGCAGGATGCCGGCCGGATAGCGGAACCCCGAGTGCGTGCGCTCGCTCATGTCCGGTCCTGGGTATTGGGGCGCTGGGCTGGGGCGAGGTAGAAGTCGCCGGGTTTCACCAGCTTGGGGTGGTCAGGGTCGGCTTCGTAGTTCGGGCTCATGATCTGTACGCCGTATTCGTTGAACGCATCCTGCAGATGGCCGTGCAGCTCGTCGAGGATCTCGATGCGGCGGCGTGGTTCGGCCAGTGCCACGCGCAGGTTGTATTCCACGTAGAAGTCGGACAGCGCGGTCTGGAACACGACCGGGACGGGCGTGGGCAGGATGCCGGTGGTGCGCTTGGCGCCTTCCAGCATCAGCGCCTCGACCTGGCGCCACGGCGTGTCGTAGCCGATGGTCATCACCACCGAGACGATGACGCCGCCGCCGGTAGCGAGCCGGCTGTAGTTCTTTACGTTCTGGCTGACCAGTACCGAATTGGGAATGCTGATTTCCTCGCGCAGATTGGTATGGACCTTGGTGGCGAACAGCCCGATTTCGGCGACCGTGCCTTCGTGGTCGGCGATTTTGACGTACTCGCCCACCTTGAGCGAGCGGCTGTAGATCAGGATCAGCCCACTGGCGAACTGGCCGACCACGCTGGACGCGCCCAGCGACACCATCAGCCCGACCATGACCGACAAGCCCTTGAACGCCTCGGTGTTGGCTCCTGGCAGGTAGGGGTAGATCATCGCCAGCGCGATCAGCCAGGAGAGGCAGACCAAGAGGCGGCGGGTGGTCGAGGCGGTGTCGGCGTCGAACCAATCGATCTGCAATTGGCCGGTTTCGATGCGGCGGAAGGTGAAGTTGATGCTGCGGGTGATCCAGCGCGTGAGCAGCACGATGAATACCGCGATGGCAAGGCCCGGTAGGGCGCTGAGCGCCGCCTGCAGCACTCCGCCGAGGAAGTCCAGCACGCGCCGGTCCAGCTGCTCCGACCAGATCCGCGTGTACGGGAACTGCCCCAGCACGAATGAAACCCAGGTGTAGCTCAGCAGCAGCATCACCGGCCACATCAGCACGATGCCCAGCCAGTGCAGCGTCTGCCGCACCACGCCCGGCGTCACCTTGAACGGACCGGCAGCGAACTTGCGCGATGCGCCCAAGAGCAGAATCAAGGCACGCTGCCGCCACCAGCGCCAGCCACGGGCCAGCAGCAGAAAGGCAAAACCGGCTACCAGCGTGGCGAGCACGGCGCGCGCCGCGGCCCAGGCATAGTCAGTCGGTTCGCGGAAGGCCTGTGCATCGGCGATGGCGGACAACAAGGCCGTTTGGGCGCGCCTGGCCGCCGCTTCCAGGGTATCTCCGGCTAGCGTGTTCACGTCCTGCGGCAAGATGGTGAACAGCATGGCGTTGTCGTACATGACTACCGCGCCCTGGGTATCGACGCGGTAGCGCAGCTGCGCTGGTGAGGCGTCGCGCAACAGCCCTTCGATCCGCTGCTCGGCCGCCCGGGCGCGCTGGAGCGGGGTGTAGCCGAACAGCGAGGCGCGCAAGGTGGCGACCTCCCGATTCAGCACCATGATCTGCGCGGGCGCGTTGGTGCCAGGCACGGGCGTGACTTCTTCCGCCTGCACGGTGGCCAGGCAGAACGTGAGGACAAACAGCAACAGGACGAGAGGCTTTTTCATGGGGATTCGGGCAGCTGGGGTGTAGTCGGTTTGGCTGGCCAAACGCCCGAAGTCAAGGCCGGGTCAAAGATCCACCTTGCGGTATGCCGCAATAGAGACAGGCATGCAGGGGACAAGGGCTGGGGCCGCGGTGAGCGCGGCCCCGGCTCACTTCAGTTCACGTTGTGCAGCATTTCCTCGACCACCTTCTTCGCGTCGCCGAACACCATCATCGTCTTGTCGAGGTAGAAGAGGTCGTTGTCGAGCCCGGCGTAGCCGGCGTTCATCGACCGCTTCACCACCAGCACCGTGCGCGCCTTGTGCGCTTCGAGGATGGGCATGCCGTAAATGGGGCTGGCCGGATCGTTCTTGGCGGCCGGGTTCACCACGTCGTTGGCGCCGATCACCAGCACCACGTCGGTGGTGGCGAACTCGTTGTTGATCTCCTCCATTTCCAGCACCTTGTCGTACGGCACCTCGGCCTCGGCCAGCAGCACGTTCATATGCCCCGGCATGCGCCCGGCCACCGGGTGGATGGCATAGCGCACCTTCACGCCGCGCGTTTCCAGCGCTTCGGCCAGCTCGTTGAGCGCATGCTGCGCGCGCGATACCGCCAGGCCATAGCCCGGTACGATCACCACGCTCTCGGCATTGCCCATCAAAAAGGCCGCATCTTCCGGGCTGCCTGACTTGTAGCCCTTCTCGCCGCCATCGCCGCTGCTGGCTGTGCTTTCCTGCGCGCCGAAACCGCCCAGCAGCACCGAGACCAGCGAGCGGTTCATCGCCCGGCACATGATGGTGCTGAGGATGGCGCCGGACGCGCCGACACAGGCACCGGCGATGATCAGCACCGGGTTGTCCAGCGTGAAGCCGATGCCGGCCGCAGCCCAGCCCGAATACGAATTGAGCATCGAGACCACCACCGGCATGTCGGCGCCGCCGATGGGCACGATCAGCAGCACGCCCAGGATCAGTGCCAGCGCCACCATCATCAAAAAGGCGGCATGACTTTCGCTGACAAAATAGGCAATGCCGAAGCCGAGCATGGCCAGCGCGATCGCCAGATTGATCAGGTGCTGCCCGGCAAAGCGCACCGGCTTCGCGGCAAAGCGGCCGGACAGCTTGCCCCAAGCGACGACCGAGGCGGTGAAGGTGATCGCACCGATAAAGGCGCCGATGAAGAGCTCCACCTGCTGCACTGGCATGTGGTGAACCCCGTCGTGATAGATCGCGGCGATGGCAATCAGCACGGCAGCAAGACCGACCAGCGAGTGCATGGCGGCGACGAGCTCGGGCATTGCCGTCATCGCGACGGTGCGGGCGCGCCAGGCGCCGACCGCAGCGCCAGCGGCGACGGCGCCCGCGATCAGCCACCACACGGGGTTCGCGGCCAGTGCCAGCGTGGTCAGCGCGGCGAGGCCCATGCCGACCATGCCGTAGACGTTGCCGCGTCGCGCCGAGACCGGAGAGGAGAGCCCGCGCAGCGCCAGGATGAACAGCACGGCGGCAGCAAGATAGAACAGGGCGTAGACGTTCTGCATCTCAACGCTCCTTCTTCTTGAACATCTGCAGCATGCGCTGGGTGACGAGGAAGCCGCCGAAGATATTGATGCTGGCGAGGAACACCGCGATGGCGCCGAGCACGCTGGTCAGCGTGATGCTGGAACCGCCGATGTCGACCACCTGCAGCAACGCGCCGACGATGATGATGCCACTGATGGCATTGGTCACCGCCATCAGCGGCGTGTGCAGCGCGGGGGTGACGTTCCACACCACGTGGTAGCCGACGAAGATGGCGAGCACGAACACGGTGAAGCTGATGATCACCGGGTCGACGCCGGCGTGGGCGACCATGGTGGCTGCCTGGTGGGGCAGCTCGGCAACGGGATTGAGCTCGGCAACGGCCGAGGCAACTTGAGTGGCATTCATGAGGGGCTCCGCGATCACAGGGGCTTGAGCTCGCCGGCATGGGCGATGCAAGTGGCGGCGACGATGTCGTCGGCGAAGTCGGGGGCGAAGCGGCCCTCCGGGTCGGTCAGCAGCGCACAGAACGCCGCCACGTTGCGGGCGAACAGCGCGGACGCATCGGCGGCAAGTTCCGCCGCCAGCTGGCCGGCGCCGACCACGGTTACACCGTTGTCGGTAACGATCGCTTCATCGGGCCGCGACAGTGGGCAATTGCCGCCGCTGTCCACCGCCAGGTCGATCACGACGCTGCCACGCTTCATGCCGGCGACCACCTCGGGCGGCAGCAGCAGCGGCGCCGCCTTGCCCGGGATCAGCGCGGTGGTGATGATGATGTCGGCCTCGCGTGCGCGCTCGGCGATCAGCGCGGCCTGCCGTGCCTGGTAGTCGGTCGACATCTCGCGGGCATAGCCACCAGCGGTTTCGGCGGTCTGGCTCGGGTCGGTCGGTACTTCGATGAAACGGGCGCCCAGCGATTCCACCTGCTCGCGCGTGGCGGGGCGCACGTCGAAGGCTTCGACCATCGCGCCGAGGCGCTTGGCGGTGGCAATCGCCTGCAACCCGGCTACGCCGACGCCAAGAATCAGCACGCGTGCCGGCTTCACGGTGCCGGCGGCGGTCATCAGCATGGGCATGAAGCGCGGATAGTATTGCGCGGCCTTGAGCACGGCGCGGTAGCCGGCCACGTTGGCCTGCGACGAGAGCACGTCCATGGCCTGCGCACGCGTGGTGCGCGGGATGCGCTCCAGCGCGAACGCGGTGAGGCGCTTGTCGGCCAGCCACTGGCGCGGTGCGTAGCGGTGGGCGTCGAACAGCGCGACCAAGGCGCTGCCTTCGGGAAGCTGGGCGAGCTCGGCTTCCTGCGGCGCGCGTACCTTCAGCACCAATTCGGCGCCGGCGTAGAGCGCATCGGCGCCGGCAAGCTCGGCCCCAACCGCGGCATACGCCTCGTCCGGGATGGCGGCTGCCAGCCCGGCGCTTGCGGCAACCCGCACCCGATGCCCCTGGTTTACCCATTTCCGCACCGTTTCCGGCGTGGCCGCGACGCGGTGTTCACCCGCGTGGGTTTCTGCGGCGACAACGATCAACATCGGTCTACCTCCCTGTTGGACTGGGGCACCATCAGCGGTACCCCTGCGCGGCTGTGCCGCGTTTGCTCTGCCCGCCGGGTCGTGCTCGACCCTTGTCGTAGGCATGGGCTGCAAGCGGCATTACGTTGCCGCGATGACATGCCCGTCCAACCCTAGCTGCAGCGGCTAGTCCGCCACTTGACCTTGGACAAGGGCTGTTTGCTAAGGGAATGTCAGGAAGCCGATCGATTGCGCAGTGCAATCACATCGAACAAAACGATCGTTTCAACGTACACCAGCTGATGTCACGGTGTCGCCTACCTTTCATCGGGATATTGCTTGCAAAGCATTTTTATTTAAATGAGAATCACTCTCAATTTTGAACAGTGCGAAACGCGCGGCGATCGCACACCGAGCCGGAGCAAATCGATGAACGCATACCTGGTTGGCGCCGACGTGCTCGGCAACATCCCCGATCTGTTGTCGCAGTACGGCATTGCCATCCACAAGCATGTGTCCGGCCGCCACGCCGCACACCAGCGCAAGCCGGCGAGTCTCAAGGGCGTGGATCTCATCATCCTGTTCACCGATTTTCTCGGCCACAATGTGATGCGGCACTACCGTGATCTGGCCAACGAGGAAAAGATCCGCTTTGTCGCCTGCCGGCGCTCTGTCTGTTCGTTGGCGCAGTCGCTGGACAAGGTATGTAGCAAACCGTGCGAGCAGTGTCCGAAGCAAAAGCATCACTGATTACTTCATGCCAGAAACGACAACGGCCGCCGAGTGCGGCCGTTGTCGTTTCTGGGGCGGCAAAGCTTGCCGCTGCCGGGCGCGTTGCCGCTGGCAATGTCGGGCAAGGCCGCCATTTTGCTGGAGAGCCTGCGTGGCACGCTTCCTGCTTAATAAGCGTTGTCTTGAATTGTGCGCCGTCCACTTGCCGCCATGCTCAGCAAAATCGACAACTACTTCGCCGCCCAGGAATCCGCGCTCTCGCTGCGAGCCCGTCGTCAGGAAGTGCTGGCGTCGAATATCGCCAACGCCGATACGCCGCAGTACAAGGCGCTTGACTTCGATTTTCGCAGCGCCTACGAGGCGGCGGTTTCCGGCAAGCCGACCGGGACGCTGAAGGCGACCGATGCGCGCCACCTGCAGCCGCAGTCCCAGATCGACCCGCTGTCACCGCAGATGCTGTACCGCAACCCGTATCAGGCCTCGATCGACGGCAATACGGTCGAGATGGATACCGAAATGCGCGAGTTTGCCGACAACGCAATCCGCTACCAGGCGGCAATCACCTTTATGCAGCGTCGCGTCGAAGGCCTGCGCAACGCCATGCAGAGCCAGTAAGGACTAGATCATGTCACTGTTCGGTACCTTCGATATCGCCTCATCCGCACTGCGTGCGCAGTCGGCCCGGCTCAACGCGGTGGCGAGCAATCTCGCCAACGCCGAGTCCGCCACCAGCTCCAACGGCCAGCCCTACCGCGCCCGCCAGGTGGTGTTCCAGACCGCGATGACGAGCGCCGCCTCCAGCATGCCGGGTGTCAAGGTTGCTGCCGTAATCGAGGATCAGGCTCCGCCGAAGCTGGTGTACGACCCGGGCAATCCGCTGGCCGACGCCAATGGCTATATCGCGATGCCCAATGTGAACGTGGTCGAGGAAATGACCAACATGCTGTCGGCCTCGCGCGCCTACCAGACCAATGCCGACGTGATGAATACCGCCAAGACGCTGCTGATGCGCACGCTGCAGCTTGGCCAGTCCTGACCGGAGTAAAGCCCCATGTATACCACCGCAGCCACCGACAAGAACTTCGACTACAGCAAGATCAATCAGGCGGGGACGAGCTCGACCAGCACCATGCAGGAAGCGCAGGACCGGTTCCTGAAGCTGCTGGTCAAGCAGCTGCAGAGCCAGGATCCGATGAACCCGATGGAAAACGCCGAGATGACCAGTCAGATCGCGCAGATCAACACGGTGACCGGCATCGAGAAGCTCAATTCCACCATGGCGACCATGTTGTCGTCGTATGGCGCCTCGCAAAGCATGCAGGCGGCGGCACTCGTCGGCAAACAAGCGATGGCGCCGCTGGAGCGGTTCGCCTTCGATGGCACGAAGGACGTCGAGGCCAGCGTCACCGTGCCGGACAACGTGGCGCAGGTCGCCATCGCCATCATCGACAAGAACGGCAAGGTGGTCGACCAGATGGCGGGCACCGCCAAGGGCGGCGAGCAATTGCCGATCGAATGGAATGGCAAGCTCGCCGACGGCAGCATCGCCCCGGCGGGCGACTACTACATCGTCGCCAAGGGTCTGAATGCCGACGGCAAGGAAGTCGCGCTGACGGTGAACGGCTGGCAGACAGTGAAGAGCGTCGAGTTTGGCAAGGAAGGCGTGAACGTCAACCTCGCAGGCGGCAGCAAGGTGAAGTTCGAGGACATCGTTCAGGTCATGTAATCGGCGCCGCGTGCATCGCGGACAACGCCAGGAGAAGAGAAATGGGTTTCCAGCAGGGACTGAGCGGCCTGAGTGCCGCGTCGAAGAATCTCGATGTGATCGGCAACAACATTGCCAACGCCAATACCGTGGGCTTCAAGAATTCGCGCGCGGAGTTCGCCGACGTGTTCGCGGCCACCTTCGCCTCGTCCGGCAACGTCGCCGGCATTGGCGTGCGGGTGAAGGACATTGCGCAGCAGTTCGGCCAGGGCAACATCACCTCCACCAACAACCCGCTCGACATCGCGATCACCGGCAACGGTTTCTTCCGGATGCAGGATACGTCGGGTGCGATCACCTATTCGCGCAACGGTCAGTTCCAGCTCGATCAGCAGGGCTTCATCGTCAACGGCAGCCAGACGCTGACCGGCTGGCTGGCCGATCCGGTGACGGGCACGCTGATCAAGGGTGGCCAGCCGCAGCCCCTGCAGGTGACAGTGAGCAATGTCGGCGCGCGCGCCACCGGTGCCTCCGGCCTGTCCAACTCCGGCGTGCAGCTGGGTGCCAACCTCGATGCTGCCGCGCCCATCCTCGATCGCACCGCGCCGCCCACCGGTGTCGGTCCGCTCAATATCACGGATGCCACCACCTATACCCACTCGACCTCGGCTGATGTCTACGACGCGCAGGGCGTGCGCCACACGCTGCAGTTCTTCTTCTCCAAGGTGGGCGTGAACCAATGGGAGGTGCAGACCTCGTTCGATGGCGCCGCCCCCGTGCCGGCTGATCCCGATGGCGCCGGTCCGCTGGGGCAGGGTTACCTCTATTTCGATGGCAACGGCCAGCTCAGCACCACTTACGACGACGATGCCAACCCGGCGACCCCGAATGTGCCCCGTCCGGACAGCGTGGCCAACTTCGTCTACAGCACCAACCTCGTGGCACCGAGCGGTGCAACCAGCCCGTTCAGCTTCAACGTGAATTTCGCCGGCACCACGCAGTTCGGCAATGAGTTTGGCGTGAACGTGCTGCGCCAGGACGGTTATGCCGACGGCGTGCTGACCGGCATGTCGATTTCCAAGGAAGGCACCATCGTCGCCCAGTACTCGAACAGCCAGACCAAGGCGATCGGGCAGATCGTGCTGGCCAACTTCACCAACCCGCAGGGCCTGCAGCCGCTGGGCGATAACCGCTGGGCGGAGTCGTTCGAGTCGGGCCAGCCGCGTGTCGGTGATCCGGGGACCAGCGATCTGGGCCTGTTGCAGCCGTCGGCGGTGGAGGATGCCAACGTCGATCTGACGGCTGAGCTCGTGAACCTGATCGTGGCGCAGCGCACCTATCAGGCCAATGCACAGACCATCGAGGCGCAGGACACCATCCTGCAGACCATCGTCAACCTGTAAGCCGAACCGGGTAAGCCATGGATCGCCTGATCTATACCGCAATGAATGGCGCCAAGCACAGCGCCTACCGCCAAGAAGCCATTGCGCACAACCTCGCCAACGTCGGCACGCCCGGGTTCCGCGCCCAGCTGGAAGCGTTTCGCGCGGTGCCCGTGGTCGGTGGCGGTGGCACGCTGCCGACGCGTGCCTTCGTGGTCGAGCAGAGCGCCGGCTCAGACTTCACGCCGGGCATCCTGCAGCAGACCGGGCGCGATCTCGATGTGGCGGTGGAGGGCGACGGTTGGCTGGCGGTGCAAACCGACACCGGCGAGGCCTATACCCGCAACGGCAGCTTCGAGATCGATGCGACGGGCCTCTTGAAAACCCGCAATGGCCTGACCGTGCTGGGTGAGAACGGCCCGATCACCGTGCCCGAGAACAACAAGGTGACCATTGCCAAGGACGGCACCGTCACCGGCACCGATGTGAACGACCCGACGCAAAGCAACGAGATCGGGCGTCTCAAGCTGGTGAGTCCGGATCTGGCGACGCTCGATCGCGGCTACGACGGTCTCTTCCGTCAGCGCAGTGGCGAGCTCGCGCTGCCGGATGTCAACGTGCAGCTGAACGCCGGCGCGCTCGAATCGAGCAATGTGAATTCGGTCGAGGCGCTGGTCGACATGATCTCCGCGCAACGCCATTACGATACCCAGGTCCGGCTGTTGCAGGCTGCGGATGCCAATGCGCGCGCCGTATCGCAACTACTGACGATGAGCGCGATTTAACGCGCCTGAAGAACACGAGGAATAACTGCCATGATGCGCTCGCTGTGGATCGCCAAGACCGGCATGGATGCGATGCAGATGAACGTCGACGTCATCTCGCACAACCTGGCCAACGTCAACACCAACGGCTTCAAGCGCGAACGGCTGATCTTCGAGGATCTGCTGTACCAGAACATGCGCCAGCCCGGCGCCTCGACCAGCCAGCAGACCCAGCTGCCCACGGGCCTGCAGCTCGGTACCGGCGTAAAGCCCGTTGCCACAGCGCGCATCTTCATCCAGGGCAATCTGCAGCTCACCGATGGCACGCTGGACATGGCGATCAACGGTGAGGGCTTTTTCCAGATTGCCTTGCCCGATGGCACCACCGCGTATACCCGCGACGGCGGCTTCCAGGTCGACAGTCAGGGCAATGTGGTGACCTCCAGTGGCTACCAGATCCAGCCTGCGCTGCAGGTGCCGGCCGGAACCACCAAGCTGTCGATCGGCAAGGACGGCACGGTTACCGCCGTGGTCAACAACGACGCCGCGGCACCGGTGCAGCTGGGCACCGTCCAGCTCGCCACCTTCATCAACCCGCCGGGGCTGCAGGCGATCGGTGAGAACCTGTTTCTGGAAACGGCCGCGTCCGGCGCGCCGGTGGTCGGCCAGCCGGGCACCAATGGCCTGGGCGCGATCAATCAGGGTTATGTCGAAACGTCCAATGTCAACGTGACCGAGGAGCTGATCAACATGATCCAGGCGCAGCGCGCGTTCGAGATCAACTCGCGGGCCATCCGTACTTCCGACGAAATGTTGCAGCGCTTGACGCAGCTATAATCGCCGTTCCGGAGTTCCAGTCATGATGCAACGCTTCGTCGTCGCCTGTGCGGCCCTGCTGCTGGCCGCATGCGCCCTGCAGCCACAGACCATCGTTTCCCAGCCGACCTCGGCGCGGCCGATGCAGCCCTTGCTGCCCAGTCAGAACCAGGGGGCGATTTTCCAGGTGGGCAACGCGCGCAACCTGTTCGAGGAGCGTGTCGCGCGCATGGTCGGTGATCTGTTGACCATCCGGGTCGAGGAAAACCTGACCGCTTCGAACAGCTCTGACAGCAGCAGCGATCGCAGCGGCGGCCTCAACTTCGAGACCGAGGGCAATCTGCCGCTGTTCCCAGGCTCGCTCGAGAAATTCATTTCCCGCCCGGCCGGTGTCAGTGTCACCAGTGGCAACAACTTCGAGGGCAAGGGCGATACCACCAACAGCAATACCTTCCGCGGCACCATCGCGGTGACGGTGGTCGACGTATTGCCCAACGGCAATCTGGTGGTGGGCGGGGAGCGGCAGATCTCGATCAACGGGCAGAACAATACGCTGCGCTTTACCGGGGTGGTCAATCCCTTTGATGTCCAGGCGGGCAACGTCATCTCGTCGACCAAGGTGGCCGACGCGCGTATCGAACAGGTGGGGCGCGGCTATATTGCCGATGCCAATACCATGGGCTGGCTGCAGCGTTTCTTCCTCAACGTGATGCCGTTCTGATAGGGGTGAACATGCGAACCTGGATACTGGCAGCGACGCTGCTGCTTGCCGCCACTGCGGCGCAGGCCGAGAAAATCCGCGACCTCGCGAGCATCGCCGGCGTGCGGCCCAACCAGCTGGTCGGCTATGGCCTGGTGGTGGGCCTTGATGGCAGCGGTGACCAGACCACGCAGACGCCGTTCACCGTGCAATCGGTGATCAACATGCTGGGTAACCTGGGCATCCAGGTGCCCAATGGCAACAACCTGCAGTTGAAGAACGTGGCCGCGGTCACGGTGACGGCGACGTTGCCGGCCTTCTCGCGCCCGGGCCAGCCGCTTGATGTGACCGTCTCGTCGATCGGCAACGCCAAGAGCCTGCGCGGCGGCACGCTGGTGCTGTCGCCACTCAAGGGTGCCGACGGCCAGATCTACGCGATGGCGCAGGGCAATGTGGTCGTGGCCGGTGCCGGCGCCGCAGCCGGTGGCTCGAGCACCCAGATCAACCAGTTGGCCACGGGCCGGATCCCGGCTGGCGCCACGGTCGAGCGCGCGGTGCAGAATGCGCTGGGGCAGGGCGAGTTCGTGCAGCTGGAGTTGCTGCAGACCGATTTCACCACGGCCAGCCGTGTCGTTGGTGCGATCAATGGCGCGCTGGGCCCGGTTTCCGCCGCCCTTGATGGCCGGGTGATCCAGGTGCGCGCGCCGTTCGATAACAACCAGCGCGTGGCCTTCATTTCCCGGCTGGAAAACATCGACGTCAATACGCCCGAGGCAGCGCCCAAGGTCATCATCAATGCGCGCACCGGCTCCGTGGTGATGAACCAGGCGGTGACGGTGGAGCCCTGTGCCATTTCGCACGGCAGCCTCACGGTGACCATCGCCGCCAACAATCAGATCTCGCAGCCCAATCCGCTCGGCACCGGTGTCACGGCGGGCGTGCAGAATGCCGATATCAACATCCAGGAGGACGGCGGCGGTGTGGTACGCCTGCCTAAGGCCTCCAATCTGCGTGACGTGGTGCGTGCGCTCAATGCCGTCGGTGCCACCCCGCAGGATCTGCTCGCGATTCTGCAGGCGATGAAGGCGGCCGGCAGTCTGAAGGCCCAGCTCGAAATCATCTGAGTCTGGTTGTGGAGTAAAAAAACGGCGCCACGGCGCCGTTTTGCATGGGCCGAACGGGTGGCCCGCGTGCATTTCTGCGCTGGCACGGCTCTTGCTGGAGTAGGGGCAGTCCCCAGCAGAGTGCCGCACCATGCTCTCCACCCCGAATAGCCAGAACTTGCGAGATTTCGCCGCCGACGTGCGCAGCGCAGATGGCATGCGCATGCTCGCCAAGCAAGATGCCAAGGCCGCCAGTCGCGAAGTGGCGCGCCAGTTCGAATCGCTGCTGGTACAGCAGATGATTAAGTCGATGCGCGAGGCCACGCCCAGCTACGACGAGTTCACGAGCTCCAGTACCGACCTGTTCCGCGGCATGTACGACCAGCAGCTGGCGCAGACCATGTCCCGCGCCGGTGCGACGGGTCTGGCCGACTCCATCCTGCGGCAGATCGAGGTGCAGGCCAACCCGGCCTTGCTGCGCCAGAGTACCGGCCAGGGCCTGAAACTGTTTGAACAGCCCTTTGCTGCAAGCGCTGGCCAGGCCGCGCTGGCGGCGGCGAAATCTGCCGTAACGGCAAAAGCTGCCGCTGTTTCTGGTGGTGTCAGCGACTTCCTGAACCGCATTTCTGGTGCCGCCGATGCCGCTGCCGACAAGTTGGGCGTGGCGCCTCATCTCTTGACCGCGCACGCGGCGTTGGAAACCGGCTGGGGCCGCCAGCCGATTCGCGATGCGGCGGGCAACGATAGCCACAACCTGTTCGGCATCAAGGCCAGCAAGGATTGGCCGGGCAAAACCGTCGATATCACCACCACCGAATACGTGAACGGCGTGCCCCAAAAGCGCGTCGAGACCTTCCGCGCCTACGACAGCTACGAGGCGGCGTTCAACGACTACGCCGGGCTGATCAAGCGCCAGTACAAGGCGGCGCTGGCACAGGGCGACAACGCGGTTGGCTACGGCGCCGCGCTGCAGGCGGGGGGCTATGCCACCGATCCTGCGTATGCGCGCAAATTCGCGGGCGTTGCCGCCCTGATTCAACGTCAACTGAATGGTTCGGCCGCGCTCGCCTAAGGCGGCGGCTGGCAACTGGAGTACATCATGGGATCGAGTGTTTTCAGCATCGGTGTTTCGGGTCTGAACGCGGCCAATCTGGGCCTGATCACGGCCGGGCACAATATCTCGAACGCCAATACCCCCGGCTATTCGCGCCAGTATCTGAAGCAGAGCGCGCCATACCCGCAGCTCACCGGCAGTGGCTTTACCGGCCTCGGGGTCAAGGTCGACAGCATCCAGCGCGTGTACGACCAGTTCCTGACCCGGCAGGTCCAGACCGCGCAGTCGTCGGCCAGTTATCTGCAGACCTATTTGTCGCATCTGCAGGAGATCGACAACATCGTCGCCGATCCGAGTGCGGGCGTGTCGCCTGCGCTGCAGGATTTCTTCAGCGCGGTGCAGAACGTGTCGACCAAGCCATCCGACACGCCGTCGCGTTCGGCGCTGATCGCCTCCGCACAGACGCTGGTGAACCGTTTCCAGGTGTTCGACCAGCGCTTGACTGAAAGCCTCTCCGCACTCAATGGCGAACTCGCCGACACCGTCGGCAGTATCAATGCGCTGGGCAAGCAGATCGCCCAGCTCAACGAGCAGATCGCCATCCAGGGCGCGTCCGGTCAGCCGCCCAACGATTTGCTGGACCAGCGCGACGCGCTGATCAAGGAGCTCAACACTTTCGTCAAGGCCACCACCATCCAGCAAAGCGATGGCACGCTCAATGTTTTCATCGGCAGCGGCCAGAACCTGGTCGTTGGCGGCAATAGCTTCGAGCTTGCCGCCGAGCCGTCGCGTGACGACCCGTCGCGCCTCTCGGTGGTCTACAAGCAGAATGGCAATACCGTATACCTGCCCGAGAGCCAGCTTGTCGGTGGCAAGCTGCAGGGCCTGCTTTCGTATCGTTCGCAATCGCTCGATCTGGCACGTAATAACCTGGCGCAGGTGGCGCTCGGTTTTGCGCAAAGCTTCAACATGCAGCACAGCGCCGGCCAGGATCTGTATGGCAACCTGGGAACCGATTTCTTCTCGTTCCCGGCGGCCAACTCGTTTTCGACCACGCTCAATGGGGCGACGATCAATGTCTCGGTGCCCAGCAGCAATGTGCCGACCACCGACTACGCGATCGACTATGACGGCGCGCAATACATCCTGACCCGGCTGTCGGACAACCAGACCGTCAACATCACGCCGGCGCAGATGACGGCCGGTTTCTCCGGCCTGGGCGTTACCGTGCAATTGACCGCGGGTGCGCCGGCGGGCGTGGGTAGCACCAGTTTCTCGTTCCCTCCTGCGCTGGGCCTCGTCAACAGCAATACCCAGAACACCGGCAACGCAACGCTGGGTGGCTATATCAGCGATATCGGCCAGCTCACCACCAGCAACTACGAGTTCGCGTTCGACGGCGCGCAGTATGTGCTGACGCGCCTGTCCGATCGCCAGCAGACGGTGTTCACGCCGGCCCAGGTCGCCGCGGGAGTGGTGGGGGTGGATGGCCTGGCCATCAATATCCAGAGCGGAACGATGAACGCGGGCGATCGCTTCACCATCAAGCCGCTGGAGGGCATGGTGCGCGGACTGGAAGTGTCGATCACCGATCCGCGTGAAGTCGCCACGGCGGCACCGATCTCCGGCAGGCTCGCCAGTACCAATACCGGCAATCTGACCATCACCCAGCCACTGGTCGACACGCCGCCGACCACCACGACGGGCGCAGCAGTCAATCCGGCGTTGAAGAACCCGGTTACCCTGCAGTTCACGGCACCGGGCATGTTCACCATCACCGATAGCGTGACCGGCGTGACCAGTGCGCCGCAGGTCTATACCGCCGGCATGACGGTGGCGTTCAACGGCTGGAGCATGAAGCTCGACGGCCAGCCGGCGGTCGGCGATGTGATCACGGTCGATCAAAATATCGGCGGCACGGCCGATAACCGCAATGCACTGGCGCTTGGCGCGCTGCAGAGCAACCGTATGTTGAACGGCGGCACTGCGACCTATCAGGAATCGTATGGCCAGATGGTATCGACCATAGGCATACAGACCAACGAAGCCACCGTGATGTCTAAGGCCCAGGACATCGTGCTCGCGCAGGCGGAAACGGCGCGTGACAACGGGGCTGGCGTCAATCTCGATGAAGAGGCTGCCAACCTGCTGCGTTACCAGCAGGCCTATGTGGCTGCGAGCAAGGTGATCCAGATCGCGCAGGAAGCATTCGATCAGATCGCCAATATCGCGTAAGGCTGAGGAGTAAATATCATGCGTGTCGCCACTTCCACTATCTACAACCTGGGTGTATCGGGCTTGCAAAAGCATATGTCCGACCAGGCCCGGCTGCAGAACCAGCTCTCGACCGGCCGCCGTATCCTGACGCCGTCCGATGATCCGATCGCGTCGGCACGCGCCTTGTCGGTGTCGCAGGCGCAATCGAAGAACGAGCAGTATGTGACCAACACCGATAGCGCCGATTCCGCCCTGCGCATGACGGAAACCACGCTGCAGCAGGTGACCACGCTGGTGCAGAACGTGCAGCAGCTGGCGATCAATGCCGGCAACCCGACGTTGGCCGCGAACGAGAAGGCCATCCTGGAAACCGAGTTGCAGGGCCGCTATCAGGAACTGATGGGCCTCGTGAACAGTACCGATGGCGAAGGGACTTATCTGTTCTCCGGCTTTCGCGGCGATACCAAGCCGTTTACCGAAAGCACCTTCGGCAACGTGACCTACAACGGCGATCAGGGGCAACGTCGCGTACAAATTTCCGATGCGCGCGCGATTCCGGTGTCCGAGGCCGGATCGCAAGTGTTTCAGCAGATCAAGAACGGCAACAAGACCTTCGCTACCGGCGCCAACGTGGCCAATACCGGCTCGGGCATCATCAGCATGGGCGAAGTGCTGGATCCGACCAAGTGGGCCAATGCCGCCAACGTGCAGGACTTCCGCATCGAGTTCAATTCGATCCCCGATCCGACCGATCCCACGGGCGACCCCCTGATCAACTACGACATCATCGACGACAGGGCGACGTTGCCGGACGGTTCGGCCAACCCAAACTACAACTTTTCGATGGTCGACGGCTATGACTACAACGGCGGCCCTCGGCCTGCCACGCCGGGCGTCAATCCCTATCCGCGCAGCTATACCAGCAATGGCGACATCGAGTTCCGCCAGCTGCCCGGTGAGACCACGCCACTGATCGCCGGTTGGGATTTTGGCGTGAAGACCAGCATCGAGGGCACGCCCAAGACAGGCGATACCTTCTCGCTGGAAGCCAGTACCAACCGCGATGTGTTCACCGTATTGGCGGATCTCTCTAGCGCGCTCAAGAGCTACAAGACCGATGGCACCGGCACCGGGCAGGCCACGTTCCAGAATCAGCTCAACAACGTGATTGCCAACCTGTCGAACTCGCTCGACAACGTGCTGACCACGCAGGCGTCGATCGGCTCGCGGATGAACGAGACCGAATCGGTACGCAACACCAACGAGGACATCAACCTGCAGTACAGCCAGACGCTGTCCAAGCTGCAGGATCTTGATTGGGCGCAGGCGATCAGCGATTTCGCGCAGAACCAGACGTTGCTCGAGGCGGCCCGCACCAGCTTTTCCAAGGTGCAAAATCTCAGCCTGTTCCAGTACATCTGAGTTCTTCACTGGGAGACGACCCGGCTGCGGCCGGGTTTTTTCATGGGCGCGACCCGCTTGGGCGGCCTTGCCCACACCGGTATCATGGCGCCCATGAGCAAAGTCAAATCCCTTTTCAGTTGCCAATCCTGCGGCGCCACCTCCACCAAATGGCAAGGCCAATGTCCCGGCTGCGGTGAATGGAACACGCTCGTCGAGGGCGTTGCCGAGAGCAAGGGCAGCCGATTCGAGTCGCTGGCTGCCGACGGCGCGGTGCGGCAGCTGCACGAAGTCGAAACGGCCGAGCTGCCGCGTACCGCAACCGGCATGGCTGAGCTCGACCGGGTGCTCGGCGGCGGCCTGGTTCCGGGCGGCGTGGTGCTGATCGGTGGCGACCCTGGCATCGGCAAGTCCACCTTGCTGCTGCAGGCGCTCACGCGTCTGGCGCAGGCGCACAAGGTGCTTTACGTCTCGGGCGAGGAATCGCCGCAGCAGATCGCGTTGCGCGCGAGAAGGCTGCAGTTGGAAACCGCACCGGTGGCGCTGATGGCCGAAATCGGGCTGGAGAAGATCCTCGCCAGCCTGGCAAGGGAAGCGCCGCAGGTGGCGGTGATCGATTCGATCCAGACTGTGTACACCGAGGTGTTGACGAGTGCGCCCGGCAGTGTGGCCCAGGTGCGCGAGTGCGCGGCGCAGCTCACCCGCTTTGCCAAGCGCACCGGCACCACCATCCTGCTGGTCGGGCATGTGACCAAGGAAGGCGCGCTGGCGGGGCCGCGCGTGCTCGAGCATATCGTCGATGCCGTGCTCTATTTCGAGGGCGATACGCATTCGAGCTTCCGCCTGATCCGCGCGATCAAGAACCGTTTTGGCGCGGTGAACGAACTGGGCGTATTCGCGATGACCGATCGCGGCCTGCGCGAAGTCTCGAACCCTTCGGCATTGTTCCTCAGCCAGCACGCTGAACCGGTGGCTGGCTCCTGCGTGCTGGTTACCCAGGAAGGCTCGCGGCCCATGCTGGTCGAAGTGCAGGCGCTGGTCGATGACGCCCATTCGCCGCAACCGAAGCGATTGACCGTGGGGCTGGAGCAGAACCGGCTGGCATTGCTGCTGGCGGTACTGCACCGCCATGCCGGCATTGCGGCCTTCGATCAGGATGTGTTCATCAATGCCGTGGGCGGCGTGCGCATCAACGAGCCGGCGGCCGATCTGGCCGTGCTGCTCGCGATCGTTTCCTCGCTCAAGGACAAACCCTTGCCGGACAAGCTGGTGGTGTTCGGTGAGGTGGGCCTGGCGGGCGAAGTGCGGCCGGTGCAGCGCGGCCAGGAGCGCCTGAAAGAGGCGGCAAAGCTCGGCTTCACCCATGCCATCGTGCCCAAGGCCAACCGCCCACGCCAGCCGATCGAGGGCATGGTCATCACTGCGGTCGATCGCTTGTCCGACGCGGTCGATGCCGCGCTGTGATTTGATTGTGCGCAGCAACTATCGAGTCGATTGAATCGTTTTTGCCGGGGCAACGTTGAAAGCCGATAAAATGCCCCCACTGAAAACCCATGGCCGCCGATCGCCCGCGGCCCCCTCAAACCGGAGAATGTGATGAGCGACCAAATTGTGTATGTGACCGATGCCAGTTTCGAAGACCAGGTGCTGAAGGCCGCAGGCCCGGTGCTGGTCGACTACTGGGCCGAGTGGTGCGGTCCTTGCAAGATGATCGCCCCCATCCTCGATGAAGTCGCAGGCGAGTATGCCGGTCGTCTGACCGTTGCCAAGCTCAATATCGACGAAAATCAGGCTACGCCGCCGAAATTCGGCATTCGCGGAATCCCGACGCTGATGCTGTTCACCGGCGGCGAAGTGAAGGCGACCAAGGTCGGCGCCCTGTCGAAGTCGCAGCTGACCGCCTTCCTCGATAGCAATCTGTGATGGCGTGCCGGCGCTGGCCGGTGTGGTATTCACGCACGTTTCAGGCATGATGCGGGCCGCTGGATTGACAGCGGCCCGTTTGCTTGGTTAGGCTTTGGCCATTCATCTGTATGGGCGGGTTCTCCGTCCTGCACACCTTCCCCCAAGTCCCCCTGCGTTCGCAGCGCCAACCCGGCAGACCCGTATGCATTTGTCCGATCTGAAACACTATCACGTCACCCAGCTTGTCGAGATGGGCGCCGAAATCGAAGGCGCCAACCGTATGCGCAAGCAGGACCTGATCTTCGCGCTTTTGAAGAATCAGGCCAAGAAAGGCGAGAGTATCTTCGGCGATGGCACGCTGGAAGTGCTGCCCGATGGCTTCGGCTTTCTGCGCAGCCCCGATACCAGCTATCTCGCCGGCCCGGACGACATCTATGTCAGCCCGTCGCAGATCCGTCGCTTCAATCTGCACAGCGGCGACACAGTCGAAGGCGAGATTCGCACGCCCAAGGACGGCGAACGCTACTTCGCGCTGGTCAAGGTCGATAAGGTCAATGGCGAGCCACCCGAGAACAGCAAGAACAAGATCCTGTTCGAAAACCTGACGCCGCTGTTCCCGAACGAGCGTATGCATCTGGAACGCGACATCAAGGGCACCGAGAACGTCACCGGCCGCATGGTCGATCTGATCGCGCCGATCGGCAGGGGCCAGCGCGCACTGTTGGTGGCGCCGCCCAAGTCCGGCAAGACCGTGATGCTGCAGAATATCGCGCATGCGATTACCGCCAACCACCCGGAAGTGGTGCTGATCGTATTGCTGATCGACGAGCGCCCCGAGGAAGTGACCGAGATGCAGCGCTCGGTACGTGGCGAAGTGATCAGCTCGACTTTCGACGAGCCGGCGACCCGCCACGTGCAGGTGGCCGAGATGGTGATCGAAAAGGCCAAGCGCCTGGTCGAGCACAAGAAGGATGTGGTCATCCTGCTCGACTCGATCACGCGCCTGGCGCGCGCCTACAACACCGTGGTGCCGGCCTCTGGCAAGGTGCTGACCGGTGGTGTCGATGCCAACGCGCTGCAGCGCCCCAAGCGCTTTTTCGGCGCGGCGCGCAATATCGAGGAAGGCGGCAGCCTCACCATCATCGCCTCGGCGCTGATCGATACCGGCTCGCGCATGGACGACGTGATCTACGAGGAGTTCAAGGGCACGGGCAATATGGAAATCCACCTCGACCGCCGCATGGCCGAGAAGCGGATCTTCCCGGCGATCAATATCAATCGTTCCGGCACCCGCCGTGAGGAATTGCTGATCCCGCAAGACCAGCTGCAAAAAATCTGGGTGCTCAGAAAGCTGCTCTATCCGATGGATGACCTCGATGCGATGGAATTCCTGCAGGACAAGATCAAGGCCACCAAGAACAATTCGGATTTCTTCGATTCGATGCGTCGCTGAAATCCGGTGTGGCCGGTAGCCCGCCCTTGCGGCGGGCTTTTGCATCTGCAATAATCGCGTTTTTGCGTCGGCACAATCCCGATGCGTACCCTCAAGGAAAAGCAATGAAAGACGGCATCCATCCCGATTACAACGAAGTGATCTTCTACGACGCCAGCGTCGACTTCAAATTCCTGACCCGCTCGACCCTCAAGGCTCGCGGCGCGGAAACCATGAAGTGGACCGATGGCAAGGAATACCCGGTCGTGCGCCTGGACGTGTCGAGCGAATCGCACCCGTTCTACACCGGCAAGCAGAAGATCGTCGATACCGCTGGCCGTATCGAGAAGTTCCGCAGCAAGTACGGCATGTACAGCAGCAACAAGTAATTGTTGTTGCAGTGGCAAAAAGGCAGCGTTCTTCGCTGCCTTTTTTGTTGCCTGTGACCCTGACACCGTGGCGCTTTGAGCGATAATTGCGCCTGTCGCACCCTGGAATACGCCATGCTGACTTACGTTCCCCAGTCCGCAACGCCCGCGCCGGAAATCCCCCAGCAGAAGCCTTGGCTGTTGATCGTGCTCTGCCTCGTCTGGCTGCTGCCGGGGCTGATTGGCCACGACCCATGGAAGCCGGCAGAGCTGGAAACTGCGGCGGTGGTCAAACGCTTCGTCGAGCAGGACTACTGGGTGCTGCCGCGCTTTGCCGACGTCAGTTACCTGGAGTTCGCGCCGCTGTATTACTGGAGCGCCGCCATCATCGCCTGGCCGCTGTCCAAGCTCGGGCTGCCGATCCACGATGCGGCTCGCCTCGCGACCGGCGTCTGGATGGCGCTGGCGCTGTGGGGTTTGGGGCTGGCCGGCCGCGCGTTGTATGGCCGCCGCCAGGGGCGCGTGGGCGTGCTGGTCTTGATCGGCTGTATCGGCCTCATCATCTGGGGGCACCAGTTGGCACCGCAGGTGCTGACGGTGGCCGCTTTTTCCTGGCACGCATTTGCATTGGCGCATTCGCAACGCCAGCCGTTGCTGGCGGGTGCGATCCTGGGCCTTGCCTGGCTCACGCTGCTGCTCGGTACCAATTGGGCGGACTTCCTGCTGGCCTTGAGTTCGGCGCTGATCCTGATCGTGTTCAAGCCGTGGCGCCGTGCGTCGTACGCGGTCACGCTGGTGACGGCGCTGGTGCTGGCATTGCCGCTGGTCGCGGTCTGGGCGCTGTGGCTGCATCAGTTCAGCCCTGCCGCACTGAGCCGATGGCTGGATTACGAGGCGCTGGGGCCGTTTGGTGGACTGGCACAACTCACGCTGTTCCACGGCCTGGGCTTTTTCCTGTCCACCGTCATCTGGTTTGCCTGGCCGGCCTTGCCGTTGGCGGCTTGGGGGGGCTGGTCCAGTCGCCGCCAATGGCGCGAGCCTGGCGTGATACTGCCGGCCAGCATGGCAGCGCTGATGGTGCTCTGGCTCGCCGCCGCCGGCGATGTACGCGACTACGTGCTGCTGCCCCTGCTGGTGCCGCTTTCCTTGCTGGCCGTCCCTGGCGTGGATGTGCTGCGGCGTGGAGCGGCGTCGGCGTTGAACTGGTTCGGCATGATGACCTTCGGACTGACCGCTGCCGCATTGTGGTTGGCGTGGGGTGCGCTGCAGCTGGGACTCTCCAGTGGCGTGACGCGCCGCCTGGCCCAGTTCAACCCGGATGGCACGCGCGAGATCGCATGGCTGGGGCTGCTGTTCGCGCTGGCGATTTCGGTGAGCTGGTATCGCGTGATCGCGCGCAAGCGCCCGCTCGGGCGGCTGGCGGTGACCAACTGGGCGTGTGGCGCCACGCTGGTCTGGGGGGTTTTGATCGGTTTATGGTTGCCCTGGCTCGATCAGAGCAAGAGCTATCGCGGTGTGTCTGATTCGCTCGTCGTTGCCATGCAAGGGCGCGCCGGGTGCATCGATGTCAGCCAGGTGGCCACCGCAATGGTGGTCTCGCTCGACTATTTCTCCACGCTGCCGGTGCATCGTAACCAGGCCCGAAACTGCCGCTGGCAATTGCACCAGGGGAAGGTGCCGCCGGGCGTGATGACGGTGTGGAACGATACCCGACGTGGCGACGAGGCGAAGGAGAGGTTCTACCTGCTCGATCGCGGTGAACGTTAGCGCCTTGCCGCGCACGGCACGCGGGTGCTCGCGCATCAGCGCCTCGCTGGGCGTGGCATCCCGTCGGCCGGTAGCGCCTTTGAACAAGTCCGCGGTGACGGATGGGCCGTCGCCTTACTGCCGGTTCAGTTCGCGCTCATGGGCGGCCGTGTCTTCTTTCACGTGGCGCCGTACATAGAGGCAGAGATAGGCTGCCATGGCGACGATAAAACCGATGGTGAACAGGCTGAGTAGGCCGATGTGTGAGGTAAACAGGGTTTCAAGCGGCGTGTTTTCCACGGTGGTCTCCAGACTGGGTACTGGAGCCAGCATGCAATAGACATGAACCGGCCGGCTTGATGATGATCAAGAAGCCGTGATCATCTCGTCGTGGACGGAAACGCGGTTGCGGCCTTGGTGCTTGGAGTGATACAGCGCGACATCGGCGCGTTTGAGCAGGTCGTCCACCAGGTGATCTTCGTCGCGCAGCGCGCTGATGCCGATGCTGCCGGTGAAGCGAACCTCGGTACCGTTCTCCAGCTTCACCACATTCGCCTCGATGCGCTGACGCAGCCGTTCGGCAACCGCGCGGGCCAGGTCCGGCGTGGTTTCCGGCAGCAGCGCGGCGAACTCTTCCCCGCCCATGCGCGCGACGAGGTCGACGTCGCGCAGCGCGCCTTCGGTCAACCTCGCCACGGCCTTGATGGCCAGATCGCCGACATCGTGGCCGTAGGTGTCGTTGATGCGCTTGAAGTGATCGATATCGACCATCAACAGCGCCAGCGGCCGGTTGAAGCGCTGGGCGCGCAGCAACTCCTGATTGGCTACTTCCATGAAGTGCGCGCGGTTGGCAAGGCCAGACAGCCCATCGGTGGTGGCGCGGCGCTTCAGTTCCAGCTCAAGCCGCTTGCGTTCGGTGATGTCGGACACGCCAATCATCAGCGTGCGCTCCTCGCCGACCTCGACGCTGGACATCGACAGGCTGGCCCAGAACACCTCGCCGGACCAGCGCCGCAGCCGCACTTCCACATTGCGTATGCCCAGTGCTTCGCGCACCGCCTTCAACTGCTCGGCGAAGTCGTCGCTGCTGGCGTAGAAATCGAAGGCCCGCAGTGACAAGGCGCCAGCTTGCGGAATATTGAAGGTGCGCGCGCCCTGCTGGTTGATGTAGGTGATCAGGTGTTCGGGCTCGCGCGCGAGTATCAGCGCGACCGGAATGGTCTCGATCATCTGCCGGAAGCGCGATTCGCTGATATTGAGCCGCGCTTCCTTCTGCTTGAGATGGCGTGCCAGCCGGTGCGAGCGCCAGAAGAAATACATCATCGTCAGTGCCATGGCCAGCAGCAGGCCGCCACCGAACAGGAAGTACAGCGTGCTGGTGCGCCAGCGCGCCAGGTAGTCGAGCGACGATGCGCCGACCACGACAAAGAGCGTGGTGCTGCCGACCTGGCGATAGCTCGCCAGCACCGTATTGCCACCGCCGCGCTGGGCCTGCGCCGCGCCGTCGGTGTACTTGCCGGCGTAGAGCCGCGCCATCAGCGCGCTATCGGCGGTGATGGCGACGGCGGAGCGGGCATGGGCGGCGATCATGGCGCCGCTGCGATCGAGCAACTGCACCACCCCATGCGGTTCGATCCGGGCTTCGCCGAGCTCGTGTTGCAAATAGGTCGCGGGCAGGTGGGCCACGACGACGCCGGCCAAACGGCCATCGCCGGCGCTGATGCCGCGAGCCAGCACCAGCCCATTCTTTCCGTCGACGTGGGTGTACGCGCGGTTAAGGTGCTGCGGATGGGCCAGTGCTTCCAGCACATTACCCGGAACGGGGGCGATATCGGCGCTGCCGACCTGGGAGATCAGCTGCCCCGCGGCATCGAGCAACTGGATGGCATCGGCCTGCGGCAGCTGTTTCAGTTTGGCGGTGAGCAGCGCTTCGGCTTCTGGCGAAGCCCATAGGGCCTCAGGATCGACCCGGTCGGCCAGATCGCCCAGCACCAGGTCGAACTCGCGCAGCGTGCCCGAGAGCTTGAGCGCCAAGAGTTGCGCCTGGTTGTCCGTCTGGTTGCGTACCCGTGCCACCTCGGCCCGGTAGGAGCTGCTGACCTGAAAACCCAGGATGGCCAGCATGCCCAGGCCAAACAGCATCATAAAGACGGTAATGGACGTCGTTTGGCGCGGGGACCAGTTCATGGCATCGCTTATTTGTCAGTCGCGGAAATTCTGGTATTGCAGCGGGAAATCGTCGACCGATTTGCGCACCAGGGCAATGGCTTCTTGCAAGGTGTCGCGTTTTGCCCCGGAGACGCGCACCGCATCGCCCTGGATGGCCGCCTGGACCTTGATCTTGGAATCCTTGATCAGCTTGACGATGCGCTTGGCGAGGTCCGAATCGACGCCGGTCTTTACCGTCAGCACCTGCTTCACTTTGTTGCCGGACACCTTTTCGACCTTGCCCTCATCGAGGCAGCGGATGTCGACGCCACGCTTGGCAAGCTTGTTCACCAGCACTTCCTTCACCTGGTCGAGCTGGAATTCGCTGTCGGCAAAGGCGGTGAGCACCTTGTCGGACTGCTCGATGCGGGCATCAGAGCCCTTGAAGTCGTAGCGGTTGCCGACTTCCTTGTTGGTCTGTTCGAGCGCATTGCGGACTTCGACTTCATTGATCTCGGAGACGATATCGAACGAGGGCATGAGGGCTCCTTCAGGCAAGCCAGTGTGGATCGGCGAGCTCGGGCAGCATGGGCAGATCGGTGATGCCGAAATCGATGTCGAGCTGCGCGAGCAGCGTGGTCAGCTGGCCGCGGTGGTGGGTCTGGTGGTTAAAGAGCTGGGTGACGAATACCCAGCGCGGCTGGGTGAAGTCGCGCTGGTAGACGCGACTGGTGAAACTGAAGCTTTCCATCAGCCACGCGGAGTCGATGCCGTTGGCCCAGTCGACCAACCGCTCATCGAGCGCGGCGCGCGCCACCTTGAGCTCGCTCCAATCCGGGTAGAGCAGGGTGCTGGCGGTGGCCGGGAGCAGCGGCTGTTGCTGCAAACGATCGAGCCAGATGGTATCGCCCCAGACCAGGTGGTCGAGCGTGGCGTGGATGGATTTGAAAAAGGCGCCGAGGTCGGCGTGACGCGTGGTGTCGTCGAGCTGGTCGCAGGCTGCATAGAGCCGCTGGTTCATCCAGCGGTTGTACGCAGCCATCAATCTCGGATAGTTCGCGTCCATGCAGAGCTCCTCGGCGCCTGATCCGGCCGCTGCGGGCGGCCGGAAGGCAGGCTTAGCCGAAATGGCAGACGTAATGCAGCGTGTCGGTCACTTCGATATCGAAGCTGGAGTCACCGGGCACGTCGAACGACGTGCCGGCGGCATAGGTCTTGCTGGCGCTTTCGCCCTTGAGCGTGACATTGCAGCTGCCGGCGAGCACTTCCATGACTTCCGGCGCGCCGGTGCCGAAGGTGAGCTTGGACGGCAGGATCACGCCGACCGACTTGCGGGTGCCGTCGGCGAGGATGACGGTATGGCTGACACACTTGCCGTCGAAGTAGACGTTGGCTTCTTTGATGACGGAGACGTTGTCGAATTGGCTCATGATGTTTTCCAGTGGGGTGCCGCTTATTTTTGCAGCACTTCAGTGAGTATGGTCTTGACGATAAAGCCGAACATGCCAAAGCCCAGCACGAAGAACAGCACCAGCGTGCCGTACTTGCCGGCCTTGGAGTCCTTGGCGAGCTTGTAGATGATGAAGCCCATGTAGGCGATCAGCGCCGTGCAGAACACCGACACCGTGAGCGTGGTGAAGGTCTCTTCGGACATGTGGGCTAAGGCGTCGAGCATGGTCGGTGGTGTTCAAACGATCAGGGAGAAACGCCGCGAACGGTTCAAGGGCAAGGCGCCGCGCAGCGAGTACTCGGGACAGTACTTGTAGTACGGCCCGAGGGTGAGCGAGCACGCAACGCAGCCCTTGAGCCGTGCAGCAAGTTTATCGGCCCTTCTTGCCGGCGATGCGCATGCGCAGCGCATTGAGCTTGATAAAACCGCCCGCATCGGCCTGGTTGTACGCGCCGCCATCATCGTCGAAGGTGGCGATGGTCTGGTCGAACAGCGTGTCCTTGGAATCGCGCGCCACGACCGATACGCTGCCCTTGTACAGCTTCAGGCGTACCCAGCCGTTCACATAGCCCTGGGTGTGGTCGATCAGCACCTGTAATGCCTTACGCTCCGGGCTCCACCAGTAGCCGTTGTAGATCAGCTCGGCGTAGCGCGGCATCAGGTGGTCCTTCAGATGCGCCACTTCGCGATCGAGCGTGATCGATTCGATACCGCGGTGCGCCTTGAGCAGAATCGTGCCGCCCGGGGTTTCGTAGCAGCCGCGGCTCTTCATGCCGACATAGCGGTTTTCTACGAGGTCGAGCCGGCCGATGCCGTGCTTGCCGCCCAGCTCGTTGAGCTTGGCCAGCACTTCGTGCGCCTTGAGGCGTACGCCGTTGATGGCAACGACATCACCCTGCTCGAATTCCAGGTCGACGTATTCGGCGGCATCGGGCGCCGCTTCCGGGCTCACCGTCCAGCGCCACATGCTTTCCTCGGCCTCGGCCTTCGGATCTTCCAGGTGGCGACCTTCGAAGCTGATATGCAGCAGGTTGGCATCCATCGAGTACGGCGCGCCACCGTTCTTGTGCTTCATGTCCACTTCGATGCCGTTGGTTTCGGCGTAGGCCATCAGCTTTTCGCGCGACAGCAGATCCCATTCGCGCCACGGCGCAATGACCTTCACTTCCGGCATCAGCGCGTAGGCGCCGAGTTCGAAGCGAACCTGGTCGTTGCCCTTGCCGGTGGCGCCATGGCTGATGGCATCCGCACGGGTTTCTCGGGCGATTTCGATCAGGCGCTTGGCAATCAGCGGACGCGCGATCGAGGTGCCGAGCAGATATTCGCCTTCGTAGACGGTGTTGGCGCGGAACATCGGGAACACGAAGTCGCGCACGAATTCCTCACGCACGTCGTCGATGTAGATGTTTTCCGGCTTGATGCCGAACTTCAGCGCCTTCTGGCGTGCCGGCTCCAGCTCTTCACCCTGGCCCAGGTCGGCGGTAAAGGTGACGACTTCGCATTGGTACTGGTCCTGCAGCCACTTCAGGATGACCGAGGTATCAAGGCCGCCCGAGTAGGCAAGCACGACTTTTTTCACATCAGACATGGAGTTCCCCAAGAGATAAGCCAGTGTGTTCCTGCGACCGTCGCTTACTGGCGCTGCGCCGGTCTAGATGGTGTTCAGCGGTCGACGGCGAGCCTGAGGCCGAAACTGACGAACAGCAGGCCGGTGGTCCGGCTGCCCAGGCTCGCCAGCCCTCGTCGGGCTGCGATGCGGCGCGCAATCTGGCTGCTGGCGAGGATGAGCACGGAGAGGTAGGCCATGGAAAAGGCCTGAACGATGCCACCCAGCAGCGCGAAGGTCAGCGCCACATGCGGGTAGCCGGGATCGACGAACTGCGGGAAGAAGGCCATGAAAAAGAGGATGGCCTTGACGTTGACGAGCGAGATGCCGAGCGCCTGCTTGAAGGCCTGATGCGGTGTCGGCGCGCTGGGTGCCTCCTGCTGGCTGGTCGGCCTCGCGCGTGCCAGCAGCAACTTGATGCCCAGCCAGGCGAGGTAGCCAGCGCCCAGGTAGCGCACGAGGTCGAACGCGACCGGGTAGGCGTGCATCAACGAGGCGACGCCCAGCACTGCTGCCAGCATCAGCGCCAGATCGCCACAGAACACGCCGCCCGCCGCGGCAAAACCGGCACGCGTCCCATGCTTACCGGCCGTCGTCAGCACGAACAGCGAGTTGGGCCCCGGCATCAGGATGATGATGAGGGTGCCCAGTGCATAGGTGGCGAGATCGGTGATGCCGAACAGGGTCACGGCGTGCTCATGGTGGTGGATTAGTCCTCGACGCGGCCGAGCAGCAAGTACTCGATCAGCGCCTTTTGCGTATGCATGCGGTTCTCGGCCTCGTCCCAGACGATGGATTGGGCGCCGTCGATCACTTCCGGATCGACTTCCTCGCCGCGGTGCGCCGGCAGGCAGTGCATGAACACGGCATCGGCCTTGGCCTGCAGCATGACCTTTTCCGAGACCTTGTAGTTGATGAAATCCTTCTTGCGCTGCAGTGTTTCGCGCTCGTAGCCCATCGATGTCGACACATCGGTGGTGACGATGTCGGCATTGCGCGCAGCGGTGTAGGGATCGTGGAACTGCTCGAAGTGATCCTTGCCGTAGGTCTCGCCGTCCAGCACCGTCATCTCGTAGCCGCGCGGGCAGGCGAGGTTGAGCTTGAAATCGAAGATTTTGGCGGCCTGCAGCCAGGTGCGGCTGACGTTGTTCGAGTCGCCGATCCACGCCACCGTCTTGCCGGTGATGGGGCCGCGGTGTTCGATATAGGTGAAGATGTCCGCCATGATCTGGCAGGGGTGGTATTCGTTGGTGAGCCCGTTGATCACCGGCACCTGCGAGTTCTCGGCAAAGCGCTCGATGATCGATTGCTCGAAGGTGCGTACCATCACGATATCGACCATGCGACTGATGACCTTGGAGACATCCTCGATCGGCTCGCCGCGACCGAGCTGGGTATCCTTGCTTTGCATGAACATCGCGTGGCCGCCGAATTGCGCCATGCCGGCCTCGAACGAGACACGGGTTCGGGTCGAGGACTTCTCGAAGATCATGCCGAGCACGCGACCGACAAAGGGCTGGTACAGCTGACCTGCCTTGAGGCGTGCCTTGAGCTTCTTGGCCCGCTCGAACAGGTATTCGTACTCGTCGCGGGTGAAATCCTTGAATTGCAAATAATGGCGCATAAGGTGCTGGCCGGGCGTAGGGCTGCCGCAGGCTACTCTCTTAGAATTGAAAAACGAACATTATTCTTGTCGCCGTCATCACTGGCAAGTCCTGCCGCTCTCGTGACGCGCCGTTTCAAACGTTTTGTGGGCGGTGCAGCAGGGCCGGTGTTATAATCCGGCCGTGTTTAGGTAACCAGGACACCCTGCTCAGGCCGCGTCGTTGTCATGATCTGCAACCCATACGAAATCATCATCCAGGGTCTCACCAGCAACGGACGCGTGTTTCGCCCCAGCGACTGGGCAGAGCGCCTCTCTGGCATACTCTCTACCTTCGGCTTTGATCAAAAGCTGTCCTACGCACCCTATGTACGCCCCATCCTGATGGACAACGTGCGCTGCGTTGCCGTTGACAAGCAGCTTGAACAGATCGATCCGCGCGTGTTCGCGTTCCTGCTGGCCTTCGCTCGCGACAACGATCTGCAAATCGTCGATTGCCGCACGCTGATCGAACAGAACCTGCCCCCGATCTCCTGATTTTGCCCGCCTTGCCCTGGCGATGCCGGGCGTCTGTTGCTGTGCAGCAATAGTTGCTGCGCCGCACAATTCTCCCTATGCTTACAACGAATTCGACATTGCACCGTGCAATGTCGTGCTAGTCATGGGGATCAAACATGCGACTCAAGAACAAGGTAGCCATCATCACTGGCGCTGCCAGTGGTATTGGCCACGCGACCGCGTTGAAGTTTGCCGCTGAGGGCGCACGCGTCGTGGTGTGTGACGTGAATCGCGAAGGGGTCGACCGCGTGGTGTCCGAGATCGTGGCCCAGGGGGCCGAAGCCATCGGCTTCATCGTCGATGTCACCAACAAGACACAGATCGGCGAAATGGTGGCTGGCGTCAAGCGGCAGTTCAATCGTATCGATGTACTGGTCAATAATGCCGGTATCGTCGCCGATGCGCAGCTTTACAAGATGACCGACGATCAATTCGACCGTGTCATCGATATCAACCTCAAAGGGGTCTACAACTGTGCGCGCGCCGTGGTCGACACCATGATCGAGCAGGGCGGCGGCGTGATCCTGAACGCATCGTCTGTGGTTGGACTCTATGGCAACTTCGGCCAGACCAACTACGCAGCGGCGAAGTTCGGCGTGATTGGTTTTGTGAAGACCTGGGCCAAGGAGCTGGGCAAGAAGGGGATACGCTCGAACGCCGTTTGCCCGGGATTTGTCGCAACGCCCATCCTCGATTCAATGCCCGAGAAGGTCATCCAGGCGATGGAAGAGCGCGTGCCGATGAAGCGCCTGGCCCAGCCGGAGGAAATCGCCAACGTCTACGCCTTCCTCGCAAGCGACGACGCCAGCTATATCAATGGCGCTGCCATCGAGGTCACGGGCGGTCTGTCGCTCTAAGGCGCACGGACTGTGCCACAGACAAAACGCCCCGCATTGCGGGGCGTTTGCTTGGGGGCTCGCTCGATCAGCCTGCGCGGGCCGGGCCTTCCCAGTGGATTTTCCAGGTGCCGCCGTCCGGGCGCCAGTACAGACGCTTGCGCATCTGGTTGTTCAAGGTGTCGCTGCGATAGACCTGGTTGAAGGTTGCGACCCACATCGGGCGTTCGTTGCCGGTGACGAAGATGCTGACATCATCGAGCTTCACCTCGGTCCAGTTCTTGCCCGAATTCACTTGGGTCTTCTGGCGTCGCCAGCTGGGCAGATCCTGGCCTTCGCTGCTGCGGAACTCATCGTCGTAGAAGCCGAGATAGCGGTCGGTATCGCGGTTCTGCCACGCGTTGCGCCAGTTCTCCAGTGTGGCGAGCGCGGCGTCGTGCCGGCTTTGCCACGCTGCGCGGCTCAGCCATTCCACGTGTGCCACATTGACCACTGGCGTTTCGCCCGGCGTCAGCCACTGGGCGAGCTTCTGCATATCGTCGTTGGTGAGGACCACGCAGCCATTGGACGCTTGCGGCGCCCGCGCATAGGTCTCGGCCGGGCTGCCGTGCAGCCAGATGCCCGATCCGGTACGGCCTTCGCGCCGGTCCAGCTCGTTCGGGTAGGAAATCGGCCAGGCGCCGACACCATAGAGATCGGCGTAACTGCCGTAAATCCGGTCGAGCTGCGGCCGGTCCATATGGCTGGTGACGAAGTAGACGCCCAACGGTGTGCGCTGGTCGCCTTCCTTGAGCTTGTCGGTGCCGAGTTTGCCCACCGTGACGTAGAAATCGGTCACGTGCCGTGGCACGCCATTGTCGTTGGCATACAGGTAGACGCGCGACGCTTCGGCGTCGACGAGTACCACATGCTTCTGGCGCGGTGACAGCACCAGCAACTGGGCTGGCAGCTTGTCCAGCGGTGGCGGGTCGGCCCTGCGCAACAGCCGTACCTGCGCCTCGCGCCGCAGATCATCGAGCCGGTCGCTGGGGCCGATGGCACCGCCGCCAAGGCTGGCCAATGGCGCCGCACGCATCGCGTAGAGATCGGCCGACACCAGATGGGCCAGGCGATAGTTGGGCTCCTTGACCAGTAGCGCATCGACGGTGGCGCGGGCATCGGCCATGCGACCGGCGCGCACCGCATCAATGGTGGCGACGATCATTTCTTCCGGCGAGCCTTGAATCACGACACCGGGCGCATCGAAGGCAAAGACGTGGGGGGATTGCCAGGGCGGGGTCAGCCGCGGCTGTGCCGCCGGGGTGAAGAACACCAGCAGTACGAAGCACAGCAGCAGCCTGGCCCAGGGTAGTACGCGCTTGATCGCCACTTAGATGCGCTCCTCCACAATCAGCCAGCGGCTGCCCGATTTCTCCAGCACCAGCGTCTTGCTGGTGTTGCTGGAGAGCCGGTCGGACTTGTAGCTCTGGCGGAAACGCACGATGGCTCTATCGTCACCTTCCAGCGTGACCTTGATCGCGCTGAGTCTGACGTTGATTTCCTTGGGCCCCAGCACGCGTGGCTTACGTTCGGCGACCCAGCCGGCCGTGGCGAACTTCTTCGAGTAGGCGCCGACATAACGGTCGAAATCCTGACGCGACCACGCATCGGCCCAGGCTTCGACGGCGCGGGAGGCGCCTTCGACGGCGCGGTCCGCCACTTCGATCACCGGCGTTGGTGTCGGTTGCGGCGTGGGCTTGGGGGGCGGCGTCGGTATGGGCTTGGGTGTGGGCAGCGGCGTCGGCTGGGGTGCACGCGTCACCGCGGCCAGCCTGACCGGCGTGGGTGTCGCGCGGGCGGCGGCAACGACGGCCGGGCGCGACGGTGCCACCGCGCTGCCACTGAACAGCTCGCGCACCAGGGTCAGCTTGGTGGCGACCTGACGGTTCTGCCCTTCGATCTGCAGCGCCTTGTCATAGGCTTGCGAGGCGAGCCGCGCGTACAGGTCGCCCAGGTTCTCGTGGGCGATGGCATAGCTGGGGTTGGTCTGGATCGATAACTGCAGCGCGGCACGGGCCTTATCGAGCTGGTTCTGCTGCGCATACAACACCGCCAGGTTGTTGTACGGCTCGGGCAGCTGTGGGTAGTCCTCGGACAGGCTGGTGAAGGCCTTGATCGCCTCGTTGCTGCGACCGAGTTCGGCCAGTGCCAGTCCGCGCAGAAAGCGCACCTGGGCATCCTTGGGCGACTTGGCGAGAAAGCGGTCGGCCCGTTCCAGCGCCGCGCTATATTCCCGTTCCTGCACCAAGTGGCGGATATCGTCGGTTTCGCCTGCGTAAACAAGGCCACTCAGCAGCAGGGGCAAAACCAGGTGCAAGGTACCGCGAAATTTCATAAACAAGCGCCCCAAATCCAATGCCGATGGGTATCGGTTCTGCGTAAACTGCCGAATTCTAGCAAACCCTTGCCCCGTTCCGCCATGAACCTGCCCCCTGGCCTCGCTGCGCCGCTGTTGCTTGTCGCATCCAACGTCTTTATGACCATCGCCTGGTATGGTCACCTTAAGCACATGAACAGCAAGCCGTGGTGGGCTGCGGCCCTGCTGTCCTGGGGCATTGCGCTGTTCGAATACCTGTTGCAGGTACCGGCCAACCGTCTCGGTTATACGGTGTATTCGCTAGCCCAGCTGAAGATCATGCAGGAGGTGATCACGTTGGCGGTATTTATGCCATTCGCCATGTTTTACATGAATCAGCCGTTCAAGCTCGATTATCTGTGGGCAGGGTTGTGCCTCGTTGGCGCGGTGTATTTCATGTTTCGCAGCTGAACACGCTTACAGTGCCGGGCTGGGGCAGCGAGCGTGGATGGCTTCCACCGCTTGTTGCAACTCCTCGGACAGCTTGATGCTGACGCTACCCAGATCCTCGTCGAGTTGCGCCAAGGTGGTGGCGCCGATGATGGTCGAAGCGACGTACCAGCGGCTCTGCACCCAGGCCAGCGCCAGCTGCGCCGGCGTCAGGCCATGCGCGCGCGCGAGCGTCGCGTAGGCGGTGATCGCCGCTTCGACATATGGCTTGCGATAGCGCACGCCAAATTGCGGAAAGCACGTCATCCGCCCCTCGGCTTGCGCATTGTCTTGGTATTTGGCGGACAGCAGGCCGAAGGCGAGCGGGCTGTACACCATTAGCGCCACCTGTTCGCGATGGCATACCTCGGTCAGGCCGTGCTCGAATCCGCGATTCAGCAGGTTGAGCACATTCTGTATCGTCACCGGCCGTGGCAGATTGTGCTCGCGCGCCAGCCGCAGGAACTCCATCACGCCCCACGGCGTTTCGTTCGATAGCCCCACGTAGCGCACCTTGCCTGCCTTGACCAGCCGCTCCATCGCGTCGAGCTGCTCGTACACGGATGGAACGTCGGCGGGCTCCTTGGCCGGATCGAAATAGGTGTCGCCAAACATCGGCACGTGCCGCGCGGGCCAGTGCAGCTGGTACAGATCGATGTAATCGGTGCGCAGCCGTGCCAGCGAGGCATCGCAGGCGGCGACGATCTGCGCGGCGTCGAACTGGGGTCCGCCGCGTATCCACGGCATGCCACGCTGTGGCCCGGAGACCTTGGTTGCGAGCACGATGCTGTCGCGCCGCTGCCGCGCCAGCCAGCTGCCGACGAAGGACTCGGTGCGCCCCTGCGTCTCGGCCTTGGCCGGTACTGGGTACATCTCGGCGGTATCGATGAAGTTGATACCGGCACCCACGGCCCGATCGAGTTGGGTGTGGGCGTCGGCTTCGCAGTTCTGCTCGCCGAAGGTCATGGTACCCAGGCACAGCGACGAGACCTTGAGGTCGGACGCGGGCAGCAAGCGATAGTGCATCGACAACTCCTGGACGGCTTACTTGGCGGGTAGATCGAGCGGCGTCAGCGTGTAACCGGCGTCACGCAGCTTCTGGACCAGGCCATTTTTGCCCGGCAAGTGCAGCGCGCCGACTGCGAAGAAGGCATTGCCCTGGGGTAGGACCTTGGCGATGCGCTGGGCCATCACCGTATTGCGCTCATCGAGCAGTGTTTTTTGCTGCCAGTTGATGAAGTAGGCGCGATCCTTGGCCGACAGGCCTTTCATCATCGGATCCTTGCTGGGGTCGGACAAGGCCTGCATCGCGGCGTAATCCCGGGCAACATACAGCTGGATCAGTTTTTCGTGTTCGCTGGCGAGTGAGCCTTGCTGGTCGATCAGCGATTTGAGCAGGATGAGCTGCTTGTCTTCGGGCATGTCGGAGAACACAGCCAGCTGCTCGGCGATGGTTTCGATGCCATCGTAGGATTTGCCGCCCTCGACCGCTTCCTTGGTCAGCTTGAGATCGAGCGGCAACTGCCCGGTTTCGTGCGTCGGTGTGGCGATGAACATCGCAGCGGCCCAGGGCTTGAAGCGACGGACCGCGGCTTCCGGGTACTGACGCTTTTCAAGCGCGGCGACCAGGCGCTGGTAATGGGGCGCATCGAGCTTGTCCGCGAGGCTCTCGCCCTCAGGCAGCAGCACCGCCTTGGCCATTTCCATAAAGGCGCCGAAATCCAGACGGAATTCGGTCGCGACGCGTTCCGCGCTGGAAAATGCCTCCTGCACCGCAGGAGATAGCGTGGTCACCTTGGGATCGGCAACGTGTATGGTGCCAAACAGCCAAGAGGGCGCCATGCCCGCCTTGTCTATGCGCCACAAATGGGTGCGCGCAAATGCGTTGGCCTGGTCGGCGGCGCCGGCTTGCGAGGCTGGAATGAACAGCGCGAGGGCAGTGACGCTACCTAGCAAGGGACGGATGAAACGGCGAAGGCAGGACAACATGAAAACTCCGGTGGCCTAAATCACAAGCCCCGCAGTATAGCGAGCCCGTCCCGTGCGCGGGGAAGCGGCGTGAACTTGCGCCGCTTGGCTAACCGGTCGGCATGGCCAAGAGCTGCGGGTATGGGGTGGCAGGTTCGCCGCCGTGCCACGCCCTGGCATGCTGACTGATTCCCTGGGGGAGCTGGTCGGTCTTGCCTTGGTACGCAATGAGGCACTCCGGGGCGACGTTCGTGGCTGATCCTTGCGAGCGCGTGGCGTGTAAGGTATCAATGCCGGATTGCAATCGGGCTGCGCGGGATGGCACGGTTTGTCAGTCAGTGCCTCCTTAGGAAGGGGCGCCGCGAAGCCAGAAGGAGGAGGAGGGGGCGCATGAAATTATGGGCGATGATCGGGCCGTTGCTGTTGTCGACGGCGTCGGCCTGGGCCGTGGAGCCGGCGGATTTCGTCGGCGATTATTGGGCGTCGCTGGGATACGACAGGCGCAGCTGGGCGCTGATCATCGATCGCATCGATAGCGCCTCGGACCAGGTTTTCAGCGCCAGTGGGCGTTTCGGTGTTGCGTGCAAGGGCTTGACGCCGGTAACGCTGCAGGGGCGCAAGCAAGACGGCATCTGGCGATTGGGGTTCGATTACCTCGGCAATGGGCGCGGCGAGTTCGCGCTCGTGCCTGCCGGGCATATCGACGGCGAGTGGGCAGGTCCGCACGCCAAGGGGAAATTCACCCTGTTCCGCGGGGGGGTCTACGGCAGCTGCCCGGAACTGAAGCTGGTGCCGGTCAAACCCGACTGAGGCTTTATCGGACCGACGTCATCCGGGCCGGCACGAAACCGGTCTGCAAAGGCAAGGCACAGTACTGCTCGATCTACCGGTTCCTGGGGGCGGGAGCCTGTCCCCGGTCTCCGCAATACGCATGCTGCTTTTCCCATCCCGGATTTCGATCAAAGTGAACGAATGTTCTGGACGAGGCGCAATGCCTTGTGCATTATATAGAACAATCGTTCATTTTTGGGGCTGGCCATGCGATTCAAATTGACCGAAGCGGCGCAAGTACAGCGCACCCAATCGGGTGTTCCGTTCTGGGTGCTGGAAAAACTGGTGCAGCCGGGGTTGGCGGGCTCCCGTTTGCTGAGCGCGCGTGAGCTGCGTGGGTTTGAGCCTGCCCGGCAGCTGCAGGCGAGCAAATGGTTAGGACTGTTCGTGTGCTGCGATGGCGCGGGCACCGTCACCTCGATCGGGCAGATGCGCCATCGCCTGGCCTGCGCGGCGCAGGAGCCGATGCAACAGCAGGAGCCCATTGTCGCTGCGAGGGTCGAGGCCATGCCCAGAACCACGCTGCGCGCCATGGTCGTTAACTGAATCGTGATCTTGAGGCGCGGGCGGCGCGGCGCTTGGGCGTGATGCGTGTCCGTTTGCTAGGGCACGCGGGCGCTGGGACTGCAATGAACGCGCGCCTGTCGGCTGCATATTGGCGCTGAAGTTGGCCTTTGCCGAGGCGTTCGGTTATCCTCTATGGCTTGCCGTCATTCCGGCAAGGTGGGGTGCCATGGGCGTGTCGATCGCGCCGCCATGTGAGCGCTGCGGGCAATAGCCTCTGCTGCGCCGTCTTGTGTTCTGCCTTGTCTGGGGTATGACCTCATTCCAACCGCTTTGCCCATGGGTGCGTTCAGCCCGGGCAAGCGCCGCAGCCGCCTGCGGATTCCATTCAGTGTGAAGGACGATAACGATGCAAACCCAACTGGAAACCCTGAGCGGTCTCGAGCGCCGTCTCAGCTTTTCGATTCCGCGCGATGAAGTCAGCAAGAAGGTCGATGCGCGCCTGAAGCAGGTCGCCAAGCAGGCCAAGATCGCGGGTTTCCGCCCGGGCAAGGCGCCGCTGAACATCGTGGCGCAGCAACACGGTTTCCGCGTGCAGGAAGAAGTGCTGGGTGAAACCGTCGAGCGCTCCTTTGGCCAGGCCGTACAGGAGCAGCAACTGCAGGTTGCGGGCTTCCCGCGCTTTGCCCCGTCCGATGCCCCGGGCGAAGAGGGCGATTTCAACTTCATCGCCACCTTCGAGGTGTATCCGGAAGTCGCGGTGGGTGATCTGTCCGGCGTCGAGATCGAAAAGCCGACGCTGACCGTGGGCGAGGCCGAAGTCGACAAGACGGTGGAAATCCTGCGCAAGCAGCGCACGCGCTTCGAGCGCGTCGAGCGTGCAGCCAAGGACGAAGACCGCGTCATCATCGACTTCAAGGGCACCATCGATGGCGAGCCGTTCCAGGGCGGTGCCGCAGAAAACTATGCCTTCCTGCTGGGCAAGGGCCAGATGCTGGCTGATTTTGAAACCGGCATCCGCGGCATGAAGGAAGACGAAACCAAGGATGTCGAGGTCAAGTTCCCTGAGGACTACCAAGGCAAGGACGTTGCCGGCAAGACCGCCGTGTTCGCGATCACCGTGAAGAACGTCGCCGAACCCAAGCTGCCGGAAGTCGATGCCGACTTCGCCACCGCACTGGGTATTGCCGATGGCGATGTCGCCAAGATGCGTGCCGAGGTGAAGAAGAATCTGGAGCGCGAGGTGCGTCTGCGCCTCAAGGCCCGCGCCAAGGACAGCGTGATGAGCGCGCTGATTGCCGCAGCGCCCGTCGAGCTGCCGCGTGCGCTGGTCGGCTTCGAGATCAATCGTCTGGCCGAACAGGCCCAGGGCGACTTGAAAGCCCGTGGTATCGATCCCAAGTTGGTACCGTTCTCGCCGGCGATGTTCGAAGAGCAGGCCAAGCGCCGCGTCCACCTCGGCCTCGTGCTGGCCGAACTGGTGAAGCAGAACCAGCTCGAAGCTAAGCCGGAACAGGTCAAGGCCATCATCGAGGATCTGGCGGAGAATTATGAAGATCCGGCGGACGTCGTAAAGTGGTACTTCGAGAAGCGTGAGCGTCTTGCAGGCCCGGAATCGATGGCGCTGGAAGACAATGTGGTCGAGTTCGTTCTCTCCAAGGCCAAGGCGCACGAAAAGGCAGTGGCTTTCGACGAGCTGATGGGCCAGCAACAAGGCTAATGCCGCTACACAGGAACTGACATGCAACGATCGGAATTCGACCCGCAGAACCTCGGTTACATCCCCATGGTGATCGAGCAGAGCGGCCGGGGTGAGCGCTCTTACGACATCTACTCGCGTCTGCTGAAGGAGCGGGTCGTCTTCCTGGTTGGCCCCGTCAATGACGTGACCGCCAACCTGGTCGTTGCCCAGCTCCTGTTCCTGGAAAGCGAGAATCCGGACAAGGACATCCATTTCTACATCAACTCGCCGGGCGGTTCGGTGACGGCTGGCATGGCGATCTACGACACCATGCAGTTCATCAAGCCGAACGTCTCGACGCTGTGCGTCGGCATGGCGGCGTCGATGGGGGCGTTCCTGTTGTCCGGCGGTGCCAAGGGCAAGCGCTTCGCGCTGCCGCACTCGCGCATCATGATCCACCAGCCGCTGATCGGCGGTCTGGCGGGCCAGGCGTCGGATATCGAAATCCACGCCCGCGAGCTGTTGAAGACCAAGCGCCAGTTGAATGAACTGCTGGCCAAGCACACCGGTCAGCCGCTCGAAGTCATCGAGCGCGATACGGATCGCGACAACTTCCTCTCCGCCGACGAAGCCAAGAATTACGGCCTGGTCGACGAGGTGCTGCAGTCGCGGATGGCAGGCTGACCGCAGGCATCGTATTACGCGCCGCCAGCGACGCGCTGGCGGCTTTTGCATTTGTTACCGCCTCACCACGGGGCTGATGGCCATGACCGACAAGTCCAACGAAAAACTGTTGTATTGCTCGTTTTGCGGCAAGAGCCAGCACGAAGTGAACAAGCTGATCGCCGGCCCGCAGGTGTTCATCTGCAATGAGTGCATCGAACTTTGCACTGACATCCTCAAGGATGAAGCCGTGCAATTGCCGACGGCCGAGGCGCAGACACCGGGCGGCAAGAAACTGCCCAAGCCGACCGAGATCCGCGAGGTGCTCGATCAGTATGTGATCGGCCAGGAGCGCGCAAAGAAGATCCTCGCCGTGGCGGTGTACAATCACTACAAGCGGCTGGCGACCAAGGGCCAGAAGATCGGTGGCGATGTCGAGCTATCCAAATCCAACATCCTCTTGATCGGCCCGACTGGCTCGGGCAAGACCTTGCTGGCACAGACGCTGGCCAAGATGATCGACGTGCCCTTCGTCATTGCCGATGCGACCACGCTGACCGAGGCCGGCTACGTCGGCGAGGATGTCGAGCACATCATCGCCAAGCTGCTGCAGCAATGCGACTACGACGTCGAGAAGGCGCAGCGCGGCATCGTTTACATCGATGAGATCGACAAGATCGCCCGCAAGTCCGAGAACCCGTCGATCACGCGCGACGTGTCGGGCGAGGGCGTGCAGCAGGCGCTGCTCAAGCTGATCGAGGGTACCATCGCCTCGGTACCGCCGCATGGCGGGCGCAAGCATCCCAACCACGAGATGCCGCAGGTCGATACCACCAATATTCTGTTCATCGTTGGCGGCGCGTTCGAAGGGCTGGACAAGATCATCCGCAACCGCTCGGTCAAGGGCGGCATAGGCTTCGGCGCCGAGGTGCAGGCCAAGGACGAGAAGAGCAGCGTTGGCAAGATGCTGCATCAGGTCGAGCCCGATGACCTGATCCGCTTTGGCCTGATTCCCGAGTTCGTCGGTCGCGTGCCGGTGATCGCCACGCTCGACGAGCTCGACGAGGCCGCGCTGATCACCATCCTGACCGAACCGAAGAACGCACTGGTCAAGCAATACCAGAAGCTGTTTGAACTGGAGAGCGTCGAACTCGAAGTGACGTCCGACGCACTGGCGGCCGCGGCCAAGAAGGCGATGGACCGCAAGACCGGCGCCCGTGGGCTGCGTTCCATCCTGGAGTCGGCCCTGCTCGATACCATGTACGAACTTCCGGCGCTCGAAGGTGTGGCCCGTGTCGTCGTTGGTCCGGACACCATTACCGACAATCAGCCACCGCAACGGGTGCTGACCGAGCCGGACCAAAGCGCAGCAGCCTGATTCTGACCGATCCGCCCGCCCTGCGCGGGCGGAATCATCTGTGGCGTCGAGCGGACCGTCTCCTCGCCAGCGTTGAATTTCGCCTGTCCAGCCCACATCATTGCGTGGACGTCGCCCCCAATGCGACGGCTTATACCAACTCACCAGGTCATCCACATGTCCGAATCCCAAGTTCTGCCCAGCGAGCCTGCTCGTTTCCCGATGTTGCCGTTACGGGATGTGGTGGTGTTCCCGCACATGGTGATTCCCCTGTTCGTCGGTCGACCCAAGTCGATCCGCGCGCTCGAGGCGGCCATGGAAGAGGGACGACATATCCTGCTCGTCGCGCAGACCAATGCGCAGAAAGACGAGCCCACCATGGCCGACATCTACTCGGTGGGGACGGCAGCTTCCGTGCTGCAACTGCTGAAACTGCCCGACGGTACCGTCAAGGTGCTGGTGGAGGGCGTGCAGCGCGCCACCGTGAATGCACTGATCGAGGACGAAGGCTATCTGCGCGCCGACGCGCTGCCGCATGATCCGAACGAGGATGCCGGTGCCGAGGCCGAAGGCATGCGTCGCGCGCTGCTCAGCCAGTTCGATCAGTACGTGAAGCTGAACAAGAAGATTCCGCCCGAGATCCTGACCTCCTTGTCGGGGATCGAATCGGCCGGGCGCCTGGCCGACACCATCGCCGCCCACCTGCCGCTCAAGCTCGAGCAGAAACAGGCCGTGCTCGAGATGGAAGACGTGCGCCGCCGCATGGAGCACCTCTTGAAGCAGCTCGAAACCGAGCTCGACATCCTGCAGGTGGAAAAGCGCATCCGCGGCCGCGTGAAGCGGCAGATGGAAAAGAGCCAGCGCGAGTACTACCTGAACGAACAGGTCAAGGCGATCCAGAAGGAGCTGGGCGAAATCGACGAGAACGCCGAGCTCGACGATCTGGAAAAGCGCGTCAAGACGGCCGGCATGACCAAGGAAGCGCGCGAAAAGGCCGACGGCGAACTCAAGAAGCTGCGCATGATGAGCCCGATGAGTGCCGAAGCCACCGTGGTGCGCAACTACATCGATACGCTGATCGGTCTGCCCTGGAAGAAGAAATCCAAGATCTGCAAGGATTTGACCGAGGCCGAGGCCATCCTCGATACCGATCACTATGGCCTCGACAAGATCAAGGAGCGCATTGTCGAGTATCTGGCGGTGCAAGGGCGTGTCGAGAAGCTCAAGGCGCCCATTCTGTGCCTGGTTGGCCCTCCCGGCGTTGGTAAGACCAGCCTCGGTGAATCGATCGCCCGTGCTACCGGCCGCAAGTTCGTGCGCATGGCGCTCGGCGGCGTGCGCGACGAAGCCGAGATCCGTGGTCATCGCCGCACCTATATCGGCTCCATGCCGGGCAAGATCCTGCAGAGCATGACTAAGGTCGGCGTGAAGAACCCGTTGTTCCTCCTGGACGAAGTCGACAAGATGGGTGCGGACTTCCGGGGTGACCCGAGCTCGGCGCTACTGGAAGTGCTCGATCCCGAACAGAATCATGCGTTCAGCGACCATTACCTCGAAGTCGACTACGATCTGTCGGATGTGATGTTCGTGGCGACCGCCAACTCGCTCAATATCCCGGCGCCACTCTTGGACCGGATGGAGCTCATCCGCCTGTCGGGTTACACCGAGGACGAGAAGGTCAATATCGCGCTCAAATACCTCGTGCCCAAGCAGATGAAGAACAACGGCGTGCAAGACGGCGAGCTGCTGATTAACGAAGGTGCCGTGCGTGACATCGTTCGCTACTACACGCGCGAGGCTGGTGTGCGTAGCCTCGATCGCGAAGTGGCCAAGATCTGCCGCAAGGTGGTTAAGAACCTGATGCTCAAGCCCTCCGACAAGAAGCTGACCGTTACGCCGAAGAACCTCGACAAATATCTGGGCGTACGCCGTTACGAGTACGGCGTGGCCGAACAGCAGAACCAGGTTGGCCAGGTGACTGGCCTGGCCTGGACCGAGGTAGGTGGCGAGCTGCTGACCATCGAGGCGGTGAAGCTGCCGGGCAAGGGCAAGATGATCCAGACCGGCCAGCTGGGCGAGGTGATGCAGGAATCGATCCAGGCCGCGCTATCGGTGGTGCGCTCGCGTGCTGAGCCGCTCGGTATTGATCCGGCGTTCTACGAAAAGAACGACATCCATATCCATTTGCCCGAAGGCGCCACGCCCAAGGACGGCCCGTCGGCCGGCATTGGCATCGCCACCGCAGTCACTTCTATTCTCACTGGCATTCCGGTGCGTTGCGATGTGGCGATGACCGGCGAAATCACGCTGCGCGGCGAGGTGCTGCCCATCGGCGGCCTCAAGGAAAAGCTGCTGGCGGCACACCGGGGAGGGATCAAGCATGTGTTGATTCCGGAAGGCAACGTCAAGGATCTTGCTGAAATTCCGGACAACGTGAAGCGTGGTTTGGCCATTCATTCGGTCAAGTGGTTCGACCAGGTGCTGGGTCACGCGCTCGCGCGCCAGCCCGAACCAGTGGTAAAAGCCGAGGGCGCGGAGGTCGTTGCCGCGCAAACCCCGGCGGAAGCTGGTGCCGAAACAGCAACACCGCCAACCAAGCATTAGTTGACACGGTTTTTTGCCGCTTGCTATAAAGCTCTGGCAATCGGCCGACCGGACCTATCCAACCAGAACCAAAGGGGACGTAAGTGAACAAATCCGAACTCATCGACGCTATCGCCGAATCCGCAGGCCTGTCGAAGGCTGCCGCCGCCAAGGCGCTAGACGCCACCATCGAGGCAGTATCCGCTGCGCTGAAGAAGGGCGACGAAGTGACGCTGGTCGGCTTCGGCACTTTCTATGTTGCTGAACGTGAAGCCCGCAACGGCCGTAATCCGCGCACCGGCGAAACCATCAAGATCGATGCCGCCAAACAACCGAAATTTAGGGCTGGCAAATCCCTGAAAGATGCAGTACAATAATTGTCTTTCGTCGCCAAGGTAACGAGGCGACAAAGACCCAGGGTGGTTAGCTCAGTTGGTTAGAGCGCCTGCTTCACACGCAGGAGGTCGGTGGTTCGAATCCACTACTACCCACCACAGTGCTTCAGCAAAGATTCAGCGCGACGAAATACTGTTGCAAACTTCTGAAAAGCTGCTAGAATCGCTGTCTCTCAACGGAGCGGTAGTTCAGTTGGTTAGAATACCGGCCTGTCACGCCGGGGGTCGCGGGTTCGAGTCCCGTCCGCTCCGCCAGCTTAGTCAAAAACGCCAAGCAGAAATGCTTGGCGTTTTTGTTTTGCCGCGCATCCACGCCGACGAGCCAACACAGCGCGTTCGCCTTCTGGCATGATAGCTGCCGCCAAAATCGGATCGTGGAGCAGCGGTTTTCATGTTTGATATCGTCCAAAAAAATAGAACACTGGTGCAGGTGGTGTTGGGCCTCGTATCGCTGGGCCTGGTGATCGGCGTCGGCCTGACGGGTTACAGCGCAATGAACGACGATGGCACTTACCTTGCCAAGGTCGGAGATCAGCGCATCACCGATTTCGACATCGCCGAAGCCACAAATCGCCAGCCTATCTCCAACGAGATGAAACCCATGGTGGTCGAGCAGCTGGTCCAGCAGAAACTGGTGCTCGCGTCGGCCAAGCAACTGAACCTGAATGCCGGCATGGCGCAGATGCAGCAGGCGATCGCCCGGGTGCCCGAATTCCAGGTCGACGGCAAGTTCGATGCCAAGCGCTATCAGGAGATGCTGGCCGCACAGGGCATGACTTCGGCCCAGTTCGAGCAGCGCGTGCGCGACAGCATCATGGCGCGCTCGCTCCTGGGGGCCTACGCAGGCACCACCATCCTGTCGCGGGCCTCGCTGGCCCGACTGGCCAAGCTGGTCGGCGAAACGCGTGAGTTGCAGGTGGCGATGATCAAGGCCGACGACTTTGTCGCGACTGCCACCGTTGCCGCGGACGAAGTGAAGAAATACTACGACAGCAACCAGGCACAATTCCGTGCCCCCGAGATGGTGCGCGTCGAATATGTGGTGCTGTCCAAGCAGGCGATTGCCGATCAGCTGCAGCCCAGCGACGCCGAAGTGCAGAAGTACTTCGACGACAACAAGCAGACGCTGGCCGGCGAGGAGCGCAAGGTTGCGCACATCCTGATCGAGGCCGCCAAGGATGCCAAGCTGGAAGTCAAGCAACAGGCCAAGGTGCAAGCCGACAAGCTGGTGCAGGAACTGAAGGCCAATCCGGCGAAATTCGCCGAGCTCGCCAAGCAGTATTCCAAGGATCCGGGCTCGGCTGCCAACGGTGGCGACCTGGGCTGGGTGAATGCCGAAACCAACTTCGTCGAGCCGTTCAAGGTCGCAGCGCTCAAATTGCCGCAAGGTCAGATCAGCGAACCGGTGGAAACGGACTTCGGTTACCACATCATTCGTGTCGACGAGATCAAGGCCAAGCCCTTTGCCGAGCTGAAGCCGCAGATCGTGGCGCAACTGAAGAGCGAGCGGGCCGAGAAGCAATACGCGGAGCAAGCCGGCCAGTTCGGCGAGTTCGTCTACAACCACGCGGACAGCCTCAAGCCCGCCGCCGATCAGTTCAAGCTGCAGGTGCAGCAAAGCGGCTGGATCACGCGCCAGGGTGCGCAGGATCCGCAGCTGAACAATCCACGGCTGGCCGAGGCTGCATTCAGCGAGGATGTCCTCAAAGCCAAGCACAACTCCGAACCGGTCGAGGTCGCTCCAGGCGTGCTGGTTTCGGTGCGGGTGCTGGAATACAAGCCGGCGGCGCAGACGCCGCTTGCCACCGTCACACCGGATATCGAGGCCAAGCTCAAGCGCGAGAAGGCCGAGAAGGTCGCCGCCACCGAGGGCGCCAAGCAGCTGGCCGCACTGCAGGCCGGCCAAGCTCCTGCGCTGACCTGGGCAGAGCCCAAGACCCTGGGGCGTCTGGGTGAACCGGGCGTCGCGCCCGATACGCTGAAGGCGCTGTTTCGCGCCGATGCGGCCAAGCTGCCGGCCTACGTCGGCGCGGTGGTGTCGGGCAATGGCTACGTGATCTACAAGGTGGTTGCGGCCAAGCCGGCGCCCGCGCTGGTGGGCGATGCCGCCAAGCGCATGGGTGATCAACTGGGCCAGATGTATGGGCAGGTCGAAGTGGCCAGGTACATCGAGGACCTGAAGAAGAACATCAAGGTCGAATACCGTACCCAGCCTGCCACCGAATAAAACGCGGCATCTGTGACCAAAAAAGCGACAGCTTGACTGTCGCTTTTTTCATGGTGACGAACGGGATTGAATTTATGTCGGACCCGGCCGATATTCGAGTCGTAAGCATTCAGCTCCGTTAGGAGCGACTCGGGGGGCTCACCATGCAATACGTCTACGACATGTCCTCCGGCCCGAACACGATGCGGGCCAATATCGACGGTCAAGCCAAGCTTGCTCCGAAATCCCCCGTTTGCACTCCGGTGCCAGCGTTGCGATTACTGACCGTGGCCGAGGCCCAGTGGCAGGAGCAGCGTGAGCGCTTCGGCGCCGGGGCTCACCCGCCGCTGCGCTGAATCCTACTCGCCACTCATCCACCCTGGCCTGCGGCCCTGCAGATGGGCCGCGATGCCTTCCTGCGCTTCGGGTCGCGTGCGCAGGCGCGCAATGCGATGGGCGATGTCCGACATCAGCGTATCGTCGATCGGGCGGTGCTCGATGGCGGCCAGCAGCCGTTTGGCCGCCGCCATCGCTTGCGGGCCATTGCGGGCCAGCACGTTCAGCCAAGCGTCGCGTTGTTGCGCCAGCCCTGTCGCATCGTCGACCAGCTCGTGGATCAGCCCCAGTTGCTGCGCGGTGTCGCAGTGCAGGGTTTCGGCGGTGAGCACATAACGCCGCATCGCCGAGCGTCCTAGCCGTGCCTGGATATAGGGCGCAGTCACCGCAGGCACCAGCCCGAAGCGGACTTCGGCGAGTTGGAAATGGCTGTCGCGCTGCGCCACCACCAGATCGCAGCAGGCGACGAGGCCGACGCCAATGCCGAGCACGCAGCCTTGCACGCAGGCGATGGTCGGAATGGTCATGCGATCGAGCAGCTGCAGCAGGCGCGAGAGGGAGAGGGCGTCCTCGAAATTGCGGTGCTGGTCGGCTTCCGAGGCGCGCAACAACCAGCCGTAGTCGAGCCCCGCGCAAAAGTGGGTGCCGTCGGCCTGCAGCACCAGCGCACGCAGCTTGCCGTTCTGGGCCAGCGCCGCCAACGTCGAGGTCAGCTCGGCGATCATCACGTCGTTGAAGGCATTGCTGCGCTCGGCTCGTGCCAGCGTCACCGTGGCGACATCGTGACTGATCTCGCAGCGTAGCGTGTCGCTCATGGTGTGTGCCCCGGTCCGGTATTCTACGATTTAGCCGAGGCAGCGCGCGCTGCCAAGCCCGAGTACATGGGCTGTGCTAAAGTGCGGCCTGCCCCCTCATTCAGTTTTCTCTGATTTTCCACATGCGCCTGTTTTCCCGCTCCTGCTCCTGGGGGCTTTTGCTGCTGGCCAGTCTCTCCGCCCAGGCCGAACCGGTTTCCATTGCGGGTCCGCGCGGCGCGAAGTTGCGTGCCGAGTATCTGGCTCCCCCTGACAGTGCTGTCGCCGCGCCGGCCGTGGTGCTGCTGCATAGTTGCGACGGCATGCGCCGTCGCGGCCAGCTCAATCCGCGCTACGCGCATATGGCGGGCCTGTTTCAGGAACTGGGTTACGCGGTGCTGATTCCGGACAGCTTTTCCGCCCGCGGCCTGAGCGAGCAATGCACGGTGGCGCCGGCAAGGCAAAAGGTGACCGTCGCCCGGCGCGCCGACGACGCCCAATGGGCGATCGCCTGGTTGCGCGCGCGGCCCGAAGTCGACGGCGAGCGCGTCGGCGTGGTGGGCTGGGCGCATGGCGGCTCGGCGGCGCTGGTACTGGCCGGGCGTAGTACCGAGGGCCTGGTCGTCGCCGCGGCGTTCTACCCCGGTTGCGACGCGCTGCTGCGCGATAGCAATTACCGCGCCAAGGTGCCCACGTTGATGCTGTCGGGTGAATCGGATGACTGGAGCCAGATCGAGCCTTGCCGCGAGCTGGCGGAGCGTGAGAACGAGGGTATGCTGCATCTGGTCGGCTATCCGCTCACCTACCACGAGTTCGACGTGCCAGGCAGCGAGCTGCGCGTTCGCCACGACGTGCCCGCGGGGCGCTATCCGGGCCAGGGCGTGACGCTGGGGCCCAACCCGGAAGCCGCCGCCGATGCCTATCGCCGGCTGTTCAAATGGTTTTCGCGCTGGCAAGAACGTGAATGAGCGCGTGTGAAGGCTTTGCTCATATTGTTTAGCGACCGGGGCGTGCGCCCATTTGTAAGGTTTGCTCTACAATAACGTTTTTGCCCGCAACAAGGAGTTTCGCCGTGACCCAGCTATCCGCATTTGATTCCCGTCTGAGCGACGTGACCGGCGTCTCGATCGTCAACAGCGGTGCTTTATATGGTGGCGAAGGCGTGGGGCTGCCGCTGATCGTCGTCGACAATGCGCTGGGCCGTGCGGTGCTGACGTTGCAAGGTGCGCATCTTGTGTCGTTCGTGCCCAAGGGCGGTGCCGATCTGTTGTGGCTGTCGCCCAAGGCTACATTCAACCCAGGTAAGGCCGTCCGTGGCGGCATCCCGTTGTGCCTGCCGTGGTTCGGCGGTCACCCGGATGGCAAGCCGGCGCACGGCTTCGCCCGCAGTAACGACTGGCAGCTTGGCGCAGCCGAAACGCTGGATGACGGCAGCACCCGCCTCACGCTCACCCTGGTGCCGAGCGACGCCACGCGTGCGCTGTGGGAGCATGATTTCGCCTACACGCTGACCGTGACCGTGGGCCGCGCGCTGACGCTGGCGCTCGATTGCCAGCATAAGGGCGATGTGTCCATCAGGTTCGCCAGCGCATTCCACACTTATTTCGCCGTTCCCGATGTCGCCACTGCGCGCATCGGTGGCCTGGAAGGCGCCACCTATATCAATACCATCGGCGGCGCCAATAGCCGTCACCAGCAAGACGGTGTGCTGGTGCTGGACGGCCCCACCGATCGCGTCTATCTCGACGTACCGGCGGTACAGACCATCGCCAATGAGCAGAACACCATCCGCATCGACAGCGATACCAGGAGTGCCGTGGTCTGGAACCCGTGGGATCACGCTGCCAAGATGGCGGATGTGGGCGAGGGCAACCATGTTGGCTTTGTCTGCGTCGAGCGTGGCGACGTGTTCGACAACGCGATCGAACTCGCGCCGGGCGCAAGCTATCGCGTCTCTATGACCTTGTCGGCCTGATTCGGTCACGCTCAGCAACGCCCGCTCTAGCGGGCGTTTTCATTGGTGCCGCGTTAAACTGGCGGCCTTCCCGTACAAGTGATCCGCGATGAAATACCGCGACCTGCGCGACTTCTGTGCGCAACTCGAAACGCTGGGCGAACTCAAGCACGTGGCGACACCCGTCTCTCCGGTGCTGGAGATGACCGAAATTTGCGATCGCACGCTGCGCGCGCAGGGCCCGGCGATCTGGTTCGACAGCGTTCGTGGCTACACCATGCCGGTGCTCGGCAACCTCTTTGGCACGCCGCGTCGCGTTGCGCTGGGCATGGGCGCGCAGGAGGTAAGCGCCCTCCGGGAGATCGGCCAGACGCTGGCCTACCTCAAGGAGCCCGAGCCACCCAAGGGTTTCAAGGATGCCTGGGACAAACTGCCGCTCTTGAAGCAGGTGCTCGCCATGGCGCCCAAGGAAGTGAAGAAGGGCGTGGTGCAGCAGAACGTGATCGAAGGGCCGGATGTCGATCTGGCGACCATCCCGGTGCAGCACTGCTGGCCGGGTGATGTGGCGCCGCTGATCACCTGGGGCCTGGTGGTCACGCGCGGGCCAGCTAAGCGCCGGCAGAACCTCGGCATCTATCGCCAACAGGTGATAGCCAAGAACCAGGTGATCATGCGCTGGCTGGCGCATCGCGGCGGCGCGCTCGATTTTCGCGAGCATGCCAAGCAGCACCCCAGCACAGTATTCCCGATCGCCGTCGTGCTCGGCTGCGATCCGGCCACCATCCTCGGTGCGGTCACGCCGGTGCCCGATACGCTGTCCGAATACCAGTTCGCCGGCCTGCTGCGCGGCGGCAAGACCGAGTTGACCCGCTGCATCGGCAGCGATCTGCAGGTGCCGGCCACTGCCGAGATCGTGCTGGAGGGCGTGATCGCCCCGTGTGAGCTCGGTTTCAGCGGCGTTTCCGAGCACGGGGTGCCGCTGAAGGAAGTCAACGGCTACCTGCACGCGCTCGAAGGCCCGTATGGCGACCATACCGGCTACTACAACGAGCAGGACTGGTTCCCGGTCTTCGAAATTCAGCGCATCACGCACCGCGATAATCCGGTCTACCACAGCACCTACACTGGCAAGCCGCCGGATGAGCCCGCCATGCTGGGCGTGGCGCTGAACGAGGTGTTCGTGCCCATCCTGCAAAAGCAATTTCCCGAGATCGTCGATTTCTATCTGCCGGCGGAAGGCTGCAGCTACCGCATGGCCATCGTCTCGATCAAGAAGCAGTACCCGGGCCACGCCAAGCGGGTGCTGTTCGGCGTCTGGTCCTTTCTGCGCCAGTTCATGTACACCAAGTACATCGTGGTGGTCGACGACGATGTCGACACCCGCAGCTGGCAGGAGGTGATCTGGGCGATCACCACGCGCATGGATCCGGTGCGCGATACGGTGCTGGTGGAGAACACGCCGATCGACTACCTCGATTTCGCCAGCCCCATTTCGGGCCTGGGCGGCAAGATGGGGCTCGATGCCACCAACAAGTGGCCCGGCGAAACGAATCGCGAGTGGGGCAGGGTGATCACGCGTGATGCGGCCGTGACGGCGCGCGTCGATGCGATCTGGCAGGAATTGGGCTTGTAGCATGGGAGGCCGCCATGTGGTGGGTCACCGAACTGGCTGAACGGCGTATCGCCGAAGCCCAGCGCGACGGGGCCTTCGACAACTTGCCCGGCATCGGCCAGCCGCTGCCTGCCGACGAGATCGACCTCTTGGTGCCTGAACACCAGCGCATCGCCTATCGGGTGCTGAAGAACAGCGGCTATCTGCCTCCGGAGCTGGAAACCCACCGCGATGCGGTCGAGCTGGCCTTGCAGCTGGCCACGGCTGAAGCTGACACCAGGCCGGCGTTGCTGGAGCGGCTGGCGCGGCTCAACCGGCTGCTGGAACACGGGGGCCACCGCGCGCTGGCCGTGCCGGTGGACTACGCGACGAGGCTGGCCGAGTGGGGCTCTGCCCGGCGTCATCAATAGCGGCTATGCTGTAAGCCTACCGTCGAGGCCCACGTCATGCTCAATCCCTCTTTCCGCGAGTTCGAGTTCACGGAGCAGGATTTCGAAAAGATACGCAAGAAAATCTACGACTACGCCGGCATCTCGCTGGCGCCGACCAAGCACGACATGGTGTACGGAAGGCTGGCCAAGCGCTTGCGGGCGCTCAACCTGCGAACCTTCAATGAGTACCTGCAGGTATTGGAGCGGGGCGATCACCGTGAATTCGAGCTGTTTACCAATTCGCTGACGACCAATCTCACGTCGTTTTTTCGCGAGGCGCATCACTTTCCCATCCTGCAGGACTTGCTCAAGGCAAACCGCGGCACCGGCACGCTCAATCTGTGGTGCTCGGCTTCCAGTACCGGCGAGGAGCCCTACAGCATGGCGATCACGGCCTGCGAGGCGTTCGACAGCCTGCGCCCGCCGGTGAAGATCATTGCCACCGATCTCGATACCCATGTGCTCGACATCGCCAAGAGCGGTATTTACAGCGGCGATGAAGTCCAGAAGCTCGATCCGGCCCGCGTGCGTCGCTTCTTCGACAAGCAGCTCGACGGCCGCTATCAGGTGAAGCAGGAGCTGCGCGACATGATCTCTTTGCGCCGGCTCAACCTGGTAGAAACCACTTGGAGCGTGCGCGGCCCATTCGATGGGATTTTCTGCCGCAATGTGATGATCTATTTCGACAAGCCCACCCAGCTGAAAATCCTGCAGCGCTTCGCCCCGCTGCTGAAGCCGGACGGCCTGCTGTTCGTCGGCCACTCGGAGAACCTCTATCACGCGGCCGAGCATTTCAAGCTGCGGGGCAAGACGGTGTATGAGCTGGTGAAGCGCTGAACGTGACCTGCCATCAGAGCGCCTATTTGACTTAACGACCTCCAATGCCGAAACCACACCCCGTTCTGGAGTCACCACACCTCTATGTGCTGGTGGACCTGAGATACCACGTTGATCTCTTTGAGCCGAACGACTCATACCTGGATTTGCGTTTGGAACGAGTTGGTTATGAACCAGTTGCTTTGCGATTTTGGCGACCGGTCAATCTGCAAATCGAATCGGGTTTCCCGTATTCAACTGGGGGTATGGTCTTTTACGATCTCTCTGCCGACGGGTTGGAGCATATCGGTGTTGAAGTTGCTGATTTCGAGGGGGGAGCGGGCGCCATCACCTTCATGGCAAAGAGCGTAGAGCGGATTCATTGGCAGGCTTGAATCTGCCCAGCGTTACCCCACCACCGCCAGAAACAGCTTGATCACCACCGCATTGGCAATATCGATGAAGAAGGCGCCGACGATGGGGACCAGCATAAAGGCGAGGTGCGAAGGTCCGAAGTGCTCGGTGATGGCCTGCATGTTGGCGATCGCTGTCGGGGTGGCACCGAGGCCGAAGCCGCAGTGGCCGGCGGCGAGCACGGCCGCGTCGTAGTTGCTGCCCATGGCGCGAAAGGTGATCCAGATCGCGTAGGCGGCCATGGCCGCAGCCTGGGCCGTGAGCAGCACCAGCATGGGCAACGCCAGCTCGGCCAGCTCCCACAAGCGCAGCGACATCAGCGCCATGGCGAGGAACAGTGAGAGGGCAACGTTGCCGACCACCGAGACCGCCCGGTCGAACACCGAGTACCAGCCCAGCGCCTGCAGTCCGTTGCGCAGCAGCACGCCGACGAACAGCACGCAGACGAAGGCGGGCAGCTCCAGCGGCGAGCCGTGCAGCAGATCGGCCAGGGCCTTGCCGACGGAAAGGCTGACGGCGATCAGCGCCAGGGTTTCGATCATGGCCGGCGCCGTGATCAGACGCACCGCATCGGGCTGCTCGAAGCCGGTCGGTGCTTCCTCGGCGCTGAGCACCGCCTCAGGGCCACGTGTGCGCTTGACCAAGTGGCGGGCCACCGGTCCGCCGATCAGCCCGCCCAGCACCAGGCCGAAGGTGGCGCAAGCCAATGCCAGCTCGGTGGCGCCAGTGAGGCCATAGCGTTCGCTGAATACGGCGCCCCAGGCGGCGCCGGTGCCGTGCCCGCCAGAGAGCGTGATCGAGCCGGCAATCAAGCCGATCAAGGGGTCGAGCCCCAGTAGGGTGGCGAGGGCGACGCCTATCGTGTTCTGTACCAGTAGCAGGCCCACCACCACCGCGAGGAACAGCCCCAGCGCCCGGCCGCCCTGTACCAGCAGCGCCAGGTTGGCCGAGAGACCGATGGTGGCGAAGAACGCCAGCATCAGCGTGCCCTGCATGCCGGTATCGAATTCGACGACCACCCCGCCCCATTGCCGCAACGCCAGCAAGCTGAGCGCGACGATCAGCCCACCTGCAACGGGTTCGGGAATGCTGTAGGTGCGCAATGGTGGCGTGGCGGCGACCAGCCGCCGTCCCAGCAGCAGGACCAGCGAGGCGGCGACGAAGGTCGCGTAGGCGTCGAGCGTCATCACACTGCCCTTACAGGTAGAGCATGGCGCGGCCGACTTCGGTGGCCTTGTCCCCGCCGACCAGCTGGCGCGCGAGTTCGAGCGCGAACTGGCCGGCCGTGGCCGGACCGCGGCTGGTGGTGATCGCGCCATCCTTGACCACGTTGTAGGCGGTGACGATGGCACCGCCTTCGGTCAGCTGCGGCTCGCAGCCCGGGAAGCAGGTCGAGTGCACTTCGGCGAGGATACCGGCCTTGGCGAGCACCATGGGTGCGGCGCAGATCGCCGCCACCGATTTGTCGGCGCGGCGGAACTGCCTGAGTGCGTCGATCAGTGGCTGGCTCTTGAGCATGTACTGGGTGCCGGGGCCACCGCCGGGCAGGATAGCCGCGTCGACCACCTGGTCCGCCCTGGTGAACGGCAGGTCGGCCTGGACCACGATGTCGTGCGCGCCCTTGACGGCGAGCTCCTCGGTCAGCGAGACGAGCCGGACGGTGACATCGGCGCGGCGCAGCACGTCGACGATGGTGATCGCCTCAACTTCCTCGAAGCCGGGGGCGAGATAAACGTAGACCTGGGGCATGAAGTCCTCCTTTCGAAGCGTGGCCGCGTTTTGCGGTGGTCAGTCGGTGGCGACGGGGGCGACGCGCGCGTGATCCCCTTCGCCGTGCGCCAATTGCAGGAAGATCAGCGCGGCGAGCATGGAGAGCACGCCGACGCAAATATAGGTGGCCTGGAACGCGCCGAGAACCTTGTCCGGGTTCGGCGCGATACCGTGGTCACTGAACCCGGCGAGCAGCGCCGCCGCCGCCGCGACGCCCAGGCTCATCGACAGCTGCATGATCACCGACAGCAGGCCATTGCCGCTGCTGGCGGTATCAGGCCCGAGATCACCCAGCGTCAGGGTGTTCATCGCGGTGAACTGCAGCGAATTGACCACGCCGAACACCGAGAGCTGCGCGATCAGCAGCCACGCCGGGGTCTGGTGGCCAATCAGCGCGAAGCTGGCGATCATCACCCCCAGCAGCAAGGTATTGCCGACCAGCACCCGGCGATAACCCAGGCGCCGCACCAGTGGCTCGACCAAGGCCTTGGACAGCATGGCCCCCAGCACGGTCGGCACCATGAAGAGGCCCGCCTTGGTCGGCGCAAAGCCCAGACCCACCTGCAGGAACAAGGGCGTCATGAACGGCATCGCGCCGCTGCCCAAGCGGGCAAACAGGTTGCCAAGCGCCCCGACGGCATAGGTGCGGATCTGAAAAAGCTGCATGGAAAAGAGCGGCGTGGGCGCGCGTGCCGCATGCAGCCAGTAGCCGGCCATGGCGGCGAGCCCGGCGAACAGCAGCACCATCGAGGTGGCGAGCGGCAACGCGTGCTCGCCCAGGCCTTGCAGCGACAGCGAAACCAGCACCATGCCGGCGCCAAACAGCAGAAAGCCGGGCCAGTCGAAGCGGCCCTCGCCACCGATCAACTCGGGCATGAAGCGGGCGGTGACGAAGCAGCCGACGACGCCGACCGGAATGTTGATCAGGAATACCCAGTGCCAGCTGGCCACCTCGACCAGCCAGCCGCCCAGCGTCGGACCGACCAATGGACCGATCAGGCCGGGTACGGTGACAAAAGAGAGCGCGCGCAGCAGCTGGTCCTTGGGAAAGGCCTTGAGGATGGCGAGCCGCCCCACCGGCAGCAGCAGCGCGCCGCCCATGCCTTGCACCACGCGCGCGGCCACCAGCTGCCCCAGCGTCTGCGAGGCCGCACACAGCAAGGAGCCGCCGCTGAATAGCACGATGGCGCTCATGAACACCCGGCGCGTGCCCAAACGATCGGCCAGCCAGCCTGAGGCCGGGATCAACAGCGCCACGGTGAGCATGTAGGCGATGATCACCGATTGCATGCGCAACGGGCTCTCGCCCAGGCCGCGCGCCATGGCCGGTAGCGCGGTGTTGAGGATGGTCGAATCGAGCGTCTGCATGAAGAAGCCGATGGCGACGAGCCAGGGGAGCATGCGGCGGGTAGGGGGATCGAGCTCGATCATGGCAGCAGCCTGGGATCAGCGTGCATTGATTGTAGTGCGGCCTATCCGCGGCAACATCCATTACAATTGCACCATTCCAGGGTGCCGATCGCGCCCTGTTCGCATTTTGGAGTCGCCGTATGTCCGCATTGAACCTCGCCCTCCTGGGGGGCGATACCGCATTGGCCCAGGCGCTGCTCGACGTGATCGCCGACAGCCCCTTGCGTCTGCCTGCCTTTTACCCGCTCACCTTGTCCGAGGAACCCGGCCTGATCGAGTTCCGCGGTGACGACTATCCCGAGCTGGAAGTCGACGGCTACGACTGGACGCTGGCGCCGGTGCTGGTCAATTGCGTACCCGATGCGGGCAACGTGCTCAAGGCCGCCGCCGACGCTGGCGTGCTGGTGATCGACCTGACGGGCGCGGTGCCCGCGGGCGGCAAGCTGGCACGCGGCCAGGTGCTGTCCTTGCCCGATCCATTCGCGCAGCAACTCGCTACGGTGATTGCGCCGCTGGCCGAGCTCGGTGCGGTGGTCAGTGTGGCCGCGACTGGCATGCTGGCGGTCTCGACCGAGGGGCCGGCGGGGGTCGACGAGCTCTCCGGCCAGACCCGCGCGCTGTTCGCGCAGACCGAACACCCGAGCCAGCTCTACAGCAAGCGCATCGCCTACAACCTGCTGGGCGGTTACGGCACGCCGGATGAGGCCGGCAACACCCCGGAAGAACGGGCTGCGCTGGCGCTGTTGAAGAAGCAACTGCCCGGTGATTGTGCGGTCGACGTCACCTGCGTGCGTACGCCGCATTTCTTCGGCCACGGCGCGGCGGTGTCGCTGCGCTTTGCCGCCGCAGTGGCGCCCGATGCCATCGTTGAGGCGCTCAAGGCTGCCGAGCGCGTGTTTCTGTTGCAGGTGGCCGGCGAGGCCGGTATCGCGGCGAGCCAGGATGCGGTCGGCGGCGACAAGGTCTGGGTGAGCCGCCTGCGCTTCGCCGACGATGGCCGTGGCGTATCGCTGTGGAGCGTGGCCGACAACACGCGGCTACCAGCGCTGGCGGTGCTGCAACTGTTGACGCTGATCGCTGCCAAGCAAGGACACTGAGCCCATGTTGCCCCCGATTGCTCAACGTATCGCGACCGAAATCGCCGCCAGCGCGGCGCAAGTGACCGCCGCCATCTCCCTGCTCGACGAGGGGGCAACCGTGCCCTTTATCGCACGCTATCGCAAGGAAGTGACCGGCGGGCTCGACGACACCCAGCTGCGTAACCTGGAGGAGCGGCTGCGCTATTTGCGCGAGCTGGAAGACCGCCGTGCCTCGGTGATCGCCAGCGTCGACGAACAAGGCAAGCTTACGCCCGAACTGCGCGCCGAGCTGCTGGCCGCCGACAACAAGCAGCGGCTGGAAGACCTTTATCTGCCGTACAAGCAAAAGCGCCGCACCCGCGCCCAGATCGCGCGCGAGGCCGGCCTGCAGCCGCTGGCTGAGAGTCTGCTCGCGGATCCGCACCGGGTGCCGGAAGAGGCCGCCAGTGCTTACCTGAACGAGCAGGTGGCGGACACCAAGGTCGCACTCGATGGCGCGCGCGCCATCCTGATGGAGCAGTTTGGTGAAGATGCCGAACTGATCGGCAGCCTGCGCGACTATCTCGGCAAGCACGGTGTGGTGAAGACGACGGTGGTCGAGGGCAAGGCGGAAGAGGGTGCCAAGTTCTCCGACTATTTCGATTACGACGAACTGCTCTCCCAGATGCCATCGCACCGCGCACTGGCGGTATTGCGTGGTCGCAACGAAGGCGTGCTCAATCTGGCGCTGCTGTTGCCGGATGAGCTCGACCCGGCGACCAAGCCCGTTGGCCCCAATGTGTGCGAACTGAGGATAGCCAAGCGCTTCGGCATCGAGAATCAGGGGCGCCCGGCAGATCGTTGGCTGGCCGACACGGTACGCCTGGCCTGGCGCGCCAAGATCTTCCTCAGCCTGGAAACCGAGCTCGTCACCGGCGTGCGCGAGCGCGCCGAGCTCGACGCGATCAAGGTGTTCGCGTCCAACCTCAAGGATCTGCTGCTGGCCGCACCGGCTGGGCCGCGGGCGACCCTGGGGCTCGATCCTGGCCTGCGTACCGGCGTGAAGGTGGCGGTGGTCGATGCCACCGGCAAGCTCGTCGATACCGCAACCATCTATCCGCACGAGCCGCGCAATGACTGGGATCGATCGATTGCCGTGCTGGCGGCGCTGTGCGCCAAGCACAAGGTCGAGCTGATCGCCATCGGCAACGGTACCGCCAGCCGCGAGACCGACAAGCTCGCCGCCGAGCTGATGAAGAAGTACGCCGAGCTCAAGCTGACCAAGCTTGTCGTCTCGGAGGCTGGTGCATCGGTGTATTCGGCGTCCGAGCTGGCGGCACGTGAATTCCCCGAGCTCGATGTGAGCCTGCGCGGAGCGGTATCGATCGCCCGCCGCTTGCAGGATCCACTGGCCGAGCTCGTCAAGATCGAGCCCAAGGCCATTGGCGTCGGCCAGTACCAGCACGACGTGAACCAGGGCGAGCTGGCGCGCTCGCTCGATACGGTGGTCGAGGATTGCGTGAACGCGGTCGGCGTCGATCTCAATACCGCATCCGCCGCGCTCCTGGCGCGCGTGTCGGGGCTGACCAGCACGCTGGCTGCCAATATCGTGCAGTATCGCGACGCCAACGGCGCTTTTGCCGATCGCAAGGCACTGCTCAAGGTGCCGCGCCTGGGCGACAAGACCTTCGAGCTGGCAGCGGGCTTTCTGCGCGTGATGAACGGCAAGAATCCGCTCGATGCCTCCAGCGTGCACCCGGAAGCCTATCCGGTGGTCGAGAAGATCATCGCCAAGGTACAGCGCGACGTGAAGGCGCTGATCGGCGACGCCGGCTTTCTCAAACAACTGAAGCCGGCCGATTTCACCGACGAGCGCTTCGGCCTGCCGACGGTGAAGGACATCCTTGCCGAGCTGGAAAAACCCGGTCGCGATCCGCGCCCCGAGTTCAAGACGGCTAGCTTTGCCGATGGCGTCGAGGATCTGAAGGACCTGCAGCCGGACATGGTGCTCGAAGGCGTGGTCACCAACGTGACCAACTTCGGCGCCTTCGTCGACATCGGCGTGCACCAGGATGGCCTTGTCCATATCTCGGCGCTGTCCAACCGCTTTGTGAAAGATCCGCGCGAGGTGGTGAAGGCGGGCGACGTGGTCAAGGTCAAGGTGCTGGAAGTGGACATCAAGCGCCGCCGCGTGGCGTTGACCATGCGGCTGACCGACAGCGCACGCGAGCATGGTGGCAGTGGCGATATGGCGCGCGCGCCGGCCAGCAAGGCGCAGCAGAAGGCGGTGTCGCGCGAGCCGCAGGCGCAGGGCGCCATGGCTTCTGCGCTGGCCGGTCTCAAGCTCAAGCGCTGACCAAGGGCGGGGCGGTGTGCCCGCCCCGTTTGGAGCCGGCTAGTCGTCGAAATCGATGCGCCTGAGTTCGCCATCCTCGAAGCGCAGCCGCGCGGCGAACTGGTTGCTACCGCGATCGTAGTTCCAGCGTTGCACCTCGACGCTGCCGACCTGGTCAGTCTCGCCACGGCGGTTGGTCGCGAACACCGGCTCGATGCTGGTGCTGCGTGCCTGCGGCGTGCCGCAGCGCTCGAGCACGCGGCTGGTGCTGTCGCCCACCTGCACCAGCAGATTGCCGCAGCGCAGGTTGTCGTCGGCCAGCGCTGGCACGGCGGCGAGCAGCAGGAAGAGGCTGAGCAGGGTCTTCATCGGTATCTCCTTGGAATCCGCCATCATCAACGCAGCCTAGGGCAAGCGGGTTGGCACCGCTTGTCGGGTTGCCGCTTGGGCTCAAGTCCCGCAAGATCCGGCCGATCTCACGGTGATCGTGCACAGGAGATCGTATGCATCCACGCCTGCTCTGGTTGTTGTCGGCATTGCTGCTTGCCGCATGCAGCAGTCAGCCTGTCCGTACCGCCAACAAGCCCAAGCCATCTACCACTACGCCCAGTATCAGCCAGATCACCGTCGATTCGGCGCAGCGCCAGGAAGTGTTGCTGTATGCACTGGGCCTCCTGGACGTGGGTTACCAGTTCGGTGGCAAGAATCCGGAAGCGGGGCTCGATTGCAGCGGTATGGTGCGTTTCATCTACCAGAACGCGGTGGGGGTGAACCTGCCGCACAACGCGGCGCAGATCGCCAGGCTGGCACGGCCGATTGCGCGCGCCGAACTGGCGGCGGGCGACCTGGTGTTCTTCAACACGCAGGGGCGGCCGTTCTCGCATGTCGGCATCTATCTGGGTGACGGGCGTTTCGTCCACGCGCCATCGAGCGGCGGCAAGATCAAGGTGGAGACGCTGGAGAAACGCTATTTCGCCGATCGCTTCGAGGGCGGACGCACGCTGTTCGTGGCGAACTAGGTGACGAGCGTCAGGCCTTGTCGAAGGCGGAGCCGCCACCGAGCGAGCGCACGCGGCCGTCTTCGCCATAGAGCTGCGGCGTCTCGCGCGTCTGCGCAAGTTCTGCGATCAGCCGGTCATTGAGATTGCGCCGGGTATCGATCAGCCGGCCGTTGCTGGCATTGCGTACCTTGGCGGCCTGGCTTTGTGCGCGGATGCGTTGCCACTGCGCGGCGATCTCGGCATCGTAGGCAGCCAGCGCTTCGTCGAGCAGGTGGGGCGGGGTGAGTGGCATGCCGGAAAATTCGGCAAAGGCGCGAAAGGCCTGGAAACGGGCTTCGAGCTGGCCGCTGGCGGTGAGTTTGTCCTGCGTCAGTTGCGACAGCGCATCGATGCGCGCCAGGGTGAGTACCTGTTCTTCTTCTTCGAGCAGCGCGTTAAAGCGGTTCAGCGCCTGCTCGAGATCGGCGAGCAAGGCCGCCAGCTGCGGGCGACCCGGTGCCACGGTGTCAATCACGCAGCAGTTCCTCGACGCTGGCGATCAGCTTGTCGGCAATGGCCTCGGGGCGGATCTGGAAGCGGCCGTCGGCGATGGCCTGGCGTATCGATTGCACGCGCGCCGCATCGAACGAGCCTGCGCCTTCGCTCCCTTCGCCCATTTGCGCGGCGAGTGGATTCAGCGTGACGTTATCGCTGGGAACGCCAGAGGTCGGCGTGCTGGCGGGCGCAGTGACGCGCTCGCCGCTGCGCGGGGCCGGTGCCAGCGTGCTCTTGCCTGAGGATGGATCGATTTTCATGGGACTACCTCTGGTCGCGGGTGGGGCGCCTGAGCCTGTTGAAACGAAATTATGCCTACTATCGGCAAGCGTCGCGAAAACTTTAATGAATCAGTGTTTTATCAGTTCAGACTAATACAGTCGACGCTGCGGCACTTTGGCTCGGGCGAGGCATTCGCTATCCTTAGCGTATTCTAATGCGCGGCCTGCCGGCTCGCGAGCGAGGAGCATGCATGCAAACCGTACACACCCGCTTCGGCGAAATCCAGATTGATCCCAACACCGTACTCACCTTTCCGCGCGGCTTGCCCGGGTTCGAGCATTGCCAGCGTTTCAAGCTGCTGCATGAAGACAAGCCCGATCCCAAGGTACTGTGGTTGCAGTCGCTGGACGAGGCGGATCTGGTACTGAGCGTGGTATCGAGCGAATTGCTCGGCGTCAATTACCAGATTCAGCTCACGGACGACGAATGTGCGCTGATCGATCTGCAAGCGGGCGATGAGGTCACGCTGCTGCTGATCCTGGCCCGGCCGGAAGCCGATGGGGGTATCCGTGCCAACACCGTTTCCCCGCTGGTGCTCAATGCGCGCTCGCGCCTGGGTTTGCAAAAGACGGGCCTGCAGGCGGACATCGTGTTCCGCAACGTCGCTTGATCGCTCGGCGCACTCGAGCCGTGCAGACGGCGGCCGGCGGTCTTGGGGCGCTTCGGGGCTTGCTGTATGATGCGCTGATTTTTCGCCGATGCCGTTGCGGTTCAATTTTTGCCGCCGGGCAGGGAACAGAGGCATGAAGACCACATTTCTGGATTTCGAGCAGCCCATTGCTGAGCTCGAGAACAAGATCGAAGAACTGCGCTTCGTTCAGGATGATTCGGCTGTCGATATCTCGGTCGAGATCGGCCACCTGGAAAAGAAAAGCCAGGAGCTGACCAAGACCATCTACGGCAAGCTGACCTCCGCGCAAATCTCGCAAGTGGCGCGCCATCCGCAGCGGCCCTACACGCTTGATTACGTCAACGCGCTGTGCACCGATTTCGAGGAATTGCACGGGGATCGCGCTTATGCCGATGACGCTGCGATAGTCGGTGGCCTGGCCCGTTTCAACGGTCAGAGCGTGATGGTGATCGGCCATCAGAAGGGCCGCGACACCAAGGATCGCCAGTACCGCAACTTCGGCATGCCGCGCCCCGAGGGCTATCGCAAGGCGCTGCGGCTGATGAAGCTGGCCGAGAAGTTCAATCTGCCGGTGCTGACCTTTATCGACACCCCGGGTGCCTATCCGGGGATTGGCGCCGAAGAGCGCGGCCAATCCGAGGCGATCGGCCGCAATCTTTTTGAGATGGCCAAGCTGCGCGTGCCCATCATCGCCACGGTGATCGGCGAGGGCGGCTCGGGCGGGGCGCTGGCGATTGCCGTCGCCGACACCGTGATGATGCTGCAGTATTCAACCTATTCGGTGATCTCGCCGGAAGGGTGTGCCTCCATTCTGTGGAAGACCGCCGAGAAGGCGCCGGACGCAGCCGAGGCCATGGGCATTACCGCGTCGCGTCTGAAAACGCTGAGCCTGATCGACAAGGTGATCAGCGAGCCGGTCGGCGGGGCCCACCGCAATCACGCACAGATGATGGCCTCGATGAAGAAGGCCATCACCGATGCCTTGAAGCCCCTGCAGGAAAAATCGATCGACGAGCTGCTCGACACGCGCTTCGAACGGCTGATGAGCTATGGCAAGTTCAAGGAAGTTGCCGCCGTCTGATCTCGCGGCGCGTATCGAGGCTTGCCTTGCCCGCCAGCCGGCCGCCCGGCGCATCTGCGTCGGCTTTTCCGGCGGGCTCGATTCGATGGTCCTGCTGCATCTGCTCGCCGGGCTCACCCCGCGCCTTGGGCTAGCGCTCAGCGCGCTCCATGTGCACCACGGCCTGTCGCCCCGTGCCGACGCATGGGCCGATTTCGCCGCGTCGTTTACCGCCTCGCTGGGCGTGCCCTGCCGGATTGCCCGGGTTCAGGTCGATCGGGCGGGGGGCGGCGTTGAAGCGGGCGCCCGCACCGCGCGCTACGCAGAGTTTGCCCATTGCGACGCCGATGCGCTGCTGCTGGCCCACCACCGCGACGACCAGGCCGAGACGGTACTCTTTAACGCCGCGCGTGGTGCGGGCCTGGCGGGTCTTGCCGCGATGCCCGAATCGCGCCTGCTGCGCCCCGGGTTGACGCTGCTGCGGCCGCTACTCGATACGTCGCGCGCCGAACTGGCCGCCTACGCGGCGGACCACCAACTGAGCTGGGTCGAAGACGAGAGCAATACCGATCCGGTTTACGATCGCAACTACCTGCGCCTTGCCGGCATGCCGGCGTTGCGGGCCCGCTTTCCCGCACTCGATGCGGGGCTTGCGCGGGTGGCGCGACATGCTGCGGAGGCCGAGGCGTTGCTGGCCGAGCTTGGCAGGGTCGACGTCGCCACCTGTCTGAATCGCCTGGGTGGGTTTGAGCTGGCAACCGCAGCGACGCTGGGCGAGCTGCGTGCCCGTCACGCGCTGCGCAGCTGGCTGCGGCAGCTCGGTGCCCAGCCCGATGAGCGGGCTTTTGACGCGTTGCTGCACCAGGCCAAGGCAGACACCCTGAGCTGGTCCTGGCGCGATCTCACCTTGCGTGGCTATCGGCGCGCCTTGTATGTGGTTCCACCGCACGGGGTGTCCGGCGGGACGGTGGTGTTGGGCTTCGAGCAAGCACAAGCGCACTGGGTGCCGGAATGGGGTGGCACACTGACTTGGCGTCGTGGCGCTGGGGTACGGGAAGAGGTGCTCGCCGGTGCCACACTGGAACTGCGGCCGCGTCGTGGGGGCGAGCGGATGCGCGTGGTGGCGGGTGGTCCGAGCCGGGCGTTGAAGCAATTGTGCCAGGAGGCTGGGGTGCCGCCCTGGCAGCGCATTGCTACACCGCTGCTCTACCTTGAGGGGGTGCTGGTGGCCTGGCTTGGCATTGCTATGAATGCGGATCTGGCCGGTGACGATGGATGGTGGCCACACTGGCAGATCGGATCGCCGCCGCTGGATGCGGCTGGTCCGCTTGCGCGGCAGTCCGGCTAGTGCAGCGATCCCTGCTGGAATAGTTCGCGGATGCGGCGGATGGCGTCGATATCGGCCTCGCGATAGGCCGATTTCACGTAGTCGGCGTAATAGCCATCGTCGCGTTCATTCATTCCCTGCTCGGGCAGGGCCGTGTCATAGGCGAAGCGCACGAACAAGGCCCCGGCTTGCGGCTGTTCTATCGTGACGGTCAGGCTGCTGGCGCCGTGGTGGGCACTGGCCTGCGTCGCGAAATGAATCCGCTGTTGCGGCGTGAACGTCACATGGTCGATCACGCGCATGGTGCCAAAATCGATCTCGCGCTCGAAATAGCCGTCGCGCTCATCCCGGATGCTCACACCCTCGATGTGATGCAGGAAGTCTTGCGGCTGGCGCGCGCGGTGCAGCAGTCCCTGCCACAAGGACTCAAGGCTCAGCGGAATGGCGAGCGGGTCGCTCAGGTCATTGATCTGGATGAGATGTTCGTAACGCACTCGACGCTCCTGTACGAGGGACTGCGCCCGGAACAGGCCGGGCGCGGTTGGACGAATAGGCTCGTGAGAACTGCCCTGGGCTCAGTGGTGGCGACCGCCGCTGCGGCGCGGGGGCACGGAGAACAGCGCGGCGACCGGCGTATTCTCGTTACTGGAAGGCTGGCGCTCGTCCCAGACCGAGCTGTCGTGCTGGCGCGGTGCGACATTGCCCTTGGGTTGCTGCTGGCCCTGGGCGCCGCCTTGCCCTTGGTCACGGCGTTTGCTCTGGCCTTGCCCTTGGCGCGGCTTGTTGCCCGGCTGGCCTTGACCTTGTTGGCCTTGGCCACCTTGCCCCTGGCGTGGCTTGCCGCCTTGTTTCTGGCCCTGACCTTGACCTTGACCTTGGCGACGCTGGCCGTCCTGTTGGCGTTGACCATTCTGCTGGCCGTTGTCGTTGCTCTGACGCGGCTCGCCCTGGCGCGCCTGGCCCTGTTGACGTGCCTGGCCGCCGCCTTGGCGTGGCTGCCCACGACCCTGGCGTTGGCCGCCGCTGTTGCGACCATTCTGGATCGGTTCCGGCTTGACGGTGAGATCAGGCTCGAAACTCTCGAGGGTGACGCGGGGCAATTCGCGCTTGATCAGCTTTTCGATGTCGGACAGCAGCTTGAATTCGTCGACGCAGACCAGCGAGATCGCCTCGCCCTCGGCGCCGGCACGACCGGTACGGCCGATGCGGTGCACGTAGTCTTCCGACACATTGGGCAACTCGTAGTTGACCACGTGCGGCAGCTCGTCGATGTCGATGCCGCGTGCGGCGATATCGGTGGCCACCAGTACCTGCAGCGTGCCGGTCTTGAATTCGGAGAGGGCACGGGTGCGCGCGCCCTGGCTCTTGTTGCCGTGGATGGCGAGTGCCGGGATCTCGTCCTTGGCCAGTTGCTCGGCCAGACGGTTGGCACCGTGCTTGGTGCGGGTGAACACCAGCACCTGGAACCAGTTGTGCTGCTTGATCAGGTGGGCCAGGAGCTGACGCTTCTTGTCACGGTCGACCAGGTAGACCTTCTGCGCGATGGAATCGGCCGTCGCATTGCGGCGCGCGACTTCGATCAGCGCCGGGTTGTCCAGCAGGCGGTCGGCCAGCTCCTTGATCTCGTCGGAGAACGTAGCGGAGAACAACAGGTTCTGGCGTTTTTGCGGCAACAGCGCCAGCACCTTCTTGATGTCGTGGATGAAGCCCATGTCCAGCATGCGGTCGGCTTCGTCGAGCACCAGGATCTCGATGGCGGAGAGATCGATCGTGCCTTGCGACACATGATCGAGCAGGCGGCCCGGCGTTGCGACCAGGATATCGATGCGCTTCTTCAGCTTTTCGATCTGCGGATTGATCGATACGCCGCCAAACATCACCATCGATTTGAGCTTCACGTGCTTGCCGTAGTTGCGCACGCTTTCCTCGACCTGGGCTGCGAGCTCGCGCGTCGGGGTGAGGATCAGGGCGCGGATCTTGGGCTCGCCCTCGCGGGGGTGCTCGGAGAGGCGTTGCAGCAAGGGCAGGGTGAAGCCGGCTGTCTTGCCGGTACCGGTTTGGGCACCAGCGAGCAGGTCACCACCACCCAGGATGGCCGGAATGGCTTGAGTCTGGATGGGGGTGGGTTCGGTATAACCGATTTCGGTGACAGCGCGGACCAGCGCCTCGCTTAAGCCGAGAGAAGAAAAGGACATAAATATTCCGTCTGTATCGTCGCATGCTCGATAGCGAGCGCCAGTCTGGCGACGATCAATGTTTGAATTACGGACTGGAGACGTAGGTTTGCGATCTCATGCCCACCCTGGTTGGGGCAGGATCATTGCTTCGGATCGCGTTTGTGAGGGCATTATACGGCACCGGCGCCATTGCGCCAGTGCTGCTTTTATCGCGTGCTGTGGCCGAACGGAAAGATGGCTTCAGATCGCGTCCAGCCAGCCGTGGTAGTGACCCAGTCTTGCCCATAGCGCATCGAGGTCATGACGACGGCTACGTTTTTCCAGATAGCGTTCGCAGTAGCCCATGCCTTCGTCGACGCGTTGCTGGTTTTGTCGCATCGATTCTTCCAGCATTGCCAAGCCGCGCTCCTCACCGGCTTCAAGCAGAATGCGGCCGTAGAGGAAGCGTGCCTTGTCGTGTTCGGGCTGGCGAGTGAGCGTGCGTTCGACGAGCGGCCGCGCCTGGGCGCTGCCGTGGCGGGTATGAGTGAGCTCGGCCAGGCGCCACAGTTGCGTATCTTCCAGCGTATCGGGACTCATGAGGCGCAGCGTCGCCAGTTCGCTGTCTTCCTGTCTCGCGGTGCGGTAGCGCGCCTGCCAGTGCTGGCGATTGAGCGCCAGCCATTCACGGTCGAACTCGGCAACGAGCTTGGGTAAGGTGGAGCCCAGCCATTTTGCGCCAGCGCTTTGCCGCGGCCACGCGGACGGGCGCGCGTCCTGCGCCAGTTGTGCCAGTCGCTGGCGCAGGCCGGGATCGGGGTCGTCGTATTCGGGCTTGCGCGCCAGCGCTTCCTTCAGCCAGCGCCGGCTGCGCCATACTCGCTCGCCCTGGCGGAATCCTTCCGCCAGCCCGGCATACGGGCCACAGGGCGGGTCGGTACGATGATCGGCCTGGCGCCAGAATGCCGGCCAGTAGTGCTCCTCGTAGAAGCGGCCGAACAGCGTGAGCTTGGTCAGCGCGCTGGCGGTGGCCTGACTGCCGATCACTGCTGCGGCGCGCTCGGTGGCGCTGGTTTCCTGTTCACGGGCAAAGGCGAGGGCATAGGCCTGAAAGTGCGGGATGTACCACAGGTAGAAGCGGGCGACGAATTCGCCGAGTACGCCGTTTTCCTCCTGCAGCCGCGCGTAGAGCTGGTTCCACAGGTGGCGTAGTCTGCATACCCAGAGCGCCAGCCTGCCCTGGCGCGCGCAGAAGCGGCCGTGTTCCATGGTGAGCACGGCCGCGAGTTCGCTGGATGAGAGCGACAGCAAGAGTGGCAGCCCGATGATCAGATAGTGGTGGTAGCCGCCAAATGGGCCGAAACGCGCCCGTTCGATCAGCGTGGCGCGATAGCCGTTGTCCACGAGCACGGCGATAGGCGCTGGCGCGCCGGTCTTGCGCCGCAGTTTCTCCAGCGTGCGAAACAGCTCCGGTGCTTCGCCCTCGCGGATCGGGCGACCTTCCGGTGCCGCAGCCTGCTGGCTCAAGCAGCTCAGCACCACGTAGATTCCGCCCAGCATAAAGGCGAGGCCTGCGAGCGCAAGCACGATGCGGCTCTCGGAAGTGCCTATGCTAAATACGGTGAGTCCGACGACGAGCAGCAGCGCCACCGAGGCGTAACCGGCCGCCGCCACCAGTGCGGTTCGTGTGCGATACAGCGTGGGGCGGGCGTGAGCGTCGTTCTCCAGCGTTGCGACGCGTTGCGGGTCGAGCAGCGGCAGTGGGTTCATATGTTTCTTCGCTGGTGCGCTGACTTGTCGGCAGCCATGGGGCGCGGCGCGCGATCTGATCTCGTCAGCTTTGTTTGTAAGGGATGCTATGGCGATGTGCGCGCCGCGCCAAACTCGGCTGACTGGAAGGTGGAATATGCCGAATGTACGGTGGAGAAAATCATGAAGCTGCTCTTCGTACTGCTGCTGATCGTGGCGACGACCGATGCCGTCGCCGAGGTCTACAAATGCCGCGAGGCCGACGGCAAGGTCAGCTATTCCGACCAGCCTTGTTCCGGTTCACGCTTGCAGTTCCAACCGGGCTCGGTATCTGAAGCCACCGGCTATCGGCCAACGCCAACGCCGCAAGGGATGGCGCAGCCCGAGCCGACGGCGACGCCGCTGCCCGAGCCGCCGCCCGCCAGCGCGCAAAAACGGGTCGATCCCGATGCACCCATGACCGAGAATTGCAGCGCCGACAACCCGGATCGCGATCCCGAGTTCTGTCGGCCCGGCAATCTGAACAATGTCTACGGTGAGCCCGACCGCAGGCCGAGGTTGCGCCCGCGTCCACGACCGCACTGATCTGGGCAGTTACTGATTTTCGCCAATGGCGCGGCAGATTGCGGCGACTAGAATGCGAGGGTTTAGCCTGAATGCAAGAGAGCCGCCATGACCGTCACCGTTGTCGACCATCCCCTGGTTCAGCACAAGCTCGCGTTGCTGCGCGAGGCCGATATCAGCACCAACAAGTTCCGCCTGCTGACCGAGGAGCTGGCGCGGTTGCTGGCTTATGAGGCCACGCGCGATCTGGCGCTGGAGAGCAGGACGATAGACGGGTGGTGTGGCCCGGTTGAGGTGCAGAAGATCAAGGGCAGGAAGCTGACCGTGGTGCCCATCCTGCGCGCGGGCCTGGGCATGCTCAACGGCGTGCTCGATCTGGTGCCATCGGCCAAGATCAGCGTGGTGGGCCTTGCGCGCAACGAAGAAACGCTGCAGCCCGAGCCGTATTTCGAGAAATTCGTCGATCGTCTCGACGACAGGCTCGCGCTGATCATCGATCCGATGCTGGCCACTGGCGGCTCGATGGTGGCGACCATAGACATGCTCAAGCGCAAGGGTTGCCTGCATATCAAGGCCGTCGTGATGGTGGCTGCACCCGAGGGCGTGCAGCGTGTGACCGAGACGCATCCCGATGTCCAGCTCTACGCCGCTTCGCTCGATAGTCATCTGAACGAGCATGGCTACATTATTCCCGGGCTGGGCGACGCGGGTGACAAAATCTTCGGCACCAAATGAAGCTCCGGGCTGCGCGTGGTCATGGCGGCGTCGTGTGCTGCTCGGTCCTCATGGACCGCATGTCCATTCCGGAGGACTGCGCTGCTGCTCCTTCCTGACTGCGCTCGCACCGGCCTTGATCGGCGCGCCTGAGCAAATAATAAAGGAATTGAAATGTTCGGAATCCTGAAGCAGGCGATCTCGGGGGCGCAGATCCTGTTCGTCGCTTTCGGCGCGCTGGTGCTGGTGCCGCTGCTCACCGGGCTCAATCCGGCGATGGCGCTGTTGGGGGCGGGGGTGGGCACCTTGGTGTTCCAGTGGTTGACCGGGCGGCAGGTGCCGATCTTTCTTGGCTCGTCGTTTGCCTTCATCGGCCCCATCATCGTCGCCATGCAGGCCTGGGGGCAGGGTGCGACGCAGTTCGGGCTGATTGTGGCCGGGCTGATGTATTTCATCGTGGCTGGGCTGATCAAGTGGCGCGGCATGGGCTTTATCACCAAGCTGTTGCCGCCGGTGGTGATCGGGCCGGTGATCATGGTGATCGGCCTGTCGGTCGCCGTGGCGGCATCGGGCATGGCGATGGGGCAGGGCGGCGGCAAGCAGCTGGTGCCTTATGAAACGTCGTTGTTGCTGGCTGCGATCTCGCTGGCCACCACGATCATCGTGGCGGTATTCGCCGGTGGCATGCTGCGGCTGGTGCCCATCCTGTCCGGTGTGATCGTCGGCTACATTGCCGCTGCGGCGCTGGGCGTGGTCGACGTGAGCGGCGTGATGGCTGCGCCATGGTTTGCTTTCCCACACTGGGTGGCGCCGCAGGTCAACTGGGCCGCCGCGCTCTTTATGCTGCCGGTGGCGATCGCGCCGACCATCGAGCATATCGGCGCGGTGATGGCAGTGGGCAAGGTAACCGGCCAGGACTACACGGTGCAGCCTGGCCTGCACCGCACGCTGTCGGGCGATGGCATCGGGGTCTGTTTCGCCGGCCTCGTCGGCGGCCCACCGATCACCACTTATTCCGAAGTGACCGGCGCGCTGATGATCACCCGCAATTTCAACGCGGTGATCATGAGCTGGGCGGCTGTGCTGGCGGTGACCCTGGCCTTTTTCGGCAAGTTCAATGCCATCCTCACCTCGATTCCGCTGCCGGTGATGGGGGGGATCATGGTGTTGCTGTTCGGCACCATCGCCAGCATCGGTCTCAAGACGCTGATCGATGCCAGGGTGGACCTGATGGCGCCGCGCAACCTGGTGATTGTCTCGGTGGTGCTCACCTGCGGCATCGGCGGGCTGACGCTGAAGCTGGGCGATTTCAGCCTTGCCGGCGTGGGGCTCGTCAGCGTGCTGGCCATCGTGCTCAACCTGATCCTGCCGCCGGCCAGATCGCACGATGGCATTCCGGAAGGGCAGGATATTTAGGCGGAGCCCACGGCAAAAAAAAGGCGACCAGTTGGTCGCCTCATTGGTTTGATGGGCCGCTTGCCTCAGCCCGCCAGCATCAACAGCAGGATCAGCATGCTGAGCACCGCCCAGGCGCCTGCCCCCATCCACATTACGAGGTAGGTGGTGTCGCGCAGCTCTGCTTGATCATGTTCGCCTACCATGGTCGGCAAGCCGTGGTAGACCAGCGCGCACGCAGCGATCAGGCCCAGCACCGCGCAGGCGATATTGAACGGCAGGTTCGGTACGAACAGCGTCAGCGAGGACAGCCACATCGGCACGGCGGCGACGGCGGCCAGGAGGAAGCTGCCGTCGTAATCACCCTCGCTCATATGGCGCGCGGTGAGTTGATGGATGATCCAGCCCATCAGCGTGACGGTGCCCAGTTCCGCGGCAAGAAACACCGCAGCGATCAGCATCCAGCCCGTGAGGGATAGCGTGGGCGCGTACATCACGCCGTTGACGAAGCCGGCGTAGAGAATCATCAAGGCGGGCAGCAGGGAAAGCGGCAGTACCAGCCTGTAGAGCACGGATTGGCGGTCCGGGTGGGCCGCGCGCAGCGTGTCCCAGCCTTGATGGGTCGAGGTGAACAGGTGTCCGTAGTCAACGAGTTTCATGGTCAGCCTCCAGTCGGCTCGGGTGTGCTGTGAGCTTAGACCCGCCCCCGTTGGTGAATTCCTGCGGCATGACAGGCGGACATCCTGCCCCTGCGCCCAAGCGCGTGGGGGTTTCCGCTACAATCGCGGTTTGGCTTTCCATCCATACTCGCACGCATGGCAAAGAACCCTTCCGCTGACCACGCTCCGGTCGTGTCCAATTTCATCCGCAACATCATCGACGGCGATCTCGCGTCGGGCAAACGCGCCAGCGTTGTCACGCGCTTCCCGCCTGAGCCCAATGGCTATCTGCATGTGGGCCACGCCAAGTCGATCTGCCTCAATTTCGGTATCGCGCTCGATTACCAGGGGCGTTGCAACCTGCGCATGGACGATACCAATCCGGAAAAGGAAGAGGACGAATACGCTGCCGCCATCGAGGCCGACGTGCGCTGGCTGGGTTTTGCCTGGGACGGCGAGGTGCGCCATGCGTCCGATTATTTCCAGCAACTCTACGACTACGCCGAAGAGCTGATCAGCGCCGGCAAGGCCTTCGTTTGCGAGCTCAATGCCGAAGAAATGCGCGACTACCGCGGCGACTTCCAGAAACCGGGCAAGAACAGCCCGTATCGCGATCGCACGGTGGCGGAGAACCTCGATCTGTTCCGCCGGATGAAGGCCGGCGAATTCGCCGATGGCAGCAGGACGTTGCGCCTGAAGATCGATATGGCTTCGCCCAACCTCAACCTGCGCGATCCGGTGATCTACCGCATCAAGCGCGCGCACCACATCAAGACCGGCGACACTTGGTGCATCTACCCGATGTACGACTACACCCACTGCATTTCCGATGCGCTGGAAGACATCACCCATAGCCTGTGCACGCTGGAGTTCGAGGATCATCGCCCGCTGTATGACTGGGTGCTCGACAACATCAGCCTCGGCCACCACCCGCAGCAGATCGAATTCTCGCGGCTGGAAACGCTGTACGTTGTCACCTCCAAGCGCAAGTTGAAACAACTGGTTGATGAGCAGCTGGTGTCCGGCTGGGACGACCCGCGCATGCCCACCATCAGCGGCATGCGCCGCCGCGGCTACAGCCCGGAAGGCATCCGCCTGTTTGCAGAGCGCGCCGGCGTTTCCAAGACGCCGAACGTGGTCGACTTCTCGTCGCTGGAAGGCGCGGTGCGCGAGACGCTGGAAGCGGCCAGTCCGCGCGTGATCGCGGTGCTCGATCCGATCAAGGTGACGCTGACCAACTTCGAGCCGGGCGTGACCGGCTCGCGCTCCGCGCCGTTTCATCCGCATCATCCGGAATTCGGCGAGCGTGACGTGCCGATCGCGCCGACGATCTACATCGAGCGCGAAGATTTCGCCGAAGTGCCGCCGCCGGGTTGGCAGCGGCTGACGCCGGGTGGCGAGGTGCGGCTGCGTTACTCCTACGTGATCAAGTGCGACGACGTGGTGAAGGATGCCGAAGGCCGCGTGATCGAACTCAAGTGCTCGATTGATCCGGCCACACTGGGTCAGAACCCGGTCGGCCGCAAGGTCAAGGGCGTGATCCACTGGATCTCGGCCGTGCACGCGATCGAGGCCGAAGTGCGGCTGTATGATCGACTGTTCACTGTGGCGCGCCCGGATGCAGTGCGCGGCGACGATGGCCAGTACGTCGATTTCAAGCAGTTCATCAACGCCGAATCGCTCATGACCATCACCGCCTACGTCGAACCCTGCGTGCGGGATGCCGCCGTCGAATCGCGCTTCCAGTTCGAACGCCTCGGTTACTTCGTCACCGACCGCCATGATCACCAGCCCGGCGCCAAGCCGGTATTCAACCGTACCGTCACGCTCAAGGATTCCTGGGCCAAGGAGCAGGCATGAACCGTTACGCCGTCGTATTGTTTGCCGCGCTGTTGGCGGGTGGGGCATGCGCTGAAGACGTTGCAACCGCCGAAGCCGTGGCCAGCAAGCCGCGACCCGTGATCCATCGTGGTGAAATCGGTCAGACGCCGGTCGAGGTGGCGTTTCGCTACCTGAAGGATCATGTTGCCGACGAGCGTGGCATCGCTTCCTACCAGCAACTGGCGATCCAGCAGCAGGCCAAGGGCGACGATTTCCAGCATGTGAAGCTGGATGTCGAGATGAAGGGTCTGAAGGACGACGCCATGGCCAGCCAGCGCTTCAAGTTCACGCTGTCGTTCGAGGGCAAGGCCTGGGTGGTCGACAGCGTGAGCCAGGATTGGAAGTGCCGGCGCGGTGGCAAGGGCTGGACACAGAAGCCGTGCAAGTAAGCCACATCGGATGGCGATAAGACGCAACGGGCGACGAGATCGCCCGTTGTTCTGAATAGGGGAGACGCATGGACGACGCACAAGGCATCAGCAAGCGTGAGCTGTTCCGAAATTTCTGGCGGATTGCCAAACCGTTCTGGGTATCCGAAGAAAAGTGGCGGGCGTGGGCGCTGCTGGCCGCCGTGGTGGCGCTCAGCCTGGGCATTGTCTACATGAACGTGCAGTTCAATGCTTGGTACAACGTGTTTTACAACACCTTGCAGAACCGTGATACCCAGGGGTTTTGGGGTGCGATCAACAAGTTTACGTGGCTGGCTGCGATCTACATCGTGATAGCCGTTTACGCCAGCTATCTGCAGCAGCTGCTGGAAATTCGTTGGCGGCGCTGGCTCACTGCCGATTTCAACCGGCGCTGGCTGGCCGGACAAAGCTATTACCGGCTGCAACTGACCGATCGCGAAACCGACAACCCGGACCAGCGGATTGCCGAGGACGTCGACCAGTTCGTCGGCCTGTCGCTGGGGCTGTCGCTCGGGCTCCTGCGTTCGGTGGTCACACTGGTTTCCTTTGTCACCATTCTGTGGGCACTATCCGGTCCCTTGCGCTTTACGCTGGCGGGTAACGAGGTGGTGATTCCAGGCTACATGGTGTGGGTGGCAATTGTTTATGCCATCGTCGGCACCGGCTTCACTATCTGGATCGGCAAGCCGCTCGTTGGCCTCAATTTCGAACAGCAGCGGCGCGAGGCCAATTTCCGCTTTGCGCTGATCCGCGTACGCGAGAACGCCGAATCGATCGCCTTCTATCGCGGCGAGCCGCAGGAGGCGGTGACGTTGGGCGGTCGCTTTGCCGCCGTGGTCGACAACTTCCTGCTGCTGATCGGGATGAAAAAACGGCTGGCCTGGTTCACTTCGTTTTGGGGGCAACTGGCCATCATTTTCCCGATGTTGGTGGCCGCACCACGATACTTCGCCAAGGAAATCCAGCTTGGCGGTCTGATGCAGATCGTCAACGCCTTTGGCAAGGTGTACGACGCACTCGAGTTCATCATTTCCAGTTTCAACACGCTGGCTGTGTGGAAGGCGGTGATCGACCGGCTCTCCTTGTTCGAGCGAGGTCTGGCCCGGGCTGCAACCTTGCCGGTGCTGGTGCCCGCGCCGGATGCGACGACGCTGCGCGTCAGCGGGCTGCGTATTGCCAAGCCCGATGAGACGTTGTTGCTGGACGACGTGACCTTGCAGTTGCAACCGGGCGAGCGTTTGCTGGTGCAGGGCCCCTCTGGCGTGGGCAAGAGCACGCTGCTGCGCGCGCTGGCCGGCATCTGGCCCTATGCTCGGGGGGCGCTGGCCTATCCGCAGCAGGTGCTGTTCCTGTCGCAAAAACCTTACTTGCCGCTCGGAACGCTGCGCGATGCGCTGTGCTATCCGGGCGCACCGGTGGCGGATACCGCTCGGTTGGCCGTGCTGCTCGATACCGTGCGGCTGGCCGGGCTGACTGGCCGGCTGGACGAGGCGGACAACTGGTCGCATACGCTGAGCCTGGGCGAGCAGCAGCGGATCGCCATGGCCCGCGCCTTGCTGTTGCGTCCGCAGCTGCTGGTGCTGGACGAGGCGACCTCAGCGCTGGATGAGGCGACCGAGGCCGCACTGTATCAGGCGCTGGTCGAGCAGCTACCGGACAGCATCGTGATCAGCGTCGGACACCGCTCCACGCTGCGTGCCTTCCATAACCGTCAATTCGATTGCCTTGGCGACGGGCGCTGGGCGCTGGCCTGATCCAACTGTGCCGCCGGCCTAGCCGGCGGCTTGGAAATACCATGACTACTCTGCAAAACGATACCTTCCTGCGCGCGCTGCTGCGTGAGCCTACCGACTACACCCCCGTCTGGCTGATGCGCCAGGCCGGGCGCTACCTGCCCGAGTACTGCGCCACGCGCAAACAGGCCGGCTCCTTCCTGCAGCTGTGCAAGAACACCGAGCTTGCCACCGAGGTGACGCTGCAACCGCTGGAGCGCTTCCCGCTCGACGCGGCCATCCTGTTTTCCGACATCCTCACCGTGCCCGACGCGATGGGCCTGGGGCTTTATTTCGCCGAGGGCGAGGGCCCGAGGTTCGAGCGCCCCTTGCACGACGAGGCGGCGATCCAGGCGCTGGCGGTGCCGGACATGGCCGAGTTGCAGTATGTGTTCGATGCGGTGGCCAGCATCCGCCGCGCGCTGAACGGCCGGGTGCCGCTGATCGGCTTCTCCGGCAGCCCGTACACGCTCGCCTGCTACATGATCGAGGGCGGCAGTTCCAGCGATTTTCGCCGGGTGAAGACGCTGATGTACGATCGGCCCGAGCTGTTGCACCGGGTGCTTGAAATCAACGCCATCGCCGTCACCCAGTACCTGAACGCGCAGATTGCCGCGGGCGCGCAGGCGGTGCAGATCTTCGATACCTGGGGTGGTGCGCTGCCCTATGGCAAATACCAGGAATTCTCGCTGGCCTATATGCGCCGCATCGTGGCGGGCCTGACGCGCGAGGCGGATGGCCGGCGCGTGCCGGTGATCGTGTTCACCAAGGGCGGCGGGCTATGGCTGGAGGATATCGCCGACACCGGCTGCGATGCGGTGGGCCTCGACTGGACCGTTGATCTTGCCCAGGCGCGCGCCCGGGTGGGGGATCGGGTGGCGTTGCAGGGCAACTTCGACCCCAACGCGTTGTTTGCCCGGCCTGTCGCGATCGAGGCGGAAGTGGCGCGCCTGTTGGCCAGCTTCGGTCATGGCAGCGGCCACGTGTTCAACCTGGGTCATGGCATCAACCAGTACACGCCGCCGGAGCATGTGGCAGCCCTCGTTGCCGCCGTGCACGCGCAATCGAAGTCTTACCAGCGCTAAAACAGCAGAAAACGCTAAAACGCTGCAAAACAAGCGCTTAGCGGCCGGAGTTAGTGTGTGGCTATCGATGTGTCTTGTAAGTTATGCACAACACCGAATGGCGCTTTTTTGGCTTGTCAAGCGATCAGCGCAAAAAAGCACAGCAATGGTGTGTTTTTTGTAAGTTATTGATTTTTAAAAGATAAAAATCTTGGTTTAAAAAATAGGCAATCTAGCCCCTACCTTGAAAACACAGGGCATGGGGGCACATATCGCCAGATTGCTCACAAACTTATCCACAAGAGTTGTGGGTAGTTGTTGATACGCTGATGTAGCCGCCACCCATGCCTGTTTTTGCACCGATCCGCCCCTGTTTTTCCGGCCCGTATGCGCCTCGCAGGGCAGCGCGATGCTGACCGAGCGCTACGTGACCGTGGCGCTCGATGTGCCGTTGCCGCAGTGCTTCGACTACCTGCTGCTGCAGGGCGAGGTAGCGGTCGGCGAACGGGTGGTCGTGCCCTTCGGCCGGCAGACCCTGTCTGGCGTCGTGCTCGCGGTGCATGGCGAAACGCCACAAGTGGCCAAGCTGCGCGCGGTCGAGTCCATTCCTGGTGATATGCCGGCGCTGCCCAGCGATGTGATCGCGCTCTGCCGCTTCTGCGCCGACTACTATGCCTACCCGATCGGCGCGGTATTCGCTGCCGCAATACCCGGTGCGTTCCGCCAGGCCCAGCCCTGGCCGGGCTTTGAAGCCGCGATGGCCTATGTGGCGCCGGATGTCGAAGCATTGCTGGCCGCGCTGTCGCCCCGTGCCCACAAGCAGCGCGCGCTGGCGCTGCAGCTGGCGCAGCCGCTGGCTGTCGAGGCGATACGTGCGGTGGCAGGCGACGCGATGCGCTGGGTGCGCGACTGGCAGGAAAGCGGCCTTGTCGTCCAGACGCGCCAGAGCGCCGTCGCGTTGCAATGCGCGCCGAGCGCAAGCCCCGCGCTGAATGATGAACAGGCGGCTGCCGTTGCCGCCGTCAACGCGGCGCAGGGCTACAGTCCCATGCTGCTGTATGGCATCACCGGCAGCGGCAAGACCGAGGTCTACCTGCAGGCCATAGCCGCCACCCGTGCTGCTGGACACCAGGCCTTGGTGCTGGTGCCCGAGATCAATCTCACGCCGCAGCTGGAAGCGCGGTTTCGCGCCCGCTTTCCCGGCGAGCATATTGTCAGCCTGCACAGCGGTCTTGCCGACGGTGAGCGCGTACGCGGCTGGCTGGCTGCGGGTGAAGGCCGTGCCGGCATCGTGCTCGGCACACGGCTGGCCGTGTTCACGCCATTGCCGCGGCTGGGGCTGGTGGTGGTGGACGAGGAGCACGACCCGTCCTATCGCCAGGCGGAAGGATTTCGCTATTCGGCACGCGATGCCGCGGTCTACCGCGCGCGCTTGCGCGATGTGCCGGTGCTGCTGGGCTCGGCCACGCCCAGCCTGGAAAGCTGGCGGAACGCGCAGGAAGGGCGCTATCGGCTGCTGACACTGCGCCAGCGCGCGGTCAGTGGCGCCATGCCGCCCAAGATCGAGCTGGTGCCCATCCAGCGCGCCCGCATGGTCGACGGCTTTTCCGAGTACGTGCTGGCGGCAATGCGCAGCACGCTGGCGGCAAGCGGGCAGGTGCTGGTGTTCATCAACCGGCGCGGCTATGCCCCCGTACTGTCCTGCCACGAATGCGGCTGGATCTCGAGCTGCAAGCACTGTTCGGCCAAGCTGGTGCTGCATCTTGCCGAACGACGGCTGCGCTGCCATCACTGCGGCTACGACATCCGCGTGCCGCTGGCCTGCCCGGACTGCGGCAATCACGATCTCAAGCCGCTGGGGCATGGCACACAGCGGGTCGAGGCCGTCCTGGCCGAGCTGTTTCCCGACGCCAACGTGTTGCGCATCGATCGGGACAGCACGCGGCGCCGTGGCGCACTGGGCGAGATGCTGCGCCAGGTACACGCGGGCGAGGCCGATATCCTGGTCGGCACGCAGATGATGGCCAAGGGCCATGATTTCCCCGGCTTGCAGCTGGTGGTGGTGCTGAACGCCGACACGGGGCTCTTCAGCGTCGATTTTCGCGCCGAGGAGCGGCTGTTCGCACAATTGCTGCAGGTGGCCGGCCGGGCCGGGCGCGCTGGCAAGCCTGGACGGGTGCTGATCCAGAGCATGTATGCCGAGCACCCGTTCTACCACGCTCTTGTTGCTGGCGATTACGCCGAATTCGCCGATGCCCAGCTGACCGAGCGCCGCTCGCTCGCCTTGCCGCCGTATGCAGCGTGGGCCGTGTTGCGTGCCGAAGCCAAGCAACTGGCGAGTGCGCTCGATTTTCTGCGTGAGGCGGCCAGCTTGCTGGCGGGCTACCCGGTGCACGTCGCCACGCCCGTGCCGGCGGCCATGGCGCGCAAGGCTGGCTGGGAGCGTGCACATGCGGTGATCAGTGCCGACGCCCGCCCGCCGCTGCAAGCGGCCCTGCGGCTGCTTGCAGCGCATTACGCCGAGGCCGCACCGCGTGGCGTGCGCTGGGCGCTGGATGTCGATCCGCAGGAGTTCTGAGCATTTCTGCCGCAAGCGCGGCGGATGGCCCATGCTAGGCTGATTGTCCCGTCTCGCCCGCTGGATCGTCATGCCCGATACCGCGTTTCTCATCGTCAATGGCAAGGCCGCGGACAACCCGGCGCTGCGCGCCGCGGTCGAGTCCGCACGAGCGCACGGCGCCGATCTGGCCGTGCGTGTGACCTGGGAGGCGGGCGACGCTGCCCGCTACCTGGCCGAGGCCAGCGGGGCCAGCGCCACGACGGTGATCGCGGGCGGCGGCGATGGCACGGCCAACGAGCTCACCACTGCTTTGCTTGAGCTCCCCATCGAGCAGCGGCCGGCACTCGGCATTCTGCCCATGGGCACGGCCAACGATTTCGCCCGCGGTTGCGGCATTCCGCTGGAGATCCCCGCGGCGCTTGATCTGGCGCTTACCGCGCCGCCGCACGCTATCGACGCCGTGCGCGTCAACGATCGCGCCTTTCTCAATATGGCGACCGGCGGTTTTGGCACGCAATTGACGGTGGAAACGCCGGAGGAGCAGAAGGCCCTCCTCGGCGGGCTCGCCTATCTGCTCACCGGGCTGCGCCGCTTTGGCACCATCCAGCCCGACCACGGCCGCATCACCGGCCCCGGCTTTGTCTGGGAGGGGCAGTTCCTAGTGCTGGCGATCGGCAACGGCTGCCAGGCTGGCGGCGGACACCGCCTATGCCCGCAGGCACGGCTGAACAACGGCCTGCTCGACCTGCGCATCCTCGCGGGCGACGAGCTGTTGCCAGCGCTATTGTCCCGCCTGATCGAGGGCGAGGAGGGCGAGAGCGTCATCCAGGCGCGCCTGCCCTGGCTGATGCTGGAAACGCCCAACGAAATTCACCTGAACCTCGATGGCGAACCGCTGGCCGGCACCTGCTTCCGGATAGAGGTCGAAGCCGGGGCGATCCGCTGCTGCTTGCCGCTCGGTTGCCCGCTGCTTGGCACGCTGCCTTCGCACTGAGGATATTCTTACAAGGCATTCAGTTTTTTCGGGGTTGCGTATACTCGCGTGTAGCCAAATTGCTACTTTCTCGGGTAAAGCATGATTAAGAAATTTTTGAAGTTCGCTCTGACAGTTTTTGTTGTTGTCTTATTATTTCTGTTTGTGCCTTTTGGGTATCCCGGGAAGGATGAAGACGCCGTCGTGGCGGCGGCTAATGCGATGTTTGACTCTATGCGCGCAGCAGATGAGTCCGGATATTTGAAGCCTGTATTTAAAAAATACCTCCATGAGTATGCAAATGGAGGTGAGTTTGTTCGGGGGGATCGGGGGTGCTGTAGCACCTTGCGCTATTTGCCGCCAGGGTATTGGAATTTTGCGAATGAACTGCGTGAATTGGATGGATTTCCCTACGTGTCTATTCAAGCATGTCGATCCGTGCTTGTTTATATAAAATTTCCAATGCAGCAGGTGGGGAATGGGGATGATTTTATTATGCGCAATTGTGGTGATGGGTGGGTTCGTGTTGATGATTGATTTTTTTTGTGTGGTCTGAGTAATTTACTGGCCGCTGAACAAATAACAAATCTATTTATCTTTGGGCAAGGAGAGGTGCCTTCGTTGTTGGTGAGTGATAAATAGGTGTCGTGAAATCAGGATGTGTCTATCTTTGTAGGCGTAACTGAGGTTGATTGGTATTTTTTAATTGTTGCAAATTGGCTGAGATGAAAATATCAATGGTAAGACTGTGTTTGTTGTTGGCTGCCATGGCGCTGTCTGGGTGTGGGCCCGAACTACCGCAAACCAATGCTAGCCCTGAGCGGAAACGCTTCCGGCCAGCGGAGTGCAGAAAACACCCGCCGACACCAGGGCAGATTTGGGAGGTTGCATTGAATCAGGTGATAGAGATGTGCGCCGCAAGGAATTTATATCAAATTCCTGCCTATCTATACGGTGGTGCAGGCGTAGGGGATCATATAGTCGTACATTTGCCATGGCCCCCGAGAAACTCACAATGGCCATTGATGAAAAATATGCAAGGGCACGGCGACCCATATCGGAACATGGTCGAAATATTTTTTGGTAGCCCTAATCCGCCTTACATATATAATGACGTTGCTCACAAAAAGCGCTACCTGGAGAAATTTTTCCTTTCTCACTCTCGTTCAGGGATTCGCTTTCGAAAGGATCTTGGATTGATTGAGTATTACTACCCTTTCGAAATACAGCGCGATGATGGCTTCGTGATCCGTGGGGACGATAGCGCCTATACAATTGATGACGCGACGGAGCCTCCAGTGGGGTTTGTTGCTTGGCCGGTCGTTATCTGTAGCTCCGCCCATAAGCCCGACGATCAGTGTGCGGCCGCTTTTTCGATAAGCGCGGAGTTACAGGGATTTTACAGATTTCAGTTTCGTTATCTCAATGATTTTCGCAGATTGCATTTGCATGTGATTGGAAAAATTTCAGAGCTTCAAGAAAGGTAATAAGCCGGCAACTAATCGGCGATATGGTGGCTGTACTTGACCTCTTTCGAGGCTGTTGAGATTGTATTTCTTGAAATTCAGAAGGAGGATCGATGGCGAAATTCGTATGGAAAAAATGGGTGTGGATTTGCACGTGGAGTGTGCTGGCGGTATTGGGTTTGTTTTATTGGATTAATTATTTTAATCCATTGCCGAGTGATGAGGAAATGATCGAAAATTTCCAGGCGAATCGGGCAGACTTTGTCGAAATCGTACGCCGCTACCGGACGTACCCGCGCCAGTTAAACAAGGACTCCTCGTTCTGGTTTAAGGATGGCGATACGTTGGAGCTATATAGGCGAGCAGGAATCGATAGTGTCGATTACGAAGGTTCGACGCCCTGGCTTCCAAATCCATATTCCGTGGAAACTGCAATCAAGAAACAGAAAATTGTTGCGACAATGGTGGGGTTTGAACTGCTTCATAAATATGGAGCTCTTCGTATTCAGGCTGCAACGACGCCGTTGATCGATCATCCCAATCGTACTGATCAAAGACGGCATTACCGTAATACTTTGCGCTTTGGGGTGATATGGAAGCAATATATTTTCTTTCCGGAAGTGCCCCGCATCGAGAGCGGGGTGTTGTTCGGTCCATTAAGTATTGTAGGTAAAGGGTTTTCCGGAGAGCATCAATTTCACGAAAAAGAGGGAGTGGCGACGTCTCAATACAAAGCGCGTGTACTTCCTTCGCTCAATCGAATTCCAGAAAGCTGGAAGGACTTCGAGTGTGTTTATCGACGGATAGAGCCGCAGTGGTTTATCCGTATGTGCAATGGACATTGATGTATTATCTATTTGCGGAAAACATGAAAGTCAACGAACTTCCTGCTCGGCATGGTATCGCTCGCCTCTGCGGTGATGTGTCCCGCGTGGTAGCGATGCTCTTGATCATAATGAGTGTTGTCGGGTGCGAGCGCTCTGCGGCGCCCCGTTTTTCCGATCCTGTTAAAAGGAAAAATGGAGTTGCTTATATTCCTATCGACAATACCGCCCTCCTAATCCCCGAAAAAACCTGGCTGAAAGGCTATGCTCGCAATTCAACCGACGGCTTGGTTAGCTCCATTGCCTTGCATGCAACCATACCCGATGTGCAGCCTTGGAGTGAGGCGCGCAATGATGAGATGTATTGGCAGGTCGGTCCGGGGAAGAAGTTGGAGATTGCTATTAAGGGAAATAATGCTAGTCAAATTCGACTGTTTTCGCATGCTCCGAGTAGCATCTATTCAGAAGATGAATTCGTCGAAGAGCCTTCTGATCAAGCTGGGCAGGGGTTGAGGCGGTTTCGGATGTTGTGGACTTACAAGCCGAAGCCCGCAGAGCTTGATGAGCTCCGGAAGGAATTTGGTGCCGATGTGGTCGATCAGCTTGTGGCGAAGCATGGGTCGCCTAAATTAAACACAGTTTATTACGAATCGATAGAGAGTGGTCGCGTTAAGTATTTATTTCTTGTGGCGATGAGCGAGGTGGTCTCTTTCAAACGTGTTATCTGATGTTTCCCTTGACACAAACTCTTATGGTTAGAGTTGATTTTGTTCGGGATTATATCGGAGATATTGTGCTTATGGCAGACAAGCTGAGCGCTCAGCTTCGCAAGTTCGAAATAGCGGGTCGTGCTCGTGCAACTAAATTCGCCAATTAAATTGACGTTGCTGCTTGGTGGCACCTGAGGTTTAAGGAAATTGAATTTCATGGTAATCCGGTGGCATCCGGCTACTTCGACTTCAATGGTGATCGCAAGGTCGATCTGGCGATCTGGAACATCAACAGTGGGGACTGGTCGTTCCACTACAGCAGCGGCAAACCCGATGCGACGGTGAATTGGGGCACGGTGGGCGATATTCCGGTGCCGGCGATGGACACGCATTGAGCGTGGCCGGCGGTATGTAGACAAGAAAAAGCCCGGCAGATGCCGGGCTTTTCACGCGTGGTGATGACCTCAGATTGCTTCTTCGTTGATCTCGCCAGTGCGGATGCGTACCACGTGCTCGACCGGGGTGACGAAGATCTTGCCATCGCCGATCTTGCCGGTGTGCGCGGCCTTGACGATGGCCTCGATGGCGGCATCGACCTTGTCGTCGCTGATCACCACTTCGACCTTGGTCTTGGGCAGGAAGTCCACCACATACTCGGCGCCGCGGTAGAGCTCGGTGTGACCCTTCTGGCGGCCAAAGCCTTTGACATCGCAGACGGTCAGACCGGAAATGCCCAGGTCGGACAGCGCTTCACGCACTTCGTCGAGCTTGAACGGTTTGATGATGGCTTCGATTTTTTTCATCGCTTATCCCTCCTCGGGTAAAAACATGCGTTACCGGCTACCGAGCCGCAGCGTGCGTGATGGGCCGCTGCCGCCGATCAGGTTCATCAGCGGCGCGAACTGCGCAGCCTGGGCTTGCCCCGGGGTAAAGGTCAGCGCGCCTTGCGGGCCTCGTTGCGGATCGATACGGCCATTGCCCGAGATGGCGAGCACGCCGGAAATCGGCGTGATCTGCCAGGTCGGGGTCTGACCGTCGCGGCCCAACGTCACGCGGTAGTCGCCAAAGGGGTTGACCTGTGGCGTGACGAGCGCATGCGCGCGCAAGAGCTGCAGCTGTGCACCGGACCAGTCGTTGGCGGAGAGGTGCTGCGCATCGATCTGCAGATCGCCACCAAGCTGCACCGAAGCCAGGCGCTTGTCCAGCGTGAACAGCGGTGCCGCGGGCAGGCGTATCGCGATCTGTTCCGCTTCGATGCCATTGAAGCCCAGCGCGATGCGCGCCGCGCCTGGTTGATCCCGATCGCGCGTGGTGAGCTGCCAGCTCAGCTGGCCGCGCAAGAGCGCCAAGGGCTGCCAGTGCCAGCGCACGTCGGATAGCAGCTGCATGCCGTTGACCCCCACCTGACCGATCCGGCCCTGCCACAGCGTGCCTTCGACGAGACCGAGCTGCCACGGCTTGGGAACGAGGCCGCTGAACAGCGATACCGGCAGGCGCACGATGGCAAACAGCAACACGAGGCTGATCAGGAGCCAGCGCAGCTTGGACATGCGCCATTTCATCGCTGCAACTCCAGCGTGGCGGTCACCTGGCCGGGCGCGCCGGCTGATTTGACCTCCAGCTTGGCGATCCGGCCGGCGCCTTGCAGCGCGTCCAGCAACAGCAGTACTTGCTCGAACGATGAGGTGGGCGCCACGATCTGCAGTGCATCCGCAGAGAGCGGGCGCAATTCGGCGGTGATGCCGGACTGGGCGATCGCGCCTTGCACGCTGCCGCGTAGATCGCCATTACCCCGCGGGGCGCTGGCACCCTTGAGCTGGGCGATCTGGCGCTGCATCTGGGCCAGCTGCGCTTCGAGCTGCGGTACCTGGCGGGCAAGCTTGTCGCGGCCGGCGCTCGCCGGCGCCCAGAGCACGGCGTAGCAGAAGGCCGCCGCGAGCACCGCGCCGCAGACCGTCAGAAACAGTCGTTCACGCGCGTTGCGCTCGCGCCAGAAGGTGAGGAGCTTGAGTTGGATCGCGTTCATTGAGGGGCCTGCAGGCGCAACAGCGCACGTCCTTCGTTGCCTTGAACCTGCTCAAAGGGCAAGCCCGCCGCGTTAAGCTGGGCCCGGGTCGCGGCGGCATCGCCCTTGACCACCAGTTCCAGTGTGCCGTCCGCATAGCGCAGTGCGTCCAGTTGCAAGGCGCCACCGGCCTGGTCGATCCGGCGCAGCGTGTCTTGCAACGTATTGCCACCAGCGGTGCCTTCATTGACCCCGGCCTCGCGCAAGCGGCTTTGCAATTGCAGCACCGGGTCCACCACCGGCACGCCGGGCAGCGCGGCGGCAAAGGTCTGGCGCATTTCACGTTTCAAAGCGTCGGCGCGGCGGGACAATTGCCACCACTCGCCGATATTGAGCGCGGTGAGCAACAGCAGCAGCACCGCGAGCAGCACGGCAGGCCGGCGCCACGGCTTCCAGTCCGGTTGCCAGGCAGGGCGCGGTGAGAACTCCGCCTGCAGCAGGTTGCGTGGCGGCAAGGGCCGCTCGCACACCGCTTCCAGCGGGAGCGGGGTCACGGTGCTGCCCGAGGTCAATGCAGCGCCTATGGCTGCGTCGTCCAGAGATATCACCTCGCCAGTGGGGCTCTTCAGCAGCTGGGAGGTACCCGGCAGGTCCACTTGCTGCCAGCCGGATAGATCATCGGCGATCAGGTCTGCGAGTGCGTAAGCGGCGTCGACGGTATGGCCGTGGCCGCGCAGCAGATTCAGCCAGCCCGACAACCAATCGCGTTCGACCACCTGGACCTGCCATAGCCCATCACCCAGCGGGTGCAGGCCGAACCACAGCTTGGACGGCGGCGCGAGCAGGCGGTCTTCCAGTGCCATGGGCAACAAGGCGCGCAGCTTGGCAGGCGGCTGCTTGGGCAGCGTGACCAGATGCAGGCTGAGGCGGGTAGGGGGAAGCAGCAGAACCAGATGGGCAACCGCGGGGAGCGCGGCCACGGGTCCCCGGCCGGAATCGAGGGCGCTGCCTGTCGGGGCGAACCACGCGAGTTCCGTGGTTTCGGTGGGTTGGCCATCGAGCAGGATGCGCAGGGTCGGGTGCGGTGCAGAGGCGCTCACGGAAGGTCTAGGCAGGCCTGAAAGGAGGTTGGCAGTATCGCATAAAGCTTGGGGTCAGGGCGCAGCATGGAGGGCTGCTGTGCGTGCCAGGCGAGCAGGACGCCCGGATCCACGGCGCTCACACACAAGGGTTTGGCGCTGCCAGCCCTTTCCCCTATAATCGCTCTCCTTTGCGACGCCTCCCGTGGCGGCGCTGTGCGAGCGTGGCGGAATTGGTAGACGCACTGGATTTAGGTTCCAGCGCCGCAAGGCGTGAGAGTTCGAGTCTCTCCGCTCGCACCACCGGATAAATCGCAATACTTCGATATTGCCCTCCAAGCCCCGTAGATATTGAATCTTCGGGGCTTTTTGTTGCCCGTTCTCCGGGCATCTCCCCCACTTGGCGGTGTTCGCCTCCCAGAATGGCGACGCGGGGTCCGATTTTGCAAAGGACGGCGGGATTCGGGATCGATTGACGCTGCGTGGGCTCGCTCGAGCCACTAACAAAAAACCCGCGATTGTTCGCGGGTTTTTTGTTCTCGTGGCTCAGCGATCAGGCGTTTTTGGCGCGCTCGAAGCTGGCCACGATCTCGGCCTCGGCGGCGGCCTTGTCGCCCCAACCGGTCACCTTCACCCACTTGCCCTTCTCCAGATCCTTGTAGTGCTCGAAGTAGTGCTTGACCTGGGCCAGCAGCAGTTCGGGCAGGTCTTCCAGCTTCTGGATGTGCTTGTACATCGGGCAGATCTTTTCCACCGGCAGCGCGATCACCTTGGCATCCTGGCCGGCTTCGTCTTCCATGCCCAGCACGCCGATGGCGCGGCACTTGATGACCATGCCGGGGGCCAGCGGGAACGGGGTGTACACCAGCACGTCCACCGGATCTCCGTCCAGCGACAGCGTGTGCGGCACAAAGCCGTAGTTCATCGGGTAGGACATCGAGGTGCCGACGAAGCGGTCGACGACGATGGCGCCGGCTTCCTTGTCGAACTCGTACTTGATCGGCGGCGCATTGGCCGGGATTTCGATGATGACGTTGAAGTCTTCCGGCAGGTTCTTGCCGGCGGGAATCTTGCTGATATCCATCTCTTCCTCGAAGCGTGACGTTGGCAACGGCGGCAAGTATATCGGCGATCCGCGGCCCGACAAACCCTGCCGGACCGCCGTCGTCGTGTCTTACGGGGTATAGGCGGGCAGGGCGCCCGCTGCGAAGCGGAATGCCTTCCCGGCCACGGTCACAGTGAGGGTGCCGTTGGCGGCGGTGACGGTGGGTTGGGCGCACGCTTTCAATCTCGGTGAAGGAACCCGAATGGGTAACGAGACCCTCGCCCGGGGCCGGCGCGGACGAGGCGCCGACCTCGTCGCTGGCGCCACTGCCTCCTCCACATCCGACCAGCAGGGCAGCGGCAAACAACGAGCAAAGCTGGGACAGAGCAGCGCATCATCGGGGGGGAGGGAATCCGTGGCGTGATTGCGAGCAGCGGCGGAAAAAAAGAATCAAAGCCACTCGATGCCACTGCGGCGAGCCTAAACCGCTAGTCGCAGCTTGACACTGACAAACGGCAAGCTAGCGCCATGCTTGCCAAAAACATGATCCTGCATCTTCTAATTTGTAAGAAAGTGCTTATGTTCTGCGCATTGCCACGTTGCGCCGCCAATGCTCGTTCAACCACAGCGCCAGTGCCATCACCGCGCCTCCCGCGGTCAGCCGCCACAGGTTCTCATCCTGGCCCCAGATCAGCACATGCAGCAGGATGCCGACCGGGATGTGCATATTGTTCATGGTGCCCAGCGTGCCGGCATCGACCTGGCTCGCACCCTTGTTCCACCAGAAGAAGCCGAGCGCCGAGGCCACGAGGCCCATGTAGACCAGTATGCTCCATTGTGTGGCCGTGGCGGGCAATCGGGCGGGATTGCCAAAGATCAGGAACGAGGGCAGCGCGACCAGGAGGGCGCCGACAAAGAACCAGCCGAAGCTCTCGTGCGCGGGGCGCGTGCTGGGGTAGCGCAGCAGCAGCCACTTGTAGCCGATCTGACCCAACGCGAACGAGAGATTGGCCGCCTGCAGCATCAAGAATCCGGCGAGGAAATGCGCGCTGATGCCGTCAAAACGGATGATGGCCGAGCCTGCGATGGCGATCAGCGCGGCAAGCGAGGCACGCGGGGTGAAACGGCGCGCGAAGGCGTCGTCCAGCAGCGTGATGTAGATCGGCGTGAAGATGGTGAATAGCAACACCTCGGGCACGGTCAGGTAGCCGAATGAGCGATACAGGAGCAGGTAGGTGAGGCCGAACTGCAGCGCACCGCAGACCACGGTGCCCAGCATGCGCTGCCAGGCAGTGCCGGCGGGCCGTAGCAGGGGCCAGAACACGACGCCCGCGATCAGCACCCGGGTGAGCACGGCAAAGTCGCTGTCGACGCGGCCGGCGAGGAACGCGCCGATCAGATTGAACGACAGCGCCCAGACAACGGTGATAACGGCGAGATAGCGCATGGTGAAACCCGCAATGTCGGATCAGACTGGAAGGCGGCGATGATAAGTCCGGTGGTCGTGGCACGCCATGTGCTTATGTCCTGCTTGCCACGACGTTGCTGTCGGTGCACGACGGGCGACGCCAAGGCCTGGTGCAATCCGCCGTGCGATTTTGATCGGCCGCAATGGCGTGGCGCGTATGCCCCAATCGGATACACGCACCCGCTACAATCGATGCAAACCTGAAGCGGCGGTATGCCGCGCCGAGCCCGCCCATGAAACAGCACTATCTCACCCCGCTGTTCGATCCCAAGTCCATCGTGGTCATCGGCGCGACAGAAACCGAGGGCGCGGTCGGCAAGACCGTGTTCGCCAACCTGCTGCAAGGCGGCTACGCGGGCAAGCTCGCTGCGGTGAATCTGCGGCACGACGTGGTCATGGGGGCCAAGGCGGTCAAGCACGTGCACCAGGTGAAGCCCGCGCCCGAGTTGGCCATCATCACCACCCCCACCCGCACCTTGAAGGCGCTGGTGGAGGAATGCGGCAAGCATGGCGTGGCGGCGGTGGTGATCATGTCGTGCGATTTCGTTGGCACCGACGAGAAATCGCGCGTGCTGCTCGATCAGCTGCACGCCACCGCGCGCCAGTACGGGCTGCGCATTTTCGGCCCCACCGTGTTTGGTCTGGCTCGGCCGATATCGCGCATGGTGGGCGCGCACTACCAGGGCGAGCTCAAGGGCGGCAATCTCGCGCTGGTGTCGCAATCGTCGGCGGTGGCCTCCGCCATCCTCGACTGGGCCGAATCGCACGATGTGGGCTTTTCCAGCGTGGTATCGCTGGGGACCGAGGCCGACGTCGATGTCGGCGAAACACTGGATTACCTGGTTTCCGATCCCAAGACCCAATCCATACTGCTCTATCTGGAAGACGTGGCCGATGCGCGCATGCTGATGTCGGCACTGCGCGCGGCCTCGCGGACCAAGCCGGTGATGGTGCTCAAGGTGGGGCGCTATGACGACCGGGTTGCGCTGGGCCGCACCCACAGCGAGCGGCTGATCGGCCGCGACGACGTGTTCGAGGCCGCGCTGCGTCGCGCCGGCGTGTTGCGCATCCGCTCGATCAACCAGCTGTTCATCGCCGCCAGGGTGGTGAACGGCAATTACCGCACCAAGGGCCGGCGGCTGGCCATCATCACCAACGGCATGGGCGCGGGCATGATGGCGGTCGATCGTGCGCATGATCTGCATATCCAGCTGCCGACGCTGGCGCCGGAAACCCAGGCCCGGCTGCAGGCCTTGTTGCCGCCGCAGGCGGTGACGGTGAACCCGGTCGATATCCTGGGCGATGCGTCGGCCGAGCGCTTCCGCCTCGCCACGCAGGCGGTGCTCGATGACCCGCAGGTCGACGGCGTGGTCGTGGTGTTCACGCCCCAGGTCGGTACCGACCATATGGCCACGGCCGAGACGATGATCGCGCTGCGTGCAGACAACGACAAGCCCATCCTGCTGGCCTGGATTGGCGGGCGCAAGGTCGAGGCTAGCCGCAAGCTCCTCGCCAAATCCAACACTGCTTGCTTCAACGCCCCCGAGCACGGCGTCGAGGTGTTCTATTCGCTGGCCTCCTGGCAGTACAACCAGCAATTGCTGCTGCAGACCGCAGCGCCGCTGGGCGAATGGGAAGCGCCGGATCTCGAAACCGCGCGGACCATCATCGATACCGTGCTGGCACAGGGCCGCAGCGCGCTCGACGAGATCGAATCCAAGGCGGTGTTGCGCGCCTTCCATATTCCCGTGACGCCGACGCTGCGCGCCGCCAGCGCGGACGATGCGGTGACGGTAGCCATGGGCCTGGGGTTGCCGATCGTGCTCAAGCTCGATGTCGAGGGCGTCACCCACAAGACCGATATCGACGGCGTGGTGCTCAACCTGCAGAGCCTCGTCGCTGTCGCTGCCGAAGCCAACCGGCTGTTGACCCGCGCCCGCGAGCGCTTCGGTGACGCGGTGCGCGGCCTGACCGTGCAGCCCATGCATCAGCGGCGCTTCGGCCGCGAACTGATGCTAGGCGTGGCGCGCGACCGCGCCTTCGGCCCGGTGATCACCTTTGGTGCCGGCGGCATCGCGGTCGAAGTGTTCAACGACGTGGCGGTAGCCTTGCCACCGCTGAACGAATACCTGGCGCGAAACCTGATCCGTCGCACCAAGGTGAAGACCATGCTCGAAGCATTCCGCAACCAGCCGGCAGTCAATCTGGAGGCGGTTGAAAACGTACTGCTGCGGCTGTCAGAGCTGGTATGCGAGTTGCCGCAAGTACTGCAGCTCGACATGAATCCGCTGGTGGCGGACGAGCAGGGTGTGATCGCGGTCGATGCGCGCATCGTGGTGGCGCCGGTCGATGAGAAGGCGCGTCGCTACCAGCACATGGCCATCCACCCGTATCCGTCGCAGATGGTGCAGCTCACCCAACTGAAGAGCGGCGTGCCGCTCACCATTCGCCCGGTACGGCCGGAAGATGCCGAGATGATGGCGACCTTCGTGCGCGAACTCTCGGACGAAACGCGCTACAACCGTTACATGAATACGTTGAAGACGCTGCCGCAATCGATGTTGGCGCGTTTCACCCAGATGGACTACGCCCGCGAGGTCGCGCTCGTGGGCACGCTGGGCGAGGGGGACGACGAACGTATCCTCGGCGTCGCGCGCTTTACGGTGAACCCGGACTACGACAGCTGCGAATTCGCCATCGTTATCGCCGACCATATGCAGGGCAAGGGCCTGGGCGGCCGGCTGATGGAAGCGCTATTCGCCGCAGCGCGCGACATGAGCCTCGATCTGGTCGAAGGCGAGGTACTGGCCAGCAACAAGACCATGCTCAATTTCATGAAGCGCCTGGGCTTCGAAATCCATACGCACCCGGAGGATGATGGGCTGAAATGGGTGGTGAAGCGGTTGTGAGCCCGTCGTCACCGGCCAATCGGCCGCCACAATACATTGCGAGATCGGTGCGGACGGATCCAGCCTGATGCCCGAATCCATCGACATCTCTATGGATGCCCGATCGGCGGCTTCCGCGATATTCCAAGATGGCTAAAGTGCCGTTCACAAAACCCAGTGCAATGGTGCTGGCAAGGCGCGCGAAACAACCTGAAAGGCGGTAAATCGGACTCCCTTCGGTCGCAGGCAGTACGCGTGTACCGCCAGTGAGCGCAATCCGGCAACAGGCTTTTGTTAGCGGATCCAAATACCCCTTTGATGGAAAAGACATGCCGGGTTTTTGGTATTAGAATCCCGGACGCTGTCGGAAGGACAGCCGATATGACATATAAATAATTTACTCAAAAATTTAAGGGGGGCCAATGAGTAAAAATCAATTTCTTCAAAATCAGATGCTTAAGCGAGCATTGCTCGTCGGGGCACTTGCCGCGACGGTGCTGATGAGTGGTTGTGCAAGCGTCTATGTCGATACAGCGACGCAGGACATTCAGCCAGGCGATATCAAGCCCGCAGCTCAACCGCAGCCGGTTCAGCTGAAGTTTGAGTTCCAAACCAAGGGTGCGCCAAATGCTGCGGCAACGTCCTTTCTCAAGGACCAGGTTGCCGAGCAGGTCAAGAACAGCGGGCTTTTTTCCAGCATTGAGGGCCAAGCTGGTGGTGCGCTGCTGAATATCGTATTGAACAACATCCCGTTGACTGACAACCCGGAAGGCAAGGGCTTTGTCACCGGATTGACCTTCGGTGTTGCCGGCAGCGTGGTGACGGATGGATATGTTTGTAAATTGACCTATTTGCCAGCAGGCGATGGCCAGCCAGTCAACAAGGAAGTGCTGCACGCCATTCATACCACGATAGGCAACGCAAATCCGCCCGAGAATGCAGTGCCTTCGGAAAGTTTCGAGGCGGCGGCTCGCACCATGACGCGTCAAGTCGTCGACAACGCCCTTAAAGACCTTTCTCAAGATCCGAATTTCAAATGAAAAAGCATATGAACATTAAAAATAAACTGTCGCTGCTGCTGGCATTGGCTTCACTTTTGCTTACGACCGGTTGTGCCCAACTCGTCATGGGCCCGCCACAGTCCAGCCTCGACAATACAATGCGACTTCGCGCGGCAAAAATCAGCCCGGTCAATGTCGGTGAATTCACGCCCGACGCCAACCTGCCGGCCGGCAGGGACCAATCCTTTGCGCTGCGTGGGGCGAACAGCCTGAAAGCGCCGACCGATGGCTCGTTCACCCAATACCTGCGCGCATCGCTGGTTGAAGAGCTGAAGGCGGCCAATTCCTTCGATCCCGCTTCGACAACGACGATCACCGGTACCTTGCTGGATACGGATCTTGATCCGGCCATAGGTACCGGTTCGGCCAAGCTTTCCGCGCGAGTGGTGGTGAGCAAGGATGGCGAGCAGCGCTTTGCCAAGGACTTTACCGCGCAATCCACCTGGGACTCGTCCTTTGTCGGCGCAGTGGCCATTCCGCTGGCGGCCAACAACTACGAAGGGCTGTTCCGCAAGTTCATCAGCTTGTTGCTCGAGGATGAATCCTTCGTCGCGGCGCTGAAATAAGCGCGTAGCCGTTTCACGCTGACAGGTCGAAGAAAAACCGGCGGGAGATCATCCCGCCGTTTTTTTGCGCCTGGGCGCAATCATCGATCGCCATCTGCTGCATCGGATTGCTGGGCGGGTTGCAGCGCTTGTTGCAGCCATTGCTGATACGCAGGTCCCATGCCGTTCAGCAACTCGCCCCACTGGTTCGCATGTTCCTTCCATTCGCGCTGGCTTGCTTCCAGGTGCGAGAACAGCGTGAGTGCAAGCTCGGAAGACTTTCCCGACTGCGCGAGGTTGCCCAGCACGCGGCTCTGCTGGGTCTGCGCCAGCGCCAAGCTGGTCTGCCAGAGCTGGCACCACGCGCCGAAGATACTCTGCTGCAAGTCACGCCATTGCGCGGTGGCATTGCTCAAACCATCCAGATCGGTATGTTGGGCCAGCGCGCGCCAGTTCGCATCGAACTGGGCTTCCTGCTCGCCATCCCAGGCCTGACGGGCGGCGATGCCTTGCCGCAACAGCTGTTTCCACGCTTCGGCATCCCAAATGGCGGGGGCCGCATGGGGGCCGAGCCAGCCCTGCCACCATTGCGTCGTGGCTTGTTGGGCGCGCAGATAGGGGTTGCGTGTGTTTGCATTCATGGTGGCTGCTCCTAGCGGGGGGTGGACAGGCGTTGCAGCATGGCCATCACCGCGGCCATCTGCGGCGCGGTTTTGCGGTAGTAATCGGGTTGAGCCGGGCTGGCGCTGGTGTAGCCCCAGAAATCCCAGCAGCCGTTCGGATTACGCCGTGGGTTGCTCTGGATCTGCGGGTAGAGCACGACAATGCGGTTGCTGTCGGCGAGCTCGTTATAGCCGGTGGTGCGAAAGAAGCGGTCGCCGAGCCGTGACGCTTCCTGGGTGCAGCCGTGGAACACTACGTGGACGCGGCAGGTTTCGCGGGCGCAGACCTTGGGCACGTAGGCAAAGCCAGTCGGGGCGAGGCCGTTGCTGGCGGTGCCTTGCTGGAATTCGCGCTGGTCGAACTCGAGCACCTGGCCGCCGGCATGCGCTGCTGGTGGTTTCAGGGCGCCGTAGATATGTCGCAGGATATCGTGCGACTGCATGAAGTTGCAGTTGTTGATATTGGGCGCGACATTTGCCGGGCAGGCCGGATCGGTGCTGTTGTTGGTCAGCAAGGCGTGGCCGGCGGCCAGGTTGTTGACGTATTTGAGCTGTGCCGCAGGCACGCCGGCTTCCTGGTAGAAGCGATGGGTCTGATCGACCACCTTGGTCCTGACGATGGTGTCGGCGGTGCCGCTGAACACGTAGATGCGCTGTTTCTTCAGGTTGACCGGATCATCGATCTGCCCGGCCGCGGCGAATTGCCGGGCGAAGGCGAGCGCTTGCTTGGCATCGGGGCCCGGGCCCAGTGGGTTCATGCAAAGGGTGGTGGCGGTGATGAGGTAAGGGTCGCCGCCGCTGCGATTGCCCAGGCCCGCGCAATAGAACGGCCCGCCAGCGACGATGCCCGCGCCGACCAACGTGCCGGAATAGGCGACGTTGAATTGCGCCGCCATAAAGGCGCCGGACGACAGGCCGGAGACGGAGGTCTGGGCGAGATCGGTGCCAAGGTGGGGTAGGCGCTCGGCCGCCAGGCCAGGCAGGGTCGCCACCAGCATCAATAGGGTGGTGGTAAGCCGCAGCAGGTAAATTACATACGTCATGGTCATTTCCTTCAGGGTTTGTTACCGCGTTGCAGCAGCTCGGTGATGCCGGCCCAGGCGACGAAAGCCAGGCCGATCTCGGTGGTGCCCACCGCGTAGGGCAAGCCGGCAAGTACGCCCATGGCGACCGCCTTGGCAAGTGCAATACCGTAGGCATCGCGTTCGATGCAGCGCTGTACCAGCAGCACGCTCAGGGCGGTGATGGCAAACACCAGCGCGCTGGCTCCGAGTATTACGCCGATGTGGGCGGCCCTGGGCAAGGGCTGGAGCAGTTGCGGCAGCAGCTCCTGCCAGGCGTGGTCGGTAGCCAGCATCACCAGCGCAGACAGCAGATGGATCGGGCTCTTGCGCAGGCCAGCATCCGCAGGGACGGATGCGTTGTCCGGTATGGGGTCTGGCGGCGGTGGGGTGGAGTCGGAGGGCGGCGTCACGATGACAGCGGGGCCGGGGCGCGCGGCCTCGACCCCGATGGGTTACAGGCCGCTGCGGTTGCCGAACGAATTCAGCACGGTGAGCAGGCTCGTCAGGTTGTCGGCAACGCCGCCCTGAGCCACCTTCTCGGTCGCTGCCGCGCCGGCCATGGTGTTCATGCTGTAGATCTGCATCACGCCCATATTGGCCGCGGCCTGCGCCAGGGTGTTCTGCTGTTGCTGGGCCGACACGGCATTCTCGAACAAGATGCCCGTGGAGTGGGCCATGGTCTGATAGATCGAGCTCATGGCCATGGCCGGCGCTTCGGCCAATACCTTCACGTTGCTCTGGGTGACGGCATCGGTGATCTGGTTGTTCACTGCGGTGGGAAAACTCATGGTGGAGCTCCTGGATCAGATGGAGGAAGGAATGATCAGCCGCGCGGGAAGCTGTTCATGACGGAGAGCAGGCTGGTCAGGTTGTCCGCCACGCCGCCTTGCGACACCTTTTCGGTCGCGGCTGCATCGGCCATGGTGTCGACGCTGTAGATCTGCATCACGCCGGTATTGGCAGCGGCTTGCGACAGCGTGTTCTGTTGTTGTTGGGCCGAGGTGGCGTTCTCGAACAGAATGCCGGTCGAATGCGCCATGGTCTGGAACAACGAGGCGATGGCGACGGCCGGTGCTTCCGCCAGTACCTTGACGTTGGTCTGGGTGACGGCATCGGTGATCTGGTTGTTGACTGCGGTGGGGTAAGCCATGGGAAATCTCCAAGTTCAAGCGGCGATACGATCGGGGGAAGACATACCGCCGGTTGCGATTAGCGGCGGAACGAGTTCAGCACGGTGAGCAGGCTGGTCAGATTGTCGGCGACGCCGGCCTGCGACACCTTTTCGGTGCCGGCAGCACCGGCCATGGTGTCCACGCTGTAGATCTGGATCACGCCCATATTGGTCGCGGCCTGGGTCAGCGTGTTCTGTTGCTGCTGGGCCGAGACCGCGTTCTCGAACAAAATGCCGGTGGAATGGGCCATCGATTGGTACAGCGAGCCCAGCGCCACGGCCGGCGCTTCGCCCAGCACCTTGACGTTGGACTGCGTGACTGCATCGGTGATCTGGTCGTTGACGGAAGTCGGGAAAGCCATCTCGTTTCTCCTGGAAGGTAGGCACGGCAGTTGCCGTGCTGCTGATAGGGACGCTGCCGTAAGCCGGCTGTGAACGTCAGGATGCGGGGCCCGGATCGGTCGACGCGGGCGGTGTGGCAGCGTCCTGCTGCTTGGCCAGGCGGGCGATCACCGCCTGCAGCTCCTGCGACAGCGGCCCGAAATACTGGTTGAAGCACGCTTCAACCTCCTGCTTGGCAAGGCCGGCAAGCCGGTCGGCGATCTGCGATAGCACCATCTGCGCGCCACCCGGCTGCGCGCCGGGTTGCAGCGTGGATGGGCGCAGATCGGCCAGCGTGCGCGCGCCGTCCACCAGCTTCAGGATCGCCGCTTCCTCCTGGGCCTGCTGTTGCAGTGCCTGGCCGGTGCTGGCCTGTATCGTTTGCAGGGTGTCGCGCACGCTGGCTGTCGCCCGGGCGCGGCTGGCATCGACGGTCTGGGCCGCCTGTTGCTTCAGTTGCGCCCCGGCGTCCTGCTGCGTCAAGCCTTGCTGGAAGGCGAGCAGGCGCTGCGCCTCCGCGCCTTCCAGCGGCCGCTGCAGCCAAGCCTCGGCCAGCTGTTGCAGGTCCGGATGCAATATCGGGGCGGGGCCGGCTTCAGACATGCTGCGCTCCGCTCGTGGCTGCGTTGTCGTGCGGCAGTTCAGCCACGATGGGTGCCAGCGCGCTGCGTGCCGTTGCCAGCGCCTGGGCGAGACGGGCGTACTCGGCGTCGCTGCCGTCAGGCTCCGACTGGCCCAGTGCATGGGACCACTCGTTCAGGCACTGCGCCAGCAGCTGCTGCAGGCCGGCATAAAGGGAAACCAGATCGTCTTGCATGGACACGCTCCTGATGGATGTCGGGGAATCCTGCGCAAGGCAGGGACATTGTCTGGACGTGGCGGCGGCCCATTTGTGAAGAGGGCCCGTGTCAGCGGCGGAGATCGGCGCCGGCCGCATTTTCAGCAACGTCGACGGCCGTGTCCAAATGGGGGACGCTGCACTCCGGGCGCGTGGGGGTGATGACGCCCGGCCCGTCGTCCTGCTTGGGTGGCATGGCCGGTATCTGTAGGGGTACCGGCAGAGGGCTGTCGGCGGCAGCGGTACCAGCCAGCCTGAAACTGCCGCGAGCGCGAGTTCCAAGCCGGCGGTGGTCAGGATTGGGGCGGGGCGTCATCGGCGTGAGGTACGCCGCAGGTTCAGTGTTCCTGTGTCAGGAACAAGGTCTGCTCCATGGACCGCCGCTTCACCAGCCCTGGCAGCACCTTGCCGCCTGCCCGACACCACTTCGGGAATTCCTGCGCGGCCTCATCGTAGTGGCCGGCGTTCAATCGGCGTAGCAGCGTTGAATGCTGCAGGTTGGCCAGGCCCAGGTTGTAGGAAAAGCTCACGAGGGCATCAAACTGGTTCTGGTTGAGCGGCACCGTCACCGCGCGGCCTACACCGGCCTCGAAGCGGGTCAGGTCGCCCTGCAGCAGCGCGGCGGCCTGGATCTGGCTGATGCTGAGGCCGGGATGCACATCGCTGCCGGTATGGCCGTAGCCTATGGTCCAGATGCCGACCACATCCTGGTATGCGGTGAGGCGCAGGCCTTCGAAGCGCTCGATCAGCGCAATGCCATTGGAGCTGGTTTGCATGATCTTCCTTTCACTAAGGCCGGCACGTGCAAGCGGATGCGCCGCAGCCGCGTTGTCGTGCCGGTATCGGGGTTTACAGGAGATGCAATACGCGAATCAGGCGTTGAATCGCTTCGGCGGCCTGGAACAAGCGAAAGCCGGGCGTATTCTGATAGGCCCTCACATCGTCGAAGGCGGCGTTAAATGGCGCGCGCTGTGCAGGCCCATGCAGCACGACCGCCACGCCGCTCGGGGTCGTCAATCCGCTTACGTCCTCCCAGCCAAACGGATTTGCGCCGCCATGTTGCGTGATCCAGTCTTGCAAATTGCTGAAATACATTGCAAAACCCGCCAAATAGGGCTGCTGATAGCGCGGTGAGGAATTGGCCCAATTGGCAAGATTGGGGTGATTCATTTGCTGTGCGAGTTCTTGCGTGGTGAATGCCATCGGTGGCTCCGGTGTATCAGGGCTTGCACAGATGAACCACTGCTAAAGCTGGCACTGCACGCCGTCTTGCCAGAATCCGGCAAAGCGAAAACCGCTGCCCAGGCTGTCGCAGAACTCGGCCAGCTCATAGGGGGTCATCGCGGCTGGGCGTTGATTGAAGATCGACGGTGGTGGCGGATTGAGATTGGCGCTGATATAGAGGTTGCCGATTTCATAGCAATTGACCACGAATTGGGAGCAAAAAGACTGGTGCCCAATTGCGACCGAATCGTTGATGCGCTGAATCAGGTCATTGCCGCCGGGGCCGGAGCGAATGACCGACAGCATGGCCTTGGTGCAGCTGTATTCACCGCAGATATTGCTGTTTTCCCGGTCGTTGAAGAATTGCGACGCCGCGAAAGCCGCCGCGTCGCCAAGGGCCGTGTTGGTCGGCGTGAAGATCAGCCCGGAACGGGGCGGGCGCTCGTCGGCGAGATTGGTGGCCACGATGCCATCGCCCACACTTTCGATCACGGTATTGTTTCCCACCGCGATGGCGGCATGGACAATGGGGACGCGTGGCGCTTCGCCTCCCGAGAAGACTTTCATTTTCAGCCATTGGCCGGCGCGGATGAATACGCGGGGCAGTTTGGTCGAACGCTCATCGTTGATGGTTGCGACGCTGAATACGATATCACCGACATTCATGGTGCTCTCCAAAGGGCTATGGGGGTAAGGGTGGGTGCCGACGCAATGACCGGGCGCCCCTCATTACAACGAAACGAAAATCAAGTTGTGAAACACGGCATTCGCAAGCAAACGGCGCGCCCTTCAGCCCTTGCGATCGAGCAGGTTGTGATATTTGTCGATGCTCTGGTCGATCTTATCGAGCGCGAAATGCGCCGATTCCGCCTCGATTGCGCCCGCTGCTGCGGCGACGGCGGCCGCCGTGCCCATCAGCAGATCGGTCAGCAGCACCCCGAGGGCATCCTCGGCCGCGCCCTTGAGGTCTTCCTTGGCGAACTTCTCGGTCATGTTCTTCAACAGCACGCTTTTGCTGGCGAGCGCCATCTTGCTGGCGCCGTCGAAGTAGGCCGCCGCGGACTGGGCGACAAGGCCGCTTGCCTGCGTGATCATCATGTTGGGTGCCACGGCGATCTGGCTGGCGGCGTAGGCCGCCGTCTCGGCATTGCTGATCTGTACCGCCTGCACGATTTGATCGTTCAGTGCATCGGTGGACGGGGGTAAGCCACCGGGGCCCTGGACCAGCTGCTGATTGAGGCTGCTGAGCAAGGTCGGGGGCGGCTTGCTGGCAGGCGCCGCCGCGGGTGGCGAGGTGGCCGGGGTGGCCGGGGTGGCCGGGGTGGGCGTGGCATCCGGTGTCGCCGCCTCGGCCGCCGGAGCGTCTGCGGATGCCGGCGCGCCGGCCGTAGTGGCTACGGGCGCCACCGGGCTGGCGGGCTCCCGGGCGGCTTGCTTGCCGAACAGCATGTCTTTCAGGCTCATGGCTCGATGTCCTAGGGAGCGCCGGGCTGCGGCGGGTCAGTCAGGGCTCAGGTCTTGTCGCCGACCGAGAGAATCATGGTCACGGCCTTGGAAACGACGGCGCTGGAAATCTGGTTCAGCGCCTGTTGGCTGTGTATCGCGTTCTGTAGCGACAGGCCGGCCGAGTGGCTGGCGATCTGATACAGCGCAGCCATGGCCTGGGCCGGCGCCTCTGCCACGACCTTCACATTGGTCTGGGTGACTGCATCGGTGATCTGTGCGTTGACGGGCGTGTTGTCTGCCATGAACCTCTCTCCTCGGTGGTTGCGGCCGGTTGAACGACTGGTGCGGGCCCGGTGGCGAGGGCGCCGCACATGCAGACAGGAACGCCGTGGATCGCTGCCTGTGAACGACGATGGCCTCACGCGTGCCGCATCAAGCCGTGCAGCCGCTTGCGCAGCAGCTCCACGCGCTTTCTGGCCAGTGCCTCGCTGACCTGGAGTGCACTGGCGATATCGGGATAGGGCAGCTCCTGTTCGAAGCGCATTTCGAACAGTTGCCGCTGCATCGGGTTGAGGCGAGCCAGTGCCGCATCCAGCTGGTCGAGTTCCTGCTGCAGCGCTACCGCCTGTGCCGGATCCAGGCCGGGGCCCGCCAGATCGATCACCCAATCGGAATCGATCATCGTCTCGCGATCGAGCACTCGATCCTCCCGGCCCCGTTTGCGCACGCAGTCGAGAAACACATGGTCGAGTACCAGAAACATGAAGCCTTCCGGATCACGGACCCGTTCGGGGCCGTTGCGCAGATAAAGAAAGACCTTGAGCGCGGTATTGGCGAGCAATTCATCCGCCAGATAGACGTCGCCCATGCTGAGGCGGCGGGCACGTCGCAACAGCGCGGCGTGGACGTTGCGCCAGGCTCGGTCAAAGCAATGGTCGTGATCGGCAAGGGTCGAAGGAAGAACAACAGGAGGAAGAGTCATCTGGCGCTCCACGAAACGTGCATAGGGAGGCACAGAATGAAATTGTCATATCGTGTGGTCTGTTACTCAGGTGACATTGCTACCAATTTTCTTGTAAAGGTTTTTCTGCATTTTCTTTTGCTGATTGAAAGCTTATCCGCGCTGAGCAATCTGCTGTAGTTGCGCAAGATCGTGAAATATCAGCAAAGGCGGTCGACGAAGCATCAGCCCTTGTCGCTGCCAGAGCTGGAGCTGGGCATTGAGCTTGGGTCTGCTGACGTTGATCCTGGCCGCCAGGATGCTCTGGCTGGTGGGGAGTGGAATGGCTACTCCGTTATCCTGAAGGCAGCCCTTACAATCGATTTCCAGCAGGAAGTGCCGCGCCAGTCTCGCTTCCAGCCGATGCAGCGAGATCGATTCGATGAATTCGTGCGCATGTCGCAAGCGATTGCACAACAGCTGCTGCACCCTGAGCCGGAAGTGCGCTTCGCCATTGAGCCTGTCGAAGTGGCGTGCATGGAGCAGCAGCAACTGGGACGGCTCGGCGGCGAACGCGGAGCTGCTGTGGGCTTGGGGATCGAACAGCGCGGTTTCTCCCAGCAGATCGCCGTAGCCGCTGCAGCGGTGGATCACTTCCCGGCCATCGGGCCCTTGCAGCACATGATGGACGCAGCCACTGAGCACCAGGGCGATGAACTGTTCGGGCTCCCCTTGCTGATACAGCACCCGCCCCGTCTGGCCTTGCCAGATCTGGCCGTTGCCCGATACATAATCGACGAACTCGTCCGGTAGCCCGGCCAGCAGCGGAATATGGCGCAAGGGGCACCGTGGCTGCGGCTTGCCTGATTGGGTGGCACCTTTGTGAGCCGCGACGCTGTTCAGGTTCAATCGATATTCCTTCCCTGGCGACAGTCATACATGCCTGTCTTTTGTCATCCGCCTGACCGCTGCGAGCGGGGTGGAAACAGGTGGGTGCTGGGTTGAAGACGGTGAAGACGCGGGGGAGGGGGCCGACTAGGACTCCGGGTCGCCGTCCGGTTTGCCGCGGGCCGCGTTGGCGGGGACGATGCCACTGGTATATTCGTCGATGATGCGCATCAGCCCTTCCGGCGGCGTCAGGGCAACGAAATCGAGCGTGATATCCATGGTGCGGTGTTCACGCTCGCTACCAGGCGGCGTACCGCCGCGGGGCGCCATGGAGACGGTGAAGCGGCTGCGACCGTGGCTGGCGTCGTCGAAATGGTGGGCCTCGTCGATCCAGGCGGTATCGTCGGTGCGCACCGAAAGCTCGACTCGCATCCGTTCCATGGCCATGCCGCGCGGCGTCATCAGTGCAATCAGCGGCAGCATCAGGACCTGGCCGTCTGCCATGGCCATGGTCACGAGCTTGGGTTGCAGTGAGCCGTCCGGGCGCGTGTCGAAGAACTGCTGCAACACCGCCGTGTACTGGTGGGCAACGATCTGGTTCGCCGCTGCGGCGGCATGTTGTAGACCTCGCGTGATATCGCTCAGCGACATGCCGTTGAAGGCGACGTCGCCGCCATCGTCATCGCTGTCGGTGGGCGAGCCCGGCGGAGGCGCCGCGCTGCCAGGCGTTGCGCTCTGGAGGGGCGCGTTTGCGCGCTCGGGCACGCGGCGCTTGCGGAAGATCTGCCACATCGCTCAGGAGGCCGAGCTGGTCTGGCTGTCGGTGCCAAGAACAGTGGCCGGCAGCGGCAGCATCCTATCCTTGTTGTTCGGCAGCAGCGCGGGCTTGGTCGCGGCATCGGTGAGAAAGTCGATCACGCGTTGCAATGCCTCAGGCGCAGGCTGGCGCGCCAGGCGCGTATGGATCGAATACTTGGCGCTGGTATCGGTCTTGCGCGTCTGCTCCGCCTTGTGGGAAACCCGGCCGTGAATCGCCACGTTGAAAGGCCCCCAGCCCAGCTTGGCCTCGATTCCGGCCTCTGCGTCGGTGCTGTGGCTTTCCATTGCGCTCTGCGATACCGTCAATTCAAAATCCACCGTGCCTTCCTCGATACAGATCACCGGGTGGACCACGGCTGCCATCAAGGGCACGCGCATCGTCTTTTGCAGCACGCCTTGGGCGTTGCCCGCTTCGTCGAGCACGGTTTCCTCGTAGTCGAACTGGACGGCCACCGCCTTGCCGTCGCGTATGCACACGGACAGCAGGAAATCGGCGTAGGCCTTGGATGCCTGGACCTGGGCGGTGATCATCGCCTGCAGCGGTCCGCCTATCATCTTGTCGAGCGGCAACGCATTGAGCACGGAACCGACGAAGCTGGGATCGAGCGCCATCGCATTTCTCCTGAACGCCGGGCAAGCGTTTGCCCCGATGCTTGCTGGAACGCGGACGTCGGGATCTTGTGAATACCTGTTTTCGGTCCTGGGAGCGCATTCTCCAATAGGGAGAAATGGCGATTGTGCGGATGACGCGCCCTAGCCTCAGGGGAGGACCTTGCCGGGGCAGCGCGTAAGCTCCACGGGATAGCACGGCTGCGCGGGGCTGGATCGTCGCTACCGGCCGAGCGCGCATGCAGCGATTTTTCGTGTTCAACAACCCGGAACAGCAAGGCACTGCTGCGCGCAGGCGCCAAGCCATATCGCTACGTCACTCACGTATCGTCCTTCCGCGCACGGTGGGCAGTCTATCGTGGTCCTCATAAAATCCTCACAATTGAAAGGATTTTGGTAGTGGGAAACAGTTCCATATAAAAATCCTCACGATCGAGTGGATTTGTTGTCCTGTACTCGGTTTAGGAGCAGAATCCGCATGTGCATGAGGATTTGACATGAAGATACCCATCGACAATGCCGCAGCCATCGGCAAGGTGGTGCGCGCCACTCGTAAGGCGCAGAAGATCCGCCAGGACGATGCAGCAGGCAGCATCGGCGTCAGCGAGAACTTCCTTGGCAAGATCGAGCGCGGCAGCGATTCCGTGCAATGGGGGAAGCTCTTTCAGGTGCTTGAGGGGCTGGGCGTCCGAGTCGTGGTGGATGTGCCCGATAGTGTGGCCGCCTATTTGAACGACCTCTCCAGCCGCCAGGACAAGCCATGAACGGCCGGTCTTTACGGGCGTCCATCAATCAGACAGAGGTCGGCACCTTGCAGGAAGTGGCGGGGCTCTGGCAGTTCCAATACGACGAGGACTGGCGGAACAACCCGCTGGGTTTTGCGCTCAGCCCGCATCTTCCGTTGGCGTCAGCGTCCTTGGTGGACGGCGCAAGCCGGCGTCCCGTGCAATGGTATTTCGATAACCTGCTGCCGGAAGAAGGGCAACGTCTTCTGCTGGCCAAAGACGCCAAGCTGGATGCGGCAGATGCCTTTGGCTTGCTGGCCTGGTACGGCGCGGAGTCGGCGGGGTCGGTGACCTTGCTGCCGCCGGATGCGGGGGATCACGCCGCCGAGCCACTGCGCCCGTTACCGGATGAGGCCCTGGCAGCACGCATCCGTCAGTTGCCCAAGGCACCACTGACGCATGCGGCCATCAAGCGCATGTCGCTGGCTGGCGCGCAGCATAAGTTGGCCGTCGTCCTGCAAGACGGCGCACTGTTTGAACCCGCTGGCGCTACGCCTTCCACGCATATTCTGAAACCCGATCACCCGGATGAGGACTACCCGCATTCCGTAATCAATGAATGGTTCGTGATGCGCCTGGCCAAGCGACTGGGCTTGGACGTGCCCGATGTTCACCGTCGCTATGTGCCCGAGCCGGTTTATCTGATTGATCGCTTTGATCGGGTACCCGACGCGCAGGGCTGGCAACGCAGGCATGTGATCGACGCCTGCCAGCTGCTGGGGCTGGACCGCAGCTTCAAATACAGCCAAGGCAGCATGGAAAATCTGGCGGTGCTGGCTCGGGCTTGTCGCAGCCCGGCGGTGGCGCGCTCTCGGCTCTTTATCTGGCTGGTATTCAATGTGCTTGTTGGCAATAGCGATGCTCACCTGAAAAATCTAAGCTTTCTGGTGTCCCACGAGGGCGTGCAACTGGCGCCGTTCTACGACCTGCTCAGCGTGGCCAGCTATGACACTGCGGCCTTCGACAAAACGGGCTGGCCCGCGCAAACCCGATTGGCCTGGCCGATTTTGGGTGTACAGTACTTCGGAGACATCAACCGCGGTCTGCTGCTGGAGGCCGGTGCGGCACTGAATCTGGCAAAAGGCACGGCCGAACGCTTGCTGGAAAATCTGCGCAGCCGGATTCTCCAAGAGGCGGAAGTTCTGTACACCGAGGTCGAGGTTGAAAATGCCCAGATCGCCAATGAGCGCCCGGTTTTGTCCGCCACCGTGGCGGGCGAGTCCCGTTGTCTCAGAGCCATCTTGCATACCGTCGTCTCGGAAATGACAAAACAGATCGCCTGAGACGTGAGTGAGGCAACTTGCTGAGCGGTGGCGGGGGGATGGCCGCGGTCTACTGTTTCTGTCGCCGGGGCGATCCGGCCCTCGCGGGCAGAGTCAATGTGCGAGCCTGACTTTCACGAAGGGTCGGAGCCGGTTTCCGTTCGATAGGCCCGTGCCCCATGCCGGGCGGGGGCTGACGGAGATGGGGGTTCGTGATAGTTTCCCGGCATAAAGCAGGGGGCTCAAAATGTACGAAAAACTCAATAAGCTGTCTGAATCGCACGGCCGTATCCATCTGGGTAAGGGCGTGGCTTCCGGGGTGTTTGCGCTGATGCTGGGCATCCTGTGTTTTCTGGGGGTGCTGGCCTTTCACTTTCCGGCGTATCTGACCACGCCGGAACTGCGCGAAGTCTACGACACCGGCGTGATGCGCCAGCTTCTGTTCTGGTCCATGGTCGCCAGCGGCGGCGTCGCGCTGGCCAATATCCTGTTGGGCCGGGTGCGCTGGTTGTCAGCGTCGGCTTTCATCATCGTCGCGGTCAGCGCCTTGATGGGCGGCCACAAGGTACCGGTGGGCAACTACGCGCAGCATTCCGCCTATATCGGGCTCGACTGGTTCATCCTTGATCTGCTCGGCTCCAGCCTGATCTTCATCTTCCTGGAAAAGCTGTTTCCGCTGCGCCGCGAGCAGCCGGTGTTCCGCGCGGAATGGCAGACCGATTTCCATCATTTCATCGTCAACCATCTGGTGGTCGGCCTGATCCTGCTGGTGACCAACCAGCTGGTGCATCGCTTCTTCGGCTGGGCGGTGCAGGGCGACATCCAGACCTGGGTACGCGATATGCCCTTCCTCGCTGCGCTGTTCTGTATCGTGCTGGTGGCCGATCTGATGCAGTACTGGACGCATCGCGCCTACCACGAGATCCCGGCGCTATGGCGCCTGCACGCGGTACACCATAGCGCCAAGAGCATGGATTGGCTGGCCGGCTCGCGTCAGCACATCCTGGAGCTGGTGATCACTCGCACGCTGGTGCTGGCACCAATCTTCGTTCTCGGTTTTTCCAAGGAAGTGATCGATGTCTATATCGTCATCGTCGGCTTCCAGGCGGTGTTCAACCACACCAACGTCAATGTGCGCCTGGGTCCCTTGCGCTATTTGATCGTGACACCCAATTTTCACCACTGGCATCACAGCCAGGACCAGGAAGCGCTCGATCGCAACTACTCGGCGCACTTCTCCTTTCTTGACTACCTGTTTGGCACGGCGGTGAAGTCCGATCGCCTGTGGCCGTCCAACTATGGTGTATTGGGCGACTACGTGCCCAACGGCTTCCTCAAGCAATTGCGCTTCCCCTTCACCTGGAAGGGCTGAGCCGTATTCGCGCGCAGGGTGGCTGGTGTAGGCCCGTTGCCGCTGCGAGGCGCGTCAAGTCAGCGCAAACCGACGACTGATGCTGTGTTGCGGGTAATCGGCATCGACCAGCGCCCACAGCACGGCCAGCGTCCAGTTGAGGCGGATGGCCGCGATCGTGGCCTCTTGTTCGCTGCTGGCGAAGTAGCCGAATGCGCCAGCCGGCGTTTGCTGGCTCAGCAAATACTCAACGGCGTCACGCAGGACCGGGTCTTTGGCGTGACCCAGTAGCACCAGCGAGCGGACCAGCTGCGCGGCATCGATAAGGCGATATTCCTTGCAACTGGCGATGAGTCCGCTGGCCAGTTGTGCGACGAGGCCCGCGGCGGGCGGGCCGCTCAAGCGCTCGGGATCGCCGCCGGTGAGCGCGAGCAGGCGCTGCGCGCAGGCAAGCGCTGATTCGTCTGTTTCGGCTGCCGCCGTGATCGCTGGCGCGGCTGTACGCGGCAGGTCGATCCAGCCTAAGCCCTGCAGAAAGGCACAAGCGGGCCAGGCCTGAGGATAGGCCTCGAGGTCCGCGTCGCCGATCTGCCCGGCCACCGCCGACAGCATGGCGTTCAATGCAACGCACTCGATCTCATGAGCCTGGAACACCAGCGCGAGCAACAGGCAGGAATCGGCACCGATGTCCTGCCAGAGTTGCTGCGGCGCCTCTACCGCGTCGATGCGCCGGGCCAGCTGTTGCAGTGCTGGCTGTGCGATGCGCGGCTCGGGCTGGAGGTGTGCCGGCAAGTCGTGGCCGAGGGCGAGCCCGGCACCGGCACGCGCGGCCAGTGCCAGATCCTCGTGGTTAAGGTTGCCGCAAAGAAAAGCGAGCGCCGCGCGGCAAGGTGCCTCATCAGGCGCGGTGTCGGGGCGCGCTGTGCTTGCCTGTCTCTGCGGATAGTCGGCGTTCTGGGCGCGTTGGGCCATAGCGGCGGCCAACGCAGCGACGATGGTGGTGTGATAGGCCGTCTTCCAGCGTGTATAGGGCAGACCATGCTCGGCTTCGCAGCGTGCTTCATCGATGATGCCGGCAGGTCCGTCAATGCGACCTTCCGGCTCCTGCTGCGTCGCCAGCCAGCGCCAGCCCGCCTCGATCTGGGGCGAAGTGGTGATGCCCAGGCAAGCCAGCGAGATGATCAGTTCGGCGACGAGGTCAGCGTTGCCAAGCTGAATGTAGTGCCGCAGCAGCGCCTCGATCCGCTGCGCGGCATCGGCGACATCGAACGGCATGCCCCAGTCGGCCTGCCGCAAGCCGAAATCGGTCATATAGAACAGTGCGTGAGTGATGGCATAGACGTCGCTGTCGGAGAGTTCGACGAGGTTAGGGCGGCCAGCGAGCAGCGTGAAGCGAAAGGTCTGTGCGAACGAGGGCAGATCGTGGTCGAGCTCGGCCAGCGTGAGGAAATGCAGCAGGTCGAGTTGGCGGTAGGGAATGCGCTCAGCATTGAGTGCATGACGGGTGCGCAGGCTCTGCGCCAGCACGTGGCGGTAGCTGGGGTGGTCCCGCCCGCAGGCCTTCAAGGCGGCATAGGTCAGCCCGTAGAGCAGCAAGGCGGCATGGTCGCGCGCGGCCAGTTCGAAATAGGCGGGCTGGGTGGCGATGGCATCGATGTGCTCAAGGAGGGCATCGGTGTGTGCCGCTTGGCCGGCGGGGTCGAGCCGGCGCTGATAGGCCGCCAGCAGCGCCAGTTCCAGCAGCGCCTTGTGCGCGAACATGCGTTCCGACTGCGGTGCAGTCAGCGGCGAGAAACAATCGAGGGCGTCGGCAAGCCAGGAAAATGCTTGCGCGTGCAGGCGTGCGATGACAGCGGGGAGCGGTTCGCTTTCAGCAGCGGCAAAAGTGGCGGGCATGGACGTCTCCTCTAGGCGGGCGCTGCATGACGATCCTTGGCAAGGAGAGGCTGGTGGCGATGTCCGCACGGGGGCGGACATCGCCTTCCGGGTCATTCGCGGATCACTTCCTGCTCGATGGCACAGTCGGATACCACGAGCACATAGCGTTCCCACGCGAGCACATAACCGGCTACTTCTTCGAGCTTGCTGACTGCGCCGATGACGCGCTCGACCGGCATGGAAAGGTCGATCAGCTTGC
>NZ_JANBVF010000014.1 GCF_024437655.1 Chitinolyticbacter albus
ACAGTCGGATACCACGAGCACATAGCGTTCCCACGCGAGCACATAACCGGCTACTTCTTCGAGCTTGCTGACTGCGCCGATGACGCGCTCGACCGGCATGGAAAGGTCGATCAGCTTGCTTTCTTGCAGGAATTGCATGGCCTTGCGTGCATCAAAATCCGGATCTGGTCTGGTTGCCATATCGCTCACCTCGCTTCACGTATCACCACCGGTCATCACCGTACTGCGCCGGATCGTCGACCGGTTCACGACGACCTGGCAATACGTGGCGGGTGCGAGCGTTATTGGCTGGAACGCTTTCTTTCTGCTTATGAAATGAAAAGCTAGGCTTGTCGCAGAGTTGCAGCAAGCCACTTGGCCGGGGGCTCGACGAGTGGCATGTGAACGGCATCAGCTGCGTGCAGCCAGCTGCATAGGAACATCGCAAATCCCGACTTCAACTGTCATTGTCTGTTGTTGTCTCCTTGGCTGAATGTCATTGAGGCGACAGCAGGCTTGGGTTGGCGCGAGGCAGTGCAGTTGCTCTCACGGCTACCTGGATTGTTTGCTGACAAGAAATGAAATAATTGGCCAAAAACAGCCTGACGAGCGGCCGTGCTCGGCACGGCGGTGTCTACGCTTTGCAATCGGGTGTGCAGCGGCATCCGGTTTCATGCCGCTCGCGGCATGGAGGGTATCAGGGTAATATTCATCCAATCATTGGATGAATTGGTGACGCATGCCGATACAGAAACCTTCCCTGGTCGAGCTGACTGTGACGGCGCTACGCGGGCGTATCGCGGCAGGCGAGTGGCCGCTGGGCGTACGCATTCCCATCGAGCCCGAACTCGCCCAACTGCTGGGCGTGAGCCGTAACACCGTGCGCGAGGCGGTACGGGTACTGGCATTTTGCGGCGTGCTGTCGGTGCGTCAGGGCGATGGCACCTACGTGGTAAGCCGGCTCGATCCGGCGCAGGCCTTGCAGGCGCTGGCGCAGGCCGGGCTCGCCGAGCAACTGGAAACCCGCGCCATGCTGGAGGTGGAAGCCGCCCGGCTCGCCGCGCTGCGCCGTAGCGACGCCGACCTGGCCGCATTGCGACTGGCATTGGTGGCGCGGGGAGAGCGGCTGCCGGGCGAGGCGCTCGATGGCTTTATCGCGCGCAACATGGCATTCCATCGTGCGGTGACGGCGGCGGCGCACAACGCATCGCTGGCGGCGCTCTATGATTTCTGCGCCGAATCGATCCGCCAGGCGCTGCGCTCGACGCTCGACGACACCAGCTTGCCCGAACCCGATCACGCTAAGCACGCCGCCATCGTCGATGCGATCGCCGCGGGCGACCCCGACGCGGCGGCCCGCGCCGCGCGTGCAGTGATCGCACCGACGCTGGCGCGGTTGGAGGTGAGCCGGTGAAGCCGCTTGCCACGCCGCTGATCGACGCCGAAATTGATGACGCTGGCGTTGCGTCGCCCCGCGGTTTCAACCCGGTCTGGCTCTTGATCGGCATGTTCATGGTCGGGCTCAACTTGCGCCCGGCGCTGTCCAGTGTCGCGCCGGTGCTAGGCAGCCTGGGGCTGCCGGCCGCGGCGGCCGGTGTGCTCACCACGCTGCCGGTGCTATGCCTGGGCCTGTTCGCACCGCTGGCGCCCCGGCTGGCGCGGCGCTGGGGCGCGGAGCGGGTCATCCTCGGCGCCTTGCTGGCGCTGGCCATGGCGCTGCTGCTGCGCGCGGCGGGCCACATCACCGCGCTTTACGCCGGCACCGTGCTGGCGGGCGCGGCCATCGGCATCGCCGGCGTGCTGTTGCCGGGCATCGTCAAGCGCGATTTCCCGCAACAGGCCGGCACCATGACCGGGCTTTATACAATGGCGCTGTGCCTGGGGGCCGCAGTGGCCGCAGGCGTGACGGAGCCGCTGCGCCTTGCCAGCGGCCACTGGCAGACCGCGCTGGCATTCTGGGCGTTGCCAGCGGTGATCGCGGCCGTGTTCTGGGCGCCGCAGCTGCGGCGCGCCGACCGCGGTGGGCACCGGCAGGCGTTTCGCGTCAGCAGCCTGTGGCGCGATCGCCTGGCGTGGCAGGTGACCGGCTATATGGGGCTGCAATCGTCACTCGCATACGCGGTGTTCGGCTGGCTGCCGACCTTGCTGATCGATCGCGGGCTGACCGCGTTGCAGGCGGGCTGGATGATGTCATTGTCGGTACTGGTGCAGCTCGTCACCGCGCTGACGGGGCCGTGGCTCGCCACCCGTGGGCGCGACCAGTGCTTGGCCATCGCCTGGATGCTGGCACTGACGCTGGCCGGTCTGCTCGGCTGCCTGTATGCGCCGCTGTCGCAGCTGTGGTGGTGGGCCGTGCTGCTGGGCCTGGGGCAGGGCGGCACGTTCAGCGTGGCGCTGACGCTCTTGGTGCTGCGCTCGCGCGATCCGCACGTGGCTGCGCAGCTCTCCGGCATGGCGCAGGGCGTCGGCTATGCACTGGCGTCGCTCGGGCCCTTGCTAGTGGGGGTCTTGCACGACGTGGCGCGCCATCCGGCCGTGCTCGGCGTGTTCTTCACGCTGGTGGTGCTGGCGGCGCTGGTCTGTGGCTGGGCGGCAGGGCGCGACCGGCTGGTCGGCGCGCGCACGATCGCGCTCGATCAGGATCGATCGGCGAGCAGCTCGTAGACTTCGTTGCACATCGGCACATGCTCGGTGAGATAGTCGAGCAGTGCGCGCACTGCCGGCACCAGGCCGCGCCGTGACGGGAACACGGCGTGGAACAGGCCGGGCGGCAACGACCAATCCGGCAGCACCGGCACCAGCCGGCCATCGCGCAGTTCGGTCTCGCACATGTATTGCGGCAGGTAGCCCGCACCGATGCCAGCAAGTACCGCGAGCTGCAGCGTGAGCAGATCGTCGGCGATGTAGCGTGGGTAATGCTGGAAGGTGAACTGGGCGCCGCCTGGCCCGAGCAATTGCAGCGTGGCCCGACCATCGACCGCCGACATCGCCACCGTGTCGAGCCAGGACAGCTCCTGCGGTCGCGTGGGTTGGCCCTGGCGCAGCAATTGGCCGGGGCTGGCGACCAGCACCGTGGGCGTGCGGCCAAACTGTTTTACCACCAGGCTGCCGCTATCGGCCAGCGTGTGGCGCACCCGCAGCGCCACGTCCACGCCTTCCTCGACCAGGTCGACCACGCGGTTGCTTACTTGCATATCTACCTTCACCTGCGGGTAGGCGGCGAGAAAACCTGGCAGCAGGTGGCCGATCACCGTTTGTGCCAGCGTCACCGGGCAGACCAGGCGGATCGTGCCGCGTGGCTCCGCCTGCACGTGCGCCACCGCCTCACCGGCACGTTCCGCCTCATCGCGGATCGCCGCGCAATGGCGATAGTAGAGCTCGCCGGTGTCGGTGAGTGACAGCTTGCGTGTGGTGCGCTGCATCAGCCGCACGCCGAGGCGCGCCTCCAGTTCGGCCACGCGCCGTGACAGCCGCGATTTGGGGATGCCGAGCGCCCGGCTTGCCGCGGCGAAGCCACCGCGATCGACCACCTCGGCGAAATACAGCATGTCGTTCAGATCCTGCATGGCACGGCTCAATTGTTCTACTGGTGGGACAATCTATCGCATTTTTGCCGGCTTATCACAGAATCGACGCAGTAGCAGAATGCACTCCAACACCACGACGCGTGGTGACGACCCGACAGGAGAAACCATCATGAAGCTGCTGCACATCGATTCTAGTGTCCTTGCTGCCAACTCCGTTTCGCGCCAGCTGACCGCGCGCATCGCCGCCGAATGGCAAGCCACCCACCCGGGCACCCAGGTCGACTACCTGGACCTGGCGACCGACACCCCGGCCCACCTCTCCGGTGAAATCCTCGGCGCGCGCTTCACGCCGGCCGATGCGCACAACGCCGTGCAGAAGGCGGAAACCGAGCTCACCGAGGCGCTGTTGGCGCAATTCCTGGCGGCGGATGTGATCGTGGTTGGTGCGCCGATGTACAACTTCTCGATCCCCAGCCAGCTCAAGGCGTGGATCGACCGCATCGCCCAGGCCGGTCGTACCTTCAAGTACACCGAGACTGGCCCGGTGGGTCTGGCCACCGGCAAGACGGTGATCGTGGCCTCCAGTCGCGGTGGTGTGTACTCGGCAAGCGAGGCGCTGCGCGCGCTCGATCACCAGGAGGCGTATCTCAAGACGGTGTTCGGCTTCCTCGGCATCACCGACGTGCGCTTCGTGCGGGCCGAGGGCGTGAACATGGGCGAGGCCAAGAAGGCCGAGGCGCTGGCGCTGGCCGAGAAGGAAATCGTCGCCCTCGCCGCCTGATTGCAGCGGGATGTCGCCAAGGCCCGGCATCGCCGGGCCTTTTTACTTGGAGCCGTACCATGAAAACCGGAGGACTGGTCTGCGTGTTCGAAGACGCAAAAAAGCCGCTGGTGTTGGGGCTGCACGAAAGGCTGGAGCCGGGTGATTTGGCCTTGCTCGATACCGAACCGGCATTGGGCGAGGGCGCGTTCTGGTTGCCGGGGTACGCTGGCGCCTTTGCCACGCGCAGCAAGTGCCAGATGCCGGTGGTGCATGCCCCAGGCCTGCGGATACGCGTGCTCGCAGGCGTTTATGCTGGTGTAATCGGCGCCTTGCCCTGGCCCCGACTTTGCCTCGACGCCTACATGGCCACCTGTGCGGCGCTGCCGCTGCAGGCCGATGAACATTGGCAGGTGCTGCACGGCGAGGTGGTCAAAGAGCAAGGCCAACTGCGTGCCTTGCGGCCCAGCCATGTGCTGGTCTGGTCCGGTATCGCGGAAAACACCAACGCTGACCGGATGCTCGACAGTATTAGTTGCTGCTAAAGTACTCACATGTCGTACTCCGCCAAATCCCTGTCCGCGCTGACCGTGCGCATAGCCGCTGCCGGCGATTTTGTCGGCATCTGGCCCATCTTCCACGCCGTGGTTTCGCGGGGCGATAGCTACGTCTACGCGCCCGATACCGACGAGGCCGAGGCGGAGCGGATCTGGATGCAGCAGCCGCTGCGCACCTACGTCGCAGAGCTGGCGGGCGTCATCGTCGGCACCTACTACCTGAAGCCCAACCAACCAGGCCTGGGCGACCATGTGGCCAACGCGGCTTACATGGTCGCCGATGCCGCACGCGGTAAGGGCGTGGCCTCTGCCATGTGCGTGCATTCGCTCGATACCGCGCGTGCGCTGGGTTTCAGGGCCATGCAGTTCAATTTCGTCGTCAGCAGCAACCTAGGGGCAATCCGGTTGTGGGAGCGCCACGGCTTTTCCGTGGTCGGCCGCTTGCCCGGCGTGTTCCGCCATCCCGAGCTGGGCATGATCCCGGCGCTGGTGATGCATCGCTTTCTCTGAGCCCGGTTGCTAGCCCAAACTGCGGTACCGAGTCGATCCCGGCACGTGGTAATAGAGGGGACTGATAAGCCGGACACGCCACCGCTGGCGATCCCTTGCCGCTGGAAGAGCAGCTCGCCACCATCGTGCAGGGCCTGTGGCAGGTCTGAATACGCAGCAAAAAGCCCCGCAGAGCGGGGCTTTATCCGGGCGCTGGCGCTTACTTCAGGCCAGCTTCCACCTGGATGGTCAGCTTCACTTCGTCGCCCACGGCCGGGACATAGGCACCCATGCCGTAGTCGCTGCGCTTGAAGCTGGCGGTGGCTTCGGCGCCACACCATTGCTTCTTGACCATCGGGTGCTGGCCACACTTGAAGTTGGCGACCGTCAGCGTCAACGGCTTGGCGACGCCCAGCAGCGTGAAGGTGCCATCGATGCTCACCAACTTGTCGCCGTCGAAATTGAGCTTGTCCGATTTGAAGTTGGCGGTCGGAAATTTGGCGACGTTGAAGAATTCCTCGCTCTTGAGGTGGTCGTCGCGCTTGGCAAGGCCGGTATCAAGGCTGGTGGTGTCGACCGTGATGTCAAGGCTGCCGGACTTCTTGGCGCTGTCGATCACGATGGTGCCGCTGGTCTTGTCGAACACGCCATGCTGCACCGAGAAGCCCAGGTGGTTGAGCGCGAAGCGCGGGTAGGTGTGGGTCGAGTCGATTTCATAGGTTTGCGGGGCGGCGACGGCTGCGGTGGCAGCGACGGCGAACAAGGATGCGATCAGCAGTTTCATGGTGGTGTTCTCCAGTGTTTATTGGCCGGGCTTGCCGGCGAGGGTGAAGCGGAACTTGACTTGCACATCATCGGCGACGGTTTCGGTGTCGGCCCAGGCACCGTCGCCGAGCTTGTACTGCAGGCGCTTGAGCGCGAAGCCGCCGTCGAGCTGCAGATCGTTGCCGACGCTCTTGGCGGTGAACGGGGCGACGATATCGCGGCTGATGCCCTTGATCGTCAGCGGGCCACGCGCCTCGAACTTGCCGCCACCCAGCGCCTTTACGCTCTTGGCGGTGAACGTGGCCTTGGGATGGGTGGCGACGTCGAACCAGGCTTTCTTCTTGGCCTCGGCATTGCCGTCCGGGCCACCGACATCGATGCTGACCAGATCGACCGTGAAGGTGGCCTGCGTCGCCTCGGGCTTGGCCGGGTCGAACGCGAGCTGAGCGGCGAAGGTCTTGAAGCTGCCGTCGACACCCACGCCCATCTGCTTGAAGGCAAAGCCGATCTGGCTCTTGGCGGGGACCAGCGTCTGCGCGGCAAAGGCCGGGGCGGCAAGGGAAAGCGCGACAAGCGCGCCAGCTAGCATGCGTTTCATGGTTACTCCTGGGTATTGTGCTTACAGGGCAGCATGCGCTTGAGCGTAGTGTCCCGATCAATGAAATGGTGTTTGAGCGCGGCGGCCACATGCAGTCCGATCAGCACCAGCATCGTATAGGCGACGATCTCGTGCGCCTGCTCCAGCACTTCGCCCAGCACTTCGCTCTTGGGTACGAAATCGGGCAGCGGCAACACGCCGAACAGCACCACCGGAAAGCCCTTGGCCGAGCTCATGGCCCAGCCCAGCAGTGGCACGGTGGCCATCAGCAGATAGAGCAGGTGGTGCGCGCCGTCGGCGGCCTTGGCCTGCCAGGCCGGCTGGCCCGGCAGCGCGCCGGGGGTGCCATGCCGGACGCGCCAGATCAGCCGCGCTGTGAACAGGATCAGTACGCTGATGCCGATCCACTTGTGATACGAGTACAGCTTGAATTTGAGCGGCGACAGCGGCAGTGAGTTGATGTACCAGATCAGGCCGAAGGCACAGAAGATCAGCAGCGCGATCAGCCAGTGCAGGCTCTTCTGTACGCCATCGTAACGTTCTGCGGCCATGTGATTTTTCCTAGGGGCTGGGCGGGTAACGCCCGGTTCGCAAGCAGTGACGCTGCATCATAGACGCAATGTTTCCGCCGAAAATCGTGAGGATGCGAGATTAATTATTCAGCTTTTCGCAACAATCGCCGAAGCCTTGCTCCATGACCGAACGCAGCTGCTTAAGGCTGGCCTCGATGGTGGATAGTTCCGTGGCGGAAAGCTGGGCGAAGGCCGGTTCAAGATAGGCGACATGCGGCGAAAATACGTCCTCGAACACCGAGCGGCCGGCGTCGGTGAGCGTAACGGTGAGGCTGCGTCGGTCGCCCGGCGTGGTCTCGCGGCGAATGAGGCCACGCTCGACCAGGCGATCGAGCACGCCGGTCAACGTGCCCTTGGTGATCAGCGTGCGCTCGCCCAGTTCGCGGCAGCTCATGCCGCAGGTGTTGCCCAGCGTGGCGATCACGTCGAACTGGCCCGGCGTGAGGCCGACCTGGCGGATATGGTGGCCCGACAGGCGTTCAAACGCCTGGTAGCAACAGGCCAACTCGCGCAGTACCGGCAGGAACGGGGCTTGCGACACGATAACCTCCTGATTATCCTAGTTAGAACTGTTTATGTAACGTAATCAACGTCAGGCCGCAAGCGGGTTTGCCTGTACAATCGCCGCCGACCAGTTAGCTAGCCGCACATCGCGGCGTGGATCAGGGAGTGAACGTATGTCCGATGTCGACAAGCTGATAGGCGGCTTCCGCCGCTTCCAGAACAAGTATTTCGCCGGCGAAGGCCAGCTCTTCGAAACGCTGAAGCGCGGTCAGAACCCCAGTACCCTGTTTATTGCCTGCTCCGACTCACGAGTCGATCCCGCACTTGTCACCGACTGCGATCCAGGCGATATCTTCGTAGTGCGCAATGTCGCCAATCTGGTGCCGCCGTACGAAGTCGATGGCACCTATCACGGTGTGTCCTCGGCGATCGAATACGCCGTGTGCGTGCTCAAGGTGAAGCAGATCATGGTGCTGGGGCACTACGGCTGCGGCGGCATCCGCGCGCTGGTCGAAGGCTACGAGCCGCAGACCGATGCCGATTTCGTCGGCCGCTGGATGCGCATCGCCGAGCGCGCGCGCTACCAGGTGCTGGCGCCGGGTGATAACCCTTCCGTGCGGCTGCGCCGCTGCGAGATGGCCGCCATCGTCGTTTCGCTCGACAACCTGTTGAGCTTCCCGTTTATCGCTGAGCGCGTCGCCAATGGCGAACTCGAACTCGCCGGCTGGTATTTCGATCTGGAGCAGGGCGCGCTCTATCAGTACAACCGGGACGCCGGTGCCTTCGACGTGCTGGTCGGCTCGCTCTCGACTTAAGTGCGCCACGCCCCAACGACAACAGGCCCCACGGGGCCTGTTGTCGTATCCATCACTCAGTGGTGCGCCGCGTGCCACTGGGCAATGGCGGCCTTGAGATCCTGGTACTGCTCGCATTCGCCGCATAGCTTGGCGAGCTGGGCGAGATCGGCCTCGGCCGCTTCAGGCTGGTTCGCCATCAGCCAGGCTTCACCACGATACTCATAGGCACCCAGGTGCTTGGGGTCGAGCGCCAAGGCCTTGTCGTAGGCGGCAAGCGCCTCGGTCACCTGTCCCTGCTTGCGGTGGACATAACCGGTCCAGTTCCAGGCATCGGCGCTATTCGGATCATCGGCACGCGCGCTGTCGAGCTTGCTCTTGGCAGCTTGCCAGTCCTGTCGTTCGATATCGCGCTCAGCCTCTTGCAGCGCGGTGGGCGAGCCAGGTTTTGCTACAGCTTCACCCTTGCCGCCACCGGAACCGCCACCTCCGCCACCACCGGCGGCGAACAGCAACGCGGACACGCTCATGGCGAGCAGGGCAAGTAGGGGTTTCACAGTCGTTTGCATGATGGCGACACTCCGCGAGGGGGACTCCCTGTTCCTAGCACAACCGAGGCGCAGTGGCACTGCGCGGGGCGCCGATCAGATGCCAAAGAGTTCGTGCAGCTTGAGGGCTACGCCGGCTTCGGCATTGCTGGCGATGCGCGGCAGATGGGGCAGGGCTTCGACCAGGCGCGGATTGGCATTGCCCATGATGAAGGGGTGGCCGGCAGTCTGCAGCATTTCCTTGTCGTTCAGATTGTCACCGAAGGCCGCGCAGTGTTCGGCATCGATGCCAAGCTCGCCCAGCACCACGGTCAACGCGTGCCCTTTGGAGACGGTGGGTGCCATCACTTCCAGGCAGTCCAGCGCCGAGAAGGTCACGTACAGCTCGTCGGCAAAGCGCTCGCGGATTCTGGTTTCCAGCTCGAGCAGGTGGGCGTGCTCGCCGATGTAGAGGATCTTGCCCACGTCCTCGCCGTCGTAGTTCGGCACGTCGGCCACGCGATAGAAGAAGCCGGAATCCTGGTGGTACTTCATCAGGTCCTCGTTCGGTGCGGCAATCAGCCACTCGTTGCTCAGGTAGAGGCTGAGCGACGTGCCGGCGGAGAACTCGGGCTGGGTCAGCTCGCGCACGAGTTCGGGCTCGATGTTTTCGGCGTGGATCTGCACGTCGTCCGGATCGTGCACGCGCGCGCCGTTGGAGGTGATCAGGTAGGCGCGGATGCCGAGCACGCTGCGGATGGCCTTCACGTCGCAATAGTGACGGCCGGTGGCGATGGCGAACTTCACGCCCATGGCTTCCAGCTTTTGCAGCGTGGCGGCCGTATCCGGGTTCACGGTGTGGTCGGGGGCGAGCAGGGTGCCGTCGAGGTCGGTGGCGATCAGCTGGAGCATGGCGATTCCGCAAGTCTATGAGCGAATACCGATTTTATCGGAGCTGACGCCATCCGCCGATGGGGAATTATGCCTACGCGGTATCAATATTCAGCCTTATGCCCCGGCGTTGGCCGGCGCGGCGCCTGGCCGGTATTACGCACAGCCGCACCCGATCATTTCAGCGCGCCGGGCCACGCTCGTTGCAGGGCTTGCTCGCCGGGCCGATCGCGGCGTCGAAGACGGCCTGGCCGCGTGCCGGCGGCGCCTTGCGCGTGGCCCGTCGATTGAACTTCCGACTAGTGGCTTAGCTGGTCGGCTGCAAATTGCACCGGGTAGTGCCGATCCGGCTAGAACTCGCCGCGTTCGGCCAGCCAGGCCGCCTCGCGCTCGGTGGTGGCGCGGCCCAGCACCGCGTTGCGGTGGGCAAAGTGGCCAAAGCGCCGGATCACCTCGCGATGGCTTAAGGCGTAGTCGTGGAAGGGGGCGAGTGCCATATCGCTGCGCCAGGGCGCAGTCAGCGCCACCATGCGATCCTGGTCGGCCAGGGTTTCCGCGTGTTCGAACGGCAGATAGAGGAACACTTGCTGCAGCGGCGGCAGACCCCGCTGCCAGCCCAGCTCCAGCGCATGCAGTGCGTGGCCGCGGGCTGCTGCATCACCCGCGAAGGCACGCGCCGAGCCGCGAAACAGGTTGCGCGGGAACTGGTCGAGCACGATGACGAGCGCCAGCGTGCCATCCGCATCGCAAGCCCAATGATCGAGTGCCCCGGCAAGCGCCGTTTCGACCGTGGCGAGAAAGCGGTCGCGGATTGCCATATCGAATTCGTCGTCACGCTGGAACCATTGCTGCCGCAACGCTGGTGTCTCGCCGGGCGGCCCGAACCAGAAGGCCAGCACGTCCTGCGGCTGTACGGCGTTGATGTTGCGACCGCTTTTGACACGGCCTTCGGGGCTGCTGCGACGGATCAGTGAGGTCATGGTTGGTCTGACCACTATGGTTGCATGCGAGCGGTGCTATTTCCGCTGTGCCGTTGCGGGCGTGGAGGACTGCCTTGAGATGGCATCACGTTCGATGCATCGAATACGGGGCTTCGGCGTCGCATGAGTAACAATGCTGCGCCGCCCAGGCTGGCCACGGAGAGCCCCCCAAAACCACAGACAGCGATCAGCCAAAGTCGGGCATGCAGGGCGGTGAGGTAAGCCTCTCCCCCTTCAAGCCGTTTCAAGTTGCGCTGCAAGCGCCGTTGCTGCGTCGACGTGAGGCGAGAGGCATCGATGAATTCGCGCTCCAATACCTCGATGGATGCGGATGCCGTGCTTTCGAGGAATGACTTCTGCCACGCTGTGGCGACACACAGTATGGCTGCAGCAAACCCAAGCCACAGCAGAACCAGAATCACGCTGCGAAACGGATGAACCAGACGAAGTGACGGGGGAGGCAACGTAGGATGAGCCAGTTTATTGACGGTGCCTGTTTCACGGCCGGAAGAGGACTCCCGAAGGTTGTCCGCCCTTTTCAGGTCAGCCACGCGAGTCGGGTAGCTTGCTTTGATAACCTGCCCGCAGAACAGGATGTGCCAGTCCGGATCGAATTCATTGCGCGGATAGATTTGCAAGCCCGTATCCGAGTAGGCGATCGAGACGGGGAGTAGGCCAGTGGTGGGTCTGGCCAATAGCTGAATTTCGTGTCCGGGCGAAAGATAAACCTCCTCGCACGCGCATTCGAGAAACATACGAATGTCATGGTCGCTATCGTTGCGGAACGAGCCGATCACGACGAGTTCTACAGTTTTCATCATTGCGCCTAGCGCTCCGAATATGGCACCACTTCCACCTCGGCGCCCCGTTGCGGCGCCATCGGCAGGTTGAGTGCGACGAGGTGGGCCGAGAGCCGGGCGAGTTCGGTGTTGCGCGGCTGGCGGCGGACCATCTCGGCCAGCGTGGCCTGCAGGCCCAGGCCGTCGCGGGCGGCGAGCTGCACGTCGAGCAGGTAAAGCTCCGGGGCGACATCGTCGCGGGCGAACTGCTTGCGCCATTGCAGGTATTGCTGCTGCGCGCGCTTGAGTCTGGCGCTGATCACGCGGCTGGGCAGATCGTCGCCCAGTGTGGCTACCTTGGCGAGGTTGTCCGGCGCACGCTCCAGCGCCTGGCGCAGCGCGGCGGGCAGGGCGGTACGCTCGCGGGCGTCGGCGCCATCGCTGCGGCGCGGTCCGCTGGCGGCGAGTTGTAGCGTGGCGGGTCCGGTCCAGAGCCCGCTGCGTGCCCGGGCCGTATCGGCGATGCGCAACGTCGCCCCGGCAGCAAGCTGTATCGCTTCGGCGCCGTCGAGCGTCCGCAGTGCCGTCACGGAGGTGTTGCCCTGGCGCACATCGCCTTCGACGGCGGTGACGATCAGCGCGGCGTGGGCGAGCGGGGCAAGGCAGAGCAGGGGCAGCAGGCGCAGACGCATGGCGGTCTCGGTCGGGTGGAATCGGCAGTGTACGGGACACGCGGGTGCATGTTCCATCGCCGCCTCGCTTACAATCGCGGCCTGGCGAGGATAGACAGATGACGATGCAGACTACCGACGTGGTGGTGATCGGGGCCGGGGCCGCCGGCATGATGTGCGCGGCCACGGCGGGCGCGCGCGGTCGGCTTGTGACGCTGATCGACCACAGCGAGAAGCTGGCGGAGAAGATCCGTATTTCCGGCGGCGGGCGCTGCAACTTCACCAATCTCGATGCGCGGCCGGAATGCTATCTGTCGCAGAACCCGCACTACTGCAAGTCGGCGCTGGCGCAATACACGCAGCATGACTTCATCAAGCTGGTGCAAAAGCACGGCCTGGGCTTCCATGAAAAAACGCTGGGCCAGTTGTTCTGTGACGACGGCTCGCAGGCCATCATCGATATGCTGAAAGCCGAGGTCGACGCTGCTGGTGTCGTCTGGCGCATGGGCACCGGCGTGTTCGGCATCGAGCGCAGCGCATCCGGTTTCGTGGTGCGTACCGCTGCGGAAACCTGGCAGTGCGAGGCCCTGGTGATCGCGAGTGGCGGGCTGTCAATTCCGCAGATCGGTGCCACCGCCTTCGGCTACGAGGTGGCCAAGCAGTTCGGCCTTGCCATCGTGCCGACCACGCCGGCATTGGTGCCGCTCACCTTCCAACCGCACGACCTGTGGGAGGAGCTCGCCGGCGTTGCCATCGAGGATGCCGTGGTGTCCTGCGGCAAGACCCGCTTTCGCGAGGCCATCCTGCTCACGCACCGCGGCGTGTCAGGGCCCGCCATCCTGCAGATTTCGTCGTACTGGCTGCCGGGCCAGCCGATCAGCGTCGATTTCATGCCGGAGGTGGACGCTGCCGAGTTTCTGGCTACCGCCAGTCGTGATGCGCTGCTCTCCACCGTGCTCGCCGAGGTGCTGCCACGCCGGTTGGCGCAGGCGATTGCCGCCGAGTTCGGCGAGGTAAAGCCGCTCAAGCAATATGGCGCCAAGCAACTGGCGCAACTGACGGAGCGGCTCAAGCGCTGGCAGGTGATCCCGTCCGGCACCGTGGGCTACAAAAAAGCCGAAGTGACGCGCGGTGGCGTCGATACGCGGGGCCTTGATTCCAGGACCATGATGGCCAAGTCGGTGCAAGGCCTTTTCTTCATTGGCGAGGTGGTCGACGTGACGGGTTGGCTGGGCGGCTACAACTTCCAGTGGGCGTGGTCATCCGGCTTTGTCGCCGGCGGCCATGCCTAGCCGTATCGCAGCGACTTTTGACTCGTAATAACCCGCAAGGTTCGACGCGTCGTTTCTGTATTTGATGCGCATCAGGGGCAGGGTGACCGTTCGTGAAATTAGTGTTGAAAACCACGTGTCACGGGCGTAGGTTGATATTGTCTTCGGGGCCACGAGTCGGCCTGATGGCGATGAATCGGAAGATCGTTCTTTAGCATCCACCTTGGCAAAAGGCGTGGCCGCAATGGTGCGGGCACGATGTAGGACAGGTCCGCACGCGGCATGCAGCGTGCACATGAGCCCGTACCCGGGCGCAGGCCAAGCACTCGATTTGATCCGGACTCGAAGACCCGCGGGGCGCCAGATGGCGCCCCGTTTCTTTTGGGGCGCGCCATTGCGGCGGGCCAACACCGTGCTTGTCCAAAACAGTGGGGCGCCGTAGTGCCCCATCGTCTGTTGCCTAGCCTCAGTTGAGGCCCAGCACGTCCTGCATACTGAAGTGGCCGGATGTACGGCCGGCGAGGAAACGCGCCGCGCGCAGGCTGCCCTGCGCGTAGATCGTGCGGTTGCTTGCCTTGTGCGTGACTTCGATGCGCTCGCCGGGGCCTGCGAACACGGCGGTGTGATCGCCGATCACGTCGCCGCCGCGCAACGCGGCAAAGCCGATGCGGCCATCCTCGCGCTCGCCGGTGATGCCCTCGCGCGACCAGGTGGCGATGTTTTTCAGCTCCTGATCCCAGGCGCGGGCCACGGCTTCGCCCATGGCGATGGCGGTGCCCGATGGCGCGTCGACCTTGTGTTTGTGGTGCATCTCGACGATTTCGACGTCGTAACCCTGGTTCAGCACCTTGGCGGCCACCTCCAGGAGCTTGAACACCAGGTTCACGCCCACGCTCATGTTGTAGGCCGAGACGATGGCGATGTCGCCGCTGGCGGCCTTGATTGCTTCGCGTCCCGCTTCGTCGAAGCCGGTGGTGCCGATGATCATGTTCACGCCATGCTCGCGGCAGAGCGCGAGGTGCGCCAGCGTGCCCTCGGGACGGGTGAAGTCGATCAGCACATCGGCGCCCTTGAGCGCGGCCAGGTCGGCGCTGATGACCACGCCGCTTTGCTTGCCGAGAAAGGCGGAGGCGTCCGTGCCGATGCTGTCACCGCCTGCCCGATCGAGCGCGGCGTGGAGTTCGCAGTCGGGCGCGGCGAGCGTCGCCTCGATCAGCATGCGGCCCATGCGCCCGGAGGCGCCGGCAATCGCGATCTTGATCGCCATGCTCAGAATTCCTTGTCGAGCAGCGGTTTGACCTCGACGTCCTTGCCGGTGCCCGCGGCACCCGGGTTGAGTTCCGAGCTGATGGTGTCGTCCTTCTTCTGCTCGGGCGCGAGCTTGATCGCGCGCTGGTCTGTGAGTGCAGGCAGTGTGTCACCTTCCCAGCGGGCCAGGCTGTCACCGTCAAAGAAGATGGCGAGGGTCTTCTTCTGCTTCAGCTTGCCACCCTTGGCGTCGCTGTAGACATAGTCCCAGCGGTCGGCATGGAAGGGATCGGTCAACAGTGGCGTGCCGAGCAGGAAGCGGACCTGGCTGCGGGTCATGCCAACCTTGAGCTGAGCGGCCTTGTCGGCCGTGATCTCGTTGCCTTGCGGTATGTCGAGCTTGTAATGGGGGACGGCGTTCAGGGCGCCGCAGCCCGCGAGCAGCGCTACAAGCGCCAGCGAGAGCAGAGTCGGTTTGATGGTGTGCATGCCTGGGTTCACGAGGAAAGCGGGGGCTCTGCGCGCAGCGCCCGACGATGGTTACGGGCCGCGCGGCGGTTTGGTCGTACGGATCAAAGGCTATATCATACCGAGGTTGAACACTTGCCGCAGCCGAGGAAGACCATGAGCAACGCCGCCGACCTGAAAGAAGCCGGATTGAAGGCCACCGGACCGCGTCTGAAGATCCTCAATCTGTTCGAGCACAGCGAACAGCGTCACATGACGGCGGAAGACGTCTACCGCTTGCTGCTGAACGATCACACCGATGTCGGACTTGCCACCGTCTATCGCGTGCTGACCCAGTTCGAGCAGGCCGGCATCCTGGTACGCCACCACTTCGAATCGGGCAAAGCGGTTTTCGAACTCAACCAGGGCGGCCACCACGATCACCTGGTCTGCGTGAAATGCGGCAAGGTCGAAGAGTTCTACGATCCCGAAATCGAAAAGCGCCAGGATGCGATTGCCGATAAGCACGGTTTCGAAATTCAGGACCACGAGCTTTATCTCTACGGCGTGTGTGCGGAGTGCCAGCAAAAACGCCCCAAGCGGGGCTGATCGCCCGTAGCCGCATGGCAATGATTTCCTGGCTGGGTGAGGCGCCGCTGTTTCCGCCGCTGTCGCGCGCGCTGGTCGAACCCAACGGCCTTCTGGCCGCCGGCGGCGATCTCGCTCCGGATCGCCTGCTCGCGGCCTATCGCGCCGGCATCTTCCCCTGGTTCATGCCGGGCGAGCCCATCCTGTGGTGGAGCCCGGACCCACGCACCGTGCTCTATCCGGCCGAGCTGCACGTGCCGCGCTCGCTGGCCAAGGTGATCCGCCATCGCAGCTACACGGTGCGCTTCGATACCGCATTCGACGAAGTACTGGCCGGTTGCGCCGGCCCGCGCACCGGCGTGCGTGGCACCTGGATCACCGACGAGATGCGCGCCGCTTATGGCGAGCTGCACCGGCTGGGCCATGCGCATTCGGCCGAATGCTGGATGGACGGCGAGCTCGTGGGCGGCCTGTATGGCGTCGCTATCGGCCAGATGTTCTACGGCGAATCGATGTTTGCGCGCGCCGCCGACGCTTCCAAGATTGCCTTCGTCCACCTGGTGCGCTGGCTGGACGCGGAGGGCTTTGGCCTGATCGACTGCCAGATGCGCACCGACCACCTGGTCCGCTTTGGCGCGCGCGAGATTGCTCGTGACGATTTTATTGCTACGCTGGCTGTATTGACCGGGCGAACGGTAACACCCCAGCGCTGGTCCTATCTGCATCACAACCCCGGAGTCCTGACATGAATCCGCGCGGCCACGCGATTCAATTGCAGTTCTACGCCACCGCTCCCTACCCGTGCAGCTATCTGCCCGACGAGATGGCGCGCTCGCAGGTGGCCGTGCCGTCCGAGCTGATCGACACGCGCACCTACAGCCAGCTGGTGCAGCACGGTTTCCGCCGCAGCGGCCAGTTCGTCTATCGCCCGCATTGCGATACCTGCCAAGCCTGCGTGCCGGTGCGGCTGCCTGTGGCCGATTTCGAGCCCAATCGCAGCCAGCGCCGGGCCAGCAGGCTGCACGCCAATCTCAAGAGCCGCATCCTCGGTCTCGAGTATTCGGAGGCGCATTTCCGGCTGTACCAGCGTTACCAGGCGGCGCGCCATAGCGGCGGCGGCATGGATGAAGATGGCCGCGAGCAGTACGAAAGTTTCATCCTCAAGAGCAATGTCGCAAGCTTTCTCGCCGAGTTCCGCGATGGCGGAACGGTGCGCATGGTCAGCCTGATCGACCAGTTGGAAGATGGCCTGTCGTCGGTCTACACCTTTTACGACCCGGAGATCGAACACGCGAGCTTTGGCGTGTTCAACGTGCTGTGGCAGGTGGGCCTCGCCCGCCAGCTCGGCCTGCCCTACGTCTATCTCGGCTACTGGATCGGCGAGTGCCGCAAGATGGCGTACAAGACGCAATACCAGCCCATCGAAGGCCTGATCGCCGGTGAATGGCAGCCCATGGCCTGAACCGCCGCGCTAGCCGTCAACGTGCCTCATGCCGCCGGCACGTTGACGATGACGCGATGTTCCTGACCGTCGTTCACCAGCGCAATCTCGGCATGGGGCAGAACCTGGCCATCCAGCGTCAGCTGTAGCGCGGCGACGTCGGCGTTACGCGCAACCTCGATCCGATAGCGGGTCTGGTGGAAGCGATATTGCAACGCGTAGCCGCGCCAGCTGGCGGGCAGCTGCGGCGCCAGATGCAGCGTTTCGCGCTCGCGCGTCAGGCCCAGCAGCGATTCCACCATCAGGCGGTACATCCAGCCAGCCGATCCCGTATACCAGCTCCAGCCGCCGCGGCCGGTGTCATGCGGCAAGGCATAGACGTCGGCGGCGACCACATAGGGCTCGACCCGGTAACGTTCCATGGCCTCGGGCGTGTTGGCATGATTGACCGGATTGATCAGTGCCAAGAGCTCCCAGGCGCGCTCGGCTTCACCCAGGGCGGCGAAGGCCATCACGGTCCAGATCGCGCCGTGCGTGTACTGGCCGCCGTTCTCGCGCACGCCGGGCACATAACCGCGGATATAGCCGGGATTGAGGCGGGTGTGATCGAAAGGCGGGGTGAACAGGTTGATCAGCCCATGTTCGCGCCGTACCAGGCGCTCGTCGACGGCCTGCATCGCCTGCCGTGCCCGCTGCGGATCGCCGGCGCCGGACAAGACGGACCAGCTTTGCGAAATCGAATCGATCTGGCATTCGCTGTTGCTCGATGAGCCCAGCGGCGTGCCGTCGTCGAAGTAGGCGCGACGATACCAGGCGCCATCCCAGCCGTGGGTCTCGATGTTGTGGCGCAGCTGCTCCCCCTGGTCGTTGCAGAACCCCGCGAAGGCCTCGTCGCCGCGCTGGCGGGCGATGGGTTCGAAACGGCGCAACACGTCATGCAGGAAGAAGGCGAGCCAGATGCTCTCGCCCTTGCCCTCGCGCCCCACCAGATCCATGCCATCGTTCCAGTCGCCCGATCCCATCAAGGGCAGGCCGTGTTCGCCCATGCGCAAGCCGTGCTGGATGGCGCGCATGCAGTGCTCGTACAGTGTGGCCACTTCGCTCGCCTGGCCGGGCAGGTCGTAGTAGGACTCGGCCTCCGCCGGCACCGGTCGGCCTTCGAGGAAGCCCGTGCTCTCGTCAAGCACGCCGGTGTCGCCGGTCACTTCCACGTAGCGGGCCGTCGCCAGCGGCAGCCACAGGTAGTCGTCCGAGCAATGCGTGCGCACGCCACGCCCGGCCGGCGGGTGCCACCAGTGCTGCACGTCGCCCTCGCGGAACTGGCGGCTGGCGCACAGCAACAGATGCTCGCGCACCAGCGCCGGCTGCGCGTGGACCAGCGCCATCACATCTTGCAACTGGTCGCGGAAGCCAAAGGCGCCGCCAGACTGGTAGAAGCCGCTGCGCGCCCAGATCCGGCAGGCCAGTGTCTGGTAGACCAGCCAGCCGTTGGCGAGCACGTTGACTGCCGCATCCGGTGTCTCGACCTGGATGGTGCCCAGCGTATCGTTCCAGTGCGTCCACACCGCATCGAGTGCGGCCTGTGCGGCGGCCGTGCCGCGAAAACGCTGCACCAGCTGCTCGGCCTCCTCGCTGTTGTGGCCCAGGCCCAGACGGAACACCAGCTCGCGGCTCTGGCCTGTGGGCAGCTCGAACGGCACCTGCAGTGCTGCACACGGGTCGAGCCCGGCGCCGACGCGGCCGGACAGATGCTGGCGGCCCAGTGCCGCCGGCTGCTGTACCGTGCCATTGCGGCCCAGGAACTCCGCCCGATCGCCGGTCACGCTGCGGCTGACGCCGTCGACATCGAAAAACGCCACTTGCTCGGAGAACTCGGTGTTGTAGGGGTTGCGGGCGAAGAGGGCACCGCTGCGCGCGAGTTCGATGCTGATATGCATGGCCGACTTCGCCCGCAACTCGCCCAGCACCCATTCGACGTAGCCGGTCGCCGAGAGCTTGCGGCTGCGCCCCGATTCGTTGCGGATCTTCAGCACCGAGAACTTCACCGCCGCATCGGTCGCGACATAGATCCACAGCTCGCTGACGATGCCGTCGACGCGCGTCTCGAACACGCTGTAGCCGAAGCCGTGCCGCACGCGATAGTGGACGGGCAGGTGCACCGGCAGCGGCGTGGGTGACCAGACGAGGCCGCTTTCCTCGTCGCGCAGGTAGATGGCCTCGCTCGGTGGATCGCTGACGGCGTCGTTGTGCCACGGCGTCAGTCGATATTCGTGCGCATTGCCGGCCCAGGTGTAGGCGCTGCCGCTCTCGGAAACGATGGTGCCAAAGGCCGGATTGGCCAGCACGTTGACCCAGGGCGCGGGTGTCACATCGTCCGGACCGAGCTCGATCACGTATTCGCGGCCATCGCGGGTAAAGCCGCCGAGCCCGTTGTCCTGGATCAGGTCGGTGCGCCGTGGCGAGGCTGCTTGCGCATGCAGGCGTGGCGCAATGATGGGAACCAGGCGCGGCACCTTGACCTGGGTCTGTGTGATCTGGTCGAGCTGCTCGGCGAGCGTGCCGCGCTGGTCCGAGATGATGGCGCGGGCCACCGCCTGCAGCAGTACGCGATCCTCGGCGGGGATCTGCTCGGCCGGGCGCACGAAGATGCCGCCAGGCTTGTCGAGCGAGGCCGCCTCGGTGCCCGAGGCGATCAGGCCGATGATCTGTTCCTGCAGGCTCTGCCGATAGCCGGAGTAGCCCTCGTTCCAGATCACGAGATCGACCAGCAGGCCCTTCAGCCGCCAATAGGCGTGGGCCTTGACCAGCTGGCGGACCAGATCGAGGCTGGTGGTGTCGCCCACCTGCAGCAGCACGATGGGCAGATCGCCCGAGATGGCGTAGCCCCATAGGCCGGACTGGCCGCGCCGGTTGGCCTGCAGGATGGCCGAATTGGCGCGCAGCCCGCAGTGCTGGTACAGCACGGCGCTTGCGAGCCGGGCATAGAGCTGCACGTCCGATTCGTTGGCGTTGATCTGCATCAGCGCCACCTGGGCATGGGTCCACGCCAGATCGAACACGCGATCGGCCAGCCGGCGATCCTGGTATTTCTCGATCAGCTCGTGCGCCTGCTCCCGGGTGCCGGCCATGCCGGTGACGATATCGACGGTGATCGCTTCGTCCGGCTGCAGCACCACGCGTTGGCGTATGGCCACGATGGGGTCGAGCACCGAACCCTCGCTGTCGTCCAGCGCGTCCTGTCGCAGCGCCTGCGGCGCGATGGTGCTGTGGCCGCGACCGATGAAACGCATGCGATCGGTTGCGAACGAGGTCGAGCCACGGGTTTCGCCGTGCACCGACATCAGGTGCAGTAGCCATGGCGCGTTTTCGTCGAGCGAGCGCGGCCGGCGGGTGGCGAGGATGGCGTTGCGTGCTCGCACGATCTCGGTCTGCACGAAGAGGTTGCTGAACGCCGGGTGGGCGGCGTCTGCCGCCGCCATCGCAATCACTACCTCGGCATAGCTGGTGAGATCGATCTCGCGCCGCTCGTCCGACAGGTTGGTGATACGCACGCGCCGCAGCTCGATATCGTCCTCGGGCGAGACCACGACGTCGGTATGGGTCTCGATCTCTGCTTTGTCCTCGCCCACGATGTCGCGCCGGCGGAATTCCGCCCGGCCTTCCGAGAACACCACGTCGTAGCTCGCGGGGAGGGTCAGCGTGGGCTGGTAGGCGCTGGACCAGCAGGTATCGCTCTGGACGTCGCGCAGGTAGATGAAGGCGCCCCAGTTGTCGCGCGTGGTGTCCTCGCGCCAGCGGGTGACCGACAGGTCGTGCCAGCGGCTGTAACCACCGCCGGCATTGCTCACCATCACGTGGTAGCGGCCATTGGACAGCAACTGCACCGCGGGAGTCTGGGTGTCGGCGTGGCTATAGGTGCGCAGCGGTATCTCGCTGGCGGTGGATGCGTTGCTGTCGTCGATGCGCTGCGCCGTTTCGAGGAACAGCGGCATGGTCTTGGGGATGCGTTCCTGCAGCAACAGGATATTGGCCTGGAACTGGCGGTTGGCCTCGAATCGGCGCTGCATGGGCTGACCGAGCAGCGCGTGGGAGAGCGACAACAGGCTCATGCCCTGATGATGCGACATGAAGGCGTGGACGATGGCGCTGGTCTGGCCGCGGCGCTGGCGCACCGGTGTGTAGTCGACGGCCTCATAGAAACCGAAATGGCCGGTGTAGCCGCTGGCCGCCATCTTCTGCAGATTGTGGCAGGCGGCATCGGGCGCCACCATCAGCGCCATCACCGAGGCGTACGGCGCGATCACCAGATCCTCGGCCAGGCCGCGCTTGAGCCCCAGACCCGGTACGCCAAAGGCGTGGTACTGATAGTTGAGGTGCTGGTCGACCGTGTTGTAGCCCGATTCGGAAATCCCCCAGGGCACGCCGCGCAGCTTGCCATATTCGATCTGGCGCGCGACGGCTGCGCGGCAGGTCTGGTCGAGCAGCGTGTGCGCGTAGCTGGGCATCACCAGCATGGGCATCAGGTACTCGAACATCGAACCGCTCCACGAGAGCAGCGCCGGCTCGCCGCTGGTATTCACCAACAGCCGGCCGAGCGCGAACCAGCTCTCCTGCGGTACGCGGCCCTGGGCTATCGTCACGAAACACGCCAGCCGCGCCTCGGAGGCGAGCAGATCGTAATAGCCGGCGTCGGCACGGTGCTCGCTGACGTTGTAGCCGATTATGAACAAGTGACGACGCGCGTCGTAGAGGAAATCGTGCTCCATCTCGGCCATCTGGCCGGCTTCCTGCGCCAGTGTCTCAAGCTCGGCGATACGACGGCGCGCGAGCTCGCTGCCGACGATCACCTGCTGCTGCAACACGGCCAGCCAGTCGCGCTGCGGCTCGCCCAGCACCGCTTCGAGCTGGGCGCGGATGCGCGGCAGCACGCGCGTCTCGAGCTCGGCGAGCTCCCGCAGCGTGGGAATGCCGGTGACGGCGGTGAAAGGCTCGACGCCGGAGGGCGCGGGGGGCAGCGACAGCCAGGGCGCGAGCCGCATCAGATCGTCGAGCGCGTCGTGACACTGGCGGGCCAGCGCGGCGGCCCAGTCGCGGGCTTCGCGGGTGGGCGAGTCCTTGTCTTGCGAGGTATCCGGTATCTGCGCGACGAGCTCGGTGGCGGCGCCAGCGAGTTCCACCAGCCGCAGGCATACGTTGGCGAGGTTGGTCGGTGGGGCCGCCGTGATCGCGGCCAGCATGTTGCGGAAACGGCGCAGCGCGTTGGCGGCCAGGCCGTTGCTAGCTTCGGTCAGCACGGCCAGGGTGTCGGCAAGGCCGGCGAACAGCTGCTCGGACAGGATGCGGCGCTCGGCCAGCTCCTGCAAGCCGGTCTGCAGGATCATCAGGTGCCCGGCGAGGTTGCCGCTATCCACCGTCGACACATAGCGCGGATAAAGCGGCTCCAGCGTGCGTGTGTCGTACCAGTTGTACCAGTGGCCGCGATAGCGTTCCATCCGCCGCAGCGTATGCAGCGTGTTGGCAGTACGGAACACCAGCTGCCCGGTGGAAATGTAGCCGAAGTCGTAGGCGGTGAGGTTGGCGAGCAGGCCCAGGCCGATATTGGTGGGCGAGGTGCGATGCGCCACCATCACCTGGCGGTATTGCTGGTAGTTGTCCGGCGGCAGCCAGTGATCGGTCGGCCCGGCCAGATGTTCGAAAAAGGCCCAGGTGCGCCGTGTCACGCCGCGCAGGAATCGGATCTGGCTGGCGGACAGCGTCGTTTCGCGAAGTTCGATCGGCTGGCTGAACCAGCTGGCGATCGCCGGAGAGAACAGCCACAGCAGCAGTATCGGCGCCGCGGCCAGCATGGGCGCCGCTCCCAGCTGGGCGACGGCAGCGCCGGTCGCGATGGCCGTGACGGGGGCCACCCACATCCGGCGCAGCATCATGCCCAGCGTTGGCGGGCCACGCCGGCTGGCGGCGCGTTCCACCTCGCTCGAGGCGTTCCATTCCAGCAGGTGGCGACGGATCACCAGCATGCGCCAGCCGGTACGCACGATCGCATCGAGCGTGTACCACGCCTCGTAGGGCAGGCAGGCAAGGTGGAACAGCACCTGGCTCACGCTGCGCCCGAGCGCGTGGGCCCGGCTCACCGCATGCTGGCGCCACAACAGCTGTGACGGCTTGCGTACGAAATCGAACAGCGCCCCGCACAGCACGGGCAGCAGCAGGAAGGTGAACAGCAGCAGCGTCCACTGCCAGGGTGCGGCCACCAGCAGCCAGCCGGCGATCCACAGCGGCAGCAGGGCGATGGGGACGAGGCTGCGTCGCAAGTTATCGAACAGCTTCCATTGCGACAGCACCGACAGCGGGTTACGACGCTCGCCGCGCTGGCCGGGCACGCGTGGCAGCAGCCAGCCGGCCAGTTGCCAGTCGCCGCGTATCCAGCGGTAGCGCCGTATCACGTCGTTGTCGTAGCGGGTGGGTTGATCCTCGTAGACCTGCACGTCGCTGAGCAGGCCGGAGCGCGCGTAGCAGCCTTCCAGCAGATCGTGGCTCAGCACGTGGTTGCACGGCAGGCGTTCGCCCAGCGCCTGCTCGAAGGCGTCGAGGTCGTAAATGCCCTTGCCGATGAAAGAGCCTTCGCAGAACACGTCCTGGTACACGTCCGACACCGCGCGCGTGTACGGGTCGATGCCGGCATCGCTGCCGTAGAGCGCGGCGTAGTGCGAACGCTGCGCGTTGGCGAGCGTGGTGGCGACGCGCGGCTGCAGGATGCCGTAGCCGCTGACCACCCGCTGGCGCGCCGGATCGTACAGCGGGCAGTTGAGCGGATGGCTCATCGCGCCGACCATCTGCCGCGCCGCGTCGCGCGGCAACAGCGTGTCGGTGTCGAGCGTGATCACGTATTTCACGCCATAAAGTGGCTCGATCTGGCCCTCGATCAACGAAAAGCCGGTGCCGGCCGGATCGCGGTGGCCATGCCGCAACAGCGCGTTGAGTTCGGCGAGCTTGCCGCGCTTGCGCTCCAGCCCCATCCATACGCGCTCCTGCGGGTTCCAGCGGCGCGGGCGGTGGAACAGGAAGAAACGGTCCGGCTGCGTGATGCCGCCGTCGCAATCGTATTTGCCATTGAGCGCGGCCACGCCAGCCTGTGCCTGCGCGAGCAGGGCAGAATCGATGGGCAGGGTTTCGTCGTCGGCATCGCAAAAATCGGTCAGGAGGCCAAAGAACAGCTGCTCGTCCCGGTTGGCAAGAAAGCGCACTTCCAGCGCTTCCAGCAGCGACTCCACTCCCTCGGCGCTCGACAGCATGGTCGGCACGACCACCAGCGTACGGGCCTGGACCGGAATGCCGTGCTCGAAATCGAGCCGTGGCAGCAGTTGCGGCGCCGCCAGGAGCGTCGCCATCCAGTTCACCAGCGAAACCGCCAGCTGGCTCGCCACGATGATCACCGGCAGCGCGAGCAGCGCCTGGGCCCAGAGCGGCAGTACCGCACCGAGCTGGCTGGCCTGAGCCAGCGCCAACAAGCCCCAGCTCAGCAGCGCGGTGAGCAACGCGATGCCGCCCAGATAGAGCGACAACGGCCAGCGCTCCGCCGCCTGGCGCAAGCGTTGCCACAGCGGCAGGTGAGCCGATACGGCGTGCTCCAGCGCCGGCATCCCGGCATCGACGAGGTAGAAACCGACGTGGCGGCGGCGATCATCGGCATGTTCATGCCCGGCGCCCGCGAGGGTCGCGAGCGTAACCGCGTGCCGCGCGATCTCGCCCTCCGACAGCGGGCTGTACTTGCCCAGCGATTCGATCACATGGCGATAGCGATCGCGCGTGGCGAAATCCATGCGCGGGTAGGTCGCGGCGGGGTCGTCGCGCAGGATCTGCTCGACCACGCTCTGCGATTCGACGAACTCGCGCCACTCGATCGCGGAGAGCGCCCGCAGGCTGCCTATGCTGTTGCTGATCGAAACCTGGTCCGCCGCCTGTTTCTGGTTTTCCTGATGGACGAGTTGCTCCACCGTGAGGCCGACTTCGGCCAGCCATTGTTCGACCCAGGTGAGCGGTAGCGCCAGGCTGGGGCCGCGCCCCTGCAACCGTCGGGTCAGCTCGGAGACGAAGCTGCTCGTCATCGGCAGGTCGGAGCGCGCCATGTCCGCGACTTCGAGGATCAGGTTCTTCGGGTTTTCCTCGGCGATCTGCAGCATGCGCTCGGCCCAGTCGTCCGCGACCATACGATCGGTCCAGCTCCTGGAGATCTGTACTGCCACGCGGCGCAGGTTCTCGATCAGCGCCAGGCGCAGCATGATGGGCACCGCCCACAATTCGCCCAGCTTGAGCGGACTGATGCTCTGGTAGGCTGCGATAAAGCGCCCCAGGCTTTCCGCGTCCACCCGGCCGTCGCCATGCGACACCGCTTCGAGTGCGATGTCGTAGACGCGCGGCAGGCCGGCCACGGGTTCGCCCGCCAGGCGCGGCAGCTCCACGCTATAGCCTTTGGGCAGGTGGCGCTTGGCGGTGCCGATCTGCGTTTCGATCAGATAGAAGTTGTCGAGCAGCCAGGTTCCGGCCGGGGTGATGCTGCGCTTGGCATCCCCCTGGGTGAGCAGGCGACAAGCCTCGATCAGGCAGGACTCGTTGTCGGCCAGGCGCGCGAGCAGGCGATCCGGGACGCGCGCACTGGAGAGTGTGTGCGAGGCCGCCAACGCGCGGCCATGCTGCGCCAATTGGTCGGCACTGAAGAGTTCCGCCCGCAAGGGCAGGTCGCTGGCGGGCAGTTGGCTGGACATGCTGTCTGGAAGCCACATCCGCCGCGCAGAGGGAAGGAAGTTGATGCCGAGGGTCACACCGTATCCTTTGCCCGCCGCGTGGCGAGGCCGAAAATTATTTTTGCTTACAGGTGCATCGTACTTGGCAATTTTGCTCTTTCGATGTGCGTAATTACATAGATGGACGGTGTGAGCGACGAACGTAACCCAGCGCCAATTAAAAAAGCCCGGCCAGAGGCCGGGCTCGCAGGTAATACAGTGCTTACTTTTGTTTCCAGAGGGCGGGCACTACCTCCGGCGTCCAGCCACCGCCCACCGGAGCAGTATGGGCGATCAGGCAGCTGTATTGCCTGCCGTTGTAACTGACGCACTCACCGATCGAGTAGGCGCGGCCTTCCTGCCAGGCGCTGCAGCCGGCGACCGGCGTGGGTGTCGGTCGCGGCGTGGGTTGCGCGGTGGGCACCATGGTCGGCGCCGGTGTCGGCGCCTTGGTCGGTTGCGGGGTAGGCGCGGTGGTCGGCGTGCTTGCGTTGCCGCAAACGCCTACATCCTTCCATACGCCCCAGGCACCCGATTGCGCCGGGTTGTCGCCCTGAGTCCACCAGCGGGCTTCGTAGAGCCGCCCGCCGTAGCTGGCACGCTGGCCACCGGTATAGACGGCGCTGGCGCTCCAAGCCGCAACGGCGCAACCGGCTACCGGCGTCGGCGTGGCCACCACGGGCGTCGGGTTGGTGGTCGGCACCACTGTGGGCTTGGGCGTGGGCAAGGAGGTCGGTTTGGGCGTGGGCAGCGGCGTCGGGGTCGGCCCGTTGCCGTAGGGCTGGTAGCTAAAGCCCGTGAGCACCACTTCGGCTTCCTGGCCGTTGGCCGGGGCCTTGCCCTCGAACTGCCAGAAATTGATCAGGAATTGCTGCTGCTTCTGCGACACGCAGCGACTGGCATCGTTGTTCGGGCACTTGTAGCGGCGCAGCCAGTTGTTCGGGTCTTCCGCCTTGGGGAACTGCCAGCGCAGGAACTCGCCGCCGTTGTCGCTCACGCCGACATGACCGTTCAGCGCCTGGTAGGTGATGCCGGACGACAGCCAGGTGAAGCGATGGGTGGTGCGATCGGTGCTCAAAGCATCGTTGGAGCCGGCCCAGCTCGCTTCGATGCCGACTTCGTTCGGGTAGACCGTGTAGTTGAGCCAGGGGTAGGTATCGTTGCCCCAGCGAGCGAATTCGATGTCGATCTCGTGCGTGGCGTTGGGGCCGACGTCGGCGCTGGGATAAGTGAAGAAGCCGAACACCGTGTTGCGATCGAGCTGATCCGGGCGGCCCAGCATCTGGAACTGGTAGGTGCCGAAACCGACCCGCGCCGGGTTCAGCAACTGCACCTCGGCCGAGCTCCAGCTGCCGTTGCGATTGGCGATCTTCAGGTGCAGGTAGCCGCTGGCGTCGACCCAGGCGTTGTTTTCATCCCAGTTGTTGGGGCCAGGGCCGCCGCCGCCGGCGCGCACGTTCCAGTCGTAGCCGGCCCAGCGCAGTGTCTTGGCTTCGACACTGATCAGCATTAGTGCCAGAGGCAATGCCGCCAGCGCTGCGATCCTTGTTGCGTGTTTCATTCCATCCTCCGGTTCTCTGTTATTTGGCTGTGCGGGCTACCCGCCCGCCGGGCCACCAGGGCCTTGCTGCGCCTGTTTGGGGGGTGGGCCCGAAACGGCGACGCCCCGACCGGAGTCGGGGCGATGTGCGATGTGCGTGGTTAGCGCAGATTGCTGGTCAATGTGTGCAGCAGCGAGTGCTCGGCATCATCCTGCGTCAGCTCCCAGATCATCACGCCACCGAGTTGCTGCGCCTTGACGAAGTCCGCCTTGACCTTGAGCGATTGCGGATCGTCATAGCTGAGGAATTCCTTGCGCTCGGCGCTGTAGAGGTAGGGCGCGTCGCCGTGTTCCTTGCTGCGGAACGATTTCCAGCCCGGCTTGCCGAGAATCTGCGCCTTCATGTCGGCGTAGGTGATGGTGCCCGGATCGGGCTGGTCCTTGAGGCCCGGCCCCTTGGATGATTGGCCAAGGCCATCGCCATTGGGGCCAGGTGGCACCTCGGCCTGAGCGCGGGCGTAGAACGGTACGCCCAGCACCAGCTGCGACGGCTTGAAGCCCTGGTTCAGGAAGTACTGCACGCCGGCTGCGCCGTTGAGTATGCCGCTGTCCGGATCGGACTTGATCGGGTAGAGCGTGGCGTGCAGGCCGGCCACCTTGCTCCAGGCGCCGTAGATGTCGTAGCTCATCAGGTAGACGCGATCGAGCAGCGGCACCGCGCCCTTGAGCTGGTAGCCCGACAGCACCCAGCCGCCGTTCAGGTTGGGAATGGCGGCAGTCAGCATGTAGCGCTGGCCATCCTTGGCGCCCTGGGCGTCGAGCGCCGTGCGCAGTGCCTGCAGCAGCTTCACCCAGTTGTCGCGGTCGGCTTCGGAGGCATCGGCCGCGTAGTCGCCGCCGGTGACCGGGTGTTCCCAGTCCAGATCCAATCCCTGGCAATCGTATTCGCGCATGATGGCGACCGAGGTGCTGGCGAGCTTGGCGCGGCCGGCTTCGGTCTGCGCCACCTTGGCGATGTTGCGTGAGCCGGTCCAGCCACCGATCGCCCACTGGCAGGCCAGCTTGGGATTGGCCTTGCGCGCCTTGGCAAAGGCCTGCTTCCAGGTCTGTGCCACGGGCTTGCTGGCATCGGCGACGAAGCCCGTGCCATCGGGCTTTACCTCGATGAAGGAGTACACGCCGACGCTGAGCTCGTGCAGCACGTCGGCGGCGCGGGCGCGCGCCTCGTCCGATTGCCAGTTGGGCAGGTAAGACACGAGCTGGTAGCTGTTGGCGGGGGCGGGTGCCTGCTGGGCGGTGCTGGCGCAGGCGGCGACGAAGGGCAGCAACAACAATGAAAGGCGACGCGACATCGGTGACTCCTCGTTATGGGACTTGTTCGAGGCAGACAGTAAGCGATTGAGCATTCCGCTGGAATGTCGCAATCTGATGGTCATTTTTGTCCAAATCCAGCACGAGGGCGTCATGTCGACGATCTATCAGGAAATGTTCGATGTCGGCGAGCAAGCCTGGCAAAAATCGGTGGGCTCGCGCATCTTCCACCACCCGCATCTGCGCGCGCTGGTGGACCATGACCTGCTGTTGGTCGGGCATTCCGACGCACGGGGCAAATTGCAGGTCGAGCGTATCGGCGCCCCGTTTCATGTGGTGCTGGTCGGGGTGGAAGGCGAGGGCGAGGTGATCGACGGCGACAAGCGCCTGCCGGTCTCCCCTGGCCAGATGGCGGTGCTGCCGGCATTGGGGCATCGTGGTTTTCGCCTCACTGGCGCGCATTGGCGCATGGCCTGGTTCCTGGTCAACGACACGCCGCGCTGGTCCATGCTGGCGGGCAGCCAGGCCAGCGTGCGACCCATACTGCACGGCGACAGCCTGTATCACGCGGTGGCGCTGCTGTGCGAGGAAGTGAAAATCGCGCACGGCAGCCACGCAGGTCCCGCGCTATTGCTGGTGGTCGATCTGCTCAATCGCATGCTGGCCAGCACCGAGGCGGGCGATGCGGTGAAGGCGCGGCTGGAAGCGCTATTCGATCAGGTCAGGCGCGATCCGGCGGCCGAATGGCGGGTGGAGACGCTGGCTGCCGAATATGGCGTGAGCCCGGCGCATCTGCAGCGGCTGTGCGTGCGCCATCTGGGCGCCGCGCCACAACAGTTGATCATCGCCCGCCGCATGGCGCGGGCGCGCGAGTTGTTGCTGGCGGGTGCGGGCAATGTCGGTGAAGTGGCGAGCAGCGTGGGTTACCTGGAAATCGCCAGTTTTTCGCGGCGGTTTCGCCAGCACTTCGACATCAATCCCGGCCAGGTCTTGCAGGAGCTCAAGCGGGCGCCGCGCGAGATCGGCGAGCCAAGCTGAGCCGCGAGTTCGCGCTGACCCGCGAATCTGACGATAATCGAACCTTACCTTCCCCGCGCGACACCATGATTCCAACTCCCGCAATCTGCTGTGCCCTGCTCGCGCTTGTGCTCACGACGGTCCATGCCAGTGAAACCGTGTTCCTGCCCGGCCCCAAGGGGGCGGCGCAGGTCGACGTGCTGTACGTGAACCGCAGCGACGTCCCCGAGGTGGTGACGCCGACCGCCACGCTGACCTGCCCGGGGTCGCGCGCCTGCCAGTTGCAGGGGGATGCCGAGCCGTTTGAGCTGGCGCCGGCCTCGGCGCGCTTGCTGCGTTATGCGGTGCCGGAGACACCCGCCGAGGTAGCAGCCGTCGCCACGGCGCCTGCCGCGATCGATCCCGAGCACGAAACAGTGCAAGCTGCGGAATCGCAGATCCAGAACACTGCGCTTCAAAACTTTGCCGGGGCGCGTTTCGCGCCGCACGAGCCGATGTATTTCCTGTTCAACGGCAATGGCGAGGACGCGCGGTTCCAGTTCAGCTTCCGTTACCAGATCTTCGATCCCGACAGTGTCATCGCCCAGCGCTACCCCTGGCTTGGGGGACTGCGCTTTGCCTATACCCAGACGTCGCTGTGGGATCTGAGCGCGGATTCCACGCCGTTCTACGATACAAGCTACAAGCCTGAGCTGTTTTACGAGCGCGCCAACTTCATCCGGCTGCCTTTTGCCGACCGCTTCGATCTGGCCTTGGGTTTTCGCCATGAGTCCAACGGCAAGGGCGGTGACGAATCGCGCGACCTGAACCAGCTGTTCCTGACGCCGACGCTGACCTGGGGGGATGTCAATGGCCACCACCTGGTGTTCTCGCCGGTCTTTGCCGCTTATGTGACCGATATGGACAACAACAAGGACATCGCCGATTACCGCGGTCACGTCGACTGGCGCTTCCGGGCGGGCGACGGCCAGGGGCTGACCGTGGGCTCGCTGGCCCGCATCGGCAACAGCGGCAAGGCGGGCGCGCAGGTCGATATCGCCTATCCGCTCAAGGCGCTGACCGGCCTCGACCTGTTTGCCTACCTGCAGTACTGGAAGGGCTACAGTGAAACGCTGCGCACCTACAACCAGAAGACCGAGGGGTTACGCATCGGCGTGGGGCTGGTGCGTTGATGGCCCGCGACATCGAGCTCATCCATCGTCCGCCCACCGGCGTGCCGCGGCGCGCGCCGCCGCTTCTGTTCGTGCATGGCGCCTATGTCGGCGCCTGGTGCTGGGCCGAGACCTTCATGCCTTATTTCTCGGGGCTGGGCTACGACTGCCACGCCCTGAGCTTGTCCGGTCACGCCGGCAGCGCGGGCAGGGAACGGCTCGACTGGCTGGGATTGTCCGATTACCAGGCCGACCTGGCACAGGCCTGCGCTGGCCTCGCCCAGCCGCCGATCCTGATCGCGCATTCGCTGGGTGGCCATATCGCCCAGCGCTACGCCCGCGAGGCGCCGTTGGCTGGACTCGCGCTCCTGGCCAGCGTTGCGCCATATGGGCTGGCCGCGTCGTTCGCGTTCATGGGGTGGTCCGCGCCGCATTTGCTGCTGGGCCTCAATCGTTTCCAGTGGCACCTGGGGCTGGAAACGCTGGACATGGCGCTGCTGCGCGAGTTGCTATTCAGCCCGGAACTGGGGCGAGAGCAGCTCGCGTCCTTTGCCGCGCGGGCGCAACCCGAATCCTCGCTGGCGCTGGCCGAACTGATGATGCCGCACCCGTTGCTGATGGTGCGCAACCCTGCCGACCTGCCTTGCCTGGTGTTGGGGGTGGAACATGACCGCATCATTCCCCACATCGATGTCCGCAGCACCGCACACGCCTGGCACGTCGAACCGCAATGGGTGAACGGTGTAGGGCACGCCTTGATGATGGATGCCGGCTGGGAAACGGCGGCAAGCCGTGTGGCCAACTGGTTGATCACCGGCTGGGGTTAGGCATGGCGACTGAAGCGCAGGCGCTCGAGGCCGGTATCGCCGCTTGCCGTGCCGGGGATTTCGGCAAGGCTCGCCATTTGCTCGAAGCCGCGCTTGCCGTTGCGCCACAGGCGGTGGCGGGCTGGGCGGCGCTCGGTCAGGCGTGCGCGCGGCAGGGCGATCACGCCGCCGCCAGCCGGGCCTTGCAGCGCGCGATCGCCATCGATCCGCAATCGAGCGCGCTGCGGCTGAACTGGGCCTTTGTGTTGCGCGTGCAAGGGGACGCGCCGGCTGCGCGGCGCGAACTGCTGGCGATATTGCAGCGCGAGCCGGGCAACGCACTGGCCCACTACAACCTGGGCAACCTGCTGCTCGAGCTGCGCGAGGCGGACGCTGCGGAACAGCACTATCAGGCCGCGCTGGCGCACGCGCCTGGCAACACCGAAGCCCGTTACAACCTGGCTTGCCTGTGGCGCGACCGCGGCGACGTGAGCGCCGCACTGGCGCTCTTGCGCGAGGTACTGGCGCAGGCGCCGCGCCATGCCGGCGCCTGGCACAACCTTGCCGGTTGCCATCGCGCCCTGGGCGACTGGCCAGCGGCCCGCGACGGCTATCGGCAGGCATTGACCATCGAGGACAGCGCCCTCAGCCGCTACGCGCTGGCCACGCTGGACCTGCTCGAAGCGCGCTGGCAATCAGGCTGGGCCGGCTACGAAGCGCGCTGGCAGGCATGCGGCATTGCCGAGCCGGCGATTGCGCTGGAACGCTGGCAAGGCGCCGCCGTTGCGCCGACGGCCCGCCTGTTGATCATTGCCGAACAGGGTTTTGGCGATGTGCTGCAGTTCGTGCGCTTCGTGCCTGCGCTGCGTACCCGCTTTGCCCATGTCACTCTGGTTTGCCCCACGCCGCTATGGCGCTTGCTCGCAGCCAGCCTTGGCGACACGGTCACCGTGCTCGATGCCATTCCAGCGCAGGATGGCTATACGCACTGGTTGCCACTGATGTCGCTGGCGCGCGCGCTAAAGATCGATGAGGCAGCGCTGGCGGCTTATGCCACACCCTATCTGCGCAGCACGCAGCCGCCAACGCGCTTTGAGACCGGCAGGCGACGGATCGGCCTGTGCTGGACCGGTAGCACCACCCAGGCGGACAACGCGCGGCGTTCCGTGCCACTGGGCCTCTTGCGCCAGCTTGCCACCGTGCCTGGGGTGTGCTGGCACAACCTGCAACAGGGCAAGGGGCAGGAAGCGAGCGCCGCCGGCTTCGAGTTGGTCGATGACAGTGGCAGCTGGCGGGATTTCGACGATACCGCGGCTTATATGGCCGGCCTCGATCTGATCCTGACTTCGTGCACCTCGGTGGCGCACCTGGCTGGTGCGCTGGGCAAGCCGGTGTGGCTGATGAGCCGCTTCGACGCCGATTGGCGCTGGCTGCTGGATCGCGATGACAGCCCGTGGTATCCCAGCCTGCGGCTCTTTCGCCAGCCGCGTCCCGGTGACTGGCCGGCGGTGGTGGCCGCCGTGGCACAGGCGATAAATGCGCCCTGATTTGGTGCGCATTCGATAGAATGCGGCATCCCGTTTCGCCCCATTGCCATGTTTTCTGCCTCCAGCCGCTGGCCGCGCCGCTTTGCACGCTTTTTCCCGCCACCCGCCCAGGTCGGGCACATGGAACGCTGGCGCGCCGGCGTGTTTGCCGTATTGGGCATCTTCATCACCGGTTGGGTGACCCATGGCGTGGTGGGCGGCGACGCGGCACCCTGGCTGGTGGCCTCGATGGGCGCCTCCTCGGTGATCGTGTTCGGCCTGCCGCATAGCCCCTTGGGTCAACCCTGGCCCTTGGTGGGCGGGCAGGTGATCTCCGCCTTGGTCGGGGTGGCCTGCGCCCGTTACCTGCCTGCAACGTGGCCGGTGGCCGGCATCGCTGTCGGCGCGGCCATCGTCGCCATGCATTACACACGCAGCCTGCATCCGCCAGGTGGTGCCGCTGCATTGACCGCAGTGATCGGCGGCGCCAGCGTGCACCAGCTCGGCTTCGGCTTTGCCTTGCTGCCCGTGGGCCTGAATGCCTTGCTGCTGCTGGCCGTTGCCTTGCTCGCCAACAATGCGGTGCGCGGTCGGCGTTACCCGGCGCAACGCGATACCGAGCGGGCCACCTCGACTGTCACGCGGCTGGCAGAAGAAGACCTGGTTGCCGCGCTGGCCGAGGCGGGCGAAGTGGTCGATATCACGCCGGAAACGCTGGCCGAGCTCATGGCCGGTGTGCAGCGCCATGCGCTGGGTCGGCGCCCCGGAGCGCCCCGTTGCGGCGATCTGGCGGTGCCGGTGCCGGCTGTAGTCGGCCCGCAAGCTGCAGTGAGCGACGTCTGGCCGCTGCTATTGAGCCACGGCGACGTTGCGGTCGCGGATGATCAGCACCGCTTGCTAGGGCGCGTAGGCTGGCGCGAGCTGTGCGATGCGGGACCTGCCAGCACGCAGGTGGTGGCGGTCGCCGAGGCCATGCTGCGGCGCGCCTCGGGTGAGCATGTGGTCGTGGTGATGCGGGAAGCCGCTTCGGTGCAGGCACACTTGCCGTGGACCGTGCTGATCCCCATGTTGCAAGAGCATGCGCTGGTTTACGTGATCGACGATGCGCATAGACTGGTGGGGCAGGTCCGGGCCGCGCAGTTGCTGGAGCCGTCGCTGCGCCGGATGTGATAAGGAGTGCAAATCGATGAGCGACAAGATCGTGAAGAGCGATGCCGAGTGGCGGCAACAGCTGTCGGCTGAGCAATATCGGGTGACCCGCCAGGCGGGTACCGAGCGGCCCTACACGGGCGAGCACTATCGGCGCAGCGAGACGGGTGACTATCGCTGCATCTGTTGCGGCACGCTGCTCTTTCATTCGGATACCAAGTTCGACGCGGGTTGTGGCTGGCCCAGCTTCTGGCAGCAGGCCGATGCTGAAGCCATCGTCCGCATTGCCGACTACAGCCACGGCATGGCGCGCGTGGAGGTGCGCTGCGCCCATTGCGATGCTCATCTGGGCCATGTCTTCCCCGATGGTCCCGAGCCGACGGGCGAGCGCTATTGCATCAATTCGGTTGCGCTGAATTTCGATCCGGCACGTTGACGGTGGATATGCATGTTTGTGGCGACGTTGACCACCGATTTTGATGTGATCGATACCACAAGCCGAATGTGGGTGTTATTCTCTGGCCCTGCAGATGTGAAGCAAACCTAGGGGGACCACCATGCAGAAGAAAACGACGAGACTGGCCGTGGTTGTTGTGCTGGCCGCACTGGGCCTGGCCGCTTGTGGCAAATCGGGCGAAGAGCAGAAATCCACTGCCGTTGACCAGCAAGAGCTGGTGAATTCGATCAACAGCTTTCTCAGCACCGCTGAAAAGACCTGCATTCCGATGCCGGTCCGCTTTGGCGAGCCGGTCGACGAGAAATACGAAGCGCTGACCGCGCCCAATGGCGCCCAGCTTGCCGCCCTGGTGAAGGCCGGCCTCGTCCAGGTGGGCCCGGTGGAAGGCGAAGCTGGCAAGGTGCAGTTCACCGTCACTGAAGACGGCACCAATTTCTACACTGGCCTGACCGAACCCGCAGGCCCGGGTTTCTGCAGCGGTACCTTGGAAGTCGACAAGGTGGCCGAAGACAAGGTGGCCGAGGAAACCTCGAACTACAGCCGTCATTCGCTCAGCTATACCTACAAGATCGCCAACCCGGCGCCTTGGCAGACCAACGCCGATGTCCTGGCACAGTTCCCCAAGTTCGCCGAATTGGTGAATGGCGCGGGTACCGCCAAGCTGAGTTCGGACGTGGAAAATCGTGGCAAGGGCTGGAATGTGGTCGAAGCGAGCGCGTTCTCCAATTGAGCGCGGCCTTCCCGATAAAAAACCCCGCCAGTGCGGGGTTTTTTATCGCCGGAGTTCTGCCGGTTTCGGGGTGGTCGGTGTTCTAGACACCGAGTTCCTCGACCCAGGACAAGGCTTGCACATGAGCCCGGTTGAGCATTTCCGGGGTGATCTGCAGCTGTTCGGTCAGGCGCGGTACCTCGCTCATGCCCGGGTCTTCGCACGCTTCCGCGAGTTCGAGGAAGGGGCCGTACATGCCGGAGCGGCTGATCAGGGCATCGGTGATCGATTCGGGCAGGATCAGCGTTTCCAGGATGCGATCGAGCGGCATGTCGAGCAGTACGTCGAGCAGCGAGAACATGCCGACGATGAACAGGTTGTCGCGGTCCTGCCCGTCGAGCAGATGGCTACCCAGCAGTTCGACCAGGCGGCCACGGGTGACGGCGGTCTTGAGAAGGGCTGGCGGCGCGCCGGTTTCGGCGCCGGCAGTCACCAGGAGCAGCGTCAGCCAGCGATACAGCTTCTGGTAACCCAAGATGGTGACGGCGTGGCGGAACGACTGGATCTCGCACGACAGGCCGAAACCGACCGAGTTGATGTAGCGCAAGAGCTTGAACGACAGCGCCACGTCGCGCTTCAACGCATTCTCGATGTCGCGGATCTCGGCGTTGTTCCGCAGCATGTTCAAGAGATTGAGGATGTTGGCGTAGCTGGGGTTGATCACCTTGGCCGACAGAGTTTCCGGGTGGGCGAAGTAATAGCCCTGGAAGCAGTCGAGCCCGATATCGAGGCACTGCTTGAACTCGTCCTTGGTCTCGACCTTCTCGGCCACTTGCAGCACCGGGAACTTGCGCAGCTCCTTCGACAGTGCCGGCACCTGCGGCAGGCCGAGCTGCTGGATGTCGAGCTTGATGTAGTTGGCGTACTCCATGAACGGCGCGGTCTGCGGCGTCAGCACGAAGTCGTCGAGCGCAACGCCGAAACCCTGATTGCGCAGCTCCTTGAGGCGGGCCAGCAGCTCTGGCGTCGCATGCGTGGTCTCTACGATTTCGAGCACCACGCGCTGCGGGTTCAGCAGTTCCAGGAAATTGCTTTCCAGCATCGATTCGGCGACGTTGATGAAGGCAAGCTTGCTGCCTACCAGCCAATCGGTGCCCATGTTGGAAATCGTGTTGGCCAACACGTTGGTGCCAGCCTGCATATCGCTGGAGAATTCAGCGCTGACGGCTTCCTTGTTCAGGCGGAACAGCAGCTCGTAACCGATGATCTGCTGTTGCCGGTTCAGAATGGGTTGGCGGCCTATAAATGCGTGTTCTTGCGTCATCGTCTCGAATCCTGGGGGGCGGGGGCTGCTTGAATATCAGAGTCGGCTAATTCTATCGTCGGCCTTTCTAGTCTGCCATTCAAGTCGCATTTTCAACCAGTCGTGAAATTTTCACCGCCGAACTATCGGCATTAGTCGACGAAAGCAGGTCTTCCATATCGAGCACCAGTACCACCGAGCCGTCGCCGGTCAGCGTGGCACCGGCAACACCGCGTGGCCGGATGTTCTGCAGTGGCTTGATCACCACGTCGTCGCGACCGACAAAGCTGTCGACGGCGAGAATGAAGGAGTGTTCCGCCGATTGCATCAGCACGCCGAACTGCGGGACCTGGGTTTCCTCCCAGCCAATCAGCGCAGCCAGCGATTTCACCGGCAGGATCTCGTCGCGCACCACGATGGTGGCGCGACCGGAAACTTCCTGAACCTGATCGCCCCGGATCGGGATGATCTCGCGCACCATCGCGAGTGGCACGGCAAACGCCTGCTCGCAGACCTTGACCACCAGCACCGGCAGGATGGCGAGCGTGAGCGGTAGCGAGATCGCGAAGCGCGAACCTTCGCCGACGACCGACTGGATATCGATACGGCCGTTCAGCCGCTGGATGTTGGTCTTGACCACATCCATGCCAACCCCGCGGCCGGACACGCTGGAAATCTGGTCCTTGGTCGAAAAGCCGGGCAGGAAGATCAGTTGCAGGCTCTGCTTGTCATCGAGGCTGTTGGCGGTTTCGGCGTCGATCAGACCCTTTTCGACCGCTTTCCTGCGGATGGCGTCCGGTCGTATGCCGCGGCCATCATCGGTGATTTCGATCAGGATATGGTCGCCGACCTGGGTGGCCGACAGCTCGACCACCGCCTTGGACGATTTTCCCGCGGCAATCCGCTCTTCGATCGTTTCGACACCATGATCGACCGCGTTGCGCACCAAGTGCACCAGCGGGTCGTTCAGATCCTCGATCATGGTCTTGTCGAGCTCGGTCTCCTCGCCGATGATGACGAGCTCGACGTCCTTGCCCAGCTGACGGGCGAGATCGCGCGCCAGGCGCGGGTATTTCTGGAACAGCCGGCCGATGGGCTGCATCCGCGTCTTCATTACCGCGTTCTGCAGATCGCTGACCAAGAGGTCGAGCTGGCTGATGGCCTCGTCCAGCGCCTTCAGCGTGGTGGTATCCATGCGTCCGGCCATGATGTCGCTGCGCAGCGTGGTCAGCCGGTTCTTGGTGAGGCCGATTTCGCCCGACAGGTTGAGCACCTGATCCAGGCGGACGGTATCGATGCGGATCGACGTTTCCTGCGTGGCTGCAGACAGTTGCTGGCTCGGCGCCGGCGCGGCCTTGACCGCTGGCGCAGGCTTGAGCGCCTGCATCGGTTCCTGGATGGCCGCTGCCACGGGAGCCGCCGCCACAGGGGCTGCCACCACGGGCTTGGGCGCGGCAGGGGCCGGCACCGGCGCAGCTTGGGCAACGACCTCGACACCGAGCAGGGCGTTATAGAGCCCACCCCAATCCGGGCCATCGCCGGCAGGCGCTGCGGCGGGGGCCTGCGCGGGCGCCGCCACCGGCGTGGGAGTGGCTACGGGTTCGGGCGCCGGCGCAGCGGCTTGGCCACTCAGAACGGCGTCAAGCTCGGCGATCAGTTCGGGCGATGCGCCTTGTGGCGCACGCCCTTGTGAGAGCGAGCCGAACATGTCGCGCACCACGCCGGTGGCGGCGAGGATGCTGTCCATGATCTCGGGGTTGAGCTTGAGCTCGTCGTTGCGCAGTTTGTCGAACAGGTTTTCGGTGCGGTGGCACAGGCTGACCATGACGTCGACGTTCAAAAAGCCTGCGCCACCCTTGATCGTATGGAAGCCGCGGAAAATATCGTTCAGCAGGTGCTTGTCGTCCGGCCGCTTTTCCAGCTCGACGAGCTTGTTGTCGACCTCGGATAGTAAATCCGACGCTTCGGTCAGGAAATCCTGCAGCAAGTCTTCCATGCCGGCAAAGTCACTCATGTGGACCTCCGATCTCTATCCGTTGTCCGCGCTTAGAAGCCCAGGCTTTCGAGCAGGTCATCCACCTGCTCCTGGTTGGTGACCACGTCGGTCCGGCCTTCGCTGCTGACCACGGGCCCGGCCAGTAGGCCTTCCTCGTGCTTGGCCGGCGAGAACGCCACCAGGAATTCGAGCAGCTGGCCTTCCATGTCCTTGACCATGGTGAGCACTTTCTTGATCACCTGCCCAGTCAGATCCTGGAAATCCTGCGCCATCATGATTTCCAGCATCTGCGCGTTGATCCGGTCGGTTTCACTGCCAGTGGCCTTGAGATGGGCGCGGGTCTTTTCGACCAGTGCCTTGAACTCGTCGACCGACAACTGGTTGGCATAGAGCTTGTCCCAATCGGCAGTCAGCGACTGCGAACGTTCCGCAATGCCATCTTGCAGCGGGCGGGCGGTATCGAGCGCGTTGAGTGTACGCTCGGCGGCCTTCTCGGTCATGGTGGCGATGTAGCTCAGCCGGTCGCGCGCATCCGGAATCTGCGAGGCAGCTTTCTCCAGCGACTTGTCGAGGCCCAGCTCGCGCAAGGTGTCGTGCAGCTTGCGGGTAAGGTGGCCGATCTGCGCGAACATCGAGCGTGCAGGCTCGGCCAGATCCTCCAGGTTGGCGGGCTTGCCACCGCTTGCGCCGGCGTCGCTTGCACTTGCGGGGGTATCTTCCTGCTGCGAATGCACAATGCTGTCGAACAGTGCTTCGAGTTCGGCGGAATCGCCGCTATTGAGGGCTTGATCACTCACGTCCTGCCTCCTGTCTGAGCCTGTTCTTACTTGTTCATATTGGCGAAGATTTTCTTCAGCTTCTCGTCGAGAGTCGCCGCGGTAAACGGCTTGACGATGTAGCCGGAGGCTCCCGCAGTGGCGGCTTCAATGATGTTTTCTTTCTTCGCCTCGGCGGTGACCATCAGCACCGGCAGATGCTTGAGCTGGGCGTCGGCCCGGATGGCGCGCAATAGCTCGATACCCGTCATATTGGGCATGTTCCAGTCGGTCACGACGAACTCGTACGTGGTGTTCTTCAACTTGTGTAGCGCCACCTGGCCATCCTCCGCCTCTTCGACGTTGGAAAATCCCAGTTCCTTCAACAGGTTGCGTACGATGCGTCGCATGGTGGAAAAATCGTCCACCACAAGGAAACGCATATTGTTGTCTGCCATCTTTCAAGCTCCATGCGCCAGCCTGCGGGCGGGCGTTTCATATCGTTTATTCGTGTTTAACCGGAAATGAATGGCGTGATCGTGTCGGCCAGCACCACAGGATCGAATTTTGCCACATAAGCATCAACACCTACTGATGCACCCATGGCGCGGTTGGCATTGGACGACAGTGAGGAATGCATGACGACGGGAATGCCGGAGAAACGATGGTCGGACTTGATGTACTTGGTCAGCACGTAGCCATCCATTTCCGGCATCTCGGCATCGACCAGGATCATTTTGAGCTTTTCCCGCAACAGCTCGCCATCGTGCGATGCGCGGTTGGCGAGGTTCTGCAGCTTTTCCCACGCTTCCTTGCCGTTGTTGGCCTGGTGGTATTTGATGCCGATCTTGTCGAGTACCCCGACGATTTCCTTGCGCGCGACCACGGAGTCGTCGACGAAGAACATGAAGGCGTCCGAGCTGATATGCGCGGTCTGCAGATCAGGGATGACCGGTTCGCCAATCACGCTGGAGAGGATCTGTTCGACATCGAGTATCGAGACGAGCTTGCCGTCCGGCAGCTCGGTCAGCGCCGTGATCAGCGCCTGATTGCCCGCCAGCATCGATTCAGGGGCGCGCACCTTGTCCCAGTCGACGCGGATGATGCGGTCCACCTCGTGTACCAGGAAGGCCTGGGTGTGTTTGGAGAACTCGGTGACGATCATCGTACTGTTGGCGTTCGGCGGGCGATCTTGCGTGGCAACGAACTTGGACAGCGAGATCACCGGAATGATGTTGCCGCGCAGCGAGATCACCCCTTCCACGCCCAGTGGCATATTGGGGGTCTTGGTGATCTTGGGCGTTTGCGAGACTTCACGCACCTTGAACACGTTGATGCCGAAGATTTCACGCGTGCCAAGCGTGAACAGCAGGATTTCCATCTTGTTCGAGCCGGCCAGCTTGGTGCGGGCGTCGATGCTTTCGAGAAGATTGGCTTGGGCGGCGATCAGGCTCATGAAGTCGCTCCGGGATTACGGGGTCAGGGGCGGCGCCGCTCAGGCGTCCTTGAGCAGGAAGCCTGCGATCATTTCCGACAGTTTGTGCGGTTCGAACTTCGAGACATAGCCATCCACCCCGACCGACTGGCCGAGCTTCTGGTTGGATACGCCGGAGAGGGACGAGTGCATCAGCACCGGGATGCCAGCGAAGCGCGCATCGCTCTTGATCAGCTTGGTCAACATATAGCCGTCCATTTCCGGCATCTCGACGTCGGTGAGCACGAGTTGCACCATCTCGCGCACCGTCTTGCCGTGAACATCCGCCGATTGCGCGATGCGCTGCAGCTCGTCCCAGGCCCGCTTGCCATTGATGGCATGCTGGTGGTGCACGTTCATTGCATCGAGCGTCAGCGTGATCTGGCGGCGTGCCACGATGGAGTCGTCGGCGAAGAACACCGTCTTGTCGGCGAGTTCGTGATCCTGCACAACGAGGCTGGTGTCGATGGTCTGGTCGGTTTGCGTGGTTTCGGCCAGGACCTTTTCCACGTCCAACATCATCACCAGCTTGTTACTGTCGAGCTCGGTCACCGCGGTGACGAGGCCACCCATCTGGGTGACCAGCATATCGGGCGGCACGCGCATCGACGACCAGTCGAGCCGCAGGATGGTATCGACCGCTTCGACCAGAAAGCCTTGCGTGTGGCCGTTGTACTCGGTCACGATCATGATTTCGGGCCGGGATCCGGTGGCGATACCGGCGTAGCGCGCCAGATCGATCACCGGCACCAGCGTGCCGCGCAAGCTGACCATGCCTTCGACCGAGTTAGGCATTTCTGGCGCCTGGGTGATTTCCGGCGTACGCATGACCTCGCGTACCTTGAATACATTGATGCCGAAGTTCTCCCTTCTGCCGGAGCGTTGGTCCACGCCCAGCGTAAAGAGCAGAATTTCCAGCTTGTTGGTGCCGGCGAGCTTGGTTCTGGCATCGATGGTTTTCAACAGGTCGGACACGATGCGACTCCAAAGCACAAGGCCAGGAACTGGCCAGTAAGAATAATGATGAAGCGGACCCAATTGCCAGTGCGATCATGGCTCGCTTGTCAGAATGGCGATACCCGCTTGGCGAGTCAATCGGTTTTAACCCTAGAATTGGCGCAAATCAAGGCAGGGTGCGGATTTACGGTCTTTATAATGCAAAAGCCTAAAAGCAACAAGGAGCGTTCTGTTGGCTGATCCTGCGGCGGGGATGGACCCCAAAGAGCTGGAAACGGCGTTTTCGCTATTTGCTGTTGCTTCCGAGCAGCTTACTGAGGCTTACTCTGAGCTGCAGAGGCAGGTCGAATCGCTCACGCGCCAACTCGAAATTGCCAATGGCAATTTGCGACGGGAATTGGAGCAGAAAGCTGCGCTATCACGACGCTTGTCGCTACTGTTGGCGCATTTGCCGGCGGGCGTGGTCGAAATAGACGGCGAAGGCCGGGTGATTGCGCTTAATCCGGCCGCACGCCGGATGTTGACGCCGTTGAAAGAGGGCGAGCTGTTTCAACAGTTTGCCGCGACCCATTTGCAGCGTGATGAGGCTTCGGACTCCTGGCTCAACCCGTGCGAGACCGGGCAGCTGCGCCTGGGGGTGCTCTACAGCGACATGCCGGAGGAAACACATCGCATCGTGCTGGTGCAGGATCTGACCGAAAGCTGGAACCTGCAGCAGGATCTCGACCGGCACAAGCGACTGGCGGCGATGGGTGAAATGGCGGCGGGGCTTGCGCATCAGCTGCGCACGCCGCTGGCAACGGCACTGTTATATAGCGCTCACCTCACCAAGCCGGAGCTGGGCGACGTGGACAGGCGACGCTTCGCGGAGAAGACGCTGGCGCGCCTCAGGCACCTGGAGTCCCTGATCCAGAACATGTTGCGTTTCGTACGCGGCCAGACGCTGGAGCAGGAGGGGTTCGATTTGGTGGCCTGTGTGCGCGATGCGCTACAGACGATGCAGCCTTTGCTGGAGGGGGCTGGTTTGAAACTGGTAACCTTGCTTCCCGCTGATGCAATCGAAGTTGTGGCCAATCGAAAGGAACTGCAGGGCGTGGTTCTCAACTTGCTTGACAACGCCATGCATGCAACCCCGAGCGGTGGCACAATCACGGTGTCGGTCGCCGTCCTCGAGAGCGAGGCCAGGGTGGTGGTTGCCGATACCGGTGCGGGGATGTCGGACGCGGTTCAGGAGCGATTGTTCGAACCGTTCTTTACCACGCGCAAGGAAGGCACCGGGCTTGGGCTTGCCATCGTGCAAAACCTGATGTTGCAGTTCGGCGGGCAGGTTGCCATGGTGTCGGCGCCAGGTCAGGGGAGTGAATTCACGCTGCGGTTGCCTCTGGCAAGCGCGGCATCTAAGGTGTGAAGCGCCGCATCGCTGAATGGTGATGTCAGGCGAAGCATGAATCCAGTCGCAAGTAGAGAGAGGTTGCCGCGTTATGACGCCTACCGTTGAGATCGAAGGTGATGTTGGCCGTGTCGTGCTGTCGGGCCAATTCGACTTCAGTGCCCACCGCGAATTTCGTCAGGTGTGCGAGACACTGATTGCCGATCCGTCGGTAAAGGAAGTTCTGGTCGATTTCCAGAATGTGAACTACCTGGATAGCTCGGCACTGGGCATGTTGTTGTTGCTGAAGGAAAAAATCGGTGTGGCGAACAAGGCCTTGGCCCTCGTCAATTGTCGCGACACCGTGAAGCAGGTGCTCGAAATTGCCTGCTTCGGCAAAATTTTCACCATTCGCTAAATTGCCGCCCAGCGCATGAAAATACTGGTCGTCGACGATACCGAAGCAGTTCTGCTGTTGATTTCGCGGTTCGTCGAGGCCCTGGGGCACGTTGCCATCGTCGCACGCGATGGGGCCGAGGCGCTGGCAACGTGGCGGCGAGATCGCCCGGACCTCGTGTTGATGGACATGATGATGCCGGTGATGAGTGGCCCGGAGGCCGCCATCGCGATCAAGGAAGAGGCCGGCGAAAGCTGGGTGCCCGTGGTCTTCGTCACGGGCATCGGCGAGGAAAACCGGTTGGCCGAAGCCATCGAGCGGGGTGGCGACGGCTATATCAACAAGCCGGTCAATTTCCGCGTGCTGGAGGCCAAGCTCAAGGCCTTCGATCGCACCTTGGAACTGAATCGCAAGGTGCGTGAGCAGTCGGCCAAGCTCGCCGATTACTATGACCGCGCCGAAGAAGAAAAGCGCGTGGTGCGCCATCTGATGGAACAGATGGTGAACGCCGAGCGCCTGTATGACCCCCAACTCGACTATTGGCTCACGCCGGCGGAAAGCCTGTCTGGAGACTTGATCGCCGCAGCACGCACGCCAGGGCAATCGCTGTATGTGCTGCTGGCCGACGGCATCGGCCATGGCCTGACCGCGGCGCTCAATGTGCTGCCGCTGACACAGCCGTTCTACAGCATGACGGAGAAGGGCTATGCCATCTCGGATATCCTGACCGAGATGAACAACAAGGTGCGCCAGGTCTTGCCGGTGGGCCGCTTTGTCTGCGTGGTGCTGATCGCGATCGACGAGGCCAACGGGTGTGTCGATGTCTGGAATGGCGGCATGCCGGCCGTGCAGCTGATCGATGCCGATGGCACGGCGCGGCATCTGTGGAAGTCATCGCACCTGCCGCTCGGGATCGTGCCGACCGAAGCGATGGACGTGATCCCGGAGCGTTACTACCTCGATGGCCCAGGCACCGTGCTAGCCTATTCGGATGGCTTGATCGAGGCGCGCAGCCCCGTGGGTGAGGCGTTTGGCGCCCAGCGCTTGCTGGACCTGATTGCCCGCGCGCAACCCAAATCGTGGATGGGTGATGTGCAGCAGGCGCTGGCGGAGCATCTGGACGGTGAGCTGCACCACGATGATATTTCGCTGATCATGGCGCATTGCGGCCTGCCACGGCCGACGCCGGTGCGTGGTGCCATGCGTGACGGAGCCATGGTGCCGATACGGCTTCCCAGCCAGATCGAACCCGAGTGGCGTTACAGCATGCAGCTCGGTGCCAGCGAGCTGCGGCACATCAATACCGTGCCCTTCATGATGAGTTTCATCAACAAGGTGCTCGGACAGCACGAGAGCCAATCCGACGTTTTTCTGATCCTGACCGAGCTGTTCGTCAATGCGCTCGACCATGGCGTGCTGGGCCTTGATTCATCGATCAAGCGCGAGCCTGACGGCATCGAGCAATATCTGGTCGAGCGTTCACACCGTCTTGCCGCGTTGAACTCGGGCTTCGTCGAAATCGACCTCTCCGGCTTGCACATCGAGGGCGAGAGCTACCTGCATGTCGTGGTGAAGGACAGCGGAACCGGTTTTGACGCCAGCACGTGGCTCGAGACCGATCTTGCCACGGCGGGCGGCCTCTGTGGCCGCGGCATCGCGCTGGTGCGCTCGCTCTGCGCCACGGTGTTTTACCGCGGGTCGGGCAACGAAGTACACGCCTACTACCGCGTACGGGAATAGAAGCTTGCGGACGGCGGCTTTCGTCGCCCAGAATGACAGCAGGCGGCCGCCGGCCGTTTCCTCTCTTGTTCATCCATGGCTGACGAGCTCGAACATCTCCGATCTACGCTGCGTGCCGCGCGCGAGCAGATGCCCACCCCAGTTGTGCCGCCCAGTCATAGCGCCGACGTGGTGTTGCCCTTGCAACCGCGGCTTCCGGCGTGCAGCGAGCGCGTGATCGTGGTGGGGGCCTCCACCGGAGGAACCGAAGCACTCAAGTTGCTGCTTTTGCCTTTGCCTGCCCATACGCCACCCATTCTGATCGCGCAGCACATGCCCGAGCTTTTCACCAAATCCTTTGCCGAGCGGCTCGACGCCATCTGCAAATTGCAGGTGAAGGAGGCGGAGCACGGCGAGCGGTTGCGGCCGGGGTGTGCCTATGTCGCACCGGGGCATTCGCATCTATTGCTGGCGCTGGGGCCGGCAGGCTATACCTGTGTGCTATCGCAGGCACCAGCGGTAAACCGACACCGTCCCGCGGTCGACGTGCTGTTCCGTTCCGCGGCCAATGTGGGTGGGGGCAATGTCGTGGGGGTGATCCTGACCGGCATGGGGCGCGATGGGGCCGTCGGCATGCGCGAGATGCACGATGCAGGCGCGTACACGCTGGCGCAGGACGAAGCCACCAGCGTGGTGTACGGCATGCCCAAAGAAGCGATTGCCATGGGCGGGGTGGACGAGGTCCTGCCGCTCAAGGATATTGCGCCCAGATTGCTGGCGCTGTGCGCCCGCCGCGATTGAAGCGCGGCTGAAACCGAATACGGAGAACACATTGCCGCTGCCCATCCTCATCGTCGAAGACGACGACGACCTGCGCGAGGCGCTGACCGACACGCTGGAACTGGGCGGGCACGCGGTGGTGAGCGCGACCGACGGCGAGGCCGCGCTGGCCTTGCTGGAGCGTGAGCGCGTCGCGCTGGTGCTGTCCGATGTGCAGATGAAGCCCATGGATGGCGAGACGCTGCTGCTGGAGGTGAAGCAGCGCTATCCCGGCTTGCCAGTCATGCTGATGACGGCGTATGGCATGGTCGAACGTGCGGTGGCCGCGCTGCACGCGGGAGCCTGCCATTACCTGCCCAAGCCGTTCGAGCCGGACCAGTTGCTGCAGGAAGTGGCCAAGTACATGTTGCCAGGCAGCGAGGACGAAAGCGTCATCGCTGAAGACCCGGCCATGCGCGGCCTGCTCGACATCGCGCGCCGCGTGGCCGCCTCCGATGCCTCGATACTGATTTCCGGCGAATCGGGCTCCGGCAAGGAGGTGCTGGCTCGTTTCATCCATCGCGCCAGCAACCGCGCGGACCAGCCCTTTGTGGCCATCAACTGCGCGGCGGTCCCCGAGCAACTGCTCGAATCCACTTTCTTTGGCCACGAGCGTGGCGCGTTCACGGGCGCCGCTACCCAGCATATTGGCAAGTTTGAACAGGCCAATGGCGGCACGCTGCTGCTCGATGAGGTCACCGAGATGCCGCTTGCGTTGCAGGCCAAGCTGCTGCGGGTGCTGCAGGAGCGCGAGGTCGAGCGGGTCGGTGGCAGCAAGGCGCTCAAGGTGGATGTGCGTGTCATCGCCACCAGCAACCGCGACGTGGCACAAGCCGTGGCGGCAGGGCAGTTCCGCGAGGATCTCTATTACCGGCTCAATGTGTTTCCGCTTGCCATTCCCGCGCTGCGCGAGCGAGCGGGCGACATCCTGCCGCTGGCGCGAGCCATGCTGGCCCGGCATGCTGCACGGATGGGCCGTCGCACGCCAACGCTGGATGCCGCGGCGCAGCGCCAGCTCGAAGTGCACGCGTGGGAGGGCAATATCCGCGAACTCGACAACGTGGTGCAGCGTGCGCTGATCCTGGCGCCGGGCGATCGGATCGAGTTGTCACACCTGTATTTGCCGCAGCAGGCGGCAAAGCCTGCCGCCGTGCCGGCAGTGCGCTCGCCCACACAGGCTGAGGAAAGCGCTGCGCCGACCGATATCAAGGGACTGGAGAAGCACCATATTCTGGAAACGTTGAAGGCGTGCGCGGGGGTGCGCAAGCTTGCCGCAGAGCGGCTTGGCATGAGCGAGCGCACGCTGCGGTATAAGCTGCAGCAATACCGTGAGGAAGATGGCGATCTGTCTGTTTGAGTGCCGCTTGTGCAACGTTGCTTGAGCTGGCGCAGGATTTGCTTGCTAGAGGCAGGTTACCAACCCTAGAATTCGCTGATAGGAAGGCGAGCCAATGAGCGTGCAAGGAATCGACCAACTGCTGGGTGAACTCAAGGCCATGTCCTCGCTGGCGGCAGGCCAGCAGCCGGCTGCCGCGCCAGCGGCCGATACCCCCGACTTTGCCGATCTGCTCAAGAGTTCGCTCGATCAGGTCAACCAGATGCAGCAGGAATCGCAGGCCCAGCAGGCCGCGTTCCAGGCCGGCGACCCGCAGGCCGACCTGCAGGAAGTGATGGTCTCGTTGCAAAAGGCATCGCTCTCCTTCCAGACCATGGTACAGGTGCGCAACAAGCTCGTCAGTGCCTATCAGGAAATCATGAACATGCAGGTCTGACCTGCGGTTCTGCTCGGGGTAATCACGGTAATCTATGGCAGAGGCAGGCGTAGCGGCTGAGGGCAATCTCATTACTGCAGCAAGGCCCAATGCACTGCGCGAGCGCTTCGCCGCGCTGTCCGGGCCTCGCCGCATCGCCATCATGGTCGGCGTCGCGGCTGTCGTTGCGCTGATCATCGGTTTTTCGCTCTGGTCGCGCGAGCCGCAGTACCGCATCCTCTTCACCAATGTCCCCGATGCCGAAGGCGGCGCCATCGTCCAGGCGCTGCAACAGGCCAATGTGCCCTACAAGCTCGAAGGGGGTGGCACGATTTCGGTGCCTGCCGAGAAGGTTTACGACACCCGGCTGCAACTGGCGGCGCAAGGCCTACCCAAGTCCGGCAATGTCGGCTTCGAGCTGATGGATAATCAGCGATTCGGTATTTCGCAGTTCGCCGAACAGGTGAACTACCAGCGCGCGATCGAGGGTGAACTCGCGCGCTCGATCGAAACCGTTGCTGCCGTCGAGAAGGCGCGCGTGCATCTGGCCACCCCCAAGCAGACCGTGTTCCTGCGCGACCAGCAAAAACCCACCGCTTCGGTGATGCTGACTCTGCGCCCGGGGCGCGTACTCGACGACGCGCAGGTGGCGGGGATCGTCCATCTGGTCTCGTCCAGCGTGCCGTCCTTACCGGTCAAGAACGTCACTGTGGTCGACCAGGATGGCAACCTGCTGTCGCGCTCGCCCGAATTCAACAATTCTAGCCTGGACGCACGCCAGCTGATGTATGTGCAGCACGTCGAGAAGAATTACGTCGAGCGGGTACAGGCCATTCTCGAGCCCATCGTCGGCAAGGGCAATGTCCGCGCCGAGGTCACCGCCCAGCTCGATTTTGCCGAAGTCGAGCAGACCTCCGAGACCTTCAAGCCCAACAATGCCTCCGAAGCCGCCATCCGCAGCCAGCAATCGCTGAGCATGAATGGCAGCAATAACGAGCAAGCGCCGGCCGGTGTTCCCGGGGCCTTGTCCAACCAGCCCCCCGGGGCGGCCGCCGCGCCGATCACCGCGCCGGTGGCGGGTGCTGCATCGGCCGCTGCGGCGAGCAGCCGCAACAGTCGGCGCGAGTCGACCACCAACTACGAAGTCGACAAGACGGTGCAGCACGTCAAGCAGCCGGTCGGCTCGGTCAAGCGCCTTTCCGCTGCGGTCGTGGTCAACTACAAGCCCGGGGTCGACAAGATGGGCAAATCGACCTACGTGCCGTATAGCCCGCAGGAAGTGACGCAACTGACCAATCTCGTGCGCGAGGCCATTGGCTACAACGACCGGCGTGGCGACTCGGTCAACCTCGTCAATGCAGCGTTTGCCGATTCGATGCCGCTCGAGGACAGGCCGCTGCAGGACAAGGCGCTCGATTACGTGAAGGCCAACTACGCCGAGCTGATCAAGCTCGCGCTGATCGGCCTCGTGGTGCTCTACCTGCTGTTCTTCGTGGTGCGTCCGTTGATGAAGGACATGGCACGGCCGCGCGAAGAGCCGGGTACCTTTGTGGTCGATCTGGGCGAGGGCGAGCCCGAAGACGAAGCCGCAGTCTTGGCGCGCGAGGCCGATGAAGAGCAGGATGCCGCCCGCTCCGCCGCCTTTGCCGATTTGCTGCAGCAGAGCAAGGAAATCGCCAAGACCGATCCACGCATGGTCGCGACCATCCTGCGCGAATGGATGAGCCAGGAAGAAGAATCCACCAACCCCAACAGGGTCGGCTAAAGGGCCTCTGGGAGCAGCAGCATGGCAGCCAATATGAACGAGGAGGGCGTGCGCCGCAGTGCCATCCTCTTGATGACGCTGGGCGAGGAAGCCGCGGTCGATGTGTTCAAGTACCTCGGCCCCAAGGAAGTGCAGAAACTCGGCTTCGCCATGGCCAATATGAACGCGGTCAAGCGCGAGGAAGTCGATACCGTGCTCGGCGACTTTATCTCCTCGACCCAGAACCGGGCCAACCTGGGCGCAGCCGACGAATACATCCGCTCGGTGCTGACCAAGGCGCTGGGCTCGGACAAGGCTGCCAACCTGCTCGATCGCATCTTGCAGGGAAACGACAACAACGGCATCGAATCGCTCAAGTGGATGGATTCGGCCGCGGTGGCCGAACTGATCAAGAACGAACACCCGCAGATCATCGCCACCATCCTCGTCCACCTGGAACCCGATCAATCGTCCGAAATCATGGCCGAGTTCACCGAGCGGCTACGCAACGACGTGCTGCTGCGTATTGCCACGCTCGAAGGCGTGCAGCCGGCGGCGCTCAAGGAACTGAACGACGTGCTCACCCAGCTGTTGTCGGGCTCGGACAAGCTCAAGAAGAGCGCGATGGGTGGCGTGCAGATGGCCGCCGAAATCCTCAACTTCATGGGCGGGGTGGTCGAAGCCGCCGCGATTTCCAGCATCCGCGAATACGATCCGGAGCTGGCGCAGCGCATCCAGGACAAGATGTTCACCTTCGACAATGTGCTCGACATCGACGATCGCGGCATCCAGCTGCTGCTGCGCGAGATCCAGTCCGATTCGCTGGTGATCGCGCTCAAGGGCACCAGCCAGGCGCTGCGCGACAAGGTGTTCAAGAACATGTCGCAACGCGCCGCTGAAATGTTGCGCGACGACCTGGAGGCCAAGGGCCCGGTCAAGCTTTCCGAAGTCGAATCGGAGCAGAAGGAAATCCTCAAGATCGTGCGTCGCCTCGCCGACGAAGGCCAGATCGTGCTATCCGGCAAGGGTGACGAGGGCCTCGTCGAATAGCGGGCTCCCTCGCTGCGGGCTCGCCATATCCACCGACTCGATTTATCCTTGTCTCACAGGGCCGCATCGCAAGCGGCCCTGTTGCTTGCCACCCACTGCCCTTTGAGATTCCAGCCATGCCCACGCCGCCGCGCCGCGTGATTCCCCGAGAAGACCTGACCGCCTGGGAGCGGTGGGAACTGGGTGCGCTGAACGAAGAGGCAGCTGAGCGCGACCGCGCCGAACAGGTCGCGCGTGAAGCGGCGCTGGCGGCCGAGCAGGCCGAAGCCGCAGCCCACGCTGCCGCGGCTGCTGCGGTGGCCGCAGTGCCGCCCGTGGTGGTTGAAGCCGAGCCGGTACCCGAAGCTGAGCCCGCGGTACAGTGGCCGACCGCGGAGGAAATCGACGCCATCCAGCAGCAGGCGCAGCGCGAAGGCTTCGAAGCAGGACTCGAAGCCGGGCGTCTGGCGGCAGAAGCGGAAACTGCGCGGCTCAAGGCGGTGTTGACGACCTTGGAAGGCATGGCCACGCGCTTCGAGACCGAGCTCGCCGACCAGACGCTGGATCTGGCACTGGTGATCGCGCGCCAGCTGGCGCGCGAGGCGGTCAGCGCCGATCGCGCGCTGCTGCTGCCCTTGGTGCGCGAGGCGCTGGCCGGCCTGCCGCCCGCCAAGGCGCCGGCCAGGCTGCTGCTCAATCCCGATGATCTGGCCGCACTGGAAGTCCAGTTGACGGTGGAGCTGCCGCCCGAAGTGTGGCGATTGGTGCCTGATCCCACGATGGAATCCGGCGGCTGCAGGATCGATACCGCCAATACCCGGATCGAGTTGACCCTGGCCGAACGCTGGGCCCACCTGACCCGCGTGCTGGGCCGCCAGCAACACCCCGATCTGGCGTGGCACGCCCCAGCTGCCGAACATGAACCGCCCGTAGCGCCACTGGCTGCCGAGGCCAGCCCGGCGCAGGTTGAGCCGGATGCGACTGATGAGTGACGCATTTGCAGCTGCCCAGCAGTATTTGCGCGATGCCCGCGATGCGGTGAACTGGGTGCGGCCGTGGACGCCACGCGGACGGCTGACGCGCGTGTCCGGCCTGGTGCTGGAAGCGGTTGGGCTCAAGTTGCCGATCGGCGCCTCATGCGACGTGATGACGCCGTCGGGTCATCCGGTCGAGGCCGTGGTGGTCGGGTTTCAGGAGGACAAGCTGTTTTTGATGCCGATCGCCGAGTTGTACGGCGTCGAGCCCGGTGCTGAAGTGACGCCGCACGAGGATATCGCCGCCTGGGTACCGGAATACGGCAAGTCGCGACCGCCGCAGCGCCGGCTGGAGGACCACGGTCGTCAGGTGCCGGTGGGCTGGGGCCTGCTCGGGCGCATCCTCGACGGGCTGGGGCGCCCGCTCGACAACAAGGGCAAGCTGGTGCAGGAAGGCTATATGCCGCTGTTTGCCCGGCCGTACAACCCGATGGATCGCGAGCCGGTGCGCCACGTGATGGATGTGGGCGTGCGCGCGATCAATGCCATGCTCACCGTCGGCCGCGGCCAGCGGCTGGGCCTCTTTGCCGGCTCCGGTGTTGGCAAGTCGGTGCTGCTGGGGATGATGGCGCGTTACACTACGGCCGATGTGGTGGTGGTCGGGCTGATCGGCGAACGTGGTCGTGAAGTGAAGGATTTCATCGAGAACATCCTCGGCGACGAGGGCCTGGCCCGCTCGGTGGTGGTGGCCGCACCGGCCGACACGCCGCCGCTGCTGCGGCTTTATGGCGCGGCCTACGCCACCAGCATTGCCGAATTCTTCCGCAACGAGGGCAAGCACGTTCTGCTGATCATGGATTCGCTGACGCGTTACGCGATGGCGCAGCGCGAGATCGCGCTCGCTGTCGGCGAGCCGCCGGCGACCAAGGGTTATCCGGCCTCGGTGTTCGCCCGCTTGCCGCAGCTCGTTGAGCGGGCCGGCAACGGCCGCGAGGGCGGTGGCTCGATCACGGCGTTTTACACTGTGCTGTCCGAAGGTGACGATCAGCAGGACCCGATCGCCGACAATGCCCGCGCCATCCTGGATGGCCACTTCGTGCTGTCGCGCCAGCTTGCCGAGGCGGCGCATTACCCGGCCATCGATATCGAGGCGTCGATCTCGCGGGTGATGCACGATATCGTGCCGCACGAGGAGTTGGAGGTGGTGCGCAAGTTCAAGTATCTCTGGTCGCGCTACCAGCGCTCGCGTGACCTGATCGCGGTCGGTGCCTACGCGCCGGGTTCCGATCCCATACTCGACGATGCCATCCGCCGCCATCCGTCGTTCGAGCGCTTCTTGCAGCAGGCGGTGCATGAACGCGAATCCTACGCCGGCGCTAGAATGAAGCTCGCCCAGTTGTTCAGCAGTTGATCCCATTTGCTTTCGGATACTGAGCCGTGGCCAAGTTTCGCTTCGCCTTCTTGCTTGAACTCGCGATCGACGAGCGCGAAGAGGCTGCGCGGTCCATGCAGGCTGCGCAGGCGGCCATCGTGTCGGCCACGCAGAAGCTGGAGCAGGTGGAAGTGTTTCGCGGCGAGTATCGCAACCGCCTGATGGCGAGTGGGCAGGGTGGCATGACGGTGACCCAATACCGCGATTTCCAGCAATTTCTTGGCAAACTCGATGGCGCTGCAACGGCGCAGCAGGGTGAGATCGTCCGGCTGGAGCAGGTCTACACGCAGCAAAAGCAGGCGTGGCTGGAGTGCGAGAAGAAGGTGAAGGCGTTCGAAGCGCTCAAGGTGCGGCACGATCAGGATGAGCTCAAGCGCGAATCGCAGCGCGAGCAGAAGCTGATCGACGAATTCAACTCGCGGCCACGCGAGCGCTAGCCTTGAGCCTGATGCGTCTGGCATGGGTACTGCTGTTCATGCCCGGAATCGCGCATGCCCACGGCGATGGCTTGTTCCTGGCGTTCGTCGGCATGCCGTTCCTGGCCTTGCTGTTCGTGGCGTTCTTGGCCTGGCAGACCGCTCGCGCCGGACGGGGAGGCCGCTTGTGGGCATTCTGTAAGAACCTGCTGCTCGCTCCGCTCTGGCTGTTCGTCTTCATTGCCCCGTGGTTTAACCGCAGTCTGGAGCGCGTGCTCAGCCCCTATGAGGTCGCCTGGACTTTCTTGATGCCGGTCGCGTTGTTCCTGGCCTCGCTTTGGCTCAGTGCCCGGCGGCGGCGGCGGGCAGGTTCGTAGCCGGGCGGCTTCGGGCGGGCCACTGCCGTCAGTCGAGCTGCTTCTGCAGATACACCAGCTCCACCGCGGGCGACAGCACCGCTGTATGGCTACGGACATAGCCATGGCGTTGGTAGAGCCGCAGATTGCCCTCGCTGCGGCTGCCGGTGAACAGCACCAAGCGTTCGGTGCCGCAGGCGGACTCGATGGCTCGCAGCAGTGCCGAGCCTATGCCTTGGCGCTGCCGCTCCGGGTGCACGATCAACCGGCCGATCCGGCCTTCCCCTTGGACCCGCAAGGCGCGTACCGAGCCGACCAACTCGCTGCCGTACTCGGCTTTCAGCACGATGCCGGATGCGAATTCTGCCTGTAGGGCCGCCAAAGTCTGGGTCAGCGGCGGCAGGGTCCAGTCATCGTACAGCTCGGCTTCGCTGCGATAGGCCAGCCGCTGCAGCGCCAGGATGGCCGGTGCATCTGCCAGCGTTGCGGGGCCTATCATCCACTCGATCGGCCCCGACTCGCTCACTGCTGCAGCGCCTTGCTCACGATCTCGAAGGTGTCGGGTGACAGGCCGGCGGTGGCGGCGATGCGTTCGAGTTCGCCCTTCATCAGCGCGCGACGTGCCGGTTCGAGCTTGGTCCAGCGGTTGAAGCAGGCTGCCAGCCGTGCGGCGATCTGCGGGTTGATGCGATCGAGTTCGATGATGCGGTCGGCGGCGAAGGCGTAGCCATAACCGTCGCTGGCATGAAAGTGCAGCAGGTTCTGGTGGCAGAAGGCGCTGATCAGCGCGCGCACCTTGTTCGGGTTCTTCAGCGAGAACGCCGGGTGGCTCATCAGCGCTTCGACGCGCGAGCGCGCGCCCTCGCGCCGGCTGATCGCCTGCAGCGTGAACCACTTGTCCATCACCAGCGCGTCGTCCTGCCACATCTGCGCGAAGTCCTCGACGAACTCCTCGGGATGCTCGCGATTGGCCAGCGCCTTCAGCGCGGCTAGGCGATCGGTCATGTTGTCGGCGCGGCGATACTGGTTGGTCAAGAGTTCCGCGACCATGGGGCCTTCGCGCTCGGCCAGGATGGTCAGGCACACGTTCTTCAGGCTGCGGCAGGCGATGGCTTCGCCGTCGAAGCGATAGGGCATTCCGTCATTCAGCCGCTGGTAGGTGGCGAGCAGGGGGCCGCGCAGCTCCCGCGCCAGCGTTTCCAGCACGCTGGTGCGCACCTGGATCAGCAGGCCGGGGTCGACTTCGTTCAGCGCTTCGAACAGGAACTGCTCGCTTGGCAGCTCCAGCATCAGCGCAACGAGGGCAGGGTCGAGCCTGTCGTTGGCGAGCAGCTTGCCCAGCGCATCGATGTAGCCTGCGGGCACCGTGACTACCTCGCCACGCTGCGCCGCCGCGTAGCCATCGAGCAGCAGGCGCGTGCCATAGCTGTTGGCGGCTTCCCAACGGGCGAAGGCGTCGTCGTCGTGGGCGATCAGGAAGGTGAGTTCCTCGTCGGTGTACGGGTAGTTCAGACGCACCGGCGCGGAAAAGTCGCGCAGCAGCGAAGGGATGGGGCGCTCGGCAATGCCCACGAATACGAAGCGCTCTTGCGCCTGACGTAGCTGCAGCACCCGGCTCGTCGCCTCGCTTTGCACTTCGCCATCCAGCATCAGCGCCAGCGGCTGACCACGGCTGCCGAACAGCGCGACCGAGAGCGGAATGTGGAACGGCAGCTTGTCGGGCTGGCCCGGCGTGGCAGGGCACGATTGGCGCACCGTCAGCGTGTAGCTCTGCGCGGCTGCGTCGTAGACGCCTTCGACATCGAGCACCGGCGTGCCGGCCTGGCTGTACCAGCGGGCAAACTGGTCGAGGTCGGCGCTGTTGGCATCCGCCATCGCGGCGCGGAAGTCGTCGCAGGTTACGGCCTGGCCGTCGTGGCGCTTGAAGTAGAGGTCCATGCCCCGGCGAAAGCCCTCGCGGCCGAGCAGCGTGGCGTACATGCGCACCACTTCGGAACCCTTCTCATACACGGTCCAGGTATAGAAGTTGTTGATTTCGAGGTAGCTGTCGGGCCGTACCGGATGCGCCTGCGGGCCCGCGTCCTCGGCGAACTGGTATTCGCGCAGGCTGCGCACGTTCTGGATGCGTTGCACCGCGCGGCTGCCGACGTCGCTGGAGAATTCCTGGTCGCGATAGACGGTGAGGCCTTCCTTGAGCGAGAGCTGGAACCAGTCGCGGCAGGTGACGCGGTTGCCGGTCCAGTTGTGGAAGTATTCGTGCGCCACCACCGATTCGATGCCGTCGAAGTCGGCGTCGGTGGCGGTCTCGGGCTTGGCCAGCACGTACTTCGTATTGAAGATGTTGAGGCCCTTGTTCTCCATGGCGCCCATATTGAAGTCGGACACCGCGACGATCATGTAGGTATCGAGGTCGTACTCCAGGCCGAAGCGTTCCTCGTCCCAGCGCATCGCCTTCTTGGCGGAGGCCATCGCGTGATGGCACCGATCGACATTACCGGGCTCGACGTAGATCTCGACGTTCACCGCGCGGCCGGAGCCGGTGGTGTAGCGGTCGGCCAGCGACACCAGCTTGCCGGCGACGAGGGCGAACAGGTAGGACGGCTTCTTGAACGGGTCGACCCACTTCACCCAGTGCCGGTTCTTGTCGAGCTGGCCCTCGCCGACGCGATTGCCGTTGGACAGCAGCACCGGCCAGCGGCTCTTGTCGGCGATGATGGTGGTGGTGAACTTGGCCATCACGTCCGGCCGATCGAGGTAGTAGCTGATCTTGCGAAAGCCCTCGGCCTCGCATTGGGTGAAGAAATTTCCGCCCGACACGTAGAGCCCCATCAGGCTGGTATTGGCGGCCGGGTTCACCCGGGTGACGATCTCGACGATGGCGTCGTGCTCGAGCCCGGGCAACGTCAAGGTGGAGTCAGAGCGCTCGTACTCATGTGGCGCGAGCTGGCGACCATCGAGCTTCACCGATTCCAGCAACAGCGCCTCGCCGTCGAGCACCAGCGGTGCACTCGTATCGGCGGCCGCCGGATTGCGCTTGACCACCAGCCGGTTCAGCACCTTGGTATTGCTCTCGTCGAGCTCGAAGGTGAGGTCGACGCGGTCGATCAGAAAGGCAGGGGGCGTGTAGGCAAGACGCTGAATGGACTGGCGGTGGGCGGTCATTGGATATGGCGTGGCCATGGGCTGTAAAAGAAGCGAAAGCTTATCGGCTGACCGTGACAACCGCAATCGCCATCTTCCTGGATGGCAGCCCGCCGCGCGGGGATGAGAATGGCTCGCAATGCCCGCCGTGCTTAGCACCGCGCGCTTCATCCATATAGAAAATCGGTTTTTTTATCTATCGATAACACTGATATCATCTGGCCATCTTTATCGGTTTTGTAGTCATACATCATGTACCAGTACGATCCGATCGACCAAGGTATCGTCGATGCGCGCGTTGCGCAGTTCGGCGACCAGACCCGCCGCTATCTCGCCGGCGAGCTCACCGACGACGAATTCCGCCCGCTGCGGCTGCAGAATGGCCTCTATATCCAGCGCCACGCGCCCATGCTGCGCGTCGCCGTGCCCTACGGCATGCTGGCGAGTTACCAGGTGCGCAAGCTGGCGCATATCGCGCGCACTTACGATCGCGATTACGGCCACTTCACCACGCGCCAGAACATCCAGTACAACTGGCCCGAACTGAAGGACGTACCGGCCATCCTCGGTGAGCTCGCCTCGGTGCAGATGCACGCGGTGCAGACTTCCGGCAACTGCGTGCGCAACACCACCACCGACCAGTTCGCCGGCATCGCCCACGACGAGATCGTCGATCCGCGGCCGTGGTGCGAGATCATCCGCCAGTGGTCGACCTTCCACCCCGAGTTCGCCCACCTGCCGCGCAAGTTCAAGATCGCGGTGAATGGCGCGCTGGAAGACCGCGCCGCCATCCTGGTGCACGACATCGGCATCAATATCAAGCGCAACGACGCGGGCGAGATCGGTTTCGAGGTCTATGTCGGCGGTGGCCTGGGGCGTACCCCCATGGTCGGCGCGCTAATCAAACCGTGGCTGGAACCCAGACACCTGCTGTCCTACCTCGATGCCACGCTGCGTGTGTACAACCGCTATGGCCGTCGCGACAACAAGTACAAGGCGCGGATCAAGATCCTGGTGAAGGCAATGACGCCCGAGGCCTTCGGTGCCAAGGTCGAGGCCGAGTGGGCGCATTTGAAGGATGGTCCGACCACGCTGACGCAGTCCGAGATCGACCGCGTCAGCCGCTTCTTCACCGCGCCGGCGTACGAGGTGCTGCCGGGCGACGATGCGGGTTTCCGCAAGTTGCAGGGCGAGGACAAGGCCTTTGCCCGCTGGATCGAGCGCAACGTGTTCGCCCACAAGCAGCCAGGCTACGCAGCAGTGACGCTGTCGCTCAAGCAAACCGGCGTACCGCCGGGCGATGTGACGGGGGCCCAGCTCGACGCGGTGGCGGATCTGGCCGATGCATACAGCTTTGGCGAGGTGCGTGCGTCGCACGAGCAGAACCTGATCCTGGCGGACGTGAAGCAGTCCGAGCTTTATGCGCTGTGGCAGAAGGCCAAGGCGCTGGGTTTCGCCACGCCTAACGTGGGCCTGCTCACCAACGTGATCTGCTGCCCGGGTGGCGATTTCTGCTCGCTGGCCAACGCCAAGTCCATCCCGATCGCCAAGGCCATCCAGGAGCGGTTCGACGACCTCGACTACCTGTTCGATCTGGGCGAGATTGACCTCAACATGTCCGGCTGCATGAACGCCTGTGGCCATCACCACGTTGGCAATATCGGCATCCTCGGCGTCGACAAGAACGGGTCCGAGTGGTACCAGGTCAGCCTGGGCGGCCGGCAAGGCAACAGCGCCTCCATCGGCAAGGTGATCGGGCCATCGTTCGCGCAGGACGAGATGCCGGACGTGATCGCCAAGATCATCGACGTATTCGTCGAGCGCCGCGAAGGCGAGGAGCGCTTTATCGACGTGGTCGACCGTCTCGGCATCGACCCGTTCAAGACCCGCGTCTACGGCGAAAAGGCTGCCAGGAAGGAGACCGTCGATGCCTAAGCTGATCGTCAATCGAGAAATCGTCGAAGACCGTTGGACCCGGATCACCGCCGCCGACGACGGCAGCGTGACGCTGCCGGCCGAAGGCGCCGTCATCGTGCCTTACCAGTACTGGCTCGCCCACCGCGACGAGCTGGCCGGTCGCGAGATCGGCGTGTGCTTCGCGCCGGATGATGAACCCGAATCGCTACCGGTCGATGCCAACCACTTCGGCGTGATCGCCGTCGATTTCCCGGCCTTCACTGACGGGCGCGGTTTCTCGATCGGCCGCTTGCTGCGCGAGCGCCATGGTTACACCGGCGAATTGCGCGCGGTGGGTGACGTGTTCAAGGACACGCTCAACTACCTGTGGCGTTGTGGTTTCAATGCCTATGCGGTGCGTTCCGACAAGAACCTGGAAGATGCCTTGCTCGGCCTTGACGATTTCACCGAGGCCTACCAGGCGAGCGTGGCCCATCCACAACCCTTGTTCCGCCGCCGCGCCTGATCGCTACGTATCCGATCGGCACGTATGGAAAGCCCTCCTGACGGAGGGCTTTTTCATGGGCGGGCGATCGGCGGTGTGCCGCCGCATGGCGGTGCCCGATGGCGCTGGCGGTGGTGGCGCGCGCTGCTACGATGCTGGCGGCATGGCGACAAAAACGTGTCGCCGCGCTAACACGAATAACGACAGGTGGGGATCAGCATGGTCAGGTTTACACTCAAGGCACTCGTCTGGACCACGTTGTTGGCGAGCGCGTGGCAGGCGCAGGCGGATGAAGTTGCAACGGTCCAGAATCGCCCGGACGACAGTACCGACCGGCTGATCATCAAATACCGCAACCAGCCGCTGCTGCGCAGCCAGGCAGTAGCCGATCTGTCGGCCAGTACCGAATCGATCGGTGCGGCGCGCCTGGGTGTCTCAATGCGCAAGTTGCGTGACATGCACAACGGCGCGCGCGTGGTGAAGCTCGATCGCCGGGTCAGGGTGGAGCGACTGCGCGAACTCGCGCGCGAGCTCGCCGCCGCCGATCCCAGCATCGAGTACGTCGAGGCCGATACACTCAATTACGCCGATGCCACCACTAACGATCCGCAGCTGGGCTCGTTGTGGGGCTTCAAGGACACGGCCGCCGGCAGCAATGTGCTCGGCGCGTGGGATATCACCACCGGCCAGGGCGTGGTGGTGGCGGTGATCGATACCGGCTACCGGCCGCACCGCGATCTTGTGGCCAACATCCTGCCCGGTGCCGACCTGATTGCCGAGGCGACCCGCGGCAACGATGGCGACGGCCGTGACCTCGATGCCAGCGATCCGGGCGACTTCGGCACTTGCGACGGCACGCAGCGCAACAGCGGCTGGCACGGCACCCACGTGGCCGGCACCATTGCCGCCGTCGGCAACAATGGCGAAGGCGTGGCCGGCGCGGCGTATGGCGCCCGTGTGGTACCGGTGCGCGTGCTCGGTGTGTGCGGTGGCTATACCTCGGATATCGCCGACGGCATGATCTGGGCTGCCGGCGGCGATGTGCCGGGGCTGACCCGCAACGCCAATCCGGCCAGGGTGCTGAACTTGAGCCTGGGCGGCACCGGCAGCTGCGGCACCACCTACCAGAACGCGATCAATTACGCGCGCGCTCAGGGCGCGGTGGTCGTGGTGTCCGCCGGCAACGACAATGTCGATGCCAGCACCAAGCGCCCGGCCAGCTGCAACGGCGTGATCACCGTGGCGGCGACGACCAGCAGCGGCGCGCGCGCCAGCTATTCCAACTTCGGCAGCATGGTCGAGATCGCCGCGCCGGGCTCGTCGGTGCTCTCCACCGTCAATACTGGCACGACCAATCCGGTGGCGGATGGCTACGGCAGCAAGAGCGGCACCAGCATGGCTGCGCCGCACGTATCGGCTGTCGCTGCTTTGATGCTGTCGGCGAACGCCAAGCTCACGCCCGATCAGGTCGACCAGATCCTGCGCAGTACCGCCAAGCCCATGCCCGTGGCCTGCCCTGAAGGCTGCGGCGCCGGCCTGATGAACGCTCGTGCCGCCGTTGAGCAAGCCAAGGCGCTGGTGGTCACCACACCGACGCCGGCGCCTACCGCTGTGCCGACTCCGACCAAGGTGCCGACTCCCACGCCGACCAAGGCACCGACCCCGGTGACGCCAACGCCGGTCTCGAGCAGCTGCTATGCGGCCTGGAGCAGCAGCGCCGTTTACACGGGTGGCCAGCGCGTGACCTATAACGGCCGCAACTACGAGGCCAAGTGGTGGACGCAGAACAACGTGCCTGCCGGCAGCACCGGCGAGGGCAAGCCGTGGCTCGAGTTGGGCGCCTGCGGCGGCAGCGTGCCGACTGCAACTCCGCAGCCGACCCCGCAGCCGACAGCGACGCCCACGCCGCGCCCCGCCGTGACGCCCACGCCGCAACCGACAGCCATACCCACACCGGCGCCGACCCCCCGTCCGACCAGCACACCGCTGCCCACCTCGGCGCCGACACCGACTTCGGTGGTGACGCCCGCGGCCTGCTACGCCGGCTGGAGCGCCGACGCGATCTACATGGCTGGCAACCGCGTCACCTACAATGGCGTGAACTACGAGGCCAAGTGGTGGACCCGCGGCGAGAATCCCGTCCAGTCCGGCCAGTGGGGCGTCTGGAAGATGGTGGGCGCATGCCGATGAGGCTGCACCGGGGAAAGAGCGATGCATGAACGATGGTGGGCCGCCGCGCTGGCGGCCGTGATGATCAGCGCCTGCGCCAGCCCGGTTGAAACTGGGCCCGCGCTCATCGTCAAGTTCAGGGATGATGGCCGGCGCGAGTCCGTGCTGGCCGAGCAGGCCAAACGACACGGCGTGACGCTGGGGCCGGGGCGCCCCCTTTCGCTCGGCACCTGGCTGTACCCGGTGACGGGGCGGGGCCGCGATGCCTTGCTCGCCGATCTCGTCAAATCCCCCGAGGTCGATTACGCGGAATGGGACAGCCTCGTCACCACGCAATGACCGTGCCCGTCCGACGCGGGCCAGCGCGATGGCCTGCGCTCGGATTGGGCTATAGTTGGGCATGCCCGACATGACCCCCTCCTCCGAACCGAATAGCGAACCGCTGCTCGATGTTGCCGGCCTTCAGGTACGCTATCCGGGCCACGACCACCCTGCAGTGCACGAGGTGGCCTTCACGCTACGCCCCGGGGAGACACTGGCACTTGTCGGCGCCTCCGGCTCGGGCAAGAGCGTGACCGCGCGCGCCATGCTGCAGCTCGATCCGGGTGCGCAGTACGCCGGCAGCATCCGGTTTGCCGGTGAGGAATTGCTCCAGGTCGGCGAGCGCAGGCTGCGGCAAATCCGTGGCGAAGGCATAGGCATGGTGTTCCAGGAGCCTTTGTCAGCGCTGAACCCGCTGCATACGGTGGGCCAGCAGATCGGCGAGACGCTGGTGCTCCACCGCGGGCTTGCCGGTGGGGCGCTGCGCGATGCGGTGGTCGCGCTGCTGCACAAGGTGCACCTGGCCGATGCCGAGCGCTTTGTCGGGGCCTATCCGCATCAACTGTCCGGCGGCCAGCGGCAGCGCGTGCTGATCGCGATGGCTATGGCGTGCGCGCCACGCCTCTTGATCGCCGACGAGCCCACCACCGCGCTCGATGCCCATCTGCGGGTACAGATACTGCAATTTCTCAAAGGGCTCGCGGTCAGTGAAGGCTTGGCGCTGCTGCTGATTTCGCACGATCTCGCGCTGGTGCGCGGTTTTGCCGATCGCGTGGCGGTGATGTCCGAAGGGCGCATCGTCGAAACCGGGGCCCCGGCGACCGTGCTGGCCGCGCCCTCGCACCCGGCGACTCGCGCGCTGCTGGCGGTGCGCGAGGCCAGATTGGCGCCGCCGCTGGCACTCGAGCATGACGTCAGCTTGCGCGTCAGCAACGTGAGCTGCGTGTATCGGCAACGTGCCAGCGTATTTGGCAAGGTACGCACGATCACTGCGCTGGCACCGGCCGATTTCGAATTGGCACGTGGGGAAACGCTGGGCATCGTCGGCGAGTCCGGTTCCGGCAAAACGACGCTGGCCCTCTCCATACTGCGGCTGGTGCGCGAAGCCAGCTGTGAAATCTCGCTGGGCCAGGGCGAGCACCAGGTGCGATTCGACGCGCTCGCGGGCGCCCGGCTGCGCGCTGCACGCAGCCGCATGCAACTGGTGCTGCAGGATCCGTTCTCGGCGCTGTCGCCGCGGATGACGGTGGCCGAGATCGTCGAGGAGGGCTTGCTGGTGCATAAGCCCGAACTCAGTGCCGCGGCGCGCCATGCCCGCGTGATCGCGGTGCTGGCCGAGGTGGGGTTGGGCACCGAGGTGCTCAATCGCTATCCACACGCGTTTTCTGGCGGCCAGCGCCAGCGCATCGCGATCGCCCGCGCGCTGATCCTGCACCCTGAGGTGCTGATCCTTGACGAGCCGACTTCGGCGCTCGATGCCCACATCGGCCTGCAGGTGCTCAAGCTCTTGGCGGAACTGCAGCGCAACCATGGTCTTTCCTACCTGCTGATCACCCACGATCTGACGGTGATACGCGCGCTGGCGCACAACGTGATGGTGCTGCAGCACGGCGAAGTGGTCGAACGCGGGTCGGTCGAAACGGTATTCTCCTCACCCGAGCATGCCTATACCCGGCAGTTGCTGGCTGCCTCCTCCTATCTGCCGGCTGCGGCCTGACCCCGTTCGTCCTGCCACGCACGGGGTGTCCGGCGTTTTCAACGCGCACAGCAGCCATGCTTGTCGCGTGGCCTTCCGCGATGGTTTGCGCCATCGCAAGATCGAAAAATAATATTTCTCTAATATTGCTGGCCGTCGTTGCCGACGGTGCCATTTCGAGGAGTATCCATGCGACGCAACGAACCGGTGACCCAGCACGAAGTCAAGGTCGATCCCCGTCGTCCATTGGTGAGCAAGACCGACCTGAAAGGCCGTATCACCTACGCCAATCCCGCTTTTATCGACATCAGCGGCTTTTCCGTCGACGAATTGATCGGCGCTCCGCATAACTTGGTGCGGCATCCGGACATGCCGCCTGCGGCGTTTGCCGACCTATGGCGAACCGCGCAATCGGGCCAGCCTTGGCGCGCCATCGTGAAGAACCGCTGCAAGAACGGGGATCATTACTGGGTCGAGGCCTTTGTCACCCCGTTGATGGAAGAGGGCCGGCATATCGGCTACATGTCGGTGCGCAACACCGCGACGCGTGAGCAGATCGCCGCTGCGCAGGCGCTGTATGCCGCGGTCAATGCCGGCCAACGCACCTTTACACCCACGCGTTGGCCACAGGCGCTGGCGCTGCGCTGGCGCCTCGCGGCTGTGCTGGCGGCGAGTGTGCTGCCCCTCATGATCGCGCTGGCCTGGCCCGCAGCGCGCTGGCCGCTCGCTGCCGCCGGGTTGCTGGCGGCGCTGGGTGGCGGCGCTTGGCTGCTTGCGAGCTGGCGCCAGCCGCTGCAGGCTCTTTCCTCGGCGTTTGCTTGCCTGGCCGAAGGAAATTTCCGCACCAGTGTGCCGACCCACGCGCCAGCGGAGTTTGCCCAACTGCTGCTGCAACTCGAGGCGATGCGCATCAACTTGCGCGCGGTGATGGCCGATGTGGTGTCTGCCGCCGGGCGGGTGGAACAGCAGGCCACGGGTGCAGCGGGTGACGCCAGGGTGCTGGCGGACCAGGCGCAGCAGCAGGCGGAAGGGGTGGCTGGCGTCGCCGCAGCGCTGGAGCAGCTGACCGTATCGGTCGGCGAGATTCACGATGCCACTCGCACCAGCGCCGGTCACGCCACGCAGACGGTGGCGCTGACCGACCGCGGCGGCATGCAGATGCGCGAGGCGCGGCAGGCCACTCACCAGGTCGTGACCGTGGTCGACGAGGCCAGCCGGGCGCTCGACGAGTTGGCAGGCTCGGTGCAGGCAATCAACACGGTTACCCAGACCATCCGCGAGATCGCCGACCAGACCAACCTCGTGGCGCTCAATGCCGCGATCGAAGCAGCCCGTGCCGGTGAGTCCGGCCGTGGCTTCGCCGTGGTCGCCGATGAAGTGCGCAAGCTGGCTGAACGCACCAGTGTCTCGACGGGCACCATCACCGATACCATCCGCGCCATCGAGACCCGCACCGAGGGCGCCACCGACGTGATGCGCTCGGCGCGGCAGTTCGTCCAGCACGGCACCGTGCTGATCGAATCCTCTGCCGATTCGCTGGCGCAGATCGAGGCCGCCAGCCGCGGCGTCGAGGCGACCGCGCGCGATATCAACGCGATGCTCGACCAGCAGACCCGGGCGGCGCACGAGGTATCGAGCAATATGGAGCGCATGAGCACGCTGGCCGAGCGCAACCATGCCTCGATCGACGACGTGGGCCGTGCAGCGGCCGAGCTGTCCGCGGTGTCGCAAGCGCTGCATCAGCTGGTGCGCCACTTCGAGCGCTCGCTGTAACGGGTGCACCGCACGGGCCCCCGGGTCGACGTCAGTGCTTCTGGAACACCAGCTTGCGCTCGACTACGTCGACTGCCACCACATCCTTGGCGCCGAACTCGCCGGCTAGGATGGCGCGGGCCAGCGGGTTCTCGATCTCGGTTTGGATCGCGCGCTTGAGTGGTCGTGCGCCGTAGACCGGATCGAAGCCGGCCTCGGCAACGAGATTGAGCGCGGCATCGCTTGCGGTAAAGCCGATCTCCAGCTGCGCCAGCCGTTTTTCCAGCCGCGATAGCTGGATGCGCGCGATATTGCGGATCGCGGCGGCATCGAGCGCGTGGAACACCACGATCTCGTCGATGCGGTTGACGAATTCGGGCCGGAAATGCGCCTTCACTTCGGCCAGGACCGCCAGCTTGGTCAGCTGGTAATCCTCGTCGGCCATCAGCTGGATCTGTGAACTGCCAAGGTTGGACGTCATCACGATCACCGTGTTGCGAAAATCCACGGTGCGGCCCTGGCCATCGGTGAGCCGGCCATCGTCGAGTACCTGCAACAGCACGTTGAACACGTCCGGATGCGCTTTTTCTACCTCGTCTAGCAGGATCACGCTGTAGGGTTTGCGGCGCACCGCCTCGGTCAAATAACCCCCTTCCTCGTAGCCGACGTAGCCGGGGGGCGCGCCGATCAGCCGGGCCACCGAGTGTTTCTCCATGAATTCGCTCATATCGAGGCGCACGATGTGCTCCTCGGTATCGAACAGGAACTCGGCCAGCGCCTTGGTCAGCTCGGTCTTGCCGACCCCGGTGGGGCCCAGGAACAAAAAGGAGCCGTAGGGCCGGTTCGGGTCCGCCAGGCCTGAGCGCGAGCGGCGGATGGCGTCGGACACCAGCCGCACTGCCTCGGCCTGGCCGACCACGCGGCGGTGCAGCGCATCCTCCATCTTCAAGAGCTTGTCGCGCTCACCCTGCATCATCTTGGAAACCGGAATGCCAGTGGCGCGGCTGACCACCTCGGCGATCTCGTCGGCGCCGACCTGGGTGCGCAGCAGCCGTGGTTTGGTCTCCGGGCCGGCTTCCTTGGCCTCGGCCGCCTTGAGCTTGGCTTCGAGCTGCGGCAACTGGCCGTATTGCAATTCGGACGCCTTGTCCCATTCGCCACGACGGCGGGCGGCATCCATCGCCATCTTCACCTGCTCGATTTCCTCGCGCACCGCTTGCGAGCCGAGCACGACGGCTTTCTCGGCCTTCCAGACCTCTTCGAGGTCCGAGTATTCCTGGGTCAACCGGGCGATTTCCTCTTCGATCAGGCCAAGGCGGCGCTGGCTGGCTTCGTCCTTTTCCTTCTTCACCGCCTCGCGCTCGATCTTCAGCTGGATCAGCCGGCGCTCGAGCTTGTCCATCGCCTCGGGCTTGGAGTCGATCTCCATCCTGATGCGGCTGGCCGCCTCGTCGATCAGGTCGATCGCCTTGTCCGGCAGGAAGCGGTCGGTGATGTAGCGGTGGGAGAGCTCGGCCGCGGCGACGATGGCCGGGTCGGTGATGTCGACGCCATGGTGGATTTCGTACTTCTCCTGCAACCCGCGCAGGATGGCGATGGTGCTCTCCACGCTGGGCTCGTCGACCAGCACCTTCTGGAAGCGGCGCTCCAGCGCGGCGTCCTTTTCGATGTATTTACGATACTCGTCGAGCGTGGTCGCGCCGATGCAATGCAATTCGCCGCGCGCCAGCGCGGGCTTGAGCATATTGCCGGCGTCGAGCGCACCTTCGGCCTTGCCGGCGCCGACCAGGGTGTGGATCTCGTCGATGAAGACGATGGTGTTGCCCTCGTCCTTGGCGAGCTCGCCCAGCACCGTTTTCAGCCGCTCCTCGAATTCGCCGCGATACTTGGCGCCGGCTAGGAGCGCGGCGAGATCGAGCGTCAGCACCCGCTTGGACTTGAGCGATTCGGGCACTTCGCCGTTGATGATGCGCTGCGCGAGGCCCTCGACGATGGCGGTCTTGCCCACGCCCGGCTCGCCGATCAGCACCGGGTTGTTCTTGGTGCGGCGTTGCAATACCTGAATGGCGCGACGGATCTCGTCGTCGCGGCCGATCACCGGGTCGAGCTTGCCGGCGCGGGCGCGCTCGGTGAGGTCGATGGTGTACTTGCCGAGCGCGCCGCGCTGCGATTCCGCCTCGGCACTTTGCACGCTGTCGCCGCCGCGCACCGCGTCGACGGCTGCTTCGATGGCGTCCTTCTTGCCGCCATGCTGCTTCAAGAGGCGGCCGGCCTCGCCTTTGTCGTCCATCAGTGCCAGGAGGAACAGATCGCTGGAAATGAAGGCGTCGCCGCGTTTGATCGCGGCCTTGTCGACCAGGTTGAGCAGGTTGGCGAGTTCCTTGGAGACCGTGATCTCGCCACCGGTGCCCTCGATCTTGGGCAGGCGGGCGATGGCATCCCTGAGCGCGTTCTGCAGCGGCACGACGTTGACGCCAGCACGCGCCAAGAGCGCAATGGCGCCGGAATCCGGATCGCCAAGCAGCGCAGTCAGCAGATGCTGGGGTTCGATGTAGGCATGATCGTTGCCGAGCGCGAGGCTCTGGGCATCGGCAAAGGCTTGCTGGAACTTGGTGGTGAGCTTGTCGAAACGCATGGCGGTTCACCTTGATATGGCTGTGGTTGCTCACTATCTGGGTGTGGCATCACGCTTTTCAAGCGGGCGAGGGGTGTTGCTCACGCGGCCGTTTCGACGCGATTGCGGCCGTTGCGCTTGGCGGCATACAGCGCTTCGTCGGCGCGCTTGAGGCAGTCGGCAATGGGTTCATCGCGCATCACCGTCACGCCAAAACTACAGGTGACCTCGATTTCCTTGTGCCAGGGGTGTTCCGCAAGCTGGCCACGGATCTTTTCAGCCAGCAACGAGGCCGCGGACAAGGAGGTATCGGGGCAGATGATGACGAATTCCTCGCCCCCCCAGCGCACCAGGTAGTCGCCATTGCGGATCTGGCTGCCGGTCTCGCGGGCGAACTGATTCAGGATCACGTCGCCGACATCGTGCCCGTGCGTATCGTTGATGGCCTTGAAATGATCGATGTCGGCGAAGATCACCGCCAGCGGGTGGCCGGACTGGCGGGCGAGTTCGGCTTCGCGAAACAGCTCGTCGCGGATGCCAGCGCGGTTGCGCACACCGGTCAGCGGATCGCGCTTGGCCATCTCGCCGATCACGCGGTTTTCCAGCTTGAGCGCGCGCGAGAGCGTGCGCAGCTCCTCTTCGCGACGGCGGCTGCGGCTGAGCCGCGCCCGCATCGCGCGCATGTCGAACAGCAGCGTGATAAAGCTCGCGCCGACCCACAACGCCAGCAGCACCAACGCCAGTTGCTCGCGCGACAGCCATTTGCCGTGCAGCTCCAGGTAATCGACACGCAGCGTATGCGGGCCCGGCTCTTTCAGGCCCGAGGTCGCGAGCTGGATTCGCGGCACGTGGCGCAGGTCCACCGCGGCGTGTTCTGGCGCGATGTCCTGGTTGGCGAGCCACCAGCTCGCCACGTTGAAGTTCTGTAGCGGGATCTCCAGTAACTGCCCGCCGGACTGGGGACGAAAGTTGATCTCGTTGATCTTCCAGCTGTCTTGCTTGCCGGCATCGGCATAGGCCGGATCGAAGTTGCGCAGGAACAGTCGCAGCTTGCGCGAGCCGGGGGCGCGGTAGTCGACGTGGAGCGAGATGCTGTCAAAGCGCGAGAGGTCGACCCCCTTTTCCGGCTCAGAGGCCAGCGTGATGCCGAGCTCACAGAATGGCCACTCGTAGCTGTCCGAGAGCTGGCAATCGACGAGGTAGGCGCCGCCTTGCCGCTTGAGCGTGGCGACCGATTGCCCGCCGTTGCTGCGATCGTCCGAGACCTCGACTGAATAACCGCTGTTGCCATCGATGCGCAATACCCGATTCATGCCGAAGTGCTGCCAGAGCAGCAGCACGGCACAGAGCACGACCAGGGCGGCGGAACCCATGCGGGAAAAGCTCGCAATGCGCATCTGGACTCCCGTTTGCAAACCGAGGGGTAGTGCCGAGTATAAATGACAAGTAACGCGTGTCAGGCGGTATGCCTGGGTGTAGCAGGCGCGACAGGTCCCCGCCAACCCAGTTTGTCGTGCAGCGTGACCACGCCGCCGATGATGATCAGCGCCGGCGGCTTGATGCCGGCTTCTTCGATCAGGCCGGGCAGCGTGGCGAGCGTGCCGATCACCGTGCGCTGTTCGGGTAGTGTGGCTTTTTCGATTACGGCGGCGGGTGTATCGGCAGCGCGGCCATGGGCGATCAGCTCGGCGCACAGGCGGGGGGCTTGAGCCACGCCCATATAGACCACGACGGTTTCGCCATCGCTCGTCAGCCGAGCCCAGTCCAGCTCAATCGCGTCGCCGCGCCGGTGGCCGGTGACGAAGGTGACCGACTGGGCGTAATCGCGGTGCGTGAGCGGGATGCCGGCGTAGCAAGAGGCGCCGGCGGCCGAGGTGATGCCGGGCACCACCTCGAAGTCGACACCGTGCGCGGCCAGCTCCTCGATCTCCTCGCCGCCGCGGCCGAAGATGAACGGGTCGCCCCCCTTGAGTCGCAGCACCGATTTGCCTTCTTGGGCTAGGCGCACCAGCAGCTGGTTGATTTCCTCCTGTGGCAGCGCATGATTGCTCGCCTTCTTGCCGACGTAGACCCGCTCGGCATCGCGCCGCACCAGCTCCATGATGGCGGGCGATACCAGGTTGTCGTACAGCACCACGTCGGCCTTCTGCATCAGCCGCAGCGCGCGAAAGGTCAAGAGATCCGGGTTGCCGGGCCCCGCGCCGACCAGGTAGACCGCGCCGCGTGCCAGCGCGCTATCGTCGCTGGCCGCGAGGGCGACTTCCAGCGCGGCGGTGGCGCCGGCCTCGTCGCCCGCCAGCGCTTTCTCGGCGGCCGGGCCATCGAGTGCGATCTCCCAGAAACGGCGGCGGGCGCGCTCGTCGGCGAATCGGGCCTTTACTCGCTCGCGCAAGGTGCCGGCCAGCCGCGCCAGCACGCCGTAGCCGTGAGGCAGCCAGGCCTCGATCCGCGCGCGCAGCTGCCGCGCCAAGACCGGCGCGTTGCCGCCGCTGGAAATCGCCAGCACCAGCGGGGAGCGATCGACGATGGCCGGGACGATGAAGCGGCAATGGGCAGGGGAGTCCACGGCGTTGACCAGCACGCCAGCCGCTTCGCCGGCGGCGTGGACCGCCGCGTTGACTTCGGTGTTGTCGGTGGCGGCGATGGCCAGCCGTTGGCCCGCGAGATCGCCGTCCCGCCAGTCGCGCGCAAGATGGGCGATGTCGCCCCGGCCGGCGCGTTCTGTCAGCGCGGTGCACAACGTCGGTGCGACGACGGTGACACGGGCACCGGCCTGCAGCAGCAGCGAGACCTTGCGTAGCGCCACTTCGCCACCGCCGACCACGAGGCAGGGCTGGGCATTGAGATCGAGAAAGATCGGAAAATAATCCATGTAGTCCGCGGCGTCTGACCGGCATCAAGTTGGCGGCGCAAGGCGCCGTGGCACAGTATGTCATTGTAAGGGGTGCAAGCGAGGAGGGGGTGATGCGGGTAATCTGGATGGGACTGAGCTGGCTGATGCTGGCAAGCGCCAGCGCGATGGCGGTGGAACCCGCCAAACTGGCGGCGCAGAAGGCCTGTATGGCCTGTCATGCGGCCAAGGCCAAGATCGTTGGCCCGGCCTACAGCGACATTGCCAAGCGCTACAAGGGCGATAAGGGTGCTGCCGCCCGCCTGACCGAGCGCATCCGTGCTGGCTCCAAGGGAAACTGGGGCGCGATGGCGATGCCGCCGCAGGCGGTGACACCGGAAGAAGCCAAGCTGCTGGCGCAGTGGGTGCTCAAGCAATAGTGCCGTCCGTCGGCGTACCGCGTGGCATTGGGGCACTCTGGCGGCGTGCGCCCGACCTAGATGGAGAGCCGAAGTCAGGAGCGCACCATGGCAGTCGACCCGATCTCTGCAGTGAACCGGCAACCGGACCGCGTGGCCGAGGTGCTGGATACCATCGAGCTGCAGCGGCTGGCCCGTATCGAGGCGCAGGCCCGTGCGCAACGGATCGACGAGATCGAACAGGCGCAGCAAGCCACTGCGACCGATCCTGCCGCGGCGACGCCTTCCGCCGATGAGGCTGTCGTGATCGAGCCGTTCCCGAATGCGCCGCTTCAGGATGAGCCAGTCCCGGACGACGCGCTTGCGGTGTCGACGCTGGCGTTTGCCCGCAGCCGCGGTGTGGCCGGGCTCAGCCCGGAAGCGCTCGCGCGGGAAAATGGCACCGTACCGCCGGAAACTGCACAGGCGCTTCTCGCACGGGCGGCGCTGAACGAAGTGGTGCAGCAGCAAACGGTGGTCACTGCGCCGCAGCCGGATCCGCTGGCGGCCGCGCTGCTGCACGATCGGCTGGATCAGGCGTCGACCCACATCCAGCCATTCATGGTGTATGGCGTGGCGGTCAATGGCAGCAATCCGGTGGTGACCCAGGTGGGTGTCGCGGTCGACCCGGTTGGTCCGGTCGATCCGACGCCGGCCGTGCCCAAGGTCGAGGCCGCGCTCGATACGCCGACCGACCCCTTGCGTATCCGCGATAGCTACCAGCGTCGTTAAACTGCTAGACCCTAGCGTTCAGGCCAGTACCAGGCGGGCCGTTCGAGGTCCGCCAGGCCGCTCACCACTGTCTGTCCCAGTTCCTTATCGAGGACCAGCGCGTTGCAGCCATCCTCACGGGTCAGCGTGGCGATCAGCCGCGCGGCATGCGACACCACGATAAGCTGCGTCTGCTCGGCACAGCCCGCGATCAGGCGGCCGAGCGCCGGCAGCAGATCGGGGTGCAAACTGGTTTCCGGCTCGTTGAGCACCAACAGTTGTGGCGGGCGCGGGGAGAGCAGGGCGGCGATCAGCAACAGGTAGCGCAATGTGCCGTCGGAGAGCTCGGCGGCGCGCAACGGCCGCAGCAGGCCGGGCTGTTGCATCGCCAGTACGAAGCGGCCGTCGATGTTCTCTATCGTCACCGCCGCTCCGGGAAAGGCGTCGGCTATGGCCGCAACCAGCGCCGCATCGTCACCGATCTCTAGGATGGTCTGCAGCGCGGCAGCGAGATCTGAGCCGTCGTCCGACAACACCGGCGTATGCGTGCCGAGTTGCGGCCGGCGGGCTGGCGCGTCGGCGTCGGTGCGCCAATGATCGTAGAAGCGCCAATTACGCACCGTCTCGCGCAGGCGTAACACTTCCGGCGCCGATTGCGGATCGGCGCAGTAGGTTAGCATGCTGTCGAATAACGGAACCTCGCGATGCAGCACCCGCCAGTCGCGACCATCACGCAGCTTCACCACGTGGTTGTTCCGCTCGACCAACGCACTTGCCGGCCGGTAGAACGCGCCCGCCCAGATCGCTTCGCGCTTGATCTGCGGATCGCTGGAAAACATGGTGGACGGGATCGGTGGCGGCAGGCCGAGGTCGATCGCGTAGCCATAATCCTCGCCGGCAAAGCCCAGCCGCAGGCTCACCGGCTCCTGCCGCACGGAACCTTGCACCGGCACCTCGCCACGCTGCATCGCCCGGCTGATGGTTTCCGGGCCCGCCCACAAGGTCGATTCCAGCCCGCCTTCGTGCGCCAGTGCCCGCACCACACCGCCTTGCGCGGTCTGGGCCAGGAGTCGCAGCGCCCGATACACGCTGGATTTGCCGCTGCCGTTGGCGCCGGTGATCACGTTGAGCCGACCCAGCGGCAGGATCAGGTTGCGCAAGGAGCGGTAGTTGGCGATGGCGAGCGTGCTGAGCATGGCTATTGCCAGCGATCCTGGCGGCGGGGGCGCGGCGCCATGGCATTGGCAAAGGCATGGCTGCGGGCATAAAGCAGGCGCTTGCGTCCTTCCGGGCCACGGGCGTGGATCAATTCACCGGGCGACACCCGTCGCTGCCAGTGCCGCAGCAGAACCTCCGCATGCTCCTTGCGCGCGCCGAGCGACGCGGGAATGGCGTGAAAATCGCTTTGCCCGGTCCTAAGGCCCCGGCCGTGACGGGTAATCAGGTAGCGCGGGCTGGCCAGCGGCGACAGCAGTTGCTCAAGGTTGTCGGCAAACAGTGCCTGCTCGTAAAAGCTGCCTCGGGTGAGCGCTGCATAGACGATGCCGCTGTCGCTGTAGGTGGCCAGCGGATACTCGGCGGGGCCGCCCGCCAGCTGGCCGCACTCACACATTGCATCCCGCAGCGCCTGTGCGATCTGGGCAACGCTGCCATCGATGGGCAGATGGCGCCACCACAGCATGGCCGCCTTGGCCAGCCTGGGCAGCACGAAACACGATCCCGTCGCTGCGCCCAGTAGCAGAAACAGGCCTGGGGCCAGATTGCCGCTAAACACGCTGCCCACCAGCGAGAAATACACGATGACGGCGGCGATCACCACCGCTTGCAGCAACAGGTAGCTTAGGGTACGGAAGAACCAGACCGGCGCCAGCCTTGGCGGCGAGCCGGTTTCCAGCGTGGGAATGATGCGTGCCACTTCACCGGTGCTGATGGCCTGATCCCAGCGCGACTTCAGATGATCGATCTGTTGCAGTCGCTTGAGCATGGCCTGATTGCTGTCGCGCTCGGCCTTGAACCGCGGCAGGTCCAGCCGGGCCAGCCCACTCTCGATGACCGGTTTGCTTTGATGCAGGCCCACGAAGGTGGAAAAACGCGATGCCAGCTCGTCTTGATCGAATTGTCCAGATGCCAGATGCGGCTCCATCGCGACGATGTGCCAGATGCTGGCGACCTTTTCCGGCTGCTCGCGATCGATGCGGATGGCGCGGCCGCGCATTTGGTTGGTCAACATGAACGAGCCGGCAAAACTGGCAAGAATCAGCGAATTGACTGCGGGCGCGTCCCAGCCTTCGCCCAGCAGCGAGCGCGTGCCGACCAGCGTGCGGATATGGCCGGCCTGCAACAACACGGTCAATGCCTGAACCAGTTGCGCATGGTCGCCGTCCAGGCGCACGTACGCTGAAGTTGGCGACAACGGGGTGGCGGTGTAGCGCGGCGCGGGGTTGAGCGTGGCCAGCACGGGCAACAGGTGGCCGGAGACGATGACCAGTCTGCCTGTCAGCAGGGCCAGATCGGTGGCATCTGTCTGGGCGGCCAGGTGGTGAAACACCGGCCAGGCGCCCAGCGGCGGAGTGTCGCCGTGAACGCCGTCGCGGATGAAATCGGTCAGGATCACTTGCCGCAGCTGATCGCCGCGTAACTGGCGTTCGGCGCGATGGATCTCTAGGCAAGCGCCGATCTTGGCCGAGCTCAAGGTCAGGTGGGCCTTGACGAGGCGCGATTGCAACAGGCGCAACTCCTGGCGCCACAGCAGCTGTTCCGCGCGCATCCGGCTGGCCAGCGTCTTGCGATGGGACTGGCCTGCATCGTCCAGCAGCCAGTCCTTGTCGAACAGATAGGCTTTGAGCAAGCACTGCCAGCCGGCTCTATCCAGTGGCGGCAAGTCTGCCGGGGTGAAATCGAGCGTGTGCATCAGGCTGATCGGTAGTTCCCGATTGCGCAGCACCAAATAACTCAGCAGCGCGACGCCGAGTTCAGGCTCGTCGAGCATCGCGTCTTCGTCCACGATGGTGGCGGTCAGCCAGGGGTGCTGCAGCACGCCGTGCAGCAGCACGTCATCCAACGCCAGCGTGTCGAGCAGTGTCTGCACCGCTGCTTCGTACGCGCGTACCTGCGCCGTTTCGGTGAGATGTGGCCGCACCGTCCACACATAGTCTTGGTGTGGGCAGAGCGTGCCGGCCTTGACGAGCTCGGGTACTGAAATCTCTTCGTCTATGGTGCCGCACAGCTGGCGGTAGCGTTCCCACTCGGGGCCGATCGCATCGTAGGGCGGGGTCGCGGTCAGCGAGACCACGGTGAGGCCGGGTAACGATTCGACCAGCTGGCTCAAGGCCTTCCACCACTGCGCGCGCAAGTGGTGTGCCTCGTCCAGCAACAGCGTGCGGATGCCGGCGGCGTGCAGTTGTGGTACCAGGCTGGCGATCTCGTCGCCGGACAGCGCGTCGTCGGCTTGCTCGACCTCTTCCTCGGCATCCGCCGGTGCTGCGGCTTCGGCCTGCCGGTGACGGGTGTGCAGCGCCTGGTAGGTGATGGAGGTTACCAGCCCGGGCGCGTCCAGATCGTTGCTGCGCCAATCCGGCAGCGGTGCGCCTGCCGGCAGGAAATCCGCCAGGCGGCTCAGCCACTGGTCGCGGATGGTGCGGGTCGGGGACAGGATCAGCGTTGGCTTGCCGAGCCGGCGCATCACCTCCAGGCCGAGGGTGGTCTTGCCGGAGCCTGGCGCAGCCACCACGTGCAGCCGGTCGTCGCTCAGATGGCGATCCACGGCGTCGAGGATGCGTTGCTGATAGGGTCGCCAGCTGTGGCGAAAGTGCAGCGCCTTCAAACCGGCGGTGGCGAGCCCGGGCTGTTCGGCAGCAACGGAATCGGCCGTCATTGTCACGGCGCGAGCACCGTGGGCGTGGCCTGCTGCAGCATGCCTGGGTAATCGCGGCTGTAATGCAGGCCTCGGCTTTCCTTGCGGGCAAGCGCGCAGCGCACGATGAGCTCGGCGGTGGTGACGAGGTTGCGCAGCTCGATCAGATCATTGGCGACGCGGAAATTGCTGTAGTACTCGTCGATCTCGCCCTGCAGCAGCGTGATGCGATGCAGCGCGCGCTCCAGCCGCTTGTTGGTGCGTACGATGCCGACGTAATCCCACATGAAGCGGCGCAATTCGTCCCAGTTGTGCGAGATCACCACCTCTTCATCTGGGTCGGTGACTTGGCTTTCATCCCATTCCGGCACTTGCGGCAACGCAATCGGGCCGGCATCCAGGATGGCTTGCGCCGTCGCCTTGCCCAGCACCATGCATTCGAGCAGCGAATTGCTGGCGAGCCGGTTGGCGCCGTGCAGCCCGGTGCAGGCCACTTCGCCGACGCCATAGAGGCCGGCGACATCGGTCTGCCCCTTAAGGTCGACCACGAGGCCACCGCAGGTGTAGTGCGCGGCCGGCACCACCGGGATCGGCTCCTTGGTGATGTCGATGCCTAGTTCCAGGCAGCGCTGGTAGATGGTCGGGAAGTGCTCTTTCACGAAGCGCGCGGGTTTGTAGCTGATATCCAGGTAGACGCAGTCGTAGCCGCCCTTCTTCATCTCGAAGTCGATGGCGCGGGCGACCACGTCGCGCGGCGCGAGCTCGGCGCGCTCGTCATGTTGCGGCATAAAGCGCGTGCCATCGGGCAGGCGCAGGATGCCGCCTTCGCCGCGCACCGCCTCGGTGATCAAAAAGGACTTGGCGTCCGGGTGGTAGAGGCAGGTGGGGTGGAACTGGATGAACTCCATGTTCGAGACCCGGCAGCCGGCGCGCCAACCCATGGCGATGCCATCGCCCGTGGCGACGTCCGGATTGCTGGTGTAGAGGTAGACCTTGCCAGCGCCACCCGTAGCCAGCACCGTGTGGCTGGCGAGCACCGTTTCGACGCGGTCGGTGTCGATGTCGTAGACGTAGGCGCCCCAGGCGCGCTCGCCATCCCGGCCCAGCTTGCGGTCGGTGATCAGGTCGAGCGCGATATGGTTTTCCAGCACCGTGATGTTGGGATGCGCCGCCACCTTGAGTGCCAGCGTGTCGATGACGGCAGCGCCGGTGGCGTCGGCCGCGTGGATGATACGACGGTGGCTGTGGCCGCCTTCACGCGTGAGATGGAAGCCCTGATAGCTGGTTTCCCCCGAATCGTCGCGGGTGAAGGGAACTCCCATCGCGATCAGCCAGTCGATGGCATCTTTCGAGTGCTCGACGATATAGCGGGTGGCTGCCGGATCGCACAGCCCGGCGCCGGCGACGAAGGTATCCTTGATATGCAGCTCGATGCTGTCCTGCCCGTCCAGCACCGCGGCGATGCCGCCCTGGGCCCAGCCGCTGCCGCCATCGCGCAGCTGGCGCTTGGTGACGAGGCCGACGCGGAGCCGGTCCGCCAGATTGAGCGCGATGGTCATGCCTCCGAGACCACTGCCGATGATCAGGACGTCGAATTGCTGCATGGCTTGTTCATATTCACTGGTGGATGCACTGGCGAGCGAATATAACAGAGCGGTTGTCGGCTGCGTGCCTGCCACCGATCGCCACTTGCAATTCGCGGCAGACCACCCAACTTCAAACAGAATGACGATAAGAGAGCCCGCCCGATGCGGGCCGAGCCACGGAGCGACGCATTGGAGAAACGCACCGAACGGGAGATCGACCAGGAGCTGGTCTCCCGCGCCCAGACTGGGGACAAGCGTGCCTTCGAGCTGCTGGTCGCCAAATACCAGCGCCGCATCGCGCGGCTGCTGTCCCGCCTGATCCGCGATCCGGCGGAAATCGAGGATGTGACCCAGGAGGCCTTTATCAAGGCCTATCGCGCGTTGCCGTCATTTCGCGGCGAATCCGCCTTTTACACCTGGCTCTATCGCATCGCGATCAATACCGCCAAAAATTACCTCGCTTCCCTTGGGCGCAGGCCGCAACTTTCCGCCGACTTCGAGGACGAAGAGGGCGACGTGCTCGATCCTTCGTCCCAGGTGCCGGACTACCACACGCCGGAGTCTGAACTTGCCAATCGCGAGATTGTCAGAACCGTGAACGAAGTCGTCGATACCTTGCCTGACGAGTTGCGTACCGCGATCACCTTGCGCGAAATGGAAGGCTTGTCATACGAAGAGATCGCAGGCGTCATGAATTGCCCGATTGGTACAGTGCGGTCACGAATCTTTCGCGCCCGTGAGGCGATTTCGGCAAAATTGAAGCCATTGCTCGACTCGGTCGGCAAAGACCGGCGTTGGTAGGCCGGAACGATAAGAGGGTTTTCCACCATGAAAGAGCAGTTGTCTGCACTGATCGACAACGAGCTGGACGGGCATGACTGCGACGCCCTGCTGTCCCATCTTGCCGCGGACCCCGACCTTCGGGTTGAATGGCAGGATTGGCATCTGGTCGGCGATGCCATGCAGGCGCACCCGCTGCTGTCCCCCGATTTCATGAAGCGTTTCTCAGAGCGTCTGGCCGCCGAGCCCATCGTGCTGGTGCCGCATAAGAAACGTTCGCTGCTCAAGCGCGCGTTGCTACCCTTGTCGGCAGCGGCGTCGGTCGCCTTGGTCAGCGTCGTCGGCTGGCAGGCTTACTACGGCGCCTACCGGGCTGACCCGCAAGCGGTACCTGCCACTACGCTGGCCACGGCCGACGGCGGGCTCGATGTGATGCGCATGCAGGATTACGTCGCCGCCCACCGCCATGACTCGGGCGGGCCGTTTGATGGCCGCGAGCTGATGCAAGCCTCCTACGATCCGGCCCCAAGCGCTCAATGAGAATTGCACACGTCTGTTCGCTGGCCAGTGCCGCATTGCTGACCAGTGCCGCCCTGCTGGCCGCCGATCCGCACCCCTTGCTCAGCCATGCAGAGGCGGGGCAACTGGTGCACAAGGTGGCGAACGCACCGCGTACCACCAGTTACCACGGCATCTATGTGCACCAGTTCGGCGACCGTTTTGAAACCGTGCGCGTGGTGCATGCCGCCGACGGCGGCAAGGATATCGAACGACGCGAGACGCTGGACGGCCCGCAGCTGGAGCTGCTGCGCGAAGGCGAGAAGGTCGGCTTGTTCCTGCCCGAGGATACCTACCCGCCGGCGCTCGATCGCCGGCTGATGTCCAAGTTGTTCCCGCGGCAATGGCCTGAACAATCAACGCAGATGCTGACCGGATATCAAGTCCGGCGCGTTGGCAGTGCCCGCGTGGCGGGCGTGCCGGCCGACATCTACGAGTTTGAGCCACGCGATCGCTTCCGCTATCCGCATCGCTACTGGATACACCCGGAAACGGGGCTGATGCTCAAATCGGTGATGGTCGACGATCGCAAGCAACTGGTCGAATTATTCGCGTTTTCGCAGATCCAGATCGGCGGGACCATCGACAAGAAGCTGCTCAAGCCCAACCACACCTTGCGCACGCTGCCGATCGAGAACGGCGATGGCGAGGCTGTACGGTTGCGTGATCCCGATTGGGAGGTGAAATCGACGCCGGCCGGTTTTCGGCTGATCAAGGCCAAGCGCAGCCTGTGGTCCAAGAGCCGCCCGGTCACCCACCATCTGTACAGCGATGGTCTCGTGACCGTCTCGGTATTCATCGAACCGATGACCCGCGCGATGCAGCCGGTATTGCAGCAACAGGGTGGAATCAATTTTTTCAGCCGCCCGCTGGGCTCGTCCGTGCTGACCGTCGTGGGCCAGGTACCGGCTGAAACCGTACAGATGCTCAGCAACGCCTACGTGCCGCGGGAAGCGGCAGAGGATGTGGAGCCGCAATGACAGGCTGGATCGTGACCGAGGCCAAGGTGCAGGCCCGTGAAGGGGATACCGTCCTGGTTGCGCTCAGACCGCACAGCCCCTGTGGCCATTGCGAACCGCAAACCGGTTGTCGTGCGCTCGCGCTGTCGCGCGCATTTGCCCATCCCCAGCGGCTGTTTCGGTGTCACTCCAGCTCGGCATGTGCCGGTGATGCAGTGCGGCTTGCCATCCCTGATGGCACGCTCTGGCGCGCCGCCTGGTGGGCCTACGGCGTACCGACGCTGGCACTGCTGCTGGGCGCCGCCGCTGGCGAGTATCTGGCCCCAAGGGCCTGGCAGCCCTGGTCTGCTGTTTCATTCGCCTTGCTTGCGTTGGCGCTGGCCTCGCTAGGCTGGCGCAGGCGCTGGCCCACGGCACGAGTCCTGCTCGCCGATCAGGCTGAATGCCAGGCGGCAAGCTCACCTTGAATTTGTCCCTAGCCCAACCACAACCATGGAACCTATGTCGATCAAAGCCTGCTTGTTGACCGGTGTTCTGGCGTTGGCCGCCAGCGCAACCCTTGCCGCGCCTGTCGCGGCGCTTCCTGATTTCACCCAGCTCGTCGAGAAGGAAGGACGGGCGGTGGTCAATATCTCGACCACCGGCACCGTGCGCGAGGATGGGCCGGAGGCCGGTGGTCTCGATGAGGACACGCTCAACCTGTTCCGCCGCTTCGGCTTTCCGATCCCGCCGATGGGGCCGCAGGGGCCGCGCGAGCGGCAGACCCAGTCGCTGGGTTCGGGCTTCATCATCGATAGCGGCGGCTACGTGCTGACCAATGCGCACGTGATCGCCGAAGCCGACGAGATCAAGGTCAAGCTGGGCGACAAGCGCGAGTTCAAGGCCACCGTCGTTGGCTCGGACGCGCGCACCGATGTGGCGCTGCTGAAGATCGAGGCGAGCAACCTGCCCAAGGTGGACCTGGGCGATTCCGAGCAATTGAAAGTGGGCGAATGGGTAGTCGCGATCGGCTCGCCGTTCGGCCTGGACAATACGGTGACGGCGGGCATTGTCTCGGCCAAGGGCCGCAGCCTGCCCGACGAGGCCTACGTGCCTTTTATCCAGACCGATGTGGCGATCAACCCGGGCAACTCGGGTGGCCCGCTCTTCAATATGAAGGGCGAGGTGGTCGGCATCAATTCGCAGATCTATAGCCGCTCGGGTGGCTTCATGGGGCTGTCGTTCTCGATTCCCATCGATGTGGCGCTCAAGGTGTCCGAGCAGCTGAAGACACACGGCAAGGTCTCGCGCGGCAAGATCGGTGTCGCCATCCAGGAAGTGAATGAGGAACTGGCCAAGGGCTTTGGCTTGGCTAAGGCGAACGGCGCCCTGGTGTCGTCGGTGGAGAAAGACGGCCCCGCCGACAAGGCTGGCGTGAAGCCGGGCGACATCATTCAGAAGTTCAACGGCCAGAGCGTGGTGACCAGCTCCGACCTGCCGCGTCTTGTCACCGAAATGAAACCAGGTGCCGTGGCCAAGGTGACCGTGTGGCGCGAAAAATCGGCGCGTGAGTTGGCGGTGACCGTGGGCGAGATGGACCAGGCCGATCGGGCCAGCGCCGGCCGCGAGTATCGCGGCGGCAAGAAGGAAGAGAGCAATCGCTTCGGCCTGTCGGTGCGTGAGCTCAACGCACGCCAGCTCAAGGAACTGGGCGTGAAGTTTGGCCTTGGTGTGGTCGGGGCCAACGGTGCCGCGGCGCGCGCCGGCATCATGCAAGGTGACGTGATCGTTGGCATCGGGGGCGCGGAACTGAGCAGCTCGGATCAGTTGAAGAAGGCGCTCGACGCGCTCAAGCCCGGCCAGACCTTGGCGCTGCGCGTATTGCGTCAGGGCGGATCGCTATTCGTTTCGCTGAAGGCGCTGGACAAGTGATTGCGCTGACGCTGTATGGCCGCGAGTATTGCGGCCTGTGCCTGACCATGCGCGACCAGCTGGCGGAACTCGCACCGGCGCGCGGCTTTTCCGTGCGCTGGGTCGATGTCGATGACGATCCGTTGCTGGAGGCGCGCTTTGACGAGCTGGTGCCAGTGCTGGCCGACCCAGACGACGTGGAAATCTGCCATTACCACCTCGATCTTGCCGCGCTGGATGAATGCCTGGCGAAATTCCGCTAGAATCGCGCATTAACCAAAAGCAGCAAGGGCACGCGTTGCGTGCCCTTTTTACTGGATTGACCGGCCGTTCATGAAGCACATTCGCAATTTCTCCATCATCGCCCACATCGACCACGGCAAGAGCACGCTGGCCGACCGTTTCATCCAGTACTGCGGCGGGCTGGAACTGCGCGAGATGAGCGCGCAGGTGCTCGATTCGATGGATATCGAAAAAGAGCGCGGCATCACCATCAAGGCGCAGACCGCGGCGCTGACCTACAAGGCGCGCGATGGCCAGATCTACAACCTGAACCTGATCGACACCCCGGGCCACGTTGACTTCAGCTATGAAGTGAGCCGCTCGCTGTCGGCGTGCGAAGGTGCGCTCCTGGTGGTCGACGCCTCGCAAGGCGTCGAGGCGCAGACGGTGGCCAATTGCTACACCGCGATCGAGCTCGGCGTCGAAGTACGGCCGGTGCTGAACAAGATCGATCTGCCGGCGGCCGAGCCCGAGCGCGTGGCGCAGGAAATCGAGGAAATCATCGGCATTGAAGCGGCGGACGCCGTGCGCGCTTCGGCCAAGAGCGGAATCGGTATCGAAGACATCCTGGAAGAAGTCGTCAGCAAGATTCCACCGCCCAGCGGCAATCCCGATGGCCCGTTGAAGGCACTGATCGTTGATTCCTGGTTCGACAACTATGTCGGCGTGGTGATGCTGGTGCGCGTGGTCGACGGCGAGATCCGGCCCAAGGACAAGATACAGTTCATGGCGACCAAGGCGCAGCATCTGTGCGAGCAGGTCGGCGTGTTCACGCCGAAGTCGCTGCAGCGCGAGGTGTTGCGCGCCGGTGAAGTGGGTTTCATCATCGCCGGCATCAAGGAGCTGGCCAGCGCCAAGGTCGGCGACACTATCACGCTGGCCAAGACGCCGGCGACCGAGCCCTTGCCCGGCTTCAAGGAAGTGAAGTCACAGGTGTTCGCAGGCCTCTATCCGGTGGAAAGCCACGACTACGAGTCGCTGCGCGATTCGCTGACCAAGCTCAAGCTGAATGACGCTGCACTGCAGTTCGAACCCGAAGTGTCGCAGGCGCTGGGCTTTGGTTTCCGTTGTGGCTTCCTTGGCCTGTTGCACCTCGAAATCGTGCAGGAGCGGCTCGAGCGCGAGTTTGACATGGACCTCATCACCACGGCGCCGACCGTGGTCTACGAGTTGGTGATGAAGGGCGGCGAAGTCACGCATATCGAGAATCCGTCCAAGCTGCCGGAACCCGGCAAATACGAGGAAATCCGCGAGCCCATCATCACCGCGACCATCTTGATGCCGCAGGAATACGTCGGCGCAGTGATGACGCTGTGCAACCAGAAGCGTGGCGCGCAACGCAACATGCAGTACATGGGCCGGCAGGTGATGCTGACCTACGACATGCCGATGGCCGAAGTGGTGATGGATTTCTTCGACAAGCTCAAATCGGTGTCGCGCGGCTATGCCTCGCTCGATTACGAGTTCAAGGAGTTCCAGGCAGCGGATCTCGTCAAGGTCGACGTGCTGGTGAACGGCGAAAAGGTCGATGCGCTTTCGCTGATCATCCACCGCTCGACCAGCGTCTATCGTGGCCGCGAACTGGTATCTAAGATGCGCGAGCTGATCCCGCGGCAGATGTACGAAGTGGCGGTGCAGGCCGCCATTGGCGGCACCATCATCGCCCGCGAAAACGTGAAGGCGATGCGCAAGGACGTGCTGGCCAAGTGCTACGGCGGCGATATCACCCGCAAGAAGAAGCTCTTGGAAAAGCAGAAGGCTGGCAAGAAGCGGATGAAGCAGGTCGGCAATGTGGAAATCCCGCAGGAGGCCTTCCTCGCCATTCTGCAGGTCAGCGACAAATAAACATAACAAGGAAACCGCATGAACTGGCAACTGATCGGCGCCGTACTGGCTGTGCTTGGCGTCGTCCTCTCGGTGGTCGGCGCCAAGCATGAACGCAAGGGCGACGAGCCGCCGCAACTGGTGCAGTACGGTTATCTTGCCGTCATCGTCGGCGTATTCATCCTGCTGGTGAACTTCTTCTCGATTGCCGCCGCGATGCTGATTTTTGTCTTGGTCACCGGCGTGATCTGGGCGGTGGACAAGTTCGTGCTCGCCAAGAAGCGCCAGGGCGCACGGCCGAGCGACTGGGTCGAGTATGGTCGCGGTTTCTTCCCGGTGATCCTAGTGGTGTTCCTGCTGCGCTCCTTCCTGGTCGAGCCCTACCAGATCCCCTCATCATCGATGCGGCCGGGCCTCGTGGTCGGCGATTTCATCCTGGTGAACAAGTTCGCCTACGGTATTCGCACCCCCATCATCAACAATGTGCTGATCCCGGTGGGCGCGCCGCAGCATGGCGACGTGATGGTGTTCAACTATCCGGAAAACCCGGCGATCAACTACATCAAGCGGGTGGTCGGCTTGCCCGGCGACACCATTGAATACCGCGACAAGAAGCTGACCGTGAACGGCAAGCTCGTCACCGCCGAGGTGGTGGGGCCGGACGAATATGCCGAAGGCTTTGCCAATATGGATGTGTTGCGTGTGCGTGAAGCGACAGCGACCAAACAGTACGATACGTTTGTCGTGCCGGATCGCCCCTGGATCGACCAATCCCAGGTGCGCAACTTCCCCGGGCGCGAATACTGCCGCTATGATGACAGCGGCTTTGTCTGTCAGGTTCCAGCGGGCCACTACTTCATGATGGGTGACAATCGGGACCATAGTGCCGACAGCCGTTACTGGGGCTTTGTGCCGGATGAATACGTGGTGGGCCGCGCATTCTTTGTCTGGTTCAATTACAAGCAATTGGGTCGTATCGGCACTGCAATACGCTGAACGGCATAAGGGAGAACAGGATATGCGTGCGCAGAAGGGTTTGTCTTTCGTCGGTTTCATCATCATCGCCATCGTGGTGGCGCTGGTGTTGATCACCGGCTTCAAGGTGGTGCCGGCCTATGTTGAATACTTTGGCGTGAAGAAAGCGTTGAAGTCCGTGGTTCAGGAGCACGCGAACAGCAATCGTGCCGCGATACTTGAAGCCTTTTCCAAACAGGCCACAATAGGCTATATCACGTCGGTTCAACCGCAGGATATCGTCATTTTGCAAGCGGGTGGCAAAACGACGCTCAGTGCCAATTACGAAAAGGTCGTCCCCTTGGTTGGCAATATCAGCCTACTGCTCGATTTCGAAGCCGAAGCCTCTTCGAGCACGATAGAGTGAGCATTGTTCTGCCAGCCGAGCGCCTGATGCAGGTGCTCGGCTATGTCTTTTCCGACACCCGGCTTGCGCGACAGGCGCTGACGCACCGCAGTCATTCCAGTACCCATAACGAACGCCTCGAGTTCGTCGGCGACAGCGTGCTCAATGCCGTCGTCGCCCGTGCGCTGTTCCTGGCGTTTCCGCAATTGACCGAGGGCGAGCTGTCGCGTTTGCGGGCCAGCCTCGTCTGTCAGGAGGCATTGGCCGAAGTGGCCAATGAGTTGCAACTCGGCGATTATCTTTCGCTGGGTGAGGGCGAGTTAAAGAGTGGCGGGCACCGTCGCCCATCCATTCTGGCCGACGCGCTGGAGGCGGTGTTCGGCGCCGTCTGGTTCGATGGTGGATTCGACGCCGCCCAAGGTGTGGTCGAGCGGCTGTTTTCGCCGCGTATCGCGGCCATCGATCCGGAGCGTGCGCTCAAGGACGCCAAGACCGCCTTGCAGGAGTGGCTGCAGGCGCGTCGTGTCGCGCTGCCGCAGTACCTGTTGCTGCGACAGGAGGGGGATTCCCCCAACCAATCGTTTGAGGTGGCGTGCAAGGTCGAGCCGCTCGCCATCGAAACCCGTGCCACGGGCGCCAGCCGGCGCGTGGCCGAGCAAGCCGCCGCCGCCGAGGCGCTCGGTACCTTGAAAGATCGTTACCCGGGCAAGGCCAAGCTGTTCTGAGCCTGCCTGACTAGGAAGTTCCATGTCTGAAGAAATCGCCGCCGGCTATCGCTGCGGCTTCGTTGCCATTGTTGGCCGTCCCAATGTCGGCAAGTCGACGCTGCTCAATCATCTGATCGGCCTCAAGCTCAGCATCACCTCGCGCAAGGCGCAGACCACGCGTCACCGGATCACGGGCGTGCTGACGACGGAGGCTACGCAGTTCGTGTTCGTCGATACGCCTGGTTTCCAGACCCGGCACCGCAATGCGCTGAACCTTGCGATGAACCGCAACGTCACGACGACGCTGGCCGATGTCGACGTGATCCTGTTCGTCGTCGAAGCAGGGCGCTTTGGCGCCGACGACGAAGCGGTGCTCAAGCTGTTGCCTCCAGGTCGTCCGGTACTGCTCGTGATCAACAAGGTTGATACCTTGGCCGACAAGGCTGCCTTGCTGCCCTTTATCGAAAAGGTTTCCGCCGTGCGCGACTTCACCGCCATCGTGCCGGTTTCGGCGCAGAAGGCACAGAAACTCGACGTGCTGCTCGCCGCCGTGCAGCCTTTGTTGCCCGAATCGGTGCCGCTCTATGCCGAGGACCAGGTCACCGATCGCAACGAGCGTTTCCTCGCCGCCGAAATCGTGCGCGAGAAGATCTTCCGCTTGATGGGCGATGAATTGCCGTATGCGATGACGGTCGAGATCGAGAAGTTCGACGAAGAAGAAACCAGGGATGGGCGCGAATTGCGTCGCATCTTTGCCGCCGTACTGGTCGATCGCGATAGCCAGAAGGCGATGCTGATCGGCAAGAATGGCGAGAAACTCAAGCGCATCAGCACCGATGCGCGGCTCGACATGGAAAAACTGTTCGAGGCCAAGGTCTACCTCGAAGTCTGGGTCAAGGTAAAGAGCGGCTGGGCCGACGACACGCGCGTCTTGCGGCAGCAAGGTTTCGAATAAGGCGCCATGGTCGAGCCGCGCAAACCGCGCCGCAAGGCGAGCGCCGATACCCCGCGGGTCGACGCCCAGCCGGTGTTCGTGCTGCACCAGCACGCGTGGCGCGAGACCAGCCGCCTGCTCGACGTGTTCTCGCGTGACCACGGCCGGCTCTCCATCGTGGCACGCGGCGCACAGCGACCCGGGTCGCAAGCACGTGCCGTGCTGCTGGGTTTTCAGCCGCTGTTGCTGTCGTGGTTTGGCGGCGGCGAAGTCCGCACGCTGCATGCGGCGGAATGGCAGGGCGGCATCCCCCAGCTGGCTGGGCAGTCCCTGTTATGTGGCTTCTACCTGAATGAGCTCATGCTGCGCCTGCTGCCACGCGAGGTGCCGCAGCCACGGCTCTTCGCCGCCTATTTCGATGCTATCCGGGCGCTGGCGATGTTGCCGCGCGATGCGGGCTCAATGCTCGAGCCCATATTGCGTCGTTTCGAACTCGTACTGCTCGCCGAGCTCGGGTACGCACCCGATTGGCGCCACACTGCCCGTGGCCAGCCGATTGAGCCTGAGCTTGCCTATCGCTTCGTGCCAGGCTCAGGGCTGGAGCCGGCACCGGATGGCGTTGCAGGCAGCGTGCTGCTGGCCTTGGCCGGCGAGCCCACTGAAACCATGCTGACCCAGAGCAAGGGTTTGATGCGGCAGCTGATAGGCAGCCTGGTCGGTATGCCCCCCTTGCATACACGGCAATTGCTGATCGATCTGCAGCGCCTTTAACCGCTGAAAGGGTATTGACGGTACTGCCGCGCCGGGCAGCGACGAGCTATGCTGACAAACTAGCCCTGTCGAGTCGGAGGCCATCATGATCAGCATTACCCACGAGCAGCACTACGTGCATGCCGCGGTGATCGGCGAGTTCACCATTGCGGATTTCCGCGAGTTCGCACAGGACGTGCTGTATGAAATACGCTTCCATGGACACGCCAATCTATTGTTCGATCTGACGGAGATGATAAGCTATACGCTAGACATGGCCGTCGAGGAGGTCCGATTCACCCGCGAGCACAAGCGGGATTTCGGACGCGTTGCCGTGGTGACCGACGATCAGTGGGTCACCTGGTCCGCCTGGTTGAACCAGCTGCTTTCCGACGGCGAAATCGAGCTTTTCCCCAATGTGGATGCTGCGAGGGATTGGCTTACACAGGATGGCACGGCGACACAGGCGCCGGCTTCGATATAGAAGAACGATAACGATGCGCGAACTCATCAGCAACCTGTTGGCACGCGAGAAATCCCCGCTGCTCAACCCCAAGACCGCCCAGGCCTGGTGTAAGCGTATCGAGAATCTGGATCCCCAAACCCAGCTCGAAAGGATAGCCGAGGTGATGAGCAAGCACCTCGAACAATCCCGCGCGCCCGACTTTGATACGCTGCAGGCGCTGGTCGCCGTCGACAACGCGGCACAAGTGCCGTTCGACGCCATGTGCTACCAGTACGTGTCCAACCCGCGCATGGCCAAGGACATGGAGCAGCGGCTGTGGAAGGACATCGTCGGCTATTCGCAGCGCATGATCGAAAGCTATCAGCGTTTCATCGAGCATGAAGGTGAAGAAGTCCTCCGTACCGCGGGCTTTGCCGAGCAAATGCCGTTGGTGCTGGCGCGCAGCCTGCACTACATCGCGCTGCAGGCCAAGTGGCACTACTTTCGCTTCGAGAAGGCGCCCGGCAAGCTGTGGACGCTGGCGCACCGGTTTTACCGGCTGTCCGAGGTCGAGGGCTTCGACAGCAATCCCTTCCCGCTTTATCCCGGTCGCGAACGCCTGATCACCTCGTGTGCCGACGAATATATCCAGCTCTTGATGCTGGCCACGCTGTCGGCCAACAATTTGTCGGTACGGCAGCTTGACTGGGTCGACCAATGGCTCGATCAGTGGTCCAAGCTGGTGCAGCTCAACCGGCGCCACCAGGAAGAGCGCGATCATTTTTGCGTGAACCTGCAGCAGTCGCAGGGCCCGCAGAAAATTCAGCCCGAATCGCAGGGTGAACCGTTCCGCTACTGGAGCCTATTCGATCTGCTGCATGAGGTGCAGGACACCCTGAAGAAGCTGGAAGGCGGAACTTCGCCAACTGACCTGGGTTTGGGCAACGAATGCAGGACACCGACAGCGCTTGAGCTCCTCAAGCACGTGGATGTGTTCTGGACGATGGCGGTCGGCAATGCCCAGGTCCAGCGCAGCGCACGGCATGACGTCAAAAAGGTCGCGGAAGTGATCCACGGGCTGGATGCCATCTGCCTGCGGGTACGCGCGGACAATGAAAAATACACGCGCCAGCCGACCGAAACGCGCGCCCAGGTCGATTACGACGAATTGATGGACATGCGGCTATATGGTTTTGTCTCGTCGCGTACCCGTTCCAAGCTGGCCCAGGCACCTGGCCAGACGCTGGCGCACAAGCTGCCCGAGACGCAGACCTGGTTGATGGAGAACGAATCGGAGGGCGGGTTTGGCGCCACCTTGCGCTATTCAGAAAACCAGTGGATACGCCCTGGCGTCATGCTCGGCGTAAAACTGAACAATGCCGAAAACTGGCAAGTCTGCATGGTGCGCAGATTGGAGCGGCGCAGAACGGATGAGGTCTACGCCGGCATCCAGATCCTCTCGAGCACGCCCGTCGCCGTCAATGTCGAAGTCCAGGGGGGCAAGCATGAGGCGATGGCGGTGGCCGAGTATTCGGAGTTCGACGGTTCCGAGCTTGCCCATGCCAAGCTCGCGCTCTATCTGCCTTACCGCAATGCGCAGGGCGCCAATGTGAATACGCTGATCCTGCATGCGTCTGACTATGTCAGCGATCGGGTCTACAAGGTGCAGGCGCGCGATCGCAGTTTCAACGTCACCGTGAACGCGGTGATGGAAAAAGGGGTCGACTGGATCTGGGCCACCCTGCAAGTGATACGTTGAGTCACAGCCACAAACGACAACAGCGCCGCAAGGCGCTGTTGTCGTTTGGGCACGCAGCGGCCAAGGTCAGCGCAGTACGCGGTTGAGGAAGGCGCCGATATGCTGGATTTCCGGCAGGCAGACCGAATGCTGCATCGGGTAGCTATGCCATTCCACCGGGTTGCCCAGCCGTGCCACCTTCTCGGCCGCCGCCTCGCCCAGTACAAACGGCACGACCGGGTCGGCGCTGCCATGGCCGGCAAACACCGGCGTATCGGCATTGGCGGTGGCGGCGTCGCCATCGAGCGGTGTAGGCAGGTAGGTGGAGAGCGCCACGATGCCGGCCAGGCGCTGGGGATGGGTCAGGCCGGCGGTGTAGGCGACGGCGCCGCCTTGCGAGAAACCGGCCAGCACGATGCGCTCGTCGGGGATGCCGCGCTGGTTCTCCCGGGCGACCAGCGCGCGCACCAGCTCAACCGATTGCTGCACGCCGGCTTCGTCGGCATGGCGATCGATATCATCGAAATACAGGATGTCGTACCACGCGCGCATCACGTAGCCGTTGTTGCAGCTGATCGGCATATATGGCGCGTGTGGAAATACGAAGCGCAGCGGCAACTCGGCAGGCAGGCCAAGCTCGGGAACGACGGGGGCGAAATCGTTGCCGTCGGCGCCCAGCCCATGCAGCCAGATCACGCTGGCGACGGGCTGCGGGCCGGTCTCGATTTCAACGCAGGGCAGCAGTTCGGTCTGGCTCATGGGTTTTCCTGGGGGCGGATCGCCGACTTGGGGCGGAAGGCGACGATCACGGCGGGGGCGGTTTCGATATAGGGGCCATCGAGCAGCTGGATGCAGTAGGGCACGGCGGCGAAGATGCCGGCCACCAGCGTCTGGCCCGCTTCATTTTTCACGCCTTCCAGTGTTTCGGCGATGGCGCGCGGCTGGCCGGGCAGGTTGAGGATCAGCGACGTGCCGCGAATCGCCCCGACCTGGCGGCTGAGGATGGCGGTCGGCACGAAGTGCAGGCTAACCTGACGCATCTGCTCGCCAAAGCCCGGCATCAGCCGGTTCGCAACTGCCAGCGTGGCGTCCGGAGTCACGTCGCGCAGTGCGGGGCCAGTGCCGCCGGTGGTCAACACCAGCTGACAACCCTGCACATCGATCAGCTCGATCAGCGTGGCTTCGATGGTCGCCTGCTCGTCTGGAATCAGCCGGGCGATGGTTTCGAATGGCGTAATCAGCGCGCGGGCCAACCAGTCCTGCAGCGCCGGAATGCCCTTGTCTTCGTAGACGCCGCTGCTGGCGCGATCGGAGGTGGCGACGAGGCCGATGCGCAGTGTGCTCATGCCGCCTCCCACGCCACGGTGACGCGCCCGTCCGGGCTCGGCACGAAGCGCAGTGCATGCCAGTCGCGAATCACCGCATCGGCTTGTGCCAGCTCTTCGCGGGTGTGCGAGGTGGCCAGCGCGATCACCGTCATGCCGGCGGCCTTTGCCGAGCGGATGCCGTTCGGTGCGTCTTCAAACGCGAGGCAGTTCCGGGGATCGACCCCAAGCAGCGCCGCGCCGCGCAGATAGGGATCGGAATGCGGCTTGCCCAGCGCCACATCCTCGCCGTAGACGCGCACGGCGGGCAGCGTGAGATCGCAGTAGTCGAACTTGGTTTCGGCGAGCACCCTGGGCGCGGAGGTGACGATGGCATAAGGGGCGTCGGCAAGCTCGGCCAGCCGTTCGCGCAGGCCGGCGACGACGACGGTGCCGTCAAGATCGGTAAGCTCGCGCTGCAGCAACTTCTCGAACTCGGTCTGCAGATCGCGGTGCGGCGCAAAGCGGGCGATCACGTCGACGCCGCGCACGCCGTGCATATGCGCCATCAGGTGCTCGACGTCGATTTCGACCTCGCTCGCCCATTGCCGCCAGATCCGTTCCACGCACGGCGTGGAATCGATCAGCGTGCCATCCATATCGAACAGCAGCGCATCAAACGTGGCGGGTAGCGGCATCAGTCGTCGCTTCCCTCGGTATCGGGCAACAGCGGCGGCTCGGGAATGATGTCCTTGAGCAGCTGGAACAACTCGCGAAACGCCTTGGGCGGGATCTGCTTGCCGGCTTCCAGGTCGGCGCGTTCCTTCTGCGCGGCCCGGATCAGCTGGCGCAGGCGCTGGATGTCGACGCCCGGATGCTCGGCGATCAGCGACTCGGCCGCCTTGGCGTCGGTGATCAGCTTCTCGCGGGTACGCTCCAGCTGGTGCAGCCAGGCGTTGTGGCGATCGGATACGCCGGCACGCGCATCGAGCAAGGCGTGGATCGGGGCCGGGTCGACATTGCGCATCAGCTTGCCGATGAATTGTCTTTGCCGGGCGATCGCGCCGTTGGCCTTGATCCGCTTGGCTTCGATGATGGCGTTATACAGACGCTCGGGCAGATTCAGCGTTTGCAGCACCTTGGCATCGAGCGGGATCAGCGCCTCGCCCAGATCCTGCAGTGCGCTCATCTCGCGCTTCATCTGCGATTTGCTGACGATTTCGATATCGTCGTCGTCGTGGTCGGGCTGGCTCATGGTGTAGGGCATGGTCGGTAAAACCGTTATGATACCAAACGGCCCAACCATGGTTCCCCCAACATAGGATTCAATCGTGTCCGCCTTCTCCTATAGCGAACAACAATTGCAGCAACTCGCCGCCCAGGTGCTCGATACCGCGAGAGCGGAAGGGGCGACTTCGGCCGATGTCGAGGTATCCGAATCGGTGGGGCAGAACGTCAGCGTGCGGCTGGGGGACGTTGAAACCATCGAATACAACCGCGATAAGGGCGTCGGTGTCACCGTATACCTGGGCCAAGCCAAGGGGCACGCCAGCACGTCCGATTTCTCCGCACAGGCGCTGGCCGATACCGTGCGCGCCGCAGTGGCGATTGCCCGCTATACCGCGGCCGATGAATACGCCGGCCTGCCCGATGCCGCGCTGCTGGCCACCCGCTTTCCTGATCTCGATCTTTATCACGGCTGGGATTTGCCGGTGGATGACGCCATCGTGCTGGCGCAGCGCTGCGAGGATGCCGCCCGCGCTGTCGACACCCGCATCAGCAATTCGGAAGGCGGCAGTGTCAACACGCACGCATCGCGCTGGGTGTATGCCAACACGCTGGGCTTTTCCGGCGCGGGCACCGGCAGCCGCTACTCGGTGTCCGCCGCGGTGATCGCGGAGGACGAGAGCGGCATGCAGCGCGACTACTGGTACAGCACGCGCCGTGATCCGGCTGAGCTCGAATCGGTGGAATCGGTCGGCCGCCGCGCCGGCGAGCGCGCGGTACGCCGGCTGGGCGCGCGGCGCGTCAAGACCGGCGAATACCCGGTGCTATTCGAAGCGCCGGTCGCGGCCTCGCTGCTGTCGCACTGGGTTTCCGCCATCAGTGGCTCCAGCCTGTACCGCAAGTCGTCGTTCCTGCAGGACAGCCTGGGCCAGGCCGTGTTCGCGCCGTGCGTGAACGTAATCGAGGATCCCTTCGTGAAGAAGGGTCTGGCCAGCAGCGCGTTCGACGGCGAGGGCGTGGCCACATCGCGGCGTGAGCTTGTCACCGATGGCGTGCTGAATGGCTACTTCCTGTCGAGCTATTCGGCGCGCAAGCTGGGTATGCAAAGCACCGGCAATGCCGGCGGCGCGCACAACCTGACGGTGGCGCCCACGTCGACGTTCGACGCGCTGCTGCGGGATCTGGGCACCGGCCTCTTGGTGACCGAGCTGCTGGGCCACGGCATCAACCTGGTGACCGGGGATTACTCGCGCGGTGCTGCGGGTTTCTGGGTGGAAAACGGCGTGATCCAGCATCCGGTCGAGGAAATCACCGTCGCGGGCAATCTGCGAGAGATGTTCAGTCGTATCGTCGGCATTGGCGACGATGTGTTGTTGTCGAGCAGTCGCCAGGTTGGCTCCATCCTGATCGAACGCATGACGGTGGCGGGGGCTTAAAGTGCTGGCGATCATTTCCGCGGTGGGCAGCAATGGTGTGATCGGCATCGACAACAAGCTGCCCTGGCACCTGCCGGAAGACCTGAAGCATTTCAAGGCGCTGACCATGGGCTCGCCCATGATCATGGGCCGCAAGACGTTCGAGTCGCTGCCCGGCGTGCTGCCCGGACGGCGCCATCTGGTGGTCAGCCGTAACGCCGGCTGGCAGGCGCCGGGCGCCGAAGCCTATTCCAGCCTGGAGGCCGCCATCGCCGCGGCTGGGGACCAGGCTTTCGTCATCGGCGGCGGCGAGCTCTACCGGCTGGCGCTGCCGCTGGCCGATACGCTCTACCTGACCGAGGTGGACCTCGCGCCGACGGGAGATGCCACTTTCCCCCAGATCGATGGCAGCGCCTGGCAGGAAACGGCGCGCGACGCGCACGTCGCCGCCAACGGCATCGCTTACGCCTTCGTCACCTACAGCCGGCGCTGATCCCGACGGCTAGCTGCTAGCCAGCCATTGGGTTGGCGACTTCCCTTATTCCTGCTGTTCGAATGCCAATGCCGCCTGCACGCTGGCACGGGCGTTGTAGCGCTCGCGGAAGGCGTTCAGGTTTTCGAGCTCGGCAAACTCGGTCCCAAAGCGCGCGATCCAGCGCACGAACACGCCAAGGTAGGCATCGGCGATGGTGAAGCGGTTGCCCACCAGCCATTCCTTGCCTGAGAGGTGCCGATCGATATGCGCCACGGTGTTCTTCAGCGTGGCGCGCGACTGGGTGCGGATGCCGTCGAAGGCGGCTTCGTCGTTGCTGTAGCGCTCCGGCCGGTTCACCGCCCGAAAGCCGCCGGCGTGCACTTCGGCGCTGAAGTAGCCGATCCACGACTGGATCTGCCCGCGCTCGGCCGAGCCGGCCGGAGCGAATAGCGGAGTGCCGGGCGCGAGGTCGGCGAGGAAGGGCAGGATGGCGCTGTTCTCGGTGATGGCGGTGCCGTCTTCCAGCTTGAGCGCCGGCACGCGGCCGAGCGGGTTGACTGCGTGGATGGGCGACTCGGGTACGCGGGTCTTGACCTTGACGATCTCGACCGGCAGGTTCAGTTCGCGCACGACGACATGGGCGCCGAGCGAGCACGCGCCGTTGGCGATATAGAGTTGGTGAGGCATGACAGCTCCAGTTGCGGATTGAAGCCGTGGCACGAGACCACGGCTTGGGGGAAGGGATCAGGCCGGCTTGTGGGCCAGCGCGAAGTGCAGGTTACGGTGCAGCAACACGCCGGACGGCGTCGCCAGCGTTTCCAGCGTGCTGCGCAACGCCGCTTGCAGCCGGGCGCGCACGTCGGGCAGGTAGTCGCCGAGGAAATTGCCGAAGGAGCTGGCGTTGCTGAAGGCCAGTACGGCATCGATATCCGGGAAGTGATCGGCAAAGCGCCGCAGGCGGATTTCGTCGACGAAGAAGCCCGCGTGCTCCAGCTGGCCAGCCAGTTCGGCGTGGGTGACACGATACGGCGTGCTGCCTGCCGACACGCTGCGGCCCAGCCCGGCATCGGCCAGCACGCGCGACACGATCTGCTGGATATCGTGCGGGCGTTCGCGGCTGGCGGTGCTGATCGCCACCCGCCCGCCCGGGCGCAGCACGCGAAACACCTCGTTCAGCACCACGGCCTTGTCCTGCAGCCAGTGGTAGACGCTGTTGAGCAGCACAGCGTCGAAGCTGCCGTCCTCGAAGGCCGACAGATCCTCGCCGCGCGCCACGGCGAACGACAGCTGCGGCAGCGCGCGGGCCGCCGCGAGCTCGATGCGCAGCGGCAGCGGATCGACGCCGACCACGCGGCCTCCCGCGCCGACATGATGCCGCGCCGCCAGCTCGGCCAGCCGGCCGGTGCCGCAACCGACATCGAGCAAGGTCTGACCCGGCTTCAGCTGCAGCCCGGCCAGCAGGAACTGGCCGTGCTCGTATTGCAGATCGCTCACCTGGTCGTATTGCAGGGCGAGCTCCGGGGTGTCGAGAGTCAGGCTGGGCATGGCGGCCTCACTGGAACACGAAACCGCGATTGCGCAGCGCTTCGGCGAGGCGATCACGCCCGCCCAGCGTTTCCGGCCCGCGCAGCCGGCCGACGGCCTGCTGACTCCACGGCTGCTGCGGCAGTTTTTGCGTCGCCTGGAACGCCTGGATCGTCGCATCGTAGTCGACCACGGCGGCATCCTGCTGCTCCAGCGCATACTGCTCGCGGTGCAGCACCGTGCGCTGCGACAACCGCGGCTTCACCGACGCCGGCCGCGCCGGATCGGGATGGCCCACGACGAGGCCAAAGGCCGGGAACACTTGTTCGGGCAGGCCGAGTTCCTCGGCCACGGCCTCGGGTTTGTTGCGCAGCGCGCCGATGTAGACGGTACCGAGGCCCAGCGATTCGGCGGCGACGAGGGCGTTCTGTGCGGCGAGCGCGGCGTCGATGAAACCCATCACCAGCGTATCGAGGTAATCCAGCCCGGCGATCGGCTCGCTACGCTGGCCGGCCACGCGCTTGAGTCGCGCCAGATCAGCGGTGAACAGCAACAGCAACGGCGCTTCGACGATATGGGCCTGGTTGTTGGCCAGTGCCGCCAGCCGCGCCTTGCGCGCCGGATCTTCGATGGCGATCACGCTCCACACCTGCAGGTTGGACGAGCTGGGCGCCGATTGCGCGGCCGCGACCAGCAGTTCCAGCGTGCCGGCGGGCAGCGCCCGGTTGGTGAAGGCGCGTACCGAGCGGTGTGCCAGCAGCGTTTCCAGCGTGGTGTTGAAATCGGGAATCAGCGCGAGTTCGTGGTTGCCGTAGCGGCCATTGACGAGATCGAGCGGCGAGAGGTCTGCGGGTTTGCCCATGTCTTGGCTCCTTGTAGGGACAAGGGCTGTCCACAGCAAGGGCCGTACCAGCCGCAATGCCTGATTCCATGCGGGTTGGCGGCTTTGAAGTGTACAAAATCCAGCAGGCGGAACGCCATATTGCTGATCCGGCCACAGCATGGGGTACCGTTGTCCTGCTGCGCGGAGCAGGCCGATACGGGGCGCCCCGGTGCGAGCAGCAACCAGAGGACCGCACGCAGGACCGTGGTGGCAGAAAAAAAGCCGGTGGGCCCAACCCGCCCCCACGGGCGTGGTCCACCGGGGTCTTAGTAAAGACAAAGAAACGAGGAGAATCGAAGCAATGTGCTTCGCGGTATCCGCCAGACCGCCATGAGGCGGCCCGGCCGGATGCATCAGGCGGCGGCGCTGTCGGCTGGCGCCTTGTTCTCGTTGGCGGCGTTCGCGCTGCGCGTCACCTTGCTGCGGGTGACGCTGCGGCGACCGTCGATGGCGACTGGCACCGTGCCGTCCACCGTTACGCGGCGTACCACGCGGTGTGCATCGCCGTAGTCATCCACGGCGTAGTGCTGGGTGGCGCGGTTGTCCCACACTGCTACATCGCCCGGCTGCCAGCGCCAGCGCACGGTGTTCTCCAGGCGGGTGACGTGGCTCTGCAGCAGGTTGAAGAGATGCACGCCGTCGCTGGTCGGCAGGCCGAGGATGCGCTTCACAAAATGGCCCAGCAGCAGGTGGCGCTCGCCGGTTTCCGGGTGCACGTGCACCACCGGGTGCTCGGTCTCGTAGACGGTCGACGTGAACACTTCGTGGTAGCGCTTCAATGCTTCCGGATCGGCTTGCGGCTTGCGCGCGGCATAGTCGTATTCGTTGCTGTGCACGGCCCACAGCTTGTCCGCCAGCTCGCGCAGTTCAGGCGCGAGATCGTTGTAGGCGGTGTGGGTATTGGCCCAGACAGTGTCGCCACCGGCCTCGGGGATGGTCACCCCGCGCAGGATGGATGCCTGCGGGTAGGCATCGACGAAGGTCACATCGGTGTGCCAGCTGTTGGCGCGGCCGCCGTATTTGGAATCGAGTTCCAGCACGAAGCTCGTGCCTTCCTTGGTGTGCGCCGTCGGGTGCTGTACGGCCTGGTCGCCGAACAGGGTGACGAGCTGCTCCTGGCTCGCGTCGTCCAGGTGCGTCTGGCCCCGGAAGAACACCACCTTGTACTTGAGCCAGACGGCACGGATGAAATCACGCGTGGCTGCCGGCAGATCCGGTGCGAGCGTCACGCCACGGATTTCAGCGCCGATGCGACCGGCAACCGGGTGGACCGAAATGCCCGCAGGCGGATTGCTGAGGATGTCTGACATCGCTTGCTCCTTGAATGGGTTTGTCGGCACGGCAGAGCCGGCACGTCCCTGCTGCAGGGATGCCTCCATATGAGCAAAGTACGTGCCAGATTAATTTTTCAGTATTTATGGGAATAAGGGTGTGATGGCGGACCATGGCGTGCTGGGTTCGGCGCACTAGTGCGACAGGGTGTGCGAAAGCCAGCAGCAAGCTTGATTGGGTTCAATGCTGGCGGAGTGGGAGCCGACACCAGGGGCGTGTGGCCGATGCCAGATTGCTGCACGCCTGGGCTTCGAATGCCTGCCGCAACGGCAACATGGTGTTGAGCGGGGGGGGCGCGACAGCTGTGCGAACACGATCGCGCGTCGCTCGTTCTGAAGCATGACTAGACAAGCCGATCCGGCGGGATGCTCAAGGTTCTGCATCGCCTGCCTGCATCGCACCCGGGGATGTTGCCAGATTCATGCGAACTGCGTTTTCTGCATGGTCGACTAGTGCTCTCGGCATTGTCGGTAGAGATCTGGGGATGAGCGGCACAGGGCTGTAGCACCGTTTAAATTACTTGGTTGTTAAAATAGTGAAAGTTTTGTGTTGTAAATATGTAATTAAACATAAGGAGCGCGCACATGCTGTTCAAACTCAAACCCCTAGGCCTCGCGGTCTCAATGATGAGCATCCTGGCAGGCCCGCTGTTTGCGGATGACACCATCCCGGACAGCCCGGTTACCGAACGGGATCTCGGCCGCCGTCCGCTTGCGGTCTACAACAACGACGTTGCCATCGGGGAAGATGGCGCTGGCACCATCACACAGCGCCCCGTGGTATTGCGCTGGCATAGATACCCCACCGCATACTATCGCGTCAGGATTACCAAGGACGGCCAGCAGGTGGTGAACACGGTCGTCAACAAGCCTTGGTTCATCCCCGAAGGCCTGGATTTCGGTACTTACAAGTGGACCTATACCGCGTTAAAAAACGGTACTGTGCTTCCCAATGACGTCACCTCAACGGAGCAGACCTTTACCTTGTCGAAGGTGACCGTTGCTGCCGCCGCTGAAGCGGCCAGTGCATCTGATACCTACACATACACGGGGGAGGATGCAAACGAGCCAGCCTACGATGTCTACAACCAGCAAAGGAAGATTGAAACATTGGTAGGGGAGACGCTCGCGAAGTCACATCCGCGTTCGTTGCCGAGTGAGGGGGAGCTTACAGCCTGGACGCAGTCGCTGGAGCAACGAGGTCTGTTGAACGACCTGATTAACCAGGCCACTAAGACAGTGGCCGTGCCTGCCTTTATGAATTCCAGTTTGGTGAGTTTTAGCGACGAGCAGCTACGTGATCTGAATACGGTTTTTTTTCCTCAATTGCTGAAACAGGCAACAGCCTTGGCGGCATTGAGAAAATTGCGGCCGGAAATATACAATGCCAATGTGGCAAATTATCGCAATGTGGTTGTAGAGGTTGCTAGCTGGTCTTATGCTAGCGGTAGTCCTACCTTACAGGTGAAGGCTGATCAAATTAATCGCCAGATTGCGCTTGTTCTGGCGGTTACATATGACTGGTTTTTTACCCAGCTGGATGGTGCACAAAAGACTGCATTTTTGGAGAATATTGATGCACGATTGATTAAGGTGAAGAATGATGCGCTAGGGCTTGATCCTTGGTTGCTCGGCTCTCATCAATGGACTGCCGCCAATTATGCGGCAACAATCGGAGCTTTGGTGGGCTCAAGCGAGCCCACCCCTCCAGGTGCGGCAACGCCCAATGATCGCTGGCTTTCTTCTATGCTGCCACATTGTATTTCCACGATTTCACCTTGGGGAGGAGAGGATGGCGGGTTTGGCAATGGCATGGGCTACCTTGCCAATGCGCTCGATTCGATGATTCCACTATGGGATATGATTAAAACCGCGACTGGCGTGAATCTTTACAAGACATCCTGGGCTCGCAATACAGGGAAATTTCTGGCCTATATGACCCCCCCTGGTGCTACGGAGGTCTTGTTCGGTGACCAGGGTGGGGAAGGTGTTGCGAAGGAGGTTACTGTTGGCTGGGCAACGCGCACTCAGGTGTCTGAGGCGAAGTGGCTTGCCCAAGCTTATCTTGCGGCAGAATACGATGCTGGGCTTGGCGCAATCGCAAAGTCTGATCATATGCTTTCCGCTACCCCAGCCCCCGATATGATCGCGGAGAAGTTCAAGTTGGACTCCGCGCTTCAATTCGAGCGCAGCCCGCGTCTTGCAATAAATGATCGTTATTGGAACAGGTCGACCGGTTGGGTGGCGCTGTACAATGGTATTCGGTTGCCAGCGGCCGAGCGTACCGCGATATACTTCAAATCCAGTCCGTTTGGCTCGTATAACCACAGCCACGCGGATCAAAACGGCTTTGTCCTTTACCACAAAGGCGAGGCAATGGCGGTCGACTCTGGGGTTTTTGATGGTTATGGCGATAAATACCCCCACTATGTTCAATGGTATACGCAGACCAAAGCCCACAATGCGATTACCTACGATGGTGTTGATGAATATGGTGGTCTTGGACAATTTATAGACGTGCTTCGGCAGGATAGTCACGATATCTACTATTTGAATTTCTCGTCTGGAGCCATCAAGTCGGCACCGGAGGGGGGGCTGAATCATAACTTCGAGTTGGTGGTGGGCGATGCCTTGCCGGCATATAAGAATCAAGCCCCGAATTTCAAGATTGCATTGCGTGGGCTGGTTTATCATCGGCCTAGCAATACGCTCTTGATTCTGGATCGTATGTTTGTTGATGCCGCTGCGCCCCGGTATTGGGAGTGGAATTTGCATACGCCGACTCAAATGCAAGCGGATGGAGTAAATCGCTGGCGCTGGCAGAAGGGGGATTCCAATGTTTGTCTTCAGTACGTATTTCCGCAAAATCGCAGTTTTGTATTAAGTCAAAAGCAAGGCTACCCTGTTCAGCCCGCTGGGGGTAAAGTGGTAAAGGAAAATTGGCACCAGAAATGGAAAACAGCACAGCGGGCCGCTATTTTTGAGCAGGCAACAGTGCTTGTGCCTGATTGCGGTAGCCCGGATGTATCGCTCGTGCGAATTGGTGACGGAAAATATAATTACACCGTGAATGGGCAGACTTTCCAGATCAACCTCAAGCAGTACGCCAATTACTAATTATTTGATAGCTGCATGTTGTATCTAACGGGTGGCATGCCACCCGTTTTCAATCGCCCTCGCGTTTATTTTTAGCGCTTGCGTGCCACCGCGAACAGACGGCGATACGGCGGCAGCGTCACGCAATCCCGTTACGGATAGGTGTTGCATCCCGGACGATAATCTTAGCCCTCGTAGTTGGC
>NZ_JANBVF010000015.1 GCF_024437655.1 Chitinolyticbacter albus
GGGCGACATGCTGTACCTGCCGCCGGGAACCGGTTACCCGCAGCGGGTGCACGGGGCGTTTGTGGCCGACGAGGAAGTGCACAAGGTCGCCGAGTACCTCAAGAGTCTGGGCGAGCCCAATTATATTGAGGGCATACTCAATGGCGGCTTCGAGGCTGAGGCCGCCGGCGGAGGTGGTGCCCCGTGGGAAGGCGGTGGCAGCGACGATCCGGAAGCGGACGCGCTCTACGACGAGGCCGTGGCCTTCGTCATCAAGAGCCGCAAGGCGTCAATCTCGTCAGTACAGCGCCAGCTGCGCATCGGCTACAACCGCGCCGCGCGGCTGATCGAGCAGATGGAAAACGCGGGGCTCGTCAGCCCGATGGAAACCAATGGCAACCGCACGGTGCTGGTCCCGCCGTCCGAGTAGCGGATGCAACAGCTGGGAAACTCGACTTGAACCGGCCTGCCCATCCGTGCTATAAACTCGGTTTTTCCGGAAGTCAGGGAACTTCAATCATGGCACGAGTCTGCATCGTTACCGGCAAGCGTCCGGTAACCGGGAACAATGTTTCCCACGCCAACAACAAGACCAAGCGTCGCTTCCTCCCGAATCTGCAATCGCGCCGTTTCTGGGTTGAGAGCGAAAACCGTTGGGTACGCCTGCGCGTTTCCAACGCTGCCCTGCGCACCATCGACAAGAACGGCATCGATGTCGTCCTGGCCGATCTGCGCGCCCGTGGCGAACTGTAAGGAGTTGACCGATCATGCGTGAAAAGATCAAGCTCGAATCGTCCGCCGGTACTGGTCACTTCTACACCACGACCAAGAACAAGCGCACCATGCCTGAGAAGATGGAGATCAAGAAGTTCGATCCCGTCGCTCGCAAGCATGTGATGTACAAAGAAACCAAGCTCAAGTAAGCCGCTCCCTGGCTGCTGGGATTTGAACAAAAACCCTGCCTAGGCAGGGTTTTTGTTGTGCTGGAGAAACGAGCCCAGCCGTATCAGCCCAGCGACCACACCTCGCGCAATGCTTCGCGCAGCATGCCGATCAGCGGATCCATCTCGCGCTCGGCCGAGTAGATGAACTGCAACGGGGCCGAGATCACGATCTCGCCACCGCGCCATAAGGCGATCGAGCCGTCGGCGGCAAACCGCTGCGCCGTGCGCTCGGCCAGGATGGAGATACCGACACCGGACTTCAACATCTCGACCAGCGTCGCTTCCTCGTCGAACTCCCCCACCTTCTTGGGGGCGATATTGCGCTCGCGCCACAATTCCTGCGTGATGGACGACAAACTGGTGAATTGCGACAGCCCCAGCCACGGCGCCTGTCCCAGCGTCCGCCAATCCGCATCGCCATACTGATCGGCCCAGGCGGCGGGCATGGCCACGCAAAAACGCAATTCGGAGAGTGCCAGCGTGTTCACGTTCTGGTACGGATTGCGCCCCAAGTAGAAGCCGCCATCGAGCACCTTCTTGCGCACGTCATTCAGCACCACACCCGAGATCGCGTGCTGGGTCTGCACCGTGATCAAGGGGTAGCGATCTCGCAGCACCGCCAAGAGGGGGCCGAGCTTGAGCCGCGCCGGCACGCCTATGGTGCCGATGCGCAACTTGCCCTTGGGTTCGCCCGCCATCGCCCGTGAACGGTGCAGCATGTCCCGCGACAACGCCAGGATGCGCTCGGCGTCGGGCAGCAATAATTTACCCGCTTCGGTGAGCTGCACCCCGCCTGGGTAGCGCTCGAACAGCGCGATGCCGAGCTCTTCCTCCAGCGCCTTGATCTGGGCGGTAACGGCGGGCTGAGACAGATGCAGCAACTCGGCGGCCTGGGTCAGGTGTCCCTGCTGAGCCACCGCGACAAAAGTGCGGAGTTGGTAGATTTCCATATAAGGATTATCCCCAGTTTGGCGCAGGCTGTCTCATTTGGGGGCAGCGACGCGCTGGCGCGCCAAGCCAAGCGGACGGCGGGCTGACAAGAATTTTGCGGCGCACCATCAGGATTGCTGATCAGCAATATCAGAAATTGCGATTGGCAAGCATCTTGACCGGAATTCTAGATTGTCCCGACTGGCGCGGTCCCGACCGTGCCTCAACTGGAGACAAGCATGGACGAAACCCTGATTCGACGAATCCAGGACAACCCCAAGTTCACCGAGCTCGTGCGCAAGAAAACCAGCCTGGGCTGGCTGTTGTCCATCGTGATGCTGGCCATCTACTACGGCTTCATCCTCGTCATCGCCTTTTCGCCCACCACGCTCGGCACGCCGCTCTTTGCCGGCAGCGTCACGACCATCGGCATTCCGGCTGGCGTCGTCATCATTGTGTCGGCCTTCGTCATCACCGGCATTTATGTGCGCCGCGCCAACACCGAGTTCGACCAGCTCAACGCCGAACTGGTGAAAGAGGTGCACTCATGATCAGCCCCCTGCGTTCGCGCGGTGCCGCAGCGGCGGCACTGCTTTGCACAACGCTGCCCACCCTTGCCGCCGATGCCATCAGCGGTGCGGTGCAGCAGCGCAGCCTTAACTGGCACGCCATCGTGATGTTCTTCATCTTCGTGGCGTTCACGCTCGGCATCACCTGGTGGGCCTCCCGGCGCACCCGCTCGACCAAGGACTTCTACGCTGCAGGCGGCGGCATCAGCGGCTTCCAGAATGGCCTTGCCATCGCCGGGGACTACATGTCGGCGGCTTCCTTCCTCGGCATCTCGGCGCTGGTGATGACGAGCGGCTTTGACGGGTTGATCTACTCGATCGGCTTCCTGGTCGGCTGGCCCATCATCACCTTCCTCGTGGCCGAGCGGCTGCGCAACCTTGGCAAGTTCACCTTCGCCGACGTCGCCTCGTATCGCCTGGCGCAGACGCCGGTGCGCACCTTTGCCGCCGTCGGCACGCTGGTGGTAGTGGCGCTCTACCTGATCGCGCAGATGGTCGGCGCCGGCAAGCTGATCCAGCTGCTGTTCGGCATGAGCTACAGCTCGGCGGTGATCATGGTCGGCGTGCTGATGGTGCTGTACGTGACCTTCGGCGGCATGCTGGCCACGACCTGGGTACAGATCATCAAGGCCATCATGCTGCTGGCCGGCGCCACCTTCATGGCGGTGATGGTGCTGGCGGCGAGCGGCTTCAGCTTCGAAGCCATGTTCCAGACCGCCGTGGCGGGCCACCCCAAGGCGCTGGCCATCATGAGCCCGGGCGGCCTTGTCTCCAATCCGGTCGACGCCATCTCGCTGGGCGTGGGCCTGATGTTCGGTACCGCCGGCCTGCCGCACATCCTGATGCGTTTCTTCACGGTGAAGAACGCCAAGGAAGCGCGCAAGAGCGTGTTCGTTGCCACCGGCTTCATCGGCTACTTCTACATCCTGACCTTCATCATCGGTTTTGGCGCCATCATGCTGGTGCTGGGCAAGCCCGAGTTCACCGAGACCATCATGAAGGACGGCAACCCGGTACAGCAGTTGATTGGCGGCGCCAACATGGCGGCGGTGCACTTGGCGGGCGCCGTCGGTGGCGACTACTTCCTCGGCTTCATCTCGGCCGTGGCCTTCGCCACCATCCTCGCGGTGGTGTCGGGTCTGGCGCTGTCGGGCGCCTCGGCGGTGTCGCACGACCTTTACGCCAATGTGTTCGCCCGCGGCCATGCCGACGAAGCGCGCGAAATCCGCGTCTCCAAGATCGCCACCGTGGTGCTCGGCATCGTCGCCATCGTGCTCGGCATCGTGTTCGAGAACCAGAACGTGGCCTTTATGGTCGGCCTCGCGTTCGCCATCGCCGCTTCGGCCAACTTCCCGGTGCTGTTCCTTTCGATGTTCTGGAAAGGGTTGACCACGCGTGGCGCCGTCATCGGCGGCCTGGTTGGCCTTATCAGCGCCGTGGTGATGATCGTGCTCGGGCCCGCGGTGTGGGTGAAGACACTGGGGCACGCCGCGGCGATTTTCCCCTACGAGAACCCGGCCATCTTCTCGATGCCGCTCGCCTTCATCAGCATCTGGATCGTTTCCGTGCTCGATACGAGCGCACGGGGCGCCCGGGAAAAAGCGCTGTTCCTGCCACAGTTCATCCGCGCGATGACCGGCATCGGCGCGGAAGGTGCAGCCCAACACTGAGTACCTTGCAACGCGTACGCCCCAGGGCGCGGCCTCGGTCGCGTCCTGGGGCGCGTATCACATAGCCATCGGCACGTGATGGGGCAAACGTCGGCGCTCTGATGCCCAATGCTGACGCACCGCACCATCATGAAAGCTGATTTGGTGCATCAGAAAATGCGATTGGAATGAATAGGACTTGCTTCATAGAGTCAGTCACAGTCATCCGCCGCGGTGACGGAATCTCATAACACCACACCCGCAACAGCGGGAGCACTGGAGATGCCAATGGAAAAGCAACCCATCACCAAGGACGAGAAGCGCGTCATCTTCGCGTCCTCGCTGGGCACCGTGTTCGAATGGTATGACTTCTATCTGTACGGCTCGCTCGCCGTCATCATCGCCAAACACTTCTTCGCCGGCGTCAACGAGACGACGGCGTTTATTTTTGCGCTGCTTGCCTTTGCGGCGGGCTTCGCGGTGCGGCCGTTCGGCGCCATCGTGTTCGGCCGCCTGGGCGACATGATCGGTCGCAAGTACACCTTTCTGATCACCATCCTGATCATGGGCACGTCCACCGCCATCGTCGGTATCCTGCCCGGTTACGCGACCATAGGCGTTGCCGCGCCCGTCATCCTGATCGTGCTGCGGCTGCTGCAGGGCCTGGCGCTCGGCGGCGAATACGGCGGCGCGGCCACCTATGTGGCCGAACATGCACCGCACGGCAAGCGCGGGCTGTTCACCAGCTTTATCCAGACCACGGCGACACTGGGCCTGTTCCTGTCGCTGCTGGTGATCTGGGTCTGTCGCAACAGCTTCGGCCAGGAGGATTTCGAAGCCTGGGGCTGGCGCGTGCCTTTCCTCGTTTCCATCCTGCTCTTGATCGTGTCGGTCTATATCCGGCTGCAGCTGAATGAATCGCCGGTGTTCAAGAAGATGAAGGAGGAAGGCCGTCACTCCAAGGCACCGCTGACCGAAGCCTTCCTGCGCTGGCCCAACCTCAAGGTGGTGCTGCTGTCGCTGTTCGGCGGTACGGCCGGCCAGGCCGTGGTCTGGTACACCGGGCAGTTCTATGCCCTCTTCTTCCTGACCAAGACGCTGGGGGTGGAAGCCAACCGCGCCGACATCCTGATTGCCGTGTCGCTGGCGATTGCCACGCCGTTCTTCATCATCTTCGGCTCGCTGTCGGACCGGATCGGCCGCAAGCGCATCGTCCTCGCGGGCTGCCTGATCGCCGCAATCGCCTACTTCCCCATTTTCAAAGGCCTCACCCACTTCGCCAATCCGGCTCTGGAGCAGGCCGTCGCGGCCTCGCCCGTGGTCGTCACCGCCGACCCGACACGCTGCGCCTTCCAGTTCGATCCGATCGGCAAGGCTTCCTTCAAGCAATCGTGCGACCTTATCAAGTCGGCACTGGCGAAGAAGGGCATTCCGTACACCAACGCGGCAGCGCCGGCTGGCACGGTGGCATCGGTCACCGTTGGCAGCACGCGGATCGAGAGTTTCGAGGGCGAATCGCTCACCAAGGAGGAGTTCACCGCCAAGGCTGGCGAGTTCAACGGCGCGCTCGGCGCCGCGCTGAGCAGCGCCGGCTACCCGGCCAAGGCCGATCCGGCGCAGATGAACACGCCGATGGTGATCGTACTGCTGACCATCCTCGTGCTGTTCGTGACCATGGTGTACGGTCCGATCGCGGCTTGGCTGGTCGAGCTCTTCCCCACCCGCATCCGCTACTCGTCGATGTCGCTGCCCTATCACATCGGCAACGGCTGGTTCGGCGGATTCCTGCCGACGGTGGCCTTCGCCATGGTCGCGGCCACCGGCGACATCTACTACGGGCTGTGGTACCCCATCGTGGTGGCGCTGGCGACCTTCGTGATCGGCCTCTTTTGCGTGCCTGAGACCAAGGATCGCGATATCTACGCCAACGATTGAGTCATGCAACTTTGTACAGGGCGCTGCGGCGCCCTGTTTTTGCACCAAAAAAGTGCACCGCACATCAATAGAACTGATACGTCGGATCAGAAAACACGATTGGATTCGCATCGCTAAGGGTTTTACATTAGCGCCCAGTATCGCGTTACTGACACTTGTGGCAAGAAGGAGCAGCAATGAGCAGCATCGATTCCGTCCTCAAGGAAACCCGGCTTTTCCCGCCGAGCGACGATTTCCGCGTCAAGGCCAATGTTTCCGGCATGGAGGGCTACAACGCCCTGTGCGACAAGGCCAGCACCGATTACGAAGGCTTCTGGGCCGATCAGGCCCGTGAGCTGATCACCTGGAAGAAGCCGTTCTCCAAGGTCCTGAATCAGGACAACGCGCCCTACTTCAAGTGGTTCGAGGATGGCATCCTCAACGTGTCGTACAACAGTATCGACCGTCACCTCGAAGCGCGCGCCAACAAGGTCGCCATCATTTTCGAAGCGGATGATGGCTCGGTCACCAAGGTCACCTATCGCGACCTGCATCATCGCGTCTGCCAGTTCGCCAATGGCCTCAAGAGCCTGGGCGTCACCAAGGGCGACCGCGTGGTCATCTACATGCCGCATGGCATCGAAGCCGTGGTGGCCATGCAGGCCAGCGCCCGCATCGGCGCCATCCACTCGGTGGTGTTCGGCGGCTTCTCGGCCGGCGCGCTGCGTGATCGCATCGCCGATGCCGAAGCCAAGGTGGTCATCACCGCCAACGAATCGGTGCGTGGCGGCAAGGCCGTGCCGTTGAAGGCAACCACCGACGAGGCGCTGGGCCTCGGGGGTTGCGAATCGGTACAGAAGGTCGTCGTGTTCCAGCGCACCAGCGCCAAGCCGGAGCATTGGGCCGAAGAGCGCAACATCTGGTGGCACAACCTGGTCAAGGGTCAGGCGGACGAGTGCGAGCCGGAATGGGTCGACGCCGAGCATCCGCTATTCATCCTCTATACCTCCGGTTCGACCGGCAAGCCCAAGGGCATCCAGCACAGCACCGGCGGCTATCTGCTGGGCGCGCTCGTCAGCATGAAGTGGGTATTCGACTACAAGGAGTCGGATGTCTACTGGTGCACGGCCGATGTGGGCTGGGTCACCGGCCACAGCTATGTCACCTACGGCCCGCTCGCCATTGGCGCGACGCAAGTCGTGTTCGAAGGCGTGCCGACCTACCCGGACGCCGGCCGCTTCTGGTCGATGATCGAAAAGCACAGCGTCACCACCTTCTACACCGCGCCGACCGCCATCCGCTCGCTGATCAAGCTCGGCGGCGATCTGCCGAAGAAGCATGACCTCTCCAGCCTGCGCCTGTTGGGTACCGTCGGCGAGCCGATCAACCCCGAAGCCTGGATGTGGTACCACGAGACTGTCGGCGGCGGCCGCTGCCCCATCGTCGATACTTGGTGGCAGACCGAAACCGGCGCACACATGATCGCGCCGCTGCCGGGCGCCGTGGCGACCAAGCCGGGTTCGTGCACGCTGCCGCTGCCGGGCATCATCGCCGACATCGTCGACGAGGCCGGTGCCCCGGTCGAGCCGGGCAAGGGCGGTTTCCTCGTGGTGAAGAAGCCGTGGCCTTCCATGGTGCGCACCATCTGGAACGATGCCGAGCGCTTCAAGAAGACCTATTTCCCGGACGACTTCAACGGCAAGCTCTACCTCGCCGGCGATTCGGCCCACTTCGACGAGAACGGCTACATCTGGATCATGGGCCGCATCGACGATGTGCTGAACGTCTCCGGTCACCGCCTGGGCACGATGGAAATCGAATCGGCGCTCGTTGCCAACCCGCTGGTGGCCGAAGCCGCCGTGGTCGGCAAGCCACACGAGATCAAGGGCGAAGCGGTCGTTGCCTTCGTCGTGCTCAAGGGTGCCCGCCCCGAAGGCGAGGAAGGCAAGAAGATCGCCAAGGAATTGCGCGAGTGGGTGGCCCACGAGATCGGCAAGATCGCCCAGCCGGACGAGATCCGCTTCGGCGACAACCTGCCCAAGACCCGCTCGGGCAAGATCATGCGCCGCCTGTTGCGCGTGATCGCCAAGGGCGAGGAGATCACCCAGGACGTCTCGACGCTGGAAAACCCGGCCATCCTGGAGCAACTGCGCCATAGCGCACTGTGATCCGGGCGTAGCCCGCGCTCTCAGCAACCAGTCACGGCAGTAACCTTAGGCCCACCTCACGGTGGGCCTTTTTTTTGCGCGCACGCCAATCGCGCCCCTTCCCACTGGCCACCACGCCATGGACAATCGGCCATCCCCTCAACCGGTTCCCGCCATGGCCCATGACCAGCACCTGATCGAAACCCGAGTCGAGAGCGAGCGCGTCTTCGACGGTGCCCTGCTGCATATCAACCGCGATACCGTGCGCCTGCCCGACGGCAGCTCGGCCACGCGTGAATACGTGGTCCATCCTGGCGCGGTGATGGTGATCCCGGTGCTCGACGACGGGCGACTGTTGATGGAGCGCCAATTCCGCTATCCGCTCGATCGCGTCTTCGTGGAATTTCCGGCCGGCAAGCTCGATCCGGATGAAACTCCGCTGGCCTGCGGCCAGCGCGAGCTGTTGGAGGAAACCGGCTACACCGCGCGCGAATGGGAATACCTGGGCGTACTGCACCCCATCATCAGCTACACCACCGAGGAGATTCATCTCTTTATTGCGCGCGGGCTCACCGCCGGCGTAGCCCAACTCGATGAAGGCGAATTCGTGGAGACCGTCGCGATGAGCCGGGAAGAGCTGGCCGACGGCGTTCTCAGCGGCCACCATACCGACGCCAAGACCATCGCCGGCCTGTTCTGGCTGCAACACAAGCAGCCCGGTCCGCGTTGAACCCAGACCAGATGCAAAACGGGCGCCCATGGCGCCCGTTTTTTTCTTCTGCGACTTGCCCTACCCGTCTATTGCAGCACGCGTTCGCGCACGATCTTCCAGCGATCGCCTTCCAGCAACAGCAGCAATTGTTTTTGCACCCGATCGTTGTAGCCATCGGCGGTGTAGACCTGCGCGAACTGCACCTCGGCGGCACGCGTCGATTGCCTGAGCACCTGCACCCCTTCCAGCTTCACCGAGATAGAGCCCGGCCGACCCAGGCGCTCTTCGCGCTGCGCCTGCCAGGCCGCGCGATCCAGGCCGTTCTCCGGCTTGAATTCGCCGCCGTAATAACCGAGGTAGGCCGCGACATCCTTGCTGGCCCAGGCGCGTGACCAGCCCTCGATCGCCTGCAGGACCGGTTGCGACGACACCGGTTTGGCTGCGGCGGGTGCGGGCTTCACCGCTTCCGGCGCGAGCGCCGTCGGCAACGGCGCCGCATACTGCGCCGAGCTGTCGGGCAGATTGAGGCTGCAACCGATCTGCTCGTCGTTGAGTTCGCTGCCGGAGAGCTCGTTCGGATCGATGTTGGCGTCGAGCGGCGCCAGCTTCAGCGTGGGCAGCAACAGGTGCGCCTGCGCCAGCACGCGCGCCACCGCGACCTCGCGATCGACATGGGCGTTGGCGAGCGAACGGGCGGCATCGAACAACTCGTTTTCGGTGTCGAGCACGTCGAGCAGTGTGCGCTGGCCGATATCGAACTGCTGGCGGTAGGCATCGCGCGCCTTGCGCGTGGAGAGTTCGTGCTGCGCCAGGTAAGTGAGCTGGCGATTGAGCCGCTGCACGTCGTTCCAGGCGATGGTCGTGCTCTGGCGGATATCGCGGCAAGCCTTGTCCCGCACTTCGAACGACGCGTTCAGTTGCTCCAGCGATTGCCGTTCGCGCGCGCGGTCGGCGCCGCCGTTGAACAGGTTGTAGTTGAGCATCAGCATTACCCGACTGTCGTGGTAGTCGCCGTCGATGCCGTCCTGGTTGCGCTCGTAACCTTGGCTCGCCTGCAGTTCCAGCGTCGGCCAGTAGCCGGACTTGCTCACGCCCACGCCGGCGCGCGCCGAACGGATAGCCGCAATCGAGGCCTTGAAGGCGGGGTTCTGCCGGATGGCCAGCCCCAGCAGTTCGGACTGCGATGGCAACGCGGCCTCCAGCGACTCGGGACGGGTCAATTCGCCCGCTTCTTCGCCGACCAGTCGCGCATACCGCGCCGACACGTCGTAGAGATTGGCCTGCTCGGTCATCAGGTTGGATTCGGCCAATGCCAGGCGGCCAGACGCCTGCTCCAGATCGACGCGGCGCCCCACCCCGGCAGTCGTGCGCTCCTCGATCAGCTTGTAGATGTCCTGGTGGGTATTGAGATTGCGTTGCGCCAGTTCCACCTGCTCGCGATAGCGCAGCACGTCGTAGTACGCTGCAATGGCCTGGACCGCGTAATCATCGGTGGCCGCCAGCAGTTCGAAGTAAGATACCTGCTTGTCGTAGCCCAGACGCCGGGCCTGATCGCGCGTGGCAAACCCGTCGAACAGCATCTGACGCAGTTCCAGCGAGGCGCTCGGGTTGTAATAGCCATCCTTGCTGCTACCCTCATCATGTTGCCAAGCGCGGCCGGCACCGGCCTGCAGATCGACGCGAGGCAGATACCCCGCCTTGGCGATCTGTTGCGCCTCAGTACTGGCGCGGAACTGGTACCAGCGCGTCTTGACATCCGGATTACGCAGGATGGTTTTCTCGACCGCATCGTTGAGGCTGGCAGCAGGTGCGGCAGCCGCGACGACGGTGAGCGAGAGGGCGAGGGTGAGAGGGCGGAGCATCGGTACCCCTTAACGATTTTATGTATGCTGACAATATAAACAATTATTTAGGCGCAATCTTACCAGAGAAGCTCTGCCAAACCTGGCCCACCATCGGGAAAACCAGGGGCTTTACCAGCCGGTCATATGGCATCCATCAAGAATAGCGAGTCAGCATAGAGCTTACCCAGGTGCAAACCAGCCCTGTTTACCGCCACGCTCCTTTCCACACATTCAGCATAATCCTTACGATTACGCTCTCGCTGGGGCTCGCCGTTGCTGCGGTCAATGTTTCGCGCATGCAGGCCTTCCTCAACGAACAGACGGGCAACAAGCCCTTGCCCTTGTTCGCCGAATGGCGGCGCCTGGTCGCGGAACTACGCAATGCCAGCGGCGACGAGATCCGACTGCAACGCGTCAACGAGCTTTTCAATCGCCGTATCGCTTTTCTAGACGACATTACGCTCTGGGGTGAAGCCGATTACTGGGCTACGCCACTGGAAACATTCGCCAAGGCCAGCGGGGACTGCGAAGATTTCACCATCGCCAAGTACTTCACGCTGGTCGAGAGCGGCGTCGATCCGGCCCGCCTGCGGCTCACCTACGTCAAGGCGCGCATCGGCGGCGCGCAGAGCAAGATCACGCAAGCCCACATGGTGCTGACCTACTATGCCACGCCACAGGCGGAGCCGCTGGTACTCGACAACCTGATCGGCGAAATCAGGCCAGCGTCGCGCCGGCCCGATCTGCTACCCGTCTTCAGTTTCAATCGCGACGGTGTCTACGTCGGCGGCGCCGCTCCGGCGCCGGTCGAGCGACTATCGCGGTGGACCAACCTGATCTTGCGCATGCAGGCGCAAGGCTACGACCCTTGAGGATTGCATATGTCTTTGCTCCGGCAACTCTGGCTGCTGGTCATCACCGCCACCGTGGTCGCCTTCCTCGGCAGTGCCGTCGTCAATCTCTACACGGCGCGCAACTACCTGGAACAGCAGCTTTACGCGCAAAGCACCGATAGCGCGGCGAGTCTCGCGCTATCGATGACCCAGCAGCCCAAGGATGCAGCCACCATCGAGCTGATGGTGTCCGCACTGTTCGATAGCGGCCACTTCGCGCTGGTGCGCTACAGCAACGTCGACGGCGAGGTGATCTCCGAGCGCGCCAATTCGGGCGAGGCAGGCCAGGTGCCGCAATGGTTCATCGAGCTGTTCCCCATCGAGGTCGCGACCGGGCAGGCCGAGGTGAGTGATGGCTGGCAGCAGGCCGGGCGGGTCACCGTGATCGCGCACTCGCGCTTTGCCCAGCAGGCGCTGTGGGACGGTGCCTTCAAGCTGCTGTTGTTGATTGGCGGCGCCGGCCTGTTGTCCGGGCTGGTGATGCACCGGCTGTTTCTGTGGGTGAAACGCCCCATCGTGCAGATGGTGGGCCAGGCCGAGGCAATCAGCGAGCGCCGTTTCGTCACCATCCCGGTGCCGCGGGTGACCGAGCTGCGCGCCGTGGTGCAGGCGATGAACACCATGGTCGAGCGGGTCAAGACCATGTTCGCCGAGCAGGCGGCGCGCATCGATGCACTGCGCAGCGAAGCGAATCGCGATGCGCTCACCCAGCTGCCCAACCGCAACTTCTTCATGGGACGCCTCGCCCAGGCGCTGGGCGACGAGGAGTCCGCGCCCGACGGCGCGCTGCTGTTGCTGCGGCTGCACGATCTGATCGGCCTCAACCGCCGGCTCGGCCGCGAGCGTGCCGACCAGTTCCTGCAATCGGTGGCCGGCAAGCTGGGCGTGGCGCTGAGCGCGCAGCCCGATGCTTTGCTGGCACGGCTCAATGGCGCCGATTTCGCGGTCCTGCTGCCGGGCGAGCAGGCCGAGCTCGCCGAAGACCTGGCACAGCGCATGCAGGCCGGGCTCGCCGAGTTGCGCCGCGCGGAACTGGCCGACCAGCCTGATCTTGCAGCCATCGGCATCGCCCCCTACCGCGCGAGCGAAGCCATCGGCACCGTGCTTGCCCGTTGCGATGAAGCGCTGGCCCAGGCCGAAGGCAGCCGCAACGGCATCCAGCTTGCACAACGCGACGCGACCCCGCCGGTACGCTCCGGCCAGGAGTGGCAGGCGGAAATCCGCCGCGCGCTCGATAAAGGCGCATTCCGCCTCGCCGCTTACCCCGTGCTGCGGCAGGACGGCACCCTGTGGCATCGCGAGATGATGTTGCGGCTGCAACAGGCCGATGGCCAGCTGCTGACCGCGGGAACCTTCATGCCCATGGCCAGCCGGCTGGGCTTGACCAGCGTGCTGGATCTGGAAACGGTACGCCTGGCGTGTGCGGAGCTGGAACGCAGTCAGGACGATGTCGCGGTGAACCTGTCCGCCGTTTCGATTGCCGATGCCCAGTTCGTCGACAAACTGCTGGCGCTGCTGCGCGGCCACAAGGCACAGACGAGTCGCCTGTGGCTGGAAGTGAACGAATTCGGCTTTCGCGACGAGATGATGGCGCTGGCCGAATTCGCCCGGCGGGTGCGGCCCTTGGGCTGCAAGGTCGGGATCGAACATTTCGGCCGCCATTTCGGCAGCATTCCTCAGCTCTACGAGTTGCAGCTCGATTACCTCAAGCTCGACAGCAGCTTCGTCCAGGGCATCGAGATGCATACCGGCAACCAGCAATTGATCAAGGCCATCGTCGGCGTTGCACAGGGCAATGGCCTGATGAGCATCGCCGAGGGGGTACAGACCGACGCCGAATGGGACATGCTCGCCAAACTGGGCGTGCAGGGCATGACCGGGCCGGTCACCTCCCGTCGCGAACCGCGTTGATCGCGGCTCCCGTGATGAAAAACGGCGCTCCGTGGAGCGCCGTTTCAGTTTGCTGCTGCCTTCAATCGGTGATCAGCTTGCCCTTGGTCAGCAAATCCTGGATCACCGACGCATCGTTGCTGCCGGTGGCGCCGAGGTCGACGCCGTGCAACACGATGGTCTGATCCTCGGCCGAACCGCCCTTGTAGCCGCTGGAGAAGTCCCCGTCGTGACTGATGTGCACGATGGTGCTCTTGCTCCCAGCCGAGTTGTCCACGGTTTCGAAGTGCAGGTAGTCGCTGAGGTTGCCGACATTGGTCCCGGTATGCGATTCGCCCTGCAGCAGATCACGCAGATCCAGCTTGTCGTTGTTGCCGCTGGCGGTACTGGTGCTGAAGTCGAGGATCACATCGGTCGCACCCAACGCGGTCTTCACTGACGAGGCCAGATAGAGCCCATTGCTGTTGGCCACTCCCGGCGTGCCCGACTGGTCACCCAGCGTCCACTTGAACACGTCGTCCCCGGCGTCGCCACGCAGCAGATCGCTGCCGGAACCACCCACGATCAGGTCGTGGCCCGCACCGCCGCGCAACGCATCGATGCCATCGCCGCCGTATAGCTTGTCGTCGCCAGCGCCGCCGTAGAGCGCATCGGTGCCGCCCTGGCCATACACCACATCGTCGCCGCTGCCGGCGTTGGCCAGGTCGGCAACCGGCTGTGTCTGGTTGACGACACTTTGCACCAGCTTGTCGCTGCTATTGAGCAGGCTGCTCTCGGCCGCGGTCATGAACGTGTTGCGCGAGCCGGTGAACAGCTCGGCCTGCGTGGTCGTCAACACCGAATTGTCGTTGCTCTGCGTTTCGCCCATGAAGATGATGTCGTTGCCGGCACCGGCTTCGACGTGATCGTTGCTGCCGCCGGTGAAGATGACCTGATCCTTGCCCGTAGTGGTCACGGCACGCAGATCGTACCCACCGCCTGGTTGGCCATTGCCCGGGTTGTAGGCGGCGCTCGCCACGTCGATGGTGTTACCCGCGCCCGCTTCGGCACCGGCGACGTAATAGGTGCCAACCCCGTCGTGCCCGGTGATCACGTTCGGATTGTCGGTCACCGAGATCGCAATGGCGCCGTTGATGCTGGTCGTGCCATCGCTGACGGTGTAGCTGAGGTTGCCCACATTGGTGGTCGTGGTGAGGGTGGTCGGGCTGAGGTAGACCAGGTTCTGCAGCTGGCTGGCCGAGATCACCTGGCCGTTCTGCAGCACCGTGCCGCCCTCGGTCATCACCGTGCCCTGCACTGGCAGACCGGTGATGGTGACGGTCAGCCTGTCGCCGTCGGCATCGGTCGGCGCAGCGATCGCCAGTGCGGTCGGCACGCCTTCCTTGGCGACGATGCTGTGGCTGTCGACCACCGGCGCGTCATTGACCGGGCTGACATTGAGCGTGACCGTCGCGGTGCTCGATTGGCCATTGCCATCGATCAGCGTGTAGCTGAACGTGGTCGCCCCGCTGTAATTGGGCGGCGGCGCGTAGGTCATGGTGCCATCGGCGTTGAGCGTGACGCTGCCATTGGCCGGCTGGGTGAAACCACCGATGCGGGCCCCATCGCGCAGCGTGTCGTTGGACAGCGGGTTGAAGGTGAGGCTCTGGTCTTCCGGCGTGGTGTAGCTGTCGGCCGCGGCCGTCGGCGAGCCGGTATCGGTGACCAGCGTCTTGGCAAGGCCCATTGCCATCACGTTCAGCGTGAGCGTGCCGCTGGTGCTGTCGCTGCTGGCATTGGCACCTTCGGTCGCGATCGACGACACGCCGATATTGAGCGTGCCGCTGGTATAGCTGCTCGGCAGCACCAGCTTAGCGGAGGCGAGCTCGGCCGCCGAGATGGTGATGCCACCACTGCTGATCGGATAACCCGTGCCATTGCCGGACGTGATGATCACGGCGCCGGTGGGCAGGCCGGTGAAGCGATAGGTCAGGCTTTCCGAACCGTCGGTATCGACCCGTTGGCCGCTCACGTAGTTGGCGAGCGCCACTTCGGTCTTGCCGCCGCTGGCATTGCCCGCAACAAGCCCTGAGCTCGATTCGATCTTGATGTCGTCGATCATCGCGCCGCGGCCGGAAGTATCGAAGCTCGTCGCGTCGGTGATGATGCGGATGGTGTGGGCATTGCCATCACCGGTGAAGCTGTACTTCAGTTCTTCCCAGTTCAGGCCGCCTTGCGGGCTGGTGCTCGAGTAGGTTGCCACCTTCACGCCATCGACCACGATGGCGATCTGCGTATAGGCGCTGCTATAGCCGGAACGGCCAGCGTAATCGAACGACAGCGTATACACCTGCCCCACCGCGGTGCTCATGCTGCGCTCGATGCCGAGGGTCTGCGGCAGGCTGCTGGACGATGCATTGTTCAGTTCCAGCCAGTTGCCGTTGCTACCCGGCGCGCCGACACCGGTGATCAGGTTGCCGGCCTGGTTGGTGATCTGGTCACCGCTCGACCAGACCTCGAACCGATTGACGCCACCGGCGAACGAATCGGGCGTGGTCACCAGCGTCCAGCCTTCCAGCGTGGCGGCATTCACGCCCTCGGACGAGTTATCGCTATTGGCAACCGATTCCCAGCTGGTGCTGAGCACGGTCTGGACGCCCGGTGCATTGAGCGTCAGCGTTGGCTTGTCAGCCACCGGCGCGATATCCACCGTCATGGTGGCGGTGCTGCTGACGGCGCCACCATCGCTGATCTGGTAGGTGAACTTGGCGTAATCGGTCTTCTGATCGCCAGTGCCGACCGTGCTGTAGGCGTTGCTGCCCGATTCGTGCAGATCCGGCACGAAGCGCAGCTTGCCGGCGTCGATATCGCCCTTGCTGATCAGCTGGTTGGCCGTTACGCCCACCCAGCCGTTGCCGTTGTTGTACTGCAGCGTGCCGTCGACCGGCAGGCCGATCATCTTCACCGACAGGCTGCTGGCCGCGGTATCGATGTCGCTGGCATTGAACTGACTCCAGTTCAGCACCAGCGGCGTGTCTTCGGTGCCGGTCACCGCACCACCCGTGGTGGTCGGCGCATCGTTTACCGCATTGACCGTCAGCGTGCCCGTTGCATTGCTGGTTGATACCAAGCCGTTGTTGTCGGTGGCGCTGTACTGGAAGGTATTGCTGCCGTTCCAGTCCGCATTCGGCTTGAAGTAGATCGTCGCGCCATTGCTGGTCGCGTTGATCACGCTGGCGAGCGTCAGCGGGTTGGTCGCTGCGGCATCGCTGTAGAACGTGCCATTGGCCGGCAGGCCGGTGAGCTTGAAGCTTGCCACCGTGCCGTCGACGTCGGTGCCACGCAGGTTGACTGCAATCACCGTGTCTTCGTTGCCGCTCGCGGTGAGCACTTGCGGGGCCGGGGCATCGTTCACCGAGAGCACCGTCAGCGTGCCGGTCGCGTTGCTGGTCGACACCAAGCCGTTGTTATCGGTGGCGCTGTACTGGAAGGTGTTCGTACCATTCCAGTCCGCATTCGGCTTGAAGTAGATCGTCGCGCCATTGCCGGTGGCGTTGATCACGCTGGCGAGCGTCAGCGGGTTGGTGGCTGCGGCATCGCTGTAGAACGTGCCGTTCGCCGGCAGGCCGGTGAGCTTGAAGCTTGCCACCGTGCCATCGACGTCGGAGCCACGTAGGTTGACCGCAATCACCATGTCTTCGTTGCCGCTCGCGGTGAGCGCTTGCGGGACCGGGGCGTCGTTCACCGCGTTCACGGTAATGGTGCCGCTGGCATTGCCGGTCGACACCAGGCCGTTGTTGTCGGTGGCGCTGTACTGGAAAGTGTTCGTACCGTTCCAGTCCGCGTTCGGCTTGAAGTAGATCGTCGCGCCATTGCCGGTGGCGTTGATCACGCTGGCGAGCGTCAGCGGGTTGGTCGCTGCAGCATCGCTGTAGAAGGTGCCATTGGCCGGCAGGCCGGTGAGCTTGAAGCTCGCTACGCTGCCGTCGACATCGGTACCGGTCAGGTTGACTGCGATCACCGTGTCTTCATTGCCGCTGGCTGTCACCGCTTGCGGCACTGGCGCATCATTCACTGAGGTCACGTTCAGGTTGACCGTGGCCGTGCTGGTGCCACCGTGCCCGTCGGAAATCGTGTAGGTGAACGAAGCCGGGCCGTAGTAGTTGCTCGCCGGCGTGAACACCACATTGCCGTTCACCAGCGCCACCGAGCCATGGGTGGCGCCCTGCACCGAGACAATGCTCAGGGTATCGCCGTCGACGTCGCTATCATTGCTGAGCAACTTCGCCGCGGTAATGGTGAGCGCATTGTCCTCGGTCGTGACGAACGCCGGCTGTTCCTGCGCCAGTGTGTAGCTGCCCAGCGACTGGTAACTGGCGCCACCATTGCTGCTGAGCTCCGGCTTGAACACCGCCTGCCCCCCCTGATCCCAGTACAGGATCTCGACGGTATGCGCGCCACCTTCGGCGATCGTGAAGGCAGCGTGCACGGTGCCGGTCGGCGACTGGTTGAGATTGACCTGCGCCACCACCACGCCATCGATCAGGATGGTGTAGCCATCGTCGGCCGTGACCTTGAAGTTGTAGGTCCCGGCGGCGAGCTGCACGGTGCCGGCCATGCGGATGATGGCGTCGCTGCTGTTTTCCGGATCGACGTTGAGCGTAGTCGCGTCGGTACCCAGGAAGTTTTGCAGGTTGCCATTGCCGCCCAGATCACCATTGCCCAGCGTGTAGTTGAGGCCCTTGGCGACGAAGGTCGCATCGGCCGTGTTGGCCGCAATGAAATTGCGCACCATGGTCAACGATGTCAGGTTCGCGCCGTCCGTGCCCTCGTGATAGGCGTAGTACTGCGCTGATAGCCCGCTCAAGCTGCCCGGATCGTTCACGGCAACCGGCGCATCATTCACCGCATTGACCGTCAGCGTACCAGTGGCATTGCCGGTCGATACCAGGCCGTTGTTATCGGTGGCGCTGTACTGGAAGGTGTTCGTACCATTCCAGTCCGCATTCGGCTTGAAGTAGATCGTCGCGCCGTTGCTGCTGGCGGTGATCACGCTGGACAGCGTCAACGGGTTGGTTGCGGCCGCATCGCTGTAGAACGTGCCGTTGGCCGGCAGCCCGGAGAGCTTGAAGCTCGCCACGGTGCCGTCGACATCGGTACCGGTCAGGTTGACCGCGATCACCGTGTCTTCATTGCCACTAGCCGTCACAGCTTGTGGTACCGGTGCATCGTTCACCGCCGTCACGGAGAGTGTCAGCGTGCTGGTCGCGGTGGTACTGCCGTCCGAGACGGTATACGTCGCTACCGGCACCGTGCCGTTGTAGTTGGCAGCCGGCACGAAGCTGTAGCTGCCGTTGCTGTTGATGGTCAGGCTGCCGACACCGGCGAGGGTGGCGGTCTGGCCGGCGTTGAAGCTGCCGGTGACGCCCGCGACCGAGAACTGGGTGACCGTGAGCGGGTTGCCGTCGACATCACTGTCGTTGGCCAGCAGGCCATTGGCGGCGGTGACCGTCAGCGGGGTGTCCTCAGCAGTGGTGTTGCTGTCCGGCGCGGCAATCGGCGCATCGTTCACCGCCGTCACCGTGATGTTCAGCGTGCTGCTCGAACCGGTGCTGGTGGTGTAGTCGACCTGCGGCACGTTGCCGTTCCAGTTCGCCACTGGGGTAAAGATGTAGTCGCCATTACTGTCCAGGGAGAAGCTGCCCACGCCGACCAGGGTGGCGGTCTGGCCAGCCGTGAAGCTGCCGGTGATACCGGCCACGGTGAAGCTGGCGACGGTCAGCACGTTGTCGACATCGCTGTCGTTGCTCAGCACATTGCCGCTGGCAACGTTGTCCTCCGCGACGGTCTTGGTATCCGCAACCAGCGCCGATGGATCGTCCACCGCCGTCACATTGATCGTCAGCGTGTTGGTCGCCGAGCTGGAGCCGTCGGTAGCGGTATACGTCACTTGCGGCACGGTGCCGTTGTAGTCGGTCGCCGGCGTGAAGCTGTAGCTGCCGTTGCTGTTCATCACCAGGGTACCGACGCCAGCCAGCGTGGCGGTGGCGCTGCCCCCGGCGGCGATGGTGTAGGTGGTGCCCGAGACCACGAACTGCGACACCGACAGCGGGCCATCTGCATCGCTGTCGTTGCTCAGTACGTTGCCGGTGCGGGGACCAGAGTCCTCGGTCACCGTCAGCGTGTCTGGGGCGGTCACGGTCGGGTCGGCCACGGCGGTGACGTTCAACGTCAACGTGCTGGTCGCGGTGGTGGTGCCGTCCGAGACGGTATAGGTCGCCACCGGTACCGGGCCGTTATAGTTGGCGGCCGGCACGAAGCTGTAGCTGCCGTTGCCGTTGATGGTCAGGCTGCCGACACCGGCAATGGTGGCGGTCTGGCCAGCCGTGAAGGTGCCCGCTACGTTGGCAACCGAGAACTGGGTGATCGTCAGCGGGTTGCCGTCGACATCGCTGTCGTTGGCCAGCAGGCCATTGGCGGCGGTCACCGTCAGCGGGGTGTCCTCAGCGGTGGTGTTGCTGTCCGGCGCGGCGATCGGGGCGTCGTTCACCGGGGTGATGCCGACGTTGACCGTGACGGTATCGGTGCCGCCCTTGCCGTCGCTCACCGTGACGGTGAAGATGTCGCTGCCGTTGTAGTTGGCGTTCGGCGTGTAGCTCCAGCTACCGTCCGGATTGACTGTAACGGTGCCGTTGACCGGATCGCTGCCCTTGCTGAAGCTCAGCGCATCGCCGTCAAAGTCGGTGGCGGTCAGCTGGCCGTTCACGGGGGTGTCTTCGTTGGTGGTGACGGCAAGGTCGTTGCCCAGCGGGCCGCCGTTGCTGTCGGGCAGCACCGGCGCGTCGTTCACCGGGGTGATGCCGACGTTGACCGGGAGGGTATCGGTGCCGCCCATGCCGTCGCTCACCGTGACGGTAAAGCTGTCGCTGCCGGTGTAGTTGGCGGTCGGCGTGTAGCTCCAGCTACCGTCCGGATTGACTGTACCGGTGCCGTTGACCGGATCGCTGCCCTTGCTGAAGCTCCGCGCATCGCCGTCAAAGTCGGTGGCGGTCAGCTGGCCGTTCACGGGGGTGTCTTCGTTGGTGGTGACGGCAAGGTCGTTGCCCAGCGGGTTGCCGTTGCTGTCGGTCAGCACCGGCGCGTCGTTCACCGGGGTGATGCCGACGGTGACCGTGAGGGTATCGGTGCCGCCCATGCCGTCGCGCACCGTGACGGTGAAGCTGTCGCTGCCGGTGGAGTTGGCGTTCGGCGTGTAGCTCCAGCTCCCATCCGGATTGACAGTAACGGTGCCGTTGTCCGGATCGCAGCCCTTGCTGAAGCTCAGCGCATCGCCGTCGACGTCGGTGGCGGGCAGCTGGCCGGGGACGGGGGTGTCGTCGTTGGTGGTGACGGCAAGGTCGTTGCCCAGCGGGTTGCCGTTGCTGTCGGTCAGCACCGGCGCGTCGTTCACCGGGGTGATGCCGACGTTGACCGTGAGGGTATCGGTGCCGCCCATGCCGTCGCTCACCGTGACGGTGAAGCTGTCGCTGCCGTTGTAGTTGGCGTTCGGCGTGTAGCTCCAGCTACCCTCCCGGTTGACAGTAACGGTGCCGTTGTCCGGATCGCAGCCCTTGCTGAAGCTCAGCGCATCGCCGTCGACGTCGGTGGCGGTCAGCTGTCCGGTGACGGGGGTGTCTTCGAAGGTGGTGACGGCAAGGTCGTTGCCCCGCGGGTAGCCGTTGCTGGCGGTCAGCACCGGCGCGTCGGTCCCCGGGGTGATGCCGACGTTGACCGTGACGGTATCGGTGCCGCCCATGCCGTCGCTCACCGTGACGGTGAAGCTGTCGCTGCCGTTGTAGTTGGCGTTCGGCGTGTAGCTCCAGCTGCCATCCGGGTTGACCGTGACGGTGCCGTTGGCCGGATCGCTGCCCTTGCTGAAGCTCAGCGCATCGCCGTCGACGTCGCTGGCGGTCAGCTGTCCCGTGATCGGCGCATCTTCCACCGTGGTCACCAAAGCGTCGTTGCCGATAGGCGCCGAATTGCCCGGAACAGGCGTCGGGGTGGGGATCGGTGTGGGCGTTGCGATCGGGGCCGGCGTCGGTGCACCGGTGTCCGCTCCGTTGCTGGTAGTCGCGTCAGCGATGGTGTCGGTGCCCGCTGCCGCGCCTTGCCGCTCGAGTTCCGCTAATGGATCCGCCGCAACCGGTTCGAAATTGAAGGTGGACCCATCCAGCGATTCGGCGATGCGCATCAGGCGGACAAAGGAGTGGCCACTCTCCTGCCCGGCCCCGGCGTTGAGACCAGCCGCGGCCGGATCCAGTTCGGTCGATAGATCGCCGCCTTGCGCCAACAACTGTTCGACCTTGGCCGTTTCCGCGTTCACTTCTGCCAGCGCGGCGTCGAGCGCATCGGCCGGCGCCGAACCCAGCAACGCCGCGTCGATCAGCACGCTGCGGTCCGAACCCACGGTCAGCTGCTCGCCATTGGGTAGCTGCAGCACCACGCTGCCATCGGGCGCCGTGACCAGCACCTGCTGCTCGACGATTTGGTCACCCGGCTTGAGCGCGGTGAGCTTGCCGCTGGCGTCGCGCACATAGGCGGCGCCCAGAATGCGAACGATGGAGGCGTGATCGTAGGGGGTGGCCATGGCGGGATCCGAATTCCAATAAGGGATGAATCACAGCCTAGCCATCGTCAGCAAACAAACCTATTGTACCGAAGTACAGTGCCCCACTCCGGCACACACTTACATGCAAACACCCCCGATCAACCCACCCCCTTGATCAGCAGCGCCAACTGCAGCCGGTCGTGCACACCGAGCTTGGCGAACGCTGCGCCAAGGTGCGCTTTAACCGTGCGCTCGGTGATGTTGAGCTCGCGCGCGATCTGCTTGTTGGCTAAGCCCTGAGCCGCCCGTTCGGCCACATCCGCCTCCCTGGGTGACAATTTTTCCCGCCACGCGCCTCCGACATCTTTGACAGCAAAATGCAAGGTTCCCAGCAGTCGCGCCATGACGTCGGGGCCGATCCAGATTCCACCGGCGCGCACGGTTGCGACGATCTGCCGCCAATCGGCCACCGGCGCAAAGGCATGGGCATAGCCGCGAAACCCTGCGGCCAACGCGGCCACGTTCTCATCGGGCCTGGGCGCACTGCTGGCGGCGATGATGCGCAACGATGCATTCCACGCCAACCAGCGCGGATCCGACAAGGCAGGTAGGCGCGCGCAATCCAGATCGCAAAGCACCAGCGATTGGGCGGGCAGGCTATCAAGCAGCGGCGCCGGATCCATGGTGATGCGTGGCAACGCCTCGCTCAGAGGCTGCCAGTGTGCCAACAAGGCAATATCGTGGGAAAGCAGCGTGATCGTCATCGCTCGGTCAGCGCATTGGCTTTGGCCCGCAGCACGGGCTTCAACAAATAGGAAAGGATGGTCTTCTTGCCAGTGAGGATATCGACCTCGGCGACCATGCCCGGAATGATGCGCTGTGCCGCGTGCCCCAGATAGCTGGTCTTGGTACGCACCTTCACCACGTAAAAGGCATTGCCCTTGTCGTCGGTGATGGTGTCGGCTGAGATCTGTTCCAGCGTGGCTTCCAGCCCACCGTAGGTAGCGAAATCGTAGGCGGTGAACTTGACCAGTGCCGGCTGCCCGGGGCGCAGAAAGGCGATATCGCGCGGCTGGATACGCGCTTCCAGCAGCAGCGCATCGTCGGCCGGAACGATCTCGATCACGTCCTTGCCCGGCTGGACCACGCCGCCCTCGGTATTCACCAGCAGCCGCTGCACCGTGCCCTTGACCGGCGAGCGCACGTCCGATTGCTTGACGCGATCGGCCAACGCCACTTTGCCTTCGGTCAGGCTGGCGAGCTTGCCCAGCGTTTCGGAAAGTTCGCTGCTGGCCTGGTTGCGAAATATCAGTTCCACCTCCTGCAGCTTGCGGCCGGCCTCGGCGATCGACGACTGGATGCGCGGGAGCTGCGCTGCCGAGGTATCGCGCTCACCGCGGTAGCGGGCCAGATCGCGCTCCAGCCGCAGCACCTCCACATCGGAGACCGCACCGCTCTTGAGCAGCGGCTTGGTGGCCTCGAGCTCCTGGCGCGTCAGATCGTAGCTCTGCGCCGCCTGATCGCGCTTGGCGCGTACCTCGTTCATTTCCTGGCTGCGTTGCGCCAGTTGCTGCCGCGCCACGCCCACCGAGGCATCGAGCTCCGCCACGCGCGATTGATAGAGCAAGCGCTCCTGCTCGACCAGATCGGGCGCCTGCTGCGTCACCTCGTCGGGCACGGTGAATTCCTTGCCCGATGCCAGCGCCTCCAGCCGCGACGCCTTGGCCTTGAGCGACAGGTATTGCGCCTGGTTCTCCTTCAGCGACGAGACAAAGCGCGTCGGATCGATCTTCAGCAACAACTGGCCCTTGGCCACCTGCTGACCTTCGCGCACCAGGATTTCCTGCACCATGCCGCCATCGAGGCTCTGCACGATCTGGATCTGCCGCGACGGGATCACCTTGCCCTCGCCGCGCGTCACCTCGTCCACTTTCGCCAGCGCAGCCCACAACAGCAGCGCCAGCAGCGCCGCGGCAGCCAGCCAGACCAGCACGCGCGAGCCGCGCGGGTTCTGGTCGATGATGGCCCAGTCGGCATCGGCGATGAAATCGGAATCGGCAGCGGCCACGTCGCGCCGCTCGTTGGCGAACAGATAACGATCGAACCAGGCCGAACTGACCTGCAATATTTGATCCAGCCCACGACGCCAGAGATTGATCAGCTTGGCCATCATCCGCGCCCCACCTTGCCCTGTTGCAATGCCTCGACCACCAGCGCCTTGGGCCCGTCCGCCACGATGGTGCCACGATCGAGCACGATCAGCCGGTCCACCAGATCGAGCAGCGAGGTGCGGTGCGTGACCAGCAGCACCGTCTTGCGCGCGATCAGCGCACGCAACTGCGATTTGAGGCGCTCTTCGGATTGGTGGTCCATCGAGCTCGTTGGCTCGTCGAGCAACAATATGGGCGGATCGTTGAGCAGTGCGCGCGCGATCACTACCGTCTGGCGCTGGCCGCCAGACAACGATTCGCCACGCTCGCCCACCGGCATATCGAAGCCGCGTGGATGCGCATGGGCAAACTCGCTGACCCCGGCCACCGCGGCGGCAGCCAGAATCATGGCGTCATCGGCGAACGGCGCGCCCAGCGCGATGTTCTCGCGCAGCGTGCCATAGAACAGCAGCGGATCCTGCGGCACGTAGCCAATCGCATGCCGCAGCTCGGCCGGATAGATCTGGCGGGTATCGATGCCGTCGACCAGCACCGAGCCCGAGCTCGGGTGGTATAGCCCCAGTAGCAGTTTTTCGATGGTGGTCTTGCCCGAGCCGATTCGGCCGATGATGCCGACGCGCTCGCCCGCCTGGATACGGAACGACACATTTCGCAGCACCTGCTGGCCATCCTGGTAGCCGAATCCGACTTCGCGAAACTCGATCTCGCCCTTGAACTGCTTGCGATGCAGGAAATTGGCTTCGTTCGGCAATTCGATCGGCAGCGTCATCTGCGATTCGAGCCCGGCGAGCGAGGTGCGCGCGTTCTGGTATTGCATCATCACGCCCGCCACCTGCCCCAGCGGCGCCAGCGCGCGGCCGGACAGCATGGACGCGGCGATGATCGCGCCCATCGAAATCTGCGCATCGATCAGCAGGTAGACACCAACGATGACGGTGACCACGTTGACCAGTTGCTGGATGAAGCTGGCGAAGTTCACCGTGGTGGTCGACAAGAGCTTGAGCCGCCCGCCGATCTGCGCGATGAACAAGGTGGCACGTTCCCAGCGCCGCTGGAAATGGCTCTCGGCGCAGGTCGCCTTGATGGTCTCGATACCGACGAGGCTCTCCACCAGCACCGCATTGCGCTGCGAAGAAGCGCGCTGCGTCAGTTCGACCATCTCGTGCATCTTGCTCTGCGCAAGAAAGGTAAAACCAATGATCAGCAGCATGCCCAGCAGTGGCGGCAGCAAAAACCACGGCGACAGCCAAACCAGCACCAGCAGGAACACCAGCACGAAGGGCAGATCGATCAGCGTGGTCACCGAGGCGGAGGCGATGAAATCGCGCACCGATTCGAACGCACGCAGGTTGGCAGAGAACGCCCCGACCGACGCCGGCCGGTATTCCATCCGGATGCCGAGCACCCGCTCCATGATCAGCGCGGACAACTTCACATCGATGCGCTTGGATGCCACGTCGACGATATAGCCGCGCACCGTGCGCAACACGAAATCGAAAACCAGGATCAACAAGGCGCCCAGCGCCAGCACCCACAAGGTTTCGGTGGCATGGTTGGGCACGACGCGGTCGTACACATTCATCGAAAACAGCGGCATGGCCAGCGCGAACAGGTTGACCAGAAACGCGGCAAGCAGCGTGTCGCGATAAAGCCGCCAGTTCTCGAACACCACACCCCAGAACCAGTGCCGCTCGCGGATTTTTCCGAGCTCCGGCGCACGCGCCTCGAAGCGGAAACGCGGTCGCACGAAGATGGCGATACCGCTGTAACGCTTCTGCAGCTCGCGCCGGCTCATGTCCTCTCCGGCCTCACCGCTCTCGGGGAAACGCACGCGTAGCCGATCGCCCGGCAGGTGCTCCAGCAACACGCACGCCTCGCGGTTGTCGAGCAGCAGGATCATCGGCATCAACTGGTCCGGCAGCTCGGCCAGCCCTCGCCTTACCACGCGGGCACTGAAGCCGGCACGTGAGGCGGCGCGTGCGAGCAGCGAAGGCGTGATGCGCTGATCCACCAGTGGCAAGCCGGCGGACAGCGCCTCGCGGGTCGAGGGTGAGCCATGGATGCGCGTGATCTCGACCAAACAATCGAGCAGCGGATCAAAGTGGCTGTGATGCCCCTGCACCTGCCAATCGGTGTGCTGAGCTTGTTCGGCTTCCTTCATCGGCAAGCACCCTGGTTGGCCACTTGGCACGGTCTCTCGCGGACCATGTTGATTGTCGATGTCTGCATACGCGCTTCAATCACCACCATAGCTTGATAGATTGATGGCACCGGTCTCATCTCTGCCAGCGCCTCCCCTTCAGATGACATCGTTGCCGCCGCTCAGCAGCATGGGACCATTGAGCCGCTTGCGCAGGCGCTGCCGCGCCAGCAACTTGGCCTGGGCCTGCGGCGGCAGGTCGGTCAGCTTGAATACGTTCTTCAGTATCAGGACGTCGATCAGATCTTCGATCACGCGCACGAACTCGATGTCGAGCTCGCCGAACAAGGCCTTGTCGCCCTCCTGCCCGAGAAAAGCGAGTACGTCCGGGCTGGCATGGGGAACGAACTCCTGCGCGTCGGGCTGCGCTTGAGCGTACAAGGCCACGATGTGGCCGTCGGCACCGCGTTGGGCGTAAGGCATGATCAGCTCCGTATCCGGTAGCTGACAATTTAGCATGCAGGGGAGTCGATTTCTTTAATACCCGTCAGCAATCGCGCAAGCGTCGCATGGGCAACTACGGGCATTCACCGCGTAGAAGGCTGCGGGAAGCAGGGAGTACGGCATACAGGAGGGAGTTGGCGCGCCCGACAGGGATCGAACCTGTGACCTTCAGCTTCGGAAACTGACACTCTATCCAACTGAGCTACGAGCGCGTCAAGGCTGCGGATCATAGCGCGAATCGGACGGTGCGTCCATGCGCAGCTTTCTGGTACAAGGCTTTGTCGGTATAATCCGCGCGGTTATTCGAAGGTATGCATTTACCCACTCCAACAAGACCAGGGATGGCAGCATGGGCGGTTCCAATGTCGCTAGCGGCGCACAAAAAGTAGTAGGCATGATCGTGGCAGCGTTGATCGGTTTTCCGCTGCTGATCTTTCTGGTGGCCAAGCTGTTCACGTCGGGTAGTGGCGTGGATCTCGGCCTGTCGACAATGACTGGCGAAGCCATTTCGGCCCGCCTGCAACCGATCGGTGCAGTCAAGGTGGTCGATGCCACAGCGCCCGGCGCGCGTAGTGGCAAGGCTGTTTACGAAGCCGTCTGTATGTCCTGTCATGACGCTGGTCTCGCCGGTGCGCCGAAGTTTGGCGATGCAGGCGCCTGGGGTGCCCGGATCGCCCAGGGCTTTGACACGCTGTCCAAGCACGCGATCGGCGGCCTCAATGCGATGCCGGCCAAGGGCGGCGCAGCCGACCTGACCGACGACGAAGTGAAGCGCGCAGTCGCCTTCATGGGCAATGCCGCAGGCGGCAAGTTCGAAGAACCCAAAGTGGCTGCCGCAGCCGGTGGTGGCGCGATCGATCCGGCCACCAAGGGCAAGGAAATCTACGACACCGTCTGCATGGCCTGCCATGCCGCCGGTATTTCGGGTGCACCCAAGTTCGGCGACAAGGCCAGCTGGGCGCCCCGTTTGAAGGGTGGCGCCGATGCGGCGATCGCCACCGGGATCAAGGGCCTCAACGCGATGCCCCCCAAGGGCGGTTATTCGGGTTCGGACGAGGAATTCAAGGCGGCCGCGCTCTATATGATCAACGCCGCCAAATAAGTCCAAGCGGATCATAGTAACGGGCGGCTCAGGTCGCCCGTTTCATTTCCAAGTCAACCAGCTCTTTCCGGGTTTCCGCTGGCTCGCCTCTCGTTGTCGAGCCCGCAGGAGTGATTCATTGACGAATTACTGGCTGGTGCTCGGTGTGGCCGTGTTCACCGAAATCGTCTGGGCGCTATCGCTCAAGTATGTGCAGACCCACCCCAGCCCCTGGGTGGTTGCGGGATCGGTGCTGCTGTCCTTTCTCAACATGGCCTTGCTGTCGTTCGCGATGCGCGGCATCCCGGCCGGCACCGCCTACGCGATCTGGACCGGGCTCGGTGCAATCGGCGTGACCCTGGGCGGCATCATCTGGTTCGGCGATCCACTCGGTATGGCGCGAGTCGCGTTCCTGTCGCTGATCGTGGTCGGCGTGATGGGGCTGAAGGCCGTCAGCTGACGCTGCTGTGGTCGATCAAAAAGCCGGCATGCGCCGGCTTTTTGTTGTGCGGTGCTCAAACGCCGTAGCGCTTGAACCAGGTCAGCATTTCCTTCCACCCGTCCTGCGCTGCGGCCGCCTGATAGCTGGGGCGGTAGTCGGCGTGGAAGGCATGGCCTGCTTCGTCGTAGACGTAGAACTGCCCGGCCTTGCGATTGCGCTTGAGCGCCTCACGCATCTGCTCGACGCTCTCCAGCGGGATGCCCTGGTCCTTGCCGCCATACAGCCCCAGCACCGGCGCCTTAAGTGCGCTGACCACCTCGATCGGGTGCCTGGGGTTGTTCGGCGAAGGTTGCCCGACCAAGCGGCCGTACCAGGCGACTGCGGCCTTGAGCTTGGGATTGTGCGCGGCATACAGCCAGGTGATGCGCCCGCCCCAGCAGAAACCCGTGATGGCGACGCGATTGGCGTCGCCATGATTGGCCGCCGCCCAGGCGGCAGTCGCGTCGAGGTCGGCCAGCACCTGATCGTCCGGCACCTTGGACACGAGTTCGCTGATCAACGTCGGCACATCGCTGTACTTCGTTGCATCACCCTGGCGGAAATAGAGCTCCGGCGCGATGGCCAGGTAGCCTTGCTTGGCCAGGCGCCGGCAGACGTCCTGGATGTACTCGTGCACGCCAAAGATTTCCTGGATCACCAGCACGACCGGCAGCGGGCCGCTCGCACTCTCGGGCTGGGCGCGGTAGGCCGGCAACGATACATCGCCGCGCGGTATATGGATCGGCCCTGCGATCAGGCCGGTGCTATCGGTGCGGATGGCCGTGGCGGCAGCGGGGCCGGCCGCCAGCGCGAATCCGGTAGCGAGGCTGCCGGCGAGAAAGGTGCGGCGGTCGGTAGCGAACTGCTTGAGGGGATCGTTCATCGTGTCTGCTCCTTGGGCAAGGGTCGGTACGGAAACGGGTGAAAGACATTGCCAGCTTCGCGACATCATCGTGCAACGGCTGATAGTGCAAGCGCTTGCAGCGCGCTGGCAATAGGCATCCAGTACAAAATAGCAACTGCCGCAAAGAGTTCACCCGTATCTTGCCGAAACGTGCCATGGCAGCCACGCGCGCAATCGGGGTCCGCTACACGAAGCGGCGCTGTCGATCGGGTGTGAAGCGCGGCCACACCGGCCTATGGTGAAGTATCGCCATGCAAGGAGCCGGCCATGGACACGCGCCGCTTCTTCAATTCGCTGTGGGACGACTACGCGGCGCTGGCCCCGCAGTCCGCCCGGATCAGGGCGCTGTTCGGCGAGGCGGTGATCAACGACCATGTCGCCTTTCGCACCTTCGATGCCGCGCCCGTCGCGCTCGCCGCGCTGGAACAACGGTTGCTCGAACTCGGCTACCGCCGCCAGGCGCCCTACACCTTTGCGGACAAACATCTCTGCGCCTGGGGCTACATCCCGGCCGACGACAACGACCCGCTGGTATTTCTGTCCGAGCTGCATGTCGCCGCCTTGTCGCCTGCCGCGCGCGCCATCATCGAGCGCCTGCTCGTCCAGGTACCGCCCGACCATGCCGATGATGCATCGGTATTCTGGTCCGGCCGTCCCTGGCCGGCCCCGAGCTGGAACGACTACCAGGCGTTGGCGCTGGAGAGCGAATACGCCGCCTGGCTCGCCGTGCATGGCTTTCACGCCAATCACTACACCATCGCGGTGCACCGGCTCGCGCCACCGCAAACGTTGCAGCAGGTGGTGGCCACGGTCGAGGCCGCCGGCTACCCGATGAACACGGCTGGCGGCGTGATCAAGGGCACGCCTGCGCAGCTGCTGGAGCAGGCCGCGACGCTCGCCGACCAGCAGGACTACGCTTTCGCGGACGGCGACATCCACCCCATCCCGACCTGTTATTACGAGTTCGCCCGCCGCTACCGGGATGCCAGCGGGGCGCTGTACCAGGGCTTTGTCGCCGCCAGCGCCAGCCGCATCTTCGAATCGACAAATCGCCAGCCGGGGGCGACATGATCCCGGTACTCGTCATCGGCGCCGGCAAGATCGGCGCCAGCATCGCCAAGCTGCTGGTGCATTCGGGCGACTACGCGGTGACGGTGGCAGATCGCGACGAAGCAGCGCTGGTCCGTCTCGCCGCACGGGCGCCGGTCGATACACGGCTGCTCAACGTGCGTCGCCCGCAAGCGCTGGCAGACGCGTTGTCCGGCCAGCGCGCCGTGGTGTCGGCCACTTCTTTCGATGCCAACGCGGTCATTGCGCGCGCGGCGCTGTTGGCCGGGGTCAGCTATTTCGATCTGACCGAAGACGTCGCCACGACCCGTGTAGTGCGACGCGTGGCCACCGCGTCGCAGGCCGGCCAGGTGTTCGTGCCGCAATGCGGGCTGGCGCCTGGCTTCGTCGGCATTCTCACCGCGGCGACCATGGCGCGCTTCGCCCAGGTGCAGACCGTGCAGATGCGGGTCGGCGCACTGCCGCAATACCCGTCCAATGCCATCAAGTACAACCTCACCTGGTCGACCGACGGCTTGATCAACGAATACTGCAATCCCTGCGAGGCGCTGCGTCACGGCAAGCGTATCGAGCTGCAGGCGCTGGAAGGCCTGGAGCACTTCGCGCTCGACGGCGTCGAATACGAGGCGTTCAACACCTCGGGGGGCCTGGGCACGCTGTGCGAAACCTACGCGGGCCAGGCCGAGGACATCGACTACAAGACCGCGCGCTACGCCGGCCACCAGTATCTGATGGATTTTCTGGTCAACGGATTGAAACTGGGCAGCAGCCGCGCGCGACGACGCGTGCTCAAATCGCTGCTGGAGACGGCCGTGCCGATCACCCAGCAGGATGTGGTGCTGATCTTCGTCACCGTATCGGGCCAGCTGCACGGTCAGTTCCGCCAACTGACCGATGCGCGCAAGATCTATCACCGCGAGCTGTTCGGCGAAGCATGGTCGGCCATCCAGCTCACGACGGCGGCGGGCCTGTGTGCCGTGCTCGATCTGCATTTTGCCGGCCAGCTGCCCGCGCGTGGCTTCGTCAGGCAGGAAGCCGTGCCGCTGACCGCCTTTCTGGGAAACCGCTTCGGCCACTACTACGCGGTCGACCGCTACGCCGAGGAGCTGCCGGTATGAACCCGACGATGAATACCCTGAATCTTGCGGACTGGCAGATCGACCAACGCTGGCCGGCGGCGGTGATCGCCGGCCACGCCCGCTATGCCGCGCAGGGGCGCGACCTCGCCAGCCCCATCGATGGCGCGGTACTGGGCACGCTCGATTACGCCAGCGCGGCCGAGCTCAGCGAGGCCATCAGTGCTGCCCAGGCTGCCTTTCGCGCCTGGCGCACGGTGCCGGCGCCACGCCGCGGCGAGCTGGTGCGGCGCATCGGCGAACTGGTACGGCAACGCAAGCCCGCGCTGGCGCAGCTCGTCACGCTGGAGACCGGCAAGATCGTCAGCGAGGCCGAGGGCGAAGTGCAGGAATGGATAGACCTGTGCGACTACGCGGTCGGGCTGTCGCGGCAACTTTATGGCCTGACCATCGCCAGCGAGCGCGCAGAGCACCGGCTCAGCGAGCAGTGGCTGCCATTGGGAGCGGTCGCGGTGATCAGCGCGTTCAATTTTCCGGTGGCGGTATGGGCATGGAATGCGATGCTGGCGCTGGTCTGCGGTGACAGCGTGCTGTGGAAACCCTCGGAGAAGACGCCGCTGTCGGCGCTCGCCGCCGTGCGCATCGTGCTCGACGCGATGGTGGACTGCGCCGAAGCGCCGCCGGCGCTGGTGCAACTCCTGAACGGCAGCACCGAGGTCGGCCAGCAGCTGGCGGCCGACCCGCGGCTGCCGCTGGTGTCCGCCACTGGTTCGGTCGCGATGGGCCGCCAGCTGGCCCCCGTGGTCGCGGCGCGGCTGGGGCGCAGCCTGCTGGAACTGGGTGGCAACAACGCCGCCATCGTCGGCCCCAGCGCCGATCTGGAACTCGCCGTGCGCGCCATCGTGTTCGCCGCCGCCGGCACCTGCGGCCAGCGCTGCACCACGCTGCGCCGGCTGATCGTGCATCGCGACGTGATCGATACGCTGCTGCCGCGCCTCGTCGCCGCCTACCGCAGCCTGATGGTCGGTGATCCGCGCAACCGCGCCACGCTGGTCGGGCCGCTGATCAACGAAGCCGCCTGGTCCGCCATGCAGGCTGCGCTGGCCGAGGCAGTTCTAGAAGGCGGCACGCTGCTGGCTGGCGGCACGCGCGTGGTCGATGGCGTGCCGGCCGGCGGCGTCTACGTGTACCCGGCACTGGTGCGCATGCCGATGCAGGGCGGCATCGTGCACGAGGAAACCTTTGCGCCCATCCTCTACGTGCTGGTGTACGACACGCTGGACGAGGCGATTGCGCTCAACAACGCCGTCGAGCAGGGGTTGTCCAGCGCCCTCTTCACCCGCGATCTGCTTGATGCCGAGCGCTTTCTCGGCCCGGCCGGCTCCGACTGCGGCCTTGCCAATATCAACACCGGCACCTCGGGGGCGGAGATCGGGGGCGCCTTCGGCGGCGAGAAGGCCACCGGCGGCGGGCGAGAGAGCGGCTCGGACAGCTGGCGCGCCTATATGCGACGCGCCACCCAGACCATCAACTACGGCGAAGCGCTGCCGCTGGCGCAAGGCGTGCGCTTTGGCGACTGAGCCGAAATTGACGCTGTTGTTGCCCTGCTCTGCTATCTGCTTCCATCAGACTCAACCCGGGCCGCTAACGAGCGAGGGCGAGGCCCCTCGCGGCGGCGGCGACTGGTGTTCTTGGCGGCGTCAGCCGCCTGGAACCCGGGAGCGCAGCGCGTGCAGGGGGAATCGAACAGCGAGCGCCGCTGTTTCCCCGTCGGAGCGCGCGAGAACCCGGCTTTGCCGGATTCCAGGCATCAGTGATCGACCGCTGAAGGCCACGAATACATGACGGGCGCTCAGAAGCCGGTCTTGGCAACTGAGTCGGCACAGCCCCGCTATGCCGTCCTGGTATCTGCAGGGCTCAAACCGGACCGCTGACGAGCGGCGGCGAGGGCGGGGGGTGTGGAATCGAACAGCGAGCGCCGCTGTTTCCCCGTCAGAGAGGGCGAGAACCCGGCTTTGCCGGGCTCCTGGTGTCGGTGATCGATCGCTGAAAGGCCACGAAGAAATAACAGGCGCTCAGAAGTCGTAGCCAATGCCGAGCGAGACGAGGATGTTTTCCTCGTCGTAGAAATCGATATTGGAATTGAGCTCGCTCCAGCCCGCACGCGCAATCAGCGAAGTCTGCGGCCACGAGAACGGTTCGGCGTAGATATAAGCCAGCGACGCGCCCCACAGCGTGTCGTCGCGCGTCCGGTCGAACACCGGGTGCGTGGCGTCGTACTCACGCTCGGTCCACTCGCCACCGATCAGCCAGGTATGACGCCCGACCATGTGCGACAGTTCGACCTCCAGCCCCACCCGCTGGTTGGCCAGCGCTACGCCGTCGGCGTTGTCGTCGAGATAGCGCAGCTTGGCATTGAGCTGGGTCTCTTTGCCCAACTCGAAATCGTAGCCGAGCGCAGCGTACAGCAGATCGCCCTCCCGCCGCAGCTGCGATTGCTGCGCCACGCTGTAGCCTTGCTGGCCGCTGCGCTCGGCGTCTAGCTTGCGCTCGCCCCAACCGAGCTCCAGCGCGAGACCGGAACCCAGGATGCCGTCGTAATGGAGCATGGCGCCGGAGACGGTCATGTCGGTCTCGACCCGATCGACATTGAGCGCGAACGGGTCTTCCCAGGCATCGCGCGCGGGCACGCCGGGAATCAGACCGACGCCGAGCCGCGAACCATCGGGCAGGTAATGCCGGTAGCCCGCTTCCATATAGAAATCGTCCGCCATGCCGCCCAGCGCCGATTCGAAATACACTTCGCCGGCAAAGCCTTCGAAGCGGTAGGCGAGCTCCCACATCGGCAATACCAGCACCGTGTCGTCGCTTTCAGGCGCGCGCCCCAACGCGCTGATGCGCTGGTTGCTGTCGGTATTGGACTGCGAGCGCTCCTCGGCCCAGCCCGCGTGCAGGCTCACGTTGCCGCGAAAGCCCGGGTCGGGCAGCTGGGCGGCCCAGGCGGCGGGAAACAGCAGGCAGGAAAGCAGGACGGCCGGTTGGCGCAGCGGCATGGGAAACTCCACGGAATCGGAGGTCCGAGCTTAGCGCAATCTTGTTGCCATTCTGGCTACGATACGCCGACACCCGACAGGCGTGAAAGTTAATGGAAAGCTAATATCAACCCAAGCCTAAGCAGCAGACACCCGGGCAAACCTGCTCGCCCGCAGCCTGCGGCCTAGATTTCCTCGACCCGGTGACAGGCGACCAACCTACCCTCGAACGGGCGCAAAACCGGCACTTCGGCACGGCAGCGCTCGGCGGCGAACGGGCAGCGGGTATGGAAGGCGCAGCCAGTCGGCGGATTGAGCGGTGACGGCAGCTCGCCCACCAGCTTGAGCTTGATCTGCCGGTCTTCCTTGTGGATGGCCGGCGTGGCCGACATCAGCGCCCGGGTGTACGGATGCAGCGGCCGCTCGAACACGGCGGCCTTGTCGCCATATTCGACGGTGCTGCCGAAGTACATCACCATCACCTCGTCCGCCACGTGCTCGACCACCGCCAGGTTGTGACTGATGAACACATAAGCGGTGCCGAGCTCGTCCTGCAGGTCCATGAACAGGTTGAGGATCTGCGCCTGGATCGACACATCTAGCGCCGAGGTCGGCTCGTCGGCGACCACCGTGCGCGGCTGCAGCATCATGGCGCGCGCGACGGCGATGCGCTGGCGCTGGCCGCCGGAGAACATGTGCGGATAGCGCTGATAGTGCTCGGGGCGCAGGCCGACCTTGGCCAGCATTGCGCGCACCCGCTCCTCGCGTTCCGCCGCGCTCAAGGTCGTGTTGAGCCGCAACGGTTCGGCCAGCATCGCCCCGACCTGCTTGCGCGGGTTCAGCGACGCGTAGGGGTTCTGGAACACCATCTGCACCGTGGGCCGTAGCGCGCGCAGCTCGGCGCGGCTGGCCCCGGCGATCTCGACGCCCCCGATCTGCAGGCTGCCGCCGCTGGGTTCTTCGATCAGCGTGAGCTGACGCGCCAGCGTGGACTTGCCCGAGCCCGATTCGCCGACCACCGCCAGCGTGCGGCCACGCGCCAGCTCGAACGAGACGTCGTTCAGCGCCTTCACCATGGCGTGGCCCTTGAATAGGCCGCGCGAGACGCTGTAGTGGCGCGACAGCGCGCGGGCGATCATCACCGGCGCCTCCGGCGTGGTGGCTACGGGGGGAGTGGGCAGCAGCTGATCAACCATGGCTGGGCCTCCCGGCGTCGTCCAGAGCGAAGAAGCAGCGGGCGCTGCCACGATGCGTCGCCTCCAAGAGTGGATGTTCGTTATGGCAGACCGGCTGCACATAGGGGCAGCGCGGGCTCAACAGGCAGCCCTTGGGACGGTCGTACCGCCCGGGCACCACGCCGGACAGCGTGGCCAGGCGCTCCGCACCTTTGCTGTGTTCCGGGATGGAGCAGAGCAGCGCCTGAGTGTACGGGTGACGCGGCGTGTTGAAGATGTCCGGCACCGGGCTTTGCTCGACCACTTCGCCGGCGTACATCACGACCACCCGCTGCGCGACCTCTGCGACGACCGCCAGATCGTGCGTGATCAGGATCAGCCCCATATTGTTCTGGCGCTGCAGGTTGACCAGCAGCTCCATGATCTGCGCCTGCACCGTGACATCGAGCGCGGTGGTTGGCTCGTCGGCGATCAGGAGCTTGGGATTGCAGGCGATCGCCATGGCGATCATCACCCGCTGGCTCATGCCTCCGGAGAGCTGGTGCGGATAGGCGGACAGGCGCGACTTGGCGTCGGGGATTTCCACCTGCTCCAGCAGCTCCAGCACGCGCGCGCGCGCTGCGGCGCCTTTCAGGTTCTGGTGTTCGGCCAGCGTTTCCAGCAACTGGTCGCCCACGGCATAGGCCGGGTTCAGGCTGGTTTGCGCGTCCTGGAAGATCATCGAGATTTCGGCACCGACGATGGCGCGCTTCTCACGCGGCTTCATCGTCAGCAGATCGCGCCCCGCGAAGCTGAGCCGGTCGGCGGTGACCCTGCCAGGCGCGTCGATCAGGCCCATGGCCGCCAGCATGGTCACGCTCTTGCCAGAACCCGATTCGCCAACGATGCCGACGATCTCGCCGGGAGCCACTTGTAGATCCACGCCGGCAACGGCGCGAAACGGATTGTCGCCAGCGCCGAAGGTGACGTCGAGATTTTTGATGTCCAGCAGCATGGAGCTTCCGCCAGCGTTGGCAATGTCGAGTGTATGAGTAGTGGGCATGATTCACCCGCTCCGGGCCAGGCATGGCGCCCACGCGCCAGCAGTTGCAATCGGGCGGGCGTTAATCATTTTGCTTCAGCCGCGGATCAAGCGCGTCGCGCAGGCCGTCGCCCATCAGGTTAAGCGCCAGCACCGTCAGCACGATGGTGAGGCCAGGCATGGTCACCACCCACCATGCGCTTTCGAGATAGTCGCGCGCGGCCGCCAGCATGGTGCCCCACTCGGGCAGCGGCGGCTGAGCGCCCAGCCCCAGGAAACCCAGCGCTGCGGCATCAAGAATGGCCGAGGAAAAACCCAGGGTGGCCTGGACGATGATCGGCGCCATGCAGTTGGGCAGCACGGTATTGAACATCAGCCGCAGCGTGCCGGCGCCGGCCAGCCGTGAGGCGACAACATAATCGCGCGTCAGCTCGGTCATGGCCGAGGCGCGGGTCAGCCGCACGTAGGAAGGCAGCGAAACGATGGCCAGGGCGATCATGGTGTTGCCCAGGCCCGGGCCCAGCACCGCGACGATGGCCACAGCCAGCAGCAGCGACGGCAAGGCCATCATGATGTCCATCAGCCGCATGATCAGGATGCCCAGCCGCGTGGGGTAGAACGCGGCCAGGAGGCCCAGCACCACGCCCGGGATCATCGAGCACAGCACCGATACCACGCCGATCCACAAGGAAATACGCGCGCCGTGGAGCAGCCGCGACAGGATGTCGCGCCCCAACTCGTCGCTGCCCAGGATGAAGCGCCAGCTGCCACCCTCGGCCCAGGCCGGTGGCGTGAGCAGCGCGTCGCGGTATTGTTCGATCGGGCTATACGGAGCGATCCAGGGCGCGAACAGCGCAGCCAGCGCCAGCAGCAGCATAAAGGCCAGTGCGGCGCTGGCACCGCGGTTGCGCGCAAAGCCGCGCCAGAATTCAGCCAGCGGCGACGGGAAATCGGGCGTGGGCAGCGTGGCTTGAAGTGGGGTATTCATCCGCTTACCTCGCGTGCCGGATGCGGGGGTTGATCACGCCATACAGCAGATCGACCAGCAGGTTGACGAGGATGATCATGCTGGCAATCAGCAGGATGCCGCCCTGCACCACCGGATAGTCGCGTGCGCCGATGGCATCGATCAGCCATTTGCCGATGCCAGGCCAGGAGAAGATGGTTTCGGTGAGCACGGCGCCGGCGAGCATGGTGCCCACCTGCAAGCCGATCACGGTGACCACCGGCATCAGCGCGTTGCGCAGCGCATGCTTGAGGATGACGCGGCTGCGCGACAGCCCCTTGGCACGCGCGGTGCGGATGTAATCCTCGCGCAGCACTTCCAGCATCGCCGAGCGTGTCATGCGCGCGATCACCGCCAGCGGGATGGTACCGAGCACGATGGCCGGCAGGATCAGGTGTTCCAGCGCCGAGACGAACGCGCCCGGCTCGCCCGAGATCAGCGTGTCGATCAACATCAGCCCGGTGATCGGTGCGATGTCGTACTCGATGTCGATGCGGCCCGAAACGGGAGTCAGCCCCAGATGGACCGACACCACCATGATCAGGATCAGCCCCCACCAGAAGATCGGCATCGAATAGCCGGTGAGCGCCGCGCCCATCACGGTGTGATCGACCACGGTGCCACGCTTCACCGCGGCCACGATCCCGGCGGCCAGACCGAACACCAGCGCAAACCCCATCGCGGCCAGCGACAATTCCAGCGTGGCAGGAAATAGCGCCAGAAATTCCTGCAGCACCGGAATGTTCGTCTTGATGGAGGTGCCCAAATCGCCCTGCAGCAAATTCCCCAGGTAGTGCAGATATTGCTGCCACAACGGTAGATCCAGACCGAGCCTATGCATGGCCTCGCGGTAGTAGGTCGGATCGATGTTGCGCTCGCCCAGCATCACCAGCACCGGGTCGCCGGGGATGACATGGATCAACGCAAAGGCCAGCACGGTGATCCCCAGGAAAGTGGGAATCACCACGCCGAGGCGCTTGAGCAGGAATTGGATCATGAGTGGTGGTTCTCGCGGCGTGGTGCCGGCGCGGGGCCGGCCCCCGTTGCGGTTACTTGAGGCGCACGCCGTAGAACGAATGCAATGCAAGCGGACTGATCTTGTAGCCCAGGACCTGCTTACTCATCGGCATGTAGACGGTGGAATGCGCGATCGGCGTGAATGGTACTTCGCGCTTGAAGATCACCTGGGCCTGCTCATAGAGCTTGGTGCGCTCGGCCTGGCTGCTCAGGGCGCGGGCCTTGACGATCAGGTCGTCGAACTCCTTGTAGCACCACTGCGCATAGTTGTTGCCGCCGACAGCGGAGCAACCCAGATTCACGCCCAGCCAGTTGTCCGGATCGCCGTTGTCGCCGCTCCAGCCGATCAGCATGGTGTCGTCCTCGCCGGCCTTGGCACGCTTGATGTATTCACCCCATTCGTAGGTGACGATCTTGGCGTTGACGCCGATCTTGGCCCAGTCTGCCTGGATCATCTCGGCCATCAGCTTGGCGTTGGGGTTGTACGGGCGCTGTACCGGCATCGCCCACAGCGTGAAGCTGAGGTTCTCGACGCCGGCCTTCTTCAAGAGCGCCTTGGCCTTGTTCACATCGTACGGCGCATCCTTCAGCGATTTGTTGTACGACCACTGGGTGGGCGGCATCGGGTTGGTCGCCAACTGCCCGGCGCCGGCGTAGACCGCCTGGATGATGGCCTTCTTGTCGATCGCCATATCGAGCGCCTGACGCACCTCGACCTTGTCGAACGGCTTGCGCTTGGTGTTGTACGACACCCAGCCCAGGTTGAAGCCGGCCTGCTGTGGCACCTGCAGTTTCGGATTGGCCTGCATCGCCTTCAGATCCGCCGGGCGCGGATAGGTCATCACATGGCATTCGCCCTTTTGCAGCTTCTGGTAGCGCACCGACGCGTCGGGCGTGATGGCAAAAATCAGCTTGTCGAGCAGCAGTTCTTTCTTGTTCCAGTAATCGGAGTTGGCGTCAAAACGGATCACCGCATCCTTCTGGTAGCTCTTGAACACGAAGGGGCCGGTACCGATAGGCTGGGTATTGATCAGGCCCGCCTTGTTGCTCTTGAGCAGCTGGCTGGCGTACTCGGCGGACTGGATCGACGAGAACGACATCGCCAGGTTCTGCAGGAAGGCCGCGTCCACGGCCTTGAGCTTGAAGCGCACGGTGTACGGATCGACCTTTTCGACGGCGGCGATATTGGTATCCATGCCCATGTCGGTCACGTAGGGATATTGCGCCGGCGCGGCCTTGTTGAACGGATGGTTCTTGTCGATCAGGCGCTGGAAGGTAAACACCACGTCATCCGCATTGAATTCGCGCGTGGGCTTGAAATAAGGCGTGGTGTGGAACTTCACGCCACGGCGCAGCGTGAAGGTGTAGTTCAGGCCATCCGGGGTGACGGCCCATTTTTCGGCCAGTCCCGGCCGGATGGCCGTTTCGCCGCGGACGAATTCGGTCAGACGGTTGAAGACGGTTTCTGCGGAGGCGTCGAAATCGGTGCCGGTGGTGTAGCGCGCCGGATCGAAGCCGGCCGGGCTGCCCTCGGAGCAGAAGATCAGCGTCTTGCCGGAGGCGGCGACGGCGCTACCGGTGGCCAGGGCCGCGACAGCGGCGGCGAGCACAAGGAAGGACGGGGTACGACGCATGGCAGACTCCGCGTAATCGTTGAAGGGATGGCAAGGCTCGGCTAGCGATGGCCGGCGCCAGCGGCCGCGAACGGGGATACCCGCCAGCGGTGGCATGGCGCGAAACAGGCTCTACTTTAAGAAAACTTTGCCGGACAGCGCGTTGATGCAGGACAAGGCTGACAACGCCAAGTGGCAGACATCGTCTTGCTGACGCCCGCTGCCGACTACCGATCAGGCCTACCTAAGGACATAGACGAACATGGCGACGCACGCCAGCGCACGGGCCTGCCGCTGCCGCGGCGCGATCAGACGACGAGGTTGTCGACGGCATCGAACTGCCAGCCGTCCTCGTACAGCACTTCGAACAAATGCCCGTCCGGGTCGCGGAAATAACCGGCCACGCCCCAGGCATTCTTGGTGGCCGGTTTGACGAGCTCGGCCCCGAGCGCCACTGCACGGGCCAGTACACGCGGCACGTCGTCGGGATGACGGGCGATATAGGCCAGCGCGATACCGGCAAAGCCGTTGCCCTGCGCATCGGCGTAACCCGCATCACGGGCAAAGTCATCGCGCGACTGGATGGCGAGGACCACCCCGCCCAGATCAAATTTGACGAAGCCGGCATGGCTGGACGCCGCGCGCGGCCAGCCCAGTGCCTCGAAGAATGCGGTGGAGCGCGCCACGTCGCACACGCCCAGCAAGATCAGATTCAGTCGCGGCCGCATCAAGCTTCCCTACCCGGATGGAAAACGCCGATGGTACAGCGCCTGCTGCGACCGTGACGATCAGCCGCGCAACCCCTGCAGCAGCAGCGTGATGGCCGATGCGACGCCGGCCGATGACAACGCGATCCATCCGGCCTTGATCCAGGCCGCCTTGAATTCGTCCATCGTGATCTCCTCCCAGAGCTTGGTGCGCTTTTGTGATGTGTATCGCGCTACGCAGCAAAATGCCGTTTGCATGCCTCCGTCGGATACACCACGCCGACAAGTGGTAGTGAAAGTGTGGCGACTACATCACCCGGAACTTGGCCCAGCGCAAATCGCGTCGTCATGCGGGCCGCTAGCCTGTAGCCAAACACTGGAGCCCACGCCATGCCGCAGATCGAAGCCACCCACACGCCCCTGCCTGCCGACTACTACGATGGCGTGCCCGACTACCTGGTCGATGTCTACGACTGGGCCTACGTCAATCCGCAGCACGTACGGCTGCTCGATCGCCCCTCGGTGGTAAAGACGTTGCTGTTCGGCCAGGATGGCAGGCTGATGCGGCGCTATCTCGATCGCATCCGTCCGGGTAGCCGCGTGTGGCAGGTTGCCCATGTCTATGGCGATCTGATCGAGCGGGCGGCCGATCGGGTCGGGCCGCAAGGGACGTTCCATCTGACCGATGTGGCGCCCGCCCAGCTGGAGCGAGCAGAGGCCAAGCTGGCCAGCACGCCATGGGCAAGGGTGCTGCGGGCGGACGCCGCGCAATTTGGCAGTGAGGGTCGCTACGATCTCGTCTGCAGTTTCTTCCTGCTGCACGAGGTGCCGGAGGAGATCAAGCGGGCCGTCGTCGACAATATGCTGGCCCATCTTGCCGACGGTGGCGAAGCGGTGTTCGTCGACTATCACCGCCCGGCTCGCTGGCAGCCGATTGGTTGGCTGCTGCGCGGCATCAACGCCTGGCTGGAGCCATTCGCGCACGCGCTCTGGCTGAAGGAAATCCGCGACTACGCCAGCCAGGCCGACGACTACCACTGGGAAAAAACCACGCTGTTCGGCGGGGTCTACCAGTGCGTGATCGCGCGGCGCAAGACGGCGCCCTAACGCTATGCGGCAATCAAAAAACGCGGCCGAGGCCGCGTTTTTTACTGGTGCGTTACTTACTTCTTGCTAGCGTCGGCCAGCGCCTGCTCCAGCTGTTCCTTGGGCATCGCGCCCGAGGTGATGCGGCCGTTGGCGAAGATCAGCGCCGGCGTACCGGTGATGCCCAGCGACTCACCAAGCTTGAGGTTGGCTTCAACCGGATTCGCGCAATCGGTCTTGCCGTTTTCCGGCAGCGTTTCGTTCATCACCCAGTCATGCCAGGCCTGCTTGCGATCGGCGGCACACCAGATCAGCGCCGATTTGCGCCCAGCATCCTGATGCATCGGCAGCGGGAAGAGGAAGGTGTAGACGGTGATATTGTCGACATCCTTGAGGCTTTCGCGCTCCAGCCGCTTGCAGAACGGGCAGTCCGGGTCCGAGAACACCGCCAGCTTGCGGCTACCATTGCCCCGCTTGTCGACGATGGCCTGATCCAGCGGTAGCTTGGAGAAATCGGTGCTCATCAGCTCAGCCATGCGCGCTTCGGTCAGACTCTGCTTCTTGGCCACGTCGACCAGATCACCAATCAGCAGGTACTGGCCCTTGGTGTCGGTGTAAACGATCTGCCGGCCTTCCAGCACGACTTCGTAAATGCCCTTGAGCGGCGTGGCGCGCACGCTCTGCACCTTGCGCCCCTGCAACTGCTTTTCGAGGCTGGTGCGCAGCGCCTTGCCTTCCTTGGGTTCCTTGGCCGTGTCGGCCGAGGCCGAGCAGGCGGTCAGCGCAATCAGGCCGCCTGCGATGGCGGTGCGGATGAAACGGTTCGAGATCAGCATGGGTAATTCCTTGGTTCAGGCATCCATGGCATGGCGGATCAGTCTGTGCTTAAGCCATGCCTGTTGGTCGGTCAGCCCCAGCCCCACATTACGCAGGGTCTTGAGCAGCGGGTTTTTATTGTTGAACAGCTTTTGCAGGCCGTCGCACGCGGTCCGCATCAGCGCCACCGGCTCGCGTCGGGCACGCTCGTAGCGCCGCAGCACCAGATAGTCGCCACAACGCGCCGGGAGTTCGGCGGACAGGACGCGCGCAAGTTCCGCGACGTCGCCAAAGCCCAGATTCACGCCCTGCCCGGCCAACGGATGCACGGTGTGCGCCGCATCGCCGATCAGGGCGACCCGCGCAGCCACGGTCCGGGACACGCGATTCAACTGTAAGGGAAAGGCTGCCGTCGCGCCGATCTGACGCAAGGCGCCCAAACGACGACCGCCGGCCGCGGCGACGCACTCCGCCAGCGCAGCCGGCTCCAGCGCCAACAGGTGCTGGCGCTGCGCGTCGCCACATGACCAGACCATGGACATGCGCGATCCGGCCAGCGGCAACCAGGCCAGCACACCGTCGTCGAAGAACCACTGGTGCGCGACGCCCAGGTGCGGCTTGTCGCATTCGAAATTGGCGACCACACCCCACTGGTCGTAAGAGTGCGCCGCAACCTCGCTGCCAATCTGGGTACGCACCCAGGACTGCGCCCCATCGGCGCCGACCACCAGCCGAGTGCACAATACGCGGCCATCGGCCAGGGTCACTGTCGCGGCATCGGCATCGACCGCCAGTGCCGCCGGTGTGGCCGGGGCCAGTACCGTCACATTGGGTAGCTCGGCGACCGTTTGCCACAGCGCGCGCTGCAGTTCACGGTTCTCCAGGATCACGGCGAGCTCATCGACACCGGCCTCGGGGGCGGCGAATTCCAGGCGCGAGCGGGCATCGTCGCCAAAGATGCACATCGTCGACACCGCTTGCAGGCGAGCCGGGTTCATCCTTTGCCAGGCGCCGATGCCGGTCAGCAGGCGCCGGCTGGCACGGCTGATGGCGTAGACGCGCGCGTCCCACGAAGCGGGGTCGAAGTCGAACTGCGGTACCCGCCCTTCCAGCAGTAGTACCGATAACGGCGTCTGCGCGAGGCTCGCAGCCAGCGCGGCGCCCACCAAGCCACCGCCGACGATGATCAGATCGGCATCGTAAGTATGCATGGGCCGAGTGTACCGGCTCCCGCGCGGCGCGGCGAGCCCGGGAAAGTCGGTAGCGCCGGCCATGCCATACGCATCGACACCGTCTAGGCTGAGCAGGTGTTGCTCCGCGCCCTGCTTCCCATCCTGGCTTTCGTGCTTGGTGCCTGCCTGCTGCAGGTGCCATCGACACTGCCGCCACTCTGGCCCGCCCTGCTACTGGCAGGCATCGCCCTGGCATGCGCTGCCTGGTGCCCGCGCTGGCGTACAGCCTTGCTGGTCATCGCCTGCGCCGCAGCGGGCTGGGGCTGGGCCGACCTCAGGGCGCAAGCGCGACTGGCCGACCGGCTGGACGAGCGCCAGGAAGGCCGGACAATCACGGTGCAAGGCCACGTTGCCGGCCTGCCCCAGCCGACATTGCACGGTATACGCTTTCTCTTTGTGCCCGATGACGCCAGTCTGCCGCGCCGCATCCAGGCGAGCTGGTACGGCCCGGCGGCCAAGCCGCGTACGGGAGAGCGCTGGCAACTGGCGCTCAAGCTCAAGCAGGTGCACGGCGCGGTCAATCCCGGTGGGTTCGACCTGGAGCGCTGGATGCTGCAGGAAGGCATAGGCGCCACAGCCAATGTACAAGCCGGGCAACGTCTGCCTGGCCATGCCTGGCGCGCGACGATAGACCGGGGCCGCGTCGTGATCGCAAACCACATCCGGGCGGAGCTGGCCGCTCGCCCATATGCGCCGGTGATCGTTGCGCTGGTGGTGGGCGAGCAAGCGGGCATCCCGCCCGAACAGTGGCAGCGCTTCACCACGACTGGCATCTCGCATTTGATCAGCATCAGTGGTTTGCATATCACCATGGTCGCGGGCCTCGTCGCCTGGGCGGCCGGATGGGGCTGGCGGCGCCTGCCGCGACTGGCGGCGCGCATCGCGGCGCAACGGGCCGCGCTCGTTGCCGGCATGATCGCGGCGCTGTGCTACAGCACGCTGGCGGGCTTTGCCGTGCCGACCCAGCGTACGCTGTTGATGCTGACGCTGGCGGGCCTGTGCCTGCTCAGCGCCCGGTTGTGGCCCTTGAGCCTGATCTGGACCCTGGCGCTGGGCCTCGTCGTACTGGTCGATCCGTTCGCAGTGCTGTCGCCGGGGTTCTGGCTGTCGTTCCTGACCGTGGGTGCGCTGCTGTGGCTGTCGGCCAACCGCAATGGTCGCCAGCACTGGCTGCGTGTCTGGGCGGGTACCCAGTGGGCCGCGACGCTGGCGTCATTCCCGCTGCTGCTGTTCCTGTTCCAGCAATTACCGCTGGTGTCCCCGCTGGCCAATGCCGTGGCGATCCCCCTGGTCAGCCTGGCGGTCACGCCGCTGGCGCTCGTCGGCACGCTCGATCCCAGCGGCTTGCTGCTGGTCGGCGCGGAGCGGCTGTTCGCGCTGACCGACTGGCTGCTCGCCCAGCTTGCCGCACTGCCCCACGCCAGCATCAGCCTGCCCGCCCCGCCGCTATGGACTCTGCTGCCGGCGGCATGCGGTGTCCTGCTCTTGTTGCTGCCTGCCGGCCTGCCGGGGCGCTGGCTGGCGCCCATTTTCCTGTTGCCCATGCTGGTGCCGCAGGGCGAGGCGCTACCGGCCGGGCATTACCGCGCCACGATCCTGGATGTGGGCCAAGGGCTTGCAGTGCTGGTACAGACGCGCAATCGCATCCTGCTGTACGACACGGGCCCGCCCGGCGCGGCCCAGCGCTATCTGCTGCCCAGCTTGCGGGCCATGGGCGTCGCCCGCCTCGATGTCCTCGTCGTCTCGCACGACGACAACGACCATACCGGTGGCGCCGATGCGTTGCTCGCCACGCTGCCGGTCACGCGCTGGTCCAGCCGGTTGCCCACGCAGCATCCGGCCCGGATGCGGCCAGCGCCGCACGCGCCCTGCATGGCAGGGCAACGCTGGCGCTGGGATGGGGTGACGTTCGAATTCATTTGGCCCCACCCGGACTACGCCGGGCGCGACGACAACGCTATGAGCTGCGTGCTACGCATCGACAACGGTCGCCATGCGCTGCTGTTGCCGGGCGACATCGGCCGCTCCGAGGAGTTGCAACTGGTCGAAGCCGATCTGGCCGATACCGACATCGTCGTCGCGCCGCACCACGGCAGCCGCTCATCGTCCAGTGAAGCGCTGATCGCAGCCACCGAGCCGGCGTGGGTCGCCTACTCGGCCGGTTATCTCAACCGCTTCCACCACCCTAACCGCATCATCGTCGAACGCTACGCCGCACACGGCGCGCAAGCGCTGCGCACCGATCATGACGGCGCGCTGGTGTTCGAAGTGGGAGACACCATCGACGCCTGGGGCTGGCGCACGCGTACGCCGCGCTATTGGCGCTGGCAGGCAACGACGCAGTCGCAATGAAAACAGCCACCGCGAACGGTGGCTGTCTGATGCTGCGCCGAGTGCTTATTCCAGGCCGCGGCTGTGCAGGTATTCCTCGTAACCGCCGAGGTAGTGGGTGAACGTGCCGTCGCCGTTCAACTCCAGGATCTGAGTCGCGAGCGATGACACGAACTGGCGATCGTGCGAAACGAAGATCAGCGTGCCCTTGTACAGGTCGAGCGCCAGGTTCAGCGATTCGATCGATTCCATGTCCATGTGGTTGGTCGGCTCATCCATCAGCAGCACGTTGGGACGCTGCAGGATCAGCTTGCCGTACAGCATGCGGCCCTTCTCGCCACCGGACAGCACCTTCACCGACTTCTTCACGTCGTCGCCGCCGAACAGCAGGCGGCCGAGTATGCCGCGGATCACCTGGTCGTCGTCGCCCGGCTGGCCCCACTGCTTCATCCAGTCAAAGAGGGTGATGTCCTCGGCGAAATCCTCTTCGTGATCCTGCGCGAAGTAGCCGGGTTCAGCCTTATCGGCCCACTTGATGAAACCCGCGTCGGGCTTGAGCTCGTTTACCAGCAACTTCATCAGCGTCGACTTGCCGACGCCGTTGCCGCCGATCACCGCCAGCTTCTGGCCGGCTTCGAAGATCAGGCTCAGGCTCTGGATCAGCGGCTTGTCGAACGATTTGGAGAGGTTGTTCGCCTCGAAGGCCTGGCGGTGCAGCTTTTGCTTGTCTTCCAGATCGAAGCGGATATACGGGTTCTGGCGCGAGGACGGCTTCACCTCGACCATGTTGTCCTTGATCTTGTCGGCAAGCTTCAGGCGGGAAGTGGCCTGGCGGCTTTTGGACTTGTTGGCGGCAAAGCGCGCGGCAAAGGCCTGCAGTTCGGCGACCTTTTCCTTGGCCTTGCTGTTGTCGGCCAACAGGCGTTCGCGCGCCTGGGTGCTGGCCAGCATGTAGTCGTCGTAGTTGCCCGGATAGATGCGAATTTCGCCGTAGTCGACGTCGGCAACGTGGGTGCACACCTGGTTCAAGAAGTGGCGATCGTGCGAGATGATCAGCATCGTCGATTCGCGCTGGTTCAGCGTTTCCTCGAGCCAGCGGATGGTGTTGATGTCCAGGTTGTTGGTCGGCTCGTCCAGCAGCAGCACGTCCGGATTGCTGAACAGCGCCTGCGCCAGCAACACCCGCAGCTTCCAGCCCGGCGCGACTTCGGACATCGGCCCGTTGTGCAGCTCGATCGGGATGCCGGCGCCCATCAGCAGGCTGCCGGCCCGTGCTTCGGCGGTGTAGCCGTCGTATTCGGCGACCTTGCCTTCGAGCTCGGCGGCACGCATGTAGTCGTCCTCGGTCGCCTCGAGGTTGGCGTAGATCGCATCGCGTTCATGAATCGCCGCCCACAGCTCCACATGGCCCTGCATCACCACGTCGATCACACGCTGGTCTTCGTAGGCGAACTGGTCCTGCTTGAGCTTGCCCAGGCGCACGCCCGGCTCCAGCGCCACGTTGCCCGCGGAGGGCTCCAGATCGCCGCCGAGGATCTTCATGAAAGTGGATTTGCCGCAGCCGTTGGCGCCGATCAGGCCATAACGGTTGCCGTCGCCAAACTTGACGCTGACTTTTTCAAACAGCGGCTTGGCGCCGAACTGCATGGTGATATTGGAAGTACTGATCATCTGCTGGGGTTTCCTCGCGCCCCGCCGGTAGGCGAAGCGAATAAAATCCGGTATGCGCCCGCCGCCAAAATGGCCGCAAAACGCTGAAAGTTTTGGATTTTATCATAGCGAGCTGACCCGATGCGCCACGCCCACCCCCATCGCCTTGCCCCGCGCCTGGCCGATATCGAGCCCTTCCACGTAATGCGTATTCTGGAAGCGGCCAAGCAGCTGGAAGCCCAGGGCCGCGACGTGATCCATCTGGAGGTCGGCGAGCCCGATTTCGCCACGCCACCACAGATCGTCGAGGCCGGCATCGCGGCCTTGCGTGCCGGGCACACCTTCTATACCGGTGCCTGCGGCCTGTCGCAGCTGCGCGAAGCCATCGCCGGCTTTTATCAGGACCGCTTCGGTCTGAGCATCGATCCACGCCGCATCATCGTCACCCCCGGCGCCTCCGGCGCACTGCAGCTGATCCTCGCGCTCCTCGTCGGGCGCGACGACGAGGTGCTGCTCACCGACCCCGGCTATCCGTGCAACCGCCACCTGGTCACGCTGTGCGAGGGCCGGCCCGTCAATATTGCGGTGGGCGCCGACAGCCGCTTCCAGTTGCTGGCGCGCCATGTCGAACAGCATGCCGGCGAGTGCACCGTCGCGACCTTGGTCGCCAGCCCCGCCAACCCTAGCGGCACGGTGCTGGAACTTGCCGAAATCGCCGAACTGGCTGCCGTTTGTCGGAAGAAAAACATCGCGTTGATCGTCGACGAAATCTACCAGGGCCTGGTGTACGAGCGCGCGCACGAAACGGCGCTGACGGTCGCTGCCGACGCTTTCATCGTCAATAGTTTCTCCAAGTTCTTCCAGATGACAGGCTGGCGCCTGGGCTGGCTGGTCGCCCCGGAATGGGCTATTCCGGAACTGGAAAAACTGGCGCAGAACCTGTTCCTCGCCGCCCCCACGCCAGCGCAATATGCTGCGCTCGCGGCCTTCGGGCCGGACACGCTGGCCTTGCTGGAAGCGCGTCGCGCCGAGCTTGACCAGCGTCGTCGCGTTCTTTGTAAGCTTTTAACCGACATCGGACTGACACTGCCTGCGCCGGCGCAAGGTGCCTTCTATCTGTGGGCTGACTGCAGTGCCTTTACTGACAACACCGAGACGCTTGCCGCACATCTGCTCGATACGGAAAGCATCGCGCTGACACCTGGCCGCGACTTCGGCAGCAACCCTTTATTCATGCGCCTTGCCTATACGCAGCCCGTGCCGCGCCTGCTCGAGGCAGCAGAGCGATTACGCCGCTCGTTGGCACGCGGTTGCAGAAGCTGACAGCCTCCCTTAACCTTAAAAATAACGACAATATTCGCGGCAAACGCGAGCTTAAAGAGTGGGGGGCGAAGCACCATGTTCGACTTCAAAGGCCTCATCGGTGCGCTGTTCAATCGCGGACCGCAAGAAGGCGTGCACGATTTCAAATCGGCGACGATGTTCATGCAGGAGCTCCCCGAGAGCGACATCCTGCAAGCCCATATCGAGATCGTGAAGGCGCTCAAGCAGTTGAACGCCAATGCACGCGTCAGCCTGAAGGAGCGGATGCGCACCGTGCCTTATCTGGACGACAAGGCACGCGCGCTGCAGAACCATCTGATCGACGTCTATTTCGGTCGCTTGATCGACGATCATGTCGCGCCCCACCAGGTACTGCCGTCCATCCTCACCTACTGGCACCAGGTGGGCGAGGCATACCGGCTGTGCATCAAGCAGGCGAGCCAAACCGGCGCCCGTGGCCTGGACGTGCAATTGCAGATCTTCGCGCTGCGTGCGCTCTCTCACTACAACCAGGAAGTGAAGTGGGCCCATCTGCGTTACATGGAGGTCGACGCCAAGGTGTGGCGCAACCTGCACCGGCTGTACCACTACGCCGAAGAGCACAAGTTTGCCATCGCGCCGCTGCAACCCTATGCCAATACCGAGCTGACCGACGCCCGCCGTGAGTACATGCAGGCGATGATGCTCACGCTGTCGCAGCCGGACAAACTGCAACCGGCCCAGATCGAACTCGCGGCGCAATGGCTGAAGCGCTGGTCCGGTCGCATGGAACTGGAAATGCTGATCCGGCCCAATCGCCAGCTATTCGCCGTCAATATCGCCGGCTCCTCGGCGCCCAAGCGCTTACGCCGCGATATGGTGGGCGACAACTGGCGCTACTGGTTCACCGAGGCGCTGGTACTGCATGTACGTGAGGTGCACGATCAGCTGCTGCGCGGTGACAGCCCACTCGATCACGGCCTGCCGATCGAATCGGCGGAGCCTGGCAATCTCGCGCTGATGCTCAATCTGGTGAACCTGTGGTCGCGCGACGTACCGGCACCGGTGCGGCGGTACGAGCGACATCTTGCGCGCAAGCGGCTGCAGGTAGTGCGCGGCCTGGAGGATGTGATCCATTTTTTGCGCGCGCCGGCCGGCCAGGCTCGCCGGGTCGATACCGAGCACTGGGAAGTGGCAAACGAGAGCGCAGGCGGCTACGGCGTGAACTACAGCGGCAAGGGCGACGACAGGCTGCTGGTCGGCGAGATCGTCGGCCTGGGCCAGCAGGAAGGGCCCGGCCTTGTCATCGGCGTGATCCGCCGCATCACGCGGCGCCGGGACGGCCAGGTAGAGGTGGGCATCGAGAATCTCGCGTCCAACCCGCTGGTGGTCGAACTCAAGCCCACGCAGAGCGAACGCAGCTTCTTCGGCCTGTATTCGCCAGAGACTGGTGCCACCACGCAAGGACGCTTCCTGATGCTGCCGCAGACCTTCTTTGCGGCCAACCGCGAGTTCCAGCTATCGGCACAGGGCAAGAGCTATCGTATCCGGCTCGATCCGGCGCTGGAACAAACCAGCTACGCCGCCATCTCGCGCTTCTCCGTGCTGCAACGCCTCGCGGCCTGACGTTACTTCGCCTTGGGTTGGGTCGTCGGTGTGATAGCAGGTAGCGTGGTCGGCGTTGGTTTAGGCACCATCACCTTGGCGCAGCGGCCGTAGCGCGCATACTCGGCGTCGATCTCATCGCGCCGTGCCTCCATCTTGCGCACGTTGTACGGCTTGCGCTCGCGCGTGAGGCGCTTGTCGATCAGCGCGCGCTCGTTGATCAGCTTCTCGCAGCGCTGCCGATCGAGCTCGGCCAGCTTGGCCGGGCTGTACGACGTATCTGCCGCCATGGCGGCATGCATGCTGGCCGTCAACACCAGCAACATCAGGGTTCGGACGAATACCACGTTTCCTCCTCGGTCATCACAGCAAGTCCCGCCTGCAGCACGCTGTCGAGCGCATGCACGCCCCAATGCTGGCCAGAGAGCTCGCGCACGGGAACGAGCCCGATCAGGCTGTTGCATAAATAGAGTCGGTCGGCAGCCATCACTGCAGCTGGCGTCAGTACCTTTTCCCGAATCGCAATGCCATTGCGCGCCGCCACGTCGGCGACCACCGATCGCATCACGCCGGCAACGCCAGCGTCATCCAGCCTGGGCGTGAACAGCACCCGGCCCGACAGTGCCAGCACATTGCTCATCACCCCTTCGAGCACATGCCCATCGCGATCAAGCAGCAGACCTTCCTGGATGGCCGGGTCGGACCATTCGCGCCGTGCCAGCACGTTTTCCAGCCGGTTCAGGTGCTTGACGCCAGCCAGCGCCGGCTGCCAACCGGCACGGATGTCGCACCAGCGCACCCGCGCGCCCTCAGCGGGCCAAACGGGTGGCAACGCGCTCACCTGGACCACGCGATTGGGCGTACAGGCATCCGGCACCGCATAGCCACGCTGTGACTCGCCACGCGTAACGATCAGCTTGATCGCGCCGTCTTGCGGCGCCAGCTGGCGGATATCGGCTTCCAGCACTTCGCGCGGCGGCGCCGCGATGCCGAGCGCCGCACAGTCTGCCGCGAGCTTGGCGTATTGCCGAGCCCAGAAACGGATGCCACCCGCGTCACAGCGCAGCGTGCGGAATACGCCATCGCCGAACTGGAATGCGCGATCGGCCAGTGCCAGCGCTTCGCCGGCCACGCCATTGATCATTTTCATCCCGCCACCCCCAGTGCCCGCAACAGGCCACGCGCCTTGTGCCGCGTTTCCTGCAGTTCGCGTTCGGGATCGGAATCGGCAACGATACCGGCGCCGGCGCGGAAATAAAGTTGCGATCCGCTCTGCATGAAGCTGCGGATCAGGATATTGAGATCGGCTTGGCCATCGACACCGATGTAACCGACGCTGCCGGTGTAGGCCTGGCGCGGCCGGTCTTCGAGTTCACGTATGATCTGCATGCAGCGTACCTTGGGGCAGCCGGTGATGGTGCCACCGGGGAACAGCGCGCGCAGCAGTGCCCGTGGCGTGGTGCCGGGCGCCAGCCGGGCGCGGATATTGGATTCGATATGGTGGACGAAGGCATAGCTCGCCACCGCCATCAGCTCATCGACCTGCACCGAGCCGGGCACGGCGATGCGCCCCAGGTCGTTGCGTTCCAGGTCGACCAGCATGATGTGCTCGGCGCGCTCCTTTACCGTGTCGAGCAGCCGCGCCTTGAGCGCAGCGTCCTCGTCGGGCGTGGCGCCACGCGGATGCGTGCCGGCAATCGGCCGGGTCTGCACCACATCGCCGCGCACGCTCGCCAGTCGTTCCGGCGACGAGCTGACGATATGCCGCCCTTCCCCCAGATCGACCAGCGCCGAGAACGGTGCCGGATTAGCCTGGCGCAGCGCTGCGTAAAGATCGTGCGCCCCGCCCGCCGCGAGCCCCACATCCCAGCCGCGCGACAAATTCACCTGGAACACATCGCCCTCGACGATGTAGCGCTTGCATGTCGCCACCCCATCGAGAAAGGCCTGCGGGTCGTCCTCGCTCACCGTGGCCACGGCCAGCGGGGCCGGTTGCCACGCCGGCGTCGCTTCGACAAGGGCGGCGAGCTCGGCCAGCTGCGCCGCCGTCTCGGCCACCAGCCAAGCGCGTTGTGTATCGCGCTCGACCAGTACCGCTGCCGGGCAACGGATCAGCGCGGCACGCGGCCCGGGCTCGACATGCGCCGGTACCGTGGACTCGAACGCCTCCAGCAGCTCGTAGCCGGCGTACACCACCCAGCCACCCACAAAAGGCAGCGCAGCGGCGGGGGCGCCGGCCAGCGGCAGGCGGGCCATCTCGTCGAGAAAGGCCTGCTGCTCGTGCGCAGCAAAGCAGCGCCGCGATTGCGGCAGGGCGAACAGGATGTCCCAACCCCGATCTTGCGAGGACTGGAACAGCGCAGGAAAGAGAGCCGGCCGGGCCGCGGCGAGCGCGGCGAGGTCAGGCGGGACGGACAGGACTTGCGAGAACATGGCGCGATTGTATCAAGCCGCCGCCACGCCTCGCCGCGCCGTCACATACCGTCACCGCGCCGGCCCAGCCGCCAGGCCATCCAACCCAGTACGCCGACCCCCGCCAGCAGCACCGCCCACAGTACGCCACGGCGCAGCAGTTCGCGCTCGATCAGTGGCGCCACCTGCAGTGTACCGTCGCGTGGCACCCCGAGCGTGGCCGGCGCAGGCCGGCTGCCGTTGATGCGCAGGCTGGCAGCAGGCTGCGCGGCGCCGGTGAGGCCTCTTTGGCCATAGGCCAGCACAAACGGCGGCTGGCCGCGCGCGAGCCAGGTCAGCCGTTGTGGCACCCAGCCCAGCGACAAGCCCGGTTGCCCCTGCCCGATTGCGACAGCACCGCCGTCGACACGTATGCGCCACTCGCGAAATACCCGAGCGGGAACGATGAGATCACCCGACCGTGTTTCGCCCGAAGCCTGGTGCAGCCGATAGAGCCGCGCTCGCGCGACGGCATGCCACGGTCCGCTCGACTGCATCCTCGCTTCCAGCGTGACATTGGCCACGGTGTTGGCTTGCGGCAGCACAATGCGCAGGCGGTCGGCCGGCACCACGTTGGCAAGCGCGAAGCGGTAGATCCCCGCCTCGTTCGATTGCAGCGGCTGCGCAGCCAGCCAGGCCCGCGTAGGGGCGGGCGGTGGCACGCTCGGCGTAACCCGCACCGCCGTGAGCGTGGGGGCGCTGCCCTGCCAGCGCAACCGCAGATAGCGGGCGGAGAGTTCGCCCAGCGGCAAGCGGCGTTGCTCCAGTTTCTGCCCGGCCAGGGACAGGCGCAGCAGCTCGCCACTGGCGACCTGTTGCCATTGTGAGAGGTCATCACTGGCATCCACCTGCAACGCGCCCTGAAAGCGCGGCTCGGCCCAATCGAGGCTAAGCGCGGCGAGTGGGCGCTTCAGCCGGCTGGCATCGACCAGCACCGTCTGCGCCCCGGCCAGCGGTACCGGCTTGCCCGGCTGCACGGAAACCAGCGTGCCATCAGTCCCGGCCCGCACGCTGACCGCCACGCTGGCGCTCGCCTCCGCCTGCCGACTTTCGGCAAAGAAAGGCAGGCTGACCTCGGCCTGGGGCACCGGCGTGGGCAGCACCTGCTCCAGCGAGTACGGCACGCTCTCGCCCGCGGCATTGAAAACGCGCAGATCCGACAGATCCGCCGCAATGGCATGGCGATAGACGTCCGCGCTCAGCGTGGCCTGGTACAACGCAGCCGATGACTGGGTTTGCAGCGGCACATAGCGCGCAAATTGCTCGGGCGCCAGGCTATCGGCGACGCAGGCGGCGCTGGCCAGCAGCAACAGCAACGCTCTCATGGCGCCTCCTTGCGAGTTGGCGGCAACGGCGACACGTAACCAATCAGCAGCAACAGCACGCCCACGCCGAGGAAGGACACGATGCGGGTCACGCCGGACAATTGCGACAGGTCGACCAGGAACAGCTTGGTGACGACCACCGCGAGCAGCGCAGCACCAGCAAACCAGACGACGCGCCACACGCGACGGTTGGCGACCAGCATCACCGCCAGCGCCAGTATCGTCCAGAACAGCGACAGCACCGCGTGGACCAGCGTCGAGCGCGCCAGCGCCTCCACCGTCCACGGCACGTCGGCCCAATGATGAACGCTGCGCAGCACCACCGCGTTGAGCCAGATGAAGACGAGGCCAGCGAGGACCGACTGGCCGGCACGCTCGGCCCCGGCCGGCCGCAGCACCGGCAGCGCGCGCCAGATCGCCAACAGCACCAGCGCCGTCGCAAGATCGACGGGATTGACCAGCGGCAGATAGGGCAACGGCACCATGACTCCGGAGAAAGTGGCCGCCGGCAGCGTCCACAGCGCGACCAGCGCCGCCAACACGCCGGCCGCATGCATCGCATACGCCGCCTGCTGTTCGTGCCACGGCCAGCCCTGGCGTCGATGCAAGGGGCCACGCAACAGCAGCACGGCGGCGGCGACCACGCTCCCCCAGGCCGCACGGGCCCAGTCGCCGGCTGGCAGCCACTGCGCCACCAGAGCCGCCAGCCCGAATGCCGCCAGAAGCGTGGTCAGCACTGCAAGGACAGCGTGCAGCAGGGTCAGCAAGGCCGCGAGCCAGCTGTCGGCCAGCCGTTTGAGCAGCAGCCAGGCCGCCGCCAGTGCCGCGGGCCAGGCCAGGGCAGCCCAGCCGCGCAGCGGCTGCCACCAGTCGGGCTGATAGCGATCGAATGCGTGCATGGCGTCGACGAAGGCAATCCAGCCCAGCACCAGCGGCAATAGCAAGGCAGGCCAGCGCGCATCTGGCCAGCGCAGTCGCACCGCCGCTTGCCAGGCGAGCAGGCTGGTCGCCGTCGCCAGCCACAGGCCCGCGGTGAACTGAGGCAGGCCCAGACGATCGACCTCGACCAGGATCGCAACCAGCCAGGCCACGAGCCCCAACACGCCAAACGCAACCGACACGCCGCGCTTGAGCCCGCCTGGCACTGTTTGCAATCGCCACGCGCTGAACAACCAGCTGGCGGCCAGCAACACCCCGCCCACGCAACGGTGATTGAGCCAGGCAATGTCGGCTACCGGCTGCGAATCGATCAGCAACGCCACCCCGGCGGCGAGCTGCAGCAGCAAGCCAAAACCCAGCGCCAGCCGCCGTTGCTGCTTCAGCGCGATCCATACCGCCCCCGCGCCTTCCAGCGCCCAGGCCGCACTGGTCCAACGCGCATCAAGCGCCAGCGGGATCGCCAGCGTCACGAAGATCACGCCCAGCGCCAGGAACGACTCGGCCAACAGCGTCAGCCCAGTATCGCGACGGCGGAACAGCCAAGCCGCCAGCGCCAGATAAATCGCAGCGAGGCCCAGCGCGCTGAACGCCAGGCCGAATTCGAAATCCGCCACCAGCGCCGCCTGCAGGCCAAAACCCACCAGCGGCGTGCCGAATACCAGCGAGCAATCGACGATGCGCTTGGGGGTTGCGCCTTGGCGCAATGCGTACAGCACCGAGATGGCGAGATAGAACGCGAAGAACAGCAGCAAAAAGGGCTCGGTCGACGCGAACAGCGCAGGGGAATACGACTGCGCCCCCCAGATAGTGCCGATGCCGAACGTGAACACGAAGCCGACCAGATTGAGCGGCCGCCAGGCCTTGAACCAGGCGATGGCGAAAATGCCGGCATTGAGCAAGGCGTAATAACTGAACAACAACACATGATTGCCACTGCCAGTGGACGCGAGGATAGGCGCGAGAAAACCACCAATGGAACCCATCACCGCCAGCGAGCGCGCATCCTGGCGGATCGCGAGCCACGCTGACAGACCGCAGAACGCCACCATCAGCGCCAGCGCGAAGGCCGGCGGCAACAGCTGATACAGCTTGAGTGCGCCAAACGCGGTCAGGTAGAGCAGACCCACGCCGCCGCCTTGCAGGATCAATGCGTAGCCGCGGCGCGCCTCCACCAGGCGCCAGCCAATCACCAGCAGCGCGATCGCGCCCAGCGTGACACCAACCAGCCGCAGCTCGATCGGCAACAGGCTGTGATCGGCCGCGTACTTGATCAGGAAACCGACGCCAAAGAACAGGATGAGGATGCCGATACGCACCACGGTGTTGCCGCCGAACAGCCAGTTCCGCGCCGCGGCCACGGATTGCTCGATCCAATCCGGTCCCTCGCGCGACGGCGAGGCGGGAAGTGCCATCGCGGGCCGCGGCGGCTCGGCCGCGACAGAGGCCGGCTCGGGAATGATTTCGGGTTGGCGCGGCGCGGCGGCCTGAGGGGGTGAGATCGACGCGGGTTGCGCAATCGCGCTGGCCGCCGGGACGGCAGGCGCAGGGGCGTGAACGGAACGCGATTCGGGCATGACGGCTGGCGACGGCACCGGCGAGACCGCGACCTGTGCCTCAGCACCGCGCGACGCTTGCTCCAGCCGCTCCAGCCGCCGCGTCAGCGCGCTCACCTGCGTGCGATCGTCGAGCCAGGCGCCAAATAGCCACCCCAGTACCGCCCAGGGCGCATCGCCGCTCAGCGCCCAGATCACCAGCCCGGCCAAGCCGGACAAGACTTTCCACATTGCGATCTCCCCCAAGATTTGAACAAGGGTAATCGCACGGCCAATGCGCTGTCATCGAGATGTTAATTTTGATGTCAGCACACGACATGGGTGGGAATCCAGCCAGCCCCCCGGCGCGCTGCAAACGTGCCGTCTTGGCCAGCGAAGCGCGCGTCCCCTCGACGCTTCAGCCCTTCACCGGCCGCGATTCGTGACAAGGTTGGCCTGGCTGTACCACCCCGGCTCCTCGCCGCGGTTGCAGGCGGTAGCACGCCCTCTTTCGACCCAGTATTTAGTTCTATACAGTTCAATTGACTTTACAACTAAATCAGTTGGGTGTTTAATTTCGCCATGCGCCGTCGTGCCATGGGCCACAAGCCCATGGGTCACGCGGACCACCCCAGCTCCACGAGGACTTGCACACATGAACACGCTTACCCGAATCGCCACCGTGATCGCCGGTTGCACGCTCGCCTTCGGCGCCTATGCATCTGAAGGCGGACAAACCGCCACGAGCCACAAGGTGGCGGAAGGTGCTCAAGGCAGCACCACCGTGCAGTACAAGCTAACACAAGGCAAACAGGGCAAGTCGTTCACGCGCAACACCTTCGCCGAAGGCAATCAGGGTGAATCCAATGTGCGTCCGGCCCGGGCCTGACCCCGTTTCAAGCAACAAAAAACCCGCAGCGCGCTGCGGGTTTTTTGTTGCTGTCATCGCGATCAAACGCGCTTGAACACCAGCGTGCCGTTGGTACCACCAAAACCGAACGAGTTGGAGATCGCAATCTCGATCTTCATCTCGCGCGCGGTGTTCGCCACGTAGTCCAGATCACAACCGCCCTCGATGTCCTGCTCGAACAGGTTGATCGTCGGCGGCGAAACCTGGTTGTGCACGGCCAGGATCGAGTAGACGGCCTCGACGCCGCCCGCGCCACCCAGCAGGTGGCCGGTCATCGACTTGGTCGAATTCACCGCGAGCTTCTTGGCGTGCTCACCGAACGCGAGCTTCAGTGCGTTGGTTTCATTGGCGTCGCCCAGCGGCGTCGACGTACCGTGTGCGTTCACATACTGCACCTCGTCGGCGTTGATGCCGGCGTCACGCAGCGCGTTGGCCACGCCACGCGCGGGGCCTTCGGCACTCGGCGCGGTGATGTGGTGCGCATCCGAGCTCATGCCGAAACCGACCAGCTCACAGTAGATCCTGGCGCCGCGTTTGACCGCGTGCTCATATTCCTCGAGCACCAGCACGCCGGCGCCCTCCCCCATGACGAAGCCATCACGGCCCTTGTCCCACGGCCGGCTGGCGGTGGCCGGGTCGTCATTGCGGGTCGACAGTGCCTTCATCGCCGCAAAGCCACCGACCCCGAGGCGCGAAATCGCACCTTCGGCACCACCAGCCACCATCACGTCGGCGTCGCCGTACTGGATGATGCGAGTCGCATCGCCGATCGAGTGCGCGCCGGTGGTGCAGGCGGACACGATGCCGTAGCTGGGGCCCTGATAGCCCTTGAGGATGGTCACGTGACCGGCGATCAGGTTGATCAGCGAGCCAGGAATGAAGAACGGGCCAATCTTGCGTGGACCGCCATTGATCAGGTCCACGCCGGTTTCCTCGATCAGCGGCAGGCCGCCGATGCCGGAACCGATATTGACGCCGACGCGGGTCTTGTCGAGGCTGGTCACGTCGTCCAGGCCCGAATCGGCAATGGCCTGCAGCGCCGCAGCGACGCCGTAGTGGATGAACGCATCCATGCGGCGCGCTTCCTTGGCGCTGATGTATTGGGTGATGTCGAAGCCCTTGACTTCGCCGGCGATCTGGCAGGCCAGGTCGCTCGCGTCGAAACGCGTGATGGTGGCAATGCCGGATTGGCCGTTCAGCAGGTTGGCCCAGCCGGTCGCGACGTCATTGCCGACCGGGGATACATGGCCCAGGCCGGTGACGACGACTCTGCGTTTGGACATGGGAATCTCCGAAGGGTAAGCCAGATGGAACAAGAGCGGCTTGCAGGCACCGTACGCACCCTCACGTACCCAAAATCGGGCCGCCACAGGCAAGAACGGGGCGCTACAGGCCGCTCCAGGCGCCGCCCCTAACAGGCGGACGCGGAAATCGCAGAAGGATTACTTGGCCAGATGCGCGCTGACGTAATCAATCGCTTGCTGAACCGTGGTGATCTTTTCGGCTTCTTCGTCCGGGATTTCGCACTCGAACTCTTCTTCCAGCGCCATCACGAGTTCAACGGTGTCGAGCGAGTCTGCGCCGAGGTCGTTCACGAACGACGATTCGGTCTTGACGTCGGTTTCCGGCACGCCAAGTTGCTCTGCAACGATTTTCTTCACGCGCTGTTCGATGTTTTCCATGGATTTAACCCAAGCCTTTTGAGGAATTCAGATAAAAAGCGTCGGCATTGTACCAAAAAAACGGGAAGCGCCAAGCAAGGCACGCCGTCCATCTGATCATGCGCAACGCGTATTGGGGGCTCCGCACCAACATGGCGCGGAAAACCCGTCAATTCATGTACATGCCGCCGTTCACGTGCAAGGTCTGGCCGGTGATATAACTGGCCTTGTCGCAAGCGAGAAAACCCACGGCATCGGCAATTTCACGCGCCTCGCCCAGGCGACCGAGTGCAATATTACCCACCAGCGCGGCTTTCTGCTCATCCGGCAGGCCACGGGTCATGTCGGTATCGATGAAACCGGGAGCGACAGCGTTCACCGTCACACCGCGCGAACCGATCTCACGCGCCAGCGACTTGGTAAAGCCAAACAAGGCCGCCTTGGCCGCCGAGTAGTTGGTCTGCCCCGGGTTGCCCGTGGCACCGACGACCGAGGCGATGTTGATGATGCGACCCCAACGGGCCTTCATCATGCCGCGCAACACGGCCTTGGAAAGCTTGTAGACCGGCTTGAGATTGGTATCCATGATGGCGTCCCATTCCTCGTCTTTCATCCGCATCAACAGGTTGTCGCGGGTGATTCCGGCGTTGTTCACCAGCACGGCGATCGCGCCATGCTGCTGCTCGATCTGGGCGATGATGGCCTCGCAAGCGCCTTCATCGGTCACATTGAGCTTGAGACCGGCGCCCTGGGCACCGGCTTCCTTTAGATAAGTGCCGATCGCTTCGGCGCCGGCGTCACTGGTGGCGGTGCCGATCACGGTGGCGCCCTGCGCCGCCAGCTCCAGCGCGATCGCCTGGCCGATGCCACGCGAGGCGCCGGTCACCAGCGCCACTTTTCCTGCAAGACTCATCTTGGCTCCTTGTTCAAGCAAACGATCACAGATTACCAGCAGTGGATTACAGCAACGACTTCAGCGCATCGAACGCGGTGAGGTCGGTCAGCGGCACGTGCTGCGCGCCATCGGCGATGCGCTTGTTGAGGCCGACCAGTACCTTGCCCGGACCGCATTCGGCGATCACCGTCGCGCCGTCCGCCGCCATCTGTTGCACGGTCTCGACCCAGCGCACCGGCTGGTAGAGCTGGCGGGTCAGCGCATCGCGGATCTGCGCCGCGTCGGTATAGGCAGCGACATCGGCATTGTGGATGACCGGGAACTCGGGCGCAGCCACATGGATGCCCGCGAGCGCGGCAGCAAGCTTTTCAGCTGCCGGCTTCATCAGCGCACAATGCGACGGCACCGACACCGGCAGCGGCAGCGCGCGCTTGGCACCCTGCTCCTTGCAAAGTGCCATGGCGCGCTCGACCGCGGCCTTGTTGCCGGCGATCACCACCTGGCCGGCGGAATTGAAATTCACGGCCTCGACGATTTCCCCCTGCGCCGCCTCGGCGCAAGCGGCAACGATCACGTCATCAGGCAGGCCCAGGATGGCCGCCATCGCGCCGACGCCTTCGGGCACGGCGTTCTGCATGGCCTCGGCGCGCAGGCGCACCAGCTTGACCGCATCGGCAAAGGCAATGCTGCCTGCCGCAGCCAGCGCCGTGTATTCGCCCAGCGAATGCCCGGCCGCCAACGCAGGCTGTGCGCCGCCGGCCGCGCGCCAGGCGCGGAACACGGCAATGCCGGCGGTCAGCATCAAGGGCTGGGTGTTGACGGTGGCGTTGATCACGGCCGCGTCGGCACCCTCGTCGCACATGGCCCACAGATCCTGGCCGAGCGCAGTGCTGGCTTCCTCGAAGGTCTGGCGCACGGACGCATCGCCAGCAAAGCCCTTCATCATGCCCAGCGATTGCGAGCCCTGGCCCGGGAATACGAATGCGAGAGACATGGTCGCTCCTTGAAACAGTCGTTTGAAATCAAAAACGGCGCTCTTCGCGCCGTTTCCATCAGTATTTCAGCAGCACCGAACCCCAGGCGAAGCCACCACCTATCCCCTCAAGCAACAAGGTCTGGCCCGGCCGGATGCGGCCGCTCTTCACGCCCTCGTCGAGCGCCAGCGGGATCGACGCGGCCGACGTATTGCCATGCTTGTCCACGGTGACGATGACCTGCTCCATCGGCAGATGCAGGTGCTTGGCGGTCGCTTCGATGATGCGCAGATTGGCCTGATGCGGCACCAGCCAGTCGATATCGGATTTCGCGAGCCCCGCCGCGGCCAGCGTCTGCTCGGCCACGTCGGCCAGCGCACGCACCGCAAACTTGAACACGGCGTTGCCTTCCATGTAGATCCACGGACTGCCGTCGATCGCCCCCTGCGTCACCCGGCCTTCGGCCTTGAGGATGCCGCTGTAGCGACCGTCGGCATGCAGCTGGGTATGCAGGATGCCAGGCTCGTCCGAGGCCTTGAGCACCACGGCGCCGGCGCCATCGCCAAACAGCACACAGGTGGCACGGTCTTCCCAGTTGATCAGGTTGGAGAGCTTCTCCGCGCCGACGATCACCGCGCACTGGGCGGCGCCGCTCTTGATCATGGCGTTGGCGGTGGCCAGCGCGTAGATGAAACCGGCGCACACCGCCTGCATGTCGAAAGCGGGGAAGCCATGTACGCCAAGCCGCTCCTGCAGCAGGCAGGCGGTCGACGGGAAGATATTGTCCGGGGTCGTTGTCGCGACGATCAAGAGGTCGATCTCCTCGCGCGCCACGCCGGCCGATTCGAGCGCGCGCTCGATGGCGATGAGGGCGAGATCGGAAGTCAGCTGCTCCGGCTGCGCGATATGGCGCTGACGGATGCCGGTGCGGCTGGCGATCCACTCATCGCTGGTCTCGATGCGTTTGGCGAGATCGTCGTTGGTGACGATCTGCTCGGGCAGGTAGGAACCGGTTCCGACGATGCGGGCGTACATGGAGTGACCTCGAATGGATTAATGCGCGGACGGCGGTAAAGCGTCGTGGACGGCAAGTTGATGCTGTACCAATTCGGCAGTGCGCTGCGCCACGCCGGCTTGCGCTTCTTCCACCGCCTGCTTGAGCGCCCAGTAGAACGCCAAGCGGTCGGCGCCGCCGTGGCTTTTTACCACAATCCCGTTCAGGCCGAGCAATGAGGCGCCATTGAAACGGCGCGGGTCGACCCGCTTCTTGAAGCGACCGAGCACCGGCCAGGCCAGCCCCGCCAAGGCTTTGGTCCACCACGAGCGTACGAATTCCTGCTTGAGGAAATCGGCCAGCATCTTGGCCAGGCCCTCGGACGACTTCAGCGCCACGTTGCCGGTGAAGCCATCGGTCGCGATCACGTCGACCACACCGCTGAACAGGTCGTTGCCCTCGACATTGCCGTAGAAATTGAGCTTGGACGCGCGCAGCAGCTCGGCCGCCTGCTTGGCCAGATCGTTGCCCTTGATGTCCTCCTCGCCGACGTTCAACAGGCCGACGGTGGGGTGCGGCTTGTGCCTGACCGCCGACACCAGCGCGGAACCCATCACGGCGAACTGCAGCAGGTGTTCGGGCGTGCAGTCGACATTGGCGCCCAGATCGAGCACACAGGTCTCGCTGCCGCTGAGCGAGGGCATCATGCGCGCGATGGCCGGGCGCTCGATGCCGCGTATGGTCTTGAGCACGAAACGCGCGGTCGCCATCAACGCGCCGGTATTGCCGGCCGACACGCAGGCGTTGGCTTCGCCGGACTTGACGAGGTTGATCGCCACGCGCATCGACGAATCTTTCTTGTTCTTCAGCGCCGATTGAGGCGACTCGTCCATCGCGACGACCTCGGTCGCGGCATGGATGCGCAGGCGCGGGCCACAGCCCTTGCGTCGCGCCTTGAGCTCGGCCTCGATCGCGTCGGACAGGCCAACCAGCACGATGTTGACGTCGGGATGATCGTCGAGAAATCGCAATACGGCAGGCACGGTCACGTGCGTGCCGTGATCGCCGCCCATTGCGTCGACCGCTACGGTGATGTCCATGAATTTCCTAGCTAGTCTGGCGGGGTTGTCCAGAATGGCGAACGGCGCAAACAGGGGTCTCCTGAGTGCGCCGTTTTCATAACCGTTTGGTTATGCAGCGAATTATTACTCGCCCTTGGCCTTAATCACACGACGGCCACGGTAGAAACCATTCGGGCTGATGTGGTGACGCAGGTGGACTTCGCCGGTGGTCGGCTCGACAGCCAGCGCCGGGTTGGTCAGGAAGTCGTGGGCGCGGTGCATGCCACGCTTGGACGGGGACTTTTTGTTCTGTTGAACGGCCATGGTAAAGCTCCTTGAAAACCAGTTTCAGTTCAGTTATTCCGCTTTCCTGGTTTTCAAACCTGCCAGGACAGCAAACGGATTCGGTTTGGCCGCAGCACGCACGGCCTCGTCCTCGTCACCGCACGCGACATGTCGCGGCGCCAGCGGCAAGGACAGCAATACTTCGTCTTCGACCAGCCCTTGCACATCAAGCTCGGGTTCGATCAGCATGCCCTCGAGGTCTTCGTCGATGTTTTCGGCATCGTCCAGACTTTCCTCGTCGACAAACTGCGTCAGCACCGACTCGCCCTTCAACGACCAAGCCAGAGGCTTGAGGCAACGCTGGCAAACGAGATTGAGCTCACCCTTGAGTGTCAACGCCAGGTACGGGCGCTGGTAGCGATCCACGCCACCCACCAGTCTCCAGCTCACGACACCGGCCTGATCAGCCCGCTGATCGGCAAGACGTGCAAGTGCAGCCACTTCGACCGAACCCTCGAGTGACTGTTTCTCCTTGGCGAATTCGGCGCTATGGATCACCGTCATACTCTGGGGACGAAGCAATAAACCGCGCATGATACAATCGCCGCCTTCGTGCTGTCAAAGCTTTTGAACGCCCTGCCTTGCGGCGAAAAACCATGGAAAAACAATCGTCTTGCCCCCGGCTGATCCTCGCCTCGACCTCGGCCTACCGCCGTGAACTACTGGCCAGACTGGGCCTGGCCTTCGATTGCGCCGCCCCCGGCGTCGACGAAACCCCGCTGGTCCGCGAAACGGCGCGCGATACCAGCCTGCGCTTGGCCATCGCCAAGGCCGAAGCGCTCGCCCCTCGCTTTCCGGATGCGTTGCTGATCGGCTCGGACCAAGTGGCGCTGCTCGACGGCGAGCAACTAGGAAAACCGGGCACCTTCGAGCGCGCCGTGGCGCAACTATCGGCCATGCGCGGGCGCGACATTGTATTTCATACCGCGGTTGCACTGCATAACGCGGCCAGCGGGCGCACCCGGCATCATATCGATATCACGACCGTGACCATGCGCGATTACAGCGACGCCGAGATCACCGCGTATCTGCACCGCGAGCAACCTTATGACTGCGCCGGCAGCGCCAAGGTGGAGGGCCTGGGCAGCGTGATGATCGCCGCCATCGTCAACCGCGACCCCTCTGCCATCATCGGCCTGCCCTTGCTGGCGCTGTGCGACATGCTGCGTGCGGAAGGCGTGGCGCTGCTATGAAGCCCGGAACCCTTTATCTGATCCCAGTGCCCATGGGCGGCGATACGCTGGCCGACATCCTGCCCACCGACGTGATCGCCACCGCGCAGCGGCTGACTCATTTCGTCGTCGAGAACGCCAAGACCGCGCGCGCGGTGCTCAAGCAGTTCGGCACGCCGCACGAGTTGCGCAGTCTGTGGATGGGCGAATTAAACGAGCACAGCAAGGAGGGCGAACTTGCGGACCTGTTGGCGCCGCTCCTGGCCGGCCACGATGTCGGCCTGATGAGCGAAGCCGGTTGCCCCGGCGTGGCCGACCCTGGCGCCAACCTGGTGCGGCTGGCACACCGCCACGGCATCCGCGTCGCGCCATTGGTGGGGCCATCGAGCATCCTGCTGGCGTTGATGGCAGCTGGCGCCAATGGCCAGAAATTCCGTTTCAACGGCTATCTGCCGGCACAGGAGCCGGCGCGCAGCGAAGCCATACGCCGGCTGGAACAGGATTCGGTCAGGCAAGGCCAGGCGGAACTCTTCATCGAGACCCCTTACCGCAACGACGCCCTGTTCACCGCGCTGCTCGCCACCTGCCGGCCGGGCACGCAACTGACCATCGCTTGCGGCCTGACCACGGCCGACGAGCAAATCGCGACCCATCCGATTGCAGCGTGGAAAAACCGGGCCAGACCGCAGATCAACAAGCGCCCCACCGTGTTCGTGCTTTACGCCGGATAACCGCGCTCGGTCTTCGCGGTGGAGCTCCCCAAGCGATCGCGGCTCGCGCTACCCAGTTTGTCGTACAGCGTGCAATGGACGGCGTTGCGCATGTTTTGCGCGCGGTAGAGCGAGAAGGCGCCCGGGCGCTGGCGTAGCAGCTCGGCGAGGCCTCGGTCGAGCTGTTCGAGTTCGACCACGCTCAGCTCGCGCAGCCAGTCATAGGGAGTTGCACCAAAGAGCGGCGGCTTCATCGACCAAGTCCTTCCCTGAAATGTTTTTGTAACAAACAGACACGGTTTTAAGTTTTAAACCGCCGTGATTGGAAAAAACAAACGAAAGGGCCACGCGCCGATGAACGGCTAATTGCTCCGCCCGCCCACCCGCGTCGCCACCACCTTGGTGATTCGCCTTAGAATAAGCATCAACCGACCACCACCAGAGTCAACATGAGCCGCTACTGGAGCCCCATCGTCCACACGCTCACGCCCTATGTGCCGGGTGAGCAGCCCAAGATCAACAACCTGATCAAGCTCAACACCAACGAAAACCCCTACGGCCCCTCGCCCAAGGTGCTGGCCGCCATCCAGGACGCCAACAAGGATGCGCTGCGTCTCTATCCGGACCCGAATTCGGACGCGCTCAAGGCCACTATCGCCCGCTATCACGGCGTGAAGCACGAACAGGTTTTCGTCGGCAACGGCTCGGACGAAGTACTGGCCCACGCTTTCTGCGCGCTGCTCAAGCAGCAAAAACCGCTCTATTTTCCCGACATCAGCTACAGCTTCTATCCGGTGTACTGTGATCTCTACGGCATCACCGCCGTCACACCGGCCCTGACCGAAAGCTTCGAGATCGACCTCGCCGATTATGACGATGCCGGCGCGATCATCTTCCCCAACCCGAACGCGCCCACGGGGCGGTTGCTGGCGCTGGAAGCCATCGACGCGCTGCTGAAGCGCGTGCCCGACGTACCCGTGGTGGTCGACGAGGCCTATATCGACTTCGGTGGCGACAGCGCCGTGGCGCTGGTCGAGCGCCACCGCAACCTGCTGGTGGTCTGCACGCTGTCGAAATCCCGTTCGCTCGCCGGCCTGCGCGTCGGCTACGCCATCGGCGATGCCGCGCTGATCGAGGGGCTGGAGCGGGTGAAGAACAGCTTCAATTCCTATCCGCTCGACCGGCTGGCCCAGGCCGGGGCCATCGCCTCGTTCGAGGACGAAGCGTACTTCCAGGAAACCCGGGCCAAGGTGATTGCCAGCCGCGAATGGCTGATCGAGGACATGCAGGAGCTGGGCTTCGAGATTCTGCCGAGCACGGCCAATTTCGTGTTCGCCCGCCACCCGCAGCATGCCGCCGACCTGCTCGCGGCGCGCCTGCGCGAGCGCGCCATCCTGGTTCGGCACTTCAAGGCGCCGCGCATCGATCAGTTCCTGCGCATCTCGATCGGCACCGATCCCGAGTGCGAAGCGCTGGTCAAGGCACTGGCCGATATCATCGGCCCTTGATCCTGGCGCTGCCGATGAAAAAAGCCGCCGTGAAGGTGGCTTTTTTCATGCAGCAACACCCGCTCAACTACGAAGCCGGACCTTGGCCACCACCTGGTTGCCGCAGCCCTGGTACTCCACCGAGTCGAACGACAGCATGCGCGCCATCGAGATGCCGCGGCCGTGTGGATCGAACGCCCGCTCGGGAGAAAACTCCAGGAACGGCTTCCAGTCAAAGCCCTCGCCCTGATCGCGGATCAAGAAAGTGGCCAGCATCTCGTCACGCGTAAACAGCACGGCGACCTTGCGCTCGGCAAAATCGGCATGCGCCAGCCGCGACTCCACCTCATCCTGCCAGCGCCCCTGCTGCAGCAGCCGGGTCTTCTCGCCATAGCTGATTCCCAGGTTGCCATGCTCGACTGCATTGACCAGCAATTCGGACAAGCCCAGCGCCACGCGTTGCGGTTCCGGGCAGGCCTGCGACAACAACAGCGTGAGCTGACGCGCCTCCTGCAGGGTACGGAACAGGAACTCGCCCCGTTGCAGCAACTGGTAGCAGCTGGCCTGCTCCGCCAGTTGCGATTCCAGCTGCTGGCGTTCGCGCCGCGACCCCACGGCTGCGGCGATGATGGCCAGCAGCATGTCACGCTGGAACGGTTTGATCAGGTAGTAATAGGCGCCGGCGGCCAATCCTTCGCGCACGTTCTCGGCAGCACCTACGGCCGTCTGCATGATGACCGGTACCTCGGCGAGCTCAGGCTGCTGCTTGAGTCGCGCCAAGAGCGCCATGCCATCCATGCGCGGCATCATGCGATCGAGCAGGATGGCATCGAAGTCCCTATCCTGCGCCAGGATGTCCCAAGCCACCTCGCCATCCACTGCGGTTTGCACCGCGTAGCCGGCGTCAAGCAAGTGCTCGCTCAGGATTTCAAGGTTGAACGGCTCGTCGTCGACGACCAGCACGCGCCCCTTGCTTTGCTCCTCAGCCATGGCCTCTCCTCACTACAAGCTAAGCGCACTATAGCGCCAGCCCGATTTGAGCAAAAGCGTTTGGTGATGCAGCGGCGGTGCAACTATGCGCTGGCTGGCAATGCGGCATAGAGCGCCGCGAACTCCTGGGTGAGCTTGTGCCTGGCGTCGAGCCAGGCCAGCGGCGTGGCGCGCTCGTGCGATTCGCGCACCTTGACCGAACTCGACAGATAGGCCGGCAACACCGGCAGTGCCCGTGCCTTGAGCTCGTCGACCAGCTGCCGCGGCAGGCTGGCGCGTGGCTGGAACTGATTAACGACAATGCCCTCGATCTCGAGCGCGGCGTTGTGATCGGCACGGATTTCGTCCACCCGGGACATCAATCCGAGCAGCGCCTCGCGCGAGAACGCGTCACAGTCAAACGGAATCAGGCAGCCGTCGGCGGCGATCAACGCCGAGAGCGTGAAGAAATTGAGCGCCGGCGGGGTATCGAGCCATACCTCGTCGAAATCGTCGGCAAGCTCGGCCAGCGATTCCTTGAGTTTGTAGATTTTGTAGCGCGCTTCGAGCTTGCCCTGCTGCTCGGCGATGGCCGGGTGCGACGGAATAAGGCTGAGGCCCTTAAACGGCGTGGCATGGACGAAGGCCTGCGTGGGCTTGGCGTACAGCGTGAAATTGAGCACCTGATCGAAAAATGCATCGAGCGCGGGCGCGGTTTCCTTTGCCGCCTCGCCCAGCAGGTAATGGCTGGCATTGCCCTGCGGGTCCAGATCGACCACCAGCACGCGCTTGCCCGACGCCGCGGCAGCGGCAGCGAGATTGACCACGATGGTCGATTTGCCGACCCCGCCCTTCTGGTTGAACACCACCCGCTTGCGCATAAGCCCTCCGATTGCTGCATCGCAATATCCGTGAGCACTATAGCAGCTTCCCGCCTTGGCATCCCATTTGCATGAAGACGGCAAATCGACGAAGTTCCCAGAAAAAGTCACACGTTAGCCTGGTAAATTGCCCGCTCGAACCGGACGTTCCCTTACGTACACTGCGCAGCGTTGGCTCGGCAAATGCTGCCAAACCCGCTCTACTAAGGAGAACAAGACTGATGAAGAAGCTCAAGCTCACCCCGATCGCCCTCGCCTTGCTGCTGGGCTCCGGCCTCGCCCAGGCGGATGTCTATATCGATGGTACATTCGATGGCGGCGTCAACGTCAACGACATGGGCAATCAGACCGAATCCAACGTCGACTACAACGCCACCATCGGTATCGGTGGCAGCGATCAGCTCGATTCCGGCGGTAAAGTGAAGTGGCGCCTGGAGCAGGGCATCAGTAACCAGAACCTGCTGAGCGATGGCGGCGACAATGCCGAAGGCGCCGCGTCCTTCGGGGGTCGCGAAGCCTGGATCGGCTACGAAAGCGGTGCCGGCATGGTCCGCCTGGGCAAGATGAAGTCGCCGCTGTTCGAGGCCCTGGACAACCGTTACGGCGACACCGGTGCCAAGTTCCTGCTGTCCGAGTATGGCCTGGGTCAGAACTACCGTCCGGACGCGGCCATCCGCTATGACAGCCCCAGCTTCGGCGGTTTCAGCTTCTCCGGCCTGTACGACGTAGGCAGCGGCGACGGCGACCAATACACCTACGACCTGGCCGCGCGCTACGCGCAGGGTGGTTTCTTCGTCGATGGCGCCTATCAGAACCGCAAGAACGCCGATGGCAGCGACGACATCACGGTCGGCTATGCCAACGAGTTCGACAGCCAGAACTGGTACGTGGCAACCGGTTACCAGTTCCAGAACGGCTTTGGTGTAAACGGTGGCTACAAGGCCATGGAATACACGCCGACCGACGGCAGCAATGTCGACCAGGATCTGTGGTTCGCCCAGGGCAACTATACCTCGGGCAAGCACAGCGCTTACCTGACCTACGCCCAGCTGGGTGACAAGGCCGACGAGGCCGATTCGGGTGCGCAAGCGCTCGCCGCCCGCTACAACTACAGCCTGTCCAAGCAGTCGACCGCCTATGTGGAAGGCCGCTATGTCTGGAACGAGGAAAATGCCAGCTACGGCCCGACCGACAATATGTTCGACTACGTCGGTGCCGCGGGCGAAAACACCGGCCGCCTGATGGCCGGCGTCAAGACCCGCTTCTGATCCCCGTCAGAAAGAACAGAACGGCGCCCTCGGGCGCCGTTTTTGTTTGCTTGCCCGCTTGAAAACCCTGCTGGCAACCCCACCATTCGAGCTCACCCAATTTAGTACGGCCAACAAAACCCTTCTGGCTACGTCGCACTCACTTGACGTACGCCTTGTACTATCTGCGTTTCGCGCTTCTTGCCAGAACCGCTGCGCTGAATTTTGTTGGCCGCACTTACCCTGCCCCACGAATCGCTTTGGAGGTTGTAGTCATGAGCAAGGAAACCCTGGGCTTCCAGACCGAGGTGAAGCAGCTGCTTCAGCTGATGATCCACGCGCTGTATTCCAACAAGGAAATCTTCCTGCGCGAACTGATTTCGAACGCGTCGGACGCCTGCGACAAGCTGCGTTTCGAGGCGATCAACAACGGCACGCTGTACGACGGTGACGGCGAGCTCAAGATCCTGCTGTCGTTCGACAAGGACGCACGCACCATCACCCTCGCCGACAACGGCATCGGCATGCGCCGCGATGAGGTAATCGCCAACATCGGCACCATCGCCCGCTCCGGCACCAAGGAATTCTTCAGCCAGCTCACCGGCGATTCGGCCAAGGATTCGCACCTGATCGGCCAGTTCGGCGTCGGCTTCTATTCAGCCTTCATCGTCGCCGACAAGGTCACGCTGACCACGCGACGCGCTGGCGAAACCGAAGCCGTGCGCTGGGAATCCACCGGCGACGGCGAATTCACCATCGAGAACGTCGAAAAGGCCAGTCGCGGCACCGAGATCGTGCTGCACCTCAAAGATGGCGAGGACGAATTCCTCAACGACTGGCGTCTGCGCTCCATCATCACCAAGTACTCCGACCACATCAGCCTGCCCATCCTGATGAAGAAGCGCGCCGAGTACGACGATGAAGGCAAGGAAGTGCCCAGCGACGAGCTCGAAGCGGTGAACCAGGCCAATGCGCTGTGGACCCGCAACAAGGGCGACATCTCTGAGGAGCAGTACCAGGAGTTCTACAAGCACGTCGCCCACGATTTCGACGAGCCGCTGGCGTGGAGCCACGCCCGCATCGAAGGCCGCCAGGAATACACCGAGCTGCTTTACATCCCCAAGCGCGCGCCGTTCGATCTGTACGACCGCGACCGCCGCCACGGCGTGAAGCTCTACGTGAAGCGCGTGTTCATCCTGGAAGACCACGACAAGCTGATGCCGCAATACCTGCGCTTCGTGCGCGGCGTGATCGATTCCAACGACCTGCCGCTCAACGTCTCGCGCGAAATCCTGCAGCAGTCGAAGGACGTGGACACCATCAAGTCCGGCTGCGTGAAGAAGGTGCTGGGCCTGTTGGAAGACCTCAGCGAAAACCGCCAGGACGACTACGCCGTGTTCTGGAAGGAATTCGGCAAAGTGCTGAAGGAAGGCGTCGGCGAGGACATCGCCAACAAGGAACGCATTGCCGGCCTGCTGCGCTTTGCCTCCACCCACAACGAGGGCGATGCGCAGGATGTGAGCCTCGCCGACTACATCGCCCGGATGAAGGAAGGCCAGGACAAGGTCTACTACATCACCGCCGAGACCCACGCCGCCGCGCGCAACAGTCCGCATCTGGAAGTGTTCAAGAAGAAGGGCATCGAGGTGTTGCTGCTGTCCGACCGCGTGGATGAGTGGACGATTTCCAGCCTCACCGAATTCAAGGAGAAGAAACTGCAGTCGGTCGCCAAGGGCGAGCTTGATCTCAGCAACTTTGCCGAAGAGGCCGAGAAGCAGCAACAGGAAGCGGCGGCCGAGGAACTGAAGGACGTGGTCGAGGCGATCAAGGCCGCGCTCGGCGACAAGGTGAAGGAGGTGCGCGTCACCAGCCGCCTCACCGACAGCCCTGCCTGCCTCGTGGTCGAGAACTTCGACATGAGCGGCAACCTGGAACGGCTGCTCAAATCGGTCGGTCAGGACGTGCAGACCGTCAAGCCCATCCTGGAAATCAACCCGGACCACCTCCTGGTGAAAAAGCTCAAGGCGGAAACCGGCGGCGCGCGCTTTGGCGACTGGACGCAAATCCTGCTCGACCAGGCGCTGCTCGCCGAGGGTGCCCAGCTGGAAGACCCGGCCGGCTTCGTCAAGCGACTCAACGGCCTGATGCTGGACATGGCGGCGTAAGCCCGCCTAGGGTGAAAGCCGCCTTCGGGCGGCTTTTTCATGTCCGCCTACCCTAGATGAACGACCCATGTTCGGTCTCGATACGCTAGACCTGTTGATCGGGCTACCACCGTCTACCTCGTGTTCAGCGCGGCCTGCACCGCTGCAGTGGAGGGCTGATCGGCGACCACCTGATCCATGGGCAGGGCCGCTTACGCGGCCAGCAGCTCCAACAACGGCGCGATGTGCTCGCACAAAGTGTCGAACACCTCGTCCACCCCGCGTTCGGCGTCGAGCACCGGGTAGCCGCGCGACTGCGCCAGCTGCAACAGGTGCCGACGCACCGCATCCTGCTGGCGGATGAACGAGGCATCGCTGCACTCGAAGTCGCAACCCGATTCGTACGGCTTGTGCACGTGCCCGCGTGCCACCGTGACACGCGGGTCGATATCGAGTAGCAAGGTCAGGTCCGGCTCGGGGAAGCAGCGGCACACATCGAGCAGCCATTGTGTATCCAGCCCGAGCGCCGCCTCGGTAGCGAAATGCTTGTGCCAGTAACCGTCGAGGAACACCACTTCGCGTCCCTGTGGCGGCGCGCCCCGGATCAGCACCGCGTTCATGTAGAACAGCCACAACGCTCGCCCTTCGGCCGGCATCTGCGGCAGCAGCCGGTGTGCCAGCGTCTCGTAGTCGCAGCCGAAGAAGGCGCTTTCCGGAAACCGCCCGGCATCGAACAGATCGCGCTTGACGAGGCTGCGCGCCGGCAGACCGAAGGTCTGCTGTGTCCATTGGATCAGTTGCGCGATTTGCGTGGTCTTGCCGCCGCCGTCCGAACCCAGGATGTTAATCAGCATGGCTCAGCCCAGTGACACGGCCGCTTCGGCCATCGTCGGGCCCGGCGCCAGGCGCGCCCGATCGAACTGGAACAGCTGCGCCGCATTGCCGAAGGCGATCGCCTCGGCTTCGTCCTGCGGTACCCCCGCCAGCAGTGTGCGCACGGTTTCGAGCGAACGCGGATGGGTCGACTGCTCGTGCGGGTAGTCCGACCCCCACATGAGGCGCGCCACGCCAATCCGGTCACGCTGTTCGATCGCCCCCTGGTCGTAGATCAGCGAGACGTAAACATTGTCATGGAAGTATTCGCTTGGGCGGCGCGGGGTAGCCACCTGCTGCCGCCGGCGCAGGATGCGGTGTTCGTAGGTCCAGTCCATCTGCCACAGGAAGTACGGCACCCAGCCGCCCTCATGCTCGGAGGTCTCGACCACCAGCCCCGGATGGCGCTCGAACACCCCGCCGAAGATCATGTCGGCCAGCGACATGCGTACCCAGTAGTCGGCGTTGACGCGCAGGCTGTAATCCACCTGCGGGAACGGCACGCCGTAGGGGCCGTTGTGGTTGGTCAGCACATGCAGCGACAACGGCATCTGCAGCGCCGCCGCGGCCGCCCATAGGGGCTCGTAGCATGGCTGGTGGTAGGCATGTTCGCGCCCGGGGTAGACGCTGATGATGCCGCCAGCCATGCCCATGCCCTGCGCGCGCTCCAATTCGCGTACCGCGTCGGCCGGATCGTAGTTGTTGAGCATGGCCACGCCCTTGAGCATGTGCGGCGCCACGCTGCAGAACTCGACCATCCAGTCGTTGTAGGCGCGGCAGATGGCGCCGAAGAGCTCGGCATCGTCGATGCAATAGTTGGTGATGCCCTGGGTCGGTCGGATCACCGCGCCGACCACGCCGTCGGCAAGGTTCTCCTTGACGTATTCGCTGGGGGTATAGGCGGCCGGGTGCACATCATCGAAGGTGGAATGGGTCAGGACCGCCCCCTTGGACGCGATGCCCTGCGCGGGGTCGGCCATGCCGCCGGAGCGCTTCTTGCGACCGCTGACCGAACCGATGCGCTCTCCGTTGTAGATCCACCAGTCGCTGCCGTCGATGCGCGCCACACGTGGTGCCCGGTCGCGGAAAGCCCGGTCGATCCGTTCCACCCACAGGCCGGGGGGCTCGATGATGTGCGAATCGGAGGAAATCAACCGGGTGATGGTCGGGATGGGATTCAAGGCACCGGGTGCGTTCATGACATCTCCCTCTAGCTTGATAAAAGCGCGCCTTGGCGGCGCATCGGTGCCGCCGGGGCGGCGTCAGGACAGGTCGGGTCAGAGCAGCGCGTGCCCGCGCAGCACCTGCTGCAGATCGTCGATGGCGCCCGCGAGCCTGCCGGGCGCAAGGCCGCTGTGCACCGCAAGACGCCCTGCGGCCTGGTTCAACGTGGTCTTGCCGTCAAAGCACAGCAGGATGGCGTAGGCCTGCTGGTTGACCTCGATCACGCAGTGCTCGTCCAGCGCGGTGAGCCGGTAGGCGTCGGGCCCGCAGAAGTGCAGCGACAGTTCGGTAGACAACGCCGGCAGCACGCCATCGCCATCCGGCAGCGACGGCGGCGCCTGCGTCGGGCGGGCCGGTACGCCCGTCGAGTGCTGCGCGGCCGGATCGGCAAAGCGCCGCTGCCCCCAGGGCACGATCACATGCGCCAACCGCTGCAATGCCGTGAAGGCCTCGAACGCCACCAGCACCGACGAGCGCGGCGCCCGGAAGCCCCGCAGTTGCCGCACGATGCCGGGCAGATCGTAGCCGGGCGGCAGATCGGTAGCGTGCCGGCCTGCGGCCAGGCGTTCGAGCAGGCGCAGCCGCCATTTGTCCGCCGGGTTGGTATTGCCGAGCACCGCCAGCAGTGCGCCGATCAGGTGGCCGCGGTACTGCTCGATCAGCTGGGCAGCGCTGGCAGCATCCCCATCCTCGAGCTGCCCCAGGATGTCCAGATGCAGCATGCCCAGATACACCTGGGACAGGTCGAACAGGATGCGCGACAGCGTGCGTTGCACGATCCGCGCCTGCCAGCCGACCAGCCGGGCGGCGCCGAACAGCGGGGCGCCCTGGCGCAGGTTGTGCAGCAGCTTGAGCTCGGCCGCCGAGAACGCAGTCGCGGTACGGCGCGGATCGACGTTGTGGTCGGGGGCAAACCGCGCCAACCGCCCGATCAGCACCTCAATCCGCTCTGGCGCCACGATCTCCACGTCCACCGGGCAGGCCTCGAACGGAACAATCAGCACCGAGGCGAAGTCGGTGCGTGCATCGAACGCGCGCGCGGTGACCAGATAGACGTCGATGTCCGAGCGCAGGTTACCCAGGCCCTCCACCAACGAGCCCGTCACATAGAGCACCTCGTCGCCACACGCGCCAGTCTCCTCGAGCAGCATGCGGGACAGCGCCTCGAGTTCGGTATCATGCCGTTCCAGGTAGGCGTGGATATCCATCAGCGGCGGCCCCACTCACACCGCGCCACCGAACTTGCTCGTCAGGTCGGCGATTATGCGGCCCATCCCAGGGCCACTGCCGACATTCACCAGCCGCAGTGCCGCGTTCAGTTCGGCGAACTCGGAGTGATCGCCCATCTTCTTGGCCAGACTCTGAGCCGCTGCGACATCGCCGCTACCCAGATACAGCTGCGCCAGCCGGAACGCTGCATAGTCGTCGCTCGACTGCAGCTTGAGCGCGGCGGCATAGGCCGTCTTTGCATCCTCGGCGTTGCCGTTCTCCCGATGGGTATCGCCCAGCACGGTCTGCACCGAACGTGGCCTGCCAGTGATGTCGGAGAACTTGAACTTGGCGTTCTGTTGCGCCACTTCCAGTGCGGTCTTCAGCGCAGTCGGTCGGCGGCGCTGCTTGGTATAGAGAATGGCCAGCCGCGCCTTGGCCTCCAGCGAGCCCGGGTCGCGCTGCAATGCCGCATGGTAATGCTTCTGCGCCAGCTGGAACGTCTGCGCCACCTCGCGGATCTTGCCGGCAGCCACGAGGCGCGCGGCATCGCTTTGCGCCTGTTCGACCTCACCGACCAGGCGCTCGAGCGCCTGGATGATTTCCCTGCCCTTGGCGGCCGCCAGCTGCAGATCGCTGCTGATATCGGGGACATCCTTCATCGCTATCTCCTCGGTTCGAATCGCCCGGGACGGCCGGGCTGCGAATGGCCGGCGCAGGACGCGGACGGCATTTGCGGCGCGCCATGTGTTTCGGGATATAGCTGGGTGCGTTCAAACCGCAAGGAACAACTCTTCAAACGGCAAGCTTGCACACCAGTTGCCGAAAGGTAATTGACAAACAATGACAGATGGTATTAACGGCGGAGTGCTTGATGACTCTGTCAAAACGCGCACCATTGATCCAACCCGCTTGCCGGCCCCGGCCCCGGCCGCGCAGCGCAGAATCGCCGGCTGACTCGGGGTGCCCGCCATCTGGCGCAGGCTGAGATACACCCGCAACACCTGATCCGGATCATGCCGGAGTAGGAAAGTCCTCCGGCTTCTCCTGCCCGCAAAGGAGTAGCCGTGATCCGCCGCAAACGCTGCCACTCACCGTCGTCGCCGACGCGCGCGAGCAGCTGCGCATCGAACACCCGCTCACCCATGTACTGACCAACGAGGTGGGGCAGGAAACCACCGGCAATGTCGGCACGCGCAACTCCGAACGGCTCACCGCGGTGCGGGACGCGATCGCAGCCGCCACCCACCGTGCACACGCAGCCTCAGGCGCTGCTGCCCACCAACACCCATGCCCAGCCGAGCACCCGCCTCAGCGCGCAGCTGGCACCGCCGGTGAAAATCTCGAAGGTCAGGGCTAGCGAGTACGGCTTGGTGCTGCGCAAGGCGCCGAAGAAACAGGACGGGACACCCGACGGTCGCAGCAAGGTGGCGCGCCAGGTGAAGAAGAATGTCCAGTCGGGGCAGCCTTCGCTGGACCGATTCTTTGCGCCGCAAGGGTCGAAGGGCCCCGGTCCGGGACCGGGATCGTCGGGGGGACTGACCCTGAAATAGCGCCCGCGCCAAGCGGGGCTGAAATCAAGCCCCCCTTCTAGCGGCTTGATTCAGTTCTGCTGGACTGCGCGATCGAGCTGTTGCAACGAGCCGTCGAGCGCCGCCACCGCCTGCGAGATGACGTCGCTGGCATCGCGCGCACCGGCGAGATCGGCGCGCAGGCGTTCGATGTCGCGCTCCAGTTCCGCGCAACGCGTCGCCTGAAGGGCCTCGTTGCGGGCCACCTCTTCGATACGGCCAGCCACCTCGTCGGCCGCGGCGATGATCGCCACCAGCTTGTTGTCGGCCTCGATTGCGCTGGCATTGCTCTGCTGCATGCGCCCGCTGCCACCGCGCATCGCCACGACTGCCTCGCGCGTACCGGACACGATGCTGCCGATTTTCTCCTCGATTTCGCGCGTGGCGCCGCCAGTGCGCTCGGCCAGCTTGCGCACCTCGTCGGCGACGACGGCAAAGCCCCGTCCGGCTTCACCGGCGCGCGCCGCTTCGATCGCAGCGTTGAGTGCCAAGAGATTGGTCTGGTCGGCTATGTCGCGGATCACCTGCACGATATGGCCTATCTCGTCGCTACGCCGGCCCAGCTCCTCGATCCGTTCAGCCGAATAGGCCACTACGCGCGCGGCCTCGTCCAGATTGGTGCGCATATTGTGCATCGCCGCACCGCCGTCGCCGGCGAGCTGGCCCGCGCTGGCCGCCTCGGTCGCGGCGGTATGGGTCAGCTCGGCATTGTCGCGGCTCATGCCGGCCACGCCCAGCACCACGTCGACCATGTGCTCGGACTGCTGCGCCTGATGGCGCAAGGTAGCGTTGATTCCATGCGTGCCGCTGGAAATCTGCGCCGACTCACGCGAAGCGGTCCCAACCGAACTTGTCACCTCGGCCAGCAGTTGCTGCATCGCGCCCCGGTTGCGCTCCGCCTCACCACGCGCGCGTTCGGTATGGGCGAGGCTCGCCTCCTTGCCACTTTCGAACATCCAGCCCAGCCCGAGCATCACCAGCGTCAGCCCAAGCAGCGAACGAGTCACCAGCGACACATGGTGCTCCGGCCCGAGCGGGCTCTTGGGCAAGGGCCAATGCTGGCCATGCGCGGCTGCGAACAGCAAGATGGCCAACATCGTCAGCACGCTCCAGGCCACGCCGTCGCGCTTGCCGCCGATGAAGTTCGCCGCGACCGGTATCGCCAGGAACCACGGTATCGACGACGATGTGATGCCGCCGTTCACCAGGCACATCCAGCTCACCATGCCAAAAAAGGTGGCGATCAGGCATTCGCGTGCCAGCAACAGCTGGCCGGTCAGCTTGAGTAGCAAGGCCGAGATCAGCATTGCCAGCCCGGCGACAAGCAGGCCTGCGGCCATGGTCGTGTGGCCCAGTTTGAAATAGCTGATCGCGAACGCGGGCACCATGAGCACGGCGAGCAAGGCCGAGCCGACCACGTTGCGCGCACGGCTGTAGACCAGTGCCTCTCTGTGCAGCGTTTCCGGGATAAACCATCCAACCAGATTGCGCCAGATCTCGCCCATATGTTCCGCTCCCGCCGCCAGCACGCAGCATCTGAGCCAGTCTAGCCCAATCATGACGACAAGCTAAATAATCAGGATGGCCCTGATGGCAACGCGGGATCCGGCCACGGTGGCTCCCGAAGATCGATGCCAAGTTTGCTCCAGCTGCTTGTTCGCTCAGGCCCGCTGGCGGACAATCGCAGCCTGACTCGGGGTGCCCGCCATCTGGCGCGGGCTGAGATACACCCGCAACACCTGATCCGGATCATGCCGGCGTAGGAAAGTCCTCCGGCTTCTCCTGCCCGCAAAGGAGTAGCCGTGACCACGCCGCAAACGCTGCCACTCACCGTCGTCGCCGACGAGCTCGAGCGGCTACGCACCGAACACCCGCTTACCCATGTATTGACCAACGAGGTGGTGCAGGAAATCACCGCCAACGTGCTGCTCGCCGTCGGCGCCGCACCGGCGATGATCGTCGCGCGCGAGGAGGCGGCCGCCTTCGCCGCGCTCGCCGGCGCCGTGCTGGTCAATGTCGGCACGCTCTATCCCGAACGGCTCGCCGCGATGCGGGACGCGATCACAGCCGCCAACGCCGCCGGTGTGCCATGGACACTCGACCCGGTCGCGGTCGGCGTGCTCGACTACCGCACCAACGCCTGCCGCGAACTGATCACCCAGCGCCCCGCCGCCATCCGCGGCAATGCGTCCGAAATCCTGGCGCTCGCCGGTTTCGGCGCCTCGGGCCGGGGGGTCGACAGCACCGCGGGCTCGCAGACGGCGCTGGCCGCCGCCGAGCAGCTGGCGCGCGACACCGGCGCCATCGTCGCCGTCACGGGCGAAATCGACTACATCACCGATGGCGAGCAGAGCTGGGCCACGCCCTGGGGCCATCCCATCATGACGCGTGTGGTCGGCACCGGCTGCGCGCTCTCCGCCCTTGTCGCCGCGTTCACCGCGCATGCGCCCGATCGGCTGAACGCGGTGGCCGCCGCCTGCGCGGTGGCCGGGATCTGCGGCGAGCGCGCCGAATCGGCCTGCGACGGGCCCGGCTCGTTCAAGATGGCCTTCCTCGACGCGCTGTACCAGATCAGCCCCAGGCAGCTGCGGGAATGGCAGGCATGAAGCATTTCGACCTCTCGCTCTACCTGGTGCTCGATCCTGATCTATGCGGCGGGCCGGAAGGCATGATCCACACCGCCCGTGTCGCCGCCGAACACGGCGCCACCATGGTGCAGCTGCGCGCGCCCACCTGGAAGAAACGACTGTGGCTGGAAACCGCCACCGTGCTCAAGGCCGTGCTCGATCCCATGGGCGTGCCGCTAATCATCAACGATCAAGTCGACGTCGCGCTCGCCATCGACGCCGCCGGCGTGCACGTCGGCCAGTCCGACCTGCCGATCGAGGTGGTGCGACGCCTGGTCGGCCCGAACAAGATCGTCGGCCTGTCGGCGTCCAATGCCGCGCAGATGGCCGATGCGCCGTTCACACTCGTCGACTACCTCGGCGTGGGCCCGGTCTACCCCACCGGTACCAAGCCCGATGCCTCGCCGGTGATCGGCCTGCCGCATTTCGCCGAACTGATGGCCGCCAAACCGCTGCCCGTCGTTGCCATCGGTGGCATCAAGCAAGGGGGCGCCGCGCCCATCATTGCCGCCGGTGCCGACGGCGTCGCCGTGGTATCGGCCATTTGCGGCCAGACCGACATCGCCGCGGCCACCACCCTGCTGTTGCAGGAAATCGAAGGAGCCCGTTCGTGATCGCCCACGCCCTTACCATCGCCGGCTCGGACTCGGGCGGCGGCGCCGGCATTCAGGCCGACCTCAAGACCTTCTCGGCGCTCGGCGCCTACGGTATGAGCGTGCTGACCGCGCTCACCGCGCAGAACACGCAGGGTGTGAGCGCCGTGCACCCGGTGCCGCCCGATTTCGTCGCGGCCCAGCTCGATGCGGTGTTCGCCGACATCCGCGTCGACACGGTCAAGCTTGGCATGCTGGCCAATGCCGAAATCGTGCTCGCAGTCACCGAGGGCCTCGCGCGCCATCGCCCGACCCATGTGGTGCTCGATACCGTGATGATCGCCAAGGGCGGCCATCCGCTCCTGGCAACCGAAGCCGTATCGGCCATCCGCGATCATCTGTTGCCGCTGGCCTCGCTGATCACGCCCAACCTGCCCGAAGCCGCCGCGCTGCTGGGCTGCGACGTGGCGCGTACCGAGGACGAGATGCGCGAACAGGGCCACGCCTTGCTCGCGGCGGGCGCGCAGGCGGTGCTGATGAAAGGCGGGCATCTGGGCGGCGAGGAAAGCCCGGACTGGCTGGTGACGCCAGCCGGTGAAACGCGCTACGCCAAGGTGCGCGTGCCTACCCGCAATACCCACGGTACTGGCTGCACGCTATCGGCCGCGCTCGCCGCCTTGCGGCCTCGCCACGCCGACTGGCCGGCGACGGTGGCCGCAGCGCGCGATTACCTGCAAGCCGCGCTCGCCGCAGCGGATCGGCTCGATGTCGGTCGCGGCATCGGCCCGGTCCACCATTTCCACGCCTGGTGGTAACGCCGGCAGGCGCCGGGCCTTGACCTTCAGCCTGGCGCGCGCGATACGGTCGACACCCTGCGCAGCCGGGCGCTTGTCATCTCGAGCTCTCCCGCCAGCGCGGCGCCGAAACTGGCATCGGCAACGAGGCAATGTTCGAGCAGCGCCAGCACATCCAGCCGATCGGTGACGCGGCGTAGTCCGGTCACCATATGACGCAGCAGGCGCTGACGTGCAACCGGATCGAGCGCGCGCCAGAGCCTGCCTGCCAGCGCCAGCGGCGCCGGGCAGTCCGGCGCCAGCGGCACGATGCCAGGCACATGCGCCGGTTCCGTGGGCGGCTGCAACACGCGGCGCTGGCCAGCCGGAACCCCATCGAGCTCGATCACGCCCAGATCCAGCCACGACTGCGGTGCCAGCCCTGGAAAGCCACGGTCGGCCTCGATGGCCGGTGTATAGGCTTGCAAGCGCCAGCGCGCGATCTGCCCGGCCGCCAGATGGTTGCCAAAATGCAGGGCCTGTCCACCGTATTGCTCACTCCAGATGGCATCGGCGCACGCCCGCACGCGCAGCCACACCGGCTGGCAATAGCCGTCGGCGTCGACGAAACCGACCGGCTGGGTGGCATAGCCCGTGAGCTGACTGTAGCAGGCGACTGTGCCGCGTGCGGCCAGCAAGGCCATGGCCGTCGGCAGCAAGGCGGGCCAGTTGGCGCAGGCCGCCCAGCTCACGGGCGCCAGGTGACCCGACCAGGCGTCCGGCATCCAGCCAACGCCCGGCACGACATCGAGTCCCAGCAGATTCCAGACGCCATCCTCGGTGTGAAAACTCAGGGCAAATGCCGTTGGCACCCGCCCCTGAAAGCGCGCGGCGGCCGCGGGGGCGAACTGCAGGCAAACCGCAGTTTGCCAACCACGCCCCTGGAACAGTCGGGCATGGCTGGGGGGGGCTGCCTGGTTACTGACGGTAAAACGACCCCAGCCCCCGTGGCGAGGGGCAGAGATCGGCGTATCAAGGGCTTCGGGCGGTAAATGGCGCATGGCGCGGGCGCTCCTGTGACACGTTTCAACGGGCGAAACGCAGAAACGGCCACCCCAGGTGGCCGCTTCCGAAGACGACAGCGCTTAGCTGGCCTTCACCGTCAGGTTGCTTTTCACATCCTTCACGCCTTCCACGCCAGCGGCGATTTCGATGGCGCGCACGCCGGCATCTGGCGTATCGACGCTACCGGAGAGCAGCACCACACCGTTCTCGGTGGTCACCTTCACGTCCAGCGCAGATGCCTGCTTGTCCGCAGCAAGTGCAGCCTTGACCTTGGTGGTGATGGTTGCGTCGTCAATGTAGGTGCTCACCGCTTCGGGGTTCGACTTGCCATTGGCGGTATCGGCGGCGACCACCGGGGCGATGGCGGCCGAGGAAAGAGCGATTGCGGCCAGGGCGCGAGCAAGCATCAGATTGATCTTCATGTGTTTCTCCTTGGTATGGTCTGGATCGCAGACCTGGTGGTCCACGCCAGACAGACAATGCAAGCGCCGTGCCAGCAAGAGAAAGCGCATGAAAATCAAAGTCCTGCAGCGATGCAGCGTCGCAGGACTTTGCGATCTACCCGGTTTCAAACCCGTATCTGTCGCTTTGCGACGACAGCGCTCGCGTCAGACAACGCAAGGCCATGAATCCTAAGAATTTAATCCTGTCGCCCTTCGGCAACGTCGTCTCCGCGAAACAATTCTGGCGTAAGACCGTACTTTTGCAGCAAGCGATAGAATTCGGTGCGGTTGCGTTCGGCCAGCCGCGCCGCATCGGCGACATTGCCATTGGTCAGCTTGAGCAGCTTCACCAGATAATCGCGCTCGAAGCGGGCCTTGGCCTCGGCGAGGCTGAGCACCTCGATGGTCGGTACGCGCAGCGCGCGTTGCACTAGCGCCAGCGGCACCAGCGGTGCGGTGGAGAGCGCACAGACCTGCTCGACCACGTTGTAGAGCTGGCGCACATTGCCCGGCCACGGCGCCGTCGACAGCGCCTCCAGCGCATCCGGGGCGAAGCCGTTGACGCGGCGCCCGTATTTCTCGCTGACCGTTGCCAAGAAATGGCTGGCCAGCAGCGGGATATCCTCGCGCCGCTCGGACAGCGCCGGCAATTGCAGGCTGACCACATTGAGCCGGTAGTAGAGATCCTCGCGGAACTGGCCCTCGGCCATCGCCGCATCCAGATCGCGATGCGTGGCCGAAAGGATGCGTACGTCCACCGCGACGGCTTCGGACGCGCCCACCGGCCGCACTGCCCTTTCCTGCAGCACGCGCAGCAGCTTCACCTGCAGTGGCAGCGGCATGTCGCCGATCTCGTCGAGAAACAGTGTGCCGCCGTGCGCCGCCTGGAATAGCCCACGGTGATTGGCCACGGCGCCGGTGAACGCGCCCTTGATATGGCCGAACAGCTCGGATTCGAGCAGCTGCTCCGGGATCGCGCCGCAGTTCACCGCAACGAAAGGCGCCCGGGCGCGCGGGCTGGCCTTGTGGATGGCGCGCGCCAGCACCTCCTTGCCGCTGCCGCTCTCACCCCGGATCAGGATGCTGGCATCGGTCGTGGCGACGAGCCGCGTCTCGGCCAGCAGCTCTTCCATGCGGTGGCTGCGGCTGATCAGCTCGCTGCGCCAGGCGTCACCGTCGGCGGCGCGTGCCGGGCTCGGCGCGGCCAGGTGCAGCGCCTGCGCGATCTTGTCGGTCAAAAGCTTGCCGTCGAAAGGCTTGGTCAGGTAGGCGAATGCGCCGCGCGAAGTGGCTTCGACCGCATCGGGTATGGTGCCGTGCGCGGTCAGGAGGATCACCGGCAGCGTGGGATGCCGGGCGCGGATCTGGTCGAACAGCACGAGTCCGTCACTATCGGGCAGGCGGATATCGGACAGCACCAGCGCCGGATGCTCGACATCGAGCCGGTTCAGCGCGGCCTGCGCGCTCGCGGCGGTGATCACACGGTAGTTGGCGGCAGCCAGCCGCATGGTCAGAAGCCGCAGGATATCGGGATCGTCGTCGATCACCAGGATCAGCGGGCAGGTCTCGTTCATGGCATCACTTCCCCGATGCCGACGGCCGGGCCGGCAGCGTGTTTTCGATCTTCTTCAACGCCTCGAGCTTGGCGCTGGCCTCGTCGGCACGGCGCTGCTCGTCCTTGAGCTGCTGAGTCAGCTTATCGGCCTGGTCCTCCAGCTTGCGCCGCTCGGTCCACTGCGCTTGCAACACCAGCGCCAGCGACTTGTACGGCTCGGCGTCCAGATCGGCGGCCTTGATCACCAGATCGAGCTGGCCGATGGCGCGTGCCAGCTCGCCGTGGGTACGTGACAGCACCATGGCCCGCTTCAGCGTGGTCGCGGGGCTGGCGGGCTCGGTGGCCAGCGCGTTCAGCTCGCGGGTGAGCTCGCCGTTGGCAAGGCCGCGCAGGCGCGCCGCATACGCCAGCACCTCGTCGAGCGCGCTGGGCGCTTCTTCAATGACGATCACCGGCGGCGGCGTGGGCGTCGGCGTGGGCGGCGGCACCGGCACGGGCGGCGGCGGAGGGTGGAACAACTGGCAGGCCGACAATAGGCCGGCGGCCAGCAGGAGTAAGCAGCGTTTCATGCGGGCAGTTCGATCCTGAAATGAGCACCGCGTTCGCTGGGCAGCAAGGCAATGGCGCCGCCATGGGCCGCGATGTATTCGCGCACGATGGAAAGACCTATGCCGCTACCGTGGCGCGCGCCGGGAGGCTGGCGCCGGCCCTGGTAGAACGGCTCGAAAATGCGTTCAGCGTCGGCGGTATCGATGCCGGGCCCTTCGTCCCAACAATCGATGCACAGCGCGCCGGCATTTTGCTGCAATGCAAAATGAATAGTAGCGCCATCGGGGCTGAAGCGGATCGCATTGGACAATAAATTGCCGAATACCGCCTCGAGCTTGTCCGGATCGGCACGCAGCGTCGCGGCTTCGCCATCCAGCGTCACAGTGAGGCCACGCGCCTGCCATTGCAAGCGCTGCGCCTCGATCACCGCTGCGATCTGCGCGCGCGCATCCAATGGCCGAACCACCGCATGGGTGGCATCGAACACGGCGGCGTTGTAACGCAGCAGATCCTCGATCTGGCGTTGCTGCGCCGCCACATTTTGCCGCAGTATGCCGACCACTTCGCTCTGGCCGGGGGTCAGCGGACCCAGCACGCCGTCGTCCAGCAGCGCCACGCCCTCGCGCAATGCCGCCAGCGGCGTCTTGAGCTCGTGCGATACATGACGCAGGAAGCGGGCCTTGTCGGCCTCGAGCGCCGCCAGCCGCTGGCGCAGCCAATCGAGTTGCTCGGCCAGGCGCCGCAGATCGGAAGGACCGCGGATGCGGATTTCCTCGTCGTAGCGATTCTGGCCCAGCCGTGCGATGGCCGATTCGATGCGCGCCAGTGGCCGCGTCAGCCACAGACCGAATGCCAACGCCAGCAGCACCGCCATCACCGCCGCCGCTGCCGCCTGCGCGCCGAGCACCGTGCGCTGGCGTTCCAGCTCGGCCGACAAGGTGTTGTTGTTGCGTTCGACCCGGCGCTTCACCGCCATGCCCAGGCGCTCGTTGATGCCGCGCAATTGGGCGAAGTGCTCGAACAGCATCGCCTCATCACCCCTGGGCTTGCCCGGGACCAACTGCTCGGCAGTGCCCGCCTGATGTTCGCGCCAGGCGGCGAATTCAACGGTGCTGACTTCGGTCAGCGCCTGCGCCAGCGTGGCGAGCGCCTTGTCGGCCTCCTGCCCCGCCTCGATAAAGCGTTGCCGGAAGGCCTCATCGTCGAGCACCAGAAACTGGCGCGCGCTGCGCTCCATCGTCAGCGTGCGTTCGGCCAGCCGCTCGGCCGCCTCGGTCAGGCGTACCGCGTCGCGCGCCGATTCGCGGCTATGCCCGGCCATGCGCTCCAGCGACAGCCACACCTGCACCGAGCTCGCCGACAGCACCGCGCCGACCAGCAGGAAGGCCACCAGCAGCAACTGGCGGAACGACAGTCGGTAATGCCATGACGCGCGCATCAGGCAGCCACTCCCAGCCCGCCCAGGCATTGCGCCAGCGTCGCGGCGAATGTTTGCGCCGCTTCAGGCGTCAGCGCCGCCGAGGTGATGCGCAGCGCGGACAGCGTGCGCGTGACGCGAAAGGCCTCGCCGGTACGCACCAGATAGCCGCGCGCGGCAAGCGCCTGCGCGACGGCGGCATCGTCCTGCAGCGGCAGCCACACATTCAGGCCCTCCCCGGCCACCGGCTTGAGGCCTATCCGGGTCAGCGCAGCGCACAACGCGGCATGGCGCTCGGTATAGAGTGCGCCGGCTCGGGCGCAATACGCGGTGACCGCCACATCATCCAGCAGCGACAGCGCCAGCCGTTGCATGATGAAGCTGGGCCAGCGTGGCCCCAGGTATTGCCGACGCTGCACGCGGGCCAGCGTCAAGGCGTCACCGGCAAGAAAGGCCAGCCGCAGGTCCGGTCCCAGGCTCTTGGACAGCGAGCGCAACGCCGCCCAGCGCTCGCGGCCCGCTTCGACCAGCGAAGGCGTCGGGCCCGGCGCGAAGGCCGCGAAATGATCGTCCTCGATCACCAGCAATTGCAGGTCCTGCGCGAGCAACGCGCGCAATTGCGCCGCGCGCTGCGGCGTGGTGTTGATGCCGGTGGGGTTATGCGAATACGGCGTCCAGAGCAGTGCCTTGGGCCTGCGCGCGAGCGCGGCTTCCAGCGCCTCGGGAACGATGCCCGCCTCGTCCAGCGGCAGGCCGATCAGGTTGTAGCCGGCCTGCTTCAGCTGCGTGAGCGAGCCGGGAAAGCACGGATCCTCGACCAGGATCGTGTCGCCCGGCGACAGCCACGCCGCCAGCACGCGCTCGATGCCATCGAGCGCGCCGTGCACCAGCAAGGGATCGGCGAACTCGGCGCCGATCTGGCCGGTTCGGCGCCACCAGTCCCGGCCATGGGCGACAAGTCGCGGCTCATAGCAGGGCTGGCCATAGAGCGCATGCGGTAGCGTCAAGCGCGCCAGGTGAGGCGCGTAGTCGGGCAGCAAATCGGGATCGGGGTTGCCCGACGCAAGCTCGGCAAAGCCCGCCTGCGGCGCATGAAGGGGCGCGCCCGCCGGCAGGCCGATGCGCGAACGGGGGGCCACGCGTGTGCCGCCACGCCCAGCCGATTCGGCCAGTCCGGCCACGATCAGCCGCCGGTAGGCGGCGGCCACCGTGTTCCGGTTTACGTCAAGCTGCTCGGCCAGCGCGCGGATGGTGGGCAAAGCCTCACCCTGCGCAAGTTCACCCGCTTCGATCGCGCTGCGCAGGCGCAGGTAGATGTCCTCGGCGCCACAGGCCTTGCCAGTAGAGAAAAGTGTTTGTACCATGCAATTGTTTTAATTTGTCATAGGACAAATTTTATTTAACCTACTCAACAGCAGACCATGCCTGCACGCCATGGTTCAACCAGCCTGCCGGAGAACGAGTGCTGGCCAGCACGCCTCCCCCCTTCGCCGTGGCGCCGCTTGACGGCAAGGCGACTCGGCAGCGCCTTGCTTCCATCCTGAAAACCCAGACAAACACAGCGGATATTGATGATGAAATCCAGACAAAACGCCATTTTGCTCGGACTATGCCAGTTCTGCTACATGGCCGCCACGGCAGTCGGCATCTCGTTTGCGGGTCTCGTCGGCAGGCAGCTGGCTCCCGACCCGGCATGGGCAACACTGCCCTATCTCTTGATCACCGCCAGTACCGCGATTGCCACGCTGGGCCTGCCCCGGCAGATCGTGGCCTGGGGCTATCGCCGGTTGTTCGCGCTGGGGGCGTTGTCCGGCGTGGCGTCGGGCATGGTCAGCGTGGCGGCGCTCTACGCAGGATCGTTCTGGCTGTTCTGCCTCGCCGCTCCGCTGCAGGGCTATTACCAGGCCACCACGCTCTACTACAGGTATGCCGCAGCCGAAACGGCGGCCGAAGCGGACAAGGGCTCTGCCATGGCCTGGGTACTCTCGGGCGGCATCTTCGCCGCCTTTGCCGGCCCCATGCTGGCCGGGCGCGCAGTGAGCGCCGTACCGGGCGTACCCTTTGCCGGCAGCTTCGCCGCAGTGGCCGCGCTGACGCTGCTGGCACTGATCCCGATCGCGCTGGCGCGGTTGCCACAATCTGCGAGCAATGCCCACACGGTGAGCGTGAGCGTGCGTCAGGCTTTGGCCATGCCCGGGGCGATAGAGGGCGTGCTCGCCTGCGTCGGCGGCTACGCGTTGATGATGTTCCTGATGGTGGCTACGCCGCTCGCCGTCGCCGGCTGCGGCTTCGGCCCTGGCGGTGCCGCCAGCGTGATCCAGTGGCATATGCTGGGCATGTTTGCGCCATCGCTCGTCACCGGTCGCCTGATCACCCGTTATGGCCCCCGGCACATCGCGATGGCGGGCGCGGGCGTGATGCTGATCGCCTGTGTGCTGGCGCTATCGGGTCTGACGCTGGCACACTTCCACGTGGCGCTGACGCTGGTCGGGCTGGGGTGGAACCTGATGTATATGGGCGGCAGCACACTGATCGCACAGGTGCCGGCCCCCGAGCGTACGCGACTGCAAGCGGTCAACGAATTTACCACCTTCGGTTGCGTCGCGAGCGCCGCAGGCGCGGCGGGCTGGGTCTACCAGGCGCAGGGCTGGTACGCGGTGGCGCAATGGTCGCTGGGTTTGCTGGCCGCGCTCGCCGTCGCGACCATCGTGCTCTCGCGTCGACAGGCCGCATACGCGATCTGATCGCTATTCGAGGCGGGCGGCACCCGGCGCGGGATTGCGGTAGGACAGGTGAAAATCGAGCGCCTGGCGGCCGTCGCCCTTGAACTCGACAAAATAGATGCCGGTGCGGAAGGCCCCGAACTCGTTGGAGAGCACGGTATAGACCACCCGGCTCTTGACCTCGATGATCTTGGGGCGCTGCCCGGCGGAAGTGGGTGGAATCGATAGCAACACCGTCACCTTGTCGGAAACGGGCAGGCTGAAATCGGAATGCAGGCTGAAACCGCCGCGTGATACATCGAACGCGCGTCCACGAAACGACATGCGCTGGTCGCGCTCCTCATAGACGATGGCCACCCGCCAGTTGACCAGGTAGCGTGGCTCGACGCGCTTGTCGGTCCATTCGTCCGCCATATCGGCAGCGGGGTAAAGCGGATTGCCCGTCAGGCGATCATCCATCGAATGGTCCAGAGTGGTTGTTCCTTGGGCATTATAAGTGCATGACGCGCGCCAGCATCGCTCCGCCTGCATGGGCGTGGCACCCGCCGCACAGCAGCCCGAGCCCATCAAGCCACGAGATGCAACCGCACGCAAGGAGTACCGCCATGCGTTCTGCCCTGTTCACCCTGTTGACCCTGCTCGCCGCCAGCAGCAGTTGGGCCGATGCCGTGTTCTTCGACGATTTCCAGTACCCCGACGCCAAGGCCATGACCGCCAATGGCTGGAAATTGCGCAACGGTACCGGCTGGCCCGGCGTGGAAGGCGCGCGCTGGGTCGCAGGCGGCGTTGGCGTCATCGCCGATCCGGCCACGCCGGGCAACCGGTTGCTGCAGCTGTCCGCCGCGAGCGATGGTAGCGCCAAGGGCACGCGCCACGCCCAGCTGTGCCACGAGCGCAAATACCTGGAAGGCACGTACGCCGCGCGGGTGCGCTTCTCGGATACGCCGGTGCACGGGCCCGATGGCGACGAAATCGTGCAGACCTTCTACCTGATCAGCCCGCTCAAGGCGCCGGCCCATCCCGACTACAGCGAGATCGACTTCGAATACCTGCCCAATGGCGGCTGGGGCGCCAGCGGCGCCACCTTCTACGTGACCACCTGGGAAACCTTCATCCCCGCGCCCAAGTTCTGGAAGGACAACCAGCACGACCGGCTGCGCGGCAGTCAGGCTGGCTGGCGCACGCTGGTGGTGCAGGTGGCTGGCGGGCGCGTGGAATACTTCGTCGACGGCACGCCGCTCGCGCGCCATGGCGGCGGCTATTACCCGGAAGTGCCGATGTCGATCAACTTCAACCTGTGGTTCAGCGCCCTTGGCGCGAACAGCAGCCAGCCGCGTGCCTACCTTGAGCAGGTGGACTGGGTGCTGCACGTACCGGGCCAGGTGCTGAGCCCGGCCGAAGTGCATGCCCGCCTGACGCAGCTGCGCCGCGACAAGGTGGCGTTCCGCGACACGGTACCGTCGCGCAACCTCGCTTCACCGTGCGATTTGTAAGCCCTTTGAACAGGCTCTAACCACCGTAGGCCGCATCGCGCTCGGCCTGCGTCGGCGCGCCCGGCGTGGCTATGGGCTCGCCCGCCGTGGTAAAGAACGGCGTGCGCCGATACCGGCCGGACACCCGATCCCAGATCAGGCCCAGCGCAAACCCGGGCGCAACCAGCAGCGGGCTTCGCGCCACCACATTGGGTTCGCCCTGCGCGCTGCGCGTGTTGAGCCACAACCGCGGCGGCCCGAAACTCGCCTCCTGCGCCGCGGCATCGCCCAGCGCCGTGTGGACCAGCCCGACATAGGACAAGGTGCGTCGGCGCGCCGTATTGGCGATCGGCGTATTGCAGCAGCGCGCATACCAGCGCAGGGGTCCACCGGCAGTCAGCGTTAGGCAGGCCAGCAGCTCCTGTCCGGCGCTGAACGTGATGCTGCCAGCGCGCGTGGCCACGACGCAGGTGCCGCCATGCGCGTCGAGCACCGTCTCGGCGTTGCCGAGCAAGCGCGCGTAGGCCTGGCAGTCCTTGCAATAACAGATACCGCGGATGGCGCGCGCCGGAGCGAGCACCGTGCCACGCACACGACCACATCGACACTGTATGGAATGCGACATCGCAGCTCCTCACACAAAAAACCATGTTGAACGCCAGCCTAGCAGTTCCCCGCGTAGCCGCCAGCCAGCTCACACTGTATTAACCCGGATTTCGCAATAAATCAGTACGGCCGCGCAAATTTATGCCCGTGCTTGTTGGTGTCAGACTATCGCCATCTCGCCTCGGAGTGTAGCCATGACTCGCCTGCCCACTTTTTTCGTCTCGCATGGCTCGCCCATGCTGGCGCTCGACGCCGGCAACGCGGGCCGGGTGTGGGCCGCCATCGGCCACGACGTGCCGCGCCCGCGCGCGGTGCTAATGGTATCCGCCCACTGGCATCACCCTGGCAGCGCGGTCGGCGGCACGGCAAAACCGGAAACCATCCATGATTTCGGCGGTTTTCCGGACGAGCTCTACACGCTGCATTACGACGCGCCCGGCGCGCCCGAGGTCGCGCACGAGATTCCAGCGCTGCTCACCACGCACGGCTACGCGCCCGCCATCGACGCCGAGCGCGGGCTCGACCATGGCGCCTGGGTGCCACTGCGGGTGATGTATCCGAATGCCGATGTTCCCGTGCTGCAGCTGGCGCTCGACATGCGCCAGGGCCCCGCCTGGCACTACCGGCTGGGCCAGGCGCTGGCGGCGCTGCGCGACGCTGGCATCCTGATCGTCGGCTCGGGCAGCCTCACGCACAATCTGCGCGACGTGTTCGCGCCACCGGCGGTGATCCCCGACTATGTGACGCCGTTTCAGGACTGGATGCACGCACGGCTCGATCTGCATGACGTCGATGCCCTGCTCGACTATCGCCGCCAGGCGCCGCACGCCGTGCGCGCCCATCCCAGCGAGGAACATCTGCTGCCGCTCTACGTCGCCCTCGGCGCCGCAGCGGGCGAGCGCGTCACGCGGCTGCACGATGAGGTGACCGAGCGCGTGCTGGCGATGGACGTATACCGCTTCGGCTGAGTCATGGCCCGGGTCTGCTCGCCGCTGGCGCGATCACCGGCCGTGCACCACGCGGCTCAACTGCGCCACCGCCTCGTGGATCTCGGCGTGATCGAGTGTGGCATGCGCCAGCATCCAACCTTCGCGCCCGGGTTGGCCCAGATACAGCCCCGCCAACCCGCGCAGCTGCAGGCCGGCTAGTTTGCCGGCTGCGGTCCACGGCGCCTCCTTGCCCGGCGGCAGCCGGACCACGCCGCGCAGGCCGCTGTCGAAGCCTTGCGGGACCAGCTCGTCGCGCAGCGGATGCAAGGCTTCGAGCAACACGTCGCGCCGGCTGCGGTAGATCAGCCGGGTATGACGCAGGTGCTGTGCAAAGTAGCCCGCCTCAATGAAGCGCGCGGTCACCGCCTGCGCGATCTGGCTGCTGTAGCCATCGAACGCACGCCGCGCTGCCGCCAGTGCGGGGACCAACGGCTTTGGTACCACCGCATAGGCCAGCCGCAGCCCGGGAAACAGCACCTTGCTGAAAGTGCCGACGTAGAGCACGCAACCGGCGTCATCCAGCCCCTGCATGGCCGGCAGCGGCGCGTGGTCGTACTGGTATTCGCCGTCGTAGTCGTCCTCGATCACCCAGGCGCGCTGCGCCCTGGCGTAGTCCAGCAGCGCCAGCCGCCGCGCGAGCGACATCCTCATGCCCAACGGATACTGGTGCGATGGCGTGGTATAGATCAGGCGCGGCGTGGGCAAGGCCTGCTCCCGCCAAGTCAGTCCCTCGTCATCAACCGGTACACCGACAAGACTCGCTCCCGCCGCTTGCAGCGCGGCGCGCGCGCCCGGATAGCCAGGATCTTCCAGCCAGGTCACGTCGCCCGGATCGAGCAGCAGGCTGGCCAGCAGCTGGATCGCCTGCTGCGAACTCGTCATCACCAGCACCTGGTCCGCATCGCAGCGCACACCGCGTGACTGTGCCAGATAACCGGCAATGGCCTGGCGCAGCGGCAGATAACCGCGACTGTCGCCGTAGTCGAACAGGCTGTCCGGCCCCTTGAGCAATACTTCCGACTGCAGACGCTGCCAAAGTACCCGCGGAAACAGCCGAAGATCCGGCACCGCCGCGTGCAGGCCACGCCCCCAGGGCATGGTCGGGAGGATGCCGTCTGGCACCGTGGCCGAACCGCGCCGCGACAGGCCGGCGATGGCCGCATCACCGCTCGGCCGGCCCTGGCGTGGCGCCAAGGGAGCGACGGCAACAAAGGTGCCGGCGCCGACCCGCCGCCGCACATAGCCCTCGGCCTCGAGCCTCGCGTAGGCGGCCTCGACCGTGACCCGCGACACTCCCAGCGTCTGCGCCAGCGCGCGCGACGCTGGCAGCCGAGAACCCGGCGCGTGGGTGCCCGCCAGGATGGCATCGCGCAGTTGTCGGCTCAGCGTTTCCTGCAAGGTGATCGCAACATTTTGCGGCAGCAACATTGGTCTTATCCAGTCATGAAATTTGGCCACAAAGCCAAGGCCATTGGCATTCTAGACTGGCAGCGACTTCCCACACCACGAGCTCAGCATGAAAACGAATCCACATGGCCAGCCGATCGGCGCCCCTGTCACGGGCTGGCAAGCGCCAGCCTTCCCCACCCCGCGCGTACTCAGCGGCTACGGCTGCCGGCTCGAACCGCTGGACTGGCTGCACCACGGCGCCACGCTATGGCCGGCGCTGCAATCCGCTGGCGATGCCCTGTGGACCTATCTGCCCATCGGAGCGTTCGACACCGCCGAAGCGCTGCGATCCGCGCTGGCGAAACTGGGCGCCAGCGGCGACCCACAGTTCTATGCCATCGTCGACGACACCACTGGCGAAGCACTGGGTTTCGCCAGCTATCTGCGCATCGATCCCGAAGCCGGCAGCATCGAGGTCGGCTGGTTGTGCTACTCGCCCCGATTGCAGCGCACGGCGCTCGCCACCGCTGCGATGTACCTGCTGATGAGGAACGCCTTCGCGCTGGGCTACCGCCGCTACGAGTGGAAATGTGACGCGCTGAACGCGCCATCGCGTCGCGCGGCCGAACGGCTGGGATTCCGTTTCGAAGGCATCTTTCGCCAGGCGCGGGTGATGAAAGGCCGCAACCGCGATACCGCATGGTTCTCGGTGATCGATGGCGAATGGCCCGCATTGCAGGCCGCGTTCGAGCAATGGCTCGCGCCGGGTAATTTCGATGATGAGGGTCGGCAGCGGCAGGCTTTGAACAAGGCCGGCGTCCCGGTTGAACCAGCCAAATGCAGTGCCACCACGACAGTTGTGTGAGCCACGGCCCTCCACGGTTGCTCGTTGGGCCCATTGCCGCGACGCGCTCGCCGCCGCCCAACTGGGGACTGCGACAGACACGGCGTTCAGCCGCCGGATACCAGCCATCAAGGCCATGGCAGCGGTGTGCAGCCACTTGCCCCAGAAAAATTCAATAATTGTAATATTAAAGTCAGTAGGTGTAATATCCAGTTCCCGCAGTATCCAAGCACATACCGGACCTGCGAAATCCATAGCCTGAAAACCGCAAAACATAGGGTATCGACTGCAAACGTGCCCTCGCTCCGCCCCTCGGAGCTCTGGTCTGCTCTCGCTGATCACGCAGACCGATGCCCGGCAGACCAGCCTGGATTTACTTTTCCCCATCAGGATCGACACCATGACGCTAGAACAGCAACTGAACGAAGCGCGCGTGAAAAGCGCCGCCTGCGGCTACCTGCTGAACCTGCTCTTGCAACGCGCGGAGGTGCTCAAGCCTGGCCTCGTCGCGGAGCTGGCACACGCTGCGGTGGCAGACCAGGCGGGGGTGCACCCGGCAACGCCGAACAAAGATTTCATCGACCAGATCTTCGCCGAAACGACCAAGATGTTGCGCTTGACGGGCGCGCTGCCGAACGAAGAAGTCTCACGCCGCTAAACCCGCGACCCAAACAAAAACCCCGGCAAGCCGGGGTTTTTGTTTGGGTAGCCGCCGCTCAGGAGAAGAAATCCTTCACCTTGTCCATGAACGACTTGGCGCGCGGATTGTGCTTGGCCGAATCGCCCGCGCTGATCTCTTCAAACTCGCGCAGCAACTCCTTCTGCCGGCTGGTCAGGTTGACCGGCGTTTCCAGTACCACGTGACACATCAGGTCGCCATTTACCGCACTACGCACACCCTTGATGCCCTTGCCGCGTAGGCGGAACACCTGGCCGGTCTGGGTGCCGGCCGGAATGCTGATGCGCGCCTTGCCTTCCAGCGTCGGAATCTCGATCTCGCCGCCCAGCGCCGCCACGCTGATGCTGATCGGCATTTCACAATGCAGATCGCTGCCTTCGCGCTCGAACACGCTGTGCGCCTTGAGGTGCACCACCACATACAGATCGCCCGGAGGACCACCGTTCACGCCTGGCTCGCCCTCGCCGGAGAGGCGGATGCGATCGCCCTCGTCGACACCGGCGGGGATCTTCACCGCCAGCGTCTTGGCGGTCTGCACGCGGCCGGTGCCGCTGCACTTGCGGCACGGATCGGGAATGTAGCGGCCCGAACCATGGCACGTGGGGCAGGTCTGCTGGATGCTGAAGAAGCCTTGCGATACGCGCACCTGGCCGTGGCCGCCGCAGGTGTGGCAGGTCTTGACCTCGGTGCCGGGCTTGGCGCCGCTGCCATGACAGATATCGCACTCGTCGTGCGACGGGATCTTGATCTGCTTTTCGACGCCGCGCGCGGCTTCTTCCAGCGAGATTTCCATGTTGTAGCGCAGGTCGGCGCCGCGGTAGACGTTGGAACGTCCGCCACCGCCGCCACCGCGCCCGCCGCCACCGAAGATATCGCCGAAGATGTCGGAGAACGCATCGGCAAAGCCGCCGCCGCCGAAGCCGCCACCGCCCATGCCGGCCTGTGGGTCGACCCCGGCGTGGCCGTACTGGTCGTAGGCGGCGCGCTTTTGCGGCTCGGAGAGGATTTCGTAGGCCTCCTTGGCCTCCTTGAACTTGTCCTCGGCGTCCTTGCTGTCCGGATTGCGGTCCGGATGGTATTTCATGGCCAGCTTGCGGTAGGCCTTCTTGATTTCGTCGTCATCGGCGTCGCGGTTGACGCCAAGGATGTCGTAGTAGTCTTTCTTTGCCATGGATGGAAACCCTGTCTAATGCTCAGGCAGCGCTCGGATGGCCCATCTGCCGCAGGAAGCGGAAGTGGGCAGCCAGCGCTTGCCAGGTCGAACCGGAATCGAGATAGCGGATGTCGTACTCGGCACAGGTATCGCGGACGATGCGGCTGATGGCCGGGTAGTGCACATGGCTGACCTTGTGGAACAGGTGATGCTCGACCTGATAGTTGAGCCCGCCGGTGTAGAAGGTCGCCAGCGGCTTGCCGACGGCGAAGTTGGCCGTGGTACGCAGCTGATGCTCGGCCCACTCGTACGGCATCTTGCCGCCCTCGGCTGGGCCGGGGAACTCGGTCTCCGGCACGATGTGCGCCAGCTGGAACACGATCGACAACGTGAGCCCAAAGACCAGGTGTATGCCGATAAACACGAGCAGCACCTGCCAGACCGGGTGATACAGCATGGGCACGATCAGCGCGTAGGCGATATAGAACGCCTTGCTGAACAGGAAGTACGGCCACTCCCACCATTGCCGCGCCTGCATCGGCGTTTCGCCGATCTTGCCGCTGAACATGCGCTGCCAGTCGCTGTAGAGCAACAGGTAGAGTGACAACAAGCTGTACAGCGCCGGGGCATACCAGTGCTGAAAACGGTGGACACGATGACGTGGCTGATTCGGCGACAAACGCAGCAGCGCGCCGATGCAGATGTCGTCATCACGGCCGTCGACGTTGGTATAGGTGTGGTGCAGCAGATTGTGTTTTTGACGCCACAACACATTGCTGCTGCCCATGACATCCATCATCGCGCCAGCCACCCAGTTGAGCCAGCGTTTTTGCGAGAAGCTGCCGTGGCAGCCGTCATGCATGACGCTGAACGCCAACAGGGCCATGCTCTGCACCAGCACCAGTGCGGCGAGAGCGGCGCTCCACCAGTGCTCGACGCCCCACACCAGCATGGCGTAGCTGCCCAGTGTCAGGATCAGCGCGAACACGGCCTTCAGGTACAGCCGAGCATTGCCGGTCTGGGCCAGGCCACGCTCGGTGAAATAGCCGTCGACACGGCTCTTGAGCGCGGAAAAGAACTGGCTGCGGGGCGGAAACGCCAGCCGCTGAACTTCGGACATCATCACTCCTGCGCAACGCGCGAATAACAGACGCAAACGCCCGGCCAAGGGCCGGGCGCTGTCACAGTACAGGATTACTTGTTTTCTTTCACTTCGGTGAATTCGGCGTCGACCACGTTGCCGTCGTCGCCCTTGCCGGCGTCACCCCCGGCGGCACCAGCACCCGGAGCCGCGCCTTCGGCACCCTGCTGGCCATACATCTGCTCGGCGAGCTTGTGCGATGCCTGCATCAGCGCGTTGGTCTTGGCTTCGATCTCGTCCTTGTCGTCGCCCTTCACCACCGCTTCGAGCTCACTGATCGCGGTTTCGATGGCGGCCTTTTCGTCGGCGGCAATCTTGTCACCATACTCGGTGAGTGACTTCTTTACCGAGTGGATCATCGCATCGCCCTGGTTGCGCGCGCCCACCAGTTCGGACAATTTTTTGTCCTCTTCGGCGTTCAGTTCGGCGTCACGCACCATCTGCGCGATCTCGGCTTCGGACAGACCCGACGAGGCCTGGATCTTGATCTTGTTTTCCTTGCCGGTGGCCTTGTCCTTGGCGCTCACGTGCAGGATGCCGTTGGCGTCGATATCGAAGGTCACTTCGATCTGCGGCGTGCCACGCGGCGCCGGCGGGATATCCGACAGGTTGAACTGGCCCAGGCTCTTGTTGGCGGCAGCCTTCTCGCGCTCACCCTGCAGCACGTGGATGGTCACGGCGTTCTGGTTGTCATCGGCGGTCGAGAACACTTGCGATGCCTTGGTCGGGATCGTGGTGTTCTTCTGGATCAGCTTGGTCATGATGCCGCCCAGCGTTTCGATGCCAAGGCTCAGCGGGGTCACGTCCAGCAGCAGCACGTCCTTGCGATCGCCACCGAGCACGGCGCCCTGGATCGCGGCGCCGACGGCCACGGCTTCATCCGGGTTCACGTCGCGGCGCGCTTCCTTGCCGAAGAATTCCTTCACCTTCTCCTGCACCAGCGGCATGCGGGTCTGGCCGCCGACCAGGATCACGTCGTCGATGTCGGAAGCCTTAAGGCCAGCATCCTTCAGTGCGATGCGGCACGGCTCGATCGAGCGGGCGATCAGCTCTTCCACCAGCGATTCGAACTTGGCACGGGTGATCTTCAGCACCAAGTGCTTCGGGCCGGTCGCGTCCATGGTGATGTAGGGCAGGTTCACTTCGGTCTGGCTGGCGCTGGAGAGCTCGATCTTGGCCTTTTCCGCGGCTTCCTTCAGGCGTTGCAGCGCCATCACGTCCTGCTTCAGGTTGATGCCCTGCTCTTTCTGGAACTCGCCGATGATGTAGTCGATCAGGCGCTGGTCGAAATCCTCACCACCAAGGAAGGTGTCACCATTGGTGGCCAGCACTTCGAACTGCTTATCGCCATCGACATCGGCGATTTCGATGATGGAGATATCGAAGGTACCGCCGCCCAGGTCATACACGGCGATCTTGGAGTCGCCCTTCTCGTGCTTGTCCATGCCGAACGCGAGCGCGGCAGCGGTCGGCTCGTTGATGATGCGCTTCACGTCGAGACCGGCGATGCGGCCGGCATCCTTGGTGGCCTGGCGCTGGCTGTCGTTGAAGTAGGCCGGCACCGTGATCACGGCTTCGGTCACTTCCTCGCCCAGGTAATCCTCGGCGGTCTTCTTCATCTTGCGCAGCACTTCGGCGCTGATCTGCGGCGGGGCCTTCTTGTCGCCACGCACTTCCACCCAGGCGTCGCCGTTGTCGGCCTTGACGATGCTGTAGGGCATCAGATCGATGTCCTTCTGCACTTCCTTCTCAGCAAACTTGCGGCCGATCAGGCGCTTCACCGCGTACAGCGTGTTGCGCGGGTTGGTCACGGCCTGGCGCTTGGCCGGCGCGCCAACCAGGATTTCACCGTCTTCCTGATAGGCGATGATGGACGGCGTGGTGCGAGCGCCTTCGGCGTTCTCGATCACCTTGGGTTGGCCGTTCTCGATGACGGATACACAGCTGTTGGTCGTGCCGAGGTCGATACCGATGATTTTTGCCATTTTTTGCTTCCTTTCCTGTTCACGCCCCGCCTGGGCGAAGCATCAAGTTCAATAACCTTGTTCCGAAAGTGGGGATGCCCTGCGTCGTTTCAAGTCACCGACATGACAAGCCGGGAAAAACGCCCGTCGGGGTCATCCATGCATCGCGCTGATGCCGTCAAACTGGAGGGGCTACTTGGGCGCTGCCACGATCACCATGGCCGGGCGCAGCATGCGGCCTGCCAGTACGTAGCCCTTTTGCAGCACGCGCACCACGGTGTTGGCCTCCTGCTCGGCCGGCTCCATCGAGATGGCCTGGTGCAGGTTGGGGTCGAGCTTGTCGCCCGTTTGCGGCGCGATCTCCAACAGCTCGAACTTCTCGAAGGCGCTGGTCAGCGCCTTGGCGGTGAGATCCACACCCATTTTCAGCGCATCGAAATTGCCAGATTGATCCAGCAGCGCCATGTCCATCGCATCCTTCACCGATAGCAGCTCGCGCGCGAACTTCTCGACGGCGAACTTGCGCGCCTTGTCGACTTCCTCAGCGGCGCGGCGGCGGATGTTCTCGCCCTCGGCCTTGGCGTACAGCACGTCCTGGCGCGCCTTTTCCAGCTCGGCGGCCACCACGGCCATGCGCGCATCCAGGTTGTCCTCGGCGGCGTTCAGCTGGGCTTCGCTATTGTCGGTTGCGCCCTGATCGATTGTGGGTTCCAGATCTTCAGGTTTCTGTTCGTTGCTCATGGTCTTGCTCCCTAAAACTTGGCAATGCAAGGCCAAATGGGCGCCAGTGCCCACTTTTCAAGAGGCCCTACCCCATGCAGGGGCATATTCCGGCCCGGCGACTACGGCCAACCCGCGACTCTCGCAACGGTTACAATGCGCGAAATTTTTGGCAAACCCCATGGCAGGCCAGCCCATGCCCACTGCGCAGATAGAACTGCAAAGCACCATTGCCAGCACACCCAGGCACTCCTGGACGTTCGACTGGCCCAGTATCGAATTGACCGCGCGCGAGCTGATCCGCCAGGCAACGCTCGAGCGCTGTCGCCAGTACGCGCCTGCGCAACCGCAACACGATGCGACACTCAGCCAGGAAGCCATCGCGGCCCTGGCGGAGCAAGGCCGGATCGCGCTACCGGCAAGAGAATTGACTAGCGTGCCCGATCCCGAAGAGGAGGTGCAATTTGCCCTGGCGGCCTTCACCGGCCGCCGTTTCCTGCTACTGGCCGGTCAGCGGCAGATCAGGGAGCTGGACGAAGTGGTGACGCTCAGCCCGCTGGCGCCGCTCGTCTTTATCCGGCTCATTCCGCTACAAGGAGGCTGACCTCATGCCCGCCCACGCATTCAAGCTCGACCTGCTGCAGGCCCACTGGCCCTTGCTGGCCGAACAGCTGGCGCTCGCCTCTGAGCTCGACCCCCGCTACGCCGAATACACGGCGGCCCACCCTGAGCTCAGCATGGACTTTCGCCGCTGGGCGGACCTGTGCAGCGAGATCCTCGCGGACGGCGAGAGCCCCACGCTGGCGACAGCCTGGCTGGGCCGGATCGCCGAGCAGCTGCCCAGATCGCAGCTGCACCGGATGGTGCATCTGCTGGCCTTGCGAATCGAGTCCTTCTGCCTGACCCACCCGGCCTTCGAGCGCCAGCCCGATGGGCCCCGCCAGCGCGTCATCGCGGTGGAAACCCGCTTCGATCGGCAGGCATGCCTGCTTGAACTGGCCAGGCAGCTGATCGGCGAGTTGGGCGAAATCGAAGCGGCGCACGAAGCGCTCGCAGACTGGACGCTCGAACATGCGATGCAGCAAATGGCCTACTGGGCGGCCGGTTTACGTGTCGCATCCCGCCCGGTGAACTGGGCGCGCCATACTGCGGCGGACACTGATGATTTCCGAGCGCTGATGGGCCAGATCACAAGCGGCCAGCTCAGCTTCGATGAGGACGGAGCCTGGTCTCCAACCGCATCGCTCCACGCGCTGGCTTTCCAGCCGGGAACAGCGACCCACCTCGTTCGCCGGATCAGGCGTGGCCTGTCACTCGCGGTCGAGCAAGGCTGGCTGCCTTGCGCCAGCATCGCGTCGTTCTGTGAAAACCATCGCCACCTGGCGCCGCTGGAGCTGTTGAGCAGGACGCGCCAGGATTGGCCAGCCGCCTATCTGCCGTTACGCGAGACCCTGTACGAGGGGCTGCGTCTGGGGCTGGATACCGTTGCCGCCAGCCCGGAGCATTCATCGCAGCTGGAAGTCAGCTTGTCGATGCTGGACTACGCCGAGGCCGTTGATCCCTGGGGAAGCGCTACCTACTTCGATATCGCGGGCACGACGGCGCTGTTCTGGTATGCCGATAGGCTGGAGCAGGCGGGCGACGGCGCAACGATCAGCCCTGAATGGCGCCAACTGGCTCATGTCATCGCGCTGGAACAGGACGAAACCCATGCTGTCCTGGTGCGGCGCTTGCGCAACTATTCAACGTCAACGCTGCTGCAGCTGCTGCAATCGGCAACCTGGCTGACCGAGCCCGCGCTTTTCGACGTGCTGCGTCAGGCGCACCTGGAACCGCTGCGCGCATGGGTCCACCACTACCGGGCAGAACACGACCCGGAGTCCGACCCGCCCTTTGGCACCATCGCCATCGACGAGGTGGGCCCCCTGCTCGCCGCGCTGAGCCCGCAAGACTGGGATTGGCTGAAACAGCATTACCTGCCGGCAGATCTGGCCCAGCTCCTTGCGGCGATCGTCGGGCATGGCGCGGCGGCACTGGAAAAATCGGCGATGACCAAACACGCCCACCTGCCGATCATGGCCTTGGGCCTGCTGCCCTTGCCCGACAACGGAATGCGCATGGATGCGTGCCGCGCCCGATATCTGCAGCTCAAATCGCTGCATGACGCCGCCGCGCGTTATGGCGCGCAGCGCCAGGCCAACCAGCGCCAGGCGGTGCAGGTGGGACTGACCAACCTGGCCGGCAACGCAGGCTTCGACTCACCTGGAGAGCTGGAATGGCTGATCGAAACTGCCGAGGGCGAGGCACTGAACGAATGGCTGATCGGCCAGACCATCGGCGACTATCACGTATGCATCTCGCTGGAGTCCGGGCAGCAAGGGCTGATTGTGCGCAACGCCAAGGGCAAACTCCTCGCCCAGGCCCCGGCAGCCATCAAGAAGGATCCGGTATGGCTGGCCTACAAGGCGCAATGGGAGCAGCTACAGCAACAACGCCGCCGCTTTGTGCAGGTATTGGAAAGCCACCTCGTAAGGCAGACCTGGCTCTCGCCCGAGCAGCTCGAACAGGCACAGCAGCATCCGCTTGCCTATGCGCTGATCAAGGAGCTGGTCTGGGGTGATGAAGCGGGGCAATACGGCGCCTACCGCCTGGGTTTGCTGGCCCATCCGGACGGCTTTGCGGAGCCCGCAGGGCGGGTGCGGCTGGCCCATCCCATCGAATGGCTGCAGGGCGGCACGCTTGCCCGGTGGCAGGCCTGGGCGATCGGCTGCGGCATGCAGCAACCGATCAAGCAGGTATTTCGCGAGCTGTACGTTCCCACCCCGGCGGAAATCGAGGCCGGCGTGGTGTCGCAGCGCTATGCGGGGCGCTGGGTGAGCACCCGCCAGGCGCAAGGCATCTTCAAGGCACGGGGTTGGCGCCCTTCAGGCTGGAGCGAGGACGCGGAGCACAGCCGTCGCTTGCACGGCACGATACGCGCGCATATCGATTTCGACTTCCATCATCACTACTTCACCGAAGTGCCCGAAGTCGTCACTGCCGGCGTCTGGTTCAGCGAGGCGGGAACACCCATTGCCCTTACCGACGTACCTCCGATTGCCTTCAGCGAAGGCATGCGCGATCTTGATCTGCTGATCGCCCGCGCCCTCTTGCATGGCGCTGACAGCTACAGCTCGAACGAGAGCCTAACCGCTCGGCTGGCACTGATCAGCGCCATTGCGCCAGCGCTTGGCGGCGAGCGCATCAGGCTGGCAAATCCCCATGTGCACGTGGACGGCAAACGCGCGAACTACCGTATCCACCTGGGTAGCGGCCATATCCATATCGAGCCCGGCGCTTACCTGTGCGTCATCCCCGACTGGCAGTCGCTGCCGAAAAAGGCCGTACAACTGCCGTTTGAAGACAGCGATGCCCGTACTGCCGAAATCATCAGCAAGATCGTGCTGCTGCTCGATGACGACCAGATCCAGGACGAAGCTATCCTGGAGCAGCTACAACGCTCCATCGCCCCGGCCTGAGCCAAGCAGATCGCCCGGCCTACCAGACGTAGCCGAGCGCGAGGATGCCGGTGATTTCGTTGCTGCGATCGATCAAGGGGCTGTCGCGTGTGCCGCTGGCGTAGTGCTCGATGCCGACGATGCCGGAGGCGAGCCACTCCTTGTTGATGCGATAACTGGTGACCAGCGTTGCCATCGGCGAGATGGTGCTGCCAGTATCGTGCGCCGGTCGGCCTGGCGCCGCTTCGTGTTGCGAGACCCCACCGAAGTAGTAGTTGGCGAGATTGCTGCTGCGCCACACCACGCCGAAACCCGGCATCAGCAGCAAGCGCCCCTGCACCCAGGGGAAATCGGCCCACAGCAGGCCCTCCTGACCGTTGCTGGTGCCAGTCACGTCGCTGGAAACGCGCGCGGTGATCAGCGCGTAATCGGTGACGAGACTCGTGCCCAGGCCCGCCTCGAACTGCCATTCGCGCTGGTCCATGCCGTGCCAGGCGTCGGTATCCTCCGGATCGAGGTTGCCAAAGCGCACCCGGCCGTAGGCAAACAGGCCCACGCCATCACCGCGATAGAAGTAGTAGCGCACCCGATCACCCAGATACAGCGTGCGCTCGCCAAAGTAGACAAAGCCGGGCACGACAATGCCGCGCCGGTCCGCATCCTTGTAGCGAGGCGTATAGCCGATGGCGGCGGCCCCAACAACGAGGCCCGACGGCACGGGAGAATCATCGCCATCGGCGATGACAGCCTGCAGCCCGGAAATATCCACCTCGATCGCGGCAGCAAGGCCCGGGCAGCCAAGCAATGCGACTAGGCACAGCAGAGCAAGACGATCGCGCATCACGGCATCCTTTCGGGAACGGTTCTGTAGTGTAGGCATGGGCTGGCCGTATTCCATGTTTCCAGCAATTCCCCTGCCCACCACGCGACGCTATGACAGAGCCGGCGCCTCGCGACGCAGTCGGGAAAATGCGGCGGGCTCCCATTCCCGCAATGCCAGCAGCAGCCCCACGCCGCGCCGTTCGGCGAGCGGCACCGTGAGGCTGTCGCGATGCAGCTCGGCCAGATCCTGGCGCAGGCGCTTGAGCTGGCGCTGCAGTTGCGCCAGCGCGGCCGGGCTCAGCATGGCGTGGGTGAATTGCAGGCTAGCCTCCTCGCCGGCGAAGTCATGGGCGAGGAAATCGGGCTGGCCGTGCTCGCGGAAATAGCGGCGGATCGGGCCATCGGGCAGCCAGTCGAAGTCGCGGGCGACGGTAAGTCGGATGCGATTGCCCGGCAGCAGCGCAATCAAGCCCATGCGATCGAGCTGCAACAGCAGCTGCAGCGCTTCCAGTTCGCTCAACGCGTAGCGCGCAGTGATCTCGGCCAGCGACCAATGGTTGAGCGCGCATACGGCCACCAGCATCAAGCGATCGTCGGCAACGAGGCTAGCCTCCTGCTCGATGGTGAGGCGATGCAGATCCGCCTCGCCCCGCTCGGCTTCCTCGACCAATTCCGCCAGCGTCAACCCGGCCAGCGTCGCCAGCTGGCACAGCCGCTCCAGCGTGATGCCGCCACCGTTGAGCAGGCGCTTGATGCTGGGTTCGGACAGGCTGCTGGCCGCCGCCACCTGGCGATAGGTCAGGCCCGCCGCCTTGAGCTGGCGCTTGAGCGCGACCAGCAAACGCTGTGTTTCGTCCAAAAAGTATCTCCATACGATACTTTTAAGCTTATAGACTGCCACCAAAGCGATCAAGGTTTCATCCAGAACGCCACCCCATCACACTGCGCGCACCGCATCACTGAAGGAGACCGCAATGCGCGGCTGGCAACACACGTACACCCTGCTCATCACCCTGCTGGCGATCGCCGCCCTGGCCTGGCACGGCCCCATCCCGCAATGGCCTGACTACCACGCCTTCGCCGATCGTCGCAGCGGCTATGGCATCGCCAATGTCGCCGATGTGCTGTCCAACCTGCCTTTTGCCCTGGTCGCGCTTTACGGTGCGCTACGGCTCTGGCCGCGTCGCCACGCTGCGGCATTGCAGGCTGGCTGGAATGGCCATGCGTTGTTCCTGGTCGCGCTGCTGCTGACCGCCGTCGGATCGAGCTATTACCACCTAGCCCCCGACGACAGTCGACTGCTGTGGGACAGGCTGCCCATCGCGCTTGCCTGCGCCGGCCTGCTCGCCGGCGTGCACGCACAGGCCTGCGCTAGCCGGCAGCTGATCGAACTGTCCGTCCTTGCCGTCCTCAGCGTGCTGTGGTGGCATTGCACCGGCGATCTGCGCCCCTACGTTGCGCTGCAGCTCGCCCCACTGGTGCTGATCCCACTTTGGCAGTGGTATGCCCCGCGCCGTGACAGGCTGGCTTATGCCGCCGCCATCGCGCTCTACGTGCTGGCCAAGGTCGCCGAGTTGGCCGACCAGGCGATCCTCAACGCAAGTGCCATCGTGAGCGGCCATACGCTCAAGCACCTGCTGGCAGCCAGCGCCGCGCTGATGATCGTGCAGTGCCTGATCGGCAGGACGGCGACCCGCGCCGGCGCTTGAAACATCGCGATAAGTGCAATCCCCAACTTGTAGTCATTTTCGACAAACTACACTCTCATGGTGCAGCGCAAAATTTATTGCACCGCAACGGTGCACGCTGCAAAACCCATCAACCAGAGGCCAAAGGGCCAGCTTTTTTGCGGGAGAAAGCCATGAGTACGCGGGAAGAGCGCATTGCACAACTGGAGCAGGACTGGCGCGAGAATCCGCGCTGGAAAGGCATTCAACGCACTTATAGTGCAACAGATGTTGAAAGGCTGCGCGGTTCACTACAGATCGAACACACGCTGGCCCGCCGTGGCGCTGACAAGCTGTGGGCGCTGATGCACGAAACGCCGTACGTGCACGCACTGGGCGCGCTGACTGGCAATATGGCCATGCAGCAGGTCAAGGCCGGCCTCAAGGCCATCTATCTTTCGGGCTGGCAGGTGGCGGCAGATGCCAACATCGCCGGCGAAATGTACCCGGACCAGTCGCTGTACCCGGCCAATTCGGTGCCGGCGGTGGTGCGACGCATCAACAACACCTTCCAGCGCGCAGACCAGATCAGCCACGCCGAAGGTGACGACAGCGTCGATTACTACGCGCCCATCGTGGCCGATGCCGAAGCCGGTTTCGGCGGCGTGCTGAACGCCTTCGAGCTGATGAAGGGCATGATCGAAGCCGGCGCCGCCGGCGTGCACTTCGAAGACCAGCTGGCCTCGGTAAAGAAGTGTGGCCACATGGGCGGCAAGGTGCTGGTGCCGACGCGCGAAGCGGTGGAAAAGCTGGCTGCCGCCCGCCTTGCCGCCGACGTGTTGGGCGTGCCCACCATCCTGATCGCGCGCACCGACGCCGAAGCAGCCGATTTGCTGACGAGCGACGTGGACGACAACGACCGGCCGTTCTGCACCGGCGAGCGCACACCCGAAGGCTTCTACCGCACCAAGCCGGGCCTGGAGCAGGCAATCAGCCGCGGTCTTGCCTACGCGCCATACGCCGATCTGATCTGGTGTGAAACCGGCAAGCCGGACCTGGAATACGCGCGCAAGTTCGCCGAGGCCATCCACGCCAAGTTCCCTGGCAAGATGCTGGCCTACAACTGCTCGCCGAGCTTCAACTGGAAGAAGAACCTCGATGACGCCACCATCGCGAAATTCCAGCGCGAACTGGGCGCCATGGGCTACAAGTTCCAGTTCATCACGCTGGCCGGTTTCCACGCGCTCAACTACGGCATGTTCAATCTCGCCTACGGCTACGCACGCCAGGGCATGACGGCGTTCGTGGAGCTGCAGCAGGCCGAATTCGCTGCCGCCGACCGGGGCTTTACCGCCGTGAAGCACCAGCGCGAAGTGGGTACCGGCTACTTCGACTCGGTAACGCAGGTGATCCAGCAAGGCCAGTCGAGCACCACCGCGCTGAAGGGTTCGACCGAGGAGGAACAGTTCCACTAAGCGCCGCGCTCACGCGGCCAACAGAACCCTTCTGGCCACGTCGCGCTCACTTGCCGTACGTTTTAGTACTGTCTGGGTTTCACGCTTCTTGCCAGAACCGCTGCGCTGGGTTCTGTTAACCGCTCTTTGTTCTGTTTTGCAGTAAAGCGCTCGCGTCATTCACCCGGCCCACCCGCAAACCGGGCGGATGCAGCGAGCGCCGGCTGTACCCGATTGGATTGCTGGCGCGGCGGACCATCCCGCACCCGCCGCATTGCCAGCAACCCGCCTGCTTGCGCCAACAGCGCAAGCCGCCGGCACCTCAAGCCCGGGTGCCGGCAGCCGCACCACGATGCCGCTCGTTCCAATCCGGACGAGCGGCATTATTCATGATGTCGCCCGATCTTCTTCCCGCTCCCCAGCAAATTCAGTCAGCAGGAAATCGACAAAACTGCGTACCCGCGCGCCCGGCACGCGATCCGGCTTGCGCATCGCATAGATAGGCCGCTGCGGCAGCAACCAATTGGGCAACAATGGCACCAGCAACCCCGCCGCGATCGGTTCGTCCAGCAGCACATCTGCCTGCACCACCACGCCGTGCCCGGCGAGCGCCGCCACCAGCAGCGCCTGGCCGTTGTTGATGGTGAGGCTGGGCTTGAAGGACACGACCACCGTCTCTTCGTCGCGACTGAAACGCAGCTGCGGCGTATCGCCCCAGGGAGAAAAGCCGAGCAGCCGGTGCCCGGCCAGCGCCTGCGGATGGTCCGGGACGCCATCGCGGGCCAGGTAAGCGGGGCTCGCGGCAATGCGCATCCGGCTCGTTTGCAACAGCCGCGCGATCAAGGGGCTATCCTTGGCGGGCTCGCCCGAGCGGATCGCAAGGTCGTAGCCCTCCTCTTCCAGATCCACCAGCCTGTCGTTGAGGTTGAGCTCCACCGTCACCGCCGGATAGCGCTGCTGGTAGGCAGCGACCAGCGGCGTCAGCCTGTGCACGCCATAGGTGACCGGCGCGGTCACCCGCAACAGGCCGCTGGGCTCGGCAGTGAGCTGGTCGGCCACGCGATCGGCCGCCGACACGCTGGCGAGCACATCGCGGCAGCGCTCCAGATACGCCGCACCAATGGCCGTGAGCGCATGGCGCCGCGTGGTGCGGTGGATAAGGCTAGCGCCCAGATGCCGCTCCAACGCCGCCACATGGTTGGCCACCATGGTGCCCGAAAGCCGTAGCGCCGCTCCGGCCGCGGCAAAGCTGCCGCGCTCGGCCACGCAGACAAATACCGCCATGCTGGTCAGCTGGTCCATTCCCAATTCATGCTTGTGACTGATCGAATCGGTACATTCTTTATCAAGAACCCCAATCAGAAAAGAATAGGACGCATCTCCTCAGCCGGATTGCGACATGCGCCTCCCCCTCACTGGCATCCCCTTTATCGCCGGCCTGCTCGCCAGCACCGTCACGCTCGCCGCGCCCAACGCCCATATGCTGCCGCCGGACTGGTACCCGGAAAGCGTGGCCGCCGCGCAGGATGGCACGCTCTATATCGGCAGCTGGCGCCAGGGCGCCGTGGTGCGCGTCCGCCCGGATGGCGCCACTCGGCAGCTGGTGCCGCCCGGCAGCGGTGGACTCGCCAACACGCAGGGCCTCGCCATCGACGAGGCGCGGCGCGCACTGTGGGTGTGCTCGGGCAACCTGGGCCTGACCACGGTGCCCGCCACGCCCAGCGCGCTCAAGCGCTACGACCTCGCCACCGGCGAAACGCAGGCGAGCTACCCGCTGCCGGACGAAGGCTATTGCAATGACCTGGTGGTGGATGGCGCCGGCACGGTCTATCTCACCGATTCCTACCATCCGCGCGTGTTGCGACTGCGACCCAGGGACACTGCACTCTCGGTCTGGCTCGATCAGCCTGAGCTCTTGGCCGACAGCCCCAAGCTGGAAATGAACGGCAAGCGCTTCACCTTCAACGGCATTGCCCTCGATGGTGATCGGCTCTACCTGAGCGCCGTCGCCGCCGTGCCCTGGCTATGGCGCATCGATATCGGTGCGGATGGTGCAGCGGGCGCCAGCACGCGGCTGGACATGCCGCGCCCGCTGCGCAATGCCGACGCACTGCGGGTGATAGGCCAAGATGAGCTCCTGGTCTTTGAGAGCAACGCCTTTGGCGAGCGACGCAATGAAGGCACCGTCACCCGGCTGCGCCTGACCGACGGAATAGCCGAACTGCGCACGCTGGTGCAAGGGCTCGACGCGCCCTCCTCTGGCACGTACGCGCGAGGCCGGGTGTGGTTCATCGAATCCAAATACGATCTCTTGCTGCGCCACGCCCAGAACCCGAACGCGATTCCGGATCAGGTGCCGTTCACCGTGCAGTCCATCCCGCTCGCAACAGGCAGCGAGCGTCGTCCGGTCCATTGACAGCGGCCAGCTCTGCCTGGACGTAGCCACCCCGCGCCTATCGCGCACTCGCCAGCGAGCTGCGCTGGGCCTCGCCAGCCGGGTGATCAACCGTCTGCCGCGAGGCATGGCAAGCAATACTTGATAGACTGGCCGCGCGTCTTAAAGCGGCCATTTGCATGCATTCAGTTTTATCGCGCATGCTGTCTATCATCCCTAGCACCCATAAATATGATGAAAGCCGTCCCGGCCATTATTCTTGCTGCCTTCCTGATCGCGCCGATCCCGGCAGTTGCCTGCATTGCCGCTGGCGAGGCCCAACTTCACCAGAACATTCGCTACTACCCCATCGTCGGCGACACCACCGAGCATTGGCCGTCCCAATCCCAGGCGCAGATCGGCTCCATTACGTCGTTCTTGCTGCCGATCGACGCCACGGTCGAGCTCAAGCACATCGAGCAAGGTGCGCTGCCGCCATTGACCCTTTTCGGCGAGGCCAGCCATGAGCAAATGCGGGCGTCGCGCGACGTGGTGCCCAGATGGCGCGACATTCCCTATGACGCGAAGAAATTCCGCTGGGTGCATATTTATGCATCGAGTTTTGGCATCAGCGAAGTGCGCATGAGCGCGCCCTCAGGCTGGGCGAAAACCATGAAGCTCACGCTGAACTATCCATCGCCGACCGAGCAGGCGCTGCGCCCGGCAATCGCCCTGACGCTGGGCCAGGGCGAGATGCAGACGGCCACGGTGGATGCCTACGACAACATCGAAGTGACGCTGCCCGGCAGCGTGTCCGACGGCTGGACGGCATCATCCGCTGCGGATGCCGGCTTCGAGCTGATCCGCGTTGAGCAGGTGCAGAAGGTCAGCGGCAAACCCGAAGTGAAGCTCTTCTTTGCCGGAACGCGCAATCCCAAGAGCGCCACGGTGACAGTCAAGCAAGGCAGCGGCTTTGGCGCGAAATCCATCCAGTTCAAGATCAAAGCCGTTCCCACGCCAGCATGCTGAGGAGCACGACGATGCGCATATTCATTTACCTGATCCCGGCGTTATGGGCCTGCTACTGCGGGCAGGCCGCTGCCGACGTCCTTCCGCCACAGGCTGCCTCGGCGGCAGAGCGGCTGCGCAACAACCCCAAGGCATTTGATCGCTACGACAATTTTTGCGCCGGCAAGAAAAGCGGCGACGCCTGCGTGATCCCGGGCACCGCCTTTGCCGGCGGCGGCAATGGCAGATGCGATAACGACATCAACCGCAAGACCTACACCATCGATCTGCATTGTGTACGCGAGGGCTATGTCACCATCGAGCGCCAGTTGCCAGAAGGCGGATTCGTACACGATGAACAGCTGTGCCGCAGCAAGGCAGCGCATGAAAGCGAGGAGCCGGCGCCAAAGTGGAACTGCACCCCGCTCACGCCGACGCCGTCCGATGCGTTCTGCAAAGGCAAGAGCATCAACAGCGCCTGCACTGTGGAGCTGACTTATAAAGGCGCGCTACAGCGAGATGAAGGCGTATGCAAGGAAATCGTCGAAACGGAGCGGTTCTATTATCAGGGCCGCCGCGAGGCAACGCGCAAGGTCATACAGTGCATGCCCAAGGAAGAATTCACCCGCAGCTTTACGCCAGCCAGTTGGTGGCAAAAGCTGCTGCAATAGTGCGTTAAGCCCCGCACACACTACGCAAACGTCATCCATCTCCAAGGAAAGGGCGCCATGGCCAAATACCTGATCTCCTTCCCCAGCGCGGCGATGGTCGTTCCCGAGAACGAGTTGGAATCGGTGGGCCGTGCCGCGCACGCCGTGATCGAGGAGGCGAAGGCCGCCGGCGTCTACGTCTTCGCCGGCGGCATAGCCGAAGACGTGCCGCCCGTGCTCGTCGCGGCCGACGCCTCGATCGCCGAGGGTGGCTACCCATGGGCGCCCCCGCTCAACGGCGGCTACACCGTGCTCGAACTGCCTTCGCGCGAAGCGGCCATCGCGTGGGCCGCGCGCCTTGCACAGGCCTGCCGGTGCCAGCAGGAGCTGCGCGTCTTCGGGTCCGATCAGCAGTCCTGAAGGCGGCACTGAGTGACGCAGAAAGTGCAGCCTAACCATACATTCAAACCGACGCCGCTCCCCGGCTTGATCCAGGCGATATGAACCAGTTACAAGGGCTCGGTCTGACGCTGGCCTGCGAAGTGCCGGTCATGGTCATGCTGGCACGGTCCCAGCCGACTTCGCGCGTGTTTGTTGCGGCAGTGCTCGCCTCTGCCATGACGCACCCCATCGCCTGGAAGATGGCATCCATCCTGTCGCCCCATGAATATCGCCAGGGGCTATGGGCGATAGAGGCGGGCGTGGTCCTGGCGGAAGCGACCTGGTATCACTGGTGGCTGCACACCCGCTTCAGTCGCACCTTGCTGTGGTCATTGCTTGCCAATGCCACGTCCTTCGGCCTCGGTTGGCTCTTGTTACGCAGCTGAACAGCCATGTCACGCCCCCTTGCACACGCCACCTTTCTGACACTGCTACTCGCGCTGGCCTTATGGCTACCGCTGCCGCTCTACCTGGTCTCGATCGCCCTGTTCGGCTTGCCGCATGTGATCTGGGAGATGGGTTTCTTGCGCAGCCGGTATGCCGCGCGATGGCCGGCGCGATGGTGGTTCGGCTTATGGACAGTGCTGCTGATCCAGGCCGGTGCGCGTGGCGCAACCTGGTCAGGCCACTTCCTGGCCACATCGAGCCAGATCATCGATCTGCTGACTTTGCTGCTGCTGGCCGTGCTCGTCGCCCTTGCCCCCAAAGGCGCGGGCTGGCGCGTGCGCATTGCCGGCTTGATCATGGCCTCAGCCATGCTGTACCTGCTGCAGGAAGGGCATATCCTCTGGGTGCTGTTGTTGCTCGGCGTGGCGCACAACTTCACCCCGGTGCTCATGGCGTGGGATATGGCGCGTCAATATCCGCCGGCCCAGACACTCGCCTGGTACATCAGCGGCCTTTTCGCGCTGCCCCTGATCGTTGCATTGAGTGGCTGGAACGGCGGCTCCGCCCCGGCACCAGTGCAGCAGTATCTCGGACTGCTCGATGGACTATGGCCGGTGGGCTGGGGCGGTGATCAACGCGCTGCGCTCTTGTCGGCCATCGTCCTTGCGCAGTGCCTGCATTACTACTGCGTCATCCATCTGCTGTCGAGTGCCGAGACGCGGCGCGTGGCCAGACCCGTGATCACAACGCCCATCTGCATTGCCGCGTGCCTGGCGGTGGCGTCGCTGCTGATCTACTTCGCCCATGACTATGCCGCGGCACGGTCGCTCTATGGCATCGCCGCAGGTGCCCATGCCTGGCTGGAGTGGCCGATCCTGCTGATGGCCTTGCTGGGCTCCACGCGCGGCAATGCACCAAACCTGCAAGCGAATGAAAGCGGCGTATCGGCTTAGGCAATACAAAGAAAACGCCAGCGCGAAACGCAATTGATTTCCTGGGGGAATTGTCCCCGCCCCTGGCAGGAAACGGCCTCTATTTGCAAAACGACATCTATATGTGGGGCCATCGCAGGCACGCGTTGTATCCCCCGGGGATATCGGTGAAGATGACACCGGGTTCTTCTGAACAATCACGTGCGTTTTCAAATAACTCTATGAATACCTCTTTGCTGAAATCGTGGGCTGCCATCACGCTGCTCGCAGTGCTGGCTGCGCCCGCATTGCAGGCTCAGGACAACGATGCGGTGGCGGCAGCCTATGCAGCCGCACGCGACGGGGACGCCGCCGGCGCGCGCAAGCTGACGGAGCTGGCCAAATCCGGCAACACCGATGCCCGCTTCAAGCAGGCATTGCTCGAGATGCGCGCCAAGCGCATGGCGACGGCGTTTTCGGGGATGCAGGCTGTGGCCGACACTGGCGATGGCCGAGCCCAGTATTACCTGATGAATGGCTACGAGTTGGGTTTCTGGCCGGGGGACGACAACGCATTGCAGGCCATGCGCGCCGCAGCCGAGGCGGGAAACGCCAAGGCGATGTTCAATCTGGGATTGACGTATCAGTATGGCCGCGGCGTCGCACAGGACAAACAGGCCGCGCTGGTGTGGTATCGCAAGGCGGCGGAACGCGGCGAGCCGCGTGCCTATACCTTTATCGGCCGCCTGTATGACGTATCGGGCAAACCAGACATCGAGCCGGACCTCGATACCGCACTGTTGTGGTACCGCAAAGCTGCCGCGGCCAAGCACGCGCACGGCATGTATAACCTCGCGTTGACCCTGAAGCTGGATCTGAAAAAACCGCCTGCCGACTATCTGCCGTGGCTCAAGGCCGCCGCTGCGGGCGGCTATCTGCCGGCATTTGCCGAACTGGCCCGACATCACCTCAATGGCATCGGCGTTCCAGCTTCCGCCGAAGCTGCAGCGAAGATCGCCAGGGAAGGCATTGCCCAGGACGACATCGATTGCTACGCCATCCTCGGAGGCATACTGGAGAAGGCCGGATCGGTGCCCGAGGCATGGCAGATGTACAGGGAAGGCGCATTAGCGCCTTTTGGCTGGGGCGCCGGCGCGCTGGGCATGGGCAGGCTGCTCGCGGAAAACCGCTATGCGCCGACCAGGCCGGGAGAGCGCGACTGGGTATTGCGCTTGCTCACCCAGCTGGCGGAGGACACAAACAAGCAATCCGGCGCGACCGAACTCTTGGCAAAGCTGCGCAAGGCACCGGCGCCAACGTGGACCATCCACGAGGAACGTGGCGTGGATGCAAGCCTCTTGACCGTGGCGATCGATCCGCGTGGCCGTCTGTGGTTTGGCGGCTACTACGGTTTGTTCATGCTGGAAGGAAAAAAATGGACCAGATACAACGCAGCCAATACCAACGGCGCGCTGCACGCGCATAGACTCCAGGCGATTACGTTCGATGCACAGGGAAACACCTGGGTAGGCAGCGACAGCGATGGGGTGTTCCGTTTCGACGGCAAGCGCTGGACCCACTACAACACGGACAATACCGGCGGCGCGCTGGCCAGCAATACGATCAAGGCCATGGCCGTCGATCAGCGCGGCCAGCTGTGGGTGGCCACAGCGGGCACCGATGGCCGCTCCGGCGTCGCCCGCTTCGATGGCAAGACCTGGACCGCGTACACGTACGAAAACACCGGGCATCTGCTGGGTTATGCGCCCCGAAGCATCGCGGTGGATCCCCAGGGAAACATCTGGGTCGGCCACTGGGTAGGCATGTCCAAGTTCGACGGCAAGACCTGGACGCTCTACGCCAGCACGCACAGCTACAAAAAGAGCGATCCCGAATTCCAGAATTCGACGACCGGCCCGCAATACGGCCCCGAATCCATCCTGTTTGCGCCCAACGGAGATGTCTGGGCCGTGCAGCTCGCCCAGATTGCCAGGTTCGATGGCCGCAGCTGGAAAGCCTATCCCAAGCCCAAGCAACTCATCGGTAATACCAATGAGGAGTACTACGCAGAGGGTGCGGCGATGGATAAGCAGGGCAATATCTGGATCGCCGCCGACGAAGGCCTTTTCCGCTTCAAGGACGGCAACTGGACCTTCCATCGCCACCCGACACACCAGGTGGATAATCCCTCCCGGATGAATTCGGTCGTCATCGATGCCCAAGGCAGCAAGTGGATGGCCACCAGCTACGGCCCGGTACGGTTCGATGAGGGCTGGACCGACTATACGCCCGACAACACGAACGACGGGCTACTCGACGACACCGTCAACGTCGTCGCCATCGACGGCCGCAACCATAAATGGATAGGTGGTAACCGGGGGCTATCGCGTTTCGACGGCACGAGCTGGACCCGTTATACGGCGCAAAGCACCCGCCAGGGATTGGCGCCAGGCAAGGTGCAGAGCATCGCCGTGGACAAGGCCGGCAGCGTCTGGATAGGCACTTATGACGACCATACCAAGGAAGGCGGTCTTTCCACATTCGATGGCACGCGCTGGATTGCCTATACCCCCGCGAATACCGGCCGCGGCCTGCCCTCGGCCGATGTCCGCGCTGTGGCGGTGGACAGGAATGGCCACCAGTGGGTGGGCACGGATCGCGGGCTGGCACGCTTCGATGGGAAAACCTGGACGTCTTATACCCGGGACAACACCGGCGGCCGGCTGCCCTCAAACAATGTGAAAGCGATCGCGGTCGACCTCGATGGCAGCATCTGGGTGGCAACGGCCCCCGAGAAACCGCTCTCCAGCGCCAAGGATGGCGGCCTTGCCCGATTCGACGGTAGCGCGTGGACCACCTACACCCCGGAAAACACCGGCCGCGCACTCACGAACTATGTGTCTTCCATCGCCATCGACCCACAGGGCAACAAGTGGATAGGCACCAGTGCCAGCCTCTCGTACCGTGCCATGGGAGAGCTCGTCAGATTCAACAATTATGGTTGGACGCGCTACGACGAGAAGATCACCGCCCGCAGCGCCCCGGCTGGAAACATCACTGCGATCGCAATCGATGCGACCGGCATCAAATGGGTGGGAACCAGCGACGGATTGTTCCGCTTCGACGGCTTGCGCTGGACCCAGTACAACCGAAAGAACACGGACAACGCGCTGCGCGGAGACGCCATCCAGGCTATCGCGATCGATGAGCAGGGCCGCAAGTGGATCGCCGCGAAAAACGGTTTGGACCGCGGTGATGGGCTGGTCGTTCTGCAGGATTGAGGCGGTTGCGGACGCGCCGCGCCGCCGCGACAGCCTGCATGCAACTTCATAAGTGCAAATCGATGAAACTGCTGAAAATACTCATCCCAGCGGCCGTACTCTGCTCTGCGCAGGCAGCGGCCGAAACACCGCGCCTGTCGCTGTGGATCACCGAGGCGATCGGCGCGACCGATGCCGGGCAATGCGCGCAACCGGCGCTACACAGCGAGATGAAGCTGGCAGCGCTGCGCGCCAAAATCAGCGACCGTATCGACGACGCCGATATCGCCTTCTGGAATCCGGCGACAGCGACCTGGACACTGGGCGATGCCGCCACCCCCGCATCGGATCGGGCAAGGCAGATTGCCGACCACTGCTTTGTCCTCTGGATCAACGGCAAACCAACCGCCGCCGGGGTCGCGTTGTGGACCCATTCCGCGCGCCTGGTGCACATGCCGGTATTGGGTGTCTCGGTGGCGGATGGTGCCCTGTCGCTCAGGCTGGGCGCCCAGCATGGCGCCTCGCCAAACCCGCCCCTTGCCTTTGAAGGCATTAACGAAGTCTTGAAAGAAAAGCCGGCCAGGGCAGCCGAATCAAACCCTAGGCAGGATTGAAACGCGCCAGCCGGACTGCGCAAGCGGGAGCCGGGGCTCAACGCGCTCTCCTCCAGCCGCTACGCCCGATCAACTAACGACAGCCAACACCGCCTTGGCGTAGCTCTCCCTATCCATATCCCGCGTATCGATGGTGAGCTGCACCGCACCGTGCCCTTCCGGCAGCGTGGTGCGCAGCGCCGCCAGCAACCGCTGGCCCAGTGCCTGTTTCTGCTCCGCGCTTCGGCCGGAGAGCAACGCCACCTGTAGGTGGACAAACGCCGTTTCGGTATCGGAAGTACCAACGAGGTAAGTGGCCAGGCAATGCGCCCGGCCCTTGATGTCGGCCTCGCCAAACAGGCCCGACTCGAACATGGCCTGCGCCAACGTGTGCCGCGCGGCATGGGCATCGTAATCGGGGAGGTTGTGGGTGTATTCGAGGGTGAGGTGGGGCATGGGAGGCTCCGGAGGGGGAGCTAGGGAGATGCGGGCGCGGGGTCTGTACCACAAGCCGAAAATCGGCGGGATCGATCGCACTTTTAAAAAATCGTGGCCCACTCCCGAAGTTCAGTCCTCATATATCCACTGGTAAGCCGTCAAGTACAACAATGCTTGTTTTAGAAATACACTTTGAGTTAAGGTTTTTGCTCTGATTTCTGGGCCTCCTGCTCACTTACTCCTGATCGGTCGTAACTACATGGCAAACTCGTACGCTCAACTCGGCCTAGACCCTACCCTTGTGCACTACACAAGTCTGTATGGGCTCCAAGGAATTGTGGGAAATCATTCACTTTTTGTATCCCACGCAGCATTTTTGAACGACCGTGAAGAGCTTGTGCACGGATTGAGGGCTGCAAAGGACGCTATTCAACAGTCATCGCGCTTTCATGGTTGGAATCAATCAAAGCTCCTCCCAGTGCTCAATGATGTCGTGGAGGATTACCTCAAAACCCCACCCGATGTTTACGTTACGTGCTTTGGTACCGACACAGATAGCTTGACCCATTGGCGCGGCTACTGCGAAGGCCAGGGAGTGAGCATCGAACTCTCGCTCGCAGGCCTCGAACAGTTGACTGGTGAGATCGGAGGGGAATTCCAACAGGTTATTTACTCGAAGGTCGGCGACCATGGTCAAGCAGCAACTGAAATACAAGCGCGTGTCGATTGGCTAATAGAGAGAATGGGGTCGTTTATCACAAACGAAAATCAACGACGCCTGCTCTTGGCCAAAGTGGTGCGATCAGCGGCCGCAGCCTTTAAGCACGTCGGATTCAAAGACGAAACCGAGTGGCGCTATGTGTACAGTGAGCAACCCGCCCCGGATTTCATCCAGTTTCGTGTTCGTGACAATGTTCTCGTCCCGTACTTCGTACTCAAAGGTGCTGGGCCATTGCCAATAACCAAGGTGACAGTTGGGCCAGGGAAGGATCAAGAGTTTACGCGAAAGAGCATAGAACGATTCCTTAAGGCTTCGGGCTACGGGATTGTTCCTGTCATCGAATCAAATGTTCCGTATCGCACATAAGCTTTACTCATTAAACTTCTTCCTGCCCGGTCGATGCTGGGCTTTTTCGCTTCACAGTACGGACAGAGCGACAAGAATGTCGAAATGTCCCGTAGAAGATTGGGGATAGCGCACGATTTATTTTCTAATTAACGACGAAAAAGATTTTGCGCCTGCGGCGCGTTGATTAGATACCGGTTCCGCCCGGCGGACGGGTTCATTTCTTTTGCGTCGCCAAAAGAAACGAACCAAAGAAAAGGCGACCCCGCCTTGCGGCCCTCCGGGCTGCCCTCAGTCGGTCGCGAGCCTAGGTCTCGCTCCGCTCCTTCGGCGCTGGCCAAGGGGAAAAAAGCAAGCGCCCACATTTGCGGAACGATTCACAGCAAGCCGTTTGCCTGCACAATCCCCCCCCACCCACTTCTACGAAGGGGGAACCGTGGTGCTCAAGAGCGGAGAACTTGCCAGCAAATCACGGCGTACCACCCGAACTCCCCTCAGGAGCGCCGAGCGAGGAACAAGCGGGGCGGGGTTTCGCCGAGGATGTTTGAGACCGTAGGCCGAGTCCCGCAGGCGCCGACTCGATTGTCCGCAGTGAGGGAACCGGCGAAGCCGGCGCGGATACGGGGTCGCCTTTTCTTTGGTTCGTTTCTTTTGGCGAAGCAAAAGAAATGAACCCGTGGGCGCGGCGGAACGCGCACCTAAACCACCGCGCCGCAGGCGCAAATCGCCCCAACACGCGCTGAAAGCGCTACGCCCCCTTAATCCCAATACCCCACCGCCCCATAAGCAGTTTTCAAATGATCCACAAACCGCCTCACCCGCTGTGGGAGGTGCTTGCGCTGCGGCATCACTGCGTAGACC
>NZ_JANBVF010000016.1 GCF_024437655.1 Chitinolyticbacter albus
CGCACCTAAACCACCGCGCCGCAGGCGCAAATCGCCCCAACACGCGCTGAAAGCGCTACGCCCCCTTAATCCCAATACCCCACCGCCCCATAAGCAGTTTTCAAATGATCCACAAACCGCCTCACCCGCTGTGGGAGGTGCTTGCGCTGCGGCATCACTGCGTAGACCGGGTAATCGGGCGAGGCGTAGCCATCGAGCACTGTCACCAGCCGGCCATCGGTAAGATCGTCCTTCACCTCCCACAGCGAGCGCCAGGCAAGGCCATAGCCCGCCAGCGCCCACTCGTGCAGCACGGCGCCGTCGTTGCATTCGAGCACGCCGCTCACCTTGCGGCTGATAAGCTCGCCATCCTGCTTGAAGGTCCAGCCGCGGGCCTGGCTCGCGCCGAGTGATAGGCACTCGAAGCGGTCCAGATCGTCCAGCGTCTGCGGCACGCCACGTGTGGACAGATAACTCGGCGCGGCGACCACCACGCGGCGGTTCTCCGCCAGCCGCACCGCTACCAGGCTGGAATCGGCCAGCTCGCTGATACGGATGGCGCAATCGATGCGCTCGCCAGCAAGGTCCACCAGCCTATCCGACAGATCAAGCGTGACGCGCAGTTCCGGGTGCTGGCGCTGGAAGGTGGCCACGTGCGGCGCCACATGGCGGCGGCCGAAGCCCGCGGGGGCGCTGATGCGAAGGTGGCCGCGCACCCGGGCGCTGCCCGAGCCGACGGCGGCTTCGGCGTCGGCCAGATCCGCCAGAATGCGCTGGCCGTCCTCGAAGAAAGCAGCGCCTTCCTGCGTGAGGGTGACGCGCCGCGTGGTACGTACCAGCAGCTTGGCGCCGAGGCGCTCTTCCAGTGCATCGAGCCGGCGGCCGATCACGGCCGGCACCACGCCCTCGGCACGGGCGGCGGCAGACAGGCTGCCCAGATTCACTACCGAAACAAACGTCTGTAGCTGTTTGAGCGCATCCATTATGTACTTAAAAGTAAAAGAACCTGTCGCAGTTTAGCGCTTTTTTGTGATGGCGCAGCGCACTACACTGCAATGCAACATCCAGCCGCAACCCAGGAGTACCGCATGTCCACCTTGCCCGCCGGCGTTCAAGTCCACGCCGAGATCACCCCCGCCTTTGCCGGGATCCTCACGCCCGATGCCCTGGCTTTCGTTGCCAAGCTGCACCGCCGCTTCAACGGCCGCCGCCAGGAGCTGCTGGCCGCGCGCACGCTGCGCCAGGCCGAGCTCGATGCCGGCAAGCTGCCGGACTTCCTGCCGCAAACGGCACACATCCGCAATGGCGATTGGCAGATCGCGCCGGTGCCTGCCGATCTGGCGCTGCGGCGCGTGGAGATCACGGGCCCCGTCGAGGCCAAGATGATCATCAACGCGCTCAATTCCGGCGCGGACAGCTACATGACCGATTTCGAGGATTCCAACACCCCGAACTGGTCCAACCAGATCCAGGGTCAACTCAACTTGAAGGCCGCCGTGCGCCGCACGCTGGCGTTTCGCAACGAGTCGGGCAAGGAATACCGGCTCAACGACAAGATCGCCACGCTGGTGGTGCGCCCGCGCGGCTGGCACCTCGATGAGAAGCATGTGACCGTCGATGGTGAACGGGTATCGGGCGGGGTGTTCGATTTCGCGCTATTCCTGTTCCACAACGCCAAGGAACAGCTCTCGCGCGGCACTGGGCCGTATTTCTACCTGCCCAAGATGGAATCGCACCTGGAAGCGCGGTTGTGGAACGACATCTTCGTCGCCGGCCAGGCCGAGCTTGGCCTTGCCCAGGGCACGATCAAGGCCACCGTGCTGGTCGAGACCATCCTCGCCGCGTTCGAGATGGAAGAAATCCTCTACGAGCTGCGCGAGCATTCGGCTGGGCTCAATGCCGGGCGCTGGGATTACATCTTCAGCTGCATCAAGAAGTTCAAGACCAACGCCGATTTCTGCCTGGCCAACCGTGCGCAGATCACCATGACCGTGCCCTTCATGCGCGCCTATGCGCTGAACCTGGTGAAGGCCTGCCACAAGCGCGGCGCCCCCGCCATCGGCGGCATGAGCGCGCTGATTCCAATCAAGAACGATCCGGCCGCCAATGAAAAGGCCATGGCCGCCGTGCGCGCCGACAAGACGCGCGATGCCGGCGACGGCTTCGACGGCGGCTGGGTGGCCCACCCGGGCCTCGTGCCGATCGCGATGGAGGAATGGGTGAAGGTGCTGGGCGACGCGCCCAACCAGATCGCCAAGCAGCGCGACGATGTGCAAACCCGCGCAGCCGACATCCTCAACTTCCAGCCCGAAACGCCGATCACCGAGGCGGGCCTGAGGATGAACATCGACGTGGGCATCCAGTACCTGGGCTCGTGGCTGTCCGGCAATGGCTGCGTGCCTATCCACAACCTGATGGAGGACGCCGCCACCGCCGAGATCAGCCGCTCGCAGGTGTGGCAGTGGATCCGCTCGCCCAAGGGCGTGCTCGACGACGGCCGCAAGGTGACCGCCGAGCTGGTGCGCACGATGATCCCGCAGGTGCTGGACGCCATCCGCGCCGAGCATGGCGATGCGGAGTTCGAACGCGTGCCCTATGCCCGCGCTGCCGCCATCTTCGAAACAATGAGCACCAGCACCGAGTTCGCCGAATTCCTCACGCTGCCGCTGTACGAGGAAATCTGACCGTTACCGCTGCCAGCAAAAAGCCGACCCCTGAGGGTCGGCTTTTTGTTTGGACTGGCCGGTGAGGCCAGCATCAGCAAGGCGGCTGCTTCGCGATTCGCACACAGTCCCCACCCAACGTGCCGTCGCCGTATTGCGCTGCCAGGAACAAGCTGTCTTCACCGCCTTCCAGCACCAGCACCTCACGCAGCGCATCTGCGTATCGCGTGTCGATGGGCCGGCCTATCAGCGGCGCCCAGTAGGGATGCGCCGTCATCTCCACAGCGGTCAGCGTACCTTCGTTGACAAACGACTGCGCTTGCAGCTCGATGCAATATCCCCCAGGCGCGCTGGCCCACGAGACAAAGCACACCTCGTCGCCATCGAACCACAACGCCACCTCGCCATCGATCTGGTGCCAAGCCGAACTCGCATCAGGCCATATCGTTGGCAACTCGTGATCGAACAAGTGGTAATGGACTGCGCGCAGAATCATGGGCTCACCTGAGGACGTAATCGCCAACTGGGAGGAGCGGCGGTGGCAGCAATTGGGCCGTGCCCTATGAACATCATGTGTAGCTCGTATTGGGGAACGGACGATCGTGAAAAGAGCGGCAGGACAACGGCGCCGCCATTCTAAGCCTGAGCGCCGTACGCGGCAGCTTACCGCTTGATACGCCGGTACTCGCAAAAGCGCGGCCTCACCCTCACCTGTTCGCAAACCCGCCTATACAGCTGCGGCCTCATGGTAGGCACCGCAGCCGAGTAATCGAGCCAGGAATCCCGATGCCCTCACCTTCCCCGACCCGCCGTATCACGCCATTGCTGGGCTTGTTGCCTTTCCTGCGGCCCTTTCTCGGCCGCTGGATCGCCGCCTTTACCGCGCTGGCCGTGGCCGCCGGTGCCACGCTGACGCTACCGGTGGCGTTTCGCCACCTGATCGACCAGGGCTTTGCTGCAGGCAACCGCGGGCATATCGATCGCTATTTCATCGCGCTGTTCGCGGTCTCGATGGTGCTGGCCGCCGCCACCGCGCTGCGCTTTTACTGGGTATCGTGGCTGGGCGAGCGCACCACGGCCGATCTGCGCCGCGCGGTTTACGAGCACGTATTGCGGATGAGCCCGCAATTTTTCGAAACCACGCAGACCGGCGAGGTACTGTCGCGGCTCACCACCGATACCACGCTGATCCAGACCGTGGTCGGCACCAGCCTGTCGATGGGGCTGCGCAATGCCTTCCTGTTGCTGGGCGGGCTCACCATGCTAATCGTCACGAGTCCGGCGCTGTCCGGCTACATCCTGCTGACGCTGCTCTTGGTGATCGCACCCATCCTGGTGTTCGGCCGCCAGGTGCGGCGGCTCTCCAAGGCCAGCCAGGACAAGGTGGCCAATGCCAGCGCGCTGGCCGGTGAAATCCTCAACGCCATGCCCACCGTGCAGTCGTTCACCCGCGAGCCGTACGAGGCTGCGCGCTTCGCCGCCTCGGTCGAGTCGGCCTACGCCACCGCGCTGCAGCGCATCCGCGCCCGTTCGTGGCTGACTGCGGTGGTGATCCTGCTGGTGTTCGCCGCCGTGGTGTTCGTGCTGTGGCTGGGCGCCCAGGCGGTGATGGATGGCCGCATGAGCGCGGGCGAGCTGTCGCAGTTCATCCTCTATGCCGTGGTCACCGCCGGCGCGGTGGGCGGCATCGCCGAAGTATGGGGCGATCTGCAACGCGCCGCCGGCGCGGCCGAACGGCTGCTGGAGCTCTTGGCGCTGCAATCGCCGGTAGCCGATACAGGGCTGCCGCTGCCCCTGCCGCAACAGGGTGAAGGCCTGCGCTTCGAGGCAGTGGGGTTCGCCTACCCGTCGCGCCCCGGCATTGCCGCGCTGGACGACCTGACGCTGCATATCCAGCCCGGCGAGCACGTGGCGCTGGTGGGCCCGAGCGGCGCGGGCAAGACCACACTGTTCCAGCTGCTGTTGCGGCTGTACGACCCGCAGCACGGCCGCATCACCTTCAATGGCATTGCCACCCACGATCTCGCGCTGGCCGAGCTGCGCTCGCAGATCGGCGTGGTGCTGCAAGAAACGGTGATCTTTGCCGGCAGCGTGGCCGACAACATCCGCTACGGCCGGCTGGACGCTAGCGATTCCGAAGTGCGCGCCGCCGCCGAAATGGCTGCCGCCAGCGACTTCGTTGATGCCTTGCCCGAAGGCTATGACACTTTCCTCGGCGAGCGCGGCGTGCGTCTTTCGGGCGGGCAGCGTCAGCGCATCGCCATCGCCCGCGCCATCCTCAAGAACCCGCCCATCCTGCTGCTGGACGAAGCCACCAGCGCGCTCGACGCCGCGAGCGAGCGCGCGGTGCAGCAGGCGCTCGACAATGCCGCGCACAACCGCACCACGCTGGTGATCGCGCATCGCCTGGCCACCGTGCAGCAGGCCGATCGCATCGTGGTACTGGAGCACGGCCGCATCGTTGCCGAAGGCAGCCATGCCGAACTGCTGGCGAGCTCGCCGCTGTATGCCAGGCTGGCAGCACTGCAGTTCGCTGACGGTGCGCCGATCGAAGCGCACAGAATGGTGTGAAGGGCGAATACGGGGCCGGCCAGTACGCCTTGTGGCGCGCCGCAATGTGGAAAAGCCCGGCCGAAGCCGGGCTTTTCTGTTTACCCCGAAGCTGCAAGGTTAGGGCGTATTCACCAGCTCGAGGGTGGCCTTGGACGCGTCATCGGACTTGGCGACCAGTACCTTGATGCTTTCCGGCACCAGCGCACCGATGCCATCGGCCGGAATCGGCAGCAACAGCCAGTCGGCGTTCTTGGCGAGCGTCACCGTGGACTGGAAGATCACCGTCTTGCTGCCGGCGGTGGTGATGCGCAGCAGGTAGTCGCCGCCTTCCAGCTCCTTGGAATCGTTGCCCGAGGACGGGTTGGCGGTCTTGTAGGTGACTGCGGCGAAATCCGGGCTGACGGTGTTGATATCCACGCCTGGCGCAGTCAGGTAAACATCGATGTTCTGCGCATTGAACGCGGCGTTGACCACGCGCACCCGGGCGTCGTCGCTGGTTATGCCCTTGTTGTACGGGTCTTCGATCAGCAGCACATCGGCCGCGCCATCGCCGATCAGCGCCACCGCGGTGTACTTGTCGCCGCGCTTGGCATCCAGCGCCACCGCGCCATAGCTGGTGGTGCCGTCCGGGCTCTTGACCGCGAGCTCGGTCTGGCCGCTATCCACATCGAAATACTGCGAGGCGAACTTGTAGCCCACATCGGTCGCATCGGCCACGGCAGCGCCATTGCGATAGATCGTGACGTTCGGCCCGGCCGGAATGGCGTGGACCAAGCGAACCTTGGGGTCGGCAATATCCAGTCGATCGTCGATATCATCGTCCCCGCCACCGCAGGCCGATAGCAAGGTGGCGGAGACGATACCCAGCAATAGCAGCTTCAGTAGTTTCATGATTGTTTTTCCTTTGTAGTGATCCGGTACGGCGCCCTGCCGCAGTGAGGAAAAAGTACAGCCGCACCGGCTGGCGGGCTGCCGGCTCATCTCGGATCATGGCGTCGGCCTATTCCCACAGCGTATGCCAGTCGCGTGGACGCTTGTCGCCGCCCCGGCGGACCGCTAGCATCGCTTGCCCGCTCCCGGATCTTCTTCATGCTCCTTGCCACCTGGTCACGCCGTTTTCCCGTCACCGCATTCTTGATCGCGGCCAATGTCGCGGTCTTTGTCGTACAGCTGGCCATGGGCGTGCCGCTCGATGGTGCGCATGGCAGCACGCTGGTGAACTGGGGAGCGAACTTCTCCGTGCTCACGCTGGGCGACGAGCCCTGGCGACTCTTCATCAGCATGTTCCTGCACATCGGCGCACTGCACCTGGCGGTGAACATGTATTCGCTGCTGGTGTTGGGCCCGCTGGTCGAGCGCTTTGTCGGACGTGCCCGCTATGGCGCCATCTATCTGGGCGGCGGCCTGATCGGCGGCCTGGCGAGTGCATGGTGGAACCCCTTGGTGATCAGTGCCGGTGCGTCCGGCGCCATCATGGGCTTGGCGGGGGCCTATCTGGCCTTGCTGCTGCTGTTTCGCCAGCGCATACGCCGTGCCGATACCAGGATCCGGCAGCTGGCCGTCATCATTGCGCTCAATATCGGCATGGGGCTTGCCATTCCCGGCATCGACAATGCCTGTCACCTCGGCGGCCTGGCGGGCGGTGCGCTCCTGGCCGCCGTCTACGCCGGCGCAGCAGGGCGTACACGGCCGTGGTTGAACTACGCTGCGATCAGCCTCGCTTGTGCACTGCTGCTGGCCGCGATCACCTGGACCAGCCGCAGCGACGCGCTGCATTTCGATCGCGCCATCGAGCAGGCCATCGTGGCCAACAACAGCTACGGCGATTTTCGCGGCTTCTGGCTCGCAGGCAACGAGGACGCCCGGCTTGCGCAGTTCGAAGCCGCGCAGCAATCGTGGCAGCAGTGCGTGGTGGCGATGCAGCAACCGTGGCGGCTGAACCAGGCCGATCGGGCGCTGGCCAGCCAGCTGGCGAACTATTGCAACCTCAGGCTGGCGCAATACCGCGTCAACCGAGCGCAGTGGGAAGAACAGGGCAGCGCCGCCCTGCTCGATACCCGCTACGCCGCCGAGGCCGACGCGCTGCGCGCCGCGCTATGGGGCAACTTCGAGCCACGCGCCACGCTGGCGCTGCAGCGCCTGCAGCTGGTGGGGCGGCGCGACTAGGCATCGTTGCCCGGACGGGACACTGGCGCTGCCACGCATGACCGGCCAAGGCTGTGCCCTGCAAGTGGCGCCATGTCAGACAAGCGAGCGAGCTACCGGCACGAGATGGAGCACGCAGGCGTTACCTGACTGATTTGTTTTTCTGACGTCAAATTGACAAAAATCTCGCCACACCTGTAGCGACGTGATAAAACTGCTCCCGCGCGGCTGCGTGCACGCAGTGACGCAGACGAGCTGGGCCGCCGCGCCCATGACCATCAAAATCAGGAGGAAATCCATGTCCGCATCCATCCAGCGCCCGTCCGGCGCCTTCGTCGCAGCCTCTTGGGCCGCCTTGCTGATCGGTGCCGTGGTCTATCTGCTCGGGCTGTGGAATGCCCAGATGCAGCTCAACGAAAAGGGTTATTACTTCGTGCTGCTGAGCTATGGCTTGTTTGCCGCCGTATCGCTGCAAAAATCGGTGCGTGATCGACTGGAAGACATTCCTGTCACGGGCATGTACTACAGCCTCGCGTGGGTATCGGTGATCCTGGCCGTCGCCCTCTTGGCCATCGGCCTGTGGAACGCCACGCTTACCAATTCGGAAAAGGGCTTTTACGCCATGGCCTTTTTGCTGAGCCTGTTCGGCGCCGTGGCCGTGCAAAAGAACGTGCGCGATATCCAGGGCTTCAAGAGCGCGGGTCCGGCTACCCAACCCTTCTAATCGTTTCGCTGCCCGATCGCACCGGCTGCGATCGGGCCGAATCGCCAAGTCTACGCCCAGCCTGACGTCCGCCGAACGGGCCCGCCATCCGGAAGAAGCCCGGGGATTGCGTGACCTGCCTGCGGTGCCCGCACTGAGGAAGCCACAACCATGATGGCGCAATGCACCGGCCTTGCCTTGCTGCTCCTGCTGTCCGGCCATGCGGCAGCTGAGTATGACCCCTGGCAGCACTACGACAAGACCTTGAAGACCCTGCCCAAGGATGCCGCCGCCGTGCTCGATCGCGGCGTGACCTGCAACCATCTCGCCGGTGAGTTCAACGGCGATGGTTCGGAAGCGGACAAGAAGCGCAACCGGGAGCTGACCAAGCTGCGCTGTGACACCGTCGATAGTGACATCAGCCGCATCAAGACGCGCTACAAGAGCCAACCCAAGGTGCTGCAGGCCATCCGTACCTACTACGAAGAATGAAGCCGGCGTGATCGGCCCCTCGGCGCAATCCTAGGAACACATCATGATCGTCTATGGCGATATCGCTTCGGGCAACTGCTACAAGATCAAGCTGCTGCTGACCCTGCTGGGCTTCGCGCATGAATGGCGCCACGTGAACATCCTGCAAGGCGACACCCGCAGCGCCGAATTCCTGCAGCTGAATCCCAACGGCAAGATTCCGGTGCTGGTATTGCCCAGTGGCGAGTGCATCAGCGAATCGAACGCCATCCTCAACTACCTGGCCGAGGGCACGCCGTTCCTGCCGAGTGAGCGCCTCGCCCGTGCCCGTGTGCTCGAATGGCAATTCTTCGAGCAATACAGCCACGAGCCCTATATCGCGGTGGCGCGCTTCATCAAGCACTACCTCGGCCTGCCCGAGGCGCGCCGCGCCGAGTTCGACGCCAAGCAGGCCGGTGGCCTGAAGGCACTGGCAGTGATGGAGCAACAACTGGCGAAGACGCCCTACCTGACCGGCAGCGACTACACCATCGCCGACATCTCGCTCTACGCCTACACCCACGTGGCGAACGAGGGCGGCTTCTCGCTCGATAGCTTCCCCGCCGTGCGCGCCTGGCTCGATCGCATCGCCAGCCATCCGCACCATGTGACGATGCAGCAGGCCTGACCCCGCGAAGCCGGGGCTGCGGCCCCGGCCATGATCAACGCTCGACGTTCACCATCCACGGCACGCCGAACCGGTCGCGGAGCATGCCAAAGCCCTGCGCCCAGAAGGTGGGGCCGTATGGCATCTGCACCTCGCCGCCCTCGGCCAGCGCATCGAACAGGCGCCGGCCTTCCTCCTGCGTGGCCGGGCTCAGCGACAGACTGAAACCGCTCATGGCCACCGGCTGGCTTGGCATGCCATCGGATGCCATCAATTGCGTTTCACCGATGGTCACGTTGGCGTGCATCACCTTTTCGCGCCAGGCCACGTCGCCTTGCTGGCCTTCGGGCGCATCGGAAAAACGCATCAGGTAGCCAATCTGCGCACCGAGTACATCGTGGTAGAAGGCCAACGCCTCCTCGCAGCGGCCGGCGAAAAACAGATAGTTCTGGACTTGCATATGCACTCCTTTCGATCGTGTTGTTGTCGGATCCCGCCGCCCACGGCCCGGGTGTCACCATAGCAGCCGGTGCGGCAGACATCTTGAAACCGGCCGATGACGGTTTGATGTGGCTTTGCGCCCCCCGGTAAACCGGCTAAAGTAGCCGCACGCAGAACGACCGTTCCACTATGGATTTCGCCGCCCTCGCCCCTACCCTTCAGTCGCGCTTGGCCAAGCTCGGGATCAATCGTGCCTTCGACCTGGTATTGCACCTACCGCTGCGCTACGAGGACGAGACCCAGCTGCTGCCAATCGCCGATGCACTGATGGGCACGAGCGTGCTGGTCGAGGGCGAGGTGCAAACGCTGGATGTGATGTTCCGCCCCAAGAAGCAGCTGGTGGCGCGCGTGGCGGACGCCAGCGGCATGCTGGTGGTGCGGCTGATCAACTACTACCCCAACCAGGCGGCGCAGCTCGCTGTCGGCAAGCGGGTGCGGCTGTACGGCGAAATCCGCCGCGGCTTCTGGGGTGACGAAATGGTCCACCCCAAGATCAAGAGCGTGGGCGACGGCGCGGCGCTGTCCGAGGCGCTGACCCCCGTCTACCCGACCACGGCTGGCATGAACCAGGCGGCGATCGCCAAGCTGATCGGCAAGGCGCTGCGCGAGTGCCGGCTCTCCGATACGCTGCCCGCCGCGATGCTGGCCGACTACGGCTTGCCGGCCTTTGCCGACAGCGTGCAGCTCTTGCACGCGCCCACGCCGGACATCCCCAACGTGCTGCTGCAGCACCGCACCCACCCGGCCTGGCGCCGGCTGAAGTTCGACGAGCTCTTGGCACAGCAGCTCAGCCTGCGCATGGCGCGCGCCGCGCGGCGCGAGAAGAACGCACCGGTGATCGCGGCCGACGGTCGCCTCGCCGCGCAACTCGTTGCCAGCCTGCCGTTCGCACTGACGCGCGCGCAGAACAGGGTCTTGCTCGACATCGCACGCGATCTGAAAACGCCGCATCCGATGCAGCGGCTGCTGCAGGGCGACGTCGGTTCGGGCAAGACCATCGTTGCCGCCATTGCCGCCTGCCATGCGATCGAATGTGGCTACCAGGTGGCGCTGTTGGCGCCGACCGAAATCCTGGCCGAGCAGCACTATCGCAAACTCTCGAGCTGGCTCGCGCCGCTGGGCATCAAAGTGGTGTGGCTGGCCGGCTCCCTCAAGGCCAAGGACAAGCGCGCCGCGATCGAGGATGCGGCCCTCGGCACCGCGCCGCTGGTGGTCGGCACCCACGCCATTTTCCAGCAGCAGGTGGAATTCAAAAACCTGGGCCTCGTCATCGTCGACGAGCAGCATCGCTTCGGCGTTGCGCAGCGGTTGGCGCTGCGTGCCAAGGGTTCAAGCCCTCACCAGCTGATGATGAGCGCCACGCCGATACCGCGCACGCTGGCAATGAGCTTCTATGCCGATCTGGACGTGAGCGTGATCGACGAGTTGCCACCGGGGCGCACGCCCATCGTGACCAAGCTGATCTCGGACGCCCGCCGCGACGAGGTGATAGCGCGCATTGCCGCCAAGGTGATGGAGGGTCGCCAGGTGTACTGGGTGTGCCCGCTGATCGAGGAATCCGAAGCATTGCAGTTGCAGACGGCGGTCGATGCCCACGCGCAGTTGTCGGAAGAACTGCAAGGCGTGGCCGTCGGCCTGTTGCACGGCAGGATGAAGCCGGACGAGAAGGCGGCGGTGATGGCCGAATTCATCGCCAACCGCATCCAGGTGCTGGTGGCGACCACGGTGATCGAGGTTGGCGTGGATGTCGCCAACGCCAGCCTGATGGTGATCGAACACGCCGAGCGCATGGGCCTCGCGCAATTGCACCAGCTGCGCGGCCGCGTCGGTCGCGGTGCCCACGCCAGCCTGTGTGTGCTGCTCTACAGCGGGCCGCTGGGCGACACGGCCAAGGCGCGGTTGCGGGTGATCTTCGAGAACACCGACGGCTTCGTCATCGCCCAGGAAGACCTGCGCATCCGCGGGCCGGGCGAGCTTGCCGGCGTGCGGCAATCGGGCGTGCCGATGCTGCGCTTTGCCGATCTGGAGGCCGATGCCGACCTCGTCGAAGCTGCCCGTGAAGCGGCCGAAGGGCTGCTCGCCAACGACTTGCCGGCCACGATCGCTCATCTGGATCGCTGGCTGCCCGGGCGTGAAGCCCTGTTGCGTGTTTAGCACCGCCGACAGATCCTCGGCGGCTTCGTGCTCGCCGGCCATCCGTCGTGTACTTTCTGCAACCGAAGGGGTTCCGGTCATCGCCCTTCAGGGCAACCGACGGAAGTGCAATGCGCCGCCTTTGCGGGCGCTTCGCGCTGATGGCCAGAACCGCTTTGCCGGCGTTTTTTAGCCACGCCTAACCGATCGTCGGCGGCCTGCGACGAACGGCGCATCCATCGCACCAGCACGCGTGCTTTACGCTGCGCCCAACGCCGACTTGTGCTTAACATTCAGTTACTTGGATGTCGAGCACCCACCGATGGAAATCGGCAGCGCCACCTCTTATGCCCTACATGGGCCCGACAGCGCCTACTCCACATGGACGGGCCTGGGGACCTCGTCGTCGCGTTATGCCAACACGGCATCACATCGCATCACGCCCGACCAGGAATTGAGCCCGCAGGATGAAGCGCTGGTGCAATCGCTGACACAGACAGACCGCCAAGTACGGGCGCATGAACAGGCCCATCTGGCGGCGGCGTCCGGGCTGGCGATGAGCGGTGCCAGCTTCGAGCTGGTCACCGGCCCCGATGGCCAACGCTACGCGGTCGCCGGCGAAGTACGCATCGATCTCTCGCCCGGCAACACACCGGAGGAAACGCTGCGCAAAGCCCGTGTCATCCAGGCTGCCGCGCTGGCACCCGCCGATCCTTCCAACGCCGACCGCGCCATCGCGGCGCAAGGCCGTGCGATGGAACTGCAGGCACAGGCCGAACTGGCCCAGCAGTCCACCAAGCAGCGCAAGCTGGGCAATGCCTATGACAATGGCAATGCCAGCGACGCCCGCGTGGTCGATGCAGCGGCCTGAACGGAAGCCTGTGCTTCTTTTCCACCACACGGCATTCGCATTTCGCAGGTCTTACGGATAAAATCGCGTTCCGTACAGGTTTTCCCCTAGGTGCTCATGACCACACTGCGCCAGCCTATCCCCCGTCGGGTCCGCACGGCATTCTGGGTCACGCTTTGCGTCTTGGGCGGAATTCTTGCGTTGACCATCTGGTGCGAGTATCAGCTGCGCGAGCGCCTCGCCGGCGTCACCGATTTCAGCACCCAGGATGAATCGTGGAATACCTTCTCGCTGAATCGCGAGTTCATGCGCTTCAGCACCGCGGCACGGCTGGCGCGCCACGAGCCCGAACGCTTGGCCGAGCTGACCCTGCGCTACGACATCCTGGTCAGCCGGGTCGTCAGCACGCAGAACGGCGCAATGAAAAGCCTGTTTGGCGAGGGGCATACCTACAGCGAGCTGCTGGCCCCGATAAACCGGCTGTTTACCGAATTCGATCCCCGCATCGTGCGCGGGCTCACGCCGGCTGATCTTGTCGCGCTGAACAGGACACTCGATCGCATCGAACCTCAGGTTCACCTGGCCATCCAGGAACTGCAGGCCCGTTTCAGCGATCGGCTGTTGCACAACGAGAAGCTGATCGTGACGTTGGGCGACTGGCGTATCGCGCTGCAGCTGCTGCAGTTCCTACTGATGCTGCTGTTTGCCGCGATTGCGCTGCGCGAGGTGTGGCGCAGCGAACGCCGCAGTGGCGAGCTCGATGCGGCCCGCGCCGACGCCCTGACCGCCAGCGCCGCCAAGACCCGTTTCCTTGCCAGTATCAGCCACGAAATGCGCACGCCGCTGACTGCCATCATCGGTTATTCAGAGCAGCTGCTGAACAACGACGGCCTCGCGCCGGAGCAACGCCGCCATCTGGAGCACGTGCGCCAGAGCAGCCACTATCTTTCGGGGCTGATCGGCAATGTGCTCGACGTTGCCAAGATCGAAGCCGGCAGTGTGCAGCTGAGCGAGGAAACGATCACGCTCTCAGAACTGGCAGACGATCTCCACGCCATTTTCGAATCGCAGGCACTGGCGCAGCACACCCATTTCTCGCTGACCGTCAGCAACGAGCTGCCTCCCTACCTCGCGCTGGACGGTCGCAAGCTGAGGCAGATCCTGATCAATCTGATCGGCAACGCGCTCAAGTTCACCGCAAACGGCATCGTGGTGGCCCAGCTCGACGGGCAGGAGGATGCCGATGGCCTGTTGCTACGCGCCCGCATCCGCGATACCGGCCTTGGCATAGGCCAGGACGAGCTCGTGCGGCTGTTCAACCCGTTCGAGCAGACGCAGAGCGGCAAGCTCGTCGGCGGCACCGGGCTGGGCCTGTACATCAGCCAGGACTACGCACGGCGTATGGGCGGCGAGATCACCGTGGACAGCACGCAGGGGCACGGCTCGACCTTTACGCTGACGGTACGCGCCACCGCGGCGGCGGCGGCACCGACCGTCCCCGATTCAGGCCCGACGCGGCTGGACGGCCTCAAGCTATTGATCGCCGATGACCAGGACATCAATCTGCAGCTGATGCGCGATATCCTCACCGCCGCCGGCGCCGAGGTCCGCGCCGTCGACAATGGTTTGTCGGTGCTCGACGAGCTGTCGGCCGATCCGGACTGCGATTGCGTGCTGCTCGACTACAACATGCCGGGGCTCGATGGCCTGGCCGCCAGCCGCGCACTGCGCGCGCGAGGTTGGGCCGGTCGCATCGTGCTGGTCAGCGCCGGATTGAAACCGCAAGGCGAGCTGGCGGCGCAGGGCGTGAACCTGTGGCTGGCCAAGCCGTTCACGATCCGATCGCTCACCGACGCGGTATTCGCACGACAAAGCGAACCTGCCTCGCTCGCGCCCAGCCCTTTGCTGTGCGACGAGGAACAAGCGTGCAAGCAGCTGGGCTGCACCGCCGAGCGTTGGCGCGAGCTGGCCCAGCGCGGCCTCGCGCGCATCGACGCCCTGCTTGCCGACTACACCGCCAGCGACGACGCCGACACGCGGCGGCGGCATGCCCACAGTGCTCGCGGCATCGCGCTGCAGATCGGCGCCAACTTACTCGCACAGCGGCTCGCCGAGCTGGAAGCCACGCCCTCCGATGCACTGCACGCTGCTGCCAGCCAGCTTTGCGCCACCACCCGGGGCGCTTTGAGCATCCAACCAACCGAAATCGATCCGCCATGACCGACATTCTGACCCGCCGTTGGCTGCTGGCCTGCCTTCTGGCCCTGCTCAGCCCGCTCTCGGGCGCGCGGGACACGCCGAAAGGGCCGGTGGTGCTGACCATTTCCAGCGCCATCGAGCACGGCCAGCCAGGCCCTGCCTTGTTCGACGACGCGATGCTGCAGCGTTTCAAGCAATACCGCCTCACCGTCCCGACCCCCTGGTATCCGCAGCCCCAGACCTTCGAAGGCCCGTTGCTGCGCGACGTGCTGGCCGCAGTGGGTATGCGTGGCACGCAGTTGTCGCTGAGGGCGCTGAACGACTATGTCACGATCATTCCGATCGACGATAGCCAGCGCTATAACGTGATCCTCGCGCGCAAGCGCAATGGCAAGCTGATGACCGTGCGCGACAAGGGGCCGCTATTCGTGATGTATCCGTTCGATACGCACGTCGAGCTGCGCAACACCGAGTACTACCGGCGTTGCGCTTGGCAACTGATGCAGATCGTTGTCGAATAAGCGCGGCCAACGCAACCGATCAGCCACGTGGCGCAACGTCTGGCCCTGCTGCGCACGGCCAGGGCGCCTTCGGGTTCGCGGTTTTTAGCACGCACGCCGCTTTACATCGGCCACACCGCCAGGATCAGCGGCAGCGCCAGCGAGGTGAGCACGGCGTTCAGCCCCATCGCCAGCCCGGAGAACGCGCCAGCAGTCTGAGAGAGTTGCACCGCACGCGCGGTACCCAGGCCATGGGCGGCGACGCCGAGCGCGAAGCCTTGCACCATCAAGTCCTTCACCCCAAGCAAGCGCATCATCGGCGCCACGATCACCGCACCGAAAATGCCGGTGACGATGACCACATTGGCGGTCAACGCCGGCAAGCCGCCCAGATGCTCCGAAATCGCCATCGCGATCGGCGTGGTCACCGACTTGGGCGCAAACGAGATCAACGATACGGCTGATAGGCCGAATAGCTGGCCCAGCAGCAGCGCGCTGGCGATGCCGGTGAGGCCGCCCACCGCCAAGGCGATGGTCAATGGCGCGAGCGAAGCGCGTACGTGATGCAGGTTGAGGTACAGCGGCACCGCCAGCGCCACCGTGGCGGGCCCGAGCAGCCAGTGCAGTGGCCGTGCGCCGCGGAAATAATCGGCATAGGGCACCTGAAACAGCGTCAGCGCCAGCGCGAGGCCCGCCATCGTCAGCAGCAGCGGGTTGCACAGCGGGAAGTGACGAGTCAGGCGGAATGCCTTGTCGGCCAGCAGGAACACGGCGGCCGTCACCACCAGCCACAAGGCGGGGAAGTCATGCAGCCAGGCCCATGCCTGCTGCCAGTGCGCGGCCAATGTGTTCATCGCCGCCGCCTCAGCAGCCATTGCAGCGTCAGTGCCGTCACTGCCAGCGTGATCGCGGTGGACAATGCGATCACCGCCGCCATCGCCCAGCCCTCGGTCGCGAGACGCGGGCCCAGCTCCATCACGCCGACGCCAGCCGGCACGAAGAACAGCGGCATATAGCGCAACAACCCCGACGAAACCCGCGCCACCCGGGGCTCGACGCCACGCCGCATCAGCAGCCAGCCGGTGAGCAACAGCATGGCTAGCACGCTGCCGGGTATCGGCAGGCCGGCGATGCGGGCGATCATCTCGCCGGCGAGCAGGAAGGCACAGAGGATAGTGAGGCCGTAGAGCATGGCAAGACGACGCGGCAGTGGGACATTGCCACCTTAGCCGAGTGGGCTGGCCGGTGGCAGGGCAATCATGCGTTCAGACCACAATTACCACTGCACCAGCTCGACCTGCCCCAGGCTGCGGCCGAGAAAGCGCTCGCCTATGGTCTGGAACTTCACCGGCACGTCGGTCACGTGGTAGCGATAGCTCGGGCGCTCGCGGCTCGGATTGGCAAGACCCTGCTGCTGCAGCAATTCGGCCGCCTGGTCGGCGATGGAGATCGCCGAATCGACCAGGCCGGTGCGGCTGCCGGCGACATCGAGCAGCAGCGGCTTGAGCAGCGGATAGTGGGTGCAGCCGAGCACCAGCGTATCGATGCGCTCGACGAACACCGGCTTCAGGTATTCCTGCGCGGTCAGCCGGGTGACCGGATGATCGAGCCAGCCCTCCTCCACCAGTGGCACGAACAGCGGGCAGGCTTGCGAGTAGACGCGGCAATCCGGGTTGAGCTGGTGGATGGCGCGGGCATAGGCGTTGGAATTGATCGTGGTCGGCGTGCCGATCACGCCGATGCCACCCGATAGCGTATGAGCGACGGCATTCTTAGCGCCGGCCTCGATCACGTCGAGCACCGGCACGCTGGCGCTGGCGCGCACCGCTTCGGCGGCGACGGCGGCCATGGTGTTGCAGGCGATGATCAGCATCTTCACGTCACGCTGCAGCAGGAAATCGGCGATCTGCTGCGTGTAGTGCTCGATGGTCGCGACCGATTTCACGCCGTAGGGCACGCGCGCGGTATCGCCAAAATAAGTGATGTGCTCGAACGGCAGTCTGTCCATCAGCGCGCGCACGACCGTAAGGCCGCCTACGCCGGAATCGAAGACGCCAATGGCATGATGGGCTTGGGGGGTGGACATGGAACGGCTCCCGAAAGGCGGGATTCTACGCGCTCGGCACCGCGTACCCAAGCCACTGAGCTTGGTCGATCGCCGAAGTGGTCGTTTACGATCCGATCGCGACCGCGCTCGGGGCTGTGCCGGCATGCGGCAAGGCGCAGGACGCGTGGCGCGATAAATAACTTGGGGTGGCTTGCCCCGGCGGCAACGCGCCGGAAATGCCCAGTATCCTTGGGGTCAAGCCGGCAAGCCCCCAAACAGGCGCTAAGCCAGCAACCAGGCCGGTGCCACCGTGATCTCCCGGCTGGCGAATTCCGCGCGCAGCCGCTCGGCAAACCGGTGCGCCAGCGGCGTGTCGCCATGCAGACAAAGACTCTGCGCAACGATGGCCAGCCAGCTTCCGTTTTCGGCGCGCAAGCCTCCCTTGAGCACCAGATCGCACGCCTGGCCAACGGCGATGGCTGCGTCGTCGTGCACCGCATTGGGGTGGCTACGCGGAACCAGCTGCCCGTTGGCCTGGTAGGCGCGATCGACAAAGGCCTCCGCCACTGGGCGCAAACCCGCCGCCGCGGCCGCCGTGAGCAGCACCGAACCTGCCATGCCCATCAGAGCAAGCTCCGGGTCAATCTCGCGTATGGTCTCGGCCAGGAGTTGCGCCAGCGCGGGATTGCGGGCCGCGTCGTTGTAAAGCGCGCCATGCGGCTTGACGTAGGCGATGCTGACGCCTTCCTCGATACAGACGGCATTGAGCGCCCACAACTGCGACGTCAGCACCTCCACCAGCAGCATGGGCGACAGATCGAGCGAGACCCGGCCGAAATGCTGGCGATCCGGGTAGCTCGGATGGGCGCCGATGGCTACGCCGTGTTGCTTGGCCAGCCTCACCGTACGGCGCATGGTGTCCACGTCGCCGGCGTGTCCGCCGCACGCTACGTTGACCGACGAGATCAGCGGCATCAGCGCTTCGTCGTAGTCGTAGCCTTCGCCCAGGTCTGCATTCAGATCGATCACAGCGGCCATGCCAAGCTCCTTGTAATGCGGTTGATCCAGTCTCGCTGTGCCAAGAGAGCCGCCAACGCCCCCTGGCCACTGACCTCGGCGAAGCGCACGCGTTCACCGGGCGAAAATTGCGCGGCCCGCCATAGATCAGCGGCAATGACCACCAGCGGCTTGGCATAACCGCCCGTTGTCTGCGCATCGGCCAAGAGGATGATCGGTTGGCCCGACGGCGGCAGTTGCACCACGCCCGGCAGCACCGCGTGCGACGCCAGCTCGCCGGAACCATCGAGCGCCAGCGTCGGCCCTGCGAGCCGCGCACCCATGCGGTTGCTATCCGGGCTCAACGTCCACACCGCGCCCAGCAGGGCTTTTTGCTGCGTACGTGCAAGTTGCGGCCATTCCGGGCCCGGCAGCACCCGCAGCACTTCGCCGCGCTGTGGCGCGCGCACCGCGGCGCCAGCCCTTGCCGGTTGGTCCGGCTTGCCCACGCGCAGCACATCGCCGGCGCGCAGCGCGCGACCGGCGTAACCGCCGAGCCCCGCCAGCAATGCAGTCGCGCGGCTGCCCAGCACCGGTGGCACGTCGATGCCGCCGGCCACGCACAGGTAAATGCGCGCGCCCGCGTTGGCATAGCCCAGACACAACACGCTACCTGCCGACGCACGCACGCTCTGCCAGCCGGGCACCGGGATGCCATCGAGCTGCGCCGCCACCATGGCGCCGGTGAGCGCGAAGACACAATCTTGTTCGAAGCCCAGTTGCAAGCCACCCAGCGTCACTTCGAGTGCGGCAGCGCCTTCCGGGTTGCCGACCAGCCGATTGCCAATGCGCAACGCGGGTGTATCGCATGCGCCGCCGGCAGGCACGCCCAGCGCCCGATAGCCCGGGCGCCCCAGATCCTCGACCGTGGTTTGCGGGCCTGGTTTGAGCACGGTGAGGCTCATGGCACCGCCACGAAGCGCACCGTATCGCCCGGAGCCAGGAGCACCGGCGTTTCACGGTAAGGATCGAATAGTTGTATGTCGCTGCGGCCGATCAATTGCCAGCCACCTGGAGACGCCAGCGGATAAACGCCGGTCTGGTTGCCGGCAATGCCGACCGAGCCTGCCGGTACGCGCCGGCGCGGCTCGGCACGCCGCGGCACGGCAATGCGCGCATCGAGCCCACCCAGATAGGCAAAGCCTGGCAGAAAACCCAGGCAGTAGACGACGTATTCCGCCGCCGTATGCCGTTCTATCACTTCGGATTCGGCCAGATCGAGCAACGCGGCGACGACGGCAAGATCCGGCCCCTGCTCGCCGCCATAACGCACCGGGATCTCGATCACCCGCCCCTCGCCGAACTTGCCGCCCAAGCTATGGGTCCACGCGCCTTCCAGCGCCTTTTCGACCAAACGCGCCGCCGTGACCAGCGGATCGAAGCGCCCGCTGAGGTTGCCCATGCCCAGCACCCACTCGACCTCAGGCAGGCGTTGCTGCAGTGCATGCCAGGCTGCCCACAGCCGGCGCTGGCTGGGCAGGTCGGTGCCTACCGTCAGCGTCAGCGCGCATTCGCCCAGCGCCTGTATGGTCAGCGGTGCCTCGCTCAAGCCTGCACTCCGTGTTGTTGCAAAGCCCAGATCACGTGCTCGCGCACCAGTGCGCTGCTGTCGTCCTGGCGCGCGCGCAGTGCATTGAGCACGGCGTCGCTGGTCGGCGCGTTGCCGAGGCCGACCGCCAGATTGCGCAGCCAGCGTTCGTAGCCGATGCGGTAGACGGCGCTGCCGGCCATGCGCTGCTGGAAATCGGCCTCGCTCCAGGCAAAGAGTTCGACCAGCTCGACATCGTCGAGGCCGTGGCGCACATGGAAATCGTTCTCCCCGGTCAATGCCGCGAAGCGGTTCCATGGGCAGACCAGCTGGCAGTCGTCACACCCATAGACACGATTGCCCAACATGGGCCGCAACTCGACGGGAATACTGCCCTTGAGTTCAATGGTGAGGTAGGAGATACAACGACGCGCATCGACCGTGTATGGCGCGACGATGGCGCGGGTCGGACAGAAATCGAGGCAGCGGGTGCAGCGGCCGCAGTGCTCGTTCTCGGTCGGCGGATCGAGCGGCAGGTCAAGGTCGGTGAAGAGCTCGCCCAGGAAGAAGAACGAACCATGGTCGCGGTTGATCAGCAGCGTGTGCTTGCCGCGCCAGCCCAGGCCCGCCCGCTCGGCGAGCGCCACTTCCAGCACCGGCGCCGAATCGACGAATACGCGATGACCGTAGGGGCCGATCAGCGCGGTGAGCCGGTCGGCGAGCTGCTGCAGCTTGGCTCTCAGCACCTTGTGGTAGTCGCGCCCCAACGCGTAGCGCGACAGGTAAGCCTTGCTGCCATCGGCCAGCACCGCTTCGCTCTGCGCGGACGACGGCGGCAGATACGGCAGGAACACGCTGACGATGGAGCGCGTGCCCGGTACCAGCTCGGTCGGGCGGGCGCGTTTGAGGCCGTGTCGTGCCATATAATCCATCTCGCCGTGAAAACCGGCGTCCAGCCATGCCACGAGGCCCGCCTCGGTGTGGCCAAGATCGGTGCCGGTGATGGCCGCGCGGGCAAACCCGAGCTCCTCGGCCCAGCGCTTGAGCTGCGCCGCCACCTCTTCCTTATCCAGAACGTCGAGCTGCCTATGCATACCCCAGATGATACGCGAAAGCTGTTTCTCGCCGACGAAGCGGCCACGCTGGCGCTGGGCGCGGCGCTGGCCGGCGCGCTGGAAGCCGGCCTCGTCGTATTCCTCGAAGGCGACCTCGGCGCCGGCAAGACCACACTCACGCGCGGTCTGCTGCGTGCACTCGGCCACACCGGTCGTGTGAAAAGCCCCACCTACACGCTGGTTGAACCTTATGTGGTTTCGAATTTATACTTGTATCACTTTGATTTGTATCGATTTCACGACCCTTCCGAATGGGAAGACGCAGGCTTTCGTGATTACTTCAATCCGGAAAGCGTTTGCCTGATCGAATGGGCCGACAAGGCCGCAGCGTTATTGCCCGAGCCGGATTGGTTGATCCAGCTGGCGCCGCAGGCTGAAGGACGAATCGCCGAGATCGCCGCCAGAACACCCCACGGAACCGCATGCCTCGCCCGCCTCGCCCTGCCGACCTGAACCCGACCCGCCGCCAGCTGCTGAGCGCCGCAGGCAGCGTGCTGCTGCTCTCGGTGCTGCCAGTCGGCGCCCGTGCTGCTACGCCGTCGGTGGTGGCAGTGCGGATGTGGCCGGCGCAGGCCTACACCCGCGTCACCATCGAATCGGATGCGCCGCTCACGTTCAAGCAGTTCCTGCTGAAGAACCCGAATCGGCTCGTCGTCGACCTCGAAGGCATCGATCTCAACAACGAGCTGCAGAGTCTGGCCGGCAAGGTGAGCGCGGACGATCCTTATATCCAGCAGCTGCGCGCAGGCCGCTTCAAACCGGGCGTGGTGCGGCTGGTGATCGATCTGAAGACCGAGATCAAGCCACAGGTATTCACGCTGCCGCCGGTCAGCGACTACCAGCACCGGCTGGTCGTCGATGCCTATCCCGCCGTGCAGACCGATCCGCTGCTCGCCTTTCTCGACGATCAGCAGACGCCGCCCACCGCCGCCATTCCTGAGCCGATCAAGCCGGAAACGGCGCGGTCCAATCAACCGGCAACTGACGCGCCAGTGCGGCGTGAAGACCTCAAGGTCGATCGCCTGGTCACCGTGGTACTCGATCCTGGCCACGGCGGCGAAGACCCCGGTGCGGTCGGACCGCGTGGCAACCACGAAAAGACCGTGGTGCTGGAGATCGCGCGACGGCTCAAGGCCTTGCTGGAGGCGGAGCCGAACATGCGAGTGGTGCTGACGCGTGACGGCGACTATTTCGTGCCGCTGGGCACGCGGGTACGCAAGGCGCGCGCCGCCAAGGCCGATCTGTTCATCTCCATCCATGCCGATGCCTTCACCCGGCCCGAGGCCAACGGCTCGTCGGTGTTCGCCTTATCCGAGCGCGGCGCCACGTCGACCGCCGCGCGCTGGCTGGCGCAGACGCAGAACGACGCCGATCTGATCGGTGGCGTGAAGCTCGATGTGAAGGATGCCCACCTCGCCCGCACGCTGATGGACCTGACCCAGACGGCGACCATCAACGACAGCCTCAAGGTCGGCAAGCATATGCTGGGCGAGCTTGGCGGCATCAACCGCCTGCACAAGGCCCACGTCGAACAAGCGGGTTTCGCCGTGCTGAAGGCACCGGATATCCCGTCGGTGCTGGTCGAGACGGCGTTCATCTCCAATCCGGAAGAGGAAAAGCGCCTGATCAGCGAGGATTATCAGCAAAAAATGGCGCTGGCATTGTTTGCCGGCATCAAGCGCTATTTCGCAGCCAACCCGCCGCTGGCGCGCACCCGCGTCGCCACCAAGTAGCGCCCAAGACAAAGCCCCGCACTGCGGGGCTTTTCACTGCATCGAACAGATCGATCAGGCGCGGGTGTCGAGCACGCTGCCGCTCTGGTAGGGGTAGACCTGCTCGCCGTTGGGTCGGTTGATGTTGACCGACATGTCAAGGTTGTCGTCCTGCTGCACGGTCACCGTCGCCTCGGCGTCCTGCTGCGCGGCGGCCACGGCCATGTAGATATCAACCTGGTTCTGCTGCTGGTTACCGATGTACATCGTTTCGACCATTTCCTTCTGGTCTGACGACAGCGTCTTCGGTTCCTGCTTGGCAGCCAGCTCGGGCTGGCGCTCCACAACGGGAAGTTGGGTGGGGCGAAGCGGCGCGGTAGGGGTCGACGGCAACTGCGAGACGTTCATGACGGTTCTCCTCGATACGCTACGAATTCTAGTGGCCACAGCAAACAATGCGAAGTGAATTGTTGTTATGAATCAGCCACATAATCACCATTTGTCGGATCGACGCAGGAAAGCCACCGTCTGTCCCGGTCTGGGGCGGCGCAGGGCGCTGATATACTCGGCCTTTGCGCCGTTTTCGTTGCCGCCATGCCCCGCATCCAGGTCCTGCCCGATACCCTCGTCAACCAGATCGCCGCCGGCGAAGTGGTCGAACGCCCGGCCAATGCGCTCAAGGAACTGCTGGAAAACAGCCTCGATGCCGGCGCGCAGAACCTGAACGTCGAGCTACTGGCCGGCGGCACCAAGCTGATCAAGGTGATCGACGACGGCGGCGGCATCGAGCAGGACGACCTTGCGCTGGCGCTGCACCGGCACGCCACCAGCAAGATCCGCAGCTTCGACGACCTGTCCCGCGTCGCCACGTTGGGCTTTCGCGGCGAGGGGCTCGCCTCCATCGCCTCGGTCTCGCGGCTGGTGCTCACCAGCCGCTTCGATGGCAGCGGCCACGCCTGGCGCGTCGAGGCTGACCATGGCGGCCTCTCCGAGCCGGAACCGGCCGCCCTCGCCGTCGGCACCACCATCGAGGTGCACGAGCTCTATTACCAGACGCCGGCGCGCCGCAAGTTCCTGAAGTCGGATGCCACCGAGTTCGCCCATTGCGAGGATGCGGTCAAGCGGCTGGCGCTGGCACATCCGGACAAGCAATTCACGCTGCTGCACAACGGCCGTGCCCAGCTGCGCCTTACGCGCGGCGATCTGGCGCGCCGCGCGGGCGAGCTATTGGGTGAGGAATTCGTGCAATCGGGCGTGGTGGTCGACGAGCGCGTCGGCCCCTTGCGGCTGTGGGGTATCGCCGGCTCGCCGACGCTATCCAAGGGCAGTCGCGATGCGCAGTATTTCTTCGTGAATGGGCGCTTCGTGCGCGACAAGGTGATCCAGCACGCGCTGCGCGAAGCCTATCGCGACGTGCTGCATCACGACCGCCACGCGGCCTACGCATTGTTCCTGGAACTCGATCCGGAAGGTGTCGACGTCAACGTGCACCCGACCAAGATCGAGGTGCGCTTTCGCGAAAGCCAGGCCATCTACCGCTTCGTACTCTCCGCGCTGACCCGCGCACTCTCGGCCACGCGCGCCGGCAGCGCACCGGGCCAAGTCGACCCCGAGACCGGCGAGATCACCTTCCAGCCCTCCGGCTTCGCACCATCGCCCGCGCAGGCGATGAAGCCGCAGGACTACGTGACCGCTGCCTACCGCCAGCAGGCGATGCCGCTGCCCGTGGTGCAGGAACCGCTGGCCGTCTACGATAAGCTGTTTGGCGACCTCAAGCGTGATCCGACGGCGGCGAACACCGCCGTGCTCGATCGCGTCGTCGCGGCCGCGCCGGCGGCGCTGCCCGCCACCGACGAGGATGGCATCCCGCCACTGGGCTTCGCCGTGGCGCAGATCCATGGCGTATATGTCCTCGCGCAATCGCGTGATGGGCTGATCGTGGTCGACATGCACGCCGCCCACGAGCGGGTGGTGTACGAAAAGCTGAAGACAGCGCTGGATCTCGATCGCATGCCGACGCAACCGCTCCTGATCCCGCATGTGTTCCCTGCGGAAAAGCTCGATGTCGCAACGGTCGAGGATAATCAGGACGTGCTGGCGCAACTGGGTTTCGATCTATCGCCCACCTCGCCCACCCAACTGGCAATCCGCTCGGTGCCCATGCTGCTGAAGGATGCTGACGCCATCGAGCTCGCCCGCGCCGTGCTCAAGGACATCCGCGAGGTCGGCGCGAGCCGCGTTTTGGCCGGCCGGCAGAACGAGCTGCTCGCGACCATGGCCTGCCACGGCGCCGTGCGCGCCAACCGCAGCCTGACCATACCCGAGATGAACGCGCTGCTGCGCGAGATGGAGGCCACCGAGCGCAGCGGCCAGTGCAACCACGGCCGGCCCACCTGGTTCCGCCTGACGATGAAGGAGCTCGACGGGCTCTTCATGCGGGGGCAATGATGAGCACTGTACTCGCCGTCAAGCTGTTCGCCGGGCCGGCAGTCATCGCTCTTGCCAGTCTGGTCGGCAAGCGCTGGGGACCGGGTGTTGCGGGTCTCCTGGGTGGCATGCCACTGATTTCCGGTTGCGTGATCGCTGCGCTGTGGTTGCAATACGGGCAGGACTACGCCACCCACGTGGCGGGCGCATCGCCGGTCGGCCTGTGGGGGAATCTGGTTTACATGCTGGTGGTCGGTCATGCTGCGCAATGGCTGGACGGCAGGCGCTGGAGCTGGTTGGGCATCCTGCTGTGCGGTTGGGCCAGCTATGCGGCCGTGGCGCTACTGGTCGTGCACGCTGGCATCGAGCGCAGCCTGTTCTGGGGGCTGGCGGTACTCCCGTCATTGCTGCTGTCGGCGCGCTATCTGCTGCCGTCCCCCAAGGCCGCCCCGCGCGTGGTACCGCTGCCGCGCATCGAACTATTCGCACGCATGATGGCCGCCCTGCTGCTGGTCTCTGTGCTGACCGGACTGACACAACTGCTCGGCCCGAGCCTGACCGGCCTGCTCGCGCCCAGCCCGGTGGTCGCCACCGTGCTGCCCGCCTTCACCATGGCCAACGCCGGCGGCGACGCGGTACTGCTGCAGATGCGCGGCTTCCTGATCGGGCTGGTCGGCATGGGCACGAGCCTGCTCAGCCTTGCACCGCTGACTATTTATCTGGACGCCTGGGCCGCCCCCGTCGCCATCGTGATCGCCATTTTCAGCGGCTTCGGCGCCAACTGGCTGATGCAGCGGATGGCGCGATGAGCCCCGCCCTCTTTCTGATGGGCCCAACCGCCTCGGGCAAGACTGCCTGCGCCATGGCGCTGGTCGAGGCCGGCCTGCCGGTGGAGCTGATCTCGGTCGACTCCGCACTGGTGTTCCGCGACATGGACATCGGCACCGCCAAGCCCACGGCGGCCGAGCTCGAGCGCGCGCCGCACCAGTTGATCGACATCATCAGCCCGGAAGCGGCCTATTCGGCCGCGCAGTTTCGCGACGACGCGCTGCGGCTGATGGCGGACATCACCGCGCGCGGCCGCCTGCCGGTGCTGGTCGGCGGCACCATGCTCTACTTCAACACGCTGCAGCACGGCATCCACGATCTGCCGCAGGCCGATCCGGCGTTGCGCGCCGAGCTGCACGCCGATGCCGAGCGCCTCGGTTGGCCGGCGCTGCATGCGCGCCTGGCCGCGCTTGATCCGGCGACGGCGGCGCGGTTGTCGCCCAACGATCAGCAGCGGATCGAGCGCGCGCTGGAGATCTGCCTCACTGCCGGCCGGGCTATGTCCGAGCTGCTGGCGCAACCGGCCTCGCAGCCACTGCCGTATGCGCTGACCAAGCTCGCGCTGTTGCCGAACGACCGCACAGTGCTGCACCAGCGCATCGCACAGCGTTTCGACATCATGCTGGCGCAGGGCCTCGTCGACGAAGTGGCCGGCTTGCGCAGCCGCTATACGCTGTCGCTCGATCTGCCGTCGATGCGTTGCGTCGGCTACCGCCAGGCCTGGGAATACCTCGATGACGACATCGACCTGGCCACGCTGCGCGACAAGGGCATTGCCGCAACGCGCCAGCTCGCCAAGCGCCAGCTCACCTGGCTGCGCGGCATGGACGACGTGAAAGCCCTCGATTGCCTGCAGCCCGACCTCGTCACAGCTGTGCTGGCGCGGACACGGCAGCTGCTGGGCGCTGCGGGATGAAGGCCGGATCGTGCAACAGATCGCGCACGCCGTTGATCAAAAACTGCACGCCGATGCAGATCAGCAAAAAGCCCATCACCCGCGACACGGCATTGATGCCGTTTTCCCCCAGCAGCGCGTAAAGCCGCTTGGCCGCGCGCAGGCTCAGCCACGACAGCCACATCACGGTGACTATGCCGACGATCACCACCAGGTACCCCAACCACACCGGCAGATCAGTGTTGTTGTGCATCGACGACGACATCGACACCACCACGGCGATCGAGCCCGGCCCTGCGATCGACGGCATCGCCAGCGGCGTGAACGAGATATCGCGCTTGGACTCGGCCTCGCGCTGGGCGGCATCGGGCAAGGTGCTCGATTCGGTGGGGAACAGCATGGTGAAGCCGATGTAGGCGACAATCAGCCCACCGGCGATGCGCAGGCCGGGAATGGAGATCGCAAAAAAATCCATGATCAGCGCGCCGACCAGCAAGAAGGTGATCAGGATGCCGGCGGCGAAATAGCAGGCGCGAGTGAGCTGGCGCTCACGCTCCTCGGGCGAGAGGTGAGCCACCATGGTCGGCAGCACGGTAGCGGTGTAGAGCGGGTTGACGATGGGCAGCAAGGCCGTGATCGTGGCAAGGAAGGTGGCGATCAGTTCCTGCAGCATGCGGCCTCCAAGGTGCCGGGTATGCCACAGCATGGACCAGATCGCCCGCCGCTGCCGATAGCGCCTAGAGCCGCAAACAAAATCCTGCTGGCGGCGTTGCGCTCACTGGTCGTACATCTCGTACTGCCGGCGACCGAAGGAAGTCCGGTTTATCGCCTTTCAGGACGTTTCGCGCGCCTTGCCAGCACCATTTCACTGGGGTTTGTTAGCGGGCTCTCAACAGCGATTGAACGGCGCCAGCCGTTTCTCCATCTGCACCCAGCCCCAGTGCGGATAATCGGGCAGGCCGTCGCGGAACGGCGGCGGCGCCTCGCCCTGGATCAGTGGTAGGAAGTACTCGCGCCCGGCCGGAGACAGGTGCAGACCGTCACTGGTGAGGTACTCCAGCGGCAGCGGTTTCTCGCGGTTGGCCACGTCCGCCAGCGGCACCGCCTCGATGCGCCAGCGATAGGGCTCGCTATCTTCGCGCACGATGGCCGGCATTACGCTCTTCAACCCCGCAATCGCGTAGCTCACTGCGGCCTCGCCCACCGCTACCGCCTGCGCGAGATCGGTGGCGCTGGCGATATGACGCGCCGCACGCTGCAGGTAATCGGCCACCGCCCAGTGGCATTTGTGGCCGAGCTCCGCCTTGACGAGGTTGGCGAGGATAGGCGCCACGCCGCCGAGCTGCGCATGGCCAAAGGCATCGGCACCACCCGATTCGGATAGGAACACGCCATGTGCATCGCGTATGCCCTCGGCCGCGACCACCACGCAGTAGCCGACGCGGTCAACCGCCGCCTGCACCGCCTTGAGGAAACGCCCGGACTCGAACGGCACCTCCGGGGTGAGGATGACATGCGGTGCAGCATGCGGCACATCGGCAGCCAGGCCCGATGAGGCGGCAATCCAGCCGGTATGCCGGCCCATCACCTCCAGCACGAACACCTTGGTCGAGCTCGCGGCCATCGACGCGGTATCGAGCCCGGCCTCGCGCACCGAGGTGGCCACATACTTGGCCACCGAGCCGAAGCCAGGCGAGTTGTCGGTCAACGGCAGATCGTTGTCTATGGTCTTGGGCACGTGCACCGCGGTGAGATCGACGCCGTGGTATTGCGCGAACTCCGCCACCTTGAGGCAGGTATCGGCCGAATCGCCGCCGCCGTTGTAGAAGAAGTAGCCGATGTTGTAGGCCTCGAACAGCTCGAACAGGCGCTTCAGTTCCGCGCCGTGCTTGAGCTTGTGCCGGCACGAACCGAACGCGCCGCCCGGCGTGTGCTTCAGCCGCGCCAGCAGCTCATCCGGCATCTGCACGGTATCGACCAGCACTTCGTCGAGCGCACCCAAAATGCCGTTCTGCGCGCAATACACGGTGCCGATCGCTTCCGGATGGCGACGCGCCGCGGCGATCACCCCCCAGGCCGATGCATTGATCACCGGGGTGACGCCACCCGATTGGGCATAAAGCGCGTTCTTGGGCATGTAGGCATCCTAGGCTGGAGTTCGACCCTGCCAGTTTTGCGCAGCGCAGCATCGGCGGCATCGGGAGTTTCAGCTAGGGAAAAGTCGCGATGCCCCTGCTTGAAGCGATGGCATGTCAGCGTGGCACCGCGATGCCCCTCGGGCGTGGTCGGTAGCAACGCCGGCACGCGATGCCAAGCGCGCCACGCAGCAGATTCACGAGTCAGCAGCGCCCGCCGGCATCATTCGAGCGATCGCGCTGCACCCGGCCGCGGACCCTGCGGTACTGGCGCTGTCGCTGCCGACGGTTCCACCACGACGCGAGCTGGCGCTTACAGGCCCAGTCGCTGCCGCAATGCGTCTACCAGCGCGTCGCGCGCCGCCATACTGCCGAATACATGATCGGCCCCCGCGACCTCCACCCAGTGAGCACCCGCGATCGCGCTGGCATAGCGCCGGCCGATCTCGACCGGCACAGCCGCATCATCACCACCATGCACCACCAGCGTCGGCACGGTAATGTGCGTCAGCGGTGTCCATGGATCAAGCTCGGCGGCTTCGCGTTGCAGCGGCAAGCCTATGGGCAAGGCGAGCAGGTCGTAGCGTCCATCGCGCAGCGGCGAACCCGCAGCGCAGCTGCGCGCGATGACATCGGCGAGATTGCCGGCCGGCGCCAGCAGCGACAACGTCACCAGATCGTCATCGGCCAGCTCGGCGGCAACGAGGCTTGCCACCAGGGCCCCCATGCTGAAGCCAGTAAGATGCAGCCGCATGACAGGATGGCGGGCGCGGACGAATTCAAGCAGACGGTGCGTCTGCCGGACCTGATCGGCCACCGTGATGGCATCGAACAGCCCGCCACTCTCGCCGCAACCGCGAAAATCGAAGCGATACACCGTCACGCCCAGCGCATTCAGCCGCCGAGCCAAGTCGACGAAGTAGTAGGCCAGCTCCAGCCTATGCCCGGTGAACCCATGCAACAGCAGCATCACATGGCCCGACGGCTGGATCGGGGTGTCGATACTGCCGATCAGATCGACTCCATTGTCGTCGTAGACCACCGTGCTGATCGCCATGCCGCCTCCGCTACCCGAAAGAAAGCCTGACGATAGCGGCTGTACTGCCCGCAAACCAGTACGCGACGACCAGAGCGCAAGCCGGGCATGACCGACGTAGCGGCGAAAAGACTCTGAACAGGCCTTAGATCGTGCGCACCACTTCGTGCGATGCGCCACGCAGCACGCGCAGCGCCTCGTCGGTCTGACGCGTCGATACCGGATGGACCACCACCGCCCAGCGTCCGGCTCGGACCGCCTTGCGCACTGGCGCCACGACCGCCAGGTGGTCTGGCCGCGCTGTGATCAATCCGCCCGCCAGCAGCCCGAACACCAAGCCCAGCGCACCCAGCACGGCCGCAGCCGCCAACGGGCTGCTGACCACGGCGCGCTCGCCGGAAAAATACAAGGCGACGAACACTGTCACGCCAATCAGCGCGCCGGCAAACGCCAGCGTCAGGTGCGCTCGGACGGCGGTGTGCGCGATGCCACGCGACTCCGGCTCCAGCTTGCGACCGAACTGGCCATCACCGGGGCCAACCAGCTGCACCTGATCCTCCTGCACGCCGGTGGCGATGCGCACCTGCTCCGCCGCCGCCTGCGCACCCGTCTCGGAATCGAACAACGCCGCCACCTTGGTCAGCGCATGCTCTCCAGATATAAGTTTGCTCAGCATGATCTCGCTCCATGCACCCTGTTTGCTCATTGTGCGTCCGTAAGCGGTGGCGCACTGTCGGCGGGCCCATGCGAATGCTGTAGGACGGGGCCGTCAGGCGCTGACGGCACTACCCATTCGATCGGCCGATCGCCAACCCACACTCGCTGACATGTAGCGCATGGGCTTCTGCCGCCCTTTCCCGACCACCTGATGTCAAGCACAGGCAATATGTGAGCATACGGCTGTGTCCCAGCAATGATGCGCCCGGCCCGCTCGGCACTGTTGGCGGAGATGGGCGTGTTCGGCACCGACACAGAGTGGCCTGACTTGGCTGTGGCCGGGATCATGGCGATGCTCGCTTTATCGACGGCATTCCAGGTACTGCGACAGGCGCGGCACGAGCTGGTATCGACCTGCGCCTGAGCAAGCGATGCGGCGCCTCCCGGCTGTCATCCATGACGGGTACAATCGCCGTTTTGACCGAACGCCTGAGGAAGCTGACCATGCCCGTGAACCTGCCCGAACTCGATCCCAGCCAGCTCCACCCCGTCGCCGGTGTGGAACTCGGTATCGCCTCCGCCGGCGTGAAGACGCCCGGCCGCCGCGATGTGCTGGTGATGCGATTGGCAGAAGGCACGCAGGTGGCGGGGGTGTTCACGCTGAACAAGTTCTGCGCCGCGCCGGTGCGCGTGTGCCGTGAGATCCTGGCCGCCGGCCACCGGGTACGCGCGCTGGTGGTGAACACCGGTAATGCCAACGCCGGAACCGGCCTCGACGGCCTTGCCCGCGCCCGCAAGGTGAGCGCGGCGCTCGCGGGCGAACTGGGCGTGGCGCCCGAGCAAGTGCTGCCCTTTTCCACTGGCGTGATCCTGGAGCCGTTGCCGGCCGACAAGATCGTCGCCGCGCTGCCGGCGGCCGTGGCTGATCTCAAGCCCGCGCAATGGGCCGAGGCCGCACGCGCCATCATGACCACTGATGTCGCGCCCAAGGCTGCCAGCCGACAGGTTGCGATCGGCGGCAAGACCGTGACCATCACCGGCATCAGCAAGGGCGCCGGCATGATCCACCCGAACATGGCGACCATGCTGGGTTATGTGGCAACCGACGCCGCCGTGTCGCAGGCGGTGCTGCAAAAGCTGGCGAAATGGACGGCCGATCGCTCGTTCAACTCGATCACCGTCGATGGCGACACCAGCACCAACGACAGCTACATCCTGATCGCCACCGGCGCTGCCGGGAATGCTGAGATCGACGAGGAAGCCAGTGCCGACTTCGCCGCCTTCCGCGATGCGCTGCTCGACGTGGCGCAGACGCTGGCCAAGGCCATCATCCGCGACGGCGAGGGCGCGACCAAGTTCATGACCGTAAAGGTCGAGGGCGGCAAGAACTGGGATGAGTGCAAGGCCGTCGGCTACGCCATCGCCAAGAGCCCGCTGATCAAGACCGCGTTTTTCGCGTCCGACCCCAACCTTGGCCGTATCCTGTGCGCGATCGGTTACTCGTCGGTGGACGATCTCGATGTCGAGCAGCTGGAAGTGTGGCTGGGCGATGTGCTGGTCGCCGAAAAGGGCGGCCGCGCCGCCAGCTACACCGAGGAACAGGGCCAGCGCGTGATGAACGAGGCCGAGATCACCGTCACCGTAAAGCTGGGCCGCGGCAGCGAAGCCGCCACGGTGTGGACCTGCGATTTCAGCTACGACTATGTGAAGATCAACGCGGACTACCGCAGCTAAGAGCGGCTAACAAAACCTTGCTGGCAGTGTCGCGCTCACTGGCCATACCTCGTAGTGCCTGCGGCCGGAGGAAGTCCGATTCATCGCCTTTCAGGACGTATCGCACTTCTTGCCAGAAACGCTACGCTAGGTTTTGTTCACCGCTCTAAATAAGAGAAACGGGCGCCACGGCGCCCGTTTTGACATCCCACGATGCCGCTACTGCATACCACCCTGCTTTTCATCGCCACCGCCATCGCCGAGGTCGTCGGCTGCTATTTGCCGTGGCTCTGGCTGAAGAAGGATGGCTCGCCGTGGCTGCTGCTGCCGGCCGCGTTCTCGCTGGCGCTGTTCACCTGGCTGCTGACGTTGCACCCGACCGCGGCGGGCCGCACCTACGCCGCTTATGGTGGCGTCTACATCGTCGTGGCGCTCATCTGGCTGTGGGCGGTGGACGGCATCCGCCCCACGGCCTGGGACCTCGTCGGTGGCGTGGTGGCACTCACCGGCATGGCCATCATCATGCTGGCGCCGCGAAGCTAAACTCCGCCGCAGATGCGCGCGCACGTTCAAGCCAACCTCAGCACGGGCGATCAAGCGCAAGGGCCAAAGCCGCAGCATAGTGACGGCATCTTTTTTTGAATGAACTGGCCACCCATGACCCCCTTCGAACGTATCCAACGCGCCATCGACTTCATCGAAGCTCACTTGCGGGAAAAGATGAGCATGGCCACCATCGCGGCACCGACCAATTACTCGGCTTTCCATTTCCAACGTCTGTTTCGCGCGATCTCCGGATTTTCGGTTCAATCCTACATACGTCAGCGTCGCCTCACCGAAGCGGCGCGCATGCTGGCCAACCCACAAACCACCATCCTGGATGCTGCCGTCGCCTATGGCTATTGCTCGCACGAAGCCTTCACCCGGGCATTCGAAGCCTGCTTCGCCGTACCCCCTTCCGAATACCGTAAACAGCGCAACAAACCCGCCGGACAACGCAAACTGGATCTGTGCACCGGCGCGCCCTTTCGCGACGGCGTCGGTGGCAAGGCGCCAGACATCCGTTTTCTGGAAACCCGCACCGTCATCGGCAAGGTCTATCGCACCCACCTGGAAAGCGGGAATTTCTATGCCGACATCGGTGGCTTCTATCGGGATTTTGGCGAAAGCGGCAGCTATCTAAATATTCCCGACAGGGCGCAGCCGGGCCTGTGTCATGGTGTTTCCTGCCATTACCAGGACGATGGCCAGTTCGATTTCGTGATCGGCGAAAAAGTGATCCAGCCGGCAACCGCATTGCCGGAAGGCTTTACCGCGGTCAGCCTGCCAGCAGGCTGGTATGCAGAATTCGATGCGTCCGGCCCGATCGATACGGTTCCTCGAATCCGGGACTATATCTATGGCATCTGGCTCCCCAATAGCCGCTATGAACGCACCGACGGCCCGGATTTCGAAGTAACCGATGTCCCAGCCTCATGCTTTCCCGACGACCTGCGCATCAAGGTCTACATTCCTCTTCGAGAGGAAACCGTGCACCAGGCGCCCAGCCCACGCCTTTGAGTCAAGCGTGTTGCAAGCACACCCTTTGACGCACACTCCTGCGGATCATCAAGATTCAATCTTCCAGCGCTTGAGGTCACCCCTAGGGTCCGCTATCGAGGCAACAGGGTTCCACACTCGGGAAGCGGCGCAATGATGCGAGCAAGTTGGCTGGCGACTCGCACCATGCGGTTCAACGCGGCCAAAAGCGCAAATGCGATCAATCCGGCCCGGCTAGCATCCGGGTCGAGGAGCACAGCATGAAACCTGACACCCTGGCCCGTTACACCGAGCGTATCTGCAAGGTGCTCGACTACCTGTACGCGCATAGCGACAGCGAGCCCGATCTTTATACGCTGGCCGATGTGGCCTGCCTGTCGCCGTATCACTTTCATCGCGTGTACCGCGGGCTGATGGGCGAAACGCTGGGGGACACGCTGAAGGAAATTCGCCTGCGCAAGGCGGCGGGCGAGCTGGCGCGCACTCGTGTGCCGCTCAGCCGCATCGCCGAGCGCGCGGGTTTCGGCTCCTTGCCGGCGTTCAGTCGGGCTTTCCAGCAGCGTTACGGCGCATCGCCCGGGCGTTACCGCGCGATCCGCGCGCTGCCTTTCCCCTATGCAGAGGAGCAGGACATGTACCCCATCGAGATCACCGAAGAATCCGGCACCCCCCTGGTCGGGTTGGCCCACCACGGGGACTATCACCAGATCGGTCTCGCCTTCAATAAGCTGTTCCTGCACGCCGGCAACGCGGGCTGGATGCAGCCCATGCCGCGCTGCATCGGCCTGTTCTACGACGACCCCAACCAGGTACCCGAGGAGAAGCTACGCTCGCACGCTGCCATCGGCATCGCCGCCGTGCCCGATCCCTTGCCGACGCCATTCGAGGGCCTGGCCATCCCCGCCGGCAGAACTGCGACGCTGCGCTATACCGGCCCTTACTCCGATCTGCCCGAAGCCTATGCCTGGCTGTTCGGCCACTGGCTGCCGCAAAGCGGGGAGGAACCGCGCGATTTTCCGGCCTACGAGGAGTACATGAACGACCCCAAGACCACGCCGCCGGCCGAGCTTCTCACGCTGATCCATCTGCCGCTCGTTTGAGAAACGCCGACGTGCGGCAGGCGTAAAAAAGAGCAAAGGGGCATAACGCCCCTTCGCCCTTACGGATTAGGTCTCAGGTTCCGGTAGCTACCGATACGGTTCGGCGACTTCGAGGGCAAGATTCCTCGTATCGTCGTGGTCGAGATTGGTAGGGGTTTTGAAGGCCCGGAACAAGTTCATCAACGCATCGTTGACCGTACTCGCTAAGCCTTCCAGGAAGTCGAATCGCATTGCGATCTCCTTGTTTCGAAGGTTTCACTAACTACGTCGCAGATTTTGCTGACAGGTGTCGCCCCCACCGGGAAACCGGATCGGGCAACTCGTTGCCGGAGTGTCGTCTCCGACCGCGCGGACAGCCTGTGGGGCTGCCGGCCTGTTAACACAACCGAACGTCCGCCACGACCAGATTGTCGTGATGGCACTGTCAATTTAGCAGCCACTAATACACAGCGTCAAACACCGTATGTCGTCAATATGAACAAAAACAGCCACTTATGTGGCTGTTTGGGGCTCGTAGTGGCTTTGCGCCTACTTGGAAAAGGCACAGAACACGTCGCGCAGCATGGCGATCACTTCCAGCGTGCGGGTATCGCCAACGCGGTAATAGACGCGGTTGGCGTCCTTGCGGGTGCGCAGCACGCCCTTTTCGCGCATCAGCGCCAGATGCTGCGAAATGTTCGATTGCGTGGTGCCAACCTGCTCCACGATGTCCTGCACGCTGACCTCGTGCTCGCCCAGTACGCAGAGGATCTTCAGTCGCAACGGGTGCGACATGGCCTTCATCGCGCGCGACGCCTGCTGGATGTGCTCGTCGCTCATCAATTCGGTGGGGGGAAGCATCATCCTCTGCACTTTTTGGCCGTCCATCAGACGTTCATATTATTGGATCTGTGACAAGGCAAGCCTATGTCGTTGCGGTAGAATACTACCCATCTTTGGAACCCCACTGCAACGGGCGATCCGCCCGCGACAGCGCCGTTTTTGCTTGAGGTACACCCCAGTATGACGCAAGCCACACCTGCAATTAAGCCGGTCCTGTTATTGATACTCGACGGCTACGGCTATCGCGAGGAAAAACAGGACAACGCGATCGCTGCGGCCAACAAACCCAACCTCGATCGCATCTTCGCCCAGCACCCCTGGACCACGATCAACGCGTCCGAACGCCATGTCGGCCTGCCCGACGGACAGTTCGGCAACTCGGAAGTCGGCCACCTCAACATCGGCGCCGGTCGCGTGCTGCTGCAGGACATCAGCCGCATCGACGTCGACGTTGCCGAAGGCAAGATCGGCCAGAACGCTGAATTTGCTCGCGCGATCGAACTGGCCAAGTCCACCGGCAAGACGCTGCATGTGCTGGGCCTGATTTCCGATGGCGGTGTGCACAGCCACGAGGCGCATATCCATGCGCTGATCAAGGACGCCGCCAAGGCTGGCGTCGCCAACATCCACGTCCATGCCTTCCTCGACGGCCGCGACACCCCGCCGCGCAGCGCCGAGAAGTACCTCGTCAAGCTGGAAGCCGCCTGTCGCGAAGCCGGGGTCGCCCGCATCGTCGGCATCGTCGGCCGCTACTGGGTGATGGATCGCGATAAGCGCTGGGAGCGCGTCGAGCCGGCGTATAACCTGATCGTCGACGGCCAGGGTCTGCATCACGCCGAGACCGCGCTCGATGGTCTCAAGGCCGCCTACGCCCGCGATGAGAACGACGAGTTCGTCGGCGCCACCCACATCGGTGCCCCGGCCCGTATCGAGGATGGCGACGTTGCCATCTTCATGAACTTCCGCGCCGATCGCGCCCGCCAGATCTCGGTGGCACTCACCGACGCAGCATTTGACGGCTTTGCGCGCCAGCGCGTGGCCCGGTTCGCCAGCTTCGTCACCGCCACCCGCTATGCCGAGGCCTACCCGTTCCCGGTCGCCTACGACAAGGAAAAGGTCAGCAACAGCTTCGGCGAGTACATCGCGCACCTTGGCATCAAGCAGCTGCGCATCGCCGAAACCGAGAAATACCCGCACGTGACCTACTTCTTCTCCGGTGGCGAGGAAAAGGAATTCCCGGGCGAGGATCGGGTGCTGGTGCCCAGCCCCAAGGTCGCCACCTATGACCTCAAGCCGGAGATGAGTGCGCCCGAAGTCACCGACAAGATCGTCACCGCGATCGAATCGGGGCAGTACGGCGCCATCATCTGCAACTACGCCAATGGCGACATGGTGGGTCATACCGGCGTGTTCGATGCCGCCGTGCAGGCCATCGAGGCGCTCGACGCCTGCGTCGGCCGCTGCGTCGAAGCGATGGCCCGCGTTGGCGGCGAAGTGCTGATCACCGCCGATCACGGCAACTGCGAGCAGATGTTCGATCACGCCGAGCGCCAGCCGCATACACAGCACACCACCGACGTCGTGCCCTTCGTCTACGTGGGCAGGCCAGCCCGGCTCGCCGCACGCGGCGAAGGCTCACTGAAGGACATCGCGCCGACCTTGCTGGCAATGATGGGGCTGCCGCAGCCGGCCGAGATGAGCGGCCACTCGCTCGTCCAGTTCTCCTGACGCCTGCCAATCTTGCGCGCCGTTGCGCTTGTCCTGCTGATGGCACTCTCCGGTGCGGCGCATGCCGCCCCGGAGACTCTTTCGCGTGCCAACAGCCAGAAGCACCAGGCTGAGCTCAAGGATTTGCGCGGCAAGATCGACGCGCTGAAGCAGGACCTCGCCACCAACGAATCGAACCGCCAGGAAGCGGCGGACGCGCTCAAGGATTCCGAGCGCGCGATCTCCGAAGCCAATCGCGTGCTCGGTACCCTGGCCGAGGAGCGTCAGCTCACCGCGCTGGAACTGGCGCAGCTGGAAGCCGACATCGCCAGCGCGCGCACCGGCATCCGCGCCAGCCAGGCCCGGCTCGCCGCGCTCTTGAGCGCGCGCTACAAGACACGCGAACTCGAAGCCTGGCGCTTGATCCTCGATCAGGAAGACCCCAGCCAGGCGAGCCGCGATCTCAGCTACTACCGTTACCTCGCCCGCGCCCAGCAGCAGCTTGCCGCGCGGCTCGAGGCCCAACTGACCGAGCTCAACCGTCTCGCCGCCGAAATCCGCGACAAGAACGCCGAGCTCAAGGCCATCGCGGCCGAGAAGGCACGGCAGAAGGCGCTGCTGGTCTCGGAGCAGGCCGAAAAGCAGCAGCTGGTCACCAGCCTCAATCGCGAAATCAGCCAGCAACGCACCCAGATCCAGAAGCTGTCCGCCGATGAAAAACGGCTCTCGGACCTCGTCAAGCGGCTCGAGGCCATCATCAAGCAGCAGGAGGCGCGCCGCGCGCGCGAAGCCGCCAAACGCCGCGCCGATGCGGAGCGCCGCGTCCGAGCGGAGGCGGAGCGCCGCGTCAAGGCCGCCAACGCCAAGATCGCCCAGGGCGGCAAACCGGCCCCGGGCAGCAAGCCAGCGATCGAGCCGGTGCGCGCCGTCAACCAGGCCGAGCCCGATGCCAGCCTCAACGGTCGCCAATTCGCCGCGCTCAAGGGCCGGCTACGCCTTCCGCTCAAGGGCGAGGTGATCGGCCGTTTCGGCGCCGCGCGCGCGGAAGGCACCACCTGGAAGGGCGTATTCATCCGCGCCTCCAGCGGGCAGCCCGTGAAGGCGGTGGCCGGTGGCGAAGTGGTGTTTGCCGACTGGCTGCGTGGCTTTGGCAATCTCATCATTGTCGACCACGGTGATGGCTTTCTCAGCCTCTATGCCGCCAACGAAAGCGTGCTCAAGCAGGTCGGCGATCGGGTCGGCCCGGGAGACACCATCGCCACCAGCGGCAACAGCGGTGGCATGGCCGAATCGGGCGTATACTTCGAGCTCAGAAAAAACGGCCAGCCTATCGACCCGCTAGCCTGGACCGGCTGACACGAGAACACGGAGTTCCACACGGTATGACCGCTCATTCTTCCAAGAAAAACGGGAAGTTCCAGAAAATTGCCCTGCTCGCAGCCGGCGCCAGCCTCGGTGTAGCGATCAGCCTGTCGTTCAACGTCATGGCCGACAAGGATACGGTGGCCTCCCCGCTGCCGATCGAGGATCTGCGCGCCTTTTCCACGGTGTTCGGCCTTATCAAGCAGAACTACGTCGAGCCGGTCGAAGACAAGAAGCTGATCTCGGAAGCGATCAAGGGCATGGTGGCCGGGCTCGACCCGCACTCGTCCTATCTGGATGCAGAAGCCTTCAAGGATCTGCAGGAGAACACCCAGGGCGAGTTCGGCGGTCTCGGGCTCGAAGTAAACATGGAAGATGGCCTCGTGCGCGTGGTCTCGCCGATCGAGGACACGCCCGCCTACCGCGCCGGGGTGAAGGCTGGCGATTACATCGTCAAGATCGACGACACCCAGGTGCAGGGGCTGTCGCTATCGGAAGCGGTGAACAAGATGCGCGGCAAGCCCGGCAGCGCGGTCACGCTGACAGTGTTGCGCAAGGGCGCCGCCAAGCCCATGGTGCTCAGCCTCAAGCGCGCCGTGATCAAGGTGCAGAGCGTGAAGTCCAAGCTCGCCGAGCCCGACTACGGCTACATCCGCGTCACCCAGTTCCAGGAACACACGACCGAGAACGTCGCCAAGGCGATCGAAACGCTCTACAAGGACAACAAGGGTGCGCTCAAGGGTCTGGTGCTCGACCTGCGCAACGATCCGGGTGGCCTGCTCAACGGCGCCGTCGGCGTTTCCGCCGCCTTCCTGCCGAGCAACGCCCTCGTCGTCTACACCGAGGGCCGCACCGAGGACGCCAAGATCAAGCTGACCGCCAGCCGTGAGAACTACCAGCGCGGCGGCAAGGACGACTACTTCAAGAACGTGCCGGCCGATGCCAAGACCGTGCCGCTGGTGGTGCTGGTCAATGGCGGCTCCGCGTCCGCGTCGGAAATCGTCGCCGGTGCGCTGCAGGATCACAAGCGCGCGCTGGTCGTTGGCACCCAGACCTTCGGCAAGGGCTCCGTGCAAACCATATTGCCGATCGACGCCAAGTCCGCGCTCAAGCTCACCACGGCGCGCTATTACACGCCGAACGGCCGCTCGATTCAGGCCAAGGGCATCACGCCGGACATCGTCGTCGAGGAAGCCACGGTCAACGGCAAGGAAGAGAGCGGCCTGATGCTGCGCGAGGCGGATCTGCAACGCCACCTCGACAATCCGAGCGGTGAATCTGGACCGGCTCCCGCCCCCAAGCCGGCCATCCTACCCAAGCCTGAAGTCAAGGCGCCTGCCGCCAAGCCGGCCTCGGGCACCGAGGAAGCCGAGTTCAACCCGCGCGAGCTTGCCTCCAAGAGTGACTTCCAGCTGCAACAGGCGCTGTCGGTACTCAAGGTGCAGCAGTTGCTGCTGCAGCAAAAACAGCCGGCCAAGCCCGCAGTCAAGAAGTAGGGCCTCGCGATCCGCCGCAGCCCCGCCACACGGCGGGGCTTTTTCATGCGCGTCGTCTACGCTGAAGCGTAAAGCGGGAGCCCGCCATGAATACGGAACGCCATGCCCGGATCGACCTGAGCGGCGACGCGCCAGCCGCGGCCGCCTGGCTCGCCACGCAATCGGTGCTGCACGCACAGGCCTGGGGCAACCACATTGTGTTGCTGCGCTACCGCCTGACCGACTGCGAGCTGGCCAGCCTCGAAACCGCGCTGATGGCACAGGGCTGGACGCTCGATCAACACCTGGTCGCGCGGCTGCGCCGCTCGCTCGCCCACTACGCCGAACGCCTCGCGCGCGACAACCTTGGCGTCCCCGAACACAATCTCAAGACCGACGGCGTCTATCGCCAGGTATGGCAGCACCATGCGCACGGCGATCGGGACGACACGCCCGAGGAGCTGCGCCGCTACCTTTGACCGGGTACGGCGATAGGGGCAGACCACCGGGTATAATCGACCACCCTTCCGGTATGCCGCCATGACCGCCTGCACCACCCGCTCCGCCCAGATCGATCTGAACGACACCCAGCTGCTGCGCTACAGCCGCCATATCCTGCTCGATGAAATCGGCGTGGAAGGGCAGCAGCGCATCGCCACCAGCCATGTGCTGGTGATCGGTGCGGGCGGCCTGGGCTGCCCGGCCGCACTCTATCTCGCCGCCGCGGGTGTGGGCACGCTGACGCTGGTCGACGATGACATAGTTGAGCTCACCAACCTGCAGCGGCAGATCGCGCACCGGCACGACAGCATCGGCGCGCCCAAGGTGGCCTCGGCCGCCGCGACGCTCGCTGCGCTCAATCCGGATACCCGCGTCCAGGCCTTGCAGGAACGCGCGACGGGCGAGAAGCTGCGCGAGCTGGTCGCAGCCGCCGATGTGGTGCTCGATTGCAGTGACAATTTCGCCACCCGCCATGCGATAAACCGGGCCTGCGTCGCGTTGCAAACGCCGCTGGTTTCGGGCGCAGCGGTCCGCTTCGACGGCCAGCTCACCACCTTCGATGCCCGCCAGCCCGATGCGCCGTGCTACCACTGCCTGTTCGGCGAGGAAGGCGAAGCCGGCGACGGCCCCTGCGCCACCTTTGGCGTATTTGCGCCACTGGTCGGCATCATCGGTACCGCGCAGGCGGCGGAAGCACTCAAGCTCGTGGTCGGGCTGGGCGAGCCGCTGGTGGGGCGGCTGCAGTTGCTCGATGCACGCAACATGCAGTGGCGTGAACTGCGCTACCGGCGCGATCCGCTGTGCCCGGTCTGCGGCGCGGCGCATTGAGCATCTGCGCCACACTGCAGGCTTGCTGACTGCCGGAAGTGGCGAGGCGCGTTATCATTGCGCGAACGGGGAGGGGCATATGGCATTGATGATTTTTCTGGCGCTGATCGTGGTGATCGCGCTGTACGTGATCTCGATCTACAACAACCTCGTCACGCTCAAGCATGGCGTGGCGCGCGCCTGGTCCAATATCGACGTGCTGATGAAGCAGCGCCACGACGAATTGCCCAAGCTGGTCGAAACCTGCAAGCAATACATGCAGTTCGAAACCGAGACGCTGGAGCGGGTGATGCTGGCGCGCGCCCAGGTGGCCAGCGCACGCGAAACGCGCAACATTCCGGCGCTGGGCACGGCCGAAACGGCGCTGCGCGCGGGGCTCGGCCAATTGTTCGCCACAGTCGAGGCGTATCCGGAGCTGTCGGCCAACGAGCATTTCCGCCACCTGCTCGCGCGCATCACCGAGCTGGAAGACGGCATTGCCGATCGTCGTGAAACATATAACGACGCGACCAACCTCAACAACGTGCGTATCGACCAGTTCCCGGACGTGTTGATTGCACGCAGCCTGGGCTTCGGCGAGGCACGCCTGCTGCACTTCAACGACGCCGAAAAACGCGACGTCGACTTCAAGACGCTGTTCAAGCCCGACCAGGTCGGCCCTGCTCAATAAGCGATGCTGTTCAACCTCACCGCGCTGCAACGCGCCTGGGCGGACTGGATCGCCGCCGCACTCAGCGCCGGGCTGCTGCTACTCGCGTGGATATCGTGGTCGAATACCGGCTGGTACTGGGGATGGGGCCTGAGCACCCTCTTCGGCATCGCCGGCTGGCACACACAACGTGCGCGTTATCTGGCCATATACAACACGCCCCTCACCCGCGTCGCGAGCACGAGCCAGGGCTATGTCCGCCTTGCCGGCATCGCCCGCGCCAGCGATGGCGTGCCGCTGGTATCACCATTTGGCACGAGCTGCGTCTGGTATCACTGCATCGAAGAGGAGCGCCAGGGCGGCCCTGGCAACAACCGGGGCTGGACCAAGCTTAGCGACGTGACCAGCAGCGATACCTTCGCGCTCGACGATGGCAGTGGCCACTGTCTGATCGATCCGGATGGCGCCGACCTGCGCGTGGGCGACGCCAGCATCACCTATTACGGCGAGGTGCGGCGTACCGAGTGGTGGATCTTCCCTGGCCAGCGCATCGAGGTGCTCGGCGACTTCGCTACGCTGCTGCACGATAGCTCGCTGCGCAATCAGCGTGAGCGCGTCTCGGGCCGGCTGGCCGAATGGAAGCACGACAAAGCCGGCCTGCTCCATCGTTTCGATGCCGACGGCAATGGCGAGATCGATCAGGCGGAATGGGATACGGTCCGCCGCGCCGCCGAGCGCGAAGTGATGCAGGAAACGGTCAGCGCCCCCCGCGAGACCGGTACCCACCTCGTACGCAAGCCGGCCCGGCGTGCTCCCTTCTACATCGTAACCGGCGAGCTCGATGCGCTGGCGCGCTATCACCAACGCTGGTCGTGGACCTACTTCGCACTGGGGGTGCTGGCGCTGCACGGGCTGTGGTGGCTGGGGCACTCACCCGATTTCGTTGAGCTGCATTTGCAGCCACCGCTGTATATCCGCTTTTTCGGCGACTGAGGCGTAACCCTGCCGCGCAAGCCCGGAGCCGCGTGCGGTGAAAACGCAGCGCGATGCTGGGCGCAGCCGGCGGCTTCTTTCTCCAATGCGCTCCACGCCGCAGTGCCGCGCCACGATAAAATAGTGGTTTCTCCATCAACGGCCCCGCCCATGCGCATCGCCCTCGCCCAATTCAATCCCGTCGTCGGCGACCTGACCGGCAACCTCGACCTGATACTCGCCGCGGCGGCGGACGCGCACGCCCAGGGCGCCGACGTACTGGTCACGCCAGAGCTCGCACTCACCGGTTACCCACCAGAAGACCTGCTGCTGCGCCCCGCCTTCCTCAAGGACTGCGCGCGCGCCATCGGCCGCCTGATCGACGAAGTCGACGGCATCACACTGGTGGTCGGCCACCCTTACGGCTCGGGCGACGAGTGCTTTAACGCGGCGACCGTAATCCGCGATGGCAACGTGCTGGGGCGCTACGAAAAGATGCTGCTGCCCAACGACACGGTGTTCGACGAGGTGCGCTATTTCACGCCGGGCTACGCGCCGCTGGTGTTCGAGGTAGCGGGCGTGAAGGCCGGCGTGCTGATCTGCGAGGATGTTTGGGAGCTCGACCCGGCCGCCGCCGCACGCGACGAGGGCGCCGAGTTGCTGCTGGTGCTCAATGCCTCGCCCTATCACCAGGCCAAGCAATCGACCCGGCAGGCGGTGTTGCGCGATCGCGCCACCGAAAACGACGTGCCCGCGGTGTATGTGAACCTGGTCGGCGGCCAGGACGAGCTGGTGTTCGATGGCCATTCGTTCGCGGTGAATCGCGCCGGCGCGGTCGTCGCCGAGCTGCCGGCGTTCGAGCCGGCACTGCAGCTGGTCGAGTTCGCCGAGGGCGATCTCAAGCCCGCCGCCCGCGTGACCGAATACGCCGAGGAGGAAAGCGTCTACCGCGCGCTGGTGCTCGGCGTGCGCGACTACATCACCAAGAACCGCTTTCCCGGCGTGCTGCTGGGCTTGTCGGGCGGCATCGATTCCGCCCTGACCCTGGCCATCGCCGTCGATGCGCTCGGCGCCGACAAGGTCCACGCGGTGATGATGCCCTCGCGCTACACCGCCGACATCAGCGTGGACGATTCGCGCGAGATGATCGCGCGCCTGGCTTGCCAGTATTCCGAGATCGAGATCTGGCCGATGTACGAGGCGTTCATGAACGGCCTCGCTCCACAGTTTGCCGGCACCGCCGTCGACACCACCGAGGAAAACCTGCAAAGCCGCATCCGCGGCACGCTGCTGATGGCACTCTCCAACAAGAGCGGCCGCCTGGTGCTGACCACGGGCAACAAGAGCGAGATGACCACCGGCTACGCTACGCTCTACGGCGACATGGCCGGCGGCTTCGCGGTGCTGAAGGACGTGGCCAAGACGCTGGTGTTCCGCCTGGCGCGCTGGCGCAATACCACCGGCGCCTATGCGCTCACCGACGTGATCCCCGAGCGCATTATCACCCGACCACCCTCGGCCGAACTGCGACCCGACCAGAAGGATGAGGACAGCCTGCCGCCCTATGAAGTGCTCGACGCCATCCTGCAGGCCTATGTCGAGGAGAACTGCTCCAAGGCCGAGATCGTCGCCCGTGGCTACGCCGCGATCGATGTCGATCGCGTGGTGTGGCTACTCAAGGTGAACGAATACAAGCGCCGCCAGGCGCCGGTTGGGCCGCGGGTGACGCATCGTGCGTTCGGCAAGGACTGGCGCATGCCGATCACCAATCGCTGGTCCAACTGACTTTGCTGCATGCATAAATTAAAACAAAGCGCCGGATCACTCCGGCGCTTTGTTTTTCATCCAAATCAGAGATTGGCCTGCCAGCCCGCCAACAGTTCAGCGATGCGCGGTGGCGCCGTCAGCTGATCTAGCATCCAGCGCACGGCCTTGGCCAGCCGCTCGACATCGTAATCGACCGAGAAACGATGCAGCGTCACCCCATGCAGGAAGCAGCGCAGCGCGACTTCTTCGGCATCTGCCGGATGCAGGGCATCGTGGCCAAACAGGCGTTCAATGGTGCCATCGAAGGCAGCAGCCGTGCTTTCCGAGAGCTTGGCATCACCACGCGAGGCCATCCAGATTTCCAGGATGGCGATGGTCGCATTGCGATCCGGCTCCAGCAGGAAGCCATTGAGCATCACGAACAGCCGCTCCTTGGGCGTGAGCGGACCAAGTTCGTCGAGACGGCGGCATTCCTCGTCGAGCAGGGCCTGCACCACCAGCGGCAGCAAGTCGTAGCGGCCCTTGGGATAGTGATGTCGCAAAGCGCCGCGACTGACGCCGGCCCGCTCGCAAACCCGCGCTTCGCCAAGCGCGGCATAGCCTTGCTCGGCCAATAATTGGGTAGTCGCCTCGATAAGCCGGCTCTGCGTGAAAGAGGAGCGTTGTGCTTGGGTTGCCATGTGGCCGATTCTAACCGAGCGCGAAAAACACACCACAATATGAGCATTACATACGGCGTATGTGTCTCGTTTTTCACTGCAAATGCGCATCACCCTCAGGCGCCGTTACACCGTCCAGCCCGCGAGCTGCCTCAGTCCAGCGCATTCTGCACGGCACAAAAACTGCGGGTTTGATAGCGAGGCATGCTGTTCAAGACCCGTCTCATGATGCCATCGCCTTGGCCTTACGCCGCTCGCGACCAGTCGCTGCGCCTCGCCCCCGGCCCTGGCCCAGGTGCGCCGGATTCCTTTGCGAGTGGGGGGACACCGTGACCATGCGCAGGGCGCGACGATCTGAATCCCGGCACCCAGCCAAGCTCAGCGGCGCAGGCGATCGAACGACCACCCCAGCGCCAGCTCCTGGTCGGCGTATTCGAGGAAGGGCTGCAGCCCGGCGAGCAAAGCCGGCAGGTGCGGACGCAGCTCCTCGTGCATGCCTTTGTGCAGCATCAACAGCGCTTCGGCCAGCGTCGGCGCTGGCGTAGCGTCAGCGGCCTCGGGTGCCAACACCCGGTTTTCCCCCGGCGTGGCGTAGAGACGATCATTGGCAACCGCGATCAGCGCGGCGGCATCGTCACCGCTGTCTTCGCGTGAATTGGCGATGGCCACGCTCGCCGTCACCGCCAGCTGGCTGCCACGGAAGCTGATCTTGGCGCCAGCAAGCGCCTGGCGCAGCCGTTCGGCAAGGATGCGTGCCTCGCTCAGCGTGGTTCCCGGCGACACCACGGCGAAGCGCGGTCCCTCCACGTGGGCCAGCGTGTCCTCGCGTCGAAGTTTGGCCGCAAGCTGCTTGGCCAGCAAACTCAGCATCTGCTCCACGACACGGCTTCCGAGCTGATCGGACAGCGGCTGGTAGTGGTCGATTTCGACCAGCAGCAGTGTCACCTCGCCCTGATGCCGCTGGGCGAAGGCGAGCGCCTGCTCGGTCTGCAGCATCAAGAGGTGCGACGTGCCTGCACCGGTCTTGGCATCCACGGTGGTCGACCGCGCCGCCTCGCTACGGGTTTCCAGCAGGGCTTTTTGCGACACCGCACGTTCGATATTGGCGTTCACGCGCGCCAGCATCTCGGCACGGTCGGTCGATTTGGTGACGAAATCGCTGGCGCCGCGCTCTACGCAATGCAGCCGCGTCGCCTCGTCCTCTTCGCCGGAAATGATGATGATCGGCAAGCGACGCAGACGCTCGTCGCCGGAAGCACGGATGCGCGTCAGCAAGCCTATGCCGTCAAGCTCGGGCATGGTCAGATCGGACAGCAGCAACTGGATGGATTCGTCGGCCAGCACGGTACGCCAGCCCGCCTCGCCATCGCCTTCCTCGATCACATCGAACTGGTCGCCAAGATGCTTGCGCACCGTAGCGCGCACGATGCGCGAATCGTCGACGATCAGGATGCGCGGGCGACCGGCAAGTTCATTGGCTGCTTGCATTTGTACTGGGACCTTTGCTTACAAATCCCGCCCAATCTAGCACACTCGAGCACAATTGGCCGAGCCGGGGTCGGACATACGCCAGCCAGCTACCGCAAACTGCTGCCTGCGGCATACACTGTCACCATGCATCACGCCCAGCTCAACCTCTGCATCGCTCCCCTGACCCGCGCCGAGACCGACGCCGCGGTGCAGGCGCTCGCCGCGCTGCAGACGCAGGTGGTCCGCGTGATCCGGCAGCCGCTGGGCGGCGAGCTGTGCCTTGCCGTCATCGAGGCCGAGCGCACGGTGCAGGACGAAAGCCCGGTGTGGTGCCTGGAAAAACTCGCCGCCGGCATGTGGAACGAGATCGGCCGCTACGCCCGGATCAGCGCGAGCTGGCAGCAGGGCGATGACGAGGAGCTGTGGTATGAATATGGCGAAGACGACTATCGCCGGCTGATGCAGGCGTTCCGCCTGATGAAGCGCCGCGCCTGAAAATCACGGGCAATAAAAAAAACCCCGGCGAACCGGGGTTTTCATCTTCCACATGGCAGCTTAAGCAGCCATGGCCTTGATGGCGGCGGACAGGCGGCTCTTATGGCGAGCGGCCTTGTTCTTGTGGAAGATCTTCTTGTCGGCGATGCCATCGATCACGGAAACCGATTGCTGGAACACCGATTTTGCGGCGCTCTGGTCGCCGGCTTCGATAGCCTTCAGCACCTTCTTGACCGCGGTGCGGAAAGCCGAACGCTGGCTGGCATTGTGCTGGCGGGCTTGTTCAGCCTGACGCGCACGCTTGCGAGCTTGGGCGCTGTTAGCCATTTGAATAACTCCTGAAGCTGTGGTCTTAAACCACCCGAAGCCTCAAGGCGCCGGGTAAGTCGATTCGGAAACGCCGGATCATATAGCAAGCCGCCGCCGCTTGCAAGGCCGAACGCTGCGCAGAACGTTCTACGCGCGACAGGCCACGCAGGGTAACATGCCGCATCTCCCCGCCGCCTTGCGCCATGAACCTGCTCAAATCGCTTGCCGCCGTTAGTTCGATGACCATGGTTTCCCGCGTACTGGGCTTTGTGCGCGACATGCTGATTGCGCGACTGTTCGGTGCCAGCGCCGGCACCGATGCCTTCTTCGTCGCGCAGAAGCTACCCAACATGCTGCGGCGCGTTTTCGCCGAGGGCGCGTTCTCGCAGGCCTTCGTGCCCATCCTCGCCGAATACAAGAACCAGCAGGGCGACGATGCCAGCCGGGTGTTCCTGGCGCACGTATCGGGAATGCTCACGCTGATCCTGGCCGTGGTCACCACCCTGGGCATACTCGCCGCGCCGCTGGTGGTGTGGATTTCGGCGCCCGGCTTTGCCAAGGAAGCGGGCAAGTTCGCACTCACCGTCGATCTGTTGCGCATCACCTTCCCCTACATCCTGCTGATCTCGCTCTCGTCGCTTGCCGGCGCGGTGCTCAATACCTGGAACCGCTTTTCGGTACCGGCCTTCGTGCCCACGCTGCTCAACGTGGCGATGATCGTGTTCGCGCTGTGGCTATCGCCCTATTTCGACCCACCGCTGATGGCGCTGGGCTGGGGCATGCTCGCCGGTGGCATCCTGCAGCTGGTCTGGCAGTTTCCGGCCCTCAAAGAGATCGGCATGCTGGTGCTGCCGCGGGTGAAGCTGCGCGATCCCGCAGTCTGGCGGGTGATGAAGAAAATGGGCCCTGCGCTGTTCGGCGTTTCGGTCGGGCAAATCTCGCTGTTGATCAATACCGCCTTCGCCTCATTCATGGTTTCGGCCTCGGTATCATGGATGTACTACGCGGACCGCCTGATGGAATTTCCCAGTGGCGTACTGGGCGTGGCGCTCGGCACCATTTTGCTGCCGTCACTTTCCAAGACCTATGCCAGCAACGATACCGCCGAGTACTCGCGTCTGCTCGATTGGGGGCTACGTCTCGCGCTGCTGCTGGCGCTGCCCTCGGCCGTCGCGCTGGCGGTGATCTCCGGCCCGTTGACCATCGCGCTGTTCCAGTACAAGGAATTCACCCTGCACGATGCGGCGATGACGCAGCAGGCGCTGATCGCTTATTCGGTCGGCCTCGTCGGCCTGATCATGGTGAAGATCCTGGCGCCGGGCTTTTATGCACGGCAGAACATCAAGACGCCGGTGAAGATTGCACTCGTCACGCTGACGCTGACGCAGCTGATGAACCTCGCCTTCGTCTGGCACCTCAAGCACGCGGGCCTCGCGCTCGCCATCGGCCTTGGCGCCTGCTTCAACGCCGGCGTGCTGCTGCGGCAACTGCGCCGCCACGGCATCTACACCCCGCAGCCGGGCTGGCCACGCTTCTTCGCCAAACTCGTCACCGCCGTTACTGTGATGGCCGCCGTGCTGATCGCGGCGCAATGGCTGCTACCGGCCTTTCATAGCGCGGGCTTGTTGCTGCGCCTCACTTGGCTGGGCATCTTGGTCGCAGCCGGTCTCGTGGCTTATTTCGGTACGCTGGCCGCGCTGGGTTTTCGGCCACGCGACTTCTCGCGCCGCGCCGTGCAGTAAGCCGGCCATCGGCCGGCCGCACCGTCGCTACACGCTGGCCAGCAACGCAGCCTCGTCGACAGTGTCGATCTGCCCCGGCTGCAGATAGACCATGGCATAGCGCCGGTAGACGCCCGATTCGACGAACAGGCGAAACAGCGCCACATCGACATGCGCCTCCCGCGCCATGCGCGCCATGATGGCCAGCGCTTCCGAGAGTTTCTTGCCCTCCTTGTACGGCCGGTCGATCGCGGTCAATGCTTCGAAGATGTCCGCGATCGCCATCATGCGCGCCGGCACGCTCATCTCGTCGCGACTCAGCCCCTTGGGATAACCGGTGCCATCCATTTTCTCGTGATGGCCGCCGGCGAGCTCGGGCACGCTGGCCAGATGGCGCGGGAACGGCAGTTTCTCCAGCATCACGATGGTCTGCACGATATGTTCGTTGATCTTGTAGCGCTCCTCCATCGTGAGCGTGCCACGCGCCACCGACAGGTTGTACAGCTCGCCACGGTGATACAGATGTTCGGGCATACGCATGGTGAAGCCGTATTCGTCCGGCAGCACATCATGGGACGAGCGCGCGATTTCGTGCTCGGGGCGGTCGGCCAGCAAGGGCTCGTCCACCGGCAGCGACGGCTCCGGGAACGCCGCCATGCGTAGGTGCTCCTCGTGCGAGACACCCAATCGATTGGACAGCGTGCGGCGCCAGCTCCGAGTCGCGATGCGCTGCAAGCGCTCGATCTTGTCCGGCGCCATGAACTCGCTGCCGAGGTTGCAGGCGGCGACAAAGGCGAAATCATCGTCCAGCCGGGCAAGCTCGGCGTCGCGCGCCACGGCCAGCGCCGACGCATCGCCACCGGCCGCAACGCCCTGCCAGTAGGTCAGCTCGACATCGCGCTTGAGCACCTCAAACCGGGTACGGATTTCATGGATACGGTCGTACAGCGTTTCGAGCTTGGTCGCCTTGTCGACCACGTATTCCGGCGTGGTGACCTTGCCGCAATCGTGCAGCCAGGCGGCGATGCGCAGCGCTTCGCGCTCGTCAGTATCGAGCGTGAAGCCGGCAAAGGGTCCCGTTTCTGCATCGCACGCGGCATCGGCCAGCATCTGGGTCAGCACCGGAACACGCTGGCAATGGCCGCCGGTATAGGGGCTCTTGGCATCGATGGCGCCGGCCACCAGCTGGATGAAAGCCTCGAGCAGTGCCTTTTGCTCGGCGATCAGCTTCTGCGTGTCGATGGCGGCCGCCGCACTGCCGGACAGCGCCTCGATCAGCGCCACAAGCTCAGGACTGACCTCGCGCTTGGCGCCCAGCGCATCACGATCGTCCTCGAGGATCAGCAATACCCCGAGCGACGCACCGCGCCGGTCTATCAGCGGGATCGCGATCAGCGTCATCGGCCGGCTAAATTCGGCCATGCCTTCGAACCACTCGGCCAGCGTGGCGATGCCGTGCGTCACCGTCACCGTCCGCCCGCTGTGTGCGGCCTCGGCCACCGGATGCTCTGCGTCCACCGCCACCCAGGGCGGCAAACCCTGCGCCGGCCCCTCCTCCCAGCGCACCTGCGCTGGCGCCAGCCGGCCATCGGCCTCGCGCAGATAGATCACCCCGCCATGGGCCGCGGCGATATGAATCGTTTCGCCCAGGATGCGTGCCAGCAACGTATCGAAGTGTCGCTCGGACGCCAGCGCGGCGCCGATATCGACAAACTGCCGTATGGTCGACTTCATCACGCTCATGGCCTGCGCCAGCTCGTCGATTTCCGAGATGAACGAGCTCACGGTCATCGGCCGCTCGAAATGCAGCGCCTGGATATCGCGCGCCTCGCGGGTCAAGGCGACCAGCGGGCGAGACGCCAGCCGGGACAGCCACACCGTCAGCGGAATCATCAACGCCAAGAGGCCGATGGCGATCATCACGGTTTCGCGGCGCAAGCGACGCGCGTCGGCCAGCAATTCATCCTCGGGCGCGGCCAGGACCAGCGACAGCTGCTGCTTGCCGCCCGGTACAGCGATGCTCGCCACATGCCCCTGCCAATCCCGTCGCTCCGCCTTGACACGATGGGTGCCGGCGCCAAGCGCCAGCGTCGCCGGCAGCACGGCCACGCCCAACGACTCAACGTCAGCCAGCTTGAAACCATTCGCACCATCGGTGCGCAGGATACGGGCCGGATCGCGGTAGGCGACCATCCGACCCTGGGCGTCGACCAGCGCAAGCTCGGCCCCCGGTGTGATGCGTTCGGCGGCGAGCGCCGTCGACAATGCCGACAGCGTGATGTCGACCGCGACCACGGCATTGCCATCCGGCGTGCGCCGGGCCAGCGTGGTGCCGACCTCTCGCGTGGTGAAGAACACGTACGGTGCAGTGGCCACCACCAGATCCTGCGCCACTGCCGCGCCGTACCAGGGTCGTTGGCGCGCGTCGAACAGGTAGGCCGGATCAAGCTGTTCGCCCAGCCGGCGCAAGGCAGCGTCGAAATACAGATAGCGCCCAACCACGCTGCCGGCAGGCCGCTCCACGCTCTGCACCAGCCAGACCGTGCCAGGGGGCGGTGAGAAACGGGCCCGCATCGTCGCCGCGTCATAGTGTCGCAACAGGAAGAAATCGCCACGAGTGTTGCCCGCGTAGATCGCCGACTGTGCCGGCTGGCTCTGCAACGCGCGTACCAGATAAGGCAGGTTGATTAGACGAGCGTCGAGCGAGCCCGCCCGCGCAAAATCGTGCTGCGCCAAGAGATCGACCACCGTGGTACTGCCACCATACAGCGCGCTGACCCGCTGCGTGGTCTGCTCGCCGATGCGGCCAAACAGCGATTGCGACGCCGACAGCAACATGCGGCTGGCCTGGCGGTCGTTGTAGATAATGCTGATCGTCGCAAACACGGCGATCAGCAGCAGGAACAACCAGGAGATATGGATATGCAGTGGATAGCGGACACGTTCGGTCTGGGACATGGCAGTGGCATCGGGCGGGCGCTGTTTGAGTTTAGAAGGCGCATCACCGTTTCGCCCACCGTTCGCCCCGCCACAAAGCAAAACGCCCCGCACAAGGCGGGGCGTTTCCGGCACGACCTGTGCGGGATCAGACCACCTGGGCGATCGCGTCAGCCACGTAGCCGATGTTGCCGCTGTTGAGCGCGGCCAGGCAGATGCGACCGGTCGACACGGCGTAGATGCCATGCTCGGCGCGCAGCACCTCGACCTGGGCTGCGGTGAGGCCGGTGTAGGAGAACATGCCGCGCTGATTGACCACGAAGGAGAAATCCTGCGCCACGCCACGGGCCTTCAGCGTGTCGACGAGGCCCGAGCGCATTGCGCGGATGCGGTCACGCATGCCGGCCAGCTCCGCTTCCCACTGCGCACGCAGCTCGGTGCTCGACAGCACGGCGGCCACCAGCGCGCCACCGTGGATCGGCGGGTTGGAGTAGTTGGTGCGGATCACGCGCTTCAGTTGGCTCAATACGCGACCCGACTCTTCCTTGCCGCTGGTGATGATGGACAGCGCGCCAACGCGCTCGCCATAGAGCGAGAAGCTCTTGGAGAACGAGCTGGAGATGAAGAACTGCAAGCCCGAGGCAGCAAAGGCGCGCACGGCGACCGCGTCAGCGTCGATGCCGTCGGCAAAGCCCTGGTAGGCCATGTCGAGGAAGGGCACCAAACCCCGCTCGCGGCAGGCTTCGACCACTTCGCCCCATTGCGCGTCGGTGAGGTCCGCACCGGTCGGGTTATGGCAGCAGGCGTGCAGGATGATGACCGAGCCCGGCGCGTACGACAGCAGCGCGGCCTTCATCGCAGCGAAGTTCACGCCGCGGGTGACGGCATCGTAGTACGGGTAGTTTTCGACCTGGAAACCGGCCGATTCGAACAGTGCGCGGTGGTTTTCCCAGCTCGGATCGCTGATGTAGACCGTCGCATCGGGCGACAGGCGCTTGATGAAATCGGCGCCGATCTTGAGCGCGCCAGTGCCGCCCAGGGCCTGGGCGGTGACGACGCGACCGGCGTCGGTCAGCTCGCTCTTGTCGCCGAACAGCAGGTTCTGCACGGCGTTGTTGTAGACGGCCGGGCCTTCGATCGGCTGGTAGCCGCGCGGCGGCGCGTTCTTCAGCCGGGCGTCCTCAGCGGCCTTGACGGCGGCCAGCAGCGGCAGCTTGCCGTTGTCGTCGTAGTACACGCCGACGCCCAGGTTCACTTTGTTGCTGCGGGTGTCGGCGTTGTAGGCTTCGTTCAGACCCAGGATGGGGTCACGGGGCGCCATTTCCACGGCGGCAAAGATCGAGGCGGTCATGCAGTGCTCCAAGGCGTTTTCGGGCGCAACTTCGCCCATCGACAATGAAAACGCCATTCTACACAGCCCGCCGCCCGCGCTGACAGGGGGCCGGCGTAACAGCGGGTAAATCAGGGCGCCGGCGCATGCGGCTTGGTAGGCGCCGGCGTGGCCGCAGCATCGGGAACCGGCTTGATGGCATTCGACGTGCCCGAGGTGATCGGCTCCCGCTTGAGGCAACCGGCCATCTCGCTCAATTTCTGCCCGGGGCGCACCACGCAACGGGTGTTGCCAAAACGCAAGTAGCCCTTGTCGGCGGGTGCCGCGGCCGCCGCGGGTGGCTGGGTAGCGGCATGCGCAGCCGCGCTGGCCGCGGCAACTTGCGCCTTGAGCGCCTCGAACTCGCCCTTGAGCACGGCGTAGGAGGCCTCGGTCGCGGCGTGAGTGGCGTTGAGTTCGGTCAGTTTGCCCTGCATCGCTTCGGTGGCCAGCCGCGCTTCGCGCCAGCCATCGGCATTGCGCTGCAGCGCGCTGCGCAGCAGCGTGATCTGGTCGACGTACTGCTTTTCGTTGAACTCCCGCACGAAATAACCGACCGCCAGGCCGATGCCCAGCAGCAGGATCACCCCAAGCACGCCACCGGCGATCATCAGCTGCAGGCGAAAGCGCTGCAGCACGGACGGCGTGGTCGATGCATCGCCCGCAGCCTCGATCACGGGCTGGTCCGTGGTGATGATTTCGACGATGGGTTGATCGCTCATGGCGCGGTCTCAGAACTGCTGGGTCTTGGGTTTGGGGGCAAACAGGCCATCGATCGCGGGAACGTCGCCCTCAACCGTAAAGGGCACACCGTCGGCACGCATCGGTATGAACAGCTTACCGGCGAGCTTGTAGCGTGGCGACCCCGATTCGGTGGCGCGGCGCAGCTGGCGGATCAAGCTTGCCAGATTGCTGGTCACGTCGATCGCGATGCGCGCCTCGCCCAACGCCGGCAATGTAATCGCTTGCGCGGCGACGCCGGATGCCAAGGGCTGGCCATTGATTTCCAGCGTGGTATCGAGCCCCTTGATCGGGATGGCGATATCGTTCGGATTCTCGATGCGCAGCGTCAGCGTAAAGCGCTGCTCGAGCAGCCCGGCCTCCTTGAGCGCAATGCCGGCCAGCGACACGCGCGGCTTCTCGAAATGGCTGGGGACGCCCGCGCAGGCAGTAAGCAACAGGGTGCAGGCGATCAGGATCAGGCGGCGCATGTCAGTGCTCCTCCAGCATGGGCAGCAAGCGTTCGGCTATGGCGCCGGTGAAGGGGCGCGCGCCTTGCTGCTCGGGATGGATGACGGCGAAGGTGACGTCGGCCTCGGCCACCAGTTTGTCGTTATCGGCCCGCACGATGCGCTGCGCGACCACGCCGTGGCGCTCGCCGATCTCCGACAGCCAGGTTTCGACCACCAGCTCGTCGCCCATGGTCGCCGGACGCTTGTAGCGGATGTCGATGCGACTCACCACCAGCGCCAGCCGCTCCTGCATGAACCAGTCGAGCTGGCCCGCGGACTCCATCATTTCCCAGCGCGCCTCCTCCAGGAATTCCAGATAGCGGGCATTGTTCACATGGCCGTAGAGATCGAGATGATATCCGCGAACCTTGATCGGCGTGCGTTGCGGCATGAAGCCATCCTGACGGGTTGCTATGGTCGCATCTTGGTCCGGCAACGGCCTGCGAGACAAGAGGGGAAAATCACCCGGCGCGCCGCAGTCGGGCCCAAAGCTTGATCTGGACACTATGAAAGCCGGCGCGGCTTGCTACATAATCGGCCGCATCACTTAGATCGCTGACCACCAAAGCGATGGATCTCCGCCATTCGCGGCCGTTCCGCCTTGCGCTGCTGTTCCTCGCAGTGTCGCTCGCGCTGATCGGCATCGCGCCCTACTTCATCGACGCCGAATACGCGCGCAACGAGCTCAAGCTCGTGATGCAGCGCGAGACCGGCCGTACGCTGCGCATCACCGGCCAGACCCGCGTGGTGCTGTTGCCACGCCCGGCGCTGACCGCCAGCGGCGTGAGCCTGTCCGAACCGGATGGCATGACGCCGTTCGCCAGCGCAGATCAGGTGCGCGTCGAGTTCTCGCTGTGGTCGCTGCTGCGCCAGCGCGAAGCGACGCTCACCCGGCTGGAAGCCACCCGTCCACGCCTGGCGATCAAACGCCTCGCCAATGGCAGCTACAACTTCGACGACCTGCTGGCGCGCCGCAGCACCACCTCGCCCCTGCATTTCGACCCGCGGGGCGTGCACTTCGACGACGCGCGCATCGATTTCAGCGATGCCGCCAGCGTAGAGACGGTGCGGCTGACCCGGCTCTCGGTCATGCTCGACGAACCGGCCGATCCCAAGACCGGTCGGCTCGATCTGAACGGCGAACTCGCGCTGCTGCGCGCCGGGCAGGTGCAATGGCAGGCAACGCTGGAGGCCGGCGCCGCGTTGCGCTACGACGCCACGGAGCGGCGGCTGTTCATTGCCGGCCTGCAGCTTGACCTGCACCAGCGCGGCAAGAGCGCGCCGCAGCTGGCGCTCTCCAACGCCCGGCTCAACGCCACCGGCAACCTGGTCTACGGTTGGCAACCGTTGCGGCTCGCCGGGGGCGCGCTCAGGGTATCGGCCGTCGGCACCCGCGCGCAGCAGTCGTGGCAATGGACGCTGGATGCACCGCGCATCGAGGTGCGCGACTACATCGCCCGATTGCACGACCTCAAGCTCGCGCTCGACATCCGCAGCCCGCAAAACCGGGTGACCGCCGAGTTCAAGGTGCCGGCACTGGCCGGCACGCGGCAGGGTTCGCTGCGCGCGGACAAGGCGGCCATCGACGTGAAGCTGAGCTCCGCCGACCAGACCTTCGTGCTGAACTTCCTCAGCCCGCTCGAGCTCCATCGCGGCTCGCTCGCCAAGCTGCCCGGTTACCAGCTCACCGGCAGCTACACCAACCGGTCACTACCGCGCGGTGCCATCCCCTTCGCGCTCGAAGGCGATGCCGAGCTCGATCTCAAGCGCGAGACGTTGCAACTGACCAACCGCGGCACGCTCGACGGCGCCCAGCTCGCGACGCTGTTCGAGGTGAAACACTTTGTCGACCCACGCTATCGCTTCGACCTGGATCTGGCCCGGCTCGATCTCACGCCCTATCTGCCCGCGGTGGCCGACGGCGCACGCGGCGTCGACTCCGAAACCCCGATCGACCTGGGCTGGCTGGCGCAACTGAATGCCAGTGGCCGCCTGCAACTGGGCGAACTCATCGTCCAGAACCTGCACCTGCAACGCATCGCGCTTGGCTTTAACGCCGAGGATGGCGTGGCAAGGCTCGATCCGCTGTCAGCGCATATCTACGGCGGCGAACTGACGGGCACGCTCGCCATCGATACCGGCGGGCGCGTGCCGCAGTTCCATGTCAGGCAGCAACTCAGTGGCGTCAATATCAATCCGTTGATGCGCGATCTGCTGGCGATCCAGCGCTTCGAAGGCCAAGGCGAGCTGGCGCTCGACATCACCGCCGTCGGCAACCGGCTCTCGCAAATCCGCAGCAGCGCCAGTGGCCAGGCCAAGCTCGCCCTGATGCAGGGCGCCATCCGCGGCATCGATCTCGAAGCGGTACTGCGCGCCGCCAACCAGCAACTGAAGCGGATGAGTGGCGAACCGGTCCAGCTGGCGGATCTGCAGGCAAGCACCCGGTTTTCCACGCTGAACGCCAGCATGACGATCAAGGACGGCCTCGCCCGCAACGACGATCTGGCCGTCACCACCGGCCTGCTGCGCCTGTCTGGCCAGGGCGAATTCGACCTCGGCCGCGCCCGGATCGATTACGCACTGAAAGCCAGCACCAACCCCAAGGTGCCGGAACTGCGCCAGCTATCCGGGCTGACCTTGCCCATTACGCTCACCGGCTCCTTTGCCGCGCCGGAATACCACATCGATTACGGCAGCCTGCGCCAGCAGCTGCTGCAGCGGCAGGGCCGTGCGCGTGCGCCAGACACACCGGCGCCAAAGCGATGACATCATTTTCCAACCGGCTCCTCGCCTGGCAGGCCACGCACGGCCGGCACGACTTGCCCTGGCAGGTGGCCGACCCCTATCGCGTCTGGCTGTCCGAGATCATGCTGCAGCAGACGCAGGTGACCACGGTCATCCCCTATTACCAGCGTTTCCTGGAACGATTCCCGAGCGTGGCCACGCTCGCCGCAGCCCCGCTCGACGACGTACTCGCGCTGTGGAGCGGTCTCGGCTACTACAGCCGTTCGCGCAACCTGCATGCCGCAGCCATCATGGTGCTCGAGCGCTTTGGTGGTGTGTTTCCGCAAGAACCTGCCCTGCTGGCAGAGCTCCCTGGCGTGGGCCGCTCGACCGCCGCTGCTATCGCGGCATTCTCGTATGGCGTGTGCACCCCCATCCTCGATGGCAACGTGAAGCGTGTACTGGCGCGCTGGGCCGGCATCGAGGGTTTTCCCGGAGAGAAGGCCATCGAGAACCGGCTCTGGCAACTGGCCGCATCGCTGCTGCCGGCAGCCGCGGCAGACATGCCGGCCTACACGCAGGCGCAGATGGATCTGGGCGCCACCGTCTGTACGCCGAAGAAACCGGCCTGTCTCGCCTGTCCGCTGCAGGACGATTGCGCCGCCAGGCTGCTGGGTCGCCAGCACGAGCTGCCGACGCGCAAGGCAAAGAAAGCAATACCGGAGCGCAACACGGTGATGATGCTGATCCGCAACAACAACGGCGAGCTGTTGCTGGAGCAACGCCCCCCCACCGGGATCTGGGGCGGCTTGTGGAGCCTGCCCGAAGTGGCATCGACGCTGGATGCCGAGGAAACCTGTCGCGCGCGCTTTGACCTCACGGTACAGCTGGAGCCGGCACTGCCCGATTTTGTCCATGTGTTCACCCACTTCCGGCTGACGATCACACCGCAGCCGGCCGCCGTGCTCGTCAGCCCGCCGCGGCTGCACGAAGCCGGCGCACGCTGGTTCAGCCCTGAGGCCGCGCTCCGGGCTGGCATCCCCAGCCCCTTGCGCAAGCTGCTGACCCGTTAAGCGAGCGCTGCCTCCATTCAGGTACATCCCTCGCCCGTCGCTACCGCGTGGACTGCTGGGCAGTAGGCAATCCCGTTGCCGCTCCCGGCGTCGGTAGGCCACCATCCCGGTGAAAGTCGCGTGCATAGCGCGACGGCGTATCGCCGGTGTCGATCGCATGCGGTGCGCGCAAGATTGTCACCCAGGCGATGAAATCCCAGCAGCGCGCCCGGGGGTACTTCCTGGTCGTGGAGCAGGATGGCGATGGGTTGCATACAGTGTCCTGTAGGAAAGCGATCGGCCTGCCGGACAAGGCGGTGTAAAAACGGCGCCTGGCCCGGATAGCCCACCCTCGATGCCGGATCAGGCGCGGACCTGATCCCACGCGGCATTGCCGATCACCGCGATGCAAAAATCAGGGCCCAGACGGATCATCGCGATCTTTTATGCCCGAACCGGAGCCACGCAATGAATTCCGTCGTGATCGCCGTCGTCCTGATGCTGGCGCTGTCGCTCCTCCGCGTGAATGTGGTGATCAGTCTGCTTGCCAGTGCGGTGGCCGGCGGACTGCTCGGGGGTCTGGACCTTGCCGGCACGCTCAACGCCTTCAACGGCGGGCTCGGTGACGGCGCCGGAGTGGCACTCTCCTACGCGCTGCTTGGTGCCTTCGCCATGGCGATCGCCGCCTCAGGCCTGCCGCACGCGCTGGCCGATGGCCTGGCGCATGCAGTGAAGAAAGGCGGCGGCGGGCGCGGGGTGAAGTGGACGATCTTTACCGCGCTGCTGCTGCTGGCGATCTCGTCGCAGAACCTGCTGCCCATCCATATCGCCTTCATCCCGCTACTGGTGCCGCCCCTGCTCCATACGCTGGGCGAATTGCGGGTGGACCGGCGCCTGTTGGCCTGCATCATCACTTTCGGCCTGATCACGCCGTATATCTTCATGCCGGTGGGTTTTGGCGAGATTTTCCTCAAGCAGATCCTGCTCAGCAGCATCGCCAAGGCCGGGCTCGATGCCGGCCAGGTGAACGTGATGCAGGCCATGGCCATCCCCGCCGCGGGCATGGCCTTGGGGCTGGCGATCGCGCTGTTCAGCTACCGCAAGCCGCGCGACTACGATCTGGCGCAGCTCGCCCGCGCCGAACACGAGGAAGCGCGCTACACGCCGCGCTCACTGGCAGTGGCCGGCGTTGCGGTGGTCATCACCTTCGTCACGCAGCTGTGGGCCGATTCCATGTTGCTGGGCGCGCTGGCCGGCTTCGTCGTCTGCGTGGCGGGCGGTTCCATCCGCTGGAACGAGGCGGACCACGTGTTCATGGAAGGCATGAAGATGATGGCCGGTATCGGCCTCATCATGATCGCCGCCTCCGGCTTTGCCGAGGTGATGAAGGCCACGGGCGATATCGGCCGGCTGGTCGAGGCCTCCGTCGCCGTCGTCGGCGACAACAAGGGGCTGGCGGTATTCCTGATGCTGCTGGTCGGGCTTATCGTCACGTTGGGCATCGGCTCGTCATTCTCCACCGTGCCCATCCTCGCCACGCTGTATGTGCCGCTATCGCTGCAGCTGGGCTTGTCGCCGACGGCCATCGTCTGCCTGATCGGCACCGCCGGGGCGCTCGGCGACGCCGGCTCGCCGGTGTCCGATTCGACGCTGGGTCCCACCGCCGGCCTTAACGTCGACGATCAGCACGACCATATCTGGGATACCGTGGTGCCGACCTTTCTGCACTACAACCTGCCGCTGCTGGCGGCGGGCTGGGTGGCGGTGATGGTGTTGTGAGCGCCGTGGTGCGCTGCAGGCCCGCTACTGGATGATGCCGCCGCCCAGGCACACGTCGCCCTGGTACAGCACCATCGATTGCCCCGGCGTCACCGCCCACTGCGCTTCGTCGAAATCGAGCTCGACCCCGCCTTCCACATGGCGCAGCGTGCACGCGGCATCCTGCTGGCGATAGCGGGTTTTGGCGGTGTAGCGCCCCTCGACCGGCAGCTCGCCGAGGATCCAGGAGCAATCGAGCGCGCGCAGCGTCGGCTTGAGCAACAGCGGATGGTCGTGCCCCTGCACCACGATCAGCTCGTTGGTCTCAAGGTTCTTGCCGCCGACGAACCATGGCTCGCCACTACCCGCCTTGTCGCCGCCGATGCCCAGGCCCGAGCGCTGGCCCAGCGTGTAGTACATCAACCCCATGTGCTCACCCAGCACGCGACCTTCCGGCGTGACCATCGCGCCCGGTTTTTTCGGCAGGTAGCGGTTGAGGAAGTCGCGGAACGGCCGCTCACCGATGAAGCAGATGCCGGTGCTGTCCTTCTTCCTGGCGTTGGGCAGGCCGATTTCTTCGGCGATGCGGCGCACCTCGCTCTTTTGCAGGCCGCCCAGCGGAAACACCGCCTGGCTCACCTGCTCTTGGCTCAGCCGGTAGAGGAAGTAAGTCTGGTCCTTGGATTGATCGGCGGCGCGGATCAGTTCGGTGCGGCCGTCGCTGCGCAGCCGGTTGCCGCAGTAATGGCCGGTCGCCATCTTGGCGCCGCCCAGTTCGATCGCGTAATCGAGGAAGCAGCGGAACTTGATTTCGCTATTGCACAGGATGTCCGGATTCGGCGTACGGCCAGCGGAGTACTCGGCCAGGAAGTACGAGAACACCCGGTCCTTGTATTCCTTGGCGAAATTGACGAGCTCGATGTCGATACCCAACAGGTCCGCCACCGCGATGGCGTCCATGCTGTCTTCCTTGATCGAGCAGTATTCGTCGTTATTGTCGTCTTCCCAGTTCTGCATGAACACGCCGTGCACCTCGAAGCCCTGCGCCTTCAAAAGGTGCGCCGTCACCGACGAATCGACGCCGCCGGACAGGCCGACGACGATCTTGGTCGCTGCGCTCATGCTGCCTCCCGGTGATCGAAGTCGCGCAGCAGTGCCAACGGGTAGCGCAGTCCGGCCAGATAGTCGTCGATGCAGGCAAGGATCAGCGGGCTGCGGTGTTCGGCGCTACGCGCGACCACTTCATCGCGGCTCAGCCACACCGCGGCCTCGATGCCATCGTCGAGCGCGCGGCCCGGCTCGTGACCGGTGATCTCGCCGGTGAAGGCAAAGCGCAGATAAGTCAGCTCCGGGCGCTCGGGCGGGCTCCACTGGTAGATGCCGACCAGGGCCATCGGCACAAAGTGGTGCGCGGTTTCCTCGAGCGTTTCGCGCACGCAGGCGGCGGCGATGCTCTCGCCGTGCTCGACATGGCCAGCCGGCTGGTTGAGCTTCAAGGCGCCGAGGATGCGCTCCTCGACCATCAGAAAGCGTCCGTCGCGCTCGATTAGCGCAGCCACGGTCACATTGGGATGCCACATAGAATCGGATTTTCCAGTAAAAACAGGATTGTACAGGATCAACGCGGCTTGTTCGGCCCGCGCCGGCCGCGCTGCTTGGGCGCACTCGACCTGGGCCGGGCCGTGGTGCTCGCCATCGGCGCCGCCACCAGCAGCTCGCGCCAGGCGCCGGGCGCCAGTTCAGCCAGGGTATGGTCGCCGACCGCCCAGCGGATCAGCCGCAATGTGGGAAAGCCAATCTTGGCCGTCATCCGCCGCACCTGACGGTTTTTGCCCTCGGCAATGCAGATTTCCAGCCAGCTGGTGGGAATCGCGGCACGAAAGCGCACCGGTGGGTCACGCGGCCACAGGCCCGCGGGCTCGGCCATCACCCGTACCGCAGCCGGCAGCGTGACGAAGTCTCCCAGATCAACGCCGCGCCGGAGCGGCTCGAGCGCCGCGTCGTCCGGCGCGCCTTCCACCTGCACCCAGTAGGTCTTCACGAGCTTGTGCCGGGGGTCGGCAATGCGCGCCTGCAAAGGCCCGGAATCGGTGAGCAGCACCAGCCCTTCGGAGTCGGTATCGAGCCGGCCGGCCGGGTAGACATCCTTGATTGGCACGTAGTCGGCCAGCGACTGGTGCGGCGGGCTGGGGGAAAACTGGCAGATCACACCGTAAGGCTTGTTGAGCAGAATAAGCTTGGCCATGCACCAATTGTAACGCGACCATCGATTATCCCGGCGAGCGCGACTTGGCAGCGCTGGCGCGTTCACGCGATAATCGCGCGTTTCCAGCGCGCACCGAAAAAGCGCGCCGAAGTCCAAACCTAACTGATGGGAAAGTCAACGATGAGCCATATCAAGGTGCCCGCCGAGGGCGCGAAGATCGTTCCGAACCTCGCCACCCCGGATAACCCGATCATTCCGTTCATCGAAGGTGATGGCATCGGCGCCGATATCACCCCGGTGATGAAGGAAGTGGTCGATGCAGCCGTAGCCAAGTGCTATGGCGGCGCGCGCAAGATCAACTGGATGGAAATTTTCTGCGGCGAGAAGGCCGCCAAGCTTTACGGCAACGACACCTATCTGCCGCAGGAAACGCTGGATGCGCTGAAGGAATACGTCGTTTCGATCAAGGGCCCGCTGGCAACGCCGGTCGGCGGCGGCATCCGCTCGCTGAACGTGGCGCTGCGCCAGCAGCTGGACCTCTACGTCTGCCTGCGCCCGGTACGCTATTTTGAAGGCGTGCCGTCGCCGGTGAAGAAGCCCGAGCTGATCGACATGGTGATCTTCCGCGAGAACACCGAAGACATCTACGCCGGCATCGAATGGGACGCCACCAGCGAAGGCGCCAAGAAGGTGATCGAGTTCCTGCAGGAACAAATGGGAGTGAAGAAGATCCGCTTCCCGGAATCGTCCAGCATCGGCATCAAGCCGGTCAGCAAGGAAGGCACCGAGCGCCTGGTGCGCAAGGCCATCCAGTACGCGATCGACAACAACCGCAAGTCCGTGACGCTTGTCCACAAGGGCAACATCATGAAGTTCACGGAAGGCATGTTCCGCACCTGGGGCTACGAGCTCGCCAAGAGCGAATTCGGTGGCGTCGAGATCGACGGTGGCCCGTGGCTGCAACTGCCGAACGGTATCGTGATCAAGGACGTGATCGCCGACGCCTTCCTGCAGCAGATCCTGCTGCGTCCGGCCGAGTACGACGTGATCGCCACGCTGAACCTGAACGGCGACTACATCTCCGACGCGCTGGCCGCGGAAGTGGGCGGTATCGGTATCGCTCCGGGTGCCAACCTGTCGGACAACATCGCCTGCTTCGAAGCCACCCACGGCACCGCGCCGAAGTATGCCGGCCAAGACAAGGTGAACCCGGGCTCGCTGCTGCTGTCTGCCGAAATGATGCTACGCCACATGGGCTGGAAGGAAGCGGCCGATCTCATCATCAAGGCGATGGAAAAGACCATCCAGGACAAGATCGTGACCTACGACTTTGCCCGCCTGATGGACGGCGCCGAGGAAGTGAGCTGCTCGGCCTTCGGCAAGGCCATCATTGCGCGCATGTAAGCACCTCCGCGACACAAAACACCCCGCTTCGGCGGGGTTTTTTGTGTCGCGATGTCGGCGCTGGCCAAAGAAAAACCCCGCTTACGCGGGGTTTTTCAACACAAACGCAACAATCAGGCAGCCTGAATGTTGGCCGCTTGCTTGCCCTTCGGGCCCGTAGCCACTTCGAAGGAGACGCGTTGGCCTTCCTTCAGGGTCTTGAAGCCTTGCATGTTGATCGCGGAGAAGTGAGCGAAGATGTCGTCGCCGCCTTCATCCGGAGTGATAAAGCCAAAACCTTTGGAATCATTGAACCACTTCACGGTACCCGTAGCCATTCAGGTCTTTCTCCAAGATATACATAGAAACAGCACCCCCCACGGGCGCCGCCTGTTTGAAGTCAAGGCCAAACGACGGGTGTACCGGTAAGGCATGAAACTTGTCCATCAAACGCGATTTGTTTTTACGCGATAGTTACGAATGAGGTCAAGCGCACGAACGCGAATTTCAGCAAACTGTTGCATCGTTGGAACGCTTGAAAATCCCCCCCCACGGGCCAAAATGAGTAGGGAAACCGGCTGGACAGATATGGCTTTGCAACATCAAATCGAGCATGCACAACAGCTGCGCGAGCAGCGCACTGCCCCACCACCGATGTATCGCGTCGTTTTGCTCAACGACGACTACACGCCTATGGAATACGTGATCGTGGTGCTGCAGGAATTTTTCGCGATGGGCGGCGAACAAGCGACCGTCGTCATGCTCAAAGTCCATAACGAAGGCCGTGGTGTATGCGGGGTTTACCCCAAGGACATCGCGGCCACCAAGGTGGCGCAGGTGACCGAGCATGCCCGCGCACACCAACATCCGCTCCAATGCATCATGGAGGTACACGAATGATCGCCCAAGAACTTGAAGTGAGCCTGCACATGGCCTTCATGGAGGCGAGACAGAAGCGCCACGAGTACATCACCGTGGAGCACCTCCTGCTCGCCCTGCTCGACAACCCCTCCGCGGCCGACGTGCTGCGCGCCTGCGGCGCCAACATGGACGAGCTGCGCCGTGCGCTTGGCGATTTTGTCGCCGAACACACCCCCGTGGTATCGGGCTCGGGCGAAGTTGAAACCCAGCCGACCATCGGCTTTCAGCGCGTGATCCAGCGCGCCATCCTGCACGTGCAAAGCTCGGGCAAGAAGGAAGTGACGGGCGCCAACGTGCTGGTTGCCATCTTCGGCGAGAAAGACAGCCACGCCGTCTATTTCCTGCACCAGCAAGGCATCACCCGGCTCGACGTGGTGAATTTCATCTCGCACGGCATCGCCAAGAGCCAGGCCAACCCGTCGCCAGCGCCGCGCAACGAAAGCAGTGGCGAGGAACAGGAAGGCGAAGTCAGCGCCGGCGGCGCGCTGGAAAGCTTCACGCTCAACCTGAACCAGCAGGCGCTGTCAGGCAAGATCGACCCCCTGATCGGCCGCGAGGCCGAGCTGGAACGCGTGGTGCAGATCCTGTGCCGCCGCCGCAAGAACAATCCGCTACTGGTGGGCGAAGCCGGCGTCGGCAAGACCGCGATCGCCGAGGGTCTGGCGCGCCGCATCGTCGAGGGCGAAGTGCCGGACATCCTGGCCGACGCCACCGTTTATGCGCTCGACATGGGCGCACTGCTCGCCGGCACCAAGTATCGCGGCGATTTCGAGCAACGCCTCAAGGCCGTGATCAAGCAACTGGCCGACGAGCGCAACGCCATCCTGTTCATCGACGAGATCCACACGCTGGTAGGCGCCGGTGCGGCCTCGGGTGGCACGCTCGATGCGTCCAACCTGCTGAAGCCCGCCCTGTCCAATGGCATGCTCAAGTGCATCGGCGCGACCACCTACAGCGAGTACCGCGGCATTTTCGAGAAGGACAACGCGCTGTCACGTCGCTTCCAGAAAATCGACGTGGCCGAGCCATCGGTGGCCCAGACCGTCGAGATCCTCAAGGGCCTCAAGGAGAAGTTCGAGTCGCACCACGGCGTGAAGTACACGCTGACTGCGCTCTCGACCGCCGCAGAGCTGTCGGCGAAGTACATCAACGACCGCCACCTGCCGGACAAGGCCATCGACGTGATCGACGAGGCCGGCGCGGCGCAGAAGATCCTGCCGCGTTCCAAGCAGAAAAAGACCATCGGCAAGGGTGAGATCGAAGACATCGTCGCCAAGATCGCACGCATTCCACCGAAGAATGTTTCGTCCGACGACAAGACCCAGCTGAAGACGCTGGATCGCGACCTGAAGAACGTGGTGTTCGGCCAGGACAACGCGATCGACGCACTGGCCACCGCCATCAAGATGGCGCGTGCCGGCCTTGGCAATCCGCAAAAGCCGATCGGCGCCTTCCTGTTCTCGGGCCCGACCGGCGTGGGCAAGACCGAAGTGGCCCGCCAGCTCGCCTACACGCTGGGCATCGAGCTGATCCGCTTCGACATGTCCGAATACATGGAACGCCATGCGGTCAGCCGACTTATCGGCGCGCCTCCGGGCTATGTCGGCTTCGAGCAGGGCGGCCTGATGACCGAGGCGATCAACAAGCATCCGTATGCGGTGCTGCTGCTCGACGAGATCGAAAAGGCGCACCCGGACATCTTCAACGTGCTGCTGCAGGTGATGGACCACGGCACGCTGACCGACAACAACGGGCGCAAGGCTGATTTCCGCAACGTGATCGTCATCATGACCACCAACGCGGGCGCCGAGAGCCTGAACAAGTCGGTGATCGGCTTCACGTCGAAGAAGGAAACGGGCGACGAAATGCAGGAGATCAAGCGCCTGTTCACGCCGGAGTTCCGCAACCGCCTCGACGCCATGATCCCATTTGCGCCGCTGACACAAGAGATCATCCTGCAGGTGGTCGACAAGTTCCTGCTGCAACTGGAACTGCAATTGCAGGAGAAGAAGGTGGAGGCCCACTTCACCGACGCGCTGAAGGACATGCTCGCCAAGCACGGCTTCGATCCCTTGATGGGCGCGCGGCCGATGGCGCGCCTGATTCAGGACACCATACGCAAGGCGCTGGCCGACGAGTTGCTGTTTGGCCGTCTGAACCACGGCGGCGAGGTCACGATCGATCTCGATGCCGATGGCAAGGTGTTCCTGCAGATCGAAGAAGACGAAGCGGCGCCGGTTCCGGCCTGATGATCAGCCTTCAACTGAAAACGCCCCGCAACTGCGGGGCGTTTCATTTGGGCCATACGCCAATAGCCTAAGCAGACTGCTGCACCACCACCGCCTGCGCCGGCATCGGCGCGGCGTAACCCGCATCGATGAAGCTTTCGCGGATCACGCGGTTGGTCTCGAAATATACCTGCCAGTAATGATCGTTATGGCAGTACGGCCGCACCGCGAGGACCGGCCCGACCAGATTGAACTCGAGTATCTCGACGTCCACCGGCGGCTCGGACAGCACATGCGGAATCGCCGCGACCTTGTCCTTGAGCAGCGCCACAGCGGCAGCGACCTCGGTGGAACCGGCAAGCTGCGCCTGCAGGTCAACCCGGCGAAACGAGTTGGTCGTGAAGTTCTGGATGTTGTCGCTGAAGATCTTGTTGTTGCCGATGATGGTCTGCACGTTGTCCATCGTGTTGAGCGTGGTGGCGAAAAGGCCGATCTCCATCACGGTGCCGGTCACGCCGCCGGCACTGATGAAATCCCCCACCTTGAACGGGCGCAGCACGATGATGAAGGCGCCTGCGGCGAAGTTCGCCAGCAAACCGGACCATGCCATGCCGATCGCCACGCCCGCCGCGGCGAGCAACGCGGCAAAGGTCGTCGTCTGGATGCCGAAATAACCCAGGATGCCGATCACCAGGATGATGTTCAGCGTCACCGTGATGATGGAACCAACGTAGCGCAGCACGGTGGGGTCGACATGCTGCTTTTCCAGCGACTGACGCACCAGTCCGACAGCGAAACCGATCAGCCAGCGACCGATCACCCAGAAGACGATCGCAGCCAGAATCTTGATGCCAAACGCCGTAAGGTACTGTATGACAATATCTTGGTAGCGCCCCGCCGCCGCCGCGCCTTGCGTGACCAGATCCTGATCCATGATTTCCCCCAGTTTGAAGAGCTCACCCATGACTGCTTCAAACTAGCAGAAGAAATCCGCAAACGTAGTGTCAGCCCCGGGGGTGGTGCTTGCCGTGCAGCGCTTGTAGGCGTGCCGTTGCAACGTGGGTGTAGATCTGGGTGGTGCCGATATCGGCGTGGCCCAGCAGCATTTGCACGATGCGCAAGTCGGCACCGTGGTTGAGTAGGTGCGTCGCGAACGCGTGACGCAGCACATGCGGCGACAGCTTTTCAGCCGGAATGCCCGCTTGCGTCGCATAGCCCTTGATGATGAACCAGGCCCCCTGCCGGGTCAGCGGCTCGCCACGCTGGTTGATGAACAGCGTGGACACGGCTCGTCCGAAACACAGCATGGTGCGCGCCTCCTTGAGATAGCGCTCCAACCAGTGCTGCGCCTCCGCGCCCATGGGCACGATGCGCTGTTTGCCGCCCTTGCCGCCGAGCACCTGGACGAAGCCTTCATTCAAATGCAGATGCTCGCTTGGCAGCGTCACCAGCTCCGACACCCGCAGGCCGGTGGCATACATCAGTTCCAGCATGGCACGGTCACGCAAGCCGGCCGGCGTCTCGAGCCGAGGCGCATCCAGCAAAGCGGCAATGTGGCCCTCCTCCAGCGCCTTGGGTAGCGGACGCACCCGACGTGGCGAACTCAGCAATTCGGTCGGATCGACGACGATACGTTCGCTGCTACGCCAGTGCCGGTAGAACTTACGCAGACTGGCCAGACGCCGCGCCAGCGTCGCCGCCTTGGCGTCACGCGCCTGCCGGGCGAGGAAACCCTGCACCTGATCGCGTGTCGCTGTCAGCAGCGAGCCGCCCTCGCCTTCCAGCCACTGCGCCCAGATCATCAGATCGCGGCGATAGCTATCGACCGTGTTGGTGGCGAGCCCGTCGGCCAGCCAGACCGCATCGATGAACTCGTCAATCAGCTGCTCCGCCACGGGAGGAGGCGTCAAAGTACCCCCTCGTGCTTGAGCAGGATGCGCTTGAGCGGCAGCCAATCGACGCCGTTGCGATTCGCGTTGAAGCCCCCCAGGCCATTGACGGCCACGACGCGATGACAGGGAATGATAACCGGCAAGGGGTTGCGCCCGCAGGCCGTACCCACCGCGCGCGGCACTGAGCCAACGCGCCAGGCGATCTCGGAATAGCGCACGATATCGCCAACCCGAATCGCGGCGATCTGCTGCCAGACCGCGATCTGGTGTGGCGTGCCTTGCAGGCGATAGGGCAGATCGAAACGGAAACCGGGGTCGGCGAAATACGCGTCGAGCTGGCGCGCCACTTCCCGTAGCAAGGGGCTGGTGGGTGCGCGCAACGGCGCATCGGCCGGCAGGAAATCGATCAGCTGGAGCGTATCAACGCCCTCCATCAAGCCCAATGGCCCGATAGGGCTGGCCACAATGGCGTGGTACTCGGCGTAGACAATGGGATGCATGTTGGGCATGACCGGGCCCGGCGGCATGGATGAGGCCATATCGTAGCCGAAAAAAAACGCGGGTGAGGACACCCGCGTTTTCATCACAGCAAGGCTGCTTACTGCGCAGCAGCTTGCTTGCGTGCCGGCAGCTTTTCCTTGATCCGTGCGGACTTGCCCGAACGATCACGGAGGTAGTACAGCTTGGCGCGGCGCACGTCACCACGGCGCTTCACTTCGACCGAAGCGACCAGCGGCGAGTAGCTCTGGAAGGTACGTTCGACGCCGGTACCAGCCGAGATCTTGCGCACGGTGAAGGCGCTGTTCAGGCCAGCGTTCTTCTTGGCAATGACCACGCCTTCGTACGCCTGCAGACGTTCGCGGTTACCTTCCTTCACCTTCACCTGGACGATGACGGTGTCGCCCGGTGCGAATTCAGGGAGGGTCTTGCCCAGGCGGGCGATTTCTTCTTGCTCGAGTTGTTGAATCAGGTTCATGACCTAATCACTCCTGGTGTGAAGCTTGTTCCTTCCGTCCGCAACGCGGCAATGCCATCAGTTCGACTGCTGTTCAGTCTTGAACTCGGCCAGAAGACGAGCTTCCTCTTTTGAAAGCTGGCGCTTGGCAAGCAACTCGGGCCGACGCAACAGCGTCCGCCCCAGCGCCTGCTTCAGCCGCCAGCGCCTTATCGCAGCATGGTTGCCCGAAAGCAAAACCTCCGGGACCGCCATGCCGCGGTAAACCTCGGGACGGGTGTAATGCGGGCAATCCAGCAACCCATCCACGAACGAATCTTCTTCGGCACTCGCCGCGGTGTTCAACACCCCGGGCAATTGCCTGACCACCGCATCGATCAGCACCATGGCCGGCAACTCGCCACCGGATAGCACGTAATCGCCGATCGAGATTTCCTCGTCGACCTGCGTCTTCAGCACACGCTCGTCGACGCCTTCATAACGGCCGCACAACAGTACCAGGCCGTCCAGTGCCGATAACTGCAGCACCTTGGCATGATCAAGCGGCGCCCCCTGCGGCGACAGATAGACGACGTGCGACGCACGCCCCGCCTGCTGCTGCCTCGTCCTGGCCGCCGTAATGGCCAACTCCAGGGGCTCCGGCAACATCAACATGCCCGGACCCCCACCATAGGGTCTATCGTCGACCCGACGGTAATTGTCCTGCGTGAAATCACGCGGATTCCACGCCTGAAAATCGAAAATACCCAATTCGACCGCGCGCTGGGTCACCCCATGGCGCGTGATGGCATCAAACATCTCCGGAAAGATGCTGACCACATCGAACGAGAGACGGCGCGCAGGCGTCGTCATCTCAGTAATCGAGGCCCCAGTCGACCGTCATCGTCCGAGATGGCAAGTCCACCTTCAGCACCACATGCCCGACGAAGGGCAGCAGCCGTTCGATCTCGCCGTCCTTCACGACCAGCACGTCGTTGGCGCCGGTTTCGAACAGCTTGTCGACCACGCCCAGGGCTTCGCCCGCGACGTTGACCACGGCCAACCCGACCAGATCGGCCCAGTAGTACTCACCATCGTCCGGCAGCGGCATGGCGCTGCGTGGAATCGCAACCTGGCAGCCCTTGAGGGAAAATGCCGCATCGCGATCGTCGACGCCTTCGAGCTTGGCACCAAGCTTCTTGGGCTGCAGCTGGCCTTCCTTGAAGGCATAGGCGCGCCACTGGCCATCACGCCCCAACCACCAAGTGTCGTAATCGAACAGGCTATCGTCGAACTCGGTGTCCGCAACCACGTGGACCCAGCCACGAAGACCAAAAGCCCCGCTCACATGGCCCATGGTCACCAGATCATCTGGGACCGCAGGCGATGCAGGCGAGGCCACAACCTTGCTGTGCGTCACGACTGCTTAGGCAGCCGGCTTGTACGACTTCAGCAGGCGGGCGACGGAATCGCTGGTTTGCGCGCCAACGCCAACCCAGTAGTTCACACGATCGAGTGCAAAGCGCACGCCCTCTTCGTTTTCCTTGGCCTGCGGGTTGTAGAAACCCAGGCGTTCGACGAAGCGGCCGTCGCGGCGGTTGCGCGAATCGGTGACGACGATATTGTAGAACGGACGGTCCTTGGCGCCGCCACGAGCAAGACGAATCACAACCATTGTTTTGTACCCAGAATCGGTTTACGCGAAACTCGCAATTGTAGGCGAACAGCACCAGACAACACAAGCACTTTGGCAACAAAGACTTGCGTGCACGCCCTACATGCCCGGCATCATACCCTTGAGGCCACGCATCATCTTCATCATGCCGCCCTTGGAGAACTGCTTCATCATTTTCTGTGTTTCTTCGAACTGCTTGAGCAGCCGGTTCACTTCCTGCACCGACACCCCCGCCCCCGTCGCAATCCGGCGTTTGCGGCTGGCCTTCAGCAACTCGGGCTTGCGTCGCTCCGCCGGCGTCATCGAATTGATGATGCCCTCGATGCGCGCCACGGCCTTGTCGGTAACCTGATTATTGGCGATTTCACCGAGTTGCCCCGCGCCCGGCAGCTTGTCGAGCAAGGCCGACATGCCACCCATCTTCTTCATCTGGCCGATCTGCGATTTGAAATCCTCAAGATCGAAGCCCTTGCCGGACTTCACCTTCTTCATCATCTTCAAGGCCTCGGCCTCGTCGACGGTCTTTTGCACATCCTCGATCAGGCTCAGTACATCGCCCATGCCGAGAATACGGCTGGCCATCCGATCCGGATGGAACGGCTCGATGCCCGACAGCTTTTCGCCCACGCCGATGAACTTGATGGGCTTGCCGGTCACGTTGCGCACCGACAACGCCGCACCGCCGCGCGCATCGCCATCCATCTTGGTCAGGATCACGCCGGTGAGCGATAGCGCTTCGTTGAACGCCTGCGCGGTGTTCACCGCATCTTGGCCCTGCATCGCATCGACGACGAACAGCGTTTCGATCGGCTTGATCGCGGCGTGAACGGCCTTGATCTCGGCCATCATCGCCTCGTCGATCGCCAGGCGGCCGGCGGTATCGACGATCAGCACATCGTGGAAATGACGCTTGGCGTAGTCGAGCGCAGCCAGGGCGATGTCGACCGGTTTCTGGCTGACATCAGACGGAAACCATTCGACCTCGATCTGCGCGGCGACGGTCTTGAGCTGCTCGATCGCCGCAGGGCGATAGACGTCGGCCGACACCAGCAGCACTTTCTTCTTTTGCTCTTCCTTGAGTCGCTTGGCGAGCTTGCCCGAGGTGGTGGTCTTGCCCGCGCCCTGCAGGCCGGCCATCAGCACTACGGCCGGCGGCACGGCGGCGAGATTGAGCGCGTCGTTCTGCGCGCCCATCAGCTTGGTCAGTTCTTCGTAGACCACACCGATGAAAGCCTGGCCGGGCGTGAGGCTGCCGATCACTTCCTGACCCAGGGCGCGCGTCTTGATGTCGCCGATGAACTGCTTGACCACGGGCAGTGCCACGTCTGCCTCCAGGAGGGCCATGCGGACTTCGCGCAGCGTGTCCTGGATATTGGCCTCGGTCAGCCGAGCGTTGCCACGCAGCGATTTGACCACGCCGCCAAGACGCCCAGAAAGATTCTCAAACATAAGTTTTCCTTGCGGAGCCGGCGTCGTGCGCCTCAGCCCGCTCTGCTATAGACTGTCGAATTCATCGATTTTACCCCACAGCCCCGTGCCCTGGCTTGCACTTACCGCTCTCGCGATTTATGTCCTGCTCGGCTGGCAGTTCTGCCGCACCCGGCTCAGCGGGCACGCACAGCCGCGCCCAGCCATCGAACAGGGCGCCCTGCTGATCGCCTTCGTCTTGCATGGCTTGGCACTGTGGCCGCCCTTGGCACAGGTTCCGCTGCACTTCGGCGCCGCGGAAGCACTGTCGATGACGGCCTGGCTTGCACTACTGGTCTATCTGCTTGGGCAACTGACCTTGCGCCTGGATGGATTGCAACCGCCCCTACTGGCCGTCAGCATCCTTTTGCTGGGCGCCAGCCTGTTCCTGCCACCGGGGCACGCACTCGCCTATCCGCAGAACACGCTTTCTCGTCTGCATTTTCTTGCCGCCATGCTGGCGCAGGGCCTGCTGGCCAACGCCGCGGGCCTGGCGATCCTGATGCGATTCGCCGATCGGCGACTGCATCATGCCGACGCCCATCTGCTCGTGCAGAAGCTGCCTCCGCTCATTGCGCTGGAACGACTGTTGTTCGGCTGTATCGCGCTCGGCTTCTTCTGGCTGACGCTGGCGCTCGCCACCGGCGCGCTCTTTGGCGAAGCCATCTATGGCAAGGCCATCGAGTTCAACCACAAGGTACTGCTCTCAGTGGCAGCCTGGTTAACCTTTGGCGGCCTGCTACTGGGGCGCCAGCTCAAGGGCTGGCGGGGCAAAACAGCCAGCAATTGGACGATAGCCGGCTTCGGTCTGTTGCTGCTGGGCTACATCGGCACGCGCATTGTGTTCGAGGCCATACTCCAGCGCTAAGGCTGGGCCGACTTGTCCAGGCGGGCGCAATCGTTTCGCCGGCACACGCCGCAGGAATCAGCAAAGCCAGTCTCAGCGCGGCTTGCACCTGCCAACCTCCTTCCGGATTTCCCCGGCCGCAGCCACGCAGCAGCCGGGATTTAGGCTTAAGTTGGCCTCACCAGCCGACCATCCGCCTCCGCTGCCGCCCGTCTGGCTTACACGCGGATGCGCATCGCCGTGCCACATTTGCTAGACTGCTTCGTAACCTCTCAGTAGCGCCGTCTCGGCACGCCCCAGTCACGCAAAGCGATCCACTACGCCATCCATGTCGACAGCCACCGCCCCGCTTTCCGGCCTTGCTCGCCTGCTCGTCCAACACGGTCGCTTGATCGAAGCCGATGCAGATGCGTTGCATCAAGCCGCCGTCGGCAACAAGCTCAGCTTTATCGAGCAGCTGATCGGCAGCAAAAAGATGTCCGCCAAAGACGTGGCCGAATTTGGTGCCCAGGCCTTTGGCTACCCCTTGTTCGATCTGGACCAGGTTGATAGCAGCTACATCCCCAGCGGCGTACTCGACACCAAGGTGATGCAGGCACAGCGCTTGGTTCCGCTATTCAAACGCGGCACCAAGCTGTTCGTCGGCATCTCGGACATCACCAACCTGCAGGCACTCGAGGAAGTGCGCTTCCAGTCCGGTCTGCAGGTCGAACCCATCGTGGTCGAGGACGGCAAGCTCATTGCCTTGCTGGGCAAGCTACTGGAAGCATCCGGCGCCAGCCTCAAGAATCTGGATGTCGACGAAGCCGACCTCGACATCAGCGCCGGCGATGAGGCCTCCGCGCCGGACGCCATCAGCACCGATGTCGACGATGCGCCCGTCGTCAAATACCTGCAAAAAATCCTGCTCGATGCGATCAACGCCGGTGCGTCCGACATCCATTTCGAGCCCTACGAAAAATTCTATCGCGTCCGCTACCGCCAGGATGGCGTGTTGCGTGAAGTGGCGCAGCCGCCGCTGGCCATCAAGGAAAAACTGGCTTCGCGGATCAAGGTTATTTCCAAGCTCGACATCTCGGAAAAACGCGTGCCACAAGATGGCCGGATGAAGCTGGTCCTCTCCAAGAGCCGTGCCATCGATTTTCGGGTTTCCACACTACCCACGCTGCACGGCGAGAAGATTTGTATCCGGATTCTGGATCCAACCTCGGCCACCTTGGGCATCGATGCCCTCGGCTACGACCCGGACCAGAAAGAAGCGCTGATGAACGCGATCGGGCGCCCCTACGGCATGGTGCTGGTGACCGGTCCCACCGGCTCCGGCAAAACGGTGTCGCTCTATACCTGCCTCAATATCCTGAATGAGCCCGGCATCAACATCTCGACCGCCGAAGACCCGGCCGAAATCAACTTGCCCGGCGTAAACCAGGTCAACGTCAACGATAAGGCAGGCCTCACCTTCTCGGCGGCCCTCAAGGCATTCCTGCGCCAGGATCCGGACGTGATCATGGTCGGTGAAATCCGTGACCTGGAAACCGCCGATATCGCGATCAAGGCAGCGCAGACCGGTCACATGGTGTTCTCGACCCTGCACACCAATGATGCGCCAGGCACACTGACGCGACTGCTCAACATGGGCGTCGCCCCATTCAACGTTGCCTCATCGGTGATCCTGATCACCGCGCAACGGCTCGCGCGCAAGCTGTGTACGCATTGCAAGCTCCCCATGGAAATTCCACCGGAGGCGCTAATCGATGCCGGCTTCAACAATGCTGATCTTGATGGGAGTTGGCAGCCCTATCGCCCGGTCGGCTGCGATAACTGCAAGGGCACCGGCTACAAGGGCCGGGTCGGCATCTATCAGGTGATGCCCATCACCGACGAGATGAACCGCATCATCATGAAGAACGGTACGGCCATCGATATCGCGGATCAGGCCCGCCGTGAGGGCGTGCGCGATCTTCGGCAGTCCGGACTCATCAAAGTCAAACAAGGTCTGACCTCGCTTGAAGAAGTGATGGCCGTGACCAACGAGTAACAGGGAGAGATTCATGGCAAGACCTCCAGCCCGTGCGGCAGCCGCCGCCAAGGCCAAGGAATACACCTTCGCCTGGGAGGGCAAGGACCGCAGCGGCAAGGTGATCAAAGGGGAAATGCGTGCCACCGGCGAGGCCGTGCTGCGCAACCATTTGCGCCGGCAAGGTATCAATGTGGTCAAACTCAAGCAGCAGCGACTTAGAAGCGGCCGCCGGATCAGCAATCTCGACATCACCATGTTCACCCGCCAGATGGCCACGATGTTGAAGTCTGGCGTGCCGCTGCTCACCGCGTTCGACATCGTCGCCAAAGGGCACAGCAACGCCTCGATGACCAAGCTGATCATGGAAATCAAGTCCGACATCGAGACTGGTTCGTCACTGACCCAGGCATTCCGCAAGCATCCCGCCTACTTCGACAGCCTGTATTGCAACCTGATCCAGGCCGGCGAGCAGGCTGGTATTCTGGATGCCCTGCTGGCGCGGCTCGCGACCTACAAGGAGAAGATTCTCGCGGTCCAGAAGAAGATCAAGTCGGCATTGTTCTACCCGACTGCCGTCATCGTCGCGGCCTTCGTCATCACTGCGGTGATCATGATCTTCGTGATCCCCGCCTTCAAGGATCTGTTCTCTAGCTTCGGGGCCGACCTGCCCATGCCGACGCAGATCGTTATTGCGATGTCGGATTTCTTCGTCAGCTACTGGTGGGCCATTTTCGGCGGCATCGGCGGCGGCATCTGGGCCTTCCTCAAGGCGTGGAAGCGCTCCGAGGCGATGCAGATCGCGATGGACCGCTTCATGCTGAAGTTGCCAGTGCTAGGCGAGATCATGAAGAACGCCACCATCGCACGCTGGTCGCGCACGCTGTCGACGATGTTTGCCGCAGGCGTGCCACTGGTCGAATCGCTCGACTCGGTCGCCGGGGCCTCGGGTAACTACATCTACAAGATGGCGACCAAGAAACTTCAGACCGAGGTTGCATCCGGCACCAGTCTGACGGTAGCCATGCAGAACACCAACGTATTCCCCAACATGGTGCTGCAGATGACATCGATCGGCGAGGAATCCGGTTCGCTCGATGCCATGCTGGCCAAAGTTGCTGATTATTACGAAGAAGAGGTCGACAATGCCGTCGAAGCTCTCTCCAGCCTGATGGAGCCGATCATCATGGTGGTGCTGGGTACGCTTATCGGCGGCCTGGTAATTGCAATGTATTTGCCCATTTTCAAGATGGGCGAGGCGGTCGGCGGATGACGCAGTGGCAAGTGTTTCAACAAGACCCGCTGTTCTACAGCGGGTTTTTGTTCGTGCTGGGCCTCTTGGTGGGCAGCTTTCTCAACGTAGTGATCCATCGGCTTCCCAAGATGATCGAAGCCGAGTTTCGCCACGAATGCGCCACGCTCGATCTGGCAAACGATGCATCGGCGCCATCGCGGCCGCGCTACAACCTGATGGTTCCCCGCTCAGCCTGCCCTCATTGTGGCCATCAAATCACTGCGCTCGAAAACATCCCGGTGCTGAGCTACCTAGTATTGCGGGGGCGGTGCAGAGGCTGTGGCGCACGCATCAGCGTGCGTTACCCCGCTCTGGAACTGCTGACCGCAGTCCTGACCGCAATCGTGGGCTGGCTGCTCGGTCCCAGCCTGGCAGGCGTGGCTGCCGTAGTGTTGACCTGGTCGCTGATTGCACTCGTCTTCATCGACGCAGACACCTATTTGCTGCCCGACACGATTACGCTGCCGCTGCTCTGGCTTGGCCTGCTGGTCAACCTCAATGATGGCTTCGTCTCCTTGCCAAGCGCCGTGATCGGCGCGATCGCAGGCTATCTCGCACTCTGGTCGGTGTATTGGGCATTTAAACTGCTGACTGGCAAGGAGGGCATGGGCTACGGCGACTTCAAGCTGCTGGCTGCCCTTGGTGCGTGGTTTGGCTGGCAATCGCTACCAGTCATCATCCTGCTCTCGTCTTTGGCCGGCGCCGTGATCGGCACCGTGCTTGCGCTCGCCGCCAAACGTGGCCTGGGCAAGCCCATGCCATTCGGACCTTACCTGGGCATCGCCGGCTGGCTGATCCTGCCGTTTGGCCCGGTCTTGCAACAGCTGCTGTTTCCCACCCTCTGACCATGCGTGTCGTCGGCCTGACTGGGGGCGTGGGCAGCGGCAAATCCTCGGTCGCTCAATACTTTGCCGAGTTGGGCATACCCATAGTCGACACTGACGAGATTGCCCATGCACTGGTTGAACCTGGCTCTCCTGCGCTCGCAGAGCTGGTTTCCTGCTTCGGCTCAGACATACTCACGGCACAAGGGCGACTCGATCGCGCACGACTGCGCGCGCGCGTCTTCTCCGACGCCCATGCCAAGTCACAGCTGGAGCGGATACTGCACCCGCGCATCCTGGCCGCGAGCGCCGCGCAATTGGGCGCGCTTGACTCGCCGCACGACTACGCCATCCTGGTTGTGCCGCTGTTATTCGAAGCGAACGGCTTTCAAGAACTGGTCGATCGAGTGCTGGTAGTCGATGTCGACAACGCCACACAACTGCAGCGAGTGGCAAGCAGACCCGGGCTCGACGAGGTACTAGCTGAGCGCATCATCGCGCACCAGCTTTCGCGTCAGGCACGCTTGCAACGCGCCGACGATACCCTGGCAAACGATGGCGACCTACCTGCACTGAAGCAAGCGGTTGCAAAACTGCACACGCAATACAGTCTCTGGGCTCAGGCCGATGAAACAAAGCTTACGTAGCGGGTTTTCAAATCGGCGCACTTGCTGCAGAATTGCTTATCTTTTCGCACCTGGCTCGTCGTGATCAGCTACGAATTCCCCATCAACGAGCGCATCCGCACCCTGCTGCGGCTGGAGCACCTATACGGCCGGACCGCCCTGTTCGCCGGCCGGCAGGATGCCATCGACCACCATACGGCGTTGCTGGGCATATTCGAGATAATGGAGGTTGCAAGCCGGGCCGATCTGAAGTCGGACCTGCTGCAGGAACTGGAACGCCAGCGCCAGTCGCTGGCGGCCTTGCGCAACAATCCGCATATTTCCGAGGCGGCACTGGAAGACGTGCTGGGCGAGATCGAGGTCACCCATGCCCGCATGCTAGACATGACCGGCAAGTTCGGCCAGTACCTGCGCGAGAACGAATGGCTGATGACAATCAAGCAGCGTCTGTCCATTCCAGGTGGTGCCTGCGAGTTTGATCTGCCCTCCTATCACTACTGGCAGCAATTGCCACCGGAGCGGCGCCGGGCCGATATCGACCGCTGGTTCCAACCGCTGACGCCGATCAAGCAGGGTATCGATATCGTGCTGCGTCTGCTGCGCGATTCGGCGCGCGTCAGCCATTACACCGCGCACCAGGGCACATTCCAGCAAATGTCGGGCGGCAAGACCATCCAGATGCTGCGGGTCACGCTGCCGGCGGATCTGCCAGTCGTCCCAGAGCTCTCGGCCAATCGCTACGCGATCAATGTCCGCTTCGTCCACCCCTCCACCAGCGGCGAGCGCGCCCGGGTCGTGGACAGTGATATCGAATTTGCGTTGGGCTATTGCAATCTATGAGTCATCGCATCGTTCCCTGCCCGCAATGCGGTGCGCCGTCCGAATATTCCCCCGCCAATGTTTATCGGCCGTTCTGCTCCCTGCGTTGTCGCACACAGGATCTTGCCGGTTGGGCAGAGGAGCGCTACCGGATCACGGGTAGCGAGACCGCGGTGGACGGTCTGTCGGACGACACAACACCCCCCTACTGAGCGAACGGCCACGCCAGGTGCGCTGCGCCCGTGTCATCTGCGCGCCAACATTCCTTCATCTCGTCGTCACCGGCAAGCCTTACTGTGTTCCTCACCTTACGGAGGAACACCGATGCTGCAGCAACTGCAAACCGGCACCGACAAGAGAAGACGTGCGCTATCCCTGACCTTTGCCAGCCACACGGATCACATCCGCGCCGCCCAGGCGCTACGCTACAAGGTTTTTGCCGAGGAAATGGGCGCCCGACTCAGCGGCAAGGAACCTGGCCTCGATCAGGATCTGTTCGACGCCTATTGCGAGCACCTGCTCGTCATCGATGACGAGAACGGCGACGTGGTCGGCACTTACCGCATCCTGCCGCCGCATCAGGCGCGCAAGCTGGGCAGCTACTACTCCGACACCGAGTTCGATCTCACCCGCTTGCAGCACCTGCGCAGCCAATTTGTCGAAGTAGGTCGCTCCTGTGTGCATCCGGACTATCGCACCGGCGCCACGATCGCCTTGCTATGGTCGGGGCTTGCCGAATACATGCACCGCAACCACTACCAGTACCTGATCGGCTGTGCATCGATGTCGCTGGCCGACGGGGGGCACCATGCGGCTAGCCTGTATCGCAAAGTCGCTGACACGGCGATGTCGCCGGTGGAATGGCGGGTGTTCCCGCGCTGCGCGCTGCCGTTGGCTGCGCTCGAGCAGCAAACCCCGGTGGAAGTCCCGCCGCTGATCAAGGGCTACCTGCGGGCGGGCGCGTTGATTTGCGGCGAGCCGGCCTGGGACCCGGATTTCAATACCGCCGACCTGTTCGTCCTGTTGCCCATGCAGAAGATCGATGAGCGCTACGCACGGCACTTCATGCGTTGAACTCGTCGACTCGCAGCTGGACGCAATAAGTACATGGTCTGAATCAGACGATGCCGCTACACTCGCGGGGTTTTCCGTTGAACCCCGCCACCACGGCAAAAGCCGGCTTCAGCCCATGTATTATTCAACCTGGCTGCGCACGCGACGCCTCATCAGCGTCCTTGCCCATCTCGCTCGCGGTATCGCCATTGCCGCCTGGTTTTTTCCGCGCCTGCCCGAGGCTGAACGCCATTGCCGGGTGCAAGCGTGGTCGCTGGCGCTGACGCGCAAGCTCGGCATCACGGTACGGGTTCAGGGCGTCACCCCGGGTCTGTACCCGGCCAACCATCTGCTGCTGGCCAATCATATTTCCTGGCTGGATATCTTCGTACTCAACACGGTGACCGTCTCGCGCTTCGTCGCCAAGGCGGAAATCCGTGACTGGCCCATCGTCGGCCGACTCTGTCACGCCGCCGGCACGCTGTTCATCGAGCGCGAGCGCAAACGCGATACCGCCCGGGTCAGCAACGCCATGATCGAAGCCTTGAGCGGCGGCCATTGCGTGGCGGTGTTTCCCGAGGGAACGACGTCGGACGGTAAAGGCATCCTGCCGTTCCGCTCGTCCTTGCTGCAGGCCGCGATCGACGCCAACGCCACGATACAGCCGGTTTACCTGCGCTATACCGACCGGGACGGTAACTGGTGCGATGCAGCGGCCTACATCAACGAAATGACGTTGACCGAGTCGCTGTGGAAGCTACTGGGCACGCGCGGCCTGGTCGCGGAAATCAACTTTCTGGCGCCCTTCCCGGTGGGCCAGGAAGATCGCCGCACGGTCACCCGGTTTGCCGAAGCCCGCATCAAGGCCGCGCACGAAGCGCTCAGCCAGCACCACTACTCCAAGGCCTGATAGACCCGGACCGCAGGCACCTGCAGCACCCGGCCATCATCCAGATCGACAGCGGTCAATTGCCCGCCCCAGACACAGCCGGTGTCGATCGCCCACACATCGTCACGCAACATCAGCCCCAGCGCGGACCAGTGCCCGCATATCACCTTGGGCATCGCCTTGCGGGGCACGGCAAACCACGGTTGCAGATCCTTGGGGGCCTGTGCGATCTCGCCCTTGAACTTGAGCTGCAACGCGCAGCCTTCGTCGACAAAACGCATCCGGGTGCAGGCGTTGATGGTGAAGCGACGGCGCTCACTGGCGCTGTCTGCCTGTTTCCAGTGTGCGGGCTTGTTGCCGTACATCTCGCCAAACGCATTGCGCCAGTCATCGTCGGCGAGCCCCAATTCGACCTCCGCGCATGCTGCCATCGCCTGCTTCAGGCTCCAGCCCGGCCAGATGCCCGCATGCACGATCACCGCCTCGTCGATCACCCTTAACAACGGCAGCCTGCGCAGCCAGTCAAGCAGCTCATCCACATCCGGCGCAGTCAATACGTCGGCCAGCGTGTCTCCCGCCTTCAGCGTGCCGTTCCCGGCGTAACAGGCCAGCAGGTGCAGATCATGGTTGCCCAGCACCGGGTACACCGCACCAGCATGCTCGCGTGCCCACCGCAGCACCTGCAAGGAGCCTGGGCCACGATTCACCAGATCCCCGACGAGGTACAGGCTGTCTCGCGCCGCATCGAAAGCGATGTGTTGCAGCAGCACCTGCAATTCATCCCAACATCCTTGGATATCACCAATCGCATAGCGTGCCATCGTTCTCACTCTCTACAATGCAGATCATCTTCGCCATCGATCGGATGTCATGCTCACCCACCCCCTGCCCTCGCTCGAATCCTGGGTCAATCACCTGGCCGACTGCGAGCTGCCGATCTTGCATCACACTCAGAGGCAGCTGCAAGCATTGCAGGGGAGCGTCGACGAGATCAGCCTGCACGATATCGCCGGCCCCATCAATCGGGATGCACTGTTGTCGCTGCAGGTGATCCGCCATCTGCAGCGCAACCGTCAACATAGCCAGATCACCGATGTGAACACGGTGGAGCGGGTGCTGCTGATGATCGGGGCGCGTGGTTTCCTGCGCCAGTTTGGCAACGCGCTGACGGTGGAGGTACAGCTGGCACAACATGCCGACGCGTTAAATGGCGTACAGCGCATGCTGTCGCGCGCCGCGCTGGCCGCGCGTATTGCGGAGCACATTGCCGCCAAGCGACATGACATCGATCCCACCGAGGTCATCACCGCTTCGCTGCTGCACGACACTGCTGAAATACTGATCTGGCTGCAGGCCCCACAGCTCGCGATGTCCATCGAACGACTGATGCGTGAAAACACGCGGCTGCGCAGCCGGGATGCGCAGCGCAGCGTGCTGGGGTACACACTATTTGAAATCCAGCTGGGCCTGGTACGGCGCTGGCGTCTGCCCACGCTGCTTGCCCACCTGATGGATGAACGCCAACTCACCGAACCTCGGGTCAGGCTGGTCATGATCTCAACGGCGCTGTCGCGCCACCTCGCGCATGGCTGGTACGACGCGGCCCTTCCCCACGATTACCGTGCCGTTGCCGATCTCACGCAGCTGAGCATGGACGGCGCCTACGCGCTTGTGCGTGACGCGGCACTGCAGGCTGCGCTGCACTGGCATGGCTATGACGCCTTGCCCGTCATAGCCTTGCGCCCATTGCTGCCGGGGCCCGGCGAGATGCCGGCGCCGACCATGCCGGATGCCGAGCCATCCGCGTGAGCCAAAAACAAAGGCCAGTGCAAGCACTGGCCTTTGTCGTCATCCAAGCCGCGATTACTCGCCGGCTTCGACCACTTCAGCATCTTCCGGACGGTCCACCAGTTCGACAAAGGCCATAGGCGCATTGTCGCCAGCGCGGAAGCCGCACTTCAGGATACGCAGGTAGCCGCCATTGCGGGCCGCATAACGCGGTCCCAGCACGTCGAACAGCTTGACCACGATCTCGCGATCGCGGGTGCGGTCGAATGCCAGGCGGCGATTCGCCAGCGACGGTGCCTTGCCGAGGGTGATCAGCGGTTCTGCGACACGACGCAGTTCCTTGGCCTTCGGCAGCGTGGTTTTGATGACTTCGTGACGCAGCAGCGCATTCGCCAGGTTGCGCAGCAGCGCTTGGCGGTGGCTAGACGTACGGTTGAGTTTACGATTACCTAAACGGTGACGCATTTGTCAGTTCCTTTACCTTGACCGGTTACGGCTTGTCCAAGCCGGCCGGCGGCCAGTTTTCGAGGCGCATGCCCAGGCTGAGGCCCTTCGAGGCAAGCACTTCCTTGATTTCATTCAAGGATTTGCGGCCGAGGTTCGGCGCCTTGAGAAGCTCGGTTTCGGTGCGCTGGATCAGATCGCCGATGTAGTAGATGTTCTCTGCCTTGAGGCAGTTGGCCGAACGAACGGTCAACTCGAGATCATCGACCGGGCGCAGCAGGATCGGGTCGATCTGCGGTGCAGCCGGCTTCTCTTCTTCGACCGGGGTGCCTTCGAGATCGGCGAACACGGCAAGCTGGTCCACCAGAATGCGGGCGGCTTGGCGCACTGCATCTTCCGGGGTCAGGATGCCATTGGTCTCGATCTCGAGAATCAGGCGATCAAGGTCGGTACGCTGCTCGACCCGCGCGCTTTCGACCGAGTAGGCCACGCGACGGATCGGGCTGAACGAGGCATCCAGCTGGATGGTACCGATGCTGCGCGATTCCTCACGGTTCACGCGCGCCGGTGCCGGCTGATAGCCACGGCCCTTTTCAACCTTGATTTCCATATTCAGCTTGCCGCCTGCCGACAGGTGCGCGATGACGTGGTCGGGGTTGACCACTTCCACGTCGTGCGGCACCTGGATGTCGCCGGCCTTGACGACGCCAGCGCCATCCTTGGTCAGCGTCAGCGTAACGGCCTCGCGGCCGTGCAGCTTGAGCACCACGCCCTTGAGGTTCAGCAGGATGTCGACCACGTCTTCCTGCACGCCATCGAGCGCGCTGTATTCGTGGACGACACCTTCGATCTTCACCTCAGTCGGCGCAAACCCGGGCATCGAGGACAGCAGGATGCGGCGCAGGGCGTTACCGAGCGTATGGCCGTAACCGCGCTCGAACGGCTCCATCACCACCCGAGCTTGGGCGATCGATTGAGCCTGCACGTCGATGATGCGCGGCTTGAGCAACTCATTAGCGAGGTTTTGCATGTATCAGTATCCCTTGGCCTTTCCGGGGCAGCTTAATTACTTGGAGTAGAATTCCACGACCAGCGATTCGTTGATGTCGCTGGACAGATCGGAACGCTCTGGCGCGCTCTTGAACACGCCTTCCATTTTCTTGCTGTCGACGGCAACCCAGTTCGGGAAGCCGATACCTTCAGCCAGCGAGAGCGCTTCTTGAATGCGCACTTGCTTCTTCGCCTTTTCGCGAACGCTGACGGCATCGCCGGTCTTGACCTGGAACGACGGGATGTTGACGACCTTGCCATTCACCACGACAGCCTTGTGCGACACCAGTTGGCGCGCTTCGGCACGGGTCGAGGCGAAGCCCATGCGGTACACGACGTTGTCGAGACGCGACTCAAGCAGCTTGAGCAGGTTCTCGCCAGTCGAGCCCTTACGGCGCGAGGCTTCTTCGAAATAACGACGGAACTGACGTTCCAGCACGCCATAAATGCGGCGAATCTTTTGCTTTTCACGCAGGTGAACGCCGTAATCCGACAGACGGGTGTTCTTAGCGCCGTGCTGGCCTGGGGCTTGTTCCAGCTTGCACTTGCTGTCGAGCGAACGACGTGCGCTCTTGAGGAAAAGATCCGTGCCTTCGCGACGTGCGAGTTTGCACTTGGGTCCAATATAACGAGCCATGTTCTACTCCGGGATTAGATACGACGCTTTTTCGGAGGACGGCAACCGTTGTGCGGCACCGGCGTCACATCCGAAATGCTGGTGATCTTGAAGCCGAGTGCGTTCAAAGCGCGCACTGCGGATTCACGACCCGGACCAGGACCCTTGATACGGACTTCAAGGTTCTTCACACCATATTCTTGGGCAACTTTACCAGCGTGCTCCGCAGCAACCTGTGCCGCGAAGGGTGTACTTTTCCGAGAGCCCTTGAAACCAGCACCGCCCGAGGTAGCCCAAGAAAGTGCATTCCCTTGGCGATCGGTGATGGTCACGATCGTGTTGTTGAAGGACGCATGTACATGCGCAATGCCTTCAGACACGCTCTTTTTGACTTTCTTCCGTACACGCACTGTGTTTGCTTTAGCCATACTAAAAATCCTTTAATTCAACCGGGCCGAATTACTTCTTGCCGGCGATGGGCTTGCGCGGGCCCTTGCGGGTGCGCGCATTGGTACGCGTGCGTTGACCACGAACCGGCAGGCCCTTGCGATGGCGGAAGCCACGGAAGCAGCCAAGGTCCATCAGACGCTTGATGCTCATGGTGACTTCGCGACGCAGGTCACCTTCAACGGTGTACTTGCCGACTTCTTCACGCAGTTTGTCGAGTTCAGCTTCGCTGAGATCCTTAACCTTCTTGCTCGGCTCAATGCCGGTTGCGGCGACGACGGCGTAGGCGCGGGTGCGACCAATGCCGTAGATTGCCTGAAGGCCGATCACAGTATGCTGATGATTAGGGATGTTAACCCCAGCAATACGGGCCATACTTCTTTACCCCAGGTTCTTCCAAAAAGTTGCGGATTATAGCAACAGTAGCCGTATAGCTCAATCAGCCCTGACGCTGCTTATGCCGCGGGTCGGTGCAGATCACGCGAACGACGCGATTGCGACGGATGATCTTGCAGTTGCGGCAGATTTTCTTGACCGATGCTTGAACTCTCATCGTTCTGGTCCTTTCTACTTAAGTGAAATCCCGGAGAATCACTTCGTCCGGAATACGATGCGAGCCTTGGTCAGATCGTACGGTGTAAGTTCCACCGTAACTTTGTCACCCGGAAGGATGCGGATGTAGTGCATCCGCATCTTGCCGGAGATATGACCCAGAATCACATGTCCGTTTTCAAGCTTGACCCGGAACGTTGCATTGGGCAGCGTTTCCAGGACTTCGCCCTGCATCTGAATGACGTCTTCTTTTGCCATAAAGATTGGTCTTCTACCAGCGTCTTAGGCGCCCTTGAAGTTCGCCTTCTTCAGCAGGCTTTCGTACTGATGCGACAGCACGTAGGACTGCATCTGAGCCATGAAATCCATGGTCACCACCACCAGAATCAGCAGTGAGGTGCCACCGAAATAGAACGGGACGTTCCACTTCAGGATCAGGAACTCGGGAATCAGGCAAATCACGGTGATGTACACCGCGCCGACCAAGGTCAGCTTCAGGATCAGCTTCTCGATATATCTGGCGGTATGCTCGCCCGGGCGATAACCCGGAATCATCGCTCCGCTCTTCTTCAGGTTGTCCGCGGTTTCCTTGGGATTGAAAACCAGGGCCGTGTAGAAGTAGCAGAAGAAGATGATGGCGGCCGCATACAGCAGCACATACACCGGCTTGCCCGGATGCAGCTCGTCACCAACTAGCTTGAGCCAGCGCAGCGATTCACTGTTACCGGTCCACGACAGCACGGTAGCGGGAAACAGGATGATCGACGAAGCGAAGATCGGCGGAATCACACCCGCCATATTGATCTTCAGCGGCAGGTGCGTGCTTTGCGCCTGCATCACGCGGTTACCCACCTGACGCTTGGCGTACTGCACCGGCACCTTGCGCTGGCCGCGCTCGACGAACACCACCGCAGCAGTCAGCAGCACCACGGCCACGGCCAGGAACAGCGCCATGATCTCGTGCAGGCTGCCGGCTTGCACCAGCGACAGGGTCTTGACGATGGCACTCGGCACGCCAGCCGCGATACCGGCACAGATCAGGATCGAAATCCCGTTGCCTATACCGCGCTCGGTGATCTGCTCGCCCAGCCACATCAGGAACATGGTGCCGGTCACCAGGGTGACCACCGCCGTGAACACGAACAGTGACTGTGCTTGCGCCATCACCAGACCAGGCTGCTTGAGCAGCATGATGGCAATGCCGAAGCTTTGCGCGGTCGCCAGCAGCACGGTCGCATAACGCGTGTACTGCGTGATCTTGCGACGACCGGCATCGCCTTCTTTCTTCAGCTGCTTGAGCGACGGGAACACCTCGGCGCCGAGCTGCATGATGATCGACGCCGAGATGTACGGCATGATCCCGATTGCGAACACGGTGAAGCGCGACAACGCACCGCCCGAGAACATGTTGAACATGTTCAACAGGCCGGTTTGCGAGGAGTTGAACAATTTCGCCAACTCATCCGGATTGATGCCCGGCACGGGGATATGCGCACCAATACGGTACACAATCAACGCGCCGACCAGAAACCAGATTCGCTTTTTCAGATCCGCAAACTTGGAGCTTGCGGATGCCATACCGGGATTTGCCACGTTTCCGCCTCTGCTAAGAGCGTGTTACTCGACGATGCTACCGCCGGCTGCTTCGATCGCAGCGCGTGCGCCCTTGGTGGCAGCGATGCCCTTCAGGGTGACGGCGCGTTCGATCTTGCCCGATGCGATAACCTTGACGGCGAGTGCGTGCTGGCCAATCACACCGGCCTGCAGCAGTACCGCGTAGTCGATTTCATTGACTGGCAGCGCGTTCAGATCGCCCAGGCGAACTTCGGCGCTCTTGCCCTTGGCCAGCGAGACGAAACCACGCTTGGGCAGGCGACGATGCAGCGGCATTTGACCGCCTTCGAAGCCAACCTTGTGGAAGCCGCCTGCACGGGACTTCTGACCCTTGTGACCGCGACCTGCAGTCTTGCCCAGGCCGGAGCCGATGCCGCGACCGACACGCTTCTTGGCGTGGGTCGAGCCTTCGGCGGGCTTGAGGTTGTTCAGTACGAGAGACATGATTAGCCCTCCACCTTCAGCAGATAGCTGATCTTGTTGATCATGCCGCGGTTGGCCGGGGTGTCGATCACTTCAGCCGAGCTATTCAGCTTGCGCAGACCGAGACCACGCGCGCAGGCGCGGTGAGCTTCGAGGCGACCGATCAGGCTCTTAACCAGGGTCACCTTGATTTTCTTGGTATCGGACATCACGCATCCCCCAGAATTTCTTCGACCGTCTTGCCACGCTTGGCCGCGATTTCACTCGCGGTGCTCAGCTTAGCCAGACCGTCCAGCGTGGCACGAACCACGTTGTACGGATTGGTCGAACCGTGGATCTTGGCGGTGACGTTCTGCACGCCGGCCACTTCGAACACAGCGCGCATCGGGCCACCGGCGATGATACCGGTACCGTCCGGCGCCGGCTGCATGAACACGGTGGTGGCGCCATGACGGCCCACGACGGTGTGCGGCACGGTGCCATTCTTCAGCGGAGCCTTGGACAGGCGACGACGCGCCTCTTCCATGGCCTTTTGCACGGCAACCGGCACTTCCTTGGACTTGCCCTTGCCCATGCCAACGCCGCCATCGCCGTCACCTACGACGGTCAGAGCGGCGAAGCCGAGAATACGGCCACCCTTCACGACCTTGGTGACGCGATTCACGGCCACCATTTTTTCGCGAAGGCCGTCGCCGCGATCTTCTACTTCGTTCCTAGCCATTTGATCACTCCAAATTAGAAGACGAGGCCGCCTTCGCGAGCAGCATCAGCCAATGCCTTCACGCGACCGTGGTAATGGAAACCGGAGCGGTCGAACGCAACCTTTTCCACACCTGCAGCGCGTGCCTTTTCGGCGATGCGCTTGCCGATCAGAGCGGCGGCGTCAACGCTACCGCCGTTCTTGACCTGGTCACGCAGCTCTTTCTCGGCGGTCGAGGCGCTCGCAAGCACCTTGCTACCGTCGGCAGCGATGACCTGCGCGTAGATGTGGCTGTTGGTACGGTGCACCGACAGGCGCACCACCTTGAGCTCCGCAATCTTGGCACGAGTTTTACGTGCGCGGCGGAGTCGAGTCTCTTTCTTGTCCATGATTCAGCCTCGATTACTTCTTCTTGGTTTCTTTCAGAACAACCACTTCGTCCGAATAGCGAACGCCCTTGCCCTTGTAGGGTTCCGGCGCGCGGTATGCGCGGATTTCGGCAGCGACCTGACCAAGCAGCTGTTTGTTGGCAGACTTCAGGATGATTTCAGTCTGCGACGGGGTTTCCACCTTCACGCCAGCGGGCATCGGATGCGCCACCGGATGGGAGAAACCGAGGGTAAGGTTCAGCGAGTCGCCTTGGGCCTGGGCACGATAGCCCACGCCAACCAGGTTCAGCTTGCGCTCGAAGCCCTTGTTCACACCGGTCACCATATTGTTGACCAGTGCGCGCAACGTGCCGGACATGGCACGAGCGGGCTTGCTGCCGTCCTTGGCCGCAAACGTGACTTCGTTGTTTTCGACCTTGACTTCGACGTTGCCGGCGATTGCTTGCGACAGGGAACCATTGGCACCCTTCACAACGATCGCGCCGTCAGCGATCTTCACTTCCACGCCGGACGGGATGACGACCGGGTTCTTCGCTACACGAGACATTGGTTCACCTCATTACGCGACGATGCAAAGCAGCTCGCCACCAACACCATTGGCACGCGCTTTGCGATCGGTCATCACACCCTTGGACGTCGACAGGATTGCCACGCCAAGACCATTCATTACTTGCGGAATATCCGTTGCGCCCTTGTAGATACGCAGACCAGGCTTCGAAACGCGTTCAATGCGCTCGATGACCGGGCGGCCGGCGTAGTACTTGAGCTCGATGGTGAGCTCGGGCTTGGTTTCGCCAGCGACGGCGAACGATTCGATATAGCCCTCATCCTGCAGCACCTTAGCGATAGCCACCTTCAGCTTCGAAGACGGCATGGCCACGGTGCCCTTGTCCGCACGCTGTGCGTTACGGATGCGGGTCAGCATATCGGCGATAGGATCATGCATTGCCATGTTATTTCTCCCCTATTACCAGCTAGCCTTGACCATGCCGGGAATTTCACCCTTCATAGCAAGTTCGCGCAGCTTGTTACGGCCAAGGCCGAACTTGCGGTACACGCCGCGCGGGCGGCCGGTAATCGAGCAACGGGTACCGGTACGAACCGGGCTGGCGTTGCGCGGCAGTTGTTGCAGCGACAAGCGAGCGGCAAAGCGCTCTTCTTCGCTCGCGTTCACGTCATTGGCCACGGCCAGCAGCTTTTCGCGCTTGGCGGCAAACTTGGCGACGGTGGCGCGGCGCTTTTCTTCGCGTTTGATCAGTGCGAGTTTAGCCATGATGTTCGCCTCAATTCTTGAACGGGAACTTGAAGGCGGCCAGCAGGGCGCGCGCTTCGTCGTCGGTCTTGGCGGTGGTCGTGATGGTGATGTTCATCCCGCGCAGAGCATCGATCTTGTCGTACTCGATTTCCGGGAAGATGATCTGTTCCTTCACGCCCATGTTGTAGTTGCCGCGGCCGTCGAACGACTTGGCCGGGATACCACGGAAGTCACGCACACGCGGCAGCGCGATGGTGACCAGGCGATCCAGGAATTCATACATACGATCACGACGCAGGGTGACCTTGCAGCCAACCGGGTAACCGTCACGAATCTTGAAGCCGGCGATCGACTTCTTGGCCTTGGTCACGACCACTTTCTGGCCAGCGATCTTTTCCAGATCACCAACAGCGTGCTCCATGACCTTCTTGTCAGCGACCGCTTCACCCACACCCATGTTGATGGTGATTTTTTCGATGCGCGGCACTTCCATGACCGACTTGTAACCGAACTGCTCGATGAGCGCCGGAACGATTTTTTCTTGATAAACCTGTTGCAGACGAGCCATGTTCTACCCCTTAGCCGCCGATCACTTCGCCGGTCGACTTGAAGACGCGGACTTTCTTGCCGTCTTCGAGGACCTTGAAGCCTACGCGATCCGCCTTGCCGGCAGCCGCATTGAAAATCGCCACGTTAGAAACGTGAATCGACATGGTCTTTTCCACGATGCCGCCTTGCTGGCCGCGCATCGGGTTCGGCTTCTGGTGCTTCTTCACCACATTGATGCCTTCAACCACGATACGGTCTTCGGTCGGCAGAACGCGCAGCACAGTGCCGCGACGACCCTTGTCCTTACCGGTGATGACGACGACTTCGTCGCCCTTGCGAATCTTTTTCATCCCGTTCCCCTTACAGCACTTCCGGCGCCAGCGACACGATCTTCATAAAGCGCTCGGTACGCAATTCACGCGTGACCGGTCCGAAGATACGGGTGCCGATAGGCTCCAGCTTGTTGTTAAGGAGCACGGCGGCATTGCCGTCGAACTTGATCAGCGAACCATCGGCACGGCGAACGCCCTTGGCGGTGCGAACCACCACAGCGCTGTACACATCACCCTTCTTGACGCGACCACGGGGGGCAGCATCCTTGATGGTCACCTTGATAATGTCGCCCACTGCCGCATAGCGACGCTTGGAGCCGCCCAGCACCTTGATGCACATAACGCTGCGTGCACCGGTGTTGTCAGCAACCTCCAGCATGGATTGCATTTGAATCATGGAAAAACAACCTCCAACTTAATCTGCGAATGTTTCGGCAAGACCGGAACAGTGCCCGGCAAAACCGGGCCAAGACGCAGCCAGTTTTGGACCCCGAAAGGGGAAAAACACGATGGATGTGACTCCATCGCAAGACGGAAAAACGGGCATTGTACGTGAAGTACAATGCCCGTGCAAGCACTAGAGCAGTCTAAAAATCAGACCACGCGTGCTTTTTCGACCAGCTCGGTAACCACCCAGCTCTTGGTCTTCGACAGCGGACGACCTTCCGCGATCTCGACCAGGTCACCTTCGTGATACTGATTGGTTTCGTCGTGTGCGTGATACTTCTTGGAACGACGCATCACCTTGCCGTAGAGCGGGTGCTTGACCAGATGCTCCACCAGCACGGTAACAGTCTTGTCCATCTTGTCGCTAACCACACGACCGGTCAGCGTGCGCTTCAGTTTCGCTTCGCTCATGTTACGCCGCCTTCTGGGCCAGGATGGTACGGACGCGCGCAATATCCTTGCGCACACGCTTGATCTCGGTGTTCTTGGCGAGCTGGCCGGTAGCGGCCTGCATGCGCAGACCGAACTGGGCACGCAAGAGGGCAGTCAGTTCGCCCTTGAGCTCGTCGACCGACTTTTGACGAAGTTCAGCAGCTTTCATCATTGCCCCACTTGACGAGTGACGAAGGTCGTCGCGAACGGCAGCTTGGCCGAAGCCAGGCGAAACGCTTCGCGAGCAATTTCTTCGCTCACGCCGTCCAGTTCGTACAGCACCTTGCCAGGTTGAATTTCGGCAACCCAGTAATCCGGGCTACCCTTACCGTTACCCATACGCACTTCGGCCGGCTTGGTCGAAATCGGCTTGTCCGGGAACGCACGGATCCACACGCGACCACCACGCTTGATATAGCGGGTGATGGCACGACGCGCCGATTCGATCTGGCGCGCAGTCAGACGACCGCGCGACGTGGCCTTCAGGCCCCAGGTGCCGAATGCCACGCTGTTACCGCGGGTTGCGATACCAGTGTTACGGCCCTTTTGTACCTTGCGGTACTTGAGTCTAGTTGGCTGCAGCATTACGAGGCCCCTTTCGTGCTTTACGCTGGGTTTCCGGCGCCGGCTCAGCGGCCTTCTCGCCAGGCTTCACTTCGCCCTTGTAAACCCAAACCTTAATACCGATGATGCCGTACGTGGTCTTGGCTTCGCTGGTCGCGTAGTCGATGTCCGCGCGCAGGGTGTGCAGGGGCACACGGCCTTCGCGGTACCACTCGGTACGGGCGATTTCGATGCCGTTCAGACGGCCGGACGACATGATCTTGATGCCCTGGGCACCCAGACGCATGGCGTTCTGCATCGCGCGCTTCATGGCACGACGGAACATCACGCGCTTTTCCAGCTGAGACGAGATGCTGTCGGCGATGATCTGCGCATCGATTTCCGGCTTGCGCACTTCTTCGATGTTGACGTGCACTGGCACCTTGAGAACGTTCTGCAGCTCTTTCTTGAGCAGCTCGATGTCCTCGCCCTTCTTGCCGATCACCACACCCGGACGTGCGGTATAGATGGTGATCTTGGCATTCTTGGCAGGGCGCTCGATGATGACGCGGCTCACCGAAGCGTTAGCCAGTTTCTTCTTCAGAAACTCGCGAACTTCGATGTCCTCGGTCAGCATTTTGCCGAAATTACGGCTGTTGGCGTACCAGCGCGAGGCCCAGTTCTTGGTGACGGCGAGACGAAAACCCGTCGGATGAATTTTCTGACCCATAATCGCTCCTTAGTCGCCCACAGTCAGCGTGATGTGGCAGGTCTGCTTCTCGATGCGGTTGCCGCGGCCTTTGGCACGGGCAGAGAAACGCTTGAGGGACGGACCCTTGTCCACAAAAATGGTCTTGACCTTGAGGGAGTCGATATCGGCGCCGTCATTGTGTTCAGCGTTGGCGATAGCCGATTCCAGTACCTTCTTGATCAGGACTGCGGCCTTCTTCGGGCTGAAGGTCAGGATGTTGATGGCCTGCTCCACAGGCTTGCCACGAACCAGGTCTGCGACCAGCCGAGCTTTCTGTGCGGAGAGGCGAGCATTGCTCAGTACAGCGGATACTTGCATGTCTTCACCTTAGCGCTTGGCTTTTTTGTCCGCGGCATGGCCTTTGAACGTGCGGGTGAGCGCGAACTCGCCCAGCTTGTGGCCAACCATGTTTTCGTTCACGTAGACCGGAACGTGTTGCTTGCCGTTGTGCACAGCGATCGTCAGACCGACGAAGTCCGGCAGAACGGTAGAACGACGCGACCAGGTCTTGATCGGGCGCTTGTCGTTCGAATTGCGCGCAGCCTCGATCTTCTTGATCAGGTGCAGGTCAACGAACGGACCCTTCTTGACAGAACGTGCCATGTTCAATTACCCCTTGTTCGCAGGACGACGACGAACGATCATGCCGTCAGTACGCTTGTTGTTGCGGGTACGGTAGCCCTTGGTCGGCTGGCCCCACGGGCTAACCGGCACACGGCCTTCACCAGTACGACCCTCACCACCACCGTGCGGGTGATCGATCGGGTTCATCGCAGTACCGCGGACGGTCGGGCGGATACCCAGCCAACGCTTCGCACCGGCCTTGCCGTACGAGCGCAGGTTGTGTTCTTCGTTACCGACTTCACCCAGGGTGGCGCGGCAGTCGATGTGCACCTTGCGGATTTCACCCGAACGCAGACGCAGCTGAGCGTAAGCACCTTCGCGAGCCAGCAGCTGCACCGAAGCGCCAGCCGAACGCGCGATCTGCGCACCCTTGCCAGGCTGCAGTTCCACGCAGTGGATCGTCGAGCCGACCGGGATGTTGCGGATCGGCATGGCCGAGCCGACCTTGATCGGGGCTTCCGGACCGGACAGTACGGTAGCGCCAGCCTTCAGGCCCTTGGGGGCGATGATGTAGCGACGCTCGCCATCGGCATAGCACAGCAGCGCGATGTTGGCGGTACGGTTCGGATCGTATTCCAGGCGCTCAACCTTGGCCGGGATACCGTCCTTGTTGCGCTTGAAGTCGATCAGGCGATAGTGCTGCTTGTGGCCACCACCCTTGTGACGGGTTGTGATCACGCCGCGATTGTTGCGGCCAGCGGTCTTGCTTTGCGATTCCAGCAGCGGGGCGTACGGAGCGCCCTTGTGCAGGTCCGGGTTCACCACCTTGACAACGGCGCGGCGACCAGCGGACGTCGGTTTTACTTTAACCAATGCCATGTTCAAGTCTCCTTATTGCGCGGCTGCAAGGTCAATTTCTTGACCCGGAACCAGGCTGACATAAGCCTTTTTCCAGTCCTTGCGGGTACCGTTGAAACGGCCAAAACGCTTGGACTTGCCCTTGACGTTCACCACGGTCACGCCCTGGACCTTGACCTTGAACAGCAGTTCGACTGCTGCCTTGATCTCGCTCTTGGTCGCATCGGTGGAGACGCGGAATACGATCTGCTCGTTCTTGTCGGCCACCAGCGTGCTCTTTTCGGAGACGATGGGTGCACGCAGAACCTGCAGCAGACGGTTTTCGGTAAATTGCGTCATGCGTAGATCTCCTCGAGAGCCTGGAGCGCATCGCGGGTCAGGACCAGCTTGTTGAAGCGGACGAGGCTGACCGGATCGACTTGGGACGGCTCGAGCACGAGCACGTTCGGCAAGTTGCGGGAAGCGAGATACAGGTTCTCGTCCAGCTCCTTGGTCACGATCAGGGCCGAATCCAGCTTGAGCGCTTCGAGCTTTTGCACGAAAGCCTTGGTCTTCGGCGCTTCGAGCGCAAACGAATCGACCACCACCAGGCGTTCTTCACGCACCAGCTGCGACAGGATGGTCGCGATGCCGGCACGGAACATCTTGCGGTTGACCTTCTGGCTGAAGTTCTCGTCCGGGCTGTTCGGGAAGGTCTTACCACCACCACGCCACAGCGGCGACGAGCTCATACCGGCACGAGCACGGCCCGTACCTTTCTGACGCCACGGCTTCTTGGTGGTGTGCTTGACTTCAGAACGATCCTTCTGAGCACGATTGCCGCTGCGCGCGTTGGCGAAGTAGGCGGTGACAACCTGGTGCACCAGCGCTTCGTTGAATTCACGCGCGAACAGGGCATCGGAACCGGCGACGGCGGCTTGCGCCTCGCCCGATGCATTGATGACTTTCAGTTCCATTACGCACCTGCCTTGACACTGGGGCGCACGACAACGTCGTTACCCTTGGAACCCGGAACCGCACCCTTGACGAGCAGCAATTGACGCTCGACATCGATGCGAACCACTTCGAGGTTCTGCACAGTGGACTTCACGTTGCCCAACTGACCCGCCATGCGCTTGCCCGGGAAGATACGACCCGGATCCTGCGCCTGACCGATGGAACCCGGCGTGTTGTGCGAACGCGAGTTACCGTGGGAAGCACGGTTGGAACTGAAGTTGTGACGCTTGATAACACCCGAGAAACCCTTACCTTGGGAGGTACCGGTGACATCGACCAGTTGACCGGCAGCGAACAGCTCAACGGAGAGCGCGTCGCCAGCCTTCAGATCAGCCAGTTTTTCGGCAGCAACACGGAACTCGACCAGCGCCAGACCGGCTTCTACACCCGCCTTAGCAAAATGACCGGCTTCCGCCTTGTTGACGCGATTGGCCTTCTTGGCACCGAAGGTCACCTGGACGGCTGCATAGCCGTCAGTTTCTGCGGACTTGATTTGCGTGACGCGATTTGCGGACATGTCCAGCACCGTTACCGGGATGGATGCACCATCCTCAGCAAAGACGCGAGTCATGCCGACTTTGCGACCGACAAGACCTAAGCTCATAGTTATTTCCTTTACAGGGCCGATTGCGATTGATCGGCTAATAACCAGTTAAAAATAAACGGGCTTACCGTCAAAGAAACGGTAAGCCCGCGATACTAGCACAGCTTTTTCTTTTGCCGCAAGCACTTAGCGCGCTTGCGACTCAAGGATTACTGCAGCTTGATCTCTACATCCACGCCAGCCGGCAGATCCAGCTTCATCAGCGCGTCAACGGTCTTGTCGGTCGGATCGACAATGTCCATCAGGCGCAGGTGAGTGCGGATCTCGAACTGGTCGCGCGACGTCTTGTTGACGTGCGGCGAACGCAGGACGTCGAAACGCTCGATCTTGGTCGGCAGCGGAACCGGGCCCTTGACCACGGCGCCGGTGCGCTTGGCGGTCTCGACGATTTCCTGAGCCGAACGGTCGATCAGTGCGTAATCGAACGCCTTCAGACGGATACGGATTTTTTGGCTTTGCATGACCAGTCCTTACTCGATGATCTTGGCAACGACGCCGGCGCCGACGGTACGACCGCCTTCACGGATGGCGAAGCGCAGACCTTGTTCCATGGCGATCGGTGCG
>NZ_JANBVF010000017.1 GCF_024437655.1 Chitinolyticbacter albus
GGGTTTATTTGTTAAGCGCGTAGTTAATCGTCCGGGACTGGACACCTATTGGTCGTGGAACTCTGACGCTGCTGCAGTCGTTGCAAGGGAACTTTGTCAAAACGGAAAACCGGTTGCCTGATTGACGATCAGCTAGAACTGCCCCGACTTCTAGCGTAGTCCGCGGATATAACGGCAAAGATTGTTCGGGTTGGTGTCGTGTGCGCAAAATTCCAAGCGCATAGTCTAATCAAAATAATATTCCTAATTTAAAAATGAAGCCATTCCATTCCTGTATTTTCTCGATAGCGATTTTTTATTCCTCGCTTGTCCCCGCTGCACCGATTCAAGCCGGGGGAGGCTGGGCTGCAGTTACTGCAGAAGACTATTACAGCGAAGATAGCACTCATCAACGTAGAGGCAGCCATGGCAGCGGCCCGGATCAAATTGATCCTTTGACCGGTGGGTTGTCACTTAACATTCCTCTGCTCAGCATTCCAGGCGCAGGAGGGCCATTGTCGGTGCAATGGTCTTATAACAGCATTGAGCCTTTTACTGAGGCCATTAAGCCGCCACGAGTTCGGACGGGCCAAGGGGAAACGAGCTCCTTGATTGCACCAGTGCTTGAGTTGCCTGATGGCACGACTCATCGTTTTCATCGCTTGAGCACCACTCCTCCGCTCAGCATGCTCGGCGAGTATCGTACATCCAATAATTGGTGGTTGAGTAAAGGTGAACGTGATCAACCATGGGTGTTAAAAGGGCCTGGCGGGACCGTATATAGTCTCAGTGTCAAAGCGCTTGATCAGCGTAGGGTGATCAGTTCTGCCGCATCTGCAGACGTGTTTGGGCATAGTGAACATCCATTGGATGCGAGCCATTTTGTCACCCTCGGTGGTACTTTCGACTATTACATGCCGAGCACTGCGGTCGACACCAATGGTAATCGCGTTGAGTATCGGTACTCCGGCGTGTTATTGACACAAATGATTGCGAGCGATGGTCGGACTATAAATATAACCTGGTCAGATGAAGGTGGTAACGGCAAACGTTGGCCGAAACTGGACAGGGTCTACGCGGCGGGCCAAGAGTGGCGGTTTCTCGATAGCGCCGGTCAGGTAGTTATTACGCGCCCCGATGGCCTGCGCTGGGTATTGACCTACTCGGATTGGTCCGATTACATGAAAGGCAAAAAGGAAGGTGCGAGTGCTTTTCCTTTGATAAATTCCGTTGCCCAGCCACAGGGCGGGAAGACCTATTTCGATTTTGTCCGATATGTCACCCCTTTGAGCCCGTTCCCTGATTGCGGCTACACTAACTGCGCTGACGAGATGTGGAACGCCATCCGGGATCAACCGCGACCTGCCATTGCACGGAAGCGAACGAGCGACGGCGGCACGTGGACTTACCACCACTATGCTCAGCAAGGAATCGATGGCGTGTTCGCAGCGGTGAAACATCCGCAAGGCCAAACGTCGATCAATCTAGGTGTTCGTAATCCGGAGCGGAAGGTCACAACACCGGCTGCGATTATAAGCTATCAGTATATTACGCCCCATGCGGTTGAAGATTGCAAGAATGATATTTGGAAATCAGGGCTGCTGCTTTCTAAAAAAACAGCAGATTTGAACGGCAAAGCACTTGAGACGATTAGCTACAACTGGGGTTATCAGACCTTTGGACAATCACCGTCTAAATTGAATGCACGGTGCACTAGCGGGATTAGTCGTATTCCGTTGATGACCGGGCAGACGGTGGAACGCAACGGCAAGCTGTTTAACACTGCGTACGCAGGCTACGACAGCTATGGTCGGGCAGGGGTCATTACTGAAACCGGCGATACTGGCAATACCCGCGTCACCAAACGTACGTATTTGACCGATGCTACTCGCTGGATCTTGGATAAGGTGCAAACCGAAACCATCCACGCCAGCGAAGCGGGGCCTGCACTCTCCACGCTGAGCCGTGGTTACGATGCGCTCGGTAACCTGCTGAGCGAAACCCGGGATGGGGTCACCCGCAGCTACACCTACCACGCCGATGGTCAGGTCGCGACCGTCAAAGACCCTCGCCTGTTCGTCACGCAGTTCAGTAGCTACTACCGCGGTATTCCCCAAACGGAAATCCGCCCGGTCGCTGCGGGCCTGAATACCGCTTCCTGCCCGACCAGCAGCGATATCACCATCAGCCGCGTTGTCGATGCCTTTGGCAATGTCACCAGCTATACCAATGGCCGGCGCTTTGCAACGGGTTTGCAATACGACGCTATGAACCGGTTGACGACCATTACACCGCCGGCAGGGGCAAGCACGACTATCGTCTGGTCGACCAATGGCCGAACGCTGACGCGAGGCACCTACAGCGACAGCACTACCTGGGATGGTTTTGGCCGAACGATATCTAGCACGATCAATGGGGTGACGATCACTCGTCGTTTCGATGCATTGGGTCGACAAACCTTTGAGAGCTACCCGCAACTCTCGGTCGGCGATACCACTTATTACGATGCACTGAACCGTCCAACCCAGGTCACCCATTCGGATGGGACTTACCGCACCTACGGTTACAGCGGCAGTGCCGTTGCCGAAGTCAATGAGCGCGGCTACCAGACTTCGTCGTTCTACCAAGCCTTCGGCAGCCCGGACGATAAGGCGCTGATCAAGGTGGTGCCGCCGATTGCCGAGGCCATCACCGAAATCGATCGCGATATCCTGGGCAAGGTGAACTGGGTGAAGCAGAACGGCGTCACCCGCAGCTGGGGCTACGACAGCCGACAATACCTGGTGAGCCGCACCGACCCGGAAACGGGTACCACCATCCTCGGTCGTGACAATGCCGGCAACCAGATCAGCAGCAAAACCGGCAGCCAGGGCCAGATCAACTATGGCTACGACGCACAGAACCGGCTGACCACGGTGGAGTACGCAGACGGCAGCGCGGAGAGTGCATGCCGGACCTACGACGGGGACGGCAACCTGACGGTACTGAACACGCCATCCGTGCAGCGCAGCATGTGGTTCGATAACAACGACAATATGGTGGCTGAGTCGTTGGTCGCCGCCGGCCGTACGCTCACTCTCAAGCACGAGTACAACGCTAACGATGCACGCAGCGCAATGGTCTACCCTGGCGACCGTCGGGTGGATTTGGCACCTGATGCATTCGGCCGCCCAACGAGGCTGGGCAATGCGGTGGCGACGATTCAATACACCGCACGGGGCCAGCTAGCCAACTGGTTGGGGGCCAACGGACGCTGGGACAAGACCAATTTCAACGAACGCGGCTGGCCTGCTACGCACCAGGTGTTGATGAGCGATGGCGGCCAGGGCCCCGTCAAACCGGTACCGCCTGCTGCGGTTGCTGCGCCGGGAAATGCGCCGATTGCGCCGACGCAGCCGACTGCGCCGGGTTTTGCAGAACCTAAGGGTGTTAGTGCGGGAGTGTTCTGTTCAGAAAAGTACCGAAAGCCTGAATTGTATGATTTTGGTTCGGACTGCAACGTGGCTGAGTGCGCGCAAAGCAAGTATGCAGCTGCCCTGAAGGTTTGGCGGGCCAACTATGATGCGTGCGTGGCCGATTGGAACACTCGCAAGAACGCCTGGAACAACTACCGCGCAGCCTCTGCGGCTTGGCCAGGACAGTTGGCCACTTACCAGCAACAGCTGGCCGACTACAACGCGCGCAAGCAGGCTTACGACCGCTATCTGGCCGATGTGGCCACCTACAACCAGGCACTGGCTGCCTACAACCAGGCCGTAGCCAACGCACAGCCGGTGTTGGATAGCGTGTGGTCGTACGACGGCAATGGCAATGTCGTGACGATCACCGATACGGTCAGCAATAGCCACAACCGCAGCTTCGACTACGACGGCCTGGATCGCTTGACTGTTGCCAACGCGCCGACGGTGTGGGGCAACGGCGGCATCAGCTACGACGGCAATGGCAACATCAAGCGTCAGGCCTTCGGCAGCTGGAGCATCGATTACGGTTACGACGCGACGCAAAACCTCAGCACCGTCACTGGTGGCAAGAACTACACCCTCGCCCACGATGGCTGGGGCAATGTCACCACCCGCGGCGATGGCCTGAGCTTCAACTACGACGCCGCTGGCAACCTGCGCTGGGTGAACAAGGGTGCAGCCAGCCAGATCGGCTACAGCTACGACGGTGGCGGCACTCGCGTGCTCTCAAGCGGCAATGGTCTGAACCGCCTGGAATTCACCGGCGCAGATGGCCTGCTGTACCAGGAAATCAACCTCGCCACCGGCGCGGTCAAGGATTTCCTCTATCACGGCCGTACCAAGCTGGCCGATATCCAGGGCACTACCACCACCTGGTACCACAGCGATCCAGCCGGCAGCCCGATGGCCGCCACTGGCGCCAACGGTGCGCTGCTGTGGCGAACCAACTACCGCCCGTATGGCGAAAAGCTGGTCGGCGCCACCACTGAGAACACCCAGTGGTTTACCGGCAAGCCGTTCGAGGACAAGATAGGCCTGAGTTACTACGGTGCACGCTGGTATGACCCGACGTTGGGTCGGTTCATGGCGACTGATCCGGTGGATTGGGTGGAACTGAATGCTATTCATGCTTTTAATAGATATGGATATGCCAACTCAAATCCAATTCGATTTGTAGATCCTGATGGTCGTGCGCCGCAACAATGGCAAACCAATCGTATTGCTGGACTTGTCCAGTCGGCTACTGGGTTGCCAGCTGGGGATGTTCAACACGCCGTTAACTCTTTGGGCCAGAAAAGCGGCTTGAATGATATGTTTGCTAGCATAAATTCAGCATGGAAGGGAAGTCGAACTGAGTTTGGAGCGAAGATAGAGATTGGAGCCATTGTCACAGTCTGGGCGGCAGCACACCCAGGATATGCGAGCGCTTCCAAAGCATTGGCTAGTATTCCTGCAGATGTTAAGTCACTTGAAGGGCTTACCGCCACACAGTTGACATCATTGCAGGCTGTGCTTGCTGTCGCTTCCGTTGATTTGAAAAGCGACCCTAAGACCCAGCAAGTGCTTCAGGCAGCCCTGAATGCTATTCAAAATGAAGTCAAGTCTAGAGAGGGCAAGAAGTCTGACGGTAAGGGGGAGGAAAAAAAAGCGGGAGGAGAGAGTAAGGGAGGTGGAAATGAAAATCAGTCTAAATAGTTCTAGATCGATTTTTCTCTTTTTTGTGCTGTTGTTTGTTAATTGGCTGGCAATATATGCTTTCTCGCACCTGCAAAGTGTTGAGGGCGGGGTGTGGGTTTGTTTTTTGTCTGGCGCCGGCTGGGTTTTTCCTGCGTTTTTTTTGAATGGAATTTCCCTGGGTGTGCTGACTAAGTATTTTTTAAGTTTTCTTGTAGTTGTGTTGATGTTTTTAATTCTTCTCAAGGTAAGTCGTAATCTTTTCTTTGCTTTTGTTTTGTATTTTTTTGTTTCGGGTTTTATGTTTTTGGCGTATTATTTTTTTTCTCCATGGTATTAATTACTAATTAAATTACATTTCCGGTGCGCCACCGCGTACAGCGCATCTGTAGGGCGCAATCGCCGAAGGCATTGCGCCGCATGCGGTGGCCGGCTGACGCGCCACATAATAAACATACACGAGGCCTGAACATGGGTTTGGCGTATTGCCGCTTCGCGGCGAATACGCCCTACGCACTGGTTGTCGAGCTTTGTTGAGGCTGCGAGTATTTCAAACCAGATGTGCCAACTTGGGTGCAATTGAATGAGTGAAGAACTGGATCCACGAAAAGCAACGGTATTTCGCTGGTTTTACTACTCAATTGGAATGGTGATTGCCTTGATCTGTTTGGGGTTCGGTCGAGAACTTGCCCAGAAAAGTTGCGGTGACTCAAATAATCTTTGGCTATCTGGGCTGGCAGGGTACGGGATGCTTAAAATTGCCATGCCCATCTTGGAATTCGTCTTGCTATTGTTCTTTAGATTGTTGCGAGAGCCTGATGAAGGGGAGGCTTGATGGGCGGGGGATGACGGGCTCAGATACTGTCGTGAACGTCAAGCTTGGGCATGGCCATTTGTGCATTGAACACCACGTACGGCGCACCCGTAGGGCGCAATCGCCGAAGGCATTGCGCCGCATGTGGTGGTCGGCCGACCGGTAACATATCAAACGCCCGCGATGCTTGAACATGGGTTTGGCGTATTGCCGCCTTGCGGCGAATACGCCCTACGGCATGGCATGAATGTGCCGCGTCGGGATGTGTGGCCACTGACCGATGAAACGATACGGTGCGTTTTGCGTCGCCATCGTTTATGTTTTTTACATGGACTATCGCAGTGCCTGGTGCCCTGGGGGGGGCACCTATTTTTTTACCGTGAATCTGCTGCAACGGCGCAATAGCACGTTGTTGGTCGATCATATCGATCTACTGCGCAATGCCGTGCGGGTCGTTCGGCGACAAGCCCCATTCACCATACACGGCTGGGTGGTGTTGCCCGAGCATTTGCATTGCGTATTGGAATTGCCGCCGGGCGATGCCGACTTTGCACTGCGTTGGCGCTTGATCAAACTGCTGTTCTCGCGTGCCTTGCCGCGCAGCGAATATCGTTCGGCGGTACGCCAGCGGCGTGGTGAGCGTGGCATCTGGCAACGCCGATATTGGGACACCTGATCCGGGATGAAGCGGACTTTGCGGCGCATATGGATTACCTGCATTTCAACCCGGTCAAGCATGGCTTGGTGCCCCGCGTGGCCGATTGGCCCTATTCGACTTTTCACAAGCTGGTGGCTGACGGTGTTTACCCAGAGGATGGGCTGGGGGGGCATCCCGCGTGATGCAATCCGTTTGAAGAAGGCGTTTCCGGGGGTAGGGCGCAATCGCCAAAGGCATTGCGCCGTATGCGGTGGTCGGCGGGTGGGTGACAGATCAAATGTTCACGAGGCTTGAACATGGGTTCGGCGTATTGCCGCTACGCGGCGAATACGCCCTACGGCGCGGCTTCGAGCAAGCTTGGACGCTGGACATCGTGGTCTGAAACCGCTGGCGGGCTTTACCCGTCAGCCAGCTGGAATGGCGCCAAACCACCTTGCTTGCGGGTTTTCTTTTCCAGATACATGGCCGCATCGGCCAGGCGCAGCGCTTCCTCCGGCGTGATCATCTCGGGGTCGACCGCAATGGCGCCGAAGCTGGCGCCCAGGTACTCGATGGCTTGGGTGCCCAAGTCGAAACGACCGTGCAGTAACGGCGCCAGGCGCTCTCGCAAGGCCACCGTGGCCACTGCCGCATTTTCATCGGGAGCGGGGCCGAGGCCGGCAATGACGAATTCGTCGCCACCCAGGCGCCCCAACACATCGCCAGCGCGCAATCCTTCGGTCAGCCGTCGGCCGGCCGCGATCAGGAAGGCGTCGCCGGCTTCGTGGCCGAACTGGTCGTTGATCGCCTTGAAGCCATCGAGGTCGATGAAGGCGATCAGTACTTGCTGACCAGCCCGCTGCGCCAGGGCGAACAAGCGCGGCAGCTCCTCGAACACCGCGCGCCGATTGGGCAGCCCCGTCAGTACATCGGTATAGGAGTGGGTGCGCAGTGCCTCATTGGCTTCTTGCAGCTGTTGCAGCAACAGCTCCTTCTGCACCTGCTGGCCGATCAGCTCGGCAAACAGCTGCAGCACCTGCGCGCCCTTGTCGGTAAAGGGTTTGCGTTCCGAGCTTGCCGCGCACAGCGTGCCATAGAGGCTGCCGTCTTCCAGCCGGATCGGCGTGCTGGCATAGGTGGCAATACCCAGTTCCCGGGCTGCCTCCGAGTCGCCCCAGTGCGCTGCCACGTCATCGGTATACGGCTGCTGATCGTCCAGCGCGCGCTTGCATAGCGTGTCGCCCCAGGGAACGGCAAGCCCCTCGGGGATGGTCAATGTCCGGGTATTGCGTGAATAAAGGATGCTTTGCAGGCTGGCGCCCAGGTCGATCCGGGTCAGATAGGTCGACTCCAGATCGGTGACGAGCTCCAGCATCACCAGGAGTTGCCGCACTAGGCCTTCGAAGGTTTTTTCCGTCGCCAGTGTGCTCGAGAGTTGGGAGATCAGCGGATCCGACATGGGCATACTCTCGTGCGGTTCGTATCAGAGGATTCTGGCAAGCCGGGGTGATTTTGTCAGTATCTACGCTGCCCGCCTCGGGCAAGCGGCACCGGCAGGCGCGCCGCACCGTCGCAACTAAGCTTGAAGGCGAGCAGGCATGGCTATGGTTTGCGCGACAAGCAGGTCTGGTAACGCCAGTCCACGCGCTTGGCGAACCATTCGGTGGTGAGCTTGCGCGTGATCTTGGGGCTGACGAGGCGGATCTGCGGCAGCGCGGCGCGTGGCAGTGGCTTGCCGGCAGTGGCGTCGGCCGCAGCGAACACGCGCTTGTAGGTTTCGCTGCTACCGAACGCGTTCATCTTCTCTTGCTCCAGGTCATTGCGGATCTGGGCCTTGCTCAGCTTGAGCCGGCCGGCCACCGTATACAGCGCGGATTCGACGCTGCTGGTGCCCACCGGGCGGCCAGCCTGGTAGCGCAGCAGGTCGCCATCCTCAGTCAGCTCACGCCCGGTCAGGCGCGACACGGCGCGCTGGAACGCCACGTTGCGGCTGGCGTAGCGGCCGGCGTTGTAGTCGGCGAAGCGATAGATCATCGCGTCATACGGCGCAGGGTAGTGCAGCAGGTTGGCAATGCCGAAGTAGGCGCCGCCGCGGCGGGTGAACACTTCCTGGCGGATGCTGCCGCGTCGCGGATAGGGGTAGGGCCAGACCCGGACATGGTTCTGTGCGAACTCGACGCTCACCTGCATCGGGCCGCCGGTACGGATGGGATTGGCCATGTTGAGCGGCAGGCTCAGGTTGCGCGCCTCGCGCGCCATATCCTCGAACAGATCGTTCATCTCGCGTTCGGTGCGCAGATTGTCGATGCGCGTCTTGTAGCTCTGGCCGGTGGGCGAGGGCTTGAGCAGCGCCGTCTTCACCACCGACAGCGGCACATGATAGCGGCCGGCCTTGGCGTCGATGGCTTTCCACACGATGGCGGGCAGGCCCGGCACCACGGGGTCACCCTGCCAGGTCGACTCCTGTTCGATGGTGGCTGCGGCCGCGCAGAACAGCTCGGCGGTGTAGGGCAGTTTGAGCGCGGTAAAGGCGTCGATGATGTCCTCACTCCAGCCGGCGCGATCGGGCATCTTGGCCGGCAGCAGCTGGTTCAACAGCACGCGGCCCTGCGCTTCGGTCAGGCGCGGTTTGGCTGGGGTGGCTGGCGGCGGTGTCGGCACGGCCGCTTCGACGGGTACACTGGCCGTCACGGCGCTGGCGTCGCTGGTGATGTCGTCGACGCTGGCCGGCATCGAGGCCGCTGCTTCCGAAGCGACGCTTGCGGTGGGCGGCTGGGGGGCCGGCGGCGGACTGGAGGTGGCGCAGGCAGTGGCAAGCAGCAAGGTGGTGAGGGCAAGGCAGGCGCGCGGCATGGGATATCGACGATCGGGAGGAGGGGGCAAGCTTACAATGTCCGGTGCGTGCCGTGGCAACGTTTTGTTCAATGCTGCGGGGCCTGGCGCGGCAGGCTGATGAAGAATGTGGTGCCGGCACCTGGCTCGCTGCGCACCACGATATTGCCACCCAGCGTCTGCGTGACGAGGTTGTACACCAGATGCAGGCCCAGCCCGCTACCGCCCTGGCCACGCCGGGTGGTGAAGAAGGGATCGAACACCTTGGGCAGATGCTCGGGAGCGATGCCGCGGCCATTGTCGCTCAGGGTCAGCGTCACGACGTCGCCGTCGCACTGGGCAACGATCAGCACGTCGCCCTCTTCGTCACCGTGAAAGGCATGCGCCAGCACATTGGTCAGCAGGTTGGTCAGCACCTGCGAGAGCGCACCAGGGTAGCCATCCATGACCACGGCGGCTTGGCAATCCACGGTGATATGGATGGGGCGCCGTTTCAACGACGGGGTGAGGCTGGTGACAATTTCATGCAGATACTGCCGCAGTTCGTAGTCGCGGCGTGCTTCCGAGGTCTGATCGACCGCTACCCGCTTGAAGCTCTGGATCAGCTCGGCAGCGCGTTCGGCGTTGCCCAGGATCAGCCTGGCACTGTCCCTGGCGTGCTCGCAGTAGGCCAACAGAACGGATTTCTTCACCGCGCCGGCATCGAGTTGCGCTTGCAAGTGCTGCGTTTCCTCGTTCAATACCGAGGCACTGGTGACGATTACGCCGACCGGCGTGTTGATCTCGTGGGCGACGCCGGCGACGAGGCCACCGAGCGAAGCCATTTTCTCGGCCTGGACCAGGCTCGTCTGCGTCGCCTGCAGCTGCGTGTACGCTTCATCCACATTCTGCTTGGCGCGGCGTATCGCTTCTTCGGCCAGCTTGCGTTCCTCCAGCTCGCTGGTCAGCCGTTGCGTGATGCGCGCGACGCTCTGGCTCAGCTCGGCGAATTCGTCCTGCTGGCGCAGCATGGGCTCGAGCTCCTCCAGCGAGAAGCTGCGCTGGTTGGCCGAGCGATCGAGTGCGGCGCGCAGCGCGGCCAATGGCTTGAGCACGATGCTGTTGAAGGTGCGGATCAGTACGGCCACGAGTATGCCGGCGAGCAGGGCGATTTCGATGGCCTTGCGCTGCACCAGCTTGCTCAGGCGGGCGTCTATCCGTTCGGTGGAGAGCTGGTAGCGCACCTCGCCGACGGTGCGCCCTTCGAACTGCAGCGGCAGGGTCTGCAGGGGCCCCGCGCCGGCTATCTTACCTTGGCCACGGCGCGATGCCAGCAGGTCTTCGCCGGCATAGACGGCGATCTGGACGAGATCCGGCCACTGTAGCTCGGCATCCAGTACATACCCCAGCTGGCGATCGTCGAAGTTCCAGACAATGGCGGGCAACACGGTGGCTAAGCGCGTGCGCATGGCGGCATCCTGGGCCGCCGTCTCGCTATAGAGCGTGTCGTGTCCTTGCCAATAGCTGTAAGCACCGGAAACGCTCAGCACAATGACGACGATGGCGATCAGCAGCAGATTGAGGCGGGTACGTATGCTGTGCATGGGCAGGATGGCGTGGCAGACCGTAAGTCAGCGCAATGACTTCAATCTAGTCGTCGCACCGGTGCCTGTCGTCACGAGTTTCGCGACCGCGTTCAGCCTGGTTCGGAATATTGCTTATTTGCGGGCGAGGTAGAACGCGTCGTCGAAGGTGGCGACCCATTCCGGGCGGTAGACGACGAGCAGCGTCAGGTGTATGCCCGTGATGAACGCTTCGGGCCAGCCCATCAGGAAGTAGTAGGGCAGATTCTCGCCGAACAGGAACTCGGCCGGGTAGGCGCCAGCCAAGGCGAGCAGCGCGCAGCTTGCCAGCCCGACCAGCCACATGGAAAGTGCCGCAGCGGCGAAGGCATTGACGAAAACATAAACGAAGTAGTTGGGCGGCAAACGCCGCTGCGCCCAGGCAAGCAACGCCGCCGTCAGTGTGCTGGGCAGGCCGGCCACAAGCAACCATGACAGCCCCAACCCCGCCCAGTCGCCATGGCCTTGCAGGGCATCGGCAGCCAGGGCCACCGCCAGGCCCAGACGCGCCGGGTTGGCGCCTGCGATCAACGTCAGCGCAGTCGCACCCAGCAGGTGAAAGGCCAGGCCCGGGTGTACCTCGGCCTTGAGCTGCCACAGCAGCAGCACGATCACGGTGCCGCCGAACCAGGCGGTCAGCCGCGATTGCTTGAGTGCAAACCAAGGGATGCGCCAGGCGGCGCGCAGGATGCAGATCGTGGCTAGCAGCCAGCCCAGTACCAGCCAGGGCAGCGGGAAGTGGCTGGCAACGAGGTTCATCTCAGCCTCGGCCGGCGACCCAGTAGCGCTCGACCAGCTGGGCGAGCTGGGTGAGCCGGCCGTGGAAGAAATGGCCGACGCCGGGCACGACGATCACGGGCAGTTGCTGCGGCCGTGCCCAGTCGAGCACGGCGGCAAGCGAAATCACTTCATCCTCCTCGCCATGGATGACGAGGGTATCGGCTGGCACTTGCGGGAAGGCATAGCGGCTGACGGCGGGGCCGACCAGGATCATGCCGGCGACTTCGGCATCACTCAGCCGCTGGCGCAGCCGGCTTTGCACCAGCGTGCCGAATGAAAAGCCGGCTAGGACCACAGAGGCCACGCCGGGATGCTCGGTGCGGGCATGGGCCAGCACCGCGGCCATGTCGTCCGGCTCGTGCTCGCCGCGGCTGTGTTCGCCCTCGGAGTTGCCGACGCCGCGCAGGTTGGGGCAATAGGCGACATAACCGAGCCGCGACAGCGTCTTCGCCAGCGTATGCACGATCTTGTTGGTGAAGCTGCCGCCCTCGGTGGGATTCGGGTGCGCAACCAGGGCGATGCCACGCACCGCATCGAGTGCGCTATCGAGCCTCAGGCATTCGATCCGGCCGGCCGGGCCGGCGATGTCGAGTGGCAGGAAGCTGGGCGCCTTGCGTGCTTGCATCATGGCTTCAGATTTTCAGTCGTTCGACGATGCGACCGTGCACGATATGCTCGTTGATGATCTCGTCGATGTCTTCGCGGTCGATGTAGGTGTACCAGGTCTCGTCCGGATAGATCACCATCACCGGGCCTTCCTCGCAGCGATCGAGGCAGCCGGCCTTGTTGATCCGCACCTTGCCCGGTCCCGCGAGCTTCAGTGCCTTGATCCGGTCCTTGGCGTAGGCCTGCATCTCGCTGGCGCCACAGCGGTTGCAGCTCTGGCGCTCGCCTTCCTCGCGCTCGTTCAGACAGAAAAACACGTGGTGCTGGTAATGGCCCATGGCGACCTCAGTGTTGGGAGACAGGGTGGTAATGCGCGGTGACGAAGAAGGGCAGGCCATCCTGCTGGTCCGGCTGCACGGTTTCGATCACGCGGATATCGTCGAGCTGGCATTCACGCAGCAGGCCTTCTGCATACTGCCGCACCTGCTCGGCGGCATCGAGCGGCGCCAGCGGCCAGACGAAGCCTTCCCAGCGCTCGCCGTCCTCCTGGCTGGAGAAGCTGATGCGGATCTCGCCGCCTTCGTGCGCGGCGATGCAGCCCACCGGCGTGCGCCGCTTGCTGCGCATGCTGCGGATGGCGTTGCTCGCGGCCACCTGCAGCCGGGTTTCCAGTTGGGTGACGCGGCCGGTTTCCTGCGCGGTCAGCCAGGTTTGCGGCACGCGCGGCATCGCAAACAGGGTGACGCCATCCTGCGCCAGCGCCTTGCCGATCAGCTCAGAGAGCGGCAGTCCCCAGGCACCGACGCTGCCATTGAGGCGTATCGCGGGCTCGGCACCCTCGGCCTGCGTGGCGATGCCAACGAGATAGCGCAGGAACACGCCTTCGTCCTTGCAGGTGATCGGCGCCTCGCGCACCGCGCGCGCTATGGCTTCGGCTTGTGGCGCATCGCGCCAGTCGGCCAGTTGAGCCGGGTTGATCGCGGCCACGTCGCCCGGATGGACGAGGGCCGGCGCGAGAAAGACATCGGCCTGCTCTGCGACCACGCCATGCTGGCGCAGCAGCGCGAGCACCGCTTCGGTATCGGGTAGACGGCCGGCCAACTGCACTTGGCTGCGGGTGCCGACGACCAGGATGACCGGAATCGCGAATGGCACGCCCCAGCGGGCGCCATCGGGCGATTCGCACAGCTCGCGCACGATCTGCCACAGCACCTTGTAGGCATCCTGCGACGGTGCCTGCGTGAGCGCGCCATTGAGCGCGTAGTGATCGCGCGTTGCAATCAGTTCGGCGAGCACGCCGATCAGCTGGGTGCGCTTGGCCGCGGCGGCGACTGCATCGGTTTCGGTGAGGAAGGCCATCAGCGCGCGAATCACCGGATTCTGCGGGTTCACGCGGGGGTAAAGTCGGGGGTCGGGCAGATACATGCTGGAAGGGGTAAGGCGGGCTGCAAAACGCCGATTATACGCCGGGCGCAGCCGGCCCGGCATGGCGCTTGTCCAGGGCGCCGCGCGTCTGAAGTGGGCGCGCGTGAGCTTGCAACCTTGCTTGGATGTGCCGCAAACCGTGCTTCGCAATGCCTTGAATTGATTGACGATACCGCCTCTTATCGGCTAAATTGGAGCTTCTGTTGGGATGCAGCAAGGTGCGTCTTGATAGTTTCTCCTTTGTAGATGTTGCTTGAAACCCGGAAATCATTTTCCGGGTTTTTTTTCGGCGCTTGGCTAAATCGTCGGCAGCTCGCGAAAGCCACTCAGCTGCTCTTGCGGCGCGGTACTGCGCTCGACCTTTTCCACGAGCGCCCCAGGTGGTCCGTGCCGCGCCCAGCTCACCAGCGATTCGACCTGGTGCTCATTGCCTTCAGCGTAGAGCTCCACGCTGCCATCGCGCCGATTGCGCACCCATCCGGCCACACCCAGGTGTTCGGCCTCCAGGCAGGTGGAAAACCGGAAGCCGACGCCCTGCACCCGTCCGTATATCTGCAAGCGGATCGCGATCATGATTGCCTCTGTCGTCTCGGTGGTGTGCCGTTGTACGGCTTGCTCCGATAGATAGCCACGATGCCGGGCGAGTGCAAGGCAAGCGGCGCGGCGTGCGGGATCACTGCAAGCCGAACAGGCCGACGAGGCCGATCACGATCAGGTAGACGGCGATGATGTAGTTGAGCAGGCGCGGCATCATGAGAATGAGGATGCCGGCGATCAGCGAAACCAGCGGGCCGATGGCGACGTACATGGTGTGCTCCCGAAGCTGCACCGAATCAGGTGCCTCTCCCGAGCTTAGCGCGGCCTGCACGCGTGCCCATGTGACAAATGCCAGCCTCGGCGCCACACAAGCAAAATGCGGCACCGCAGTGCCGCATTTGCCTATCTCGCGAACCCGGTTTACTTCACCCTCATGCCGGGCTTGGCGCCGCTATCGGGATTGAGGATATAGAGCCCGCCATCGCCGCCGGCCGCCAGCACCATGCCTTCGCTCATGCCGAACTTCATCTTGCGTGGCGCGAGGTTGGCCACCATCACGGTCAGCCGGCCCTGCAGCTCCTCCGGCTTATACGCGGACTTGATGCCGGCGAACACATGGCGCGTTTCCGTGCCGATATCGAGCGTGAGCGACACCAGCTTGTCGGCACCTTCGACCGCCTTGGCCTCGACGATCTTCGCCACACGCAGGTCGATCTTCATGAAGTCGTCGATGCTGATGGTGTCGGCAATTGGCGGCACTTCGTAGTCGAGCGCCGGTGCGGCGGGTTCGGCCGCCACCGGGGCGAGGCTTTGCTTGTTTTCTTCGATCATCGCTTCAACGGCCTTGGGGTCGACCCGGGTCATCAGGTGGTTGTAGGCGTTGATGGTGTGGCCCAACAACAATGTGTCGGCATCGGCCCAGCCCAGCGGCGCGATGGCGAGGAAGGCTTCGACATCGGCAGCGAGCTTGGGCAGCACCGGTTTGAGGTAGATGGTGAGCAGGCGGAAGGCGTTGATCAGCACCGAACAGACGCGCTGCAGTTCGGCATCCTGGCCTTGTTGCTTGGCCATTTCCCACGGCTTGTGCGCGTCGACGAACTGGTTCACTTCATCGGCCAGCGCCATGATGTCGCGCAGCGCGCGACCGAACTCCCGGCCTTCATAGTGGCCGGCAAGCGCCGCACTGGCGGCTTGCAGGCGGGCAATCACCGGGGCGTCACCCAGGTTGATTGCCAACTGGCCACCAAAGCGTTTGGCAATGAAGCCCGCAGCGCGGCTGGCAATGTTGATGTACTTGCCGACGAGATCGCTGTTCACCCGCGCGGCGAAGTCTTCCAGGTTGAGGTCGATGTCCTCGATTGCCGAGTTGAGCTTGGCGGCGAAGTAGTAGCGCAGCCATTCCGGATTGAGGTGGCGCAGGTACGACTCGGCCGTGATGAAGGTGCCGCGGCTCTTGCTCATCTTGGCGCCATCGACGGTGAGGAAACCGTGGGCGTTGATGCCGGTGGGCGTGCGATAACCGCTGTACTCGAGCATGGCCGGCCAGAACAGCGCGTGGAAGTAGAGGATGTCCTTGCCGATGAAGTGATACAGCTCGGCGTCGGAATCCTTGTTCCAGTAGCTGTCGAAGTCGAGGCCAAGCCGATCGCACAGGTTGCGGTGGCTGGCCATGTAGCCGACCGGCGCGTCGAGCCACACATAGAAGTACTTGCCCGGCGCATCGGGGATCTCGAAGCCGAAGTAGGGCGCATCACGGCTGATGTCCCAGTCGGTGAGGCCGGCCTCGAACCATTCCTGCATCTTGTTGGCCGCGCCTTCCTGCAGGCGCGCGCGCTCGGCGCCGTCGACCGTGGCCGAACCGCGGGTCCAGCCGCGCAGGAAATCCTCGCAATCGCCCAGCTTGAAGAAATAGTGTTCGGAATCCTTCAGTACGGGCGTCGCGCCGGAGACGGCGGAGTAGGGGTTCTTCAGCTCGGTCGGGCTGTAGGTGGTGCCACAGACTTCGCAGTTGTCGCCGTACTGGTCCTTGGCCGCGCACTTGGGGCATTCGCCCTTCACGAAGCGGTCCGGCAGGAACATGTTCTTCACCGGGTCATACAACTGGCTGATGGTGCGGCTGACGATCTTGCCATTCGATTGCAGCGCGTTGTAGATGCGGTAGGCGTACTGCCGGTTTTCCTCGGAATTGGTGCTGTAGTAGTTGTCGAAGGCGACGTGAAAGCCGGTGAAGTCACGCAGGTGTTCGCCGTGCACGCGCTCGATCAGGGCCTCCGGGCTGATGCCTTCTTTTTCCGCGCGCAACATGATGGGCGTACCGTGGGTGTCGTCGGCGCAGACGTAGTGACAGGTGTGGCCGCGCATCTTCTGGAAGCGGACCCAGATGTCGGTCTGGATGTATTCGACGAGGTGGCCCAGGTGGATTGCACCATTTGCGTAAGGCAGGGCGGAGGTGACGAGGATCTTGCGTGGCATGCGGGTTTCCGGAGGTCCTATGTCTCAATCGGGCGATTATACCGCAGCCCGTCAGCTCCCCCATGACAGCTTCAAGCTTACGGCGTTATAGTCAAGGCACAACGATGACAAGTGGGCCAGCAGCCCTGTTGAGATCAGGATGAGAGTGTAATGAACCCGGTAGAAGTAGAGCTTGCCAGCGTCGAGGCCATGATGGTGCAGTTGCGCAGCCAGATTGGTCTGGATCTGCGTGACGAACTGATCGCGGCCTTCGTGCCGCTGCTTGAAGAAACCTTGAGCCGGCTGCCACCGGCGCTGGATGGGGGCGACGCCGACAGCGTGATCCGGCTCTCGCACAAGCTCAAGGGGGCAGCACTGCAACTGGGTGCCGAGCAGCTGGCCAGTGGCTGCCAGCAAATCGAGGTGGCCGGACGGCAGGGGCAGCTGCAACTGGCGCAAGCGACCTTCGTTGGCGTACGCGATCTGTCGCAAGGGCTGTTGCTGGGCTTTAACGCGCATTGATCCTGTGCGGTTGTTGCGGGGCAGCATGCGCTATGCGTGCCAAGCGCCCTGGTGAATCCTAGAATGGCGGATCGTTGTTCGCTGCCGTGGCCATGCCGACACTTCCCGTTCCCCAGTTCGACTGGTTCACCCACATCGGCACCGCCGCATTCGCGTTCTCCGGCTACCTGATCGGCGCGCGCAAGCGCTTCGACTTGCTGGGCGTGCTGATCCTGGCCTTGCTCACCGCCATCGGTGGCGGGGTGCTGCGCGACATGCTGGTCAATCGTATCCCGCAGATCTTCATCGATTCGGCGCCGCTCTACACCATCTTCGCTTCCCTGCTGGTGGCCTGGGTGCTCAAGCTGCATCAGCAGCACAAAGGCCTGTTGCACCGCGCGTTCATCGTGGCCGACTCCATAGGCCTTGTCGCCTTCAGCATTGCGGGCGCACAGATCGGCATGGCGCTTGAGCTCAATCTCTTCGGCGTGTGCTTCCTCGGCTTTGTCACCGCCGTGGGCGGTGGGCTGGTACGCGACATGATGGTGAATGACGTGCCCTTCATCCTGCACGAGGATTTCTACGGCACCATCGCGCTCTTGATGGCGGGGCTGGTCTACGCGCTGACCCAGTACCAGATGTTCAACCCGCTGACCATGTGGCTGCTGTTCGTCTCCGGGCTCAGCCTGCGCCTGATTGCCCACGTGAGCGACCTGAGGTTGCCGAAGTTGGAAGAATGATGCCCGAGTTCGCCTCGGTCACGGACTGGTGCGACTGGCTGAGCAACCGCCTCGCCACCGCACCGCGCGTCGATCGCGCCGACTGGCAGGGCCTGTCGGCCGCGACCCCCGCCGCCGTACTGATCGGCATCGTGCCACGCGACACGGGCGCCAAGGTGGTCTTTACCGAGCGCGCGGCGCATCTGGCGCAGCATGCCGGGCAGATCAGTTTTCCCGGTGGGCGGATGGAGGCGGACGATGCCGATGCCGCGGCCGCAGCGCTGCGCGAGGCCAACGAGGAAATCGGCCTGCCGCTGGAGGCCGCAACCGTCGTCGGCCAGTTGGGCGCCTATGTGACCATCAGCGGCTACCGGGTGACGCCGGTGGTGGCGGTGGTCAGCCCAGAGGCGCAATACACGATCGATCCGGGCGAGGTGGCGGCGGTGTTCGAGCTGCCCCTGTCCTGGCTGATGCAGCGCACGCACTACGAGCGACGTACTGTCGAGCGGGCAGGGGTGCGGGGAGCGTCGTACTTCATCGAGTGCGAGGGCCGCACTGTGTGGGGGGCGACGGCAGGCATGCTGCTGATGCTGGCGGCGGCGCTGGGCATGACGGGCGAGCCACATGACCTGACCCGCTGATCGCTTCAACCCCGGCGAGCTTTAAATGAAAAACGGCGCCCCAAGGGGCGCCGTTCTGCAATCGGCCGCTTACTGCCTTACTGGGCTGCGCCGCCCACGACTTCCAGCACTTGCCACTTGCCACCCTTGACGGTGTAGATGGTGATTGCGCCGTTCTTGACGTCACCCTTCTCGTCGAAGTTGATCTTGCCAGTGACGCCTTGATAGTCGGTCTTCGCCAGTTCCGGCAGATACTTGGCCGGATCGGTTGAGCCTGCCTTCTTCATCGCTTCGACCAGCACCTTCACCGCGTCATAGCAGTACGGGGCGTACAGTTGCACCTCGGTGCCGAACTTGGCCTTGAACTTGCTCAGGAATTCCTTGCCGCCAGGCATGTCTTCCTTGGCCTGACCCGGGCTCGACGAGATCTGGCCTTCCGAATCCGGACCTGCCAGCTTGATGAATTCCGGCGTTTGCGTGCCGTCGCCACCCATCACCTTGGCGGCAATGCCCAGCTTCTTGGCCTGCTTCTTCAGCGGCGCGGCTTGCGCGTCCATGCCGCCGTAGAAGATCAGGTCGGGCTTGGCGCCCTTGATGCTGGTCAGGATGGCGTTGAAGTCGGTTTCCTGATTGGTGGTGAACTCGCGCTTGACGATTTCGGCGCCGACAGCCTTGGCAGCCTTCTCGAACTCGTCGGCCAGGCCCTGGCCGTAGGCGGTACGGTCGTCGACGATGGCGACCTTCTTGGCGCCGAGCTTTTGCACGGCGTACTCGCCGAGCACCTTGCCCTGCTGTGCATCGTTGGCCATCACACGGAAGGCGGTCTTGAAGCCCTGCGCGGTGTAGGCGACGGCGGTGGCCGACGGCGACACTTGCGGAATGCCGGCATCCGAATACAGCTTGGAGGCGGGGATGGTGGTACCCGAGTTCAGGTGACCGACCACGCCGACCACTTTCTGGTCGACGAAGCGTTGTGCCACGGTGGTCGCAGTCTTGGGGTCAGCCTGATCGTCTTCGGAGACCAGCTCGAACTTGATCTTCTTGCCGCCGATGTCGGCGCCGCCGGCTGCGTTGATCTCGTCGATCGCCATCTGCACGCCGTACTCGTTGTCCTTGCCCAGGTGAGCGATGTTGCCGGTCAGCGGCGCGGCATGGCCGAGCTTGACGGTGTCGCCGCCGCCATTGCTGGATTCAGCCGCAGGCGTCGAGGCAGGGCTGGAGGCGGTCGACTGGTCCGCCGGCTGTTGTTTGCCGCATGCGGTCAGCGCCAGGACGGCGGCCGCGATCATGCTGTAACGCGCGATGCTCATTGTGTTCCCCTTGTTGCTGTACACAGGTGTTAGTACCCACCATCGCCGTTTTGTGTGCGGCTGGCGAATAACGGGACGATGATGAGGAGCCGCAGGAAACGCTGTCAAATACAGCCTTTCCCGCATGACACCCAAATCCAACACTTGTTTGGGCGCCGGGAAATCCACGCTTGACGCGGGCCGGCGCACGCCGGCATGTCGCTCTGACATCATCACCCCATCGTGATGCCTGGCGTAAAGCGAGTATGAGCTTGAGCGCGTCGGATTCGTTGTCGTTTCTAACCCAACAGGCACCGCCGCAGTGCGGCGATGCCTGTTGCCCGTGCGGATCCCTACTGCGCCGGGGCCTGATAGATGGGCGAGCCCCAGTACTGCGAGCGTCCCATCTGCTGGTGTTCCAGCAGTGTGCTCGGGCGGCAGAAGTTTTGCGCATTGCACGACCAGACGGCGACGAACTTGGAGCTGCCGGCCGGGATGGTGACCGATGCGCGCTGGATGCGCCCATCACTATTGGTTTGCAGCACGGCACCGGGCGACTTGCTGCAACGACCGTCGGGAAAGCGTGTCGGGGGCGGTGGAGGGGGCACGGTGCCGGAACTGATCATGTCGGTGATGACCGCGTCGTGGACCGTCACCCCGTCGAGGTTGACCTTCCAGCGATTGGCGTAGCTTTCGGCGTTGCTGGTGGTGCTGACGCCGCATTCCGCGGTGGCGGTGTGCACGTAGGTGACCCCGGCGCTGGAAAGAAAATTGAGCGTGAGGCTGCCCGAGCTCGATTTGCTCACGCTGACTGAGAACAGCCCCGGCAGCAGCGCCGGATCAATTGGGCCGGCGGGCGCGTCGCCCTTGAGTGCCCAGGCTCCCCAGTCTGCCCCCGGCTGTTCGCCCTGGCTCCACCATTTGGCCGCGTACAGCTTGCCGGCCCAGATTACCTGTTCACCGGTGTTGTAGGCGCGGCTGCCAGTCCATTGCTGCAGGCCATTGCCGGCTTCCTGCTCCCAGGCACCCCAAGCAGCGCCTGGTGCCTCGTTCTGGTTCCACCAGCGTGCCTTGTAGTTGACGCCGGCGTAGGAAACCCGGTCACCGGCCACGTAGGCCGGTGCGGCCTGCCAGGAGGGAGCGAGTTGCACCGGGGTGACAGCATTGAGCCGGGCAACAACCTCGCTGTTCGACAGCCCGGCGGCAGTGCCGGTGTAGGCATGCCGGGCCGGCGTGGGACAGGCGCCACCCGATACTGGCGGCTGGTAGGGGAAGTTGGGATCGAGGTCCGGCTGCACCACGGGCAGCTTGCCGTCCAGCCCCGGCGGCAATGCAATGTAAAACGGCGGCGGGGGCGAGCAGGCCCAGCTGGCACCGCCCACACCGAGCAGCCCGAACAGGGCTGCGATCTGTATCGCTTTCATCTCCATCTCCTTGTTATGCCGTTCCTATGAACGGGTACGCCAATGTCATGGCTGCTGCCAGCGTTGTGCACGCGGCATCGGGCGTCAAGGGCAGATGGGCGGGGGCGTGTGACAGCAATTGCTGAAATAACAGGCAGGCTGCGGTGTTGCCGAGCGCTCGCAGGCCAGGGGTTGCGTTGGTCGCCGATGAGCGGTTGGTGAGTGGGCGATCAGACCGCGAGATCGACGTGCTGGATGGTGCCGCCCCCACCGGATTCGGTGAGCCAGATGCCGGATGCGCGAATCTGGCCCAGGTTGTTGTTGTTGCTGTCCTTCAGATCGAAATCGGCACGGCCGTGGCCCAGGTAGATCGCGCCGACGTTGAGATCCGACAGCCCCAGCAACCGGTCGTTGCCTGCGTCATCCTTGAGCCACACCTTGAGCTGGCCCCAGATCGCATCGCCTTCGTCGATCCAGCCGTTGCCATCGTTGTCATAGAGCGCGAGCTCGGCAAAGCCGTTGCCGGACTGCGGGCCGAACAGCTCGCTGCCGTCATCGATGCTGCCGTTGCCATCCTTGTCCAGCGTCAGGAAGCCGCTGCCCGACTTCAGCAACGAGATGTTGTCCTGGAGGCCGTCGGCATCGAGATCGAAGGCAAAGGTCTGCTCGGCGAGCTGCGCCGCGCTGCCGTCGAAATTGATCACCAACGGGTCTTTTTGCGGGCGCGCCAGGCTGCCGCTGGCGATCGACAGCGAAGTCTCGCTGCGATAGTGGCGTTGCAGGCTGAGCTCGGCCTGGAAACTGATTTCGCGCCCATCCGCGGTCTTGACCACGCCGCCCGCGCTGAACGTGGCCGACTCGAATTCCTCCAGCACCTGGCGATAGTCGAGCGAGAAGCCGCCTTCGCTGCCTGCATCAACGGGGGCGGACGGCGCGCTGGCGCTCGTGAGTAGGCCGTCAAGATCGGCCACCTTCACCGCCTTGCCGGTCATGGCCTCGACCAACCGGCGCAAGAGTTCGATGCGCCAGTCGCGCCCGCCCAGGTGCAGGCTGCCCAGATCCTCTGCGGCGCGGGCCTGGCCGGTATCGGACAGGCTCACGTCCGAGCGCGGCGGGCGTGGCGGCTCGCTGCGGATCTGCAGGCTGGTTTCGTTGCGGCTGTGGGCGGCGCGTTCCGCACCCACGGTGACGGAGGATTCGACGATGCGCATGGCGAGGCTCGAAACGGTGTCTTGATCATCAGCGATCGGCATATTTGTATGTTTCTTGAGCTTGCGCGTCAGAGCAGGCCGCGCTCGGCGAACGACACGACTTCATGTCCTGCAACAAGAAAATGATCCAGCAACCTGATTTCCAACAGTTCGAGTGCGTGGCGCAGTTGCCGGGTGACGAGTTCGTCGGCCTGCGACGGCGTGGCGCTGCCCGATGGGTGGTTGTGGGCAATGATGACGGCGGCGGCATTGTGCACCAGCGCGCGGCGGGCCAGTTCACGCGGGTAGACACGGCTCTCGGCCAGCGTGCCGTGCGACAGCTCCTCGGCAGCCAGCACGCGATGACTATGGTCGAGAAACAGCGCTGCGAACACTTCGATGTCGCGACCGCGCAGCCACAGCCGCAAATAATCCCTCACCGCCTCGGGCGAGGTCAGCGCGTCGGTCTGGCGCAGTGTTTCGCCCAGCGCGCGCCGTGCCATTTCCTGCACCGCCTGCAGCTGCGCGTACTTGGCGTCGCCCATGCCGGGAACGGCGGCGAAGGCGTTGCGGCTGGCGCCGAACAGCGCGTTGAGTGAGCCGAAGTGGCTGAGCAACTGGCGCGCGAGATCGACCGCGCTGATGCCGGGTAGCCCCACCCGCAGGAACAGCGCGAGCAATTCCGCGTCCGATAGTGCTGCCGCGCCGTGGGCCAGCAGTTTTTCGCGCGGCCGCTCCGCGGCCGGCCAGTCGGTGATGGACATGGTTTACACTTCGCGCATTCGATGAATCCGATATAAGCAAGGGCCTGCGATGAAGCAAAGACGCATCGTGCTCGGCGTCACCGGTGGCGTGGCGGCGTACAAGGCGGCGGAACTGACGCGGCTGCTGGTGAAGGCCGGCTGGGATGTCCACGTGGTATTGTCCGAGGCGGGAGCCCGCTTCGTCAGCGCGGTCACCTTCCAGGCGCTCTCGGGTAACCCGGTCTACACCGACCAGTGGGATGCCCGCCCCGACAACAACATGGCGCATATCAACCTCACGCGCGGCGCGGCCGCGGTGCTGGTGGCGCCGGCGACGGCCGACCTGATCGCCAAGATGGTGCACGGTGTCTGCGACGACCTGCTGACCACGCTGATCGCCGCGCGTACCTGCCCGCTCTTGGTGGCACCGGCGATGAACCGGCAGATGTGGGACAACGCGCCCAACCAGCGCAATGTGGCGCAGCTCAAGGCCGATGGCGTGGCTGTGCTCGGTCCCGGATCGGGCGAGCAGGCCTGCGGCGAGGTCGGTGATGGCCGCATGCTCGAACCCGAGGACATCCTGATCCGGCTGGAGGCCAGCCTGATGGCCAAGCCCTTGCTGGGCAAGAAGGTGGTACTCACCGCAGGCCCGACCTTCGAGCGCATCGATGCGGTGCGCGGCATCACCAACTCGAGCTCGGGCAAGATGGGTTTCGCGGTGGCGCGCGCCGCATGGGAAGCGGGCGCCGAGGTGGTGTTGGTCGCCGGTGAGACGGCGCTGCCCACGCCGCCCGAATGTCGCCGCATTGACGTGCAATCGGCGCAGCAGATGCTGGCAGCGGTCGAGGTGGAAGTGCCGCAGGCCGATATCTTCATCAGCGTCGCCGCCGTGGCCGATTACTACGTGCTCAACCAGAGCGAGCACAAGATCAAGAAGGACGCGCACATCCTGACGCTGGAGCTCGCGCCCAATCCGGACATCCTCGCCAGCGTGGCGTGTTCGCCCAACCCGCCGTTCTGCGTCGGCTTTGCCGCCGAATCGGAGAACCTGCTCGAATACGCCGACGCCAAGCGCCGCCGCAAGCAGTTGCCGCTGCTTGCTGCCAACCTGGTGCAGCAGGCGATGGGTGCCGACGACAACGAAGTCATCCTGCTGGATGACGCCGGCACCCACCGCTTGCCGCGCGGCCCCAAGCTTGATGTGGCGCGCCAGCTGATCGCCCATATGGCCACCCTCTACACCCAGACCCGGAAGACTCGATGACCACGCCCACCCTCGATATCAAGATCCTCGACGCGCGCCTGCACGACAATCTGCCGGCCTACGCCACGACCGGCGCCGCCGGGCTCGACCTGCGTGCTTGCCTCGATGCGCCGGTCGAACTGGCGCCGGGTGCGACCACGCTGGTGCCGACCGGCATGGCGATCCACCTGGCCGATCCGGGCCTGGCCGCGATGATCCTGCCGCGCTCGGGTCTGGGCCACAAGCACGGCATCGTGCTGGGCAACCTGGTCGGCCTGATCGATTCGGACTACCAGGGCCAGGTGTTCGTCTCGGTCTGGAACCGGGGCCACACCAGCTTCACCATCCAGCCGCTGGAGCGCATTGCACAGCTGGTGATCGTGCCGGTGGTGCAGGTGGCGTTCAACGTGGTCGATGATTTTGACCAGAGCGAGCGCGGCGACGGTGGCTTTGGCAGTACCGGCAAGCACTGAGCTCTCGGCACGCACCGGGGCGCTGCTGTGCGCCGACGCCACGCGTTGGCGTTGCCTGGAGGTCGTGCGCGCGCAGGCCTTGCCGGACGGCTGGATCGTGGCGGGCTCCTGCGCAACTTGATCTGGGATCATTGCTTTGGTACCCGCACCGGCTTGAACGATGTGGACGTGGTTCATTTCGACGCGCTCGATCTTGGCCGGGCGCGCGAGCGGCAGATCGAAGCGCTGTTGGCCGCAACGGTGCCGCAGCTGTGTTGGCAGGTGCGCAACCAGGCGCATGCACCTGCGGCATGGCCATGCGCCTTCCTGCGACTGCCTCGACGCCGTTTCCCGTTATCCGGAATGTGAAACCCGGTTGGCGTGCGACTGGGCTTGAACGGGGCGCTCGAATGGTTGTTGCCGTTCGGTTTGGCCTGCAGTTGGGCCGGGACCATCACCGCCAAGCCGGCCGTTCCGTTGTCAGTATTCCAACAACGCCTGCGGGAGAAACAATGGCTGTCGATCTGGCCTGAACTGCGCGTTGTCGCTGATGGATTCCGTCCGCACACAAGAGGCGAGCCGACCACTGCGTAACATGGTGTGACGGCGGCGTTACATGGCGCGCCATCCTGCTTACCCCTCGAAACCGAATGCATGTTGTCGGCATGAGGAAAGCTGTTGGAAAGTACCGAGGCGAAGCAATGGTGCTTCGTGTGCTCAACGGATCGCCTCCCATGCCGCCTCGTCGCCTCCTTCCCGCTTTGCTTGCTTTGTCCATTGCCCTTGCCGCCTGCGGAAAGAGGGAGGAGGCGGGGGATTACGCCGCCGCGGAATCCGCTGCGCCGGCCGAGGCGGAGAAAACTGCGGCGCCACCGGCACCGGCCGATGCGCTGACTTCGCGCGTGCTGGGCGGCCTGCCGGCGGATCGCCGCTTTGTCGTCACCGCCCGTGTCGACGCCCGGGTGCGGGATACCTACCGCGCCAGCACTGCCATCGAGGATCTGGCAGCCGCGCACGGCGGTTTCGTGATCCGCAACGACATCAAGGCCGAAGTCAGCGACACCCGCGAGTTCGCCCAGCTCGACGGCACGCGGCTGGAGCTGATGCAATACGTGACCCGGGCCCAGCTGGTGCTACGGGTGCCGACCGCGCGCACCCAGGATTTTCTGCGCGCCTTGGCCGCGCAGATCGATTTCCTGGAGGCGCGCAGCTACGGGGCCGAGGACGTGCAGCTTGAATGGATGCGTCAGCAGCTGACGGCGCGCCGCACCCAGGAGGCGCAGCAGCAACTGGGCGAGGTGGCTTCCGCGCCGGGCAAAACCCGCCAGCGGGTCGAGGCGATCGACCAGCAACTGCAGACCAAGGCTGCGCGTGACGAGGCCGTGCTGGCGCAGGCGCTGCTCGATGACAAGGTGGCTTACAGCACGGTGGCGCTCTCGCTCTACCAGGCCCCGCAATTGCGCAAGACCGTGCTGACCGATTTCGATTCCGCGCTGGCCGATCATCGTCCGGCCTTTGGCGCGAGCCTCAAGCAATCGCTGCGGCAGGGCTGGCGTGGGCTGCTGCTGGTGGTCGTGGGGTTGGCCGTGCTGTGGCCGCTGTGGCTGATCGTGGCGGCGGTGGTGGGCCTGCTGCTGTGGCGCGCACGTCGCCGCCGCGCCACGGTGCCGGCGCAGGAACGAGGCTAGCGCGCCAATCGCGCGAACTTGATCCCGAGCGCCTTGGCGCTGGCCTCGGCCGAGGCCAGCAGCGCGGCGCGCGGTGTGGGGTCATCGCGCCAGCCTGCGGCAAGCTGGACGTCGAAATCGTGCAGCTCGCCCAGATCGGCCTGGGCGGTTTTCAGCGTGCTGTAGAGCTTGCGCTGGCGCTTGGGCAGCCACGAGCCGGCGTGCTCGATCAGGTAGCGCAGCCGTTTCACGTCGATGCGCAGCGCGTGCCAGTGCTCGGCATCACGCGGGGCCGAGAGGTCGGCGTCGAGCCGGTGCCCCAGCTTGTCGGCGCGACGCCGGATCCGGCTGCGCAATGCGCTGCGTTTGCGCTCGGCCAGGCGATTGTCGAGCCAGGCGCGGCTGGCTGCCATCAGCACCGGCCAATCCACGCTGGTCAGCGCCGTGTGCACCTCGGCATAGCCCGCGGCGCATTGTGCGGCGATGGTGGCGCGCGCCGGATGATCCGGCGGCAGTTGTTGCAGTTGCACTTCGGCATCGCGCGCCGGCCCGGTCAGGCGGGTGAGAGTACGCCAGGCGGTCAGCAGCGCAAGGTCGGTTTCCTTGCGTTTCAGGATCAGCGGCAACAGCGTTCGCCAGCCGCGTAGCGCGATGCGCAGCTGGTGCAGCGCATCCGGCTCGCCAGCGAGGACCGGATCGCGCTGCTGGGCGATGCGATCGAGCAATGCATGCAACTGGCGGGCGAGGGTGCGTTTTCTGGCCATGTTCAAGCCCCGGTCTGGACGGCGAGCCAGTCGGCGGCGACGCGTTGTGCCTCGGCCAGCGAGGCGACAACGGGCACGCCCAGCGCCAGCGTTTCGGGAGTCGGATCTTTTAGATCCGGCACCATGATGACGCGGCAGCCGGCGGCATGCGCCGCGGCGACGCCAAAGTTGGAATCCTCGAACACGATGCATTGTTCCGGTTTGACGCAAAGCAAACTTGCGGCTTTCAGGTAGATGTCTGGTGCGGGTTTGGGATGTTCGATCTCGTCGCCGCACACGGTATGGCTGAAGCGACGCAGGATATCGACGGCGGTGAGGTGATGCTCGGCGATGCTGCGCCGAGTCGATGTCGCCACCGCCTTGGGCAGCGTGGCCGCTTCCAGCCAGTCGAGCAGCGGCAACAGGCCGTGCTTGAGCGGTATCGGCGCCAGCGTCGCCTGCAGGTAGCGCTGGTGCGTGGCGGCCAGCAGCGATTCGGTGGGGAAGTCGTGGCCGAACAGGTCGGTGAGGTAGGCGGGGGCCTTGCTGATATGCATGCCCACCATGCCAAGGGCGGCGCTGTGCGGAAAAGGGATATCGAGCGAGCTCGCCGCATCCAGCCAGCAGTCGATGGCGATGCGCTCGGTATCGAGCATCAGGCCATCCATGTCGAAGATGGCGGCGCGCGGTGGGGCGAAGGTGGGCATGGCGTTGGGCGGGCGTGGGTAAAATAAGGCGATTCGCCGAGTCTAACCGAGTTCCCGATGAAACAAGCCGTCACCCCCGCCTGCCATTGCGGCCTGCCTGCAACCTACGCCGCCTGCTGCGGCCGCTACCATGACGGCGAGGCGGCGCCGACGGCCGAGGCGCTGATGCGCTCGCGTTACAGCGCCTATGTGCTGGGGCTGGAAGCGTATCTGCTGGCGACCTGGCATGCGTCGACCCGGCCAGCGACGCTGGACCTCGCGGCCGACGCGCCGGCGCGCTGGCTGGGGCTGGCAATCAAACGGCACGAAGCGAGCGGCGATACGGCGCTCGTCGAGTTCCTGGCACGCTACAAGGTGGGCGGGCGCGCCCATCGCCTGCATGAAACCAGCCGTTTCGTGCGCGAGGCTGGGTGCTGGTTCTACGTTGATGGTGATCTGCACCAGAACTGAGTGGCACAAACGCCACAGGCGCCGCCACGGTGCAGGTGCTTGATTTTTCATGCCCTCAACTGGTGAGGGAAAGTCCTAAGGGCTGATTTTCTGCACCAGGCTTGACTTCGGTCCATTCCAACGATAATTTCAAACAGACGTTTGAAACCCGGTCTGTCGGGTTACGTGAATACTACCGGTCTGATCGAGACCGGTTATCGCTGGAGACCGATATGGCTGAAACAGCCAAGGCGCAGGAAACATCGACGCGCATACTCGACGCTGCCGAAGTGCTGTTTGTCGAGCATGGCTTCGACGCGACTTCGATGCGCATGATCACCCAGACCGCCGGCGTGAACATCGCTGCGGTGAACTACTACTTCGGCTCCAAGGACGGTCTTTTCAAGGCGGTGTTCGAACGCCGTGCCGAACCCTTCGCCCGGCTCACGCTTGGGCGGCTTGACGAAATCGAAGCGGGTGGTGCCGTGCCGTCCACCCGCCAGATCACCGAGGCCTTCGTTGCCGCCTCGGCCACGATGGGCAGCGACAGCTCGCTGGGTGGGCAGTTGTTTGTCCGCTTGCTCGGTCGCACCTTCGTCGAGCCTCATCCCATCCTCAAGGAAAGCATGCCGCGCCGCTATGGCGAGGTGACCCGGCGTTACATCGCGGCTTACCAAAGGGCGCTGCCCCAGCTTTCCGATGCCGAAGTGCACTGGCGTTTCCATTTCCTCACCAGCGCCATGTTCAACGCCTTTGCCGGCAACAACGTGCTGCGCCTGTTCATGACCCAGCCTCTCGTCAACGCGCGTGATCCGCAGCTGATCGCGCGCATGTTGCTGCCCTTTATCGAAGCCGGCCTCAACGCGTCGGCTGCCGAATAACCCGGAGAATTTCCTATCATGACCGTGCTGATCTGTGTGGCCGTCATCCTTGTCGTTGTCACCCTGCTGGCCTATTGGCGAGCGCCCTTGTGGCTTAGCTCGTTGCTGGCGCTGGCTGCCGTCGGCTATGCCGTGCTGGGCTGCGGCTCGCACTGGGCCTGGCTCGTCGCCGCCGTGCTGGTGCTGGCCGTGCTCAATCTCAAGCCGCTGCGTCGCGCCGTGCTGACCGGCCCGATGTTCCAGGTGTTCAAGAAGATCACGCCGCCGATGTCGCAGACCGAGCAGGAAGCGGTCGACGCGGGCACCGTGTGGTGGGATCGCGACCTGTTCTCCGGCAAGCCCGATTTCGATCGTCTGCACAGCTTTCCCGCGCCCAAGCTCACGGCGGAAGAACAGGCCTTCATCGATGGCCCGACCGAAGAGCTGTGCGCCATGCTCGACGACTGGAAGATCACCACCGAGACCAAGGATCTGTCGGCCGAAGCCTGGCAGTTCATCAAGGACCAGGGCTTCCTGGGCATGATCATCAAGCGGGAGTATGGTGGGCTGGAGTTTTCCAACTACGCCCATGCCCGCGTGGTGACCAAGATCGCCACCCGCTCGGGCTCGGCCGCGGTCACCGTGATGGTGCCCAACTCGCTCGGACCCGGCGAGCTGTTGCAGCACTACGGCACCGAGGAGCAGAAGAACTATTTCCTGCCGCGCTTGGCCCGCGGCATCGAGATCCCGTGCTTCGCACTGACCAGCCCCGAGGCTGGGTCGGACGCCGGTGGCATTCCGGATTTTGGCGTCGTCACCCGTGGCAGCTATACCGATCCGCGTACCGGCGAGCGCCATGAGGACGTGCTCGGTATCAAACTGTCGTGGGAGAAGCGCTACATCACGCTGGGCCCGGTCGCGACCATCCTGGGCATGGCGTTCAAGCTGTACGATCCGGACCATCTGTTGGGTGACAAGGACGAGATCGGCATCACCTGCGCGCTGATCCCGACCCAGCACGAAGGCGTGAACATTGGCCGGCGCCACTATCCGGGCACCGCGGTGTTCATGAACGGCCCGAACTGGGGCAAGGATGTATTCATCCCGATGGAGTGGGTGATCGGCGGAGCGAGCTACGTCGGCCAGGGCTGGCGCATGCTGGTCGAGTGCCTGTCGGTGGGACGCTGCATTTCGCTGCCGGCGATGTCGGTCGCCTCGGGCAAGCTCGCGGCCTATACCACCGGCGCCTATGCCCGCATCCGCAACCAGTTCGGCCTCGCCATCGGCCGTTTCGAGGGCGTGGACGAGGCGCTGGGCCGTATCGGTGGCCATGCCTACCAGATGGATGCCGCGCAGCGCCTGGCGCTGACCGGCCTCGACATGGGCGAGAAACCGTCGGTGCTGTCGGGCATCCTCAAGTATCACAACACCGAGCGCATGCGCTCAGTGATCAACGATGCCATGGACGTGCATGCCGGCAAGGCGGTGTGCGTCGGGCCGCGCAACTATCTGGCCTCGGGCTATGGTGCGATTCCGGTGGCGATCACCGTCGAAGGGGCCAACATCCTGACGCGCTCGATGATCATCTATGGCCAGGGCGCCATCCGCTGCCACCCGTTCGTGCTGAAGGAAATGCGCGCCGCGATGGCCAACGATCTGAATACCTTCGATGACGCCGTGATCGGTCATATCGGTTTCACGATTTCCAACAAGGCACGCGCCTGCGTCATGGGCCTGACCGGCGCGCGCCTGGTGTCGGCACCGAAATCCGGCCCGACCGCGCAGAACTACCGCGATATCGTGCGCCTCTCGTCCGCGTTCGCTTTCCTCTCCGACATGGGCATGGCCACGCTGGGCGGCAGCCTCAAGTTCCGCGAGAAGCTGTCGGCGCGCCTCGGCGACATGCTGTCCAATCTCTATATCGCTACTGCCGCATTGAAGAAATTTCACGATGACGGCGAGCCCAAGGAAGACCGCCCCTTCGTGCGCTGGGCCGTGGAATCGGCGCTGTACGATTGCCAGGAGGCCATGAACGGTTTCCTCAACAATCATCCGAACCGCTTCCTGGCCTGGTGCATGCGCCGCGTGGTGTTCCCGCTGGGCATGAGCCTCAAGGGCCCGGCCGACCGTGTGGGCACGCGAATTGCCCGCGCGCTGATGGAGCCTTCGGTGTCGCGCGATCGCCTGGTGCAATACATGTATCTGCCCAAGGATGAAACGGATGCGGTCGGTGTGCTGGAGCACGCGCTCAAGGCGGTGATCGATACCGAAGGCATGGAAAGCAAGCTGCGCCGCGCGCAGCGCGAAGGCCAGCTCAAGGCCATCACCGCGCGCGATCGGCTGCAGGAAGCGCGTGGCAAGGGTCTGCTGACCGATGCCGAGTTCGCTGCGGTCGAGCGCGCCCGCCGCCTCAAGCGCGAGGTGATCATGGTCGATGATTTCGACGCCGAACTGAAAGCGGCCGATCCCGATGCCATCCATCGTGTGGTGATCTGAACGCGATGGCATTCCGTACCCGCCCGGTCTTGACTGGGCGGTGAACTAAACACCAGCCAGACGGGGACGCAGCACCAGCTGCATATTTTGGAGAGCACGAGAATGAAGAAAATCGCTGTTGCTGTACGCATGATCGGCGCTGGTTCGCTTGCGCTGATGACGGGCCAGGCACTGGCTTCCGGCTATCACTTCGGCACGCAAAGCGCCAGCAACCAGGGCGTGGCCAATTCCGGCGCGGCGCAGGTGATGGATGCCTCGACCATCTTCTACAACCCGGCCGGCATGACGCGCCTGAAAGGCACCAACCTCACCGGCGTGCTCAACGTGATCATCCCGGATGGCGAGTTCGAGAACGATGGCAGCACCAGCGCGGCAGGTCGGCCCATTGCGGGCAATGACGGCGGCAACTTTGGCTCGACCACGCCAGTGCCGCATTTCTACAGCACTTACCAGATCGACGACGCGCTGACGGTCGGTCTGGGCGTTTTCGTGCCGTTCGGCTCGCACAGCGATTACGACGAGAACTGGGTGGGCCGCTACAACTCGCTGGAAAACCAGGTCCAGACCATCAATATCAACCCGTCGATCGCCTACAAGGTGAACAACGTGGTGTCGCTGGGCGCCGGTGTGAGCATGCAGTACATCAAGGGCAAGCTGTCCAAGGCCATCGACTTCGGTACCGGCGTGGCGGCCCAGCTGGGTAACCCGGGTCTGGTACCGCTGCTCGGCGCCAATCCCACCTACGACGGCAGCGTGGTGATCAAGGGGGACGACATCGGCTACGGCTTCAACCTGGGCGCCTTGTTCGAGATCAGCGAAAGCACCCGCGTCGGTGTGGCCTATCGCTCCAAGATCAAGCACGAGCTCGAAGGCGACGCGGATTTCACCGTGCCGCAGACCTTCGCTTCGATCGCCGCGCTCGGCCCGGCCGGCGCCATCGTTCAGGCCGGCCTCAATGCCCGGTACCAGGACACCGACGCCAAGCTGAACATCGATACGCCCGAATCGTTCTCGATCAACGGTTTTCACCAGATCAACGATCAATGGACGGTAACGGCCGACTACACCCGCACCAAGCACTCGCGGCTGAAGGAACTCCGCGTGGAGCTCGAAGGCCGCAATGATGCCGTGACGGTCACCGACTGGAACAACACCAACCGTTATTCGATCGGTACTACCTACAAGCTCAACCAGAAATGGCTGCTGCGCGGCGGTCTGGCGTACGACGAGGCACCGGAGGACGACGACAACCGCATTCCGGGCATACCCGATAGCGACCGCACCTGGTTCGCCGTGGGCGCCAACTACGCGTTGACCGACTACAGCTCGATCGATCTGGCCGCGATCTATGTTTCGCTGAGGAAGGCGCCAATCGAACAGCTCGACGAGAACGGCTCTACGGTACGCGGCGACTACGACGTGAACTCGATCACGCTGGGCGCCCAGTACAACCACCGCTTCTGATCCACCCCGCCGGGCGGCGTCCCCGCCCGGCCCTTTATCACTGCGAGGTCCACATCAACATGGCCAACGTGCATATCCGCCGCGTCGCGGTACTGGGCGCCGGCGTCATGGGCGCACAGATTGCCGCCCATCTCGTCAACGCCGGTATCGAGACCGTCCTCTTCGACCTGCCGGCCAAGGAGGGCGATGCCAACGGCATCGTGCTGAAGGCGATCGACAACCTGAAGAAGCTCAAGCCCGCACCGGTGATGTCCGCCATGCGCGCCGAGCTGATCCAGCCAGCCAACTATGGCTCGGATCTGGAACTGCTCGCCTCGTGCGACCTGGTGATCGAAGCGATCGCCGAACGCCTGGACTGGAAGCTTGATCTCTATCACAAGATAGCGCCGCACCTGGCGCCGCACGCCATCCTCGCGACCAATACCTCGGGCCTGTCGATCCAGAAGCTCGCCGATGGCGTGCCGGGCAGCCTGCAAAGCCGTTTCTGCGGCATCCATTTTTTCAACCCGCCGCGCTACATGTACCTGGTCGAGCTGATCCCGCTCGCCAAGACCGACGCAGCGCTGCTCGACAACCTGGAAAGCTTCCTGGTCACTCGCCTGGGCAAGGGCGTGGTGCGGGCCAAGGACACCCCCAATTTCATCGGCAACCGCATCGGCGTGTTCTCGATGCTGGCGACCATACATCACGCCGAACAGTTCGGTATCCGTTTCGATGTCGTCGACGACCTGACCGGCCCGCGCATGGGCCGGCCGAAGTCGGCGACCTTCCGCACTGCCGACGTGGTCGGTCTCGATACCTTCGCCCATGTGGTGAAGACCATGACCGACAATCTGCAGGGCGACCCCTGGGCGGCGTACTACACGATCCCGGGCTGGCTGACCGCATTGATCGAGAAGGGTGCGCTGGGCCAGAAAACGAAGGCTGGCATTTACAAGAAGGATGGCAAGGCCATCCTGGTGCTCGATCCCAAGGCGGGCGACTACGTGCCGTCGGGGCAGAAGGGCAGCGACGAGGTCAAGGCCATCCTCAAGGTCGACGATCCGGCCGAGAAAATACGCCAGCTGCGTGCGTCGAACCATCCGGAAGCGCAATTCCTCTGGGCCTGCCTGCGCGATGTGTGGCACTACGTAGCGACATTGCTGCCGACCATCGCCGATTCGGCGCGTGACATCGATTTCGCCATCCGCTGGGGCTTCGGCTGGAAGCAAGGCCCGTTCGAATTGTGGCAGGCCGCGGGCTGGAAGGCGGTCGCCGAGGCCGTCGCCGCCGATATCGCCGCTGGCAAGAGCATGGCCAACAGCACCTTGCCGGCCTGGGTCGGTCAGGTGGACGGCGTGCATGCTCCGGCTGGCAGCTACAGCGTGGCGCAGGGCAAGCTGGTTGGCCGCTCGATGCTGCCGGTGTACGGCCGCCAGCTCTATCCGCCGCAACTGGTTGGCGAAGCCGAGCCGGATTACGGTGAGACCGTGTTCGAGAACGACAGCGTACGGCTGTGGCTGCCGCCCGCGGCACCGGACGTGCCGGTGCTGACATTCACCACCAAGGCGCACGCCATCGGCGCCAACGTGCTCGCCGGCGTGCAACAGGCGATCAAGATCGCCGAAGAACGCTTCCAGGGCCTGGTGATCTGGCATCCGGACGCACCGTTCTCGGTGGGGGCCGATCTGGCGAGCATGGGTCCGGCCTTCATGACCGGTGACTTCGGCGCGATCGAGAACATGGTCGCCGAGTTCCAGAACACCTCGATGGCGATCAAGTACGCCAAGGTGCCGGTGGTCGGCGCCGCGCAAGGCTACGCCTTCGGCGGCGGCTGCGAGTTCCTGATGCACTGCGCCCGGGTGGTCGCCGCGGTAGAAACCTATATCGGTCTCGTCGAGGTCGGCGTAGGCCTCTTGCCGGCCGGTGGCGGCTGCAAGGAATTCGCGCTGCGCGCCAGCCGTGAGGCCAAGGGGGGTGACATCCTGGCCGCGCTCAAGGACTACTACATGGCGATGGCCATGGCCAAGGTCGGCACCAGCGCCGAGGAGGGCCAGCAGATCGGCTACCTCAAAGAATCGGACATCGTCCTGTTCAATGCCAACGAGCTGCTCTACGTCGCGCAGGCGCAGGTGCGGGCGCTGGCCGCTACCGGTTATCGTCCGCCGGTCAAGCCCAAGACCTTCCCGGTCGCCGGCCGTGCCGGTGCCGCCACCATCAAGGGGCAGCTGATTAACATGCTGGAAGGCGGCTTCATCTCCAAGTACGACTACCACATCGGCGTGCAGATCGCCGAGGTGGTCACCGGTGGCGATGTCGACGCCGGTACCCAGGTGAACGAGGAGTGGATCCTCCGGCTTGAGCGTGAGCGTTTCATGGGGCTGTTGAAGAAGGGCAAGACCCAGGAGCGGATCATGTACATGCTGGAGAACAATAAGCCTCTCCGAAACTGATCTGCGGGCCTCCGCGACGCATGGCTGCGTCATTGGGGCTGGTTTGGCTGCTCATGGGCATCAGCCCATTGCGCGGCCTCTCCATCCCCATTCCTTGCCCTGCGCCGCGGCCTTCCCGCAGCTCCGCGGATTCTGGAATCAAGGCGGTTTATATACTGCCCAAAAGCAAATCAGGAGCTCCTCATGAGCAAACAGATTCAGGAAGCCTACATCGTCGCGGCGACCCGCACGCCGGTAGGCAAGGCGCCGCGCGGACAGATGCGCCATGTGCGGCCGGACGACATGCTGGCCCACGTGATCCGTGGCGCGCTGGCCCAGGTGCCGGGGCTCGACCCCGCGCGCATCGAGGACGCCATTGTTGGCTGCGCGATGCCCGAAGCCGAACAGGGCATGAATGTGGCGCGCATCGGCGTGCTGCTCGCCGGCCTGCCCAACACCGTGGGCGGCGTCACCATCAACCGCTTCTGCTCGTCCGGCATCAATGCGGTGGCGATGGCGGCCGACAAGATCCGCTTGGGCGAAGCCGACGTGATGATCGCCGCCGGCACCGAGAGCATGTCCATGGTGCCGATGATGGGCAACAAGGTTGCGCTCAACCCCGAGTTCTTCGCTAAGGATGAGAACTTCGCCATCGCCTATGGCATGGGCCTCACCGCCGAGAAGGTGGCCGAGCAATGGGAGGTGAGCCGCGACGATCAGGACGCGTTTGCCGTCGAATCGCACCGCCGCGCGCTGGCCGCGATCGAATCGGGCGCCTTTGCCGACGAGATCACGCCGCTGGAAGCGACTTACCGCGTGCCCAATCTTGCCACCGGCGAGGTGGAGCTGGTGAAGAAGACGCTGACCACCGACGAAGGCCCGCGTCGCGATACCAGCCTGGAGGGTCTGGCCAAGCTCAAGACCGTATTCTCCGCCAAGGGCTCGGTCACCGCGGGCAACAGCTCGCAAATGTCCGATGGCGCCGGCGCCGTGATCCTGGTTTCGGAAAAGGTGTTGAAGGAGTTCAACCTTACGCCGCTCGCGAAGTTCACCACTTTCGCCGTGAAGGGTGTGCCGCCGGCCATCATGGGCATCGGCCCCAAGGAAGCGATTCCGGCAGCGCTCAAGCTCGCCGGCCTCAAGCTCGACGATCTTGGCTGGATCGAGCTCAACGAAGCCTTTGCCGCGCAGGCGCTGGCGGTCAGCCGTGACCTCGGCCTCGACATGAGCCGGGTCAACCCGAACGGCGGCGCCATTGCGCTCGGCCACCCGCTGGGGGCCACCGGCGCCATCCGTACCGCGACGCTGGTCCACGGGATGCGCCGCAAGGGCCTGCATGGACAGCACGGCATGGTGACGATGTGCATCGGCACCGGCATGGGCGCTGCCGGCATCATTCAGATCCTGTAACGGGATGGGGCGCCGGCTTGCCGGCGCCCCTGGGTATGCTGCGCATCGCTCCATCCCTTCTTCTCCCATCCGGGTATGCCCGGCGGGATACCTTTTGCTCTGCCTGTCTTTGGCCCACGGCGCGAACAGCCCGTGGGCTTTTTTTAAGTGTGTTGCGCACTAGGAGAGAACGATGAACAAGATGAAGCTCACCTTGCTGGCGACTGCGCTGGCGCTATCCCTTGCAACGGCTCAGGCGCTGGAGGTGGAGGGTGTCAACGTGGCCGAACAGGCCAATGTGGGTGGCCAGCATCTGGTACTCAATGGCGCCGGTGTGCGGACCAAGATCGTGGTCGATGTCTATGTGGCGGCGCTCTATACCAGCGTCAAGACCGCCGATGCCGCTGCCGTCATCAAGGCCGGCACGCCGCGGCGGGTGGAGCTGAAGATGCTGCGCGAGGTATCGGCCGCCACGATGCACGAATCGTTCGTGGACGGGCTCACCGACAATGTCGGCAAGGCCACGCTCAAGCAATTTGGCAACCAGCTTGAGGCGCTGGACCGCCTGTTCAAGGAAGTGAAGTCGGTGGCCAAGGGGGATGTCATTCAGCTTGATTTCATTCCTGGCCAGGGCACGCGCGTCAGCGTGCGCGGCAAGGCCTACCCGGTGATTGCGGGGGACGACTTTGCCAGCGCCATGCTATCGATCTGGCTGGGCAAGGATCCCGTGCAAAGCGCGCTCAAGACCAAGCTACTGGGCAATTGAAGGCGTGCCGTGATCGATGGTGGTGCGGGCCGACAACAGTCGGCCCTATTTTATTCTTGTAGTTTTGCTACTTTGTGATTTTTGGTGTTTTTTGCTTTGCTACATGTCAAACGTATGAAAACAAACAAAAAACATATAACTTACGTAGCTTGTTACACATTGAAACGTCTAAATATACGTAGTTTTTCTACATAACTACTTGCGGTGGAAATGTAGTGCGCGTACAGTGAGTCCTGTAGCCAACGTGCTGCACCAAATCGGGTCAAGCACTCCAAAAGGGTGAGGCCGACAACAGGAGAACACCATGCGTACCTTGTTCCGAATTTTCCGCAACGCTGAATCTGCTCAACGTCTGCTTATCAAATCCTACGGCTGGCGCCTGACGCTGGTTCGTTGATCCCCCCGCGCGGGGTGGGTTATCCCGGCGCTTGTAGCTTCATCTGTTTTTCTGCGATCCCCTTGATCGCTTATCGACTCCTCCATCCTCTGCCCAGTCTCGCAACCGCAAGGTTTGCCAGCTGGGCGTTTTTTTGCCTGCTGCAAACGTGCCGGATTGATCAGCTGGCGTAGCGCAGGTAGGCGGCGTGGACCGTGGCGGCCTGGATCGCGACAGTATCGGTGATGGGCGTGGCGTAGCCGCCACCCATGGTGATGGCGACCGGAATGCCGAAACGTCGGCACTGGTCGAGCACCAGCGCATCGCGCGCTTCAAGGCCGGCGCGGGAAAGCGACAATTTGCCCAGCCGATCACCCTGGTAGCTATCGGCGCCTGCGAGATAGATCACGAGTTCCGGCTGTGCCAAGGTGAAGAGCTGCGGCAGGCTGCCGGCAAGCGTATCGAGGTATTCGTCGTCCCCGCAGCCATCGGCCAGTTCGATATCCCAGTCGCTGGCTTCCTTCTGGAGCGGGAAGTTATTCCGACCATGCATCGAAAACGTGAATAGCGCCGGGCTGTCCGCCAGCATGGCGGCCGTGCCATTGCCCTGATGCACGTCCAGATCGATGATCAGCGCGTGCTGGATTTCGCCCGCGTGCTGCAACACCCGCAACGCGACCGCGCTGTCGTTGAATACGCAGAAGCCGCTGCCCCGGTCGGCATAGGCATGGTGGGTGCCGCCGGCGAGGCTGATGCCGCAACCTTCGTGCAGCGCCGTGCGGCAAGCGGCGAGGGTGGCGCCGACCGAGTATCTGGAACGCACGATGAGCTCGGTCGACCAGGGGAGGCCGAGCGCGCGCTCCTCGATGCGACTGAGTGCGCCACTCGCCAGGCGGGCCAGATAGGCCGGTTCATGGGCAAGCAGCAGTTCATGGTCGGTGGCCGCCGCCGCATCGACGATGTACGGGGCGGCGAAGCGGCGTACCGCCTCATACAGCAGGCGGTATTTCTCGACTGGGAAACGATGACCCTCGGGCAGGGGCAGCGGATGCTGGTCGGTGCGGTAGATCTTCATGCATCGTCGGCGGGATGATCCTGACCCGGGGAGGTCGCGGTGAGAAAGGCGCGCAGGATATGTTGCTCCACCTTGGAGCGCTGGCCCAGCGGTGCGGGCAGTTGCAGGTGCAGACCGATCGACTCCCTGTCATCGAGCGCGATCTTGATCCGGGGTTCGATGGCCGGCGCATCGAGGCCAAAGCCGCGTTGCAGCTCGCGCGCATGCTGGGCCAGGTCATCACGATACTCGGCGATCACGTGATGGGCGGCCTCCAGCAGGGCCGTTTCGGCACGTTGCCAATCGGCGTCACGCCCGATATCGATATGCAGCGTCTGGATCACATAGCTGCCCAGCATGGTTTCGTTGTAGACCGGCTGCGACAGCAGCAGGCTGTTGGGAAACGTGATGCCACGCCCCACCGTCCCCTTGTTGGCCATGGCCTGGCTCGATTCGATCAGCGTCGTCGAGAGCACATTGGTATCGATGACCTGACCCTTGAGTCCGTGAATCTCGATCCGGTCGCCGATGGTGTAGGCATGTGTGCTGGTGCGGTAGATCGAGCCCATCAGGCACAGGATCATTTCCTTGGTTGCGAGCACGATGGCGGCGGCAATCGCGACCAATGACACGGCCAGTGTTTCGATCTCGTTGGCCCAGATCAGCGCCATGCCGACCATGAAGACCACCAGCCCGGAATTGCGTAGCGTGACCAGCCAGCGCCGCTTCACTTCGTGGCCGAGATCCTCGCGCTTGAGGATGGCATGCCGTATCAGCGAGCGCAGCACCATCAGGATCAGCAGGAAAATCAACGAGGCGGCAAGGTCGCGGACAAAAGCCCTGTCGATGAAGTCGGGTAGCCACGGGGCCAGCATGCACACTCCTGGAAATGATCCGCTGCGAAGCGGGAAATGGGAATCCGCTCATTCTAGCAGTCGCCCCGCTTGCTCCGGCGGTGACGACTCGCATACGCTGGTGAGTGCCTCTTTCCAGATTCGCTACTTATGCGCTCCCTGCTTCTTTTGCTTGTCACCCTGCTGCTCGCTGCCTGCGGCCAGCCGGATCTGCCGCGCCTGGCTCCCGGTGCCACTGTGCTCGCTTTCGGCGACAGCCTCACCTACGGCACTGGCGCGGCCGAGGGCGAGGACTATCCCAGCGTGCTCGCCGGTCTGATTTCGCGCCCGGTGGTGAACGAAGGTGTGCCTGGCGAAACCAGTGGCCAGGGTCGGGCCCGATTGGCCGACGTGCTCGATGAGGTCAAGCCTGCGCTCGTCATCCTATGCTTGGGTGGCAACGATTTTCTGGGCCGCCAGCCTGCCAGCGCCACGCGTGCCAATCTGGAGGCCATGCTGGGCGAGCTTCGCGGCCGCGGCATACCCGTCTTGCTGGTCGGCGTGCCCCAGCTCGGCTTCGGCCTCGCAACCGCCCCGCTCTACGGCGAGGTGGCTGCCGATCTGGACGTGCCGCTGGAAGATGAGGCACTGGCCGACATTCTGAGCCAGCGCGCATTGAAGAGCGATCCCATCCATCCCAATGCCGCAGGTTACCGGCAGTTCGCCGAGGCTATCGCCGAGGCGCTGCGTGAACACGGGGCGCTATGATTGTGGCTCCCCGTGTGCGGGCGCCCATGTCAGGGCACCGAACACGCAACGAGCAGCGATGGGGCGGGTGGGTATTGCAGGCACAGTGCCCGCTTCTGCGGTGGAGTCAGTTGCTTGAGCCGGTATTCCTGGCGCGAGGCATCAGCGCGGTCGGCGCATTCTTGCACCATCAGCAGTTGCTGCGGCGGGTGCGAGCGGGTGTAGCGTGCGCCACGGCCGCTGGCGTGCTCGGCGTAGCGTCGGGCGACATCCGTGGTGATGCCGGTGTAGAGGCTGCCGTCGTGGCATTCGATCAGATACAGAAACCAGGCCATGGCTGCTCGGCGGGCGAGGTGGAAACAAAAACCCCCAATCATCGATCGGGGGTTGGGTAGACAAGGTTTAGTCTTCGCGGCGCATCTGCGGGAACAGGATCACGTCGCGGATGCTCGGCGCATCGGTCAGCAGCATCACCAGACGGTCGATACCGATGCCGCAGCCGCCGGTGGGCGGCAGGCCGTATTCCAGTGCACGGATGTAGTCGGCGTCGAAGTGCATCGCTTCGTCGTCGCCCTTGTCCTTCAGATCGACCTGGGCCTGGAAGCGCGCGGCCTGGTCTTCCGGATCGTTCAGCTCCGAGTAGCCGTTGGCGTGCTCGCGGCCAACCATAAACAACTCGAAGCGCTCGGTGATGCCGGGGTTGCCGTCGTTGGCGCGGGCCAAGGGTGAGACTTCGGCCGGGTAGTCGACGATAAAGGTCGGCTCCCACAGCTGCGCTTCGGTCGTTTCGTCGAACAGCGACAGCTGCAGGCCGCCGATGCCATCGGTCAGCACGGGTTTCCCGCCCAGGCGCGCGATCTCGGCCTTGAGCCAGGCGCGATCGTTCAGCTGTTCACTGGTGTACTGCGGGTTGTAGCGCAGGATGGCCTGTTCGATGGTGTAGCGGGCGAAGGGCTTCGACAGATCGACCGTCTTGCCCTGGTACTCGATCACCGTGTGGCCCAGCACCTCGCGCGCGGCGTAGCGGATCACGCCTTCGGTGAGGTCCATCATGCGCTGGTAGTCGGCGTACGCCTCGTAGAACTCCATCATGGTGAACTCGGGGTTGTGGCGCGTGCTCATCCCCTCGTTGCGGAAGTTGCGGTTGATCTCGAACACCCGCTCCATGCCGCCGACCACCAGCCGCTTCAGGTACAGCTCCGGCGCGATGCGCAGGAACAGCGCCATATCGAGCGCGTTGTGATGCGTGGTGAACGGCTTGGCCGTGGCGCCACCCGGGATCGGGTGCATCATCGGCGTTTCCACTTCCAGATACGCCTCGTTCACCATGAACTCGCGGATCTTCTGCACGATCTTGCTGCGCTTGATGAAGGTGTCGCGGCTCTGTTCGCTGACGATCAGGTCGACGTAGCGCTGGCGATACTTCTGCTCCTGGTCCGCCAAGCCATGGAACTTGTCCGGCAGCGGGCGCAGGCTCTTGGTCAACAGACGCAGCGCGGTGACTTCGACCGACAATTCGCCGGTCTTGGTCTTCATCAGCTTGCCGGTGGCGCCGACGATATCGCCCATATCCCAGGTCTTGAACGCGGCGTAGACATCCTCGCCCACGCTGTCGCGGCTGATATAGAACTGGATGCGGCCCGAGCCATCCTGCACCGTGGCGAAGCTGGCCTTGCCCATGATGCGCTTGAGCATCATGCGGCCGGCGACGGTCACCTCGACCGCCAGCGCGTCGAGCTCTTCCTTTTCTTTTTCGCCGTACTTGGCATGCAGGTCGGCCGCGATGTGCTCGCGCTTGAAATCATTGGGGAAGGCCGGGCCAGTCTCGCGCAGCGATGCTAGCTTGGCGCGGCGCTCGGCCATGATCTGGTTTTCGTCCTGGGGCAGGGCTTGTTGTTCGCTCATCGTTCTTTGTTCCACTGAATTCTGCTTGAGGGGCGGAATTACACGCCCTGCTTGAGGCTGGCTTCGATGAAGCCGTCGAGGTCGCCGTCCATCACGCCCTTGAGGTTGCCTACTTCGTAGCTGGTGCGAAGATCCTTGATCCGGCTCTGGTCGAACACATAGGAGCGGATTTGGTGGCCCCAGCCGATGTCGGATTTGCCGGCTTCGAGCGATTGTTGTGCTTCCATGCGTTTGCGCAGTTCCAGCTCGTACAGTTTGGCGCGCAGCATCTTCCAGGCCTCGTCGCGGTTCTTGTGCTGAGAGCGGTCATTCTGGCACTGCACGACAGTATTGGTCGGGATGTGCGTCAGTCGCACGGCCGAATCGGTTTTGTTGATATGCTGACCGCCGGCGCCGGAGGCGCGGAAGGTATCGGTACGCACGTCGGCCGGGTTGATCTCGATCTCGATGCTGTCGTCGACTTCCGGGTAGACGAACACCGAGCAGAACGAGGTGTGGCGGCGCGCGTTCGAATCGAACGGCGATACGCGAACCAGGCGGTGCACGCCGGTTTCGGTGCGCAAAAAGCCGAACGCGTAATCGCCGGAGAGCTTGATGGTGGCGCTGGTGATGCCGGCGACCTCGCCTGCGGATTCTTCCAGCACTTCGACGGCAAAGCCCTTGCGCTCGCCATAACGCACATACATGCGCAGCAGCATGCCGGCCCAGTCCTGCGCCTCGGTGCCACCGGCGCCTGACTGGATGTCGATGAAGCAGGGGCTCGGGTCCATTGGATTGTTGAACATGCGGCGAAATTCCAGCCTGGCGATCTTCTCTTCCAGCGCAGCGGCATCGGCAGCAATGGCTTCGCAGGTTTCGAAATCATCTTCGCCGCGCGCCATCTCGAAGAGCTCTTGCGCGTCTTTCGCGCCGCCCGCCACTTCGTCGAGCACGACCACCACGTCTTCCAGCGCCTTGCGCTCGCGGCCGATTTCCTGCGCTTTTTTCTGGTCGTTCCACAGCTCGGGGTCTTCGGACAGCCGAACCACTTCCTCCAGCCGGTCGCGTTTGGCCGGGTAGTCGAGGTAGCGTTTCAGTTCCTCGGCGCGGTTGGCGAGGTCTTCAAGGTGGGCAACGATCTGGTTGAGCTGTTCGGCTTCCATCACTGGGCTCGGATTGCGCGAAACCCGCGATTATACCAGCGAGGCAGGGAGGCTGTCCGACCCGCGCGACATGGCGCTCGGCGAAATGTGGCCCAGGCGGGCAAGCCCGCCTGGGCCACGGTGTGGCGTCGTCGATCAGCTGGCGACTAGCCGCCCCTTAAGCTCGCGCAGCGCTGCCGAAATCATCGCCAGATCAGGCGTGCTCTCGCGCAGTTCGGCCAGGATGCCGTGCCATTGCAGCGTTGCGTTCTCGCTGCAGGACAGCCAGCGCGTCAGGCGTGTTGCGATATCACCGTTGCTGACCTGCCAGGCCGCTTGCGACAGCGCGACGTGCAGCTTCATCAGATCGTCGCGCGCGGCGATGCGGGCCAGCGCCTGCCAGCGGTTGTCGCGCGGCAGGCGCTCGATCGCGCCGGCCAGCCAATCGAAGGCCAGCGCGTCGCCCAGCGCCAGATAGAGCCGCATGCGCTCGGCCAGCGAGCCCGCGTCGCCGGTGCCGCGCGCGAGTTCCAGGAAGGGCAGCGCATGGTCGATAGCGAGCGCGCGGCCGGCGACATCCGCGGGTATCCCCGCCGACAGCCAGGCCTCGCGCTTGGCGAGCGCCACGCCCTGCTGCACCAGCCATTCGGGCAGTTGCGCCAAGCTGAGCGCGGCGCAAGTGCGCAGATGGTCGAGCGATGCCGCATCGAACGCGCCCTGGATCAGCCAGCGCGCCACGCGTTCGGTCTGGCGGCGCGCGCCGAGCAACAGGCCGTAGACGTCCTTGGTGGTTACGCCGCGTGCGATCAGCACTTCGGTCAGCCGCGCCAGCGTTTCGGTCTCCAGCAGTGCTTGCGCCTGGTACAGCGCGTCGACGACGCGGGCCGCTTCGCTGCCGGTTTCCTCGGCAAGGCGGAACACGCAGGTCACGCCGTAGCGGTTGACGATGTGATTGGTCAGCACGGTGGCGACGATTTCTCGGCGCAGCGGATGCTCGGGCAATCGATCGCCGAAACGGGTGGCCAGCGTGGCTGGCAGCGCCTCGGTCAGCAGGCTGTTCCAGCGGGGCTCGTCGACGAGCTCGCTCGCCAGCAGTTGCTGCTTGAGCACGATCTTGGCGTAGGCGAGCAGTACCGACAACTCGGGCCGGGTGAGTCCGGCGCCGGCCTGGACGCGCTCCAGGCACAGGCTGTCGCTGGGCAGGTATTCCAGCCGGCGCGACAGCTTGCCGTCTTTTTCCAGCTTCTGCATGAAGCGCTGGTGGATGGGCAGCAGCGACACTGCCTGCTCGGCCTCCAGCGCTACGGCCAGCGTCTGCAGCGTGTTGTCGCGCAGCACCAGCGTGCCGACCTCGCCGGTCATCGTGGCGAGCAGTTCGTTGCGCTGCTTGTCGGTGAGATCGCCCGAGGCCTGGATCCGGCCGAGCAGGATCTTGATATTGACCTCGCGGTCCGAGCAGTCGACACCGGCCGAGTTGTCGATCGCATCGGTGTGGATGCGCCCGCCGGCGAGCGCATATTCGATGCGTCCCAGCTGGGTGAAACCCAGGTTGCCGCCTTCGGCCACCACCTTGGCGCGCAACTCCTTGCCGTCGACACGCACCGCGTCGTTGCCTCTATCGTTGGCCTCGGCGTGGCTTTGCGTGCTGGCCTTCACATAGGTGCCGATGCCGCCGTTGTAGAGCAGGTCGACCGGCGCTTTCAGGATCGCCTGGATCAGTTGTGCGGGTTCGAGTTCATCTACCTCGACGGCCAGCAGCGCCTTGGTCTCGGCTGCAAGCTTGATGGTGCGCGCATTGCGTGGCCAGATGCCGCCACCTGGCGAAATCAGCGCGGGGTTGTAGTCCAGCCACGACGAGCGTGGCAGTGCGAACAGGCGCTCACGCTCGGCGAACGAGGCGGCAGGGTCGGGGCTCGGGTCGATGAAGATATGACGATGGTCGAACGCGGCAACCAGCTTTACCGCGCGCGAGCGCAACAGGCCGTTGCCGAACACGTCGCCCGACATGTCGCCGACGCCGGCGATGGTGATGGGATCCGTCGCCACGTTGAATCCCATCTCGCTGAAATGCCGCTCGACCGAGATCCAGGCGCCACGCGCGGTGATGCCCATCTTCTTGTGGTCGTAGCCGTTGGCGCCGCCCGAAGCGAAGGCGTCGTCCAGCCAGAAGCCGTAATCGCGCGACACGGCGTTGGCAATGTCGGAGAACGTGGCCGTGCCCTTGTCGGCGGCCACCACCAGGTAGGGATCGTCGTCGTCGAGGCGCGTCACCCGTGGTGGTGGCACGACGGCGCCATCGGTGTAGTTGTCGGTGATGTCGAGCAGGCCGCGGATGAAGGTCTGGTAGCACTCGATCCCGCGCGCCAGCAGCGCCTCGCGCTCGGCGGGCGGATGCTTGACGACGAAGCCGCCCTTGGAGCCGACCGGCACGATCACCGTATTCTTCACCATCTGCGCCTTCACGAGGCCCAGCACCTCGGTGCGGAAGTCGTCCCGGCGGTCGGACCAGCGCAGCCCGCCGCGCGCCACCTTGCCGCCGCGCAGATGGATGCCCTCGACCTCGGTTGAATAAACGAACACCTCGAACAACGGCACCGGCTGCGGCATGCGCGGGATGCGCGACGGCGAGAGCTTGAAGGAGACGTAGGGCTTGGGCGAGCCCGCCTCATCGGCCGTCTGGAAGAAGTTGGTGCGCACGCTCGCACGCAATGCGTGGCGGAAAGCCGCAAGGATTTTCTCGTCGTCGACGCTGGCGAGCGCATCACTTTCGGCGGCGAGTTTCAGCGCCTGCGCTTCGGCTTGCGCGAGGTCTTGCCCGGCCGGATCAAACTGCAGGTGAAACAGCTGCACCAGCGCCGCGGCATGGCCGGCATGGCGCAGCAGGCAGTCGGCAATGGTATCGATGTCGACATTGAGCCCGATCTGCTTCAGATAGCGGGCGTAGGCACGCAGCAGCAGCACATCGCGCCAGGCCAGATGCGCCAGCGGCACCAGTCGGTTGAAGGCGTCGTTCTCGACCTGGCCGGCCAGCATGGCGACGAAGGCATCGACGAAACGCTGGCGTGCCTGGGGCGCCTCCAGCATGCCAGCCTGGGGCAGGCGCAGGCCGACGTCGACGATCCAGGCGCCGCTGCCATCGTCGAAGGTAAGCGCGTAGGGCTTTTCGTCGAGCACCCGCACGCCAAGGTTCTCCAGCAGCGGCAGGCAGTCCGACAATTCGATGGGGCTCGCGCGGTAAAGCTTGAGGCGCCACAGCCGGGTGTCGCTATGGCTGGCGGCAAGGAGCCGCGCCGTGGTGCGGCCATTGCCCAGCACCAACTCCAGCGCATCGATGTCGTGCACCGCCAGCCGTGGCGCGTAGTCCGCGCTATAGGCGGTGGGGAAGGCGCGCTGGTAGCGCTGGTAACGGTCGGCGCCGAGCTCTTCGCCGTTGTGCTGACGCAATTGCTGGCGCAATTCGTCCTGCCAGCGTTGGGCGATCTCGACGATTTGCGCTTCGAGCGCCGTGGCGTCGTATGTCGGGGTGTGGCCGTGCGGAATGCGGACGAGGAAATGGATGCGCGCCAGCGGCGCATCGGTGAGCAGCACATTGAATTCCGCGCTCCGCCCGCCCAAGGCGTCGATCAAAAGGCGCATCACCTTGATGCGCACGTCGGTGGTGTAGTTGTCGCGCGGCATATAGAGCATGACCGACACGTAACGGCGGTAGATGTCGTCGCGAAAGAAGGTGCGCACCCGCATCCGTTCATGCAGCGAGACGATGCCTTGCGCGATGCGGGCGAGCTCTTCGGCACCGATCTCGATCAGTTCCTCGCGCGGATAGGTGTCGAGCACATTGAGCAGTGTCTTGCCGCGATGACCGGAAAGGTTGACGCCGGCGAGCGCAATCACCTGTTCAATCTTGTGGCGCAGTATGGGCAGCTCGCGCGGCGGGGTGGTGTAGGCGCTGGCGGTATAAAGGCCCACCAGCCGTTGCTCGCCGGTCACGTTGCCGTCGGCGCCGATGCGCTTGATGCAGACCATGTCGAGATAGACCGGGCGGTGGACGATGGAGCGCACATCGGCCTTGGTCAGGATCAGCAGCGTCTGGTTGCTGTATGCCAGATCGCGCAGCTCCGGGGAGAGCGAGGCATAGGTGCGTGATGGCCCGCCGACGCCCGCGTCGCGCAGCAGCCCCAGGCCAGAGCCCGGCACGATCATCAGCTGCTTGCCGTAATCGGTATCCTCGAAGCGATATTCGCGACTGCCGAGGAAGACGAATTGCCCCGCTTGCAGCCATGCCAGAAAGGCCAGGCTTTCGTCGCGTTCGGCTTGCGCCAGCGGTGGAGGGCTGGCTTGCAGGTCGGTCAGCGTGTGGGCAAGCGCCGCTGTCATCGCCGGCCAGTCGGCGACCGCCGTTTCCAGTGCGTCGAGCGCCTGGGTCACTTCCCGTCGCAGCGCGTCCAGATCCGCGGCATCGGATGCGCGATCGACTTCGAAGCGCATCCACGATTCGGGCTGACCGCTCGCGCCCAGTCCCTGCCACTGCCCGGCGCCGTCGCGGACCACGCTGAGCACCGGATGCATGACGAGATGCACGTTGTGGCCACGACGCGCCAGCGCCATCGCCACCGTGTCGACCAGGAAGGGCATATCGTCCGACACCAGTTCGAGCACGGTGTGGCTGCCTTCCCAGCCATGTTCGGGCAGGCTGGGGTTGTAGACGCGCAACAGCGTCTTGCCGCAGGGGCGAATGGTACCGAAGCGGTGATGGGCACAGGCGGCGCCGATCCAGTCTTCCGGTACGCGGGACTGGAAATCCTCGCTGGCCAGATTACGATGGTAGGCGGTCAGGAAATCGCGCAAGCTAGGTTCGGCAGGAGCGAGCGCGAGCAGGGGGAGCAGGTCCTGGCTGGTAATCAGGTAACTCATGGGCGTGACCACATCCTTGTGGAGTACGCCTCAAATTTATACGGCGGACCGAGACTTTGCCTTTGGGGTTTTCCTCATTGGGGCAGCGACACGCGGTACCACCCAGCCCGACGGACGCTCGGTTTTTTCGTATGACTGTCACCGGGCACGAATATCATATCATGCTAATATTTGCCAAGAGCAGCTCAAACCCCGGAGAAGCCGAATGCAACAGGCTCGCAACCCGCAACCCACACCGCGATTGAGCGCTACGCTGGCCGCTTGCCGCGACATGGCGCTCAGGCTGCTCGCTGATTCGCTCGACGGTTACTTTGCGGAGCTTGAAGAAAAATTCTTCCAGCTGGCAGAGGACACCCATGATCGGGATTTGCGCGATGTGTATTTTGGCGCGCGCGTCGAAATCAAGGCGAAGAAGACCGAGATCATCAGCACATTCCGTCAGCAGTTCGTCGAAGCTTTCAATGAGCGCTGGAGCGGCAACGGCAATCCGGCCAGCGGCTTTTTCAAGGTCGTGGTCGATACCGGCGAGCTCAGCCTCGTGGCGAACGACGATTACGAAGAAAGCCTGACCGCCAGTCGCGTTGCGAATGCCTTCAAGCAAAAGGGTGGCGACACCTTGTCGCAACTCGAGCAGCGGCTGGCCAGCCTGATGCCGGAGGATGAAAACGACACGGTCAACAACCCGCTCAGCCCAGAAGCGATCTGCGAGGCCTTCCTCGCAGCGTGCCGTCACCTGGAAAGTGGACTGTCCGCGCGCCTCGTGGCGCTGCAAGCGTTCGAGACCGCGCTGTCCGATCGTGTTGCCGGTGTCTATCAGAGCGTCAACCAATATCTGATCCAGCAGAATGTGCAGCCACGCGCCGCACGCGGCGTGGTGCGCCGCCCCGACGCCCGCCCCGCTGCACAACAGCCGGACGCCGCTGCGCCGCAAGGCGATGCCGGCGCGCCCTATGGCACCGCACCGGGCACCATGCCGGGTGGCGCGTTCCCGGGCGGAGTGCCGGCCGGTTTCGGCCAAGCTGCCGTCGGTGGCGAATACGGCATGCCCGGTGGCATGGCCGTGGCGCCAGGCGCGGGCTCCTATATGCCGTCCTACGGCCTGACCGCGGAGCTGGCGCAGCATTTCGCGCGCCTTGCCACCGGTGAGGCCGAGAGCCGCAGCAGCGCGCTGCGCCCGGAATGGTTTTCCTTCCTCGACAATCTGCAGCACGATCCTCCTGGCGCGAGCAATCTGCAGGGGCGTCCCGAGAACCTGCTGACGCTGCTGCGTAGTACCCGCTGGGCGGGTGAACTCGCCCGTGGTGACACGATGACCTTCGATCTGGTGGCGATGTTGTTCGACCGCCTGTTCGAGGACCCCAGCCTGCCCAACGTGGCCAAGAAGCTGTTGGCGCGGCTGCAGATTCCCGTGCTCAAGGTGGCCTTGCTCGATACGGGCTTCTTTGCCAACAAGCAGCACCCGGCCCGGCGTTTCGTCGATTTGCTGGAAGAGGCGTTCTCCGACAAGGATGCTGAGCCGGCCGAGGATGACCCGGTGCTGGTCGCCTTTAGCGAGGCCGTGGCGTGGGTAGTCGAGCATTACGAGGATGATGTCGGCGCTTTCGATACCGCGCTGGATAAAATCAATGGTTTCTACGCCAGTCTGGAGGCCGAGGCCGAGGCTCGCACGCGCGATGCGGCAGAAGACCTGATCCAGCACGAGGTGCAGGAGTTGGCGAGCGTAACCGCCACAGCCGTCGTCGAGGCGCGCCTGCAGAGCAATACCGATGCGCCTCAGCTGGTGCGCGATTTCCTCGCCATCTGGTGGCGGGGCGCGCTGACTGCCTCGTATGGGCCAGAGGGCGAATCCGGCGCCGAGTTCGTGCACTACGTGCGGGTGATGGACGCGCTGTTGTGGAGCCTGCGGCCCAAGACGACGCCGGAAGAGCGGCTGCAGCTGGTCAATACGCTGCCGGCCATGCTCAAGGCGCTGGAGCAGGGTGCCAAGCGCGCACAAATCCCGGCCGAGGTATCCAAGGACTTCTTCTCGCAACTGGTGCAGTGTCATGCGCTGGCGATACGCAGTGGCTTACGCGCGGCAAACGAAGCATCGCAGGTGCCGGTTGCCGAGCGCCCAGCAGTACCGCCGGTGGTGGTGCAGCCGGTGCAGGAGGCGCCCGCCGCGCCGCAGCCCGAAACCGTACATGCAACGGTGCGCCCGCAGCAGGCTGGCATTCAGCGCGGTGACTGGGTGACCTGGGAAAACGACGACAACCGCACGGTGCGGCTGCGCTTGTCGTGGCTCAGCCCGCAGGGCACGCGCTTCCTGTTTACCAATCGCCAGGGCGAGAACGGCCTCACATTGACCCGAGGCGAGCTCGATGCCCACTTCGCGTCCGGCCGGCTACGGCTGCTGGATGTCGAGGAAAGCGCGACCGATCGCGCATTCAACCAACTCCGCGAACAGCTGGGCGCGTAATCCCGGCACAGAGCACTTGTACTCAGTACAAACGGGGCGCCTTGGCGCCCCGCTTTTTTTACGATGCCCCGGATCCGGGGCGGTGCATCAGATGCCGCGCAAGAGCTCGTTGATGCCGACCTTGCCGCGGGTCTTCTCATCAACCTTCTTCACGATCACGGCGCAGTAGAGGCTGTAGCTGCCATCCTTGGACGGCAGGTTGCCCGACACCACCACTGAGCCCGCCGGGATGCGGCCGTAGCTGACTTCGCCGGTTTCACGGTCGTAGATCTTGGTCGACTGGCCGATGTACACGCCCATCGAGATTACCGAACCTTCCTCGACGATCACACCTTCCACCACCTCGGAGCGTGCGCCGATGAAGCAGTTGTCCTCGATGATGGTCGGGCCGGCCTGCAGCGGTTCCAGCACGCCGCCGATACCGACGCCACCCGAGAGGTGTACGTTCTTGCCGATCTGCGCGCACGAGCCGACGGTGGCCCAGGTGTCCACCATGGTGCCTTCGTCGACGTAGGCGCCGATGTTCACATAGGACGGCATCAGCACCGCATTCTTCGCGATAAAGGAGCCGCGGCGGGCGATGGCGTTAGGCACCACGCGGAAACCGCCAGCGCGAAAATCCGCTTCGCTGTAGCTGGCGAACTTGCTCGGCACCTTGTCGAAGTACTGGGTGCAGCCGCCGGCCATCACTTCGTTGTCGTTGATGCGGAACGACAGCAGCACGGCCTTCTTGATCCACTGGTGGGTCTGCCAGGCGCCGGCAATCTTCTCGGCGACGCGCAGCTTGCCGGTGTCCAGGCCCAAGATCACTTCGTTGATCGCATCGCGCAGCTCGGCCGAGACGGAGGCGGGCGTAATGTCGGCACGGTTTTCGAACGCGGTTTCGATGACGGTTTGCAGGCTCATGATGGTTCCTGGTTTGGGATGGGTTTACAGGCGCTCTACGAGGCGCACGATGCGCTCGCTGGCGGCGATGCAATCGGTGAGTGGCGCCACGAGGGCAATGCGGACGTAGCCGGCACCCGGGTTGACGCCATGCGCCTCACGGGCGAGAAAGCTGCCCGGCAGCACGGTCACATGCTCTTCGGCATAGAGCCGGCGGGCGAATTCAGTGTCGGTGAGGCCCTGGGGTGCTTTCGCCCACAGGTAGAAGGCTGCGTCGGGCAATGCCACGTCGAGCACGCTGGCCAGTTTGGGCGTCACCACTTCGAACTTGGCGGCGTACTGCAGCCGGTTGTCCTCGACGTGGGCCTCGTCGTTCCAGGCTGCGGCGCTGGCGGCCTGCACGGTCGGGCTCATCGCGCAGCCGTGATAGGTGCGATAGAGCAGGAATTTTTCCAGCACCTTTGCGTCGCCGGCCACGAAGCCCGAGCGTAGCCCCGGCACGTTGGAGCGCTTGGACAGCGAGGAGAACATCACCAGCCGGCTGAAATCACGCCCCAGCTTGATCGCGGCTTCCAGCCCACCCAGCGGCTTTGCGCTGCCGAAATAGATTTCCGAGTAGCACTCGTCGCTGGCGATCACGAAGCCGTGGCGATCAGACAGCGCGAACAGCTTCTGCCAATCCTCAAGGCTGGCCACGGCGCCGGTCGGATTGCCGGGACTGCAGACGTAAACCAGCTGGGTGCGTGCCCATATGTTGTCGGGCACGCTGTCCCAGTCCGGCTGGAAACGGTTTTGTGCGAGGCAGTTCACGTACCAGGGTTCGGCCCCGGCCAGCAAGGCCGCGCCTTCGTAGATCTGGTAGAAGGGGTTGGGCGAGATCACCACCGGTGTGTGCGCCACCGTCGGGTCGATCACCGCCTGGGCGAACGCGAACAGCGCTTCGCGGCTGCCATTGACCGGAACGATCTCGGTGGCCGCATTGGGCGCGGTGATGCCGTAGCGGCGGGCGATCCACTCGGCGATGGACTGGCGCAACGCGTCCGACCCTAGCGTGGCCGGGTAGGCAGAGAGACCGTCGAAATTGGCGACCAGTGCATCCTTCACCAGCTGCGGTGTCGGGTGCTTGGGCTCGCCAATCGACAGGTTCACATGTGCCAGCGCAGGATTGGGCGTCAGATCGGCGAACAGTTCACGCAGCTTCTGGAACGGGTAGGGATGCAGCTTTGCAAGGCGCGGCGACATGGCGGCAGGCGTTGGGGAAAACGCTGATTATAGCGGCGGCAGCGCTACACCGTAACCCAGCGCCTTGCCGCCATGGGGCGGCGAGCGCTTATTCGTTCACCAGCGGGGCGAAGTACTGCTTGAGTTTCTGCACCTTGGGTGCCGCGACCACCATGCAATACGGCTGGCTGGTGTGCTGGTTGTAATAGTTCTGGTGGTAGTCCTCGGCCGGGTGGAAGGTCGGTGCCGCGACGAGTTCGGTGACGATGGGCGCTGGCAAGCTGCCGGCAAGGCCGGCCAGCGTCTGCCTGGCGATGGCTTCCTGCTCCGGTGTATGCCAGTAAATGGCCGAACGGTACTGCGTGCCGACGTCGTTACCCTGGCGATTGAGCGTGGTCGGATCGTGGATGGTGAAGAAAATGTCGAGCAGCGTCTCGTAGCTGACGATGGCCGGATCGAACTGGAGCTGTACTGCCTCGGCATGGCCGGTGCTGCCATCGCACACGCTGCGGTAGTCCGGGTCGGGCACATGACCGCCGATGTAGCCCGATACCACGCGCTCAACGCCGCGCACGCGCTGGAATACCGCCTCCAGACACCAGAAGCACCCCCCTGCAAGAGTAGCAATCTCAGTCATATCAATTCCTTTATAATCAATGCGTTAGTGTTTTTATGTTGTGTGAGTATATGTTCACTTTCCATAAAAATCGAGCAATTTTTCACAAGCACTTCACAAGCAAGAGCTATACTGGATATGTGTTTCAGTAGCTTATGGGGATGTGAAAAATGCTGGTTGAAAAAGGGATACAACTTGTAAAGGTCAAAACTGGTTCAGGTATTACAACAAGATTTAGAGTTCAAATCAAGAGAGTAGATTTCAAGCTTGATAGGTTGTTTGAGAGTTTAGAAGATGCCAAGGAAGTTGTTGCATTAGCCAAAAGCAAAGAGGGCAGGAATAGACTTCTAGCCAAAACACAAGAAGAAGAAAAGAGAGAGGTTGAGTTTAATATTCCACCTTTAAAATACTGGATTGAAAAATATGTAAAAATGTATTTACCTGAAATTGAGAAAGAAGGTAAATTTTGGGAAGGTCAAAACCTACTTAAACATAGAAGTAGAGCTAATCAACTAGCATTCATAAAAAATATTTTAAGCACAAAAATACCTGATACTAATGCTCTTGATAAATTCTTGAAAAAAGGTAAGACACCAGAAGATTTTGCTCATCTAAAAGATTTTATTAATTTTGGAGAAAAATCATTTGGTGACTTGAAAGTTACTGAAATAACACACCTTCATATAAATTCATACATTAGAGAGAGATTGAAGCATATTAAAAAAATATCTATTCAAAGAGAATTGTCTGTTATGAATAAGATATTTGAAAAGCTCAAACACATGAGCCATAGCTTTATTGAATTTAAAAGTCCTGTTTATGGATATGATAAAACATTGCTGGCTAATGCTTTAAATAAAAGCTCATTCAGGTTTGAAGATGAAGAGTTGGAGAAGCTACTTGAAGCCCTGTTAGATATGAAGAACATTGAAAATTATCAAATTACAATGATTTCTCTTTTAACTGCAATGAGAAGAAGTGAAGTGGTTAATCTTCAATGGTCAAGAATATTTCTTGATAAGAGTTATATTGTTCTTGATGAAACTAAAACAAAGCCTAGGAAGGTTTTTTTGACAGAACAGGCAAAGCAATTCATCCAACTGATAGATAAAAAAGAAAATCAAGACAAGGTTTTCAAAATAACAATCAATGGGTTTGAGAGAAATTTTCAAAGGATTAAAACTGATTTGGATTTGAAACATATCAAGTTTCATAAGATTAGAGCTGAGGCTATTAGTAGAATTTTAACATCTATGTTAAACAACAATGGTCAAATTTCTTCAATTGTAGCTAGTAAGTTCATAGGTGCTAAATCAGTCAAGAAGCTTGAAAAACACATTGATAAAATAAAGCAACCAGAATTAGCAAATCAAGATGACTTGTTAAAATCTGTTGGTCATTCTCACAGCTCTACAACTGCTGATTTTTATTTTACTTTAAAAGATGATGAAATAAATATTGATGATAAAAAAACAGCATTAACAACCAGAACAGATAAAAGGTAAGATGATGTTAAACACAAAAGAAGAGATTGAAGCTTGGTTGATTGAGATGGGGATTAAAAATTATACCATCAATGATGATTTAACAGTAAATACTAGAACTGGTGTTGACTTAAGAAATAAAGGATTAACAGAAATACCAATTCAGTTTAATAGAGTAGGTTATCATTTTGACTGTTCACACAATGAATTGACTAGTCTTAATGGTTGCCCTAGAAAAGTTGTTGGTTGTTTTTATTGTAATCATAATAAATTGACAAATTTAGAAGGCTGTCCAGTAGAGCTTGTTGGACATCTTTTTGGTGGAAGTAGTGATTTTAATTGCTCATACAATAAATTAACCAGCCTAAAAGGTTGTATTGAAATAATAGATGGTGACTTTTGGTGTGAGGGTAATGAGATAGATGATTTCAAATACTTACCAAAAGAAATCAATGGCAAATTCCATGCTAAATATGCAGAAACATTTGAAGAGGCTCAATATTTACAACAGATAGCATTAGATGAAGAAGTATTGACTAAAATGGTGAGTAATATTGTAGAGCCAACAAAGAGAAAGAAATCACAACCAGTATAAGGATGTTAACAAATGAAGATGATAGGTTTTGATGAGAAATTCAGTTTGCTTTGCCAAGAGGCTTTTTTGACAAAGAATACTCTTTTATCTGGGTTTGACCTTTTGCTTAAAGCAAATTTCTTTCAAGATAGAGAAGGGTATTTTTATTCTGCCTTTTTTAATATTTCTATTGGAATGGAAAGAATATTAAAAATAGCCATAGTCACAAACTACATTCTTGAAAATGGGTATAAAAACCCTACCTTGGCTCAACAAAAAGAATTAAGAGATAAATTTGGACATAAAATAGAGCTTCTTTATCAAGAGTGTCAAAGATTAAGAGAGGTATATTGTAACAATACAAATCCTCTCACTGCTCTTGATGAAAAAATAATTGGCTTTCTGCATGAGTATGCAGTTAAAACTAGATATCATAATTTAAATGAAGTTTGTGAACCAAAGAATAGCAAAAGCCCATTGAGTAAGTGGTTAGAAATTTCAAAAGAGGTTTATGAAAAATATACTCCACCCAGTACCAGAGAAAAAGCTGGATTGAATTTGTTGTATAAAATGGATAGGGAAGGTATTACTAATAAGCCAACAAATCAATTAGATAGTCATGGACAGGTTATGTTTGTTTTTGATATTCTACATTGTCAATATATTATTGAAAAAAGTAGACCTCTAATTATTTGGAGAATTGTTGAAATTTTACAACCTATGCATTTTTTGCTATGGGAAATGTCTCGAAGGGCAAGTGAATATGAAATAAATAACAATATCAAGACAATGGTTATCCCTCATTATGAGGATTTTTTCTACTTCCTGTTGGCAGATAAAGCTGATATTAAGAGAAGAAAGAAGTGGCTTGATATTTTCAACAGGTATTAAGAGCAATAATGACACAGCTACCAAAATTTTTTGTTAGAACTGGTAAGCCTTTCCTCCTGCCAAACCTGCCTTTGTGTTTAAACTGGCTTAATCCTATGTTAAATCAAGTTATGTCTTATTAGTAATCTTGTTGAATTATTAGCTATTTTCTCAATAACAGTGAAATATGGTTTTAGCTTTGTTATTGGATTTGCTTTACTTGGATAATTAACAATAACTGTAGAACAGTTATTGTTATGGGTTTTGCTATTTCTTATAATGTGGAATAACATTTTTAGGTAATCAAAACCTTGAATTTTTATCCCAAGAATACTTTTTTTAACATCTTTGATTAAGCTCATTGAGAATTGAGTTTTTAGTTCAAGAAAATCTGCATAACCTGTTTTGCTTTTAGACAAAATATTTTTAGCAGTATCAAGAATGATGTTGTTAAAAAAATTTGTTTTCATAAATTGTCTATACAGTGTAATTGATTTCTCTACACCAAACATATTAAACCCTCTTATCCTGTGGGCTGTTCTAACAGCATTATGAGCCAAGCTATTGTCTTCTTCTGCTGTTAATACCTCATTCCTGGAAATCTTCTCAATGAGGCTTAAATCAAGTCCTAGGGTCTTTGATACATACTTGAATATGTAAGAGCTGGCTTTTGCTGAATCACCTCTCTTTTTATCTTCAACCTTAAAATCAACACTGCTCTCATTAAAATGTATTTTGCATACACCTTGAAGAGTTTTAATGTTTGATGTGTCTATAAACATCAGGCAATGATAATGAGGAGAGCCATCCTGATGAAATTCATTGACATTTATACCCATAAAATCAATCTGTCCATCATTTAAATTTGTTCTTATTCTTGCCCATCTTTCAGTAAAATACTTATGAGCCTGCTTGACTGTTGAGCCATCCCATTTCTTAGAGCCATTTAATGGATTAGAGTGAAACCTTGGTGGAACAGTAAAAGTAATAAAAACCCAACCCCAGTCTTTTTCTTCTGCTAATTTCTCAATGCTTCTACATAAGTTTATTTTTTCTGCTATCTCTTGCTTATTAGTTCTAACCACATTAATTAAATTGATAGAATGATTATTTTCACCTATAAGCACTGTGTCTTTCAAATAGTCAAATTGTTTGATTTTATGTTTCTTGAAATTATTTAGGAATGAAGTAGAGCAATAAGGTCTATGCTCATTGACTAGATTAAAGCACTGGTCAAGGTAGTAAAATGATTGAGTGACAAGACTTTTTATGGACTTATATCTACTGGTGAACTCAGTCTTGTATTCTTCATTATTTAATTTTTTGAAAAACACTTGAAGGTTAAATTCTAAATAACTTCTTATTTCTTTGTCATCCATTGCCACAAATTTGAAAAATCTAAAATCTATGTTTTTGATGATATTGTATAATCTTGGTGCTGATAGGTTTAGGATGTAATAAGATTTACTTTGCCTAAAAAAACCTTCTGCATAATCATCAATGATGGTTAATAGAAATTGCTTAAATGCCTGTTCTTGTGTGTAGGTGTGGAAGTGTTTAGATAGGAAACCAGATAAATCAATATGTTTGATTATGAGCTTCTTTGATTTGTATTGACTGTTAAATTCTGCTTGAAGAGTATTGTAGTCAATGGCTTTTATTAGTTCTATCATAGTTATTTTCCCAGTTTTATCCTTGGGATTTAACTAATTATTTTACTGTGGCTATTGACTTTTTATTAAGTATTTCATATTATATGCCTATGAATTAAAAAATACTTTAAGTTGGTAAAATAGTTTATTTAAATCTTGCAGGATTTCAACCTATATTACTAAATAAAAAGTAAAAGTCAATAAAGAAAGAACCTAAATGGTTCTTTTTTTATTTGTGCAGATTAGTGTGGGTTTTTTAACTTCTTCAACTTACTTCTAATCTTAAACTTATCAAGTTTGCTCACTGTATTTATTTTCTCATTACTCTTATTCTCAATAGATAAAATCTTGGGACCTTGTAAATCACCAGTCTTTAACTTATAGCCATAAGCTCCTTGGGAATTTACTGACCTGTGACCCATTGCAACAGCAATTTCCTCCTTGATGTATCCACCAGTCTTTAAATCCTCTGCAAAGGCATGCCTGAAAGTGTAAGAGCTGGCTTTATATTTATTCTTATAAAGTTTCTGTGAGGTTCTAATGATTTCAGTGCTGATTGCTTGTAGTGTTGTTTTTAAATCCAAGAATAAGGTATTTTTAACATCACTGTTTTCAATGGTATTGACAAGATATTCATTGTAAGATTTTTCATCTATTGCAATAGTCAACACTCTTTCTTTTATCCCTCTACTTTGTGCCTCATTCACTTTTGCACCTTTGATTGTGAATTTCAATTGATTATCCACTTTCTCAATGAAGATATTTTTAAGCTCTGATGGTCTGCAACCAGTTAGAGCCATAATTGAAACTGATAGCTTATGGTTGTCACTACATCTATTAAATATCTCTTCCCTAAAATTTAAGTGTGACTTGTAGAATTTAGTAAATCCATTTTTCTTGCTATTGGTTTTTTTCTTCTTATTGCTGTTTTCCTCATTTTCATTAGTCATAGTTTTCCTCATTTTAAAAAGTTTTTCTTATTTTTTTGCAAGACCATCCCCCAAGAGTTTTTTCGTTCCTCAAAAATCTTGACCCCTTGAAGGGGTGAGAAAGTTTTCTCTAATTCGTTCCTCATTAGTTCAACTTTCCCTTGTTATTTCACAAAAAACCATTGTGAAATAACAATAAATCTCATAGTGAAGTAACAGTGTTTATTATGCATATTGGTTGAAATAGTCAATGTTGACATTCTCTACTTTAAGATATTTTGCAAAAGTGAAATATCCTATTTTTATTCTGCTGTTGGTTTTTCTGGTTGAAAATATTTTTTACTTTTTTATGTTGAAATAAAAAAAGGACTTCAAGAGTCCTGTTTTGGTGTTAAAAAGTATAATTTGAATTTTGGTGTGTTCTGATTTTTTGTTTTTTTGAATTAACTGTGAATTTTCACAGCAATCAAGAATTGCCTTGGGTTTTTGTTTTAAAGATTTTTGGTTTTAGAAAAACACCAATAGGTGAGTGGTGTGTGTTCCAGAAAATCTTTTAGGTTTACAGGTTTTTAGGTTCTTTTTTAACATTACTTAATTGATGTTTAACATCTTAAAATTATACAGCCATCATTAAATTATATTTAACCATCTACACATTATCATTCAGCAACTAAAAGGAATAAATCAACATCATAAAACCACCATTTAACATTAAATTATTATCTAAAAACACTTGACTTTTATTTTTCAATTAATAACATATGAAAAATGGAGGTTGTTATGGATTATTCTAAAAATTTAGATGTTGGTATTTCTGACTCAAGGAAGGTATTTTTGCTAATGTATGAAGGTGATTTAAATACAAAAATACTTTCCAGCTCATTGCCTGAGATTTATTCTAATTTAACTGGTGAGGGTCTAATATCATCTTCTTATGAGTCATTTAAGAATTATGTATATTCATCAAGAAAAAAACTAGGTTTAGATAATAAGCTTCTTGATATAAGTCTTGCACCATTGATTGAAAATCCTAACTCAATGAAGGTGATTGAGAATTTACTTTTAAATAATGATTTGAATACCACAATAATCATTAAGTCCCCATCAGTTGTTTATGGTGATTTAATGAAAAACAAACTTATTAGCTGCAATTATGATTACTTCAAATTATGCATACATAAATTAAGGAAGAGGTATGGTTTGCCATCAAGATTAAGTCAAATTAATTTGAAGGTTGGTAAAGAGGTAGTAATTGTTGTTGAGAAGGCTGTTGTGACATCTAAAAATAAAGATTTAAGTAATGGAGTTGCACCATCATCCAAAGGTAGCCTTAAAACAGTTGCAACTGGCACTAGTGGCAACATGGGGGATGTTAGAAATGTTCATGAAATGTATGTTGGTGAAGTTATGCAAGATAAATATGATTTGACATTTAAAAAAGATGAATTTAATAGATTCTTACCTAATAATGATGATGAAATTTTTTCTTGTAGTAAATATATGGAGACAGATTTAGGTTTATCTAGTTGGGTTAAATATTATCAAGAAAATATGAACAATCCTAGATTTGTTAATGTTTATGAGTTTTTAAATAGTCCTGAGAAAATACCTTTGACTGATAGTTTAATATTAGAAATTGGGCAATTTACTGATAATGGCAAAATTAGTTTTCAAAGTTGTGAAAGTAATAGTAGAAGGTTTCCTAATTTAAAGAAATACAAAGTATTTACTAAATTTAATCTTCATTATTTAAGACTAATGATGTTTCCAAAATTGTTTGACCAGTTTAAAACAGCATATAATAATAGTTAATCCAGTAGTTCAGTAGTTTATGTCTTGTGCAAAAAAAAATGGACTTATAGAAAATCCATTTGTGTTTATTAAGTTGTGTAACAAGTCACTAAAATTCAAGTTTTGAAGGTTTGGAAGCTGGGTTTCCAAGGTGTTAGGTGTTGAACCTGCCTAGTTGCCTCAAAAATCAGGTTTAAGCACTTGTTAGGTGATGGGGTAGGGGTCAGTAGCCTGCTGGTAGTGCAAAGCCCTAGAAAACAGGCTGGCTGAGGTTTTTACATGGTTTAAGGTGTTGTATTTTCACAAGCACTTCCCAAGTGGCACTAGTGAAAATACATAAGTCATTGATATTTAATGGTTATTTATACGTAAATGTTTTAAGACACCAGAAACAGCCGCCGGCCAGGGTTGCGATCTCGCTCATGGTGCTTCTCCTTGGGATGCGATGGGGTGCGCCAGCGGCACACGCAAGCCAGATGGGGGCGGCTAGCGCTTATGCCAAGCTAATGCTCGCGCCAGCCCTTGAGCAGCACCAGCACCGCGCCACTGCCGCCGTCGACCGAGCGTGCCTGGGCGAAGGCGAGCACTTCGTCGCGCTGGGCCAGCCAGTTCTTCAGCTTCAGTTTCAGCACCGGCTGCTTCTGCTTCGAGCCCAGCCCCTTGCCGTGGATGACGCGCACACAACGCTGGTTGCGGTGGCGGCAGGCCAGCAGGAATTCGGCGACAGCCAGCCGCCCGGTGTCGACCGTATGGCCATGCAGATCGAGCTCGGCCTGCACCACCCATTCGCCGCGCCGCAGGCGCTTGAGCGTATTGAGCTTCATGCCGGGGCGCAGGTAGAGCAGTTCCTCGCCACTTTCCAGTTCGTCCCAAGGCCAGAAATCGCTCATCGCCTCGGACATCACGCGCGCTTCGTCCTGCCAGCGCTGCAGCGGCCAGGGGCTGGGCCGCTTGGGCGGGTGGATGTAGCGATCCCAGCTGATGGGCCTGGCGCCGGCCATTGCGGCCACGAACAGCTCGTGATCGCTAGGTGGCGGTGGCGCGGCGGGCCGTGCGATGGGTGCTGGCGTGGCGCGCAGCGTTTTTTTCAGTTGCTTGAGCAGGCGCTTGGCTTCGTCGTCCATGCCGTGGCGTCCGTATTGATTTGTGCCTAGGTTAGCACGGGCCACGGCACCGCCAGCGGCAGGGCGATGCGTACGGTGAGCCCGCCGCCGGGCGTGTCGGCGAGCGTCACTTCCGCCTGATGGCGCGCGGCCACTTCGGCCACGATGGCCAACCCCAGCCCGCTGCCGTCGCCCTGCGCGGTCGAGCCGCGGTGAAAGCGTGCAAACACCAGTTTGTGTTCGGCCGCGGGAATACCGGGCCCGGTATCGGCCACGACGATGATTGCGTGCTCCCCCTCGCGTTCGATGCCCAGGGTGATGGCGCTGCCTGCGCCGGCATAGCGGATGGCGTTGTCGATCAGGTTGCCGACCATGTCCTGCAGCAGTGAAGGGTGGCTGCGCACCTGCAGGCTGGCGCAATCGCCCAGGCCCAGGTCCACGCCCTGGCGCCGCGCCAGCGCCACCCAGTCGAGCGCGCACAGTCGCAAGGCGGCCGACAGATCGAGCACGGTGAGCGGCAGCGGGCCGGTGGCGTCCTGTTCCAGTCGCGCAAGCTTGAGCAACTGGCCGACGCCGTGGGCGGCGTCGTCGAGCGAGCGACGCATGGTGCCAAGCCGGGTGCGCATTGCGCTGCTGCTGTGTTCGCGCTCGGCCAGTTCCGCCTGGGCGGCCAGCACGGCGAGGGGGGTCTTCAACTGGTGGGCGGCGTCGGTAAAGAAGCGCTGCCGGGCCTTGATCATGCAGCGCAGCCGTTCCAGATACTGGTTGAGCGCCGCCACCAGCGGCAGCAATTCTTCAGGGCGTTGCCGGGTGGAGAAGGGCGCGAGCTCGTCGTCGCTGCGGGTGCTCACCTCGCGGGTGAGCGACCATAGCGGGGCCAGGCCGCGACGCAGCGCGGTCAGCACGATGGCGGTCATCAGGGCCATCAGCAAGGCCTGGCGCCACAGCGCGTCGAACAGCATGTTGCGCGCGAACTCCCGGCGCATCTCGCCGCTCTCGCCGATGATCACCCAGGCCACGCGAGAGGGCATGGCGGTGATGGCATGCACGGGCTGGCGGATTGCGATCAGCCGCAGTCGCTCGCCATGGTAGTTGGCATCGTAATACTGCGGCTGGTAGAGCTCGGGCGCCGGCCCCTCGGGGTGGGGCAGGTCGCCGTAGCCGGTGAGCAGCAGGCCGCGCTCGTCGCTGACGCGGTAGAACACCCGCACCGCCGTGCCGCCTTCAAAGTATTCCAGTGCCTCGTGCGGCAGACTCACTTGCAGTTCGCCCTGCTTGAGCGAGATGCCCTTGAAAATGCTGACTGCCGAAGCATAAAGCGTGCGATCAAAGCCGGAGTAGGCGCCTTCGAGCGCGCGGTGGTAGACGATGATGGCGTCGAGTACCAGAACCAGTAGCAGCGGCAACAACAAGGTGAGGGCAAGGCGTTGCCGCAGGCTGCGCGAGGTCATGCCGCCGTTTGCGCTTCAAGCATGTAACCGATGCCGCGCAGGGTGACGATGCCGATTTCGGCGTCGGCGAGCTTGCGGCGCAGCCGATGCACGTAGATCTCGATCGCCTCGGCGCTGCCCGATTCCATGCCGAACACCTGGTCAGTCAGCGTCTCCTTGGCCACGGCCCGGCCCGCCCGCAGCATCAAGAGTTCCAGCACCGAGTGTTCGCGCGGCGTCAGCGCCAGCGGACAGCCTTTCAGCGTGAACAGCCTGCCCAGCGTGTCGTAGCCGAGCGGACCGTAGGCCAGCTGCGCCTGCTCCAGACCGTGTGCCCGGCGGATCAACGCCCGGGCGCGGGCTTCGAGCTCGGCAAGCTCGAACGGCTTGGCAAGGTAATCGTCGGCGCCGAGATCGAGCCCGCGCACCCGGTCCTCGATGGCGCCGTGCGCGGTGAGGATCAGCACCGGAACGCGGTTGCGCCGGTTGCGCAGCCGGCGCAGCACTTCCCAGCCATCGAGCCGGGGCAGCGCGAGGTCGAGCACCACCAGTTGATAGGACTGCGTGAGCAGCACGTGGTCGGCTTCGGCACCGTCGCTGGCGTGATCGACGGCGAAGCCGGCCTGTTTCAGCGCGGTCGCGATCGCCTCGGCGAGCGTTTGGTGGTCTTCAACCAGCAGGATACGCATCGCGGCTTCTCCGGGGGAACTGCGGCCGAATGTTAACGAATGATGGCATTCTTGCGATGGCCTTCAGTCGCAGCCAGGTGGCCCGTGGGATGAAAGCCGTTTGTAGGCTTTATTGCATTACGATGTATGAAAAAAGTGGATGCGCGCCGTAGCTTGCCCCCGGAGCGCGCATGCCCAGAAAGTCCTGTTTCCCGTTCGCGGCCCTGCGGCCGTTCTTGTCCCTGTTGGTGGTACTCACTTGGCTGATCGGCCTGCCGTCGCCCCATGCGGCGCGCTACCGGCTGGCGCGGGCAGAAGGACGCGTCGTCATCTATTCGGTGACCGACGCCAAGCGGGTGCGCCCGCTGATTGCCCGTTTCGAGGCGCGCTATCCCGGAGTGCGGGTCGACTACCGCGAAATGAACAGCCTGGCCCTGCACCGGCGTTTCCTCGACGATCTGGCGCAGCGCCGTGATGGCGCGGATCTGCTGTGGAGTTCGGCGATGGATCTGCAGATCAAGCTCGTCAACGACGGCCATGCCCAAGCCTATCGCACCGCCGAAGCCCACGCCTTGCCGGATTGGGCCGGTTATCGCCATCAGGCGTGGGCAACGACCTTCGAGCCCGTGGTGATCGCTTATCACCGGCAGCGCTTGCCGGAAGCGCAGGTACCGCGCAGCCATCTGGCGCTGACCCGGCTACTGGAGCGGCATCCCGCGCGCTGGCGTGGCCGGCTGGCCACTTATGACATCGAGCGCTCCGCCGTCGGCTTCAGTTTTCTGGCCCACGACGAGCGCATCGGCGGCGAGGCGATCTGGCGCCTGGTGCGCAGGCTGGGCGAGGCACGCGTCGAGCTGCATGCCACCACCGAGGCCATGGTCGAGCGCCTGGTCAGCGGCGAGATCGATCTTGCCTACAACGCTGTTGGCTCCTATGTCTTGGCGCGTGCTGCCAGCGATCCCCGTATCGGCTTTGTCTTTCCTCACGACTACACGCTGGTGTTGAGCCGGATCGCGGTAATTCCCCGCGCTGCGCGCCGCCCGCACGCCGCACGGCTATGGCTGGATTTTCTGCTGTCACGCGAAGGGCAGCGCCTGCTCAGCGACCAGCACCTGCTGTCGATCCGCTGGGATGGCGGCGACGAGTTGGGCGCCGCCGACCTCACGCGAATACTGCGCGACAGCGTCAAGCCGATACAGCCTGGACCCGGCCTGTTGGCCTTGCAGGATCAGCGCAACCGGGCAGCACTGATTGCGCGCTGGCGCAAGGAGGTGGGCAGGCGATAAAGCGGCCATTCAGGATGAAAGGCAGAAAATAAAGGTTGTGCGTCAATATGTTGTTGGGAAATAGACAGCTTCGATTCGGATACTGGCGCCTCCTTCGCACTTGCTGCGAAGCAACATCACAAGGAGATTCCCGTGCAGAAGCTGTTTGATGGTACCCAACGTTTTCGCAACGATACCTTTCCCCGCCACCGCGAGCTGTTCGACCGGCTCTCGGCGCGGCAACAGCCCGAAGTGCTGTTCATCACCTGCTCCGATTCGCGCATCGATCCCAATCTGCTGACCCAGACCGAACCGGGCGACATCTTCGTGCTGCGCAACGCCGGCAACATCGTGCCGCCGCACGGTGCCAGCAGCGGCGGTGAAGAGGCGACCATCGACTACGCGGTGCAGGTGCTCGGCATCGAGCACATCGTGGTGTGTGGCCATTCCGATTGCGGCGCGATGAAAGGCCTGCTGCATCCGGAAAAGTTGAACGAATTGCCGGCGGTGGGGCGCTGGCTGGCACACGCCGAGGCGACGCGCAGCGTGGTGCATTGCACCTGCCACGGTCGGCCGGACCATGAAAAGCTGGACGAGGCGATCCGCCAGAATGTGCGGGTGCAGCTCAATCACCTGCGCACCATACCTTCGGTGAACGCCGGACTGGTGCGAGCCCGGTTGCAGCTGCACGGCTGGGTGTACGACATTGCCTCGGGCCAGGTGCATGTGGTGGACGAAACCACCGGTCGCTATGTTGCCGGCGCCGATGTTGCGCTCGCCACCAACTGAGGGCCGCTGCCATGCACGCAAGCAACTCGTCCGTCGCGGTCGATGACCTCGATACCGTGCTGGGTCTTCCCGGCGCCAGCGATGTGCGCTTCCAGCAAGCGCAGAAGCCGCGCGGCGAAGGCTGGCTGAACGGCCTGCTGGCCTGGCGCCGCCATGCGGCGGCCGACACGCTGGCATCGGTGGTGGTGTTCCTGGTGGCGCTGCCGTTGTGCATGGGCATCGCCATCGCCTCGGGCGTGCCGGCCGCCACCGGCATCCTCACCGGCATCATCGGCGCGCTGATCGTCGGCCCGCTTGCCGGCTCGCCGCTGCTGGTGAGCGGGCCGGCGGCGGGCCTGGCAGTGATCAATTGGGAGCTGGTGCAGCAGCACGGCATCGTGGCGCTGGGCCCGGTGGTACTGGCCGCCGGCCTGATGCAGATGGCGGCCGGCTCGCTGCGGCTGGGCCAGTGGTTTCGCGCGGTGTCGCCGTCGGTGATCCACGGCATGCTGGCCGGGATCGGCGTCTCCATCGTCGCGGCCCAGCTCTACATCCTGCTGGACATGAAACCCTTGGGGAACGGCCTGCGCAATCTCAGCAGCTACCCCGAGCAGATCGGCGCCGTGCTGGCGGGCCTGGCGTCGGCCCCGGCCGGCCTGTTGGCGCCAGTCAACGGCTCCAGCGCCCATCTGGCTGGCCTCGTCGGCGTGGTGACCATCGTGCTGATGCTGGCCTGGGGCAAGTTCGCCCCCAGGTCGATGAAGCTGGTGCCGGCACCGCTGGTGGCGGTGATCGGCGGTTCGCTGTTCGCCGGTGTCCTGGCCTTGCCCATCCGCTATGTCAACGTGCCGGCCAACCTGCTCGAAGGCGTCACCCTGGCCAATCCGCTGGTGCTGCCGCAGCTGCTGTCGGGCGAGCTCCTGATGGCAGCGCTGGCGATGGCCTTCATCGCCAGTGCGGAAACACTGCTGTCGGCCGTGGCGGTCGACAAGCTGCACGACGGCGCGCGCACCAAATACTCCAAGGAGCTGTTTGCCCAGGGCGTGGGCAATGCGCTGTGCGGCCTCGTGGGCGCGCTACCGATGACCGGGGTGATCGCGCGTTCCAGCGCCAATGTGCAGGCGGGCGCCAAGAGCCGCGGCTCGACCATCCTGCATGGGGTGTGGCTGCTGCTGTTTGTTGCCTTGCTGCCCTTCGTGCTGCGCAGCGTACCCATCGCCAGCCTGGCGGCGGTGCTGGTGGTGATCGGCTGCAAGCTGATCAACCCCAGGGATATCGTCAAGCTCAAGGGGTTTGGCAAGGTAGAGCTCGGCATCTACGTGGTGACGCTGCTGGCCATCGTCTGCTCGGACCTGCTCGACGGCGTGATGCTGGGCATTGGCCTCGCCTTCGGCAAGCTGCTTTACGACCTGCTGCACCTGGAGGCACGCCTGCGCATCGACCAGGCCACACGTCGCGCGGTGCTCAAGCTCAAGGGCGCCGCCACCTTCGTGCGCCTGCCTACGCTGGCGAAGTCGCTGGAACAGGTGCCGCACGATGTGGAGCTGCACGTGAACATCCGCGAGCTCAGCTATATCGATCCCGCCTGCCTCGAACTGCTGGAGGATTGGGGGCACCAGCATCGCGCCACCGGTGGCTCCGTGGTGATCGAATGGGATTCCCTGCTTGCCAAATACCGCCGTGACGGCAAGCGCACCATGCAGCAGTTGCATGGCAGCGTGGAAGTTGCAACGGCCAAAGCTTGACCCACTCCTCCTCGTGACTCTTGTAGTCCGTTGCGCGGCGCAAGCCGCGCTTTTTTTCATCAAATTGTTGTGAAGAGGGCGCGGGCTGGCAATGTGTTCAGCGCCCGTAGCGGCGCTGCATCATCTGGGCGCAAAGCATCAGCAATACACCGAGCAGGGCGCCGGCCGCATTGGCGGCCATGTCGAGCGCTTCGAACTGACGGAACGGGGTCAGCATCTGTGCGAACTCGACCGCGATCCCCATTGCGCTGGCAGCGAGCCATACCGGCAACGGCCTGCGAAACACCCCCATCGCCAGTAGCGCCAACACGCCATAGCCGACGAAGTGGTGCAGTTTGTCGCCGCCAGGAGCGATAGGCGCGGTCAGTGGCCAGAGCGAGCCGATCCAGATGGCGGCGGTCCAGAGGGCGAGCAGCAGTTTGGGTAGGTTTTTCATGGCGGTGGCAGATAAAGGTGCGGCTGCAGTCTACGCGCAGCGTTTGCTCCGCGCATGAAAAAGCCGCCCACGGAAGGCGGCTTATCCCGGCAGGAACTCGCTTACTTGCGCAGCGATTCCAGGTACTTGTCGGCATCGAGCGCAGCCTGGCAGCCCGATGCGGCCGAAGTCACGGCCTGACGGTAGATATGGTCCTGCACGTCGCCTGCGGCGAACACGCCGGCGATGCTGGTGCCGGTGGCACCGCCGTCGCGACCGCCACGGGTGATGATGTAGCCGGTCTGGTCCATCTCCAGCTGGCCCTTGAAGATGTCCGTATTGGGCTTGTGGCCGATGGCGATGAACACGCCGGTCAGTTGCAGTTCGCGCGTCGCACCGCCCTGGCTCGACTTCAACCGCACACCGGTCACGCCGCTGGCGTCACCCAGTACTTCATCCAGCGTTTCGTTCAGTGCCAGCGTGATCTTGCCAGCCTCGACCTTTTCCATCAGGTGATCGACCAGGATCTTCTCGGCGCGGAAGGTGTCGCGACGATGCACCAGCGTCACGTGGTCGGCGATGTTGGCAAGATACAGCGCCTCTTCCACGGCGGTATTGCCGCCGCCGATCACCGCAACCTGCTGGCCACGGTAGAAGAAACCGTCGCAGGTGGCGCAGGCGGACACGCCGCGACCGGCAAACGCTTCCTCGCTCGGCAGGCCCAGGTACTGGGCCGAGGCGCCAGTGGCGATGATCAGCGCGTCGCAGGTGTATTCGCCTGCATCGCCGATCAGCTTTTTCGGGCTGCTCTTCAGGTCCACGGTGTGGATATGGTCGAAGATCATCTCGGTGCCGAAGCGCTCGGCGTGCTTCTGAAAGCGCGTCATCAGTTCCGGGCCCTGCACGCCGTCGGCATCGGCCGGCCAGTTGTCCACGTCGGTCGTCGTCATCAGCTGGCCACCCTGGGCAAGACCGGTGACCAGTACCGGCTTGAGGTTGGCACGGGCGGCGTAGACGGCCGCAGTGTAGCCCGCGGGGCCGGAACCGAGGATCAACAGACGGGAATGTTTGGTGGCCATGGACATGAATCCTAGTAGGGGGGTCTGCGAAAGGTGCGTAGTTTAAAACGCCCCCGTCGCCCCGGCTAATCGGAAATGTTTATGGGGCCGATTGATCCGTCTGACCGGTGATCCGCATCGTCACCGGCACATCGAGGTAGGGCAGTTCCAGCCCGGCGGCACCGATGGCCGCGACGAGGCGGGCGATGATGGCAGGCTCGGCGATCACCTCGACCGCGACCGGTTGCTCGGCCAGTTCGAAGAAATGCGCCTCGTGCCAGCCGTGGCGGCCGAACCCGGCGAGCGCATGAAAGGCGGTGGCACCGGCCGCACCTTGTCGTTTGGCCTCCTGCAGCAACCACTCGTAGAGCGGGATGCCGGCGTGCCGGCTGCTCTGCTTCAGATAGAACCGCACCAGCACCGCGTTCATGGGGTCATCCCTTGATCCATTCGACCGAGCGCAGCCCCAGCCAGGTCAGCGTGAGCGAGCCGCCGACGTGGGCGGCGATGCCCGATAGCGCCCACAGCGGTTGCTGGCGCAGCATCAGCATGGTGATTTCGGCCGAAAACGTGGAAAAGGTGGTCAAGCCGCCGAGAAAACCGGTGGTGGCGAAGAGTCTGACTTCGGCGGGTGCCGTTTGCCACAGGCTGAACACGCCGAGCGTGATGCCTATCAGGTAGCCGCCTACCCAGTTGGCCGCCAGCGTGCCCAGCGGCACGGTGGGAAACAGCGGGTTGAGCATCACGGAAAGACCCCAACGAGCCCAGGCGCCTATGGCAGCCCCAAGCCCGATGAGCGCAAAGGCGGTGGGATTCATGCGTATTTCGGGACGGAGAGAATGCGCCGATTATAGGCGCGCTTTGCTATAGTCGGCGCTAGCTCAAGTTTCGATCAGGCCATGGCGCTGACCACCGTATTCACTTCCTTGCTCGAGTTGCGTCGTCCACCCGTGCGGCGCGTGCTGATGAAGCAGGTCTACTTCACCGGCAATGAGGCGGCCTACATCGTGCTGCTGATTGGTTTCGCGCTGGGCGGCATCGTGGTCAGCCAGCTGCATGACCAGTACGGCCAGAGCCGCGAAGCGGCGCAGCGCCTGCTGGCGATGTTGAGCTTTCGCGAGATCACGCCCTTGATGGTCGGTCTCATCCTGATCGCGCGCTCGTCCTCCGCCGTGGCCAGCGAGCTCGCCAGCATGCGGGTGCATGGCGAGATCCGCAGCCTGATGCGCTTCGGGATCGATCCTGTTGCCTATCTGATCCTGCCGCGCGTGCTGGGCATGACCGTGGCTTCCGCGCTGCTGGGCTTTTTGCTCGCGGTATCGGTACAGGTCGGCGGCGCGGTGTTCGCCTCCGGTGCCGATGTGAGTTACCAGTTGTTGCAGGCCGATCGCGTGCTGACTCCGGGCATGGTGCTGACTTGCCTCGGGAAATCCGCGCTGTTTGGCATGGCCGCGTCGCTGGTTGCCTGCGTGGTCGGTCTGCGTGCCCAGCCTTATGTGACCGAGATACCCAAGGCGTCGTCGCGCGCGGTGGTGCGCGGCCTGGTGGCGGTGTTTCTGCTCGATCTCGTCTGGGCACTGGTGAGCTGATGGCCGACAGCTTTGTATTGTCGCTCGCCATCCCGCTGGAAGTGCGCCTGGGCGAGCGCTACTGGCTGGAGGTGCCTGGCGAGCATCTGCGCGATCGCCAGCTCGATATGCTGGCGCTGGCGGCCCAGTCGCAATGGCCCGGCCTAGTCGCCAGCCTTGACGGCAGTGGCGGCCTCGTCAACAACCTGCGAGTGTGGGAGAACCTGATCCTGCCTGCCTGGTACCACCATGCCGAGCCGTTGGCGCGGCTGGAGCAAGTGCTGCTGACGTTGTTCGACGAAATCGGCATAGCCGAGGACGAGGCAGCCAAGCTGTGCCAGGGCTTGCCAGCCGCGCTGGCGCGCGAGCAAAAGCGCGAGCTGGCGCTGGTGCGTGCGGCCATGCTCGAGCCTTGCTGCCTGGTGGTTGACGGGGACTGGTTTGGTTTTCTTTCCTATGGCCGCGGGCTCGATTGCCGCGCGCTGTTCGACCGCCTGACGCAATCGGCGGTTACTTTCGTGGCGGCGGCGTATCCGCCGCCTGTTCCGGGCTATCGCCGCCTGGTCTTGGACGAGGCCGGGCAACTTATCGTATCGGGCGACTATGAAGCTGCTTAAGGATGTCGATCCGCGTTTCCAATGGCTGAGCTGGCGTGTCGGCGCCTTTGTCGGCAGCGCGCTGATGCTGGTGCTGGTGGTGATCGCCCTGCTGGGCTACAAACAGGGCTATTTTGTGCCCAAGAATCGGCTGCATTTCGTCGCCGAGAACGGCAATGGCATGGCTGCGGGCATGCAGGTACGGTTGTCTGGCTTCAAGATCGGCGTGGTCGACAAGGTGGCGCTGAACGATCAGGCCAAGGTCGACGTCGAGCTGTTGATCGAAGAGCGCCACATGAAATGGATCAAGCCCGATTCGATGGCGCTGATGCAGCAGGAGGGCCTGATCGGCGATCACTATATCGAGATCGCCGGCGGCAGCCCCAATGCCAAGCCGGTGGAGGACGGTGCCAAGCTCACCTATGCACCGACGCTGGGCCTGTCCGAGATCGCGCTCGATCTGCGCCAGCGCACCATCCCGGTGATTGATTCGGTACAAAGCACGCTCGATTACCTGAATGACCCGCAGGGTGATCTGCGCGGCACGGTGGCCAATGTGCGCAAGCTCACTGAAGAGCTCAGCACCACGCGCGCTGCAGTCGACCAACTGCTCGCCAATCTGGACAAGCTCTCCGCCGAACAGGTGCCGCAGGCCGTCAACCAGCTGCAGGCCACGCTGCAGCGCACCGAACGCATCGCCGCCGAAATCGAGAACAAGCTGCCTGGCGTGATGGACAAGCTCGACGGTACCTTGCAGCAGGCGCAGGGCGCGGCCAGCGAGGCGCACGCCGCGGCGAGCACCGCGCGCAAGGCGATCGACGAGGCCGCACCGCGTCTGCCATCGCTGGTGCGCAATGCCGACGATCTCGTCAGCACCGGCAACGACATGCTCGATGGCGCCAGCCGCAGCTGGCCGCTCAAGCTATGGCTGACGCCGACCGATGCCTCGGCACCGGTCGCGACGAGCAGGGAGTGAGGTGATGCGTATCCAGATTCTTGCGATGGCCTTGCTGCTGGCCGCCTGCGCCAGCGAACCCAAGGTGGCGCAGCCGCCGCGCCTGGCAGTTGCCGAATCGGCGATGAAGGCGGCGCAGCGGGCCTGGCGGGCCGAGCACTATGCTGACGCCGCGACATCCTGGCAGACCGCGTTCGACGCCTATCGCAGCGTCGATCATTGGGCGGGGCAGGGCGAAGCCAGGCTAGGGCTGGCGCGGGCCTTTGCCCGCCAGGGCGAGGTGGCCGCCGCGGGCAATGTGCTGGCCGGCATGCCGGAACAGGCATTGTTCCCGATCGCGCTGCGCGGCCGTGCGGCGTATCAACTGGCGGTGCTGTCGGCCAGAACGCAGCCGGACGAAGCCGGCAGGCGACTGGCGCAAGCGCGCGCGCTGTGCGCGTCGCCTTGCGCGATCGCCGCACAGCTCGACAATCTGGAGGCGCGGTTGAACCTGGCGCGCGATCCCGCACTCGCGGCGGCGCGGATCGCCAACGTGCTGGCGCTCGGCGAGGCGTTGGCGCTTGCCGAGCGCGCGCACGCGCACCGGTTGCAGGCCGAATTGCAGTTGAACGCGGGCGCCGTTCCCGCTGCGAGGCAAGCGCTGCAGCAGGCCATCACGCTCGACAAGGAGCTGGCCGATTCAGCGTTCCTTGCCGACGATTTTGCCTTGTTGGCCCGCATTGCGCGCGCCACCGGCGATGCCGACCTGCTGCTGGAAGCGCAGACGCGTCTGGCCAGTCTGTGCGCGGCGATCCGGGTGCCTGCCTGCCGCGAGATCTGAGGCGTCTTGTGGTCCGGCATGCATCCACGCTATACTTGCGCGTTCCGCAAAGTCGCGGAAATCTTCCCGGTTCGCCCCTTAAGGGTGTCCTGGCTCAGGCCAGGATGTCGCGCGAACGGTAGGCCATAACCCTTATTAGGAAATCAGTCATGTCGATCAGCATGCGCGAAATGCTCGAGGCCGGTGTTCACTTCGGCCATCAAACCCGTTACTGGCACCCGAAGATGGGTCAATACATCTTCGGTGCACGCAACAAGATTCACATCATCAACCTGGAAAAGACCCTGCCGCTGCTCGAAGACGCGCTGAAGTACGTGCGTCGCCTGTCGGCCAACAAGGGCACTATCCTGTTCGTTGGCACCAAGCGCCAAGCCCGCGAAATCCTGGCTGAAGAAGCGCAGCGCGCCGGCAGCCCGTTTGTCGACCATCGCTGGCTCGGTGGCATGCTGACCAACTTCAAGACGGTCAAGCAATCGATCAAGCGCCTGGAAGAGCAACAAGCGATCCTGGCCGACGAAAACAGCGGCTACGGCAAGAAAGAACTGCTGACCATTCAGCGCGAAGTCGAGAAGCTCGAGCGCTCGCTGGGCGGCATCAAGGACATGAAGGGTCTGCCGGACGCGATCTTCATCATCGATACCGGCTACCAGCACGGTACCGTCGTCGAAGCCAAGAAGCTTGGCATTCCGGTCATCGGTGTGGTCGATACCAACAATGATCCGCAAGGTATCGACTACGTGATCCCGGGTAACGACGATTCGTCCCGCGCGATCCGCCTGTATGCCCGCGCCATGGCCGACGCCGTGATCGAAGGCCGCAACCAGGCCGTGACCGAAATCGTTGAAGCCGCTGCTGCCGCCGAAGCGTAATCGTTCATCAGCAATATCAGCGAAAAAGGGGCGACGCAGCCCCTTTTTCGTAATCGCAATCTAGACGAATTCAGGAGAACACCATGGCGGACATCACCGCAAAAATGGTTGCCGAGCTGCGCGAACTGACCGGCCTTGGCATGATGGAATGCAAGAAGGCGCTGGTTGAGACCGAAGGCGACATCAAGAAGGCCGAAGAGCTGCTGCGGATCAAGTCGGGCAACAAGGCGTCCAAGATGGCCGGCCGTACCGCTGCCGAAGGCGTGGTCGTGTCCTACATCTCCGACGACAAGAAGCTCGGTGCCATCATCGAAGTGAACTGTGAAACCGACTTCGTCGGCAAGGACGAGAACTTCGCCGCCTTCGCGCGCGCTGCCGCCAAGGCGGTGGTCGATGCCAACCCGGCCGACATCGTCGCGCTGGCCGACGTGAAGACCGACTCGGGCGCAACCGTCGAAGACCTGCGCAAGGCCATCATCGCCAAGCTCGGCGAAAACATGACGCTGCGCCGCTTCGTGCGCTACGAAACCAGCGGTCAGCTGGCTGCCTATCTGCACGGCGCCAAGCTGGGCGTGCTGATCGACTACACCGGTGGCGACGAGCAACTGGGCAAGGACCTGGCCATGCACATCGCCGCCAGCAAGCCCAAGGCGCTCGACGCATCGGGCGTCGATGCCGAGCTGATCGAAACCGAGCGTCGCGTCGCCATCGAGCGTGCCAAGGAAGCGGGCAAGTCGGGCGAGATGCTGGACAAGATCGCCGAAGGCACGGTGCAGAAGTTCCTGAAGGAAGTGACGCTGCTGAGCCAGGTGTTCGTCAAGGCCGAGGACGGCAAGCAGACCATCGAGCAACTGGTGAAGTCGAAGTCCGCTACGGTGAACCGCTTTGCCCTGATCGTGGTCGGCGAGGGCATCGAAAAGGCCGTAGTTGACTATGCTGCGGAAGTGGCAGCGGCCGCCAAGCTGTAAGTGCCAACGGCCCGGCGGGGCCGTTTACCCCCCGCAACACGCCGCGCGGCAACGCGCGGCGTTTCCACGCCCAGAGTCCCTATCGATAAGGAAATCCGCATGAGCCAGGCCCCCAAGTACAAGCGCATCCTGCTGAAACTCTCCGGCGAGGCCCTGATGGGCGAGGATAGCTATGGCATCAACCGTGCGACGATCGAACGCATCGTCGGCGAAGTGAAGGACGTGGTCGACCTTGGGGTGCAGGTCGCCGTGGTCATCGGTGGTGGCAATATCTTCCGTGGCGTCGCGCCGGCCGCGGCCGGCATGGACCGTGCCACCGCTGACTATATGGGCATGCTCGCCACCGTGATGAACGCGCTGGCGCTGCAAGATGCAATGCGCCACGCCGGCGTGGTGTCGCGGGTGCAGTCCGCGCTGACCATCCAGCAAGTGGCCGAGCCCTATGTCCGTGGCAAGGCGATCCGCTATCTGGAAGAAAACAAGGTAGTGATCTTCGGCGCCGGTACCGGCAACCCGTTCTTCACCACCGATACCGCTGCCGCGCTGCGTGGCATGGAAGTGGGCGCGGATATCGTGCTCAAGGCCACCAAGGTCGACGGCGTCTATACGGACGATCCGAAGAAGAACCCGGACGCCGTGCGTTACCAGACCGTGACCTTCGACGAGGCCATCGGCCGTAACCTGAAGGTGATGGATGCCACGGCGTTTGCACTGTGCCGTGACCAGAAGATGAATATCGCCGTGTTCAGCATTTTCAAGCAAGGCGCTTTGAAGCGCGTCGTGCTTGGGGAAGACGAAGGCACGCTGGTACACTGCTGAATTCGCGACGAAGTCCGTCGCCAGTAGTCCGCAAGCATTGCATTGAACAGGCGGCGTTCCCGCCTGTTCGTTTTCGTAGCATAAGGATTTGTGATGACCGCCGAGATCAAACAGAACACCGAAGCCAAGATGCAGAAATCGGTCGAGACGCTGAAGGCCAACCTCGCCAAAGTGCGCACCGGCCGCGCCCACACCGGCCTCTTGGATCACGTGATGGTCGATTACTGGGGCACCCCCACCCCGATCAGCCAGGTTGCGGCCGTCAACCTGATCGATTCGCGCACCATCGGCGTGCAGCCCTGGGAAAAGCCCATGGTGGCCAAGGTGGAAAAGGCGATCCGCGATTCGGATCTGGGTCTGAATCCCGCCACCAATGGCGACGTGATCCGTGTGCCGATGCCGATGCTGACCGAAGAGCGCCGCAAGGATCTGACCAAGGTGGTGCGTGGCGAGGCCGAGGACGCGCGCGTGGCCGTGCGCAACGTGCGTCGCGACGCCAACGACCAGCTCAAGCGTCTGTTGAAGGACAAGGAAATCTCCGAAGACGACGATCGCCGCGGCCAGGATGATGTGCAGAAACTGACCGACCGCTATATCGCCGACATCGACAAGCTGCTGGCCGAGAAAGAAAAAGAGCTGATGACGGTTTAAGGAGCGGACGTGGCAATCTTCCGCAGTTCCACGCGCGACGTGCCTGCCGAGGTGCCAAGCGTGCCGCAGCACATCGCCATCATCATGGATGGCAATGGGCGCTGGGCCAAGCAACGCATGATGCCGCGCGTGTTCGGCCACAAGAAAGGCGTCGATGCGCTGCGCGAGACGGTGAAGACCTGCGACGCGCTCGGCGTGCGCTACCTCACCGTGTTTGCGTTCAGCAGCGAGAACTGGCGGCGTCCGGCCGACGAGGTCTCGTTCCTGATGGGCTTGTTCCTCAAGGTGCTGGGCACCGAGATTGACCGCATGCACGAGCGCGACATCCGCCTCAAGATCGTCGGCGATCGCAGCAAGTTCGCACCCGAACTCGTCAAGTTGATCGAGGCGGCCGAGGCACGCACTGCCGGCAATATCGGGCTCACCCTGTCGATCGCCGCGGACTACGGCGGTCGTTGGGATGTGCTGAGCGCGATCAATACGCTGCTTGCCGTCCAGCCGGACAAGGCCGGGCAGGTGGGCGAGGACGATATCGCGCCTTATCTGGCGATGAGCTACGCACCCGAACCCGATCTCTTTATCCGTACCGGTGGTGAGCAGCGCATCAGCAATTTCTTGCTGTGGCAGCTGGCCTATTCCGAGCTGTATTTCACCGATCTGTTGTGGCCTGACTTTGACGCGACGGCGCTGAATGACGCCATTGCCTGGTATCAGGGGCGTGAGCGCCGCTTCGGCCGCACCAGCGAGCAATTGCAGGCGGCCAGCGGATGCTGAAAACACGCATCCTGACCGCCATCGCGCTGCTGCCACTGGTCCTGGCCGCGCTCTTTTGGCTACCGCATTCGGGCTGGGTGTTGTTCTGTGCGCTGGTCTGCGGCCTTGCGGCCTGGGAGTGGAGTCGGCTGTGCGCGCTCAAAGGTGCCGCAACGCTGCTGCTGCCGCTGCTGGTCGTCGCCGCCATCGTCGCGCTGGCACCGGGTCGCATTCCCGTTTATGACGCTCCCTGGTGGCCCTTGGTGTTGGCCGGTGCCTTGTTCTGGCTGCTGGTCGCTCCGGCCTGGCTGCGCTGGCGCTGGCCGCTGGCGCAGACCCTGGCGCGCGGGCTGCCGATCGGGCTGCTGCTGCTGCTGGCTGCCGGCCTCGCGCTGGTCGCCTTGCGCGGCGCGGTCGGCCCGCTCGGTGTGCTGGCGGTGTTTGCCATCGCCTGGGTCGCCGATACTGCGGCCTATTTTGCGGGAAAGGCCTTTGGTCGCCACAAGCTCGCACCGGCCATCAGCCCCGGCAAGACGTGGGAAGGTGTGGCGGGCGCCGCGCTCGGCGTGTCGATCTATGCCTTGGTGCTGGCGCACCTGGCCGGCCGTTCCTGGTGGGCGATGTTGCTGGCCGGCTGGTTGCTGTTGGCCGTTTCCATCATCGGCGATCTGATCGAATCGCTGTTCAAACGCCAGGCCGGACTCAAGGACTCGAGCAATCTGCTGCCCGGACACGGTGGCGTGCTGGACCGTATCGATAGCCTGATTGCCTTGCTGCCGCTGGCCCTGCCGGTCATCTACTGGCTGCCCCACTAGTTTTACCGGATACCCCCATGTCCTCCATCCAGACTCTGACCGTGCTTGGCGCCACTGGCAGCATCGGCGTGAACACGCTCGACGTGGTGGCGCGCTACCCCGATCGCTATCGGGTTCATGCCCTCACCGGTGCCAGTCAGCTCGACAAGTTGCTGGCGCAGGCGCTGCAGTTCCGGCCGCGTTATGTGGTCGTGCTCGACGAAGCCTCGGCCGAGCGTCTTGCGCGCGACTTGAAGCGCGCCGGTAGCGAAACGGAAGTGTTGTGCGGCACCGCGGCGCTGGAAGCGGTGTCGACCGCACCCGAAGTCGACGCGGTGATGGCGGCCATCGTCGGTGCCGCCGGCATGCGCCCGACGCTGGCAGCGGCTCGCGCCGGCAAGCGGGTGCTGCTGGCCAACAAGGAAACGCTGGTGCTGGCTGGTCGGCTGTTCATGGACGCGGTCAATGCCCATGGCGCCGAGCTGCTGCCGATCGACAGCGAGCACAACGCCATCTACCAGGTGCTGCCGCGCCCTCATCGCGAGCATCCCTATGCCCAGACGCTGAGCGACGTTGGCGTCAGGCGCATCATCCTCACCGCCTCCGGTGGGCCGTTCCGTACCCGTGCCGCTGACACCTTTGCCGCCATCACGCCCGAAGAAGCAGTCAAGCATCCCAACTGGGCGATGGGTCGCAAGATCTCGGTCGATTCGGCCAGCCTGATGAACAAGGGGCTGGAAGTGATCGAGGCGCGCTGGCTGTTCAATGCGCAGCCGAACGAAATTTCGGTGGTGGTGCATCCGCAGAGCATCGTGCATTCCATGGTCGAATACGCCGATGGCTCGGTGCTGGCGCAACTCGGCGCGCCCGACATGCGCACGCCGATCGCCTATGGCATGGCGTATCCGGAGCGGGTGGAGGCCGGGGTCAAGTCGCTGGATCTCTTCAGCGTCGGCCGCCTCGATTTCGAAGCGCCGGATCTGGCGCGCTTTCCCTGCCTGCGCCTCGCGTTCGAAGCGCTGCAGGCCGGCGGTGCCGCGACCGCCGTGCTCAACGCCGCCAACGAAGTGGCCGTCGATGCCTTCTTGCAGCACAAGCTGTCGTTTCCCGGCATCGCTGCCTTGAACGAAACGGTGCTGTGCCAACTGGCGCACCTGCCCGCGGACAGCCTGGAGGCGTTGATGCAGGCTGATGCCGCGGCGCGGGAAGCGGCGCTGGCGTGGCTTGTGCGCGAGGGCGTGCCGTGCTGACCGTGCTCGCTTTCATCGTCACGCTGGGGGTGCTCGTCACCATCCACGAGTACGGCCACTACTGGGTCGCCAAGCGGTGTGGCGTGAAGGTGCTGACGTTCTCGATCGGTTTTGGCAAGCCATTGCTGCAATGGCAGCGCGGCGATACGACGTGGCAGCTCGCGTTGTTACCGCTCGGTGGCTATGTGCGCATGCTCGACGAACGGGAGGCGGCCGTGCCTGCTGCGGATCTTGCCCGCTCGTTCAATCGCCAGCACCCATTGAAGAAGATGGCTGTCGTCGTGGCGGGGCCCCTTGCCAATCTGCTGCTGGCGTGCGGCTTGTATTGGGGCCTGAATGCCTGGGGGGTAGACGCGCTGCGTCCGGTTGCGGGCGAAGTGCGGGCCGGCAGTCCGGCCGCGATGGCGGGCATGGCCAATGGCGACGAGATTGTCCGCGTAGGCGATACCGCGATCGTCAGCTGGGAGCGCCTGTTCGTTGCCCTGATCGACGAAGCCGGTAGTGATGAGCCGCTGCGCCTCACCGTGCATAGGGCGGGCGTGGGCGAGCGCCAGATCGAGTTGCCGCCGGTTGCGGTACGCGATATCAATCCACAATTGCTCGGACGCCTGGGCTTGAGTCCGGTGCCGGTACTGAAGAGGGTCTCGCAGGTGACGCCTGGCAGCGCGGCCGAGCGCGCGGGATTCCGCCAGCACGATGAAATCGTGGCTTTCAATGGCCAGCCTGTGCCATCCTGGTCAGCCTTTCAGGTGCAGGTCGGCGCTTCCGCAGGCAAGGCTGCGAAAATCACCGTGCGCCGGGACGGCGCTCAGCTCGAGCTGACGGCGACGCCGGAGCGCAGCTCGGTCGATGGCCGCACCGTCGGGCGCTTGGGCCTGGTGCCCACGGTGGACGAGGCGGGCTGGGCCGCGCAACGGATCCGGCTGGAATACGGACCGCTTGAGGCGTTGGGGCAAGGGCTAGATAAGGCGTGGACCTATGCCCGGATCACGCTGGTGATGTTTGGCCGCATGCTGATCGCCCAGGCGCCGCTCGACCAGATCAGCGGTCCGGTCACGATCGCCGTCTACGCGGGCGAAAGCGCCAAGGCGGGGTGGAGCACTTACCTCGATTACCTGGCGCTGATCAGTCTTAGCCTTGCCGTACTGAACCTGCTGCCTGTGCCGGTGCTGGACGGCGGGCATTTGCTGTATCATACGGCCGAGCTTTTGACCGGTCGTCCGGTCCCCGCCCGCGTTGAGGAAATCGGCCAACGTCTAGGGCTTGTCTTATTGCTGGCGCTGATGGCTTTGGCGCTGTTCAACGATTTCAATCGCTTCGTCCCTGGCTGAACCGGCCCCTCCGATCCGACACCATGAAACTGAAACCGCTCCACCTGCTGCTGGCTGCCGCGCTCGGCGCACCCCTTACCACAGCCTGGGCTATCGATGCCTTCGTGGTCCGCGATATTCGCGTAGAGGGCCTGCAACGTACCGACCTCGGCACCGTGTTCAACTACCTGCCCGTCAAGGTGGGCGAAACGGTCGATGACGCGCGCGCCAGCGAAGCGATCAAGGCCTTGTTCGCCACCGGCTTCTTCAACGACGTACGCATCGAGCGGGACGGCACGACGCTGATCGTGACCGTGGAGGAGCGGCCGACGATCGCCCAGGTCAACATCAACGGCTCCAAGCTGTTGGAGAAGGACCAGATCCGCCAGGCATTGCGCAGCCAGAACTTTGCCGAGGGGCGCATTTTCGAGCAGGGCGTGCTCGATGCGGCAGTCAACGAGCTCAAGCAGCAATACTATGCCCGCGGCCGTTACTCGGTGATCGTGAAGACGCAGATCACCAAGCTGGAACGCAACCGGGTCGGCGTGCAATTTGATATCTCGGAGGGCGATGTCGCCCGCATTCAGCTCATCAACATCGTCGGTGCCAAGGCGTTCGACGAGGATGAGCTGATCGAGCAACTGTCGCTGACCACGCCGAACTGGATGACCTGGTATACCCGGACCGATCAGTATTCCAAGCCCAAGCTCCAGGCCGACCTGGAGGCATTACGCTCGTTCTACCTGGATCGCGGTTATCTGGAATTCAACGTCGATTCGACGCAGGTTGCGCTGGCGGAGGATCGCGAAGCCATCTTTCTGACCATCAACGTCACCGAAGGTGAGCAGTACACGGTCAGCGATGTGAAGCTGGTTGGTGATACCGTCATTGCCCCCGACGAGTTGTCGCAGCTGGTCGATCTCAAGGCCGGTGAGGTCTTTTCGCGTGAAAAACTCAACCGTTCAACAGCGGCGATTTCGGAGCGTCTGGGCGTCGAAGGCTATGCCTTTGCCAACGTCAACGCGGTGCCGCAGATCGACAAGGAGGCGCGTAGCGCTGCGTTTACCATCTACGTGGATCCGGGTCGCAAGGTTTACGTGCGCCGCATCACCGTCGTTGGTAACAACCTCACCCGTGATGAGGTGATCCGCCGCGAGTTGCGCCAACTCGAAGCGGCGCAATACGACGGCAGCAAGATCAAGCGCTCCAAGCAGCGTCTGGATCAGCTCGATTACTTCTCCGAAGTATCGCTCGATACCGTTCCGGTGCCTGACGCAGCCGATCAGGTCGACATGACGGTGCGGGTCACCGAGAAGAAGACTGGTAACTTCAATATTGGCGCCGGTTACGGTCAATCCGAAGGCATCGTGTTCGTGCTTTCGCTGTCCCAAAACAACTTTTTGGGGTCGGGCAAGAAATTTACCGGTGAGTTCAACAACTCCAGCGCGAACAAGGTGTATTCGTTCTCGCTGACCGAGCCTTATTTCACGCCGGATGGGATCTCGGTCGGCTACAACCTGTATCGCCGCGATACCGACCCCTCCGAGCTCGATATCGGTGATTATTCGACCTCGGCTTATGGTGGCAGCGTGCGCTTTGGCATACCAACATCTGAAACCAATCGCGTGACGCTGGGTCTGGCTGCGGAGCGGCTGACCTTGCAGACGACGGACTCCTCGCCGAGCCGCGTGCTTGAATTCATCGAGCGCAACGGCGAGACCAATACCACTTATACCGCTAGCGCCTCCTGGGGGCGTGACACCCGTGATAGCGCCGCGTATCCAACACGCGGCATGCTGACCAATATCGGTAGCGAAATCACCATTCCCGGGTCCGATCTCGATTTCTACAAGGTCACGCTGTCCAACCAGCTCTTCATCCCGCTGTGGCGTACCACTGCGCTGATGTGGAACGTCGATCTGGGTTGGGGGGATCAATACAACGACAGCGAATACCCGTTTTACAAGAACTTCTATGCCGGTGGCGTATCGTCGATACGGGGTTACGAGTTCGGTACCGTGGGCCCGAAGGACGAAGAGGGTGATGGCGTTGGTGGCAACAAGAAGTTCGTCAACAATGTGGAGCTGTTGTTCCCCATTCCTGGCATGAAGGATGACAAATCCACCCGACTCAGCATCTTTGCCGATGCCGGTGCGGTCTGGGGGACGGGTGAGGACGTCGATTTCGGCCTGCTGCGCTATTCGGCGGGCATGGCATTTACCTGGGTGTCTCCGATCGGACCGATCAAGCTGTCCTGGGCCAAGCCTTTCAATGCGCAGGAAAGCGATAAGACCGAGAGCTTCCAGTTCCAGCTGGGCAATGTGTTCTAAGCAGTGGTTGTTTCAGGCAGGGTGACAAGATGAAAGCGCGTTTCGTATCGATTCTGACCGTGGTCTGGTTGACATGTTCGGGCTTTGCAGCGGCCGAGATGAAGATCGGCTTTGTCGACACCGAGCGCATCCTGCGTGAATCGGCGCCGGCCGTACGCGCGGCCAAGCGATTGGAGAAGGAATTCGATCTGCGCCGGCAGGATCTGCAAAAGGTCTCCGCCCAGGGCAAGGCGCTGCAGCAGACGCTCGACAAGAGCCAGCTACCCGAAGCCGATCGCAAGGCCAAGGAGCGGGAACTCGTACGCCTCAATCAGGACTTCCTGCGCATGCAGCGCGAATTGAACGAAGACCTGAACACGCGTCGCAACGAGGAACTGGCCGGCCTGCAGGAGCGCGTGAACAACGCCATCCAGCAGATCGCCAACGGTGAGAAATACGATCTGGTGCTGCAGGAAGCGGCATTTCGCACACCCAAGATCGACATCACCGACAAGGTGCTCAAGCTGCTGTCGGACAAGTGAGCATGGCGATGCGTCTGTCTGAACTGGCGACCCTGCTGGGCGGGGAACTGGTCGGTGCCGATGTCGAGATCGGTCGCGTGGCGAGCCTCGCGCAGGCGGGCGCCGATAGCCTGAGTTTCGTTGCGCAAAAACGTTTTATCGCGGCGGCGAGCCAGAGCGCGGCCGGCGCCTTGCTGGCCCGGCCCGAGGCGGTGCCGCAACTTGGCAAACCCTGCATTGCGCTGGCCGATCCCTATCTTGCCTATGCGCGCGCGGCGCGCCTGCTGCATCCGGCACCGGTGACGGTTCCGGGCATACATGCTTCTGCCATTGTTTCCGCGGATGCGCAGGTTGCGGCCAGCGCGCAGATCGGCCCCGGCGTGGTGATCGAGGCGGGCGCGGTGATAGGCGAGCGCTGCGTGCTGCAGGCCCATGTCTTCGTCGGCAGTCACGCGCAGATCGGTGACGAGACGTTGATCCATCCGCATGTCACCGTCGCCGCCGGCTGCCGGGTTGGCGCGCGGGTGATCCTGCATCCGGGCGCGGTGATCGGCTCGGACGGTTTTGGCAATGCCTGGGCCGGTGACCACTGGGAAAAGATTCCGCAAATCGGCAGGGTGATCATTGAGGACGATGTCGAGATCGGCGCCAATACCACGATCGATCGCGGCGCGCTCGACGATACGGTGATCCGGCGCGGGGCGCGGCTCGATAACCTGATCCAGGTCGCGCACAACGTAGTAATCGGTGAACATACGGCGATCGCGGCCTGCGTCGGCATCGCCGGCTCGACCACGATCGGTGCGCGCTGCCAGCTGGGCGGCGCCGCCATGATCAGCGGCCATCTCGAAATCTGCGATGGCGTGACCATCCTCGGTGGCACCCTGGTCGCCAAGACCATACGCCAGCCGGGCGCCTACTCGGGTTCCTACCCGATGCAGGGTCACGGCGAATGGCTGAAGAACGCGGCGCAACTGCGGCATCTGGACGAGCTGGCCGATCGCGTCAAACAACTCGAAAAACGACTGGCTGCGCTGAGCGCAGCGGCAGAGGAAGCAGAATGAGCATTTTGAACATCAACGACATCGTCAAGCTGTTGCCGCACCGGTATCCGTTCCTGCTGGTCGACAAGGTGATCGAGCTGGAAGAGGGTAAGTCGATCAAGGCGATCAAGAACGTCACCATCAACGAGCCGTTCTTCCCGGGCCATTTTCCGCAATACCCGGTGATGCCGGGCGTGCTGATCATCGAGGCGCTGGCCCAGGCGGCTGGCGTACTGGCGTTCAAGAGCAGCGGTAAGAGCGGCGATAGCGGCACGCTGTACCTGTTCGCCGGCATCGACAACTGCCGCTTCAAGCGCCAGGTGGTGCCGGGCGATACGCTGACGCTGTGCGTGGAGATCGTCACGCAAAAGCGGGGTATCGGCAAATACAAGGCACAGGCCTTCGTCGGCACCGAGCTTGCCGCCGAGGCTGACCTGCTGTGCGCCGAGCGCCAGCTGAACCAGGTCTGAACGGCCTAGCGGGGGGCGTATGGCCAATATCCATCCCACGGCACTTATCGATGCCAAGGCCGAGCTTGCCAGTGATGTCGAGATCGGCCCTTACGCCATCGTTGGCGCTGGCGTCCGTATCGGCGCCGGCACCCGCGTGGCGGCACATGTCATGATCGACGGCATCACCGAGATCGGCGAGCGCAATACCTTCCACGCCGGCAGCCATATCGGCTGCCCGCCGCAGGACAAGAAGTACGCCGGCGAGCTGACCCGGCTCGTGATCGGCAACGGCAACACCTTCTTCCAGAACATCACGCTGTCGACGGGCACCGTGCAGGATCAGGGCGTGACGCGGATCGGCGATGACAATTGGTTCATGGCCTATGCCCATGTCGGCCACGATTGCGATATCGGCAGCCATACCATCTTCGCCAATTCGGTGACGCTGGGTGGCCACGTGCATGTGGGCGACTGGGCCATCCTGGGCGGCCTGTCGGCGATCCACCAGTTCTGCACCATAGGCGCGCATGCCATGGCCGGCGGCGGGTCCATCATCGTGCAGGATCTGCCACCGTTCGTGATTTGTGAAGGCAATCGCGCCGCGGCGCGCGGCATCAACAGCGAAGGGCTGAAACGGCGCGGATTCAGCAGTGATGCGATCACCCATATCAAGCGTGCCTACAAGCAGCTGTATCGTGAGGGCCTGACCTACGAGGAGGCGCGCTCGCAGATCGAGGCGCGCCTTGACGCAGAGCCCGAGTTGCAGCCGTTCGCCGATTTCTTCGCGCTAAGCCAGCGCGGCATCATGCGTTAAAACAAAACCGACACGATGAGCGAAAAACTGTTTACGCCGGGCGGGCAGGGGCCACGACTGGCAATCGTTGCCGGCGAGGCGTCCGGCGATTTGCTGGGCGCGGACCTGATCCGTGCGGTCAAGGCGCGTATCCCGAACGCCCGCTTTGCCGGGATCGCCGGGCCCAAGATGATGGCGGCCGGCGCACACAGCCTGGTGCCGATGAACAAGCTTGCGGTGCGTGGTTATCTGGAAGTGCTCAAACACTTGCCGGAGCTCTTGGGCATCCGCCGCAAACTCAAGCGCGCCATCGCGCTGGAGCGGCCGGATCTCGTGATTGGCATCGATGCCCCCGATTTCAATCTGGGGCTGGAACGCGCCGCACGCGACGCCGGCATGACTACCGTGCATTACGTCAGCCCCTCGGTCTGGGCCTGGCGCATGGAGCGACTGAAGAAAATCGGCCGCGCCGCATCGCACGTATTGCTGTTGTTCCCGTTCGAGGCGGCCATTTACCGTGATGCGCGCATCGCCGCGACCTATGTCGGTCATCCGCTCGCTGACCAGTTTCCGCTGGTGCCAGATCGCGAAGCGATCCGCGAACTGCTCGATCTGCCCAAGGCGGGGCTGGTGTTCACCATGTTGCCGGGCAGCCGGATCAGCGAGCTCGAGATGCACGCCGAGCTCTTCATCGAAACGGCGAAGAAACTGCACGCACATTACCCGGACGCCTGCTTCCTGGTGCCGCTGGTCACGCGCGAGACGCGCAAGCTGTTCGAGGACACGATCTGGCGGCTCCAGGCGAACGAGTTGCCATTTCGCCTGATGTTCGGCCACGCGCACGAAGCAATGATGGCCGCCAATGCCATCCTGGTTGCCTCCGGCACCGCCGCGCTCGAGGCGATGCTGGCCAAGCGCCCGACGGTGGTCACGTACCGCGTCAGCCGGCTGACCTACTGGATCGTCAAGCGCAAGCTGAAGATCCCCTATGTGAGCCTGCCCAATGTGCTTGCGGGCGAGAAGCTTGTGCCCGAATTGCTGCAGCACGACGCGACCCCTGAAAAGCTCTCGGCCCAGTTGATCGAATTCGTCGAGAACAAGGAAGCGAGCGCGGCGCTGACCGAGCGCTTTACCGCGCTGCACGAAAGCCTGCGCTGCGGCGGCGTCGATCAGGCCGCCGAAGTCATCGTCGGCCTGCTCAATGGGCGCTACGCATGATCGTCTGCGGCGTTGACGAGGCCGGCCGTGGCCCGCTGGCGGGCTCGGTCTACGCGGCAGCAGTCATCCTGCCGGATGATCATGGCATTGTCGGACTCAATGATTCCAAGAAGCTCTCGGCTGCGCAGCGCGAAAAGCTGTTCGTGCAGATACAGCTCAAGGCGAGCGCCTGGATGATCGCCAGCGCCAGTGCGAGCGAAATCGACGACATCAACATCCTGCAAGCGACGCTTTTGGCCATGCAGCGCGCGGTCGAGGGCCTGTCGGTCACGCCGCACAAGGCGCTGGTCGACGGCAACCGTCCGCCCAGGCTGGCGATGGCGGTCGAGACCATCGTCAAGGGCGATGCAAAGGTGCAGGCGATTTCTGCGGCGTCCATTCTTGCCAAGGTGGCGCGCGATCGCGAGGCGGACGAGCTCGAAGCACTGTATCCGGGCTACGGCTTTGCCCAGCACAAGGGTTATCCGACTGCGCAGCATCTGGCGGCGTTGGCGCAATTGGGGCCTTGCGCCGCGCATCGTCGCAGTTTTGGCCCGGTACGTGCGGCGTTCGCGCAGCATACGCTGTGGTGAAAGTTGTTCGCAGTGCCCCCAGCCACTAAGATGCGACGTGGGCGGCAGTTTTTGCCGCCTCGCTCCCGATAAAAACAAGACAGGTCCGCCTCGCTCATGTTCGTCATCATTGGCTACGTTTTCATGTGTGCGTGCATTCTCGGCGCGTATGCATTCCACGGCGGGCACTTGGCCGTGCTGTGGCAGCCAGCGGAAATCGTCATCATTTTTGGTGGTGCCCTCGGCGCCATGATCACCGGCTACGGTGGCAAGCCGCTTAAAGCCGTCCTGAAAGCCCTGCCTTCGCTCTTCAAGGGGTCGAAGTACAGCAAGGCGTTCTATATGGACCTGTTTGCGCTGATGTTTGAAATCCTGTCCAAGGTGCGCAAGGAAGGCCTGATGTCGATCGAGGGCGATGTCGAGGAGCCGCACAGCAGCCCGCTGTTCGCCAAATACCCGAAGATCGCGCATGACCATCATGTGATCGAGTTCATGACTGATTATCTGCGCCTGATGGTGGGGGGCAATCTGAATGCCTTCGAGATCGAGAACCTGATGGACGTCGAACTCGATGCCCATCATCACGAGGCGGCGATCCCGGCGAGCGCCATGGCCAAGCTGGCCGACGGTCTGCCGGCCTTCGGCATCGTCGCGGCCGTGATGGGTGTGGTGCATACCATGGGTTCGCTGCATCTGCCGCCGTCCGAGCTCGGCGGCCTGATCGGCGCGGCCCTTGTCGGGACCTTCATGGGGGTCTGGCTGGCTTACGGTTTCGTCGGTCCGCTGGCCGTGATCCTGGAAAACAAGGCGGCAGAAGGTACGATGGTGCTCAACACCATCAAGGTGACGCTGCTGGCCAGTCTGAATGGTTATGCGCCGCAAGTGGCCGTGGAGTTCGGGCGCAAGGCGCTGAGCTCCGTCGATCGCCCGGCATTCAGCGAGCTGGAAAACTTCGTCAAGAATGCCAAGAACAGGTAAGCGCGGACCGGTGCGAGCATGAGCGACGATTCCCAACGCCCTATAGTCGTCAAACGGATCAAGAAAAGCGACCACGGCCACCACGGCGGCGCGTGGAAGATCGCTTATGCCGACTTCGTGACCGCGATGATGGCGTTCTTCCTGCTGATGTGGCTGCTGGGCTCCGTGTCCAAGGGCAACCTCAAGGGCATCTCCGACTACTTCAACAATCCGCTGAAGATTGCATCCCAAGGTGGGGAAGGTGCCGGCGCGGCCGAATCGCTCATCAAGGGCGGTGGCAAGGATCTGACCGAGGCTGAGGGGCAGATGCAGAAAGGCGGCGCCGATGAAACCGAGATCGCCCACGATCGCAAGCGACTGTCCGAGCTCAAGCGCAAGTTCGAAGCGATCATGAACGACAAGGCGCGGGACAATACCAAGCTCAAGGAATTCAAGAGCCAGTTGCGGCTCGACATGGTCGCCGAAGGCCTGCGGATCCAGATCGTCGATACGCAAAATCGCCCCATGTTCAAGTCCGGCAGCAGCGAACTTGAGAGTTATGCCAAGGAAGTGCTGCACGAGATTTCGCAACTGCTGAATGAAGTGCCGAACTCAATCTCGCTGTCCGGACACACCGATGCGCAGCAATTCGCCAGCGGTCTGCGTGGCTTTTCCAACTGGGAGCTGTCGGCCGATCGCGCCAATGCGTCGCGCCGTGAACTGGTATTCGGCGGTTTGGGCGAGGACAAGATGTTGCGCGTCAACGGTTTTGCGGCGGAAATCCCGCTCGACACCAAGAACATCTACAACCCGATCAATCGCCGCATCAGCATCGTGGTGCTGAATAAGGACGCCGAGCAGGAGATCCGCGACCAGGCCGGGGTGGGCGATGACGACACCACCGCCAGCGCAGTGGCGCAGGGCCTGGCCGGGCATTGATCCATGCAAGCGATCCGGCTGTTCGGCGTGCAGCTCGCTGCCGTGGCTGCGGTCGTTGCGCTGGCCCGCGCTTTGGCGTGGCCGCTGACCACGTGGCAGCTGGCGACAGCGAGCGGCGTGGTGGCGGCGTTGCTGGCGTACCGCGTCCATGACGGGCGCTGGTGGTCCCTCATCCATTTCTGTTTTCCCTGGGCGGTACTGGCCGCTACGCAGCTGGCGCTACCTGCCTGGGCCTGGGCGCTCGCTTTTGCCGTCACCTTGCTGGTCTATGGCGCCGTCTGGCGTACCCGAGTGCCGCTTTACCTGAGCAATGGCCAAGCGCTGGCTCGTTTGTCCGAGCATGTGCCGCCCGGCGCCAGCCTAGTCGATCTGGGCGCTGGTACCGGCACCGTGCTGGCATGGTTTGCACGGCATCGCCCGGATGTGCGCGGGGTCGGCGTCGAGGCGGCCTGGTTGCCCTGGCTGGTGGGACGCATTCGGCTCGCCGGACTGCCGGTAGCGTGGCAGCGCGGTGACCTCTACGCCCATCCGCTGGCTGGCTACGACGTGGTGTATGCGTATTTGTCCCCGGCCGCGATGCCGGCCTTATGGCGCAAGATCGAGGCCGAGCTTGGCGAGGGCGCGCTGTTCGTCAGCAATTGCTTTGACGTGCCTGATCAGCCACCGCGCGCGCGCATCGCCGTCGGCGACTGGAAGGGAAGCGAGCTCCTGCTATGGCAACGTTGAGCGATCCCTGGATCGAGTACTGGTCCGGCCGGGCTCTGCCCTCGCTGAAAGCCACGCGTGAGCGCTTGCTGCCGCTGATGCGCCGGCCGGAGCGCACCAGCCCGGGCGAAATCGCCGACATCGTGTTGCGCGACCCATTGCTGGCCGCCCAGGTGCTGCGCGTGGCCAACCAGCGCGTGCGCTCTGGCCTCGCAGCTGACGTGGTATCGGTCGAAAGTGCCGTGATGCTGTTCGGCGTGGCACCGTTCTTCGAGCGTTTCTGCCGCGGACCCACGATAGACGAACTGATGGCGGGCGATCCCGCGCGGCTACGCGCCTATCGCGCGGCCATTCTGGAAGTCCGATTCGCCGCGCGGCTCGCCCGTGACTATGCCCAGCGCCGGTTCGACGCGCGGCTGGACGAGGTCTATATCGCCGCGCTGCTGCAGGGCATCTCGCCGCTGCTTGCTCTGGTGGCGGGGCTCGATCCTGCCACGCCGGCCCCCATGCCGCGGGTGACCGAGCTGCTCGCCAGCTGGCGCCTGCCCGAAGCCATTATCGATCTGACGCGCGAGAGTGGCGACGGCCAGGCGCGGCTCAACCTGCAGCAGGCGGCTTTGCGCCTGGCTGCCGCGCTGCAGCTGGGCTGGTGGCAGCCACAGGTGCAACGCGAGCTGCATGCGATTGCTGCCCTCTTGCAGCAGCAAGAAGGGGCCGTCTGGGAAACCGCAACCGCGCTGATGCTGAGCTATGCCACGCGTGATTATGCCGAGGCGGCGGCTATGCCTGCGGCGCGCTGGTTGCCGATGCTGCCGGGCTCCTGGCCGCGTCCGCCTGCACCGGCCGAGGCTCCGGCGCAGGCGTTAACGCCGGCCAAACCAGCCCCGTTGCCGGTGTCGCCCGCTGCTGTGCCGGCGGCGCGCACCGTGCAGCCGGACCCCATGGTGGAACGCCTTTCAGCGTTGCACCACGCCGGCAAGGAGCGCGCACCCGCCAATCAGATCATGTCGCTGGCCGTGCGCGCGCTGGCCGAAGGGCTGGCGATGCGTCGCATCGTGCTGGCGCTCTTGACGCCTGATGGCTTGCAGTTGCGTGCGCGCTTCTGCCAGGGGGCGGGCGAGTCCGACCCGATCCGGCGACTGGAGATCTCGCTGGCACCGCCCACACTGTTCTCGCGCCTGCTGGAGCGTCCGCAGTGCATACGCGTCGAGGCGCCGCATCGCGGCGAGGTCAAGGCCTTGCTGCCGCCCGAGTTGCTTCGCCAGATCGGCCATGACGCGTTCTGCGCGATGTCGATCTTCGTGCACGACAAACCGCTGGGCATCCTGTTCGCTGATCGCATCACGACGATCAGTGATGGCGACTACCAGCAGGTGCGTCGTGTCTGCCAGCTGACTTCGCAGGCCTTGTCGGCCAGCGCGGGGCGCCCCGGAGAACATTGAGGCCGCCACGCCTGGCCCCGCGCGTGGCGGGCGGCGTCGAAGCCGGTACAATGCGCGCCCATGGAGATCATCCAATCCCGCCACAATCCGTTGTTCAAGCAGCTGCACAAGCTGGCCACGCAACGGCGCGAGCGCCTGAAAACGCAGCAGACGTTGCTCGACGGCGCTCATCTGCTTGCCAGCGCGCTCGATGCGCTCTGGCCCATCGCCCAGCTGATCGTGACCGAAGGCGGCCTCGCCGAGGCCGAGCTTGCCACCTTGTGCCGACGCAGCGGCGCACCGGTAGTGGTGTTCGATGCGGCCTTGTTCAAGGAATTGACCGAACTGCCGAGCCCGACCGGGGTGCTGGCGCTGATCAACGTTGCCGCGTCGCCGCCGATGCGACGCGACGGGCTGTGCCTGTTGCTCGATGGCGTGCAGGATCCGGGCAATGTCGGCTCCATCCTGCGTACCGCCGCCGCCGCCGGGGTGGACCAGGTGCTGTTGTCCCCCGGTTGTGCCGATGTCTGGTCACCCAAGGTATTGCGCGCGGGCATGGGCGCGCATTTCCTGCTCAACCTCGTCGAGCGCGCCGATCTGCAGGCCTTTGCCACCGCGTTTCAGGGACGAATCGCCGCCACGCTGCTCGATGCTTCGATCGATCTTTATGCCGCCGATCTCGCTGGCGATCTGGCGCTGGTCGTCGGCGCCGAAGGCCATGGCGTGTCACCCGGGCTCGCGGCGCTGGCGACGCTGCGCTTGCGTATTCCGATGGCAGCTGGTCTGGAATCGCTCAATGTAGGCGCCGCTGCCGCGATCTGCCTGTTTGAGCGCGTGCGGCAGGTCGGCATCCGGCCGGCGTTATAATCGGGACAGCTCAGCCACTGGAGAGCGGCCATGATCAAGGATGGTGTTTATTTCGACGCCCGCTTGCCGCACGCATGGCTGTCCGCGGCCAGGCAAAGCCCGTTTGAAGCCGCACGGTTTTTGCATGTTCTTGCCGCGCTGGAGCACCAGGGCGGGGAGGAGCTCGGCGAGCATGATGCCAAGCTCGATCTGCAGCTGTTATGGCTGGCCCGCTTGATTACGCCCGAGTTGCCGGCGGTGGGGTTGATGCGCCTGGGTATAGAACATGCGATCTGGGCGCAGGAAACGCCGCTGACTGCGGGTGAGCAAGGCTGGCTGGGCTTCAGTCCCAGCACCACCTTGCCCTACCTGCTGACGCTGCCGGCACAGGTCGTGGCCTGCGAGCCGGCGGGGCAGGCGCACCGAGTGAGCGCACGCTGGCTGATCACCGACCAACATCTGAAGGATGCATTTGACCGTATGGTTTTCCGTCATCACCGCGAGCAGATCCGCCGCGAACGAGAGGCCGCTGCGTGAACTGGCTCGCACAACAGGTACCGGCGGCCTGGGTTGATCCCGCCGTCGCCTCCAGTCCGCCCTTCGACCGGCTGGCCGACTTCCTGGCCGCCGAGCTCGAAGCCGGAGTAACGCTCTATCCTCCCAAGGCGCAATGGTTCGCTGCACTCGCGGCCACGCCACCGCGTGGCGTCAAGGTGGTGATCCTGGGTCAGGATCCCTACCACGGCCCGGGCGAAGCGCATGGGTTTGCCTTTTCTGTGCCTATGGGCGTGAAAACGCCGCCCAGCCTGCGCAACATCTGGCAGGAGCTCGCCCGCGATCTGGGGCTGACGCCGCCTGCGCACGGCAATCTCGAAGCCTGGGCCGAGCAGGGCGTGCTGTTGCTCAACAGCACGCTCACCGTCGAGGCCGATTGTGCGGCATCGCACGCCAAGCGCGGCTGGGCGCCGTTCACCGATGCCGTGATCTCCAGGCTGGCCAACGAGTTTGACCACCTGGTGTTCATGCTGTGGGGCGCACACGCACAGAAGAAGGGCGCGCTGATCGATCGTACGCGGCACTGCGTGCTCGAATCGCCGCATCCTTCGCCCTTGTCCGCGCATCGCGGCTTCATCGGCAATGGCCATTTCTCCAAGGCCAACCACTACCTGCAATCGATGGGCAAGGCCCCCATCGACTGGGAAATCCGCTGATGCTGTTGACGTTCGATATTGGGGGAACCCAGATCAAGTACGGTCTGGTCGACGAGGCGGGACAGGTGTTGCTGGCGCACAGCATGGCCACCCACGGCGCGGCCGGTGCCGCGGCGATGCTCGACCGGGTGCGGCAAGTGGCAGCGCCCTTGATCGCCGCGTACAGCCCTCGCGGCATTGCGCTGTCGACGCTGGGATTGGTGGCACCGCAGGACGGCACCATTCTGGCCGCAGCCGAAGCCATTCCGGGCTACATCGGCATCTCGCCCAAGACCAGCCTGGAGCAGGCGTTCGATTTGCCGGTCACCGTGGAAAACGATGTGAACTGCGTTGCGCTGGCCGAGGGCTGGCGCGGTGCGGCGCAGGGCATCGCCAACTATCTGGCGATCGCCGTCGGCACTGGCATCGGCGGCGGCATCGTGATCGATGGCCGTTTGTATCGTGGCCATCGCGCCGCGGCGGGTGAATGGGGCTATATGCGGATCGATGGCCGGCTCTGGGAGGATTACGCGTCGATGCGCGGCCTCGTCAATGCCGCGATCGCCGCGACCAACGACGCAGGCTGGGATGGCCGCAGTGTGTTTGCTGCGTACGATGCGGGCGATGCGCGGCTGACGGCAGTGGTGCACGGCTGGCTGGCGCTCTTGGCCACCGGTATCGCCAACCTGATCTACGCCTTCAACCCGGAACGCGTGGTGCTGGGCGGTGGTATCACCGGGCGCGGCGCGCGCTTTCACAAGGAAATCAACGCCGCGCTCGACGAAATCCTGATGCCGGAGTTTCGTGGCATGAGCGAGGTGGCGCTGGCCAGTGCCGGCAACCATGCCGGCATGATCGGAGCTGCACGCAACTGGTATTTTGCGCACGACGATATTTGATCTGGCGCAACAGGGATTGAAGCCGAACGCAGCGGGTAGTGCGCCCAAGTGGTAATTTGCTGATATTGTTATAAGCCCAATTGGCGGTCCGCATTCGGGCCGCCGCAGCGATAATTACCCGCGCTTCGCTTTTCCGGACTCCCCATGCCTCGCCTGTTGCTGAACCACCTGGGTTTCGAACCCGCTACCCGCAAGTTTGCGCTGCTCGAAGCGTCGGCAGATTTTTCCAGCACACGCTACACCGTCTACGACCAGGTGACGCGTGCGGCGGTGCTCCACGGTGCATTCAGCGCGGTTGGCGGCGTCGCTGGCTGGGGCAAGGCGCAGGGCGCGTTCAAGCACTATTGGCAGGCCGATTTCTCGGCGCTCGATGCAGAAGGCGAATATTTCCTGGCCATCGACGGCGTTACGCCGCCGCTGGTGTCGCACCCGTTTGCCATCCGCCGCCGGCTCTTGGGCGAGTTGCTGGTGTCGGACATCGTCCATTACATCAAGGGCCAGCGCTGCACCGGGGTCTTCGACCTCGCGGACCGTTCCCGCCCCAAGTTCGGCTCAAACGAGCGCCGCGATGTGCGCGGCGGCTGGTACGACGCCTCGGGCGATGTGTCCAAGTATCTATCGCACCTGTCGTACGCGCAGTACATGAATCCGCAGCAGACCCCTATCGTGGTCTGGAGCCTGATCGAGAGCCTGGCCCAGTTGCCAGCGCGTCCGGACTGGATCGCCGAGCGGATTGATGAGCCCGAAAAACTGGATGAGGCGATGGCCTTTCACAGCAAGTGGTTCAACGAACGCTTCGTCGACGAGGCCTTGCACGGCGCGGATTTTCTGATGCGCCTACAGGATCCGGCCGGTTACTTCTACATGACGGTGTTCGACCGCTGGAGCAAGGACGAGAACCAGCGTGACATCTGCGAATACAAGCTCGGTGGCGAGAAGTTCGCCAGCTATCAGGCCGCCTACCGCCAAGGCGCGGGGGTGACCATTGCCGCGCTGGCGCGCGCCTCGCAGTTGCCGCGCGACGGCGAGTCGTTTACACGCGCCGACTACCTTGCCGCCGCCGCCAAGGGCTTTGCTCATCTTGAAGCACATAACGTCGATTACCTGGACGACGGTGCCGAGAACATCATTGACGACTATTGCGCGCTCTTGGCCGCCGTGGAATTACTGGCGATCACGGGCGACGGCGATTACGCCAACGCCGCGGCTCGGCGTGTGCTCAAGTTGCTGGAGCGGCAGAGCCCCGAAGGCTGGTTCCGCGCCGATAGCGCCGGTGAGCGCAGCTATTTCCACGCGGCCGAGGCCGGTCTGCCGCTGATCGCACTGATGCGTTTCGTCGAAGTGGCGCCCGATAGTCCGCTGGCCGGCCGCGTGCGCGCCGCGCTGCGCCTGGCGTTCGAGTATGAGCTCGCGATCCGGGATGAGGAAAACAACCCGTTTGGCTATCCACGCCAATACATCAAACAGATCGGCAAGCCTGGCAAGACCCAGTTCTTTATCCCGCACGACAACGAAACGCAGTACTGGTGGCAGGGCGAGAACGCCCGCCTGGGTTCGATCGCCAGCGCCTACCAGCGCGGCGCGGCATTGTTTGCTAGCGAGCCCGAGTTTGCCGCGCAATTGGTGCAGCATGCGCAGTTTGCGGTCGATTGGCTGCTCGGTGCCAACCCCTACGATGTGTGCATGCTGCAAGGCTGGGGCCGCAACAACCCGCGCTACGAGCCGGGCTTCTTCAATGCCCCAGGCGGCGTATGCAATGGCATTACCGGCGGCTTCGATGACGACCAGGACATCGACTACCATCGCACCGACGAAGTCACCATGACCAACAGCTGGCGCTGGACCGAACAGTGGATGCCGCACGGGGCATGGCTGCTGCTGGCGCTGTGCACGCGCCTGGGGTATGCAAACTGATCCCATCACCTGGGCGTGCGAGCGGATTGAGGCCCGTGGTTTCGATCCGCTGACCGCCCCCGAGGTCGACAGGACGGTGATGGTGGTTGTGACTGCCCAAGGCCTGATCGATAACGGTGGTTTTGCTTATCTGTTCGATCCCGGCTTCGCAGTGAAGCCCGATTGGAACTGGTTCGTAACGGCATATCGTGCCATCGGCGCGCTCGAGACGGCGGATGCGTGCGTTCAAGCTATCGAGCTCTGGCGCCAAATCGGGGATACTGCCGACTTTGACGCACTCGATGCCGTGGCATGGCAACGGTCGGCATCGAATTACGACTGGCTGGCGACCTGGATCAAGTCGCACCGCTGTGGGCTTTAAGGACACTCTATGACCATCATCGTCACCGGCGCGGCCGGCTTCATTGGTTCCAATCTCGTCAAGGCGCTCAACGCGCGCGGCGAGACCGACATTCTCGCCGTCGATAACCTCAAGCGCGGCGAAAAATACCGCAACCTCGTCGATTGCCAGATCGCCCACTACCTCGACAAGCACGATTTCATCGAGGAACTGGCCGCCGGCGTATTCGATGGCCAGGTCAGCGCCATCCTGCACCAGGGTGCATGTTCGGACACCATGGAGCACGATGGCCGCTACATGATGGACAACAACTACCAATACACGCTGAATCTGTTCGAGTGGTGCCAGGATCAGGAAGCGCAGTTCCTCTATGCGTCGAGCGCCGCCACCTACGGCGCAGGCATGAACGGCTTTTACGAGGATCCGGAGTGCGAGGCGCCGCTCAATGTCTATGGCTATTCCAAGCTGCTGTTCGATCAGGTATTGCGTCGCCGCATCGAAGAAGAGCGCATTACCGCGCAAGTGGTGGGTTTCCGTTACTTCAACGTGTACGGGCCGCGCGAATGGCACAAGGAGCGCATGGCCTCGGTGGCGTTCCATAACTTCAACCAGTACCGCGCCACCGGCAAGGTCAAGCTGTTCGGCGAGTACGGTGGCTATGGCGCAGGCGGCCATACCCGCGATTTCGTGTCGGTGGATGACGTGGTCAAGGTCAACCTGTGGTTCCTCGACAACCCGGAAATCTGCGGCATCTACAACGTCGGCACCGGCCGCGCCCAGCCCTTCAACGACGTGGCCAGCACGGTGGTGAACAGCTGTCGCGCTGCCGATGGCCTCTCGGCACTCTCCCGCGAAGAGATGATTGCCCAAGGGCTGCTCGAGTACATCGAATTCCCGGATGCGCTCAAGGGCAAGTACCAGAGCTTCACCGAGGCCGATCTTTCACTGCTGCGCGAGGCGGGCTACGACGAAGCCTTCCTGACGGTGGAGGAAGGGGTACAGCGCTATGTCGAGCATCTGCTGCGGGCATAGTCGCGCCACACACGAAGGCCAGGTGAACCTGGCTTTGGCCGTACGGTGGCGGGACAGGGCTGCGACCAGGCCGCAAGGCCATCGGAGTCTGGCTTCATGCCAACGGGCTTTTCCTGATACGGGCATCGCCACTTGCGCATTAGCATTCCTGGGCTAGCTTGATAAAGTCGAAAAGACTGCAAAGGGAAAACTATGAAGCGCACTTTGATTGCTGTCGCATTGCTCGGAAGCCTGCTGACGTTGCGCGCGGCGGCCGAGGAGAAACTGTTCCTGTTCGAGAAGTCGGAAAAAGTCCAGGTAGAGGTTATCGCGATCGATCAGGCCAATCGCATCGTGACGTTGCGGCTGCCTGGCGGTGAAGTCTCCGACTTGCCCGTCTCTTCCGCCGTGCAAAATTTCGATCAACTCAAGCCGGGTGACGTGGCCGCGGTGCAGGTGGACCGTGCGGTGGCGTTCGATCTGGTCAAGGGCGGTGGTGGTCTGCCGCAAGTGAGCAGCGAGGAAGGCAGCGGCCGCGCCGCCGCCGGCGAGAAGCCGGGCGCCAGCTGGGAAAGGACCGAACTATTGAGCGCCGACGTCGTCGCGGTAGACAAGGCTCGTGGCCTCGTCAAGCTGCGTGGCCCGCAAGGCCGCGTGCAGGAAATCGAAGTGCGTGATCGTTCGCGTCTCGATAACGTAGCGGTCGGCGATCAGATCCAGATCCGTTACAAGCGCGCCCTGGCGATGTGGGTTGAGCTGCCTGTCGTTCAATAAGCGGACTATGCGCGGTATCGAAACGCCGGCGTCGGCCGGCGTTTTTCTATCGCGTCAGGCTGGCCGCTGGTGAGGTGGCGTTGACCCGCGCACTGCAGCCAGCGCCGCAAGCCTACCGGTCCCAGCGGTTGAAGTGCGCCGCGTAGGCGTCAATCGGCTTGCCTATCACTGCCGCTGCACGGGCCAAATTCGAGCGAGGTCGGCCTGCCGGCACCGTGCCGCAAGTGGTGTCGACGGCGGAAAGCGGCGGGTGGCATGCGTTGCCGTTGGCTGAACTGCCGATAGAACAGGCTGAGGCTGGCATAGCCGCTTTGGGCGTCGCCGCGCGCGACTGCATCGTATTCGACGCCGCCGCCGCTGGGCTCGCATCCTCACTGGCTGCCGCGTCGTGGTACTGGTCGGCAATCAGGTGCCGGCACAGCGCGGGGTGATCGCGCGCATCGCCGACTATAGCGTGGTGCGCCGGGACGCAGCGACCGGCATATTGCTGTTGCCGAATGGCGCATCTGCAATCGCGGCGTAATGGCACCGGCCGACTCAGACGAAGCGGGTATAATCGGCCATCCTTTCAGAAGCCAAACGCATGTATCGCTACCTCGAAGACTTCGTCGGCAACACGCCCCTCGTACGCCTCAAGCGCCTGCCGGGCGATACGTCCAACATCGTGCTGGTGAAGCTCGAAGGCAACAATCCCGCGGGCTCGGTCAAGGACAGACCGGCGCTGTCGATGATCCGTAATGCCGAGGCGCGTGGCACCATCCGGCCGGGCGACACGCTGATCGAGGCCACCAGTGGCAATACCGGCATCGCGCTGGCGATGGCGGCCGCCATGATGGGCTACCGCATGGTGCTGATCATGCCGAAGAATTCCAGCCTGGAGCGGGTGCAGACGATGAAGGCCTTCGGCGCCGACGTGATCCTGGTCGAAGGCATGGAAGTGGCGCGCGATCTCGCCACCGAGATGGTTGCCGAGGGCAAGGGCCTGGTGCTCGACCAGTTCGCCAACCCGGACAACCCGCTGGCGCACTATGAAGGGACCGGCCCGGAGATATGGCGCGATACCGGCGGCAAGATCACGCATTTCGTCTCCAGCATGGGCACGACCGGCACCATCATGGGCACCGGCCGCTACCTGAAGGAAGCGAACCCGGCGATCGAGATCGTTGGTGTGCAGCCCATGGATGGCGCGGCCATCCCCGGCATCCGCAAGTGGTCGGCGGAGTACGTGCCGGCAATCTGCGACTTTTCCAAGATCGATCGGGTGCTGGAAGTGAGTCAACCCGAGGCCGAGGAGATGGCGCGGCGGCTGGCGCGCGAAGAGGGCATCTTCGCCGGCATTTCGTCGGGTGGCGCGCTCGCGGCAGCGCTGCAATTGTCGAACCAAGTGGAAAATGCCGTGATCGTCTCCATCGTGTGCGATCGGGGCGATCGCTACCTGTCCACCGGAGTGTTCCCCGCATGACCGCTGCCGACCTCGTCGGCTATATCGCCGGCTTTTGCACCACCATTTCCTTCCTGCCGCAGGTGCTGCAGGTGTGGCGCACCCGCTCGGTGGCCGACATTTCGCTCGGCATGTACAGCCTGTTTGTCACCGGCATCGCGTTGTGGCTGGCGTTCGGCATTGCCATCGGCTCCTGGCCGGTCATCATTCCCAATATCGTTACGCTGTTGCTTGCCGGTTCGGTGCTGGTGATGAAGCTGCGTTTCACCGCGAGGCAGCCCATATGAATCCGGTCGACCTGCACTGCCATTCCAACGCCTCGGACGGGCTGTTGCCGCCGCGTGAGGTGACGCGCAAGGCCGCAGAGCGCGGCTGCCAGCTGTTTGCGCTGACCGATCACGACGATACCCGTGGCTTGTCCGAGGCGGCCGACGAGGCGGCGCAGCATGGCATGCGCTTTGTCAGCGGCGTCGAGATCTCGGTGAGCTGGGGCAAGCACACGCTGCATATCGTCGGCCTGGGGTTCGATCCTGAGCATCCGGCATTGAAGACTGGGCTCGCCGGCGTGCGCGCCGGGCGTGATGCGCGGGCGCAGGCGATGAGCGATTCACTGGCGCGGGTCGGGTTGGACAACGTGATCGCTGGCGCGCGCAAGTACGCCGACAATCCGGAGATGATCAGCCGCACCCATTTCGCCCGTTATCTCGTCGAGATCGGCGCGGCCAAGGATACGAAAAGCGTGTTCAAGAAGTTCCTGGTGCGCGGCAAGCCGGGCTTCGTCGATCACGAGTGGGCACGCATGCACGAGGCCATAGGCTGGATACGGGAAGCGGGCGGCGTGGCTGTACTGGCGCACCCCGGCCGTTACGACATGGGCAACGAGACCATGCGCGTACTGCTCACCGAGTTCAAGCGCCTGGGCGGCGAGGCGATCGAAGTGGTTTCCGGTAGCCACGGCGCGGCCGATGTCGGGCGCTTCGGCCGGCTGGCGCAGGAGTTCGAGCTCTTGGCCTCGGTCGGCAGCGATTATCACGCCACGGGCGAAGGCGCGCGCGAGCCGGGGCTCAATGGCGATCTGCCACTGGGCTGCGAGCCGGTTTGGACGCGTTGGCTCAGTTGAGCCTGGGCTGAGGTAGGCTGCTGCTCAAGAACAGCCCGGCTCATCTGCCGCTGGCAGGCTGGCTGCAATGGAGGTGACAGTCCGCGTCGACGGGTTTCTCTTTCCGTGGCGCCGGCGCCATGCTCCGCGATGGCGCTCTCCTGTGGAGTGAAGTCCGCCCGTCTTGCCGCTTGCTGCAGCAAGCGCCTGCGTTTGGCTCGGCGGCTACCTGCGCGCTTGAACCGGCGCTTGCGGTCTATCGAATCGGGGTAACATGACGACATGTCTCAGTTTTTCTCCATCCATCCCGAAAATCCGCAGCCGCGCCTGATCAAACAGGCGGTCGAGATCATCCGCAAGGGCGGTCTCGTCGTCTATCCCACCGACTCCTGTTATGCGCTCGGCTGCGGCCTCGACAACAAGGATGCGCTCGAGCGCATCCGCCGCATCCGCCAGCTCGACGACAAACACCACTTCACGCTGGCCTGTCGCGATCTGTCCGAGTTGGGCACCTACGCTCGTGTCGACAACCAGCAGTTCCGCCGGCTGAAGGCGGCAACGCCCGGCAGCTACACCTTCATCCTGCTCGCGACCAAGGAAGTGCCGCGCCGCGTGTGGCACCCGAAGAAGCAGACCATAGGTTTTCGCGTGCCCGATCACCCGGTGGCCCTGGCCTTGCTCGAGGAAATGGGTTCGCCCATGCTGTCGAGCACCTTGCTGTTGCCCGGCGAGGAGTACCCGCTGACCGATGCCTGGGAAATCCGTGAGCGGCTCGAGCACGACGTGGATTTGGTGATCGAGGGGGGCTATTGCGGCCTAGAGCCGACCACCGTGGTCGATCTGTCGGGCGACGTCCCGGAGATCCTGCGCCAAGGCAATGGCAGTGCGGCGGTGTTCGGGCTGTAAATGTCGCGAGTCCGGGAACGAGTGCAATGGCGTGGTCGTGCTGGCGACGCGCTTGGCAACGGCGATGTCCGGCGGCATCATGCAGCCGATGACGTTGCCGCTGCGTCGCGCGCCCGACCTGGCCTGAGCCCGCAGTACGGTAGCGTATTCATGCCCCCGGAGGATTGCCCATGCTGATCCGTCACGCCACGCCGATCGATGCCCCGCAGATCCATGCGGTGACGTCGGCCGCTTTCGGCCGGGTCGAGGAGGCCGATCTGATCGAGGCGCTGGTCGATTGCGGGCACGTGTCACTGTCGCTGGTGGCCTGCGATTTAGCGGGTGAGGTGTGTGGCCATGTGTTGTTCTCTGCGGTCGACGCGCCTGGCGTACAAGGCGCGGTGCTAGGCCTTGCACCCATCGCGGTGGCGCCTGAGGCCCAGGGCCGAGGCCTGGGGTCGGCGCTGATCCAGGCTGCCTTGCGCGAATTGAAGGTGGGCGGGATCGCGGCGCTGGTGGTGCTGGGGAACCCCGCGTATTACCGCCGCTTCGGATTTGTTCCCGCCAGCCAGTATGGCTTGACCTGTGCCTACGATGTGCCCGCCGAGTACTTCCTGGCATTGGAACTCGCCCCCGGCGCACTCGCCGGCGGCAATGGCGTGGTGCAGTACGCGCCCGAATTTTCATCCCTGTAATTGGAGCCTGCCTTGCGTAATGCGTTGATTCCCGTCTCGCTGATCGTCATCGGCGCCGGCTGGCTGGTGAACAGCCTCAGCATCGCGCCGGCGGTGAGCTGGATCGTGGTGTTTGGCCTGGTGATCGCGGGCGCCGCCGTGCTCGTCATCGATGGTGCGAACAGGAGTTCGCGGGTCAGCGGCCCCATGCTGATCGCGGGAGGCGCCGCGGTGTTTGCGCACCAGTTCTACGCCATCGGCTGGAGCGTATTGCTGCCGCTGTTGTTGATGTTGCTGGGCGTGCTGATGCTGCTGGTCCGCGTCGATGGTATTCCCAAACTGGAAAAGCCTGAACCGATGCGCCTGCCCGGCCAGGACGACGACGCGCGATGAACGCCACGGTGGATGCCGAGGTGCTGGCCATGCCCATACTCGCGCATGTATTTGGCGAGCCCCTCAGCGAGCTGCCGCAGGATCTCTACATCCCGCCCGACGCGCTGCGGGTGCTGCTCGAGTCGTTCGAAGGCCCGCTCGACCTGCTGCTCTACCTGATCCGCAAGCAGAACATCGATATCCTCGATATCCCGATGGCGGCGGTCACCGCGCAATACATGCAGTATGTCGAAGCGATGCAGACCTCCCGGCTGGAGCTCGCCGCCGAATATTTGCTGATGGCGGCGATGCTGATCGAGATCAAGTCGCGGCTGCTGTTGCCCAAGCCTGCGAGCCAGCACGAGGGCGATGAACACGATCCGCGGGCCGAACTGGTGCGACGCCTGCTCGAGTACGAGCAGATCAAACTCGCCGCCTACGAGCTCGATCGCCTGCCGCAGGCGGGGCGCGATTTCCAGCTGGTGGCGGTGCTGTTCGAACGTGACGCGGTGGTCGTGCTGCCCGACGTGAACCCGGCCGATCTGCGCGCGGCCTGGCACGCCATCCTGGCTCGCGCCAAGCGGCGCCAGCACCATACGGTGCAACTGGAGGCGCTGTCGGTACGCGAGCAGATGAGCCACATCCTGCGCGTGCTGTCCGGTGGCCGCTATGTCGAGTTTCGCGAGCTGTTCGACGCCGTGCGCGGCGTGCCCATGCTGGTGGTAACCTTTATCGCGGTGCTGGAGCTGGTGAAGGAAAAGCACATCATGGTCAGTCAGGACGAGGGCTTCGTGCCTATCTATGTACGCCTGGCGGGCAGCGAGATCGAACGCGTCGGCTCGCTGGTGGGGGAGGGCGCATGAGCGAAGCCGCGCTTGAAAAATTGAGCGCAGCCGAACGCACCCACGCCAAACGCGTGCTGGAAACGGCGCTGCTGGTGGCGGGCGAGCCCCTGCCGTTGCCGACGCTCAAGCAACTGTTCCCGCTGCCGCCATCTGCCGCGGAGCTTAGCGCCTTGCTGGCCGATATCCAGCGCGACTGGGACGGGCGCGGCGTGGAGCTCGTCAAGCTCGCCTCGGGCTGGCGCTTTCGAGCGCGACTGGAAATGCAGCCCTACCTCGATCGGTTGAACCCGGAAAAGCCGCCGCGCTACTCGCGCGCGGTGATGGAAACGCTGGCCATCATTGCCTACAGGCAGCCGGTCACCCGCGGTGAAATCGAGGAGATCCGCGGCGTGACGGTCGCCAGCACCATCATCCAGGCGCTCAAGGAGCGGCAGTGGATCGACGTGGTCGGGCACAAGGAAGTCCCCGGCCGGCCCGAGCTGCTGGCCACCACCCGCGAGTTTCTCGACGACCTGGGCCTGGCATCGCTCACCGATCTGCCGCCCTTGGCCGAGCTCGGCAAACTGGTGCTCCCCGAGCCTACAAGCTAGACAGGGCTACACCTTCCGCCCGACCACAACTGAGGCAAAATGCGCCCCGCGTCGAAAATTCCTGCCATTGGTCTTGCAACATGTCGCGACTGTCTTTCGCAATGAAAAAGCAAAGGAAAAGGAGAGGATGATTGCATATTCCAATGTGTGGAAGGATCGTGTCATGAAACCCTGTTTATTACTCGCCGGACTGGGGTTGGTCTGCTCGGGTCAAGGTCATGCCGCCTTTATCGATTACACGCGATGGCTGGATCTGCAGGACAGCACTGTCGCGGTCGCTGGCAGCAGCAGTAGCGTGGTCATCGACGGCCGGCATTACGAGCGCTTCGATATGGAGTTGAATGCGAACCCGGACCGCCACGTCGACGCAAGCCCAGGCAATGAGCAAATCCGTTTCAACTACCGGCTGAACGCCCGTTTCTCGGAAGGCGCCGCGCTTACCACGTTTTCGTCGACTCCAATGACGGTCTATGCGCGTTATTCGCAGTGGGATCCGCAATTCGTCTGGGAAGGCGGATATCGCCACTTGCTGCCTGGCGCGATCGAGAACCGTGCATCGCTGAGCATCACCGATGGCACGTGCGACCCGGAAGGCTTCATCTGCTGGGGCTGGGGCCAGTTGCCGGGCTACGAGTATCAATGGCCAGGCCTGGCGCAGCCTGTCGGCACCTTCGCCAGCCTGGCCGATATCGATTTGTCGGTGTTTGCCACTTCCGTGATTTACGGGCCGGACAATGGCCCGGAAAACGATGCGCTCAGCCTGGGGGCGCCGCAGATCAAGCTCTCCTTCCTCGCGCCGGTCAGTGCGGTGCCGGAGCCGAGCGTCTATGCGATGATGGGGCTGGGCCTCGTCACGCTGATGCTGGGCCGGCGACGGCGTCGCTAGGGCGGTACGCGGTGGGGTGCATGGTAAACTCGTGCCATGCAACTCCACCTTGTCATTGCGCATGGCGCCTGGCTCGATGCGCGGCTTCAGGCCGACATCGTCCGTGATCTGGCGCTGCCGGCGCTGGCCTGTCTGCTTGGACGCGCACGGCGCGAACATCCCGCGGCTATTCCGTTCGAGGCCTGGCTGGCACAGCGCTTCGGTCTTGCCGCCATGCCAGTGGCACCGCTGACGCTGACGCTCGATTTACCCGACGCCGAGCAGGGCTACTGGCTGCGGGCCGATCCGGTGCATCTGCGCGCCAATCGCGACGAGCTATTGCTGAGCGACGCGGGCCTGCTGGGCATCACCCAGGACGAGGCCGGGGCGCTCGCCACCGCGATCAATGCCCTGATCGCCGAGGATGGCCTCACCCTTTATGCGCCCACGCCCACCCGCTGGTATTTACGGCTTCCCACCGATCCGGGCCTGAGCACCACGCCGCTTGCCGCCGTAGTCGGGCGCAACATCGATGGATGTCTGCCACAGGGTGCGGATGCCATGCGCTGGCACCGCTTGCTCAACGAAATCCAGATGTTGCTCTACACGCATCCGGCGAACGACGTCCGTTTCGACGCCGGCAAACCCCAAATCAACAGCCTGTGGCTGTGGGGGGGCGGCAGCTACCCCTTGGCAGACCCGCCCATTGCCCCGGCCGATACGGTCTACGGCAACGATGTGCTGGTTCGCGCGCTCATCGAGGCGGGCAAAGGCAAGGCCGAGGCACTGCCGGTAGACGGGCGAGCCGTGACCGCAAGTGGCATGGTCGTGCTCGATGCCTTGGCCGAACCGTTGCGCTACGGCGATGCGCATGGCTGGCGTGAAGCGTGGCTCGCGCTCGAGCGCGACTGGTTCTCGCCCTTGCTGGCGCGGCTGCAAGCGGGCGAGATCGAGCGGTTGGCCTTGAGTTTTCCGGAGCTGGGCCTGGCCATCGATGCGACGCCGGGCTTGCGTTGGCGCTTCTGGCGCCGTCCCCGCTTGCCGTGGGGCGCATGAATATGGCCGAAATCCGCACCCGCAATGTGCCCGATCAGCTCGCCGCGCAGCTGTGTTCCTCCGGCCTGTCGCAACTCGAAGCCCGGCTCTACGCCGCGCGCGGCATTGCCAGCCGCGCCGAGCTCGAATACGAACTCGCCCGGCTGCTGCCCTATGCGCAGCTCAAGGGCATAGACGCGGCCGCAACTCGGCTGGCCGACGCCATTGCGCGCCGCGAGCGCATCCTCATCGTCGCCGACTACGATGCCGACGGCGCCACCGCGTGCGCGACGGCGGTCAAGGGGCTGGGCCTCATGGGCGCCGTCGTCGATTTCGTCGTGCCCAATCGTTTCGAATATGGCTACGGCCTGACGCCCGAAATCGTCGAACTGGCAGCGCAGAAGGCGCCGCGGCTCATCGTCACCGTCGACAACGGCATTGCCAGTGTCGCCGGGGTGGCGGCGGCGCAGGCACGCGGCATCGACGTGCTGGTGACCGATCACCATCTGCCCGGCGACAGCCTGCCCGACTGTATCATCGTCAACCCCAACCAGCCTGGCTGCGGCTTCCCCAGCAAGCATCTGGCCGGGGTCGGCGTGATGTTCTACGTGCTGATGGCGCTGCGCGCCGAGCTACGGCAGCGCGGTGTCTTCGTTGCGGGCAGCGAGCCCAACCTCGCGCAACTGCTCGATCTTGTCGCACTCGGCACGGTGGCCGACGTGGTCAGGCTCGACGCCAACAACCGCATCCTGGTCGAACAAGGCCTCAAGCGCATGCGCGCCGGGCGCGCCTGTGCTGGCGTGCTGGCGCTGTTCAATGCCGCCGGGCGCAACCCGTTCAAGGCCAGCTGTTTCGACCTGGGTTTCACGCTGGGGCCGCGCCTGAACGCCGCTGGCCGGCTCGACGACATGAGCCTTGGTATCGCCTGTCTGCTGGCGGGCAGTGAGTCCGCCGCCTTGCCGCTGGCGCGCGAGCTTGACCAGATGAACCGCGCGCGGCGCGAGATCGAATCGGGCATGCGCGACGAGGCCGAGGCGGTGTTGGCGACGATGGCGGTCGACGACAGGCATTCGATCTGCCTGTTCCGGCCCGACTGGCACCAGGGCGTGGTCGGCATCGTTGCCAGCCGGGTCAAGGATAGATTCCACCGCCCGACGCTGGTATTCGCCGAGGCGAGCGAGAGCGAGATCAAGGGCTCGGGACGATCGATCCCCGGCCTGCATCTGCGCGATGCGCTCGATCTCGTTTCCAAGCGTCATCCCGATCTCATACTCAAGTTCGGTGGCCACGCGATGGCGGCCGGGCTCAGCCTGCGACCCGGGAACGTCGAGCGCTTCACCACCGCATTCGAAGCGGTATGCGCGGAGCTGATGCCGGCTGGCGCGCTCCATCGGGTGATCGAGACCGATGGCGCGCTCGATGCGACGGATTATGCGATGGATGTCGCCGAGACGCTGGAGCGCCAGGTGTGGGGCCAGGGTTTTCCCGCGCCGCGTTTTGCCGATACCTTCCGGGTGCTGGAACAAAGAGTGGTCGGCGAGCGGCATCTCAAGCTCAAGCTGCGCAACCGCTACGGCCTCGTGATCGAAGCGATGCGTTTCCAGCATGCCGAGCCGCTGCCGGCCGACATCCGGGCGGTGTTTGCGCTCAGTGTGAACGAATTCAGGGGTGAGCGGATGCTGCAATTGATGATCGAACACTGCGAGTAAGGTAGGCTAGCCAGACCGCCCGCGGCGAACGGGACGGAACACAAGGATGGAACGCGGATGAGATCGATCGTCGTCTTGTTGAGCTGCCTGCTGGCCGTACCCGGTCACGCGGTACTGCTGACCCCAGCCGAGGTGGACCAGGTGGGAGACATGGCGTGCACGCCCATGCCCAGCGGCCTGCTCGATTGTGTGGCCGTCGCGCCGCCCGATCCCCTGCCGGGGAACGATCCTGCCATCGTGCCGCTACCGGTGATCCGGTACGAGGGCGAGCAGTTCCCGCCTCCCAGCAGTGAAGCGCCCATCCAGCCGGCACTCGATCCTATCCCGTCGCAGCTCAAGAACAACAGGCTGACCATAGCCTGGGACATCGGCTTTGGCACGACGGCGCAGTACTGGGAAATCTGGGACAATGGCAATCTGCTGGCGCGCACGCGCCAATTCACCCGCCGGCGCATGGACCAGGGCGGAGCGGAAGGCACCGAGCGTGTGGGCGAGGTGCAGATCGTCTCGGTGCAAAGCGGCGTCTACACGTTGACCGACATGCCCGAAGGTCGCCATGAGCTGGAAATCAAGCTGTGCAATTCCGATACCGACGGCAAGCCGCTGTGTACCCCCCTGAAGGCCAGCACCTGGGTCGGCGGGCAGGGCGCAGCCGATGATGAGGCCGGCGACGAGCCGCCCAGCGTGCCCGAGCTCGAGTGGCTGCCCCAGGTCACCACGGGCGAACCGGTCGAACTGGGCTGGAATGTCTGGTGGGGCACGCCCGGCAGCTACTGGCAGGTGTACAACAACGGGCGCAGGCTCTACGAGTCGACCCGCTTTACCGACGCCAGTCCCAATAGCCAGTCCGGCAAGATGATAGTGACCGGGCTGCCGCAGGGCGTGCATGAGCTGAGCGTGAGACTATGCAGCAAGCTGCAATGCACGCCGAGCCCAAGTGTGCGCATCGAGGTGCTGTTGCCGCCTGCCACCGATGTTGCCCCCAAGGTCACCATCAAGCCGAGCACGCCCGATACTGTGCTGCTTTCCTGGTCGGTGCCGCAATCGGCGCTGAGCGAGCGGCCCGATCGCTGGGCGCTGCTCGATGCGGCGGCCGAGGTGATCGGCGAATCGCGCAGTGACGTGCGGGCGTGCCAGCTGCAGGATGCCAAGCTCGCCGGCGTGACCATCGCCAGCTATTGCAGCGAAACGCGGCTGGTGACCGCCGATTTTTCGGCGCCGGTGCGGGTTCAGATCTGCGTGAAGGATCAGTGCAGCAAGAGCGATGAAGTCGACCTGCAAGCGCAGGGCGAGGCGCTTCCCGTCAGCGCCGGTCGTCGAGCCGATCCGCCGCCGGCCACGACGGTGGAAAGCACGCCTCAGGCCCCCAGCGCCGGCCCTGCCGTTAAGGGCCGTTTCGTCGTTCCGGATGCCGCGCTCGATACCTTGCTCGACGAGGCCACGTTGACCGGCGGTACGCGCAATCGCAGGTAAGCGTGCAGCATCTGGTCTTTGTCTACGGCACGCTCAAGCTGGGCGGCTGGAATCATCGCTGGCTCAACGGTGCGCCTTGTTTGGGCGAGGCCAGAACGCTGGAGCAATACAGCCTCTACGCCGAGCAATATCCGTTTCTGGTCAGGGGCGAGCCGCGTTATCAGGTCGTGGGCGAGCTCTATGCGATCGATTCGAGCACGCTCGCCCATTTGGACGAGCTCGAAGGCCATCCGCATGACTACGTCCGTGAAGAGATCGCGGTGATCGCGCCAGGGGGCGGCTCGGTCATGGCCTGGGCGTATTTCCACGCCACACCCCGGGGCGTGTTGCTGGCGTCGGGCGTCTACCACTGCTGATGGGCAGTCCGTCCTCGCCCCAAGGACCACAGCTCGCATCGCCTGGCACCGGGACGGGGCGCCACCGAGTCGCCTGAAACACCACGCTATCGGACTCACGCGGACCGTGGGCCACCTCTTGCCGCGCAGTCGTTGTAAGCTAGGGCGTAATTCATGGGAAGCTCGATGACGCCCACTGCCATACTTCGTTGTGTTCTTGTACTGTCTCTGACGCTCACGACGGCGCATGCCGCGCCGCTGGTGCTCACCTTGCAGGAATACCCTCCGTTCATGGGCACACGGCTGGCCGGGAACGGCATGCTGAGCCAGGCCGTCGTGACCGTGTTCGAACGGGCGGGCTACGCGGTGCAGTTGCAGTCGGTGCCGAACAACAGGGCCATCGAAGCTCCCCGGCAGGGCATGGCCGATGGCAGCTTCGGCTGGGCGCGTACGCCGGAGCGCGAACGGGATCTGCACTACACGGCGCCCGTCATGTCGCTGCGCATGGTGTTCTGTCAGAAGGCTGGGCGCAGCTTTAACTGGCAATCGCTGGAGGATCTGGCGCCCTACACGATAGGCACCACGCTGGGTAATACCTATTCCGAGGGGTTCGACGCGCTGCTTGTCAGCGGCAAGCTGCGCACCGATGTCGCGCCTTCCGATGTGGCCAACCTGCGCAAATTGCTGGTAGGGCGCGTCGACCTCTTTCCCATCGATGCCGAAGTGGGGCCCTACCTGATGGCGCAGCAGCTGAGCGCCGCGCAGCGCCAGCAGCTGAGCTGTCCGGACCAGGCCTACTGGAGCGCACCACTGCATGTGGTGATTTCGCGCAAGCGGGCCGATGGCGCCAACATCGTCGCCGCGTTCGACAAAGCGCTCGCCACCATGCAGAAAAGTGGCGAGCTCGATGCGCTGATCGCGGCGGCGCGCCAGCGCATCCTGGCGCAGCCACGGGCGAAGTAAGGCTTACAGCACTTCGAGTGCCAACAGCTCCGCCACGGTCTGGCGGCGACGGATCAGCGTGGCCTTGTCGCCGTCGACCAGCACTTCGGGAATCAGCGGCCGGGTGTTGTAGTTGCTCGACATGCTGGCGCCATAGGCACCGGTGTCGTGAAACACCGTGAAGTCGCCGATCTCGGCAGTAGCCAGCGCGCGCGGGGCGACCACGCCACCTTCCTCCTGGGTGAACACGTCGCCCGATTCGCATAGCGGGCCCGCCAGCACCGTCGCCTGTTCCGTGCCCGGCTTGACCGTGCCCGTTGCAGTGAGCAGCGTGACTTCGTGGTAGCTGCCATACATGGCCGGGCGCATCAGATCGTTGAAGCCCGCGTCACACAACACGAAATGGTTGTTGCCGACATCCTTCTTGGCACGCACTTCGGCGATCAGCTTGCCCGATTCTGCGACGAGGAAGCGGCCGGGTTCTATTTCCAGGTGCACGGCGTGACCGAGGTGGGCCTCGACTTCCTTGCGCGCCTTGTCCCACAGGCTGAAGTAGTGCGTGGTATCGATACGCTCACCATCGACCCGATATGGGATCGACAGCCCGCCGCCGGCCGAAATCGCGCGGATATCGCGCCCGCTCGCCTTCACTTGCGCCACCATCGCGTCGCATACCTCGGCCAGATGGCTGTAATCGACGCCGGAACCGATGTGCATATGCAGGCCCACGAGGTCGAGCTGGTAGCGATCGATCAGCGCGTAGGCTTCGGCGAGATGCGTGTGCCAGATGCCGTGCTTGCTCTGCTCGCCACCGGTGTTGGTCTTCTGGCTGTGGCCATGGCCGAAACCGGGGTTGATGCGCAGCCACACGCGATGTCCCTGGTGCGCCTCGCCCAGCTGCTGCAGCATCTGCGGGCTACCGGCATTCACAGGGATATTCAGTTCCACCACTCGCGCCAGCGTTGCGCGATCAAGCAGATCGGCGGTGAAGACGATGCCGCTGTGCTCGCCCGTGGCATCGTAGCCGGCCATGACCGCGCGCTCGATCTCGCCCAGCGACACCGCGTCGACCTTGACGCCGGCCTCGCGCATCAGCTTGAGGATATGCACGTTGGAGCAAGCTTTCTGCGCGAAGCGGATGGTGTCGAAAGCTTGCAACTGCGTGATGCGCTCGCGAATGATCGCGGCGTCGTAGACCCAGCTCGGGGTACCGAATTGCTGGGCGATGGAAATCAGTTGCGGGCCGTTGACGGGTTTCATGGCGGGGGAAGTCCGGTTGATGGGTTGCGCCATATTCAAACAGAGCCGCCGCGCGTGGTACAACGCTATTTTCTAATCGACCATCAGCCCGGCTAATCGCAACCCATGTTCGACTACAAACTGCTCGAAGCGCTGGAAATGGTGGCACGCGCCGGCAGCTTCGATGGCGCGGCCAAGCGCCTGCATCTGACGCAGTCGGCCGTCTCGCAGCGCATCCGACTGCTGGAGGAGCGCTTTGGCGCCGTGTTGCTGGTGCGCGAAGCCCCGGTCAGGCCGACGCCGGCCGGCGAGCGACTACTCGCGCATGTGCGACAGGTGCGCGGGCTGGAGCAGACGCTGGAAGCCCAGGTCGACGGCGAGGCCAGCTGGCAGAGCCTGCGCATCGGCGTGAATGCCGACAGCCTGGCGATCGGCCTCATCCCTGCGCTGGCGCCCGTGCTGCGCCAGCACCGCATCCTGCTCGACTGCGTGGTCGACGATGAATCGTATACGCTCGATCTCTTGAAGGCCGGCGAAGTCGGCGGTTGCATCAGCACCCAATCGCAGGCCGTGGCGGGGTGTGAAGTGGTGTCGCTGGGCGCCTTGCCCTATGTGTTCGTCGCAACGCGCGCCTTCGCCCAGCACTTCTTCATCGCCGGCGTGACGCGCGAAGCGCTGGAACAGGCACCGGCCGCCGTTTACGGGCAGAAACAGAGCCTGCATCGGCGCTGGCTGCGCGAAATGCAAGGGCTGGAGGATGGCGGCTATCCCTGCCACGCTATCCCCGATTCCAGCGCGCTGTTCGCCGCGGCCTGCGCCGGCGTCGCCTACGCCGTGGTGCCCCGCGTTCAGGCGGCCGACGCGCTGCTGCGCGAAGAGTTGGTGATACTCGATGTGTCACCACTATCGATTGCGCTCTACTGGCATCATGCGGCGCGGCAGAACAAGGCCGCCGCGGCGCTCACCGAGGGCGTCCAGGAGTTCGCCGCCCGGCTGATCCTGGCCTGATCGCCCGCCCGAGTGCGGTTTTCGCGCCGCCACCGGCTGTATACGGAGTCGTCATGTCCCCGCATATCGTTTTTCTCGATCGCGCCACGTTGCCGGTGCCGCTACGCCAGCCGGCCCTTGCCCATGCCTGGGTGGAATACGCAGCCAGCAGCGAGGCTGAGGTCATCGCTCGCTTGTCCCAAGCGACCGTAGCCATCACCAACAAGATCCCCATCGGGGCTGCGGCGCTGGCTGCGGCGCCGCAGCTGAAACTGATTGCCGTTGCCGCCACCGGCTACAACATCATCGATCTGGCGGCGTGTCGCGTGCGCGGCGTGGCGGTGTGCAATATCCGCGACTACGCCATCCATGGCGTGGCCGAACACAGCTTGATGCTGATGCTGGCACTGCGGCGGCAACTGCCGGCATATCAGACCGATGTGCTCGCCGGCGCCTGGCAACGTGCGCCCGGTTTCTGCCATTTTGGCGCGCCCATGCATGATCTGGCGGGCAGCAGGCTCTGCCTGATCGGCTCCGGGGCCCTGGGCCAGGCCACCGCGCAGCTGGCCCGCGCCTTCGGCATGGAGGTTTGCTTTGTCGAACGACGCGGCGCTGTATCGGTACGCGCCGGCTATCTCGATTTCGACACTGCGCTCGCCACCGCCGACGTGCTCAGCCTGCATTGCCCATTGTCCGACGCGACGCGCAGCCTGATCGGCGCGGACGAGCTCGCCCGGATGAAATCGAGTGCGCTCATCATCAACACTGCGCGCGGTGGCCTGATCGACGAGGTGGCCTTGCTGCAGGCTTTGCGCGATGGCCGCATCGCCGGAGCAGGCCTCGATGTGCTGGTGGAGGAGCCCCCACGCCATGGCAACCCCTTGCTCGACGCGCGCCTGCCCAATCTGATCGTGACGCCCCATGTCGCGTGGGCCAGCATCGAAACGATGGAAGTCCTCGCGGAGCAGCTGATAGGCAACATCGAGGCCTACTTGCAAGGCCATCCGCGCAATCTGCTGGTTTGAACAGCACGCTACCAGTGATGCACCGCGCGCCGCTGCAACGGGCGCGACTGAGCTCGCCTGCGTGGCAGCGACGCTCGCGGCCTGCCGACTGAGCAAAGTGGCAGGCCGAGGCCAGGGCCCCGGCCTGCCTGGGCGTGGTGCGATCAGGCCGCGGGTGCCGATGCAAGAGCGATGGCTTTTTCAGCTTCGCGTGCCGCAGTTGCCCGTGCTGCCTTCAGCGCTTCGGGCTCTGAGGTGCCGAAGGCCGCCCCTTCGACGATCTGCGAGGTGAAGCCGTCCGGGCCTACCGGTACGTCGCCGGTGATGGTGGTGCGGTAGAGCACGCGCTCCACACCCTCGAGGTGATCCAGATCCTGCGGGGCGAGGTGGGCAGTGGCGCGGTTGTCCCAGAAAGCGATGTCGCCGTTGTTCCAGTGAAAGCGCACGGTGTAGGCGGGCTTGGTCACCTGCTCGAAGAAGATTTCCAGGAGCTTGTCGCTCTCGTGCTGCGACAGCCCGACGATGTGCGAGGTGAAGCCCGGGTTGACGAACAGCGCCTTCTCTCCGGTTTCCGGATGCACGCGCACCACCGGGTGGATGGAGACCAACGGGTTCTCGGCGAAGCGCTGGGCGAGCTTGCTGCCGGCGGGAATGCGCGAGCGGGCGCCGAAGCGATGCTCGGCCGTGAGGCCATCGGCCAGCGCGCGCAGTGGGGCGGACAGCCCTTCGTAGGCGGCGACGAGGTTGGTCCATTGGGTGTCACCGCCGAACGAGGGCACGTTCACCGCGCGCAGGATGGAGCCGGCAGGCGGGTTGACCACGGCCGTCACGTCGGTATGCCAGCGGCTCTCGTAGCTGGAGCGCTGGATGCCATTGCGCCGCTCGTAGCGGCTGCGATCGATCGGCAGCAGCTCCGGGTAGCCGTCGATGGGCTCGTCCTCGTGCGGGTGGGCGTAGGTCACTTCGCCAAAGCGGGCGGTAAAGGCCACTTGCGCGGCATGGTCGACCTGCTGGTTGCGGAAGAACACCACCTTCCACTTCAGCAGCGCATTGCGGATATCGCGCACCGCTTCGTCGGGCAGCGATTGCGACAGGTCGATGCCGCCGATTTCGGCGCCGATATGGCCGGCCAGTTGTGTGACGGTGACGCCGGAGGCGTGGGTAACGGTAGACATGGTATGGCTCCTTGGCATGCGCTGGCCGGGTCTCGGCACGGCGCGATTGGGCGGATGGGCTGGGGGTTCAGTTGCGGGATGCGTGTAGGGCGAGCTTGGCCTCGACGGCCGTGCCCTTGAAGAAGTCCGGGTTGGCCTCGGTGTAGAGCCGGTAAGGGTTCTCGAACACCAGCGCCTTGAAGTCGGCCTCGCTGATCACGCCCTCGTCGACCAGGTCGCGGCTTTCGGCCAGCGCCTCGGTCAGGTCGGGCACGTCCCAGTGGCCGACATCGGACGAGTAGATCGCGTTGATCTTCACGCCCAGCGGATTGGCCTTGTTGTTGAAGGCATGCGCCACGGTGCGATCATCGGCCTCGCTGCCGAAGTAGAAGTTGTCCACCCAGCGCGCCTTGATGTCCTCGACGCTTTCAATGCCGGCGAGCGCGAAGTCGTTCTGCTGCTCAAGGCTCGGCTGGCTGGCCTCGCGGGTGTAGCGCTTGCCCAGCGTGTCGGCGATCAGCTGCTGTGGCTCCAGCGAGCGGCCCTTCACCAGATCGCCGCCGTAGCGGCGGAACAGGTCGGCCAAGCCGTGGCCATCGAGCGCGGCCGGGTCGTAGTGCTTGAGGCCTTCCGGGCCGCGCTTTTCCCAGCGATCGACCAGGTGAATGAACACGCGCGCACCCCAGTCCGCGCCGCCTTCCAACAGGCCGAAGCGCAGCTGCGGGAAGCGGTGCGTCACGCCGCCGAAGAACAGCGCCTTGGCAAAGGCCTCGGATGCATCGGCGAAGTGGCCGATGTGGTTGAACATGTAGTTGCTGGTGGAGTTGCGGCCCACCCAGCCCTGACTGCCGTAGTGGGTGGTGATGGGTACGCCGAGCTCCACCGCCTTGGCCCAGAACGGGTCGTAGTCGTACTCGCTGTCGATACCGTAGAAATCGACCCACGACGCGTACTTCTCGATTTTCTTGAATTCCTCGGGCGAGAATTGCTGCTGGATCGCCTTGATCGGCCGGCGCACGCCGCCGGCGATATTGATCACCTTCAGCCCCAACTCCTTCACCGCGAATTCCAGCTCGGCGATGCCTTCCTCGGGCGTGTGCAGCGGAATGCCGGCCACCGGGGTCAACCGGTCGCTGTACTTGCGGTAGAGGTCGGCGTGGTAGTGGTTGATCGCGCGCTGCAGCACCTGGCGCGCCTCGGCGCTGCGCGCGGCCAGCGGCGAGAGCACGTTGTTGGGGAACAGGATGGAATAGTCGGCGCCCTGTTCATCCTGGCGCTCGTACAGGAGCTGCGGCAGGTGGTAGGTGGCGACATCCAGCGTGTTGTCGGTGACGCGCGCCCACCATGGGTTGCGGCGGGTGCGATGAAAATGGCGCTGCTCGGGCGTTTGCGCGTACCAGTCCTGGCCGTTGCTTTCCGAGCGTGAGCGCTCGCTGTTGGCGCGGCGAAACTCGTCGACAAGCTGCGTGCCGCCGTAATGCGCCACATAGTCTTCCAGCGCCGGTGTGTAGTCGTTGGTGTGCACATCGGTATCGATCACCGGGAAATCCAGCCGGGATTTGACAACGGCGGAACGGGATACCGAAGTGGCGGGTAGTCTTGCGGTCATGCACGATCTCCTGGCAAAGGCGGGCCGGCATGAGCCCTCATGCCGTGGCGTCAACCAATTTGCATAAACCGTGCCATGCTGCAAGCCGTTGATTTTTCTGTGGGTTGTGCAGAGATTTGCTGGCTTTGAAACGTCGATGTCAGCAATGTGCAGCAATCTGCACAGCGCGGTGAACCAGCCCCGCGAGGTTGGCGGCATCGCAGCAATCCGCCCGGATCATTGCTGCGATCGCAACAGCCGGTGGGGCCTGCGTGGGGCTGGGCAGGTGGGGCCCAAGCCGCGCCGTTGCTGGCGGAAAGGGCCATGTGGCGCGACTGGTATATCGCTTGCTACGTGAGGTGGCGTATTCCCACTCACGCAGGAAACGTTGCAATGTCCACCGCTCGCAAGCTGCGCCTCGGCGCTTTCGTCCAGGCCACCGGCCATCACATTGCCGCCTGGCGCCATCCGGATGCCCAGGCCGATGCCGGGCTCAACTTCAAGCACTACCAGACCATCACTCGTACCGCGGAGCGCGGCCTGTTCGATGCCATTTTCCTCGCCGATAGCCCCAGCCTGGAGGCGAGCGGTGATCCGGATGCCTTGAAGCGCAATGGCAAGCTCGCCAAGTTCGAGCCGGTCACACTGTTCGCTTCGCTGGCCGCGGTGACCGAGCACATCGGCTTTGTCGCCACCGCCAGCACCACCTACGAGCAGCCGTACACGCTGGCGCGCAAGTTCGCTTCGCTCGACTGGCTGAGCGACGGCCGCGCCGCCTGGAACGTGGTCACCACCGGCAACGAGAACGCCGCCGGCAATTTCGGCTATGACGCCCACCCGGACCATGCTGAACGCTACGAGCGTGCCGAAGAATTCGTCGACGTGGTGAAGGGCCTGTGGGACAGCTGGGAGGACGACGCCTTCATTCGTGATCGCGAATCGGGCATCTATTTCGACCCGGACAAACTGCACACGCTGAACCACAGCGGCAAGCACCTGAAGGTGCGCGGTCCGCTCAATGTCGGCCGTCCGCCGCAGGGCCACCCGGTGATCGTGCAGGCCGGTGCCTCGGACGACGGGCGCGAACTCGCCGCCAAGACCGCCGAAGTGATCTTCACCGCTTGGCAGACCCGCGAGGAGGCGCAGGCTTTCTACGCCGACGTGAAGGGCAGGCTGGCGAAGTACGGCCGCCGCAACGAGGATCTGCTGATCATGCCCGGCGTGTTCCCGGTGGTAGGGCGCACCGACGAGGAAGCGCAGGAAAAATACGAATTCCTGCAGTCGCTGATTCACCCCGATACCGCCTGGGGCATCCTCAAGACGCGCTACAAGGGCGTTGATCTATCCGGTTACAGCCTCGATGACCCGGCGCCGCTGCCGCCCACCGACACCAATGGTGGCAAGAGCCGGCTGCAGCTGGTGACCGACCTGATCGCCCGCGAGCAGCCCACGCTGCGCCAGCTGGTCTACGCGGTGGCGACCGCGCGTGGCCATCGCACCATCGTCGGCAGCCCCACCTCGATCGCCGACCAGCTCGAGGACTGGTTTGTCCACCACGCCGCCGACGGTTTCAACATCATGCCGCCCATTTTGCCCACCGGGCTCGACGATTTCGTCGAACTGGTGGTGCCCGAGTTGCAGCGCCGTGGCCTCTTTCGCACCGAGTACGAAGGCCGCACGCTGCGCGAGAACCTGGGCCTGGCCCGGCCGGAGAACCGCCACGTGCTGGCGCGCCGCCAGACCCTGGCGGCGTGAGGGCAGGGCGATGATGGATAGACGCACCCTGCTGGCGGGTGGCCTGGCTGCGCTGGCGGGCGCCGCCATGCCAGGTATTTTGCTGGCGGCGCCCGCCAAACCGCGTGTGATCCGCTTTGGCGTCTCGTCCGCCGGGGTCGGTAATCCACCGCGCAGCGGCACCGGCACGCTCGACGTGGTGCAGGCGCACCGCTACCTGGAGCAGGAGTTCGAAGCTGACGGCATTGCTGTGAAGTGGATGTTCTTCAAGGGGCAGGGGCCGGCGACCAACGAGGCGATGTCGAACGAGCAGATCGATTTCGTCAGCCAGGGTGCCTTGCCGTCCATCATCGGCCGGGCCGCCGGGCTCGATACCCGCGTGGTGTTCGTGTCGGGCGCGCGCGGCAACAGCTATGTGGGCGTGCCTCCAGATTCGCCGATCAAGTCGGTGAAGGAATTGCGTGGCAAGCGTGTCGCGTTCAACAAGGGCACGGCCGGGCATCTGGCCGCCATCCGCATACTCGATCTGCACGGCCTGACCGAGCGCGACGTGCGCGTGATCAACCTGGAGCCGGGCGCCGCGTTGGCGGCATTCCAGTCCGGCGATCTCGATGCGATCTTCGGCGGGCTCAATCTGCTGAATCTGCGCAACAAGGGCGCGTTGCGCGTCATCTTCGACACCCGCAACACCCCCGTGGCCACCGCGCCCAGCCACGTGCTGGTGCGCCAGCCCTTTGCCGAGCAGTATCCGGATGCGACGCGTCGTGTGGTGAAATCGCTGGTGCGCGCCGCGCGCTGGTCCAGCGACGAAGCCAATCGCGATGCGCTGTTCTCGCTCTGGTCGCAATTCGGCAGCACCACCAAGGCCATGTACCAGGAGGAATATGCCGGCGTGGCCATGCGCGACCGGCTCACGCCCTTGGCCGATCCGTTCATCCTGGCCCGCGAACGCGAGGCGATTGCCGATGCCTATCGTTTCAAGCTGATCCGCCGTACCGTCGATCCGGCCCAATGGCTGGATACCCGCTATCTCAATGCCGCGCTCAAGGAACTGAAGCTGGAACACTATTGGTCCCGCTTCGATGCCCAGGGCCGGCGCCTCACCTGAACCCGAATCGGAATCCTCCCATGAGTGCAAACCTGCAAGCCATTCCCCTCAACACCATCACGGGCGACCCTGCCACGCTGGCCGACTACGCCGGCCAGGTGCTCTTGGTGGTCAACGTCGCCTCCAAGTGCGGCCTCACCCCGCAGTACGGCGCGCTGGAAGCGCTCCATCGCGAGAAGCAGGACCAAGGCTTTAGCGTGCTCGGTTTTCCCGCCAACAACTTCAAGGGCCAGGAGCCCGGTCGCAACGAGGAGATCGCCGCGTTCTGCAGCAGTACTTACGACGTGACCTTCCCGCTATTCGCCAAGATCTCGGTGGCGGGCGACGATAGACACCCGCTCTACGATGCGCTCACCGCGGCCCGCCCGGATGGGGTCGATCGCGCCGCCTTTATCGAACGGCTGCAGGGACGCGGCCAGGTCGTGACCGACCCGGCCGGTGTGCTGTGGAACTTCGAGAAATTCCTGGTCGGCCGTGATGGCCGCGTGGTTGGGCGCTATGCCCCCGGCGTCGCGCCGGACGACGTGCGACTGCGTGCCGATGTGGATGCGGCGCTGGCGGCCTAGCGTGGCTAACAAAATCCTTCTGGCTACGTCGCGCTCACTTACCGTACGCCTTGTACTGTCTGCGACCGAAGGAAGTCCGGTTCACCGCCTTTCAGGACGTTTCGCACTTCTTGCCAGAACCGCTGCGCTGGATCTTGTTAGCCGCGCTTTAACCACGGTGGTTACTTGCGGTACAGCTCGTAGATCGCACCGGCGTAGTCGTCCGAGATATAGAGATTGCCGTTGCGGTTGGGGATCACGTCCACTGGGCGGCCCCAACGGCTGGCGATGTCGGCCGGATCGGTGAGGAAACCGGTAACGAGATCCTGCGGATCGGCGAAACCGTTGTCCGGCCGCAGCGGCAGATAGACCACCTTGTAGCCACGCGGCTGCGTGCAATTCCAGCAGCCATGCAGGCCAATCACTGCGCCGTTGCGCCATAGCGCCGGTACCGCGCTGCCGGTCCAGAAGCTCAGCCCCAGCGGTGCGGAGTGGGCCGGCAAGGCTTTGCTGATGCGGTCTATCGCGCTGCAATCGAGCACCGCCTCGTCTTCGTTGTTATCCACGTCGGGCAGGTAGGGGGGGCTGTCAAGCCCGCCCTCAAAGCTGGGGTTGCAATAAGGCCAGCCATAGTTGCCGCCGTTGCGCACCTGGGTGAAGGGTTCGGGCGGATTGTCGTTGTAGTAGGCCGGATCGAGCGCTTTGTAGGGGAAGCGGCCGTCTTTCAGCGGATAGTGGATGTTGTCGCGGTGGTTCACCGCGGCCCACCGCTCGCCCGTGACCGGGTGGATGGCCAAGCCCTCGGCGTTGCGCAGGCCTTGGGCATACAGCGTCAGCGCGCCGCCGATGTCGGGCGTGGTATAGATCGCGCCGCGCTTAGGGTTGGCGAGGATATCCGAAGGGTTGGCATTGGTCGCCGAGGCGATCGAGATATACATTGTGCTGCCGCTGAACGCGATGTTCTTCAGCGCGTGACCATAACTGCCCTGCAGTTCGGGCAGGGAGCTGTCCGGCAGATTGTCGACCACGGTGCTGCGCGGCCGCAGCGTGATGTCGCCGTCCATGTATTCGGCACGGCTGATGCGATCGGACTCGCCGATATAGAGATAATCGACGCCGCTCACCGTGTGGAATACCAGATCGTGCCCCTGGCTCAAGCCGCTGGCAAAGACATTGGTCGCGGCAGCGCCGTTGCCGGGTACCACGCGCACAATGAGGCCATTGCCAGGGCGCGAGACCAGCAGATCGCCATTGGGCGCCTCGGCCATGAAGCGCGCTCCAGGCACGCGGGCGATCACGCGCAAGCCAAACCCCGGCGGAACGATTGCGTTGCGCGCAATACTGAATGGCGCGGCATCGAGCCCGCTCGGCACTTCGACCGGTACGGAAACCGATGCGGCCGGCGGCCCGGCCGGTGTCGGGGTCGGGGTTGGGGCAGCGTGGTCGTCTCCATCGCCGCCGCCGCCACAGGCGGTCAGGGCCAGCAGACTGAGCAGCGCCAGCAACCGGGCAAGGGGTCGATTGAAGCGGACCATGGCTCAACTCCCAAACAAGGCGCTCGCCGCGCTGCATTCACGCGGGGCTTGTCATTCGTTGTTTAACGAAGCGTTCATGGCAATGCGAGGAGCCGGCTAGGAACCGGGTCTCAGCCGCCGCACAGCCCCCCCAAAATCCATGAACCTGCAGGGCGGGTTCGAAAAACAGCTATCCGCTCCGCCCCTGGCAATCAACCTTCTTGCAGGTGCCGTGCGCCTGATGGCGATCGTTTTAGATCCAGCACAGTGTCGCGAAACAGCGAATACAAGCCTAGTGCACAGTAGGTTCCGGTGGCGGGGGAAGGAGCTCGGGCAAGCCATCGTTCATATCATCATCGTCATCATCGGGAACCATGGGCACGATGACGACGCGCGGCGGCATGCCGGGCTTGCGAGGTGTGACGAGCGTGAAATCGGGCAGATCCAGCGGCAACATGGGGAAAACCTCTTCGACGATGCGCTCCCATTGTTGGTCATCGCTGCAAGGTAGGCTGTAGGACGAAATCTGAAATCGTTGTAGGGGCACGACCGCCGATCCAGCTATTGCGGGCGGTTTCCTTGCTTGAGATTGCCGCGTCCCAGCGCCATGCCACGCAGCGGTTCCGGCGTGCATGAACGGCTGGCCGAATCGAGGCCACGACGATCCATGATGCGGGCTCAAGGCGAGAGATGAATGGCAAGCAACGGCGGCATTGCATCTGCAAAATCGAGCAGTGTGGCCCACCATGGCGTGCCTGCTCGATTACAGGGTGGGGCCGTCCGCCCTGGATGGATGGGCTCATTGGCGATTGAAGAATGAAGTTTGCTGGAATCGCATTCCCGCCAATATCTGCTCGACGCGCTGGCTTGAAAGCGCGCCTATGCGTTCACCCAAACGGGTCTTGTACAGACAGGAAACTTGCGAAACCACCACGACACTTTGCTTGGCCAGATTTCCCTCCTCGGGCTCCAGCAATACGTTCCCTGGCTCATTGGCCTTGTTCAGGTTCGAACTGAGTGCGCAAACCACGACGGTGCTGATGCGGGAATGGTTCAAGACATCATCCTGAATGACGACGTAGGGATGCGGGTGCCCAGGGATGGACCCCCTGGATTCGTCGGCGCCGATCCAGAACACATCCCCCCGATTCACCACCCTGGCTTGGCTGCCTTGATAGGCCTCGGCTTCTCTATCCATGGGTTCTCGCTGACTGCATCAAACTAAACGTGCGTGAGATTATACGTAGGAGGTAAGGGGTGCGGCGCGGGCTTGCCGTGGTGATTGGCCGATAGATCAGCGGCCGAGGAGCTTGGCATAGAAAGTGGCGCTTGCAAGTCCGCCCAATAGGGAAAGGGTCAGCCAAATCAGGTGGTTGCCATGTGTGACGAAGAACCATAATCCGCCAAGAAGCAGTCCAAGAAAGAGTCCGACAGCAGTCGCTGAACGCCAATCGATGACCCAGATTTTTTGGAGCAATGTGTCAGCCGCGTAAAGCACGACAGAGCTAAAGGTAAAAGCCATTGGCAATTGCACCAGCGTTTGCAATTGCCATGTTTCGTTGGACTTGATGCCAGGCACGGTGGGCATTAAGTCAAGCAAGCAAGACGGCGTAAGCCACAACGGAGCAGAGAGCCGGACAGCTTGGCCTTTCGGATCGGCGATTGTGGCCGCGTACGCCACAGCCGCAATGCAGTGGGCGTAGTAGATCAAGACAATGGCAAGTCTGAGGCGATTACGCATGGTGACCCCTATTGCGGGAAGTAACTGGCAGCCGGGGCCGCGCAGCTGCGGATGGACATTGCATTGCAAAAAATGGGGATGTCCTTATCGAAATTAGGTGCGTGCATAGACTGCCTCCAGTCGAGAAACAACAGCCTGGACAAAGTCTTCTGGGAGCTCTTGAATTATTCTCGACGGCGGTGTAAATACTTCTTCTCCGTAGGTGGTTTCAATTTCTTCCAGGCGATCCATCCTCAGCTCACGATTTACAGGATAAGGATCACCGAAGTATTTGAGCGCTTCTCGAAATGCTTCCAGCGTGACAGGCATGTTTAAATTTTCAAGGCCTGACAAGGCAATCAATGCCAGGTCGCCAGAGCTATTCCAGAAATACTGATTTAGAGTCCCATTCATGGTTTCTGCTTCCAGCCACCACAAAGCTAGAGCTTCTTGCTCTTCCTTCATGAGCGAGTTGAAACCATTTGCCCAGTTTTCTTCAAGGCGTTTCCAGGTTGGGCTATTGGTTGGCTGCATGAAAGCCCCTAGCGTTTGACATGAGAGGCGGCGCCCGGCTCGCCGGTGATCGCCCGCTCGATGACAGGGTTAGACTGCTGATAGTAGGAATGCTCGGATTTCATTGAGGCTATCACTGCTGAACGCTACACGCGGGGACGTGGCGGCGGATTTCCAGATGGCTTGCATCCCAAGCTCCAGCGCGGGCTGCATATCGGCTGCGAAGTCGTCGCCGACGAATGCAGCAGTATGCGGCTCGACATCGAGCATCTGGAGGCAAGCGCGGAAGATGCGCGAATCCGGCTTCTTGATTCCGAGGCCGCCCGAGGTAACCAACGCATCGAGGTTCTCCCCGAGGCCCAGGCCTATGATCTTGCTTCGCTGAAAAGCGTCACGGCCGTTGGTCACAAGGCCAACCTTCATGCCCTGCGCTTTGCACGATCTGACGAGATCCAATGCACCAACGTACGGTTTGGCCGTCGCTCCAAGGTTCTTGTCGAAGTCCGCGAGCAGCGACTCGACGAGGCCTGACGGCAGTGAGAATTGATCTCGAAGGCGAGAGAAGACCTCGGTCTTCTCAATGCGAAGGTTGTTCAGAGCGACGTACAGGGATTCCCATTCGCTTTCATGGATGCCAAAGGACGAAAGTTCACCACTGGCATACTGCTTAGCCGCGACCGCACGCAATGTTGCAGACTTGTCGTGCAAGGTGTCATCGAGATCAAAGAGCACGGCTCGAAGGTTCATGAGTGTTAACGTCGCAGGTAAGGGGCGGCTGGAGTGCCGCAGACATTGGGGGGGGGAACCCAACAGCGCAGCAGTTTGGGTGTCCGGTTGGCTGAACAGCTAGGCGGCAGTTTGTCTGTGATATGCATGGATAGTCACCCCGGCTTTGTTGCACAATTCCCCTCGCCTGAACCCTACCGGTAAACGCCGGCCATGACCAAGCCCGCCCCAGCCAAGTACAAGACCACCAACTGGCGTGACTACAACGCCGCCCTCAAGGTTCGGGGATCGCTGTTGATCTGGCTTGATCCAGCCATGCCATGGTACGCGCCAGCCAGTGGCAAGCCCGGGCATCAGGCGACCTTCTCCGATGCCGCGATTCAGTTTTGTCTGTCGATCAAGGCGCTGTTCCGCCTGGCATTGCGGCAGGCCATCGGCATGGTCGAGGGCCTGATCAAACTGGCCGAGCTCGACTGGCGCATTCCGAACTACAGCACGCTCAGCCGACGGCAACAGACGCTGACGGTGCAGATTCCAGTACGACGTAGCGTCGGGTGACCTGCATCTACTGACCGACAGTACCGGCAACCAGTTCCTCGGCGAAGGCGAGTGGAAACGAGAAAAACATGGCGCCGAGTACCGTCGACAATGGCGCAAGGTGCATCTGGGCATCGACGCGCAAACGCTGGAAATCCGCGCGATTGAAATCACCGGCAATGGTGTGGGTGATGCGCCGGTGTTGCCGGATTTGCGGGCACAGATTCCGGTCGACGAAACCATCGCCAGCTTCCATGCCGATGGGGCTTACGACACCAAGGGTTGCCATCGTGCCATTGCCGAACGAGGTGCCGAGGCGATCATCCCGGTGCGCAAGAACGGCCAGCCAGGAAAGAGAACGGCGAAGGAGCGCGAGTGCGGAACGAAGTACTACGCGCGATGCGCCGGTAGGGTCCGGCGATCTGGAAACGCTGGGGCGGTTATCACCAGCGCAGCCTGGTCGAAACCAAGATGCACTGCTTCAAGTTGCTGGGTGAACGGGTGAAGGCGCGCACCTTCGAGCGACAGGTGGCGGAGCTGCAAGTCCGTGCCGCCTTGCTCAACCGGTTCACGCAACTGGGCATGCCGGAAACGGTGCGCGTGGCATAAATCCGTCCGGGGTTGGGGCTGGCTCAACTTTCTGCCGGGTTGTGCAACAAAGCCTTCTGGCATTGCAGCTCGGTTAGCGCCTTGATTCCCACCGGTTTTTACTGAAGTACAAGCCCCATTGTAAAACGGTGGGAGAACGGAGGGGATTATTTGTGGTTTTGGCTGTATGTGGCGAGATGGCGTTAGACAAGAAAAAACCCGCTAACCTAGTAAATTAGCGGGTTTAGTTGGTTTTTCTGGCTGCGCTAGGAACGCGTCAGTATGGCGTCCTTACTCCATCCGGTAGTTCGGTGCTTCCTTAGTGATCTGCACGTCGTGCACGTGCGATTCGCGGATGCCGGCCGAGGTAATCTCGACGAATTCCGCCTTGGCGTGCATGTCGGCGATGCTGGCGCAGCCAAGATAGCCCATGGACGAGCGGATGCCGCCGACCAGTTGATGCACGATGGCGGTCATCGGGCCCTTGTAGGGCACGCGGCCTTCGATGCCTTCCGGCACCAGCTTCTCGACATTGGCGGTGTTCTCTTCCTGGAAGTAGCGGTCGGACGAGCCTTGCTGCATCGCACCGAGCGAACCCATGCCGCGGTAGCTCTTGTACGAGCGCCCTTGGTAGAGCTCGACTTCACCGGGCGCTTCCTCGGTGCCGGCGAACAGGCCACCCAGCATCACGCAGTGGGCGCCAGCTGCCAGTGCCTTGGCAATGTCGCCGGAGAAGCGGATGCCGCCATCGGCAATCAGCGGCACGCCGGTGCCGGCCAGTGCTTGGGCCACATTGGAAACAGCGGAAATCTGCGGCACACCTACACCGGCAACGATACGCGTGGTGCAGATGGAACCGGGGCCGATACCGACCTTGACCCCGTCGGCGCCGGCTTCGACCAGCGCCAGCGCGGCGGCGGCGGTGGCGATGTTGCCGCCGATCACCTGTACCTGCGGGTAGGTTTGCTTGACCCAGCGTACGCGGTCGATCACGCCCTGGCTGTGGCCGTGCGCGGTATCGACGACGATGACGTCGACGCCTGCTTCCACCAGTGCCGATACGCGCTCCTCGGTGTCACCACCGGTGCCGACCGCGGCGCCGACCAGCAGGCGGCCATGGCTGTCCTTGGCGGCGTTCGGGTGCTCGGTCTTCTTGATGATGTCCTTGACGGTGATCAGACCCTTGAGGCGGAAGCTGTCGTCGACGACCAGCACGCGCTCCAGGCGATGCGTGTGCATCAGCTCGCGTGCTTCGTCGATGCTGGCGCCTTCCTTGACGGTGACCAGGCGATCCTTGGGCGTCATGATCGACGCGACCGGGGCATCCAAGCGGGATTCGAAACGGATGTCGCGGTTGGTGACGATGCCGACCACCTGACCGTTGGCATCGAGCACCGGCAGGCCGGAAATCTTGTGCTGGCGGGTGATGGCGAGCACATCGCGCACCGACATCTCGGGGCGGACGGTGATCGGGTCCTTGACGATGCCCGATTCGTGACGCTTGACCTTGGCCACTTCCTGCGCCTGATTCTTGGCTGGCATGTTCTTGTGCATGATGCCGATGCCGCCTTCCTGCGCGATGGCGATGGCAAGGCGGGCTTCGGTCACGGTATCCATGGCGGCTGAGACCAGCGGCAGGTTCAGCTGGATATCGCGGGTCAGGCGGGTGGACAGGGTAACGTCGCGGGGCAGGACGCTGGAATGGGCGGGAACGAGCAGAACGTCGTCGAAGGTCAGAGCTTTCTGAACAATACGCATGGGGCGCAAATCCTCGGGGCGCAAAAATCGATTATACCGGGCTGTTGCTTTCTAGGCTACGGTCGGCATGAAAGGGCACGCGGGGATTGCATGCGTGTGCGCCGCCCGCTAGCGTGTAAGAAAGACAAGTCAGGGGAGGGGAATGGGTATGGATTTGCGATCGCCGCAATGCGCGGGGCGCACGGCGCTCATTCTGTCGGGCGGGGGCGCCCGGGCGGCTTACCAGGTGGGGGTGTTGCTCGCTGTGTCGCGGCTCTCCCCGCGCCAAGTGGGCAATCCCTTTCCCATCATCTGCGGTACCTCGGCCGGCGGCATCAATGCGGCCGCGATCGCGGCCGGCGCTGAGGATTTTCATCGCGCGGTGCGCGAACTCGCCCGCGCCTGGCTGCAGCTCACGCCCGAGCAGGTGTATCGCGCTACGCTGCCCGCGCTGTTCGGCCGCGCCGCGCACTGGATGTTCTCGCTGCTGGTGGGCGGCTTGGGTCGGCACAACCCGCGCTCTTTTCTCGACAGCAAGCCGCTGGGTCAATTGCTGCATTCGATGATCGATTTTCCCGGCGTGACCCGCAGTATCGAGCGTGGCTATCTGCGTGCATTGGCGATCACCGCATCGGGCTACACGTCGGGGCAATCGGTCAGTTTCTTCCAGGGTTGCGACGAGCTGGAGGGCTGGCAGCGCGCACTGCGCATTGGCACGCGCACGCAGATCGGCCCCGAGCACTTGATGGCGTCCAGCGCGATTCCACTGGTTTTCCCTGCGACGCACATCCATCGCGAGTACTTCGGTGATGGCTCGGTGCGGCAAGTGGCACCGATCAGCCCGGCCATCCATCTGGGGGCGGAGCGCGTGCTGGTGATCGGCGTGGCACCGCAGCGCGAGGTGGGGCCGGCCCGCGAAAAGGTCGTCGGCTACCCGTCGATTGCCCAGGTCGCAGGCCATTTGATGGACAGCATCTTTATCGATGGCCTGGAGGCCGATCTCGAACGGGTGCGCCGCATCAATCGCACGGTTGGGCTGCTGCCGCCAGCGGAGCGGGTAAGGCTGGGTTTGCGCCCGATCGAGGTGCTCAGCATCACGCCCAGCCGGCCGCTGGAGCGGCTGGCAATGCCGCACCGTTCGACCTTTCCCCCGGGGCTGCGCTTCATGCTGGGCGGGCTCGGTGCTTTCCGGCGGCAGGGCTCGGTGGTGGCCAGCTATGTCCTGTTTCACCACCAGTACACGCGGGAACTGATACGGCTAGGCTACCGCGACGCGATGGCGCAGCGCGCCGCGCTCGCCGATTTCCTTGCCGACAGTCAGCGCGCTACAATCGCCGATTGAAAAAAACAATCGGGAGTGACAATGCGCTGGCGTTTGCCGTTTTTGCTGTTGTTCCTGGCATGCGTAGGCATGATTGCCTTCGCGCTTTACCATCAGTACGTGAACTGGGTGATGCCCTGTCTGATGTGCGTGTACCAGCGCCTCGCTGTCATTGCCTATGGCCTGGTCGCCCTGCTGGCGACGTCCTGGCTGCCCAGGTCGCGCACCGGAGTGGCGCTGATCGGCGTGCTGGCGAGTGCGGCTGCGTTGTTTGGCGCCGCCACCGCTGCCTGGAACATCCGCCTGCAATACGGCCCTGCCGATCCCAGCCTGGTTTGCGGCTCCAGCCTGCCTTTCCCCATTGATCTGAACGCACCTGGTTGGCCCGAGTGGTTCGTCGCGCTGATCCGCCCGGTCGGCGATTGCAGTCAGATTGATTTCACCTTGTTTGGCGTATCGATGCCGATCTGGACGCTGTTGACTTGCATTGGTCTGTTGGCCGTGACCTTTGTGTTGTGCCGTCTGCGCTGGCGCGAGCTGGCGCCGTGGGGGGGGCGGGCATGACGCTGACGGAACTGCGCTATATCGTTGCCGTTGCGCGCGAGCGCCACTTCGGCCGCGCGGCGGCCAGCTGCTTCGTCTCGCAGCCGACCTTGTCAGTGGCGGTGAAGAAGCTGGAGGACGAGCTCGGGGTGACGCTGTTCGAGCGCTCGGCGGGCGATGTCACCCTCACTCCCATCGGCGAGCGCATCGTCGAACAATCGCAGGCGGTGCTGGAAGAGGTGCAGGTGATCAAGCAGCTGGCGGAGCAGGGCAAGGACCCGCTGGCCGGCGCCTTGCGCCTGGGAATGATCTACACCATCAGCCCCTATCTGCTGCCGCATCTGATTCCGGCATTGCGCGAACGCGCGCCGCAGATGCAGCTGCTGCTGGAGGAGAACTACACCTCGCGCCTGGTCGAAATGCTCAAGCAAGGCGAGATCGATATCGCCGTCGTCGCCGAGCCCTTCCATGAAAGCGGCATCGTCACCCAAGCGGTGTACGACGAGCCTTTCGTGGTCGCAACGCCCAAGGGGCATGCTTGGGAGGCGCAGGACGAAATCGATTCCGAGCAGCTCTCCGGAGAAAACGTGTTGTTGCTGTCGCCCGGCAACTGCTTTCGCGATCATGTGCTGCAAACCTGCCCCGACCTCAACCGCGAGAGCGTGGCGGCCGGCAGCAGCCTGCAACGCACCCTACAGGGCTCGTCGCTGACGACCATCCGCCACATGGTGGCGGGCGGCATAGGCGTGACCGTGCTGCCGATCACCTCGGTGACGCCAGCGGATGACGCCCTACTGGCGATACGCCCCTTTGCCGACCCTGTACCGTCGCGTCGCGTGGTGCTTGCCTGGCGCAAGAACTTCCCGCGCGCCGCCGCCATCGAGGCGGTACGGCAGGCGGTGCTCGCCGCCCCGCTGACCGGGGTCGATTACCTGCCCGATGCCAGGGCCAGCGCCTGATTCCCTTCTAGATTCAATCCGGAGTACCCATGTCCGAACCCGTCGTCATCGTTGGCTCCGGGCTTGCCGCGTATAACTGCGCGCGCGAGTTCCGCAAGCTCGATTCCGCTACGCCGCTGACCATCGTCACCCGCGATGGAGGGGGCTTTTATTCCAAGCCCATGTTGTCGAATGCGCTGGCTGGCAACAAGACGCCGCAGGCGCTGGTGATGAAGCCGGTCGAGAAGATGGCCGAGGAATTGAACGCCACCATCCTGACGCGGCGCTCGGTTGTGAGCATCGATACCCAGAGGCGCCAGTTGCAGCTCGATGATGGTGCCGCGCTGGCCTACCGCGACCTGGTGCTGGCGCTGGGCGCCGATCCGGTGCGATTGCAACTCACGGGCGACGCGACCCCCGAGATCTTGTCGGTGAACGATCTGGACGACTACGCGCGCTTTGCCGAGCGCCTCGATGGTGTCCGGCGGGTGGCTATCCTTGGCGCGGGCCTGATCGGCTGCGAGTTTGCCAACGATCTCCTGGCGCGCGGCATCGAGCCCGTGGTGATCGATCCCGCGCTCTGGCCGCTCTCGCGGCTGGTGCCGCAGCAGGCGGGAGCCTGGCTGCAGGCGAAGCTTGCCGCGGCGGGCGTCGATTTTCGTCTGGGCTTGGCGGCGAGCGCGGTGGCGCGTAGCGAAGCGGGTTACCGGCTCACCCTGGCCGATGGCAGTGAGCTGGAGGCGGGGCTGGTGTTGTCCGCCGTTGGCTTGCGCCCGCGTACCGCGCTGGCTGGTGAGGGCGGTCTTGCTGTCGCGCGCGGCATCGTCGTCGACCGGCAGCTGCGCAGCAGCGATGCCCACGTCTATGCCCTCGGTGATTGTGCCGAGGTGGCGACGCTCAATCTGCCCTTCGTCATGCCCATCATGCAGCAGGCACGAACGCTGGCTGCCGTGCTGGCCGGAGGCATCGCAGAGCTTGCCTATCCGGCAATGCCGGTGGTGGTGAAAACCCCTGCCTGCCCGACGGTGGTGGCGCCGGTCTTGGGGCAGAGCGATGCGCAGTGGCAGATCGAGGCGACTGACACGGGGTTACTCGCGCGTAGCGTGGGCGTAGCGGGGGAGCTGCTGGGCCTGGTGCTGATGGGCGAGGCGACCAAGCAACGCCAGCAATTTGCGCCGAACCTGGTGCCTTGGCTGGCCTGACGCGCAAGCCGGAACCCAGAAAACAGAAACGCGCCCCAGGGCGCGTTTCCAGTTTGGGCAATACGCTGGCTATTGTTGCTGCACCACAGGCTGGATGCCGAGAGCGCGCAGCTTGCGAACAGCGGCATCGGCTTCGGCCTGGGTCTTGAAGGGGCCGAGTTGGACCCGGGTTTCCAGGTAGGCCGGCAAGCCGGCGGCCTGCAGCTGGCGCAACAGTTTCTCGGCATTGTCGGCATGCAGGAATACGCCGGCCTGGACCGTGACTTCCTTGGCCGGGCGCGCCGGAGCGGCGGGCGGAATCGGGAGGGCGGGACGAGATGGCTTGGCCAGTGTCGGGGCCGGTTGCGCGCGCGGCGGCGGTGGCTCGGTCGGCGCGGGGCGTAGAGGCTGTACCGGCGAGGTCAGCGTCGGATGGGCTGTCGGGGCCGAGGTTGGGGTCACCGCCACGGCCGTTGGCGTGGCTGTCGGCGTCGCGGCGCTGGTCGGGGCAGTTGGCGGTGCTGAGGCCGTGACGGGCTCGCTGGCGACTGCACTCGCCGGCACCGGGGCGGCTGCCGGCTGCGAGGCCACGGCAGTCGGCGCTGTGGCGATGCGCGGCGCGGCAGGACGGACCGGTTCATCGGCAGCTTGATCGGGGCGATCGAGTAGATAGATGCCGGAAAGAATGATGACGATCAGTCCGGCGGCAATGCCCAGCCGCCAGAACACCTGTTCTTTCAGCCGATTCTGCTCGGCGTCGCGCAATATGGGGTCTTGTCCTTCGCTCATCTGCCGCTATGATTGCAAGTTTGTTATAATACTCGGCTATTTTGGCTCGACGCAGGGCCAAGCCTGGTGCTGTAACGAGGCTAGCCTAGTTTCGCGCACCGCCGCAACGATTTCCTTCTTTCACTGAACCGTTAAGTTACTCTGGAGTCAACATGGCTATTGAACGCACGCTGTCGATCGTGAAACCCGATGCAGTTGCCAAGAATGTGATCGGCAAGATCTACGACCGTTTCGAATCGGCCGGCCTCAAGATCGTCGCCGCCAAGATGAAGCAACTGTCGCGTGCCGAAGCCGAAGGCTTCTACGCCGTGCACAAGGAGCGCCCGTTCTTCAATGATCTGGTCAGCTTCATGGTGTCCGGCCCGGTGGTGATCCAGGTGCTGGAAGGTGAAAATGCCGTGCTGAAAAACCGTGAGCTGATGGGCGCCACCGACCCGAAGAAGGCGGATGCCGGCACCATCCGTGCCGATTTCGCCGATTCGATCGATGCCAATGCCGTTCACGGTTCGGACAGTGCTGAAAACGCCGCAATCGAAGTAGCCTACTTCTTCGCGGCTTCGGAAGTTTGCGGCCGTTAAGTCGTCAGCCCTTTTCGGGCTGACCGAGGAGTAAAGAGATGTCTGTCAATCTGCTCGATTACGATGCCGATGGCCTCGCAGAGCTGATGGTCCGCTACGGCGAGAAGCCGTTCCGCGCCAAGCAACTGATGAAGTGGATACACCAGCGGGGCGTGTCCGATTTCGAGCAGATGACGGACATCGCCAAGACCTTCCGCGGCAAACTGGCTGCGGATGCGCTGGTGAAGTCGCCGGACATGCTGGCCGAGCACGTGGCCAGTGACGGCACGGTGAAATGGCTGCTCGACGTCGGTGTCGGCAATGGCATCGAAACGGTGTTCATTCCCGAGGACGATCGCGGCACGCTGTGCGTGTCGAGCCAGGTGGGGTGTGCGCTCGATTGCTCGTTCTGTTCGACCGCCAAGCAGGGCTTCAACCGCAACCTGTCGGTGGGCGAGATCATCGGTCAGCTGTGGTGGGCCGAAAACCGGCTTTCCGCCGAGCAGGCCCGCATTGGCGCGCCGGCGCAGGAAGGGGGGCGCATTGTCTCCAACGTGGTGATGATGGGCATGGGCGAGCCGCTCGCCAATTTCGAAAACGTGGTCGCCGCCTTGCGGATGATGCTGGACGACAATGCCTACGGCCTGTCGCGCCGCCGCGTCACGCTGTCGACCTCGGGCCTGGTGCCCGCCATGGACCGCCTGCGCGACGCCTGTCCGGTGGCGCTGGCTGTCAGCCTGCACGCACCCAACGACGCCTTGCGCGACGAGATCGTGCCGATCAACAAGAAGTATCCGCTCAAGGAGCTGATGGCGGCGTGCAACCGTTATCTGGATAAGGCGCCTAGAGATTTCATCACTTTCGAGTACGTGATGCTCGAAGGTATCAATGATCAACCCGAGCACGCGCGCCAATTGGCGGCGCTGATACGCGACGTGCCGTGCAAGATCAATCTGATTCCGTTCAACCCCTTTCCCAACTCGGGCTACAACCGTTCGTCGCGCGATGCTATTCTCGCCTTTCGCGACATCGTCGCCGAAGCCGGTTACATCATCACGGTGCGCAAAACGCGTGGTGACGATATCGATGCCGCATGTGGTCAGTTGGCCGGTCAGGTCAAGGACCGTACCAAGAGAACGCAGCGTGCGCCCGAGGCGCAGCCGATCACGTTCCATAGTTGAAGGGGAAGGGCATGCAGCAAGGTTTGATGGGATGGATGCGATTGATGGCATGTGCCTTGACCTTGCTAGCACTGGCTCCGGCCAAGGCCGAGCCGGGTGACCTGGCGTCGATCCGCACCCAGTTGGCGGTGGGTTATTTTCAGCGCGGCCAGTATGCCGTTGCGATCGACGAAGCAAACAAGGCGCTGGCCGCAAACCCGAAGTTTGCTGCCGCCTACAATATTCTTGGCCTGATCCATGCGGAGCTGAAGGACACGCAGAAGGCACGGGATGCCTTTCTGAAAGCCTTGTCCCTGTCGCCGGACGATCCTGATATCAACCATAACTATGGGTGGTTTCTCTGCCAGCAGGGTCAGATGCAGGAGGGCATTGCCTTCTATATGAATGCGCTGAAGAACCCGTTGTATGCCACGCCTGACAAGACCTTGGTGAACGCGGGCCAGTGCGCGATCAAGGCTGGAGAGGTCCAGACCGCGCAGGATTATTTCGAGCGTGCGATCAAGCGGCGCCCGGACAATATACTGGCCCACGTGCAATTGGCTGAACTCAGCATCAAGCTGGGTGACCCGGTCAATGCGAAGAAAAACTACCTCGACCTCCAAAAACGTTTGCCCGAAAGCGCCGAGCTGTTGTGGCTGGGTGTGCGTATCGAACGCCTGGCCGGCAATCGTGAGGGCGAGGCGAGGCTCGCAGCGCAACTGAAGAGCCGCTTCCCGGATTCGCTGGAAACCACCAAACTGCTGACCGGAAAATACGACTGATCGTCGTGTGCAGGTGATAGAGAAAACACAATGAGCGAGCATTTCGAATCGACGCCCGCCCCCTTGCCTGTGCCCCCGCAAAGCGTGGGTGCACGTCTGCGTGCACGACGCGAGGCACTAGGTTTGACGGTCGAACAGGCCGGCGCCCAGCTCAAGCTGGGTAAGAAGCAGATCGATGCCATCGAGATCGACCATTTCGAAAGCCTGCCGGGCAATACCTTCGCGCGCGGCTTTGTCCGCAACTATGCGAAGTTGCTCGGTCTCGATGCCGCGCCCTTGCTGGCCGATCTGGAGCGCTTGCTGCCCAAGGAGCGGCTGCAGTCCGCCTTGCCTGCCGTGAAGGAGGAGCTGGGCTTCAATCTGGCGGGTGGCTCGGCCTCGGGCTCCGGTGGCGGTATGGCCGGCGTGCTGGTTGGCGTGGCGACTTTCGCGGCCGTGGTCGGCGGTGTCTGGTGGTATCTGCAGCTGCCGGTGAGCCCGCAGCTCGATGTCGTTCCCAATCAGGTGATCGAGATGCCGGCGCCGGTTGCGCCGATTGCCAACGTGGCGTCGTCCCTGGCCGCCAGCGTGGTGGCGAGTGCGCCCGTCGCAGTCGTCGCCAGTGTCGCCGATGACAGGCTGTCGCCAACGCCAACGCCAACGCCAACGCCAACGCTAACGCCGGTCAGCGTGGGCACCGACGAGCTACGCTTTGTCGCTCAGGGTGAAACCTGGGTGCAGGTGCACGACGCCGCTGGCCAGCGGATATTGTCCGAAGTGATCCCGGCGGGCGGCGAGCGCACGGTATCGGGCAAGCGCCCGTTCACCATCAAGATCGGCAATGCGCCGCAAACCCGGCTGTTCCTCAAGGGGCAGCCCGTTGATCTGGCGCAGTACACCAACGTCAACGTTGCCACATTCGAGTTGAAGTAGAGCACCATGAGCGAAGCAAACGCGCGTCGTGCGACGCGACAGGTCCAGGTCGGGCATGTCTGGGTCGGCAGCGACCATCCCATCGTCGTGCAATCGATGACCAATACCGACACTGCCGATGCCGAGGGTACGGCTCGCCAGGTGTTCGAGCTGTGGCGTGCCGGCTCCGAGATGGTGCGCATCACCGTCAACAGCGCCGAAGCCGCAGCCCAGGTTGCCACCATCAAGACCAAGCTGGAGCACTGGGGCTGTCAAGTGCCGCTGGTGGGGGATTTCCACTTCAACGGCGATCGGCTGCTGCGCGATTATCCCGATTGCGCCGAGGCGCTGGCCAAGTACCGGATCAATCCGGGCAATGTGGGCAAGGGCAGCAAGCGCGACGAGAAGTTCGCGTTCATGATCGAAACCGCGATCAAGTACGACAAACCGGTGCGCATCGGCGTGAACTGGGGCTCGCTCGACCAGGCGATGGCAACGAAGCTGATGGACGAAAACGCCCAACTGGCCCAACCGCTACCGGTCGATGCGGTGATGCGCGAAGCGCTGATCCGCTCTGCGCTCGATTCGGCCCAGCAGGCGATCGGCTGGGGCATGAGCCCGGACAAGATCATCCTGTCGTGCAAGGTGTCGCTGGTGCAGGATCTGATTGCCGTCTACCGCGATCTGGGCGATCGCTGTGATTTCCCGCTGCATCTGGGGCTGACCGAGGCTGGCATGGGCTCCAAGGGCATTGTCGCCTCCAGCGCCGCGCTCGGCGTGCTGCTGCAGGAAGGCATCGGTGACACCATCCGCATTTCGCTGACCCCGGAGCCGGGCGGTGATCGCTGCAAGGAAGTGGTGGTGGCGCAGGAGCTGCTGCAAACCATGGGCCTGCGCAGCTTCACGCCGATGGTCGTTGCCTGCCCAGGCTGTGGCCGCACCACGTCGACCGTGTTCCAGGAATTGGCGCGCGACATCCAGGATTTCCTGCGGCAAAAGATGCCGATCTGGCGTGAGCAGTATCCGGGCGTCGAGGAAATGAAGGTGGCGGTGATGGGCTGTGTGGTGAACGGCCCCGGCGAATCCAAGCTCGCCGACATCGGCATCTCGCTGCCCGGCACTGGTGAAGTGCCGGTCTGCCCGGTCTACGTCGACGGCAGGAAGGACGTGACGCTCAAGGGCGAGCGCGTCGCCGCGGAATTCCAGGCCATCGTCGAGCATTACGTACAGACCCGCTATGGCGAGGGTGGCGAGAAGCGCCGCGAGGGCGCCGCTGCCAAGACCATCCCGCTGCAACCGGTGTAATCCGCGCAGGAGCGGCGCACCGCTCCGCGCCTCATCTTTTCCTTCTCCGAACCGACTCCATGAGCAAAACCATACAAGGCATCCGCGGCATGAACGACGCGCTGCCGATCGCGACCAAGGATGCGCCGCTGCCTAGTACCGCGTGGCTGTATTTCGATGGCGTGGTCCGCGACTGGCTCGCCGCCTATGGCTACAACCAGATCCGCACTCCCATCGTCGAATCGACCGCGCTGTTCGTGCGCGGCGTGGGCGAGCATACCGACATCGTCGAGAAGGAAATGTACGCTTTCGAGGACAGTCTCAACGGCGAGCAGCTGGTGCTGCGCCCCGAAGGCACTGCCGGTTGCGTGCGTGCCTGTATCGAGCATGGCCTGTTGTACAACCAGACGCAGCGGCTGTGGTACACCGGACCGATGTTCCGCCACGAGCGCCCGCAGAAGGGGCGTTATCGCCAGTTCCATCAGGTGGGCGTCGAGGCTTTCGGTTTCGAGACACCCGATGCCGATGCCGAGATGATCGTGATGCTGGCCGACCTGTGGCAGCGGTTGGGCCTCACCGATCTGGCGCTCGAGCTCAATACGCTGGGCGACGCTGCCGAGCGCGCGGCGCATCGCGAGGCGCTGATCGCCTACCTGGAGCAGCACGCCGACATCCTCGACGAGGATGGCAAGCGCCGGCTCTACACCAACCCCTTGCGTGTGCTCGATACCAAGAATCCGGCGCTGCAGGTCATGGCCGAAGGCGCCCCCAAGCTGGCCGACTTCCTTGGCGAGGCATCGCGTGCGCATTTCGACGGCGTGAAGGCGTACCTCGATAGCGTCGGCATCACCTACAGCATCAATCATCGGCTGGTGCGCGGGCTCGATTATTACAACCGCACCGTGTTCGAGTGGACCACGACCAAGCTGGGTGCCCAGGCCACGGTGGCCGCCGGCGGCCGCTACGATGGTCTGGTCGAGCAGCTGGGCGGCAAGCCGTGCCCCGGCGTCGGTTTCGCCATCGGCATCGAGCGGTTGATCCTGCTGCTGGAGGCCGAAGGCGTTGCCATGCCGGCCGATGCGCCCGATGCCTACCTGGTGCACCAGGGCGAGGCGGCCGATCGCGCGGCCTTCGCGTTGGCGCGCCAGCTGCGCGCTGCGGGGCTGAAAGTGGTGCTGCATGCCGGTGGTGGCAGCTTCAAATCCCAGTTCAAGAAGGCCGATGCCAGCGGCGCCCGTTTTGCCGTGGTGATCGGTGACGCCGAGGTCGAAGCCAGGACCGCCAACCTCAAGCGTTTGGTGGGCGAGGGCGGTGGCGAGCAAATCACCGTGCCGCTGGCTGAGCTCGCCGCGCGAATTCGGGCATAATCGCTACTTTCTTCTATCCCTTGACTGTTAGATAACGGACAACAAGATGGCATTCGACCTTCAGGAACAGGAACAGATCGCCGAGTTCAAAGCTTGGTGGCACAGCTGGGGCAAGTATCTGGCGTTAGCAGTGGCCGCCGGCCTGATCGGCTTTGCCGGCTGGCAGGGCTGGAAGCATTACCAGCAGGGCCAGGCTGCGGCTGCGGCCGAAATCTATAGCCGGGTCGAAGGTCTGCAGGGCGATGCGGCCAAGGTCCGCGCCGAGGCGGATGCGCTCAAGCGCGACTATGCCGCTACCGCCTACGCACCGCGCGCCGCGTTGTTCGCCGCCAAGGCGAGCTTTGACGCAGGCGACCTGAAGAATGCCGAATCGCAGCTGAACTGGGCGATTGCCAATGCCAAGGAAACCGATCTGCGCGATGCAGCCCGGCTGCGCCTGGCCGCGGTCCAGCTCGATCAGAAGCAGATCGACGCCGCGCTGAAGACACTGGCCGCTGCCGAGGGTGAGGGCTTTGCCGGTCTGATCCAGGAATTGCGCGGCGACGCACTCGTCGAGAAGGGCGATACCAAGGGCGCCGTCGATGCCTATACCGCCGCGCTGGCCAAGCTGCCCAAGGACGCGCCCAACGTGCAATTCGTGCAAGTGAAACTCGATGCACTCGGAAAGGTTTGATATGCAGCTGAAGTATGCGCGCTGGACCTTGCGTGGCGTCGCCATCGCGGCGCCGTTGTGGTTGGCCGCCTGCGGCGCGACCAGCAATCTGCCGGAGCCATCGCCGCGCCCGACCGTGGCCGATCAGGTGGGCGCCCATGTGTCATGGCGTGCCGATGCGGGGAGCAAGACCGATTTCCGTTTCCTGCCGGCGCAGGCGGGCGATCGCCTGGTGGTTGCCGGTGCACCTGACCAGCTGTCCGCAGTCGACCTCGCCACCGGCGCACGCCGCTGGCAGGTCGAACTCGATGGCGAAGTCGCCGGGGGCGTGGGTGCCGGCGATGGTACGGTCGCTGTTGGCACGCTCAAGGGCAAGGTCCACGCTTTTGATTACGACGGCAAGCCGTTGTGGCAGGCGCAGGCATCGACCGAGGTGATTGCACCGCCGCTGGTCTCCGGCAGCATTGTGGCTGTGCGGACCGCCGATGGCCGCATCACCGGCTATTCCGCTGCAGACGGCACGCGCAAGTGGCAGTTCCAGCGCCAGATGCCGTCGCTGATCCTGCGTAATTTCGCCCCCATGGTCGCCGAGCGCGGCGTGTTGTTCGCCGGCCTTGCTGGTGGGCGCATGGTGGCGTTGCGCCTGTCCGATGGTACGACGCTGTGGGACGCACCGGTGGCGCAGCCGCGTGGCGCGACCGAGCTTGAACGCGTCGCCGACATCGTGTCGCCGCCGGTGGTCAGCGGCAATCTGGTGTGCGCCGTCGCCTATCAGGGCCGCGTTGCCTGCCTGAATGCCGGCAACGGCTCGCCAGCCTGGTCGCGCGAGGCATCTAGCGCATCCGGGATCGCCGTCGACGACAAGCAGGTCTATCTTGTTGATGACCTCGGCAACGTCAGCGCGCTTGATCGCGCCAGCGGGCGCAGCATGTGGCGCCAGGACAAGTTGTCCGCTCGCCGCGTCAGCGCGCCGGTACGCCTCGGCAATGTCGTTGCGGTCGGTGATTATGAAGGCTATGTCCATTTCCTTTCGGTCGATGACGGCAGCTTCGTCGGCCAAGTTTCAACTGACGGCAGCCGCATCGCCGCGGTCCCGCAACGCTTTGACGAGCGTGCCATTGTTCAAACCCAGTCCGGCGGCGTGTTCGCGCTCGGACTCAAGCAGTAAGAAGTAATCAATGAAACCGACTATCGCACTCGTCGGCCGGCCCAATGTCGGCAAGTCGACGTTGTTCAACCGGCTGACCAAGACCCGCGACGCCCTCGTCGCCGACCAGCCGGGGCTGACGCGTGACCGCCACTACGGCCACGGCAAGGTCGGGGAAAAACCGTACTTCGTCGTCGATACCGGTGGCTTCGAGCCGGTGGTCGACGAAGGCATCATGTTCGAGATGGCCCGCCAGACGCTTCAGGCGGTCGATGAGGCCGATGCCATCGTCTTCATCGTCGATGGCCGGGTCGGCATCACGCCGCAGGACAAGATCATTGCCCAGCGCCTGCGCCAGACCGATCGCCCGGTGTGGGTGGCGGTCAACAAGGTCGAAGGCATGAATCGCGGTGTGGTCACCGCCGATTTCTTCGAGCTGGGCCTGGGCGATCCGGTGGCGGTTTCCGCCAGCCACGGCGAGGGCGTGCGTGATCTGATCAACGAAGTGCTCGAGCGCTTCGAAGTGCCGGTCGAAGAGGAAGAGGCCAGCCATCCCAAGTTCGCCATTGTCGGCCGCCCCAACGTCGGCAAGAGCACGCTGGTGAATGCGGTGCTGGGCGAGGAGCGCGTGATCGCGTTCGATCAACCGGGTACCACGCGTGATTCGGTCTATATCGACTTCGAGCGCGGCGAGCAGCAATACACCATCATCGATACCGCCGGCGTGCGCCGGCGCGGCAAGGTCACCGAGATGATCGAGAAATTCTCCGTGATCAAGACCATGCAGGCGATCGAGGATGCCAACGTCGCCGTGCTGGTGCTCGATGCGATGCAGGAAGTGTCGGACCAGGACGCCAAGGTGGCCAGCTTTGTGCTGGAGACTGGCCGTGCGCTGGTGGTGGCGGTGAACAAGTGGGAAGCGGCCGACGCCGAACAGCGCGATCGCATCAAGCGTGAAATTTCACGCAAGCTGGGCTTTCTTGAATTTGCCCGATTCCACTATATCTCTGCATTGGCAGGGCAGGGTGTGGGCGATCTGTTCAAATCGATCGACGCGGCCTACCACGCGGCCATGATCAAGATCCCGACGCCCAAGCTTACGCGGGCGTTGCAAGTGGCGATCGAACGTCAGCAACCGCCGCTTTCCGGCAAGATTCGTCCCAAGATGCGTTATGCGCACCAGGGGGGGAGCAACCCGCCAGTGATCGTGATCCATGGCAATGCGCTGGAACAGGTGCCGGCCTCGTATTGGCGCTACCTCGAGCATTGCTTTATGAAGACGTTCAAGCTGCAGGGCACACCGCTGCAGGTGCAATTCAAACGGGGTGAAAACCCCTACGACACGCAGGACAAGCCGCGCGCCAAGCCCAATCCGCGCAGCAAGATGCGTGGCCGAGAGTGATGATAGGTGGCTGGCGGCATTTATACTAACAGCGTAAGATGCCGTACAAAGCTCGATAAGATTGGTTTCACATATAACAAACGCATCGGAGAACAAGACAATGAGCGCCAAGGGGCAAATGCTGCAAGACCCGTTCCTCAACATCCTGCGCAAAGAGCACGTTCCGGTCTATATCTACCTCGTCAACGGCATCAAGCTGCAAGGTCAGATCGAATCGTTCGACCAGTACGTGGTGCTGCTGCGCAACAATGTGACGCAAATGGTGTACAAGCACGCGATTTCCACCGTCGTGCCGTCGCGTCCGGTCTCGATCCCGCACGAAGCGCCGCCGGCTGCAACGCCAGCCGCCGAAGCCTGATCGATCCATGATCCAACAGGCCCCGGGAGTCATTCCGGGGCTTTGTCTATTTCGAGTATCGCCAATTCATGTTTGAACGTCATCAGGGCGGCGACACCGCCGTACTGGTCTGCCTCGATTTCGGCGAACCCGACTACCGGGACGGCGTCGAGGAATTCGTGCAACTGGTCGAATCGGCTGGCGTGAAGGCGCTGGTCGTGATCGAAGGCAAGCGCAGCCGGCCCGATCCCGCCTATTTTGCCGGCAGCGGCAAGGCCGAAGAGATCGCCGAGACGGTGCGTGCCCACCAAGCCGAACTCGTCATCTTCAACCACCAGCTGTCGCCGGCGCAGGAGCGCAACCTGGAGCGCAAGGTCGAGTGCCGGGTGATCGATCGCACCACGCTGATCCTCGACATCTTCGCCCAGCGCGCACGCACCGCCGAGGGCAAGCTGCAGGTGGAATTGGCGCAGCTTGCGCACATCCAGACCCGATTGATTCGCGGCTGGACCCACCTGGAACGGCAGAAAGGCGGTATCGGCCTGCGCGGTCCCGGCGAAACGCAGCTCGAAACCGACCGCCGCCTGATCGGCGAACGGGTGAAGCGGCTCAAGGGGCAGCTTGCCACCGTGCAGAAACAGCGCGCCACGCAACGTCGCGCCCGCGAGCGCAGCCACTTGTTCACCGTCTCCATCGTCGGCTATACCAATGCGGGCAAGTCGACGCTGTTCAATGCATTGACCAAGGCTCGCGCCTACACGGCCGACCAGTTGTTCGCCACGCTTGATACCACCAGTCGCAAGTTGTTTCTCGATCCCGAGCACTCGGTAGTCATTTCCGATACCGTGGGTTTCATCCGCGCGCTGCCGCACACGCTGGTTGCCGCGTTTCGCGCTACGCTGGAGGAAACCATCCATGCCGACCTGCTGCTGCACGTGGTCGATGTGAACCATCCGCTACGCGAGATGCAGGTCGACGAGGTGAACAAGGTGCTGCTTGAGATCGGTGCGGAACGGATCCCGCAACTGATGGTCTGGAACAAGATCGACCTGAAAGACCTTACACCCGACGTGGAGCGTGACGAGTATGGTAAGATTCGCGCCGTTCGCGTCAGTGCCATCAACGGGGCAGGGCTGGATCTGCTGCGTAGCGCAGTGGTCGAGGCTATGAGCCTACCCATCGAGGAAAACACCAGTACATGAGCCAGAACGACCCGCAATGGGGTGGTCGCCGCAACGACGGCCCACCCGATCTCGACGAAATCGTCCGCAAGTTCACCCGGAAATTTGGCGGTTTGTTCGGCGCCAGGCCTGGGCCAGGCAATGGCGGCTCGAGCGGCTTGATTGCCGTGCTCGGTGTGCTGTTGGTGCTCTGGGGGGCATCGGGCTTCTACGTGGTCGACGAGCGCGAGAACGCCGTCATCCTGCGTTTTGGCAAGTTCGTGAACACGGTCCCGAATCCCGGTCTGCACTGGCATCTGCCGTGGCCGATCGAAAGCCGTGAAATCGTCAACATGACCGAAATTCGCAGCCTGGTCGTCGGGACCACCGCAACCACGGATGCCGCGTCGAACGACGAAGCCATCATGCTGAGCGGCGACCAGAATCTGCTCGAAGTCCAGCTCGAAGTGCAGTACACGCTCAATTCGGCCAAGGACTACAAGTTCAACAATCTGAACGAAAATGAAGATGGCCGCGATCTGGTGGTCAAGCCCGCTGCCGAAACCGCAATCCGCGAGGTGGTCGGCAAGAGCAATGTCGACTACGTGCTCAACGAAGGCCGCGGCCAGATCGCCGAGGAAACCAAGAAACTGATGCAGGATCTGCTCGATCGCTACGGCGCGGGCGTGTCGATCTCGCGCGTCAATATCTCGGACGTGCAGCCGCCGCAACAGGTGCAGGATTCGTTCGCCGATGCCGTGAAGGCGCGGCAGGACAGGCAGCGCCTGATCAACGAAGGCACCGCCTACGCCAACGATGTGATTCCGAAGGCCGAGGGGGCCGCGGCACGCCTCATGGAAGAAGCCAAGGGCTACAAGCAGCGTGTGGTCGCGCAGGCCGAGGGTGATACGTCGCGCTTCAAGGCGGTGGCTGCCGAATACGCCAAGGCGCCGCAAGTCACGCGCGATCGCATGTATCTGGACACCATGCAGCAGATGTTCGAGAACACCACCAAGATCCTCGTCGACCAGAAGGCCGGCGGCAATCTGCTGTACCTGCCGCTCGACAAGCTGATCCAGCAAAGCGCCGCCGATGCATCGGCCGGCTCCGCACCGACGCCGGTTCCGGCTCCCGCCGTGCAAGCTGCGCCGCAAGATCGCGGCGAGCGCTTCGGTCGATAAGGAGGAGACGAGATGAATCGCATATTGCCGACGCTCGCCGTCATCCTGGTCGGGCTGTTCGTACTGAGCCTGGCTTTCTTCACCGTTGATCAGCGCAAGTTCGCCGTGGTGTTCCAGTTCTCGGAAGCGCGTCGGGTGATATCCCAGCCCGGCTTCAACTTCAAGATCCCGCTACTGCAGGAAGTGCGCTACTTCGACAAGCGCATCCAGACCATCGATGGCGATGCGCCCGCACGTATCCAGACCATCGAGAAGATGAATGTGCGCGCCGACAGTTATATCAAGTGGCAGATCGCCGACGTGGAGCGCTACTACAAGGCTGTCGGTACCGATCAGCGCAAGGCGCAGGACCGGTTGCGCAATACCGTGAACAACATGCTGCGTGACGAGTTCGGCAAGCGCACGGTGCAGGATGTGATCTCGGGCAAGCGCGAAGAGGTCATGGCCAAGGTCAAGCAGGTTGCCGCCGCCGACGCCGAACGCATCGGCGTCAAGGTGATCGACGTGCGTATCAAGCGCGTGGAACTTGAGGACAGCACACTGAACTCGGTGTACGAGCGCATGCAGTCCGAGCGCAAGGCCGTGGCCAACCAGCTGCGTGCCGAAGGCAGTGCCGAGGCCGAGAAGATCAAGGCCGATGCCGATCGCAAGCGCGAAGTGACGCTGGCCGATGCCTACAACAAGGCCCAGCAGCTCAAGGGTGAGGGCGACGGCCAGGCTGCGGCAATCTACGCGGCAGGCTACGGCCAGAACGCCGAGTTCTACGCCTTCTACAGGAGCCTGGAAGCGTACAAGCAGGCATTCCGCAAAAAGAGCGACCTGATGGTGGTCGACCCGAGCGCGGACTTCTTCAAGTACATGAAGAACCCGCGGGCGGCTGGCCGGTGAGCGGCACGCTGCTCCTGGCATTTGCGCTCGTGCTCGTGTTCGAGGGCATCCTGCCTTTTGCCGCGCCCGCCGTATGGAAGCGCGCGATGAGCCAGGTGACACGCCTGTCCGATCGGCAGGTCAGAATCTTCGGCTTTGCCGCGCTGATGACTGGCCTGATCCTCGCTCTCGCCGTACACTAACCGTTTGTTGAATCCGCTGCGCCCGATGGTGCTCTCGCACCTTCGGGCCTTTGTTTGAAAAGAACCCATGCGTAACTGGATCCTGCCGGAAAACATTTCCGACGTATTGCCGCGCGAAGCGCGCCAGATCGAAGCGATGCGCCGCAGCATGCTTGATCTGTTCGGCCGCTACGGCTATGAACTCGTGATGCCGCCGCTGGTGGAATACGTCGAATCGCTGTTCCTGCACGACGATCCCGCACTCAATCTCAAGACCTTCAAGCTGGTCGACGAGCTGACCGGCCGCCAGATGGGCCTGCGTGCAGATATCACGCCCCAGGTGGCGCGCATCGACGCGCATATCCTCAATCGCCAGGGCGTCGCCCGGCTGTGCTATGCAGGTTCGGTGGTCAATACCCGGCCCGACGGCATCCTCTCGACGCGCGAGCCGCGTCAGATCGGTGCCGAGCTCTACGGCTGCGCCGACGTTGCCGCCGACGTCGAGGTGATTGAGCTGATGTTCGAGAGCCTGGCGCTGGCCGGGCTCGCCGATGTGCACCTCGATATCGGCCATATCGGCCTGTTCCACGCGCTGGCCGACGCCGCCGGTCTTGGCGGCGAAGCCCGCAATAGCGTGTTCATCGCGTTGCAGCAGAAAGACGTGCCGACACTCAAGGCTGCGTGTGCCGGCTTGCCGACCGAGATCGCCGCAGGGCTGGCCGCGTTGCCGACGCTGTATGGCCACGGCGAAGTGCTGGCGCGCGCGCGCGCCTCGCTGCCGGCTTTGCCTGAGGTGCTGCACGCGCTTGATACGCTGGCGCAGCTCGAAGCTGCACTGGCCGTGCGCGGCATCAAGGTGCGCTTCGACCTGGCCGAGGTGAAGAGCAGCGATTACCACACCGGCCTCGTGTTCGCCGCCTACGCCGATGGCTTTGCCAACGCGGTGGCACGTGGTGGCCGCTATGACCGCGTCGGCGAGAAGTTCGGCCGCTCGCGCCCGGCCACGGGCTTCAGCCTCGACCTGCGCGAAATGAGTCGTTTGCCGTTCCCCGATACTGCGCCCGCCATCCTGGCGCCGCGTGGCGACGATCCGGCGCTGATCGCCGCGATCCGCGCGCTGCGCGCGGCTGGCGAAACTGTGGTGGTCGACCTGGGTGTGGACGCCGGCGAAGCCGGTTGTGATCGCCGCTTGGTGGCGGGCGTAAGCGGCTGGCAGGTGGTGCCCGCGCACGCAGTTTGACGGATGTGGGCGAGGGTGCCATGCTGCGCCCGCGTCGTTGATTTTGAATGGCTTTATCAGGTTTGAATCGAGGATTTCCATGAGCAGAAACGTCGTCGTGATCGGTACCCAGTGGGGTGACGAAGGTAAGGGCAAAATCGTTGACTGGCTGACCGATCACGCCCAGGGCGTGGTGCGCTTCCAGGGCGGCCACAACGCGGGCCACACGCTGGTCGTCGGCGGCAAGAAGACCGTATTGCGCCTGATCCCGTCGGGCATCCTGCATCCGGGCAAGGCCTGTTTCATCGGCAACGGCGTGGTGATCTCGCCTGAAGCGCTGCTCAAGGAAATCGACGAACTCGATGCGGCCGGTATCGATGTGTTCAGCCGGCTGAAGATCTCCGAGGCCTGCCCGCTGATCCTGCCGTACCACGTTGCCATCGACCAGGCGCGCGAAGCCGCCAAGGGCGACAAGAAGATCGGCACCACTGGTCGTGGCATTGGCCCGGCCTACGAAGACAAGATCGCGCGCCGCTCGATCCGCCTGCAGGACGTGTACCACCCGGAACGGTTCGCCGCCAAGCTGTTGGAGAACCTCGACTGGTACAACTTCGCGCTCAAGCACTATTTCAAGGCCGAAACCGTCGACTTCCAGAAGGTGCACGACGAGACGCTGGCCTACGCCGAGCGCATCAAGCCGATGCTGGCCGACGTATCGCGCACGCTGTACGACCTCAACAAGGCGGGCGCGCCGCTGCTGTTCGAAGGCGCGCAGGGCACGCTGCTCGATATCGATCACGGCACCTATCCGTTCGTGACCTCGTCCAACTGCGTCGCGGGTGCCGCTGCACCGGGTGCTGGCGTGGCGCCGCAGATGCTGCAATACGTGCTGGGCATCGTGAAGGCCTACACCACCCGCGTCGGCTCCGGTCCGTTCCCGACCGAACTGTTCGACGAGGTCGGCGCTGGCCTGGCCAAGCGCGGCAACGAGTTCGGCTCGGTTACTGGCCGTCCGCGTCGTTGCGGCTGGTTCGATGCCGCCGCACTCAAGCGCTCGATCCAGATCAACGGCGTATCGGGCCTGTGCGTGACCAAGCTCGATGTGATGGATGGCATCGAAACGATCAACCTGTGCACCGGCTACCTGCTGGATGGCCAGAAGATCGACATCCTGCCGGTCGGTGCCGAGGAAATCGCTCGTTGCCAGCCGGTGTACGAGCAGATGCCGGGCTGGACCGAATCGACCTTTGGCGTAAAACGCTGGGAAGACCTGCCGACCAACGCCCGCGCCTATATGGAACGCATCGCCGAGGTTTGCGAGGCACCGGTCGATATCATTTCGACGGGTCCCGATCGCGAAGAAACCATCGTGCTGCGCCATCCCTACCTGGGTTGAACGCAAGCATGAAGAAAACCCCGGCCAAGGCCGGGGTTTTTGTTTGCCCATACAGATCGTTTTGGCGATGCCCGACTTAAGTTTGATAGTTTTCACAAATGGCCGTGGTGAGGATAATCAATTTCTCCATGGTGTTGAGAATGATTACTATCAACTTAAACAAGGAGTGCATCATGACCAAGACCATCACCTTCGCCATCACCCACTTCAGCGTCGCCTTCGCCGTGGCTTACTTGCTGACTGGCAATATCGGGGTATCGAGCATGCTGGCGCTGGTCGAGCCCATGGTGAATACGGTGGCCTATTTCTTCCACGAGAAAATCTGGGATCGCATCCGCGCCGGCAAACCCGCCAATATCGCCTATGCTGGCCACGAAGCCTTGTTTCACCGACATTGAGCAAAAACACTACCGCCACGACGAAGTTGGGCAACGCGCTCGGGTGCATGAACAGCGATGGCCGCGCGCGTTCCAAGGTCAGGACGCCGACCCGACTCCCATCGCTTGGCGCTACTCATGCTGAAGCCGGTGTTATGCTGAGTGGATAGCACGCGAAGGAGCGGATGATGCGCTGGGACCGAATGAGGGCGAGCAGCAATGTCGAAGACCGTCGCGGATTGGGCGGTGTCGGCCGCGGTGGCGCCAAACTGGGCTTGGGCGGTATTGCCGTTGTCGTGGTAGTTGGCCTGTTGATGGGCAAGAACCCGATCGAGCTGCTGTCGCTGGTCATGCAGATGCCGGCGGGCCAGGGTACGCAGCAAGCGGCGACGGGTGCTAGCGACAACGATCAGAACGTGCAGTTCGTCTCCAAGGTGCTGGGCGATACCGAGGATACCTGGGGCGCATTGTTCAAGGACGCCGGCTCCAGTTACAGGGCGCCCAAGCTTGTGCTGTTCCGCGGTGGCGTCGACAGCGCCTGCGGCCAAGCGAGTTCCGCAGTGGGGCCGTTCTATTGCCCGGGCGACTCCCAGGTCTACCTCGATCTGGGTTTCTTCGACGAACTCGACAAGCGCTTTGGCGCGGGCGGCGATTTCGCCGCAGCCTATGTGGTCGCACACGAGGTTGGCCACCATGTGCAGAACCTGATCGGCGTTTCGAGCAAGGTGCATGCCCAGCGGCCGCAGTTGTCGGATGCCGAAGGCAACGCGCTGTCGGTAAAGCAGGAACTGCAGGCCGATTGCTTCGCCGGCGTGTGGGGCCACTACGCCAGCCAGCGTGGCATCCTGGAGCAGGGCGATCTGGAAGAGGCACTGACGGCCGCGCATGCGATCGGTGATGACACGCTGCAGCGTAATTCGGGTCGGCAGATCGTGCCCGATTCCTTCACGCACGGCACTTCCGAGCAGCGCATACAGTGGTTCCGCCGTGGTTTCGAAGCCGGCCAGATCAAGGCTTGCAACACGTTCTCCTGAATCTGCATGCTTTATCTCTATACCCCATACCAGCGTGAAGCCTGGCTGGACGCGCTGCGCGCCGCCTTGCCCGATGTGACCGTGGCCGCCTGGCCCGATCCTGTTAAGGTCGATGCGGTCCGTTACCTCGCCGCATGGCGGCCGCCCGAGCACTTCTTTGCGCAGTTTCCGGCGCTGAAGGCGGTGTTCACGCTGGGGGCGGGGGTCGATCGTTTCGTCGAGCGCAATGATCTCGCATCCCATGTCGCCATCGTGCGATTGACCGACGCCGGGATGGTGGCGCAGATGGCCGAGTACGTGCTGTATGGCGTGCTGCGGTTTCAGCGGGATTTCGATCTGTACGCTGCCCAGCAGCATGGGCATCACTGGCTGCAGCACGCGCCCCGATCGGCTGCACAGACCCGGGTCACGGTGTTGGGCCTGGGCGAGATCGGCGGCGTGGTCGCTACGCGATTGGCGACCTTGGGCTATGTGGTGTCAGGCTGGAGTCGTGGCCGGCGTGCGCTCGAGGGCGTGGCCTGCCACGAGGGCCTTACCGCGTTGGAGGCGCTGCTGGAGCAGACCGACATCCTCGTGAACCTGCTGCCATCGACGCCCCGCACGCGCAGCCTGCTCGACGGGCCCAGGCTGTCGCGCCTGCCGGCGGGCGCTGCCATCATCCATGCTGGCCGCGGCGATCAGCTCGATCTGGATGCGCTGGTGCTGCTGCTGGATGCCGATCGCCTGCGGGGCGCCGTGCTGGATGTGTTTCCGGAGGAGCCATTGCCGCCCGATCATCCGCTGTGGCGCCATCCCAAGGTGCTGATGACGCCACATGTGGCGGCGACTACGCTGATCGTCCCGGCCGCGCAGCAGATCGCGGATAAACTCGCTGCTTTGCACGCTGGCGGGCAAGTGGCTGGCCTGGTTGATAGGGAGCAGTATTACTGATGTACGTGCTGGTTCGAGTTTTGCGCTGGGCGCTCTATGCGCTGCTCACGTTGTTGGCGGGTATCGCGCTGTACTTCGGCGTCTCGTCGGCCTTGCTGTACTGGCCAGTGCCGGCAACGCAGCCCTCGTCCGACGCGACCATCGATATCTACGTGCAAAGCAACGGCGTCCATACCGACCTGGTGCTGCCGGTAGTCACGGCGCAGCAGGACTGGCGCCGGTTTTTTCCGACGCAGCACATGCGGCAGGTGGAGGCCGCGCCGGCCTGGCTGGCGCTGGGTTGGGGCAATCGCGAGTTTTACCTGAATACGCCGCAATGGTCCGATCTCACCTTGCGCACGGCCTGGGGAGCGTTGAGTGGGCAGGGCGGCACCTTGCTGCACGCCGAGTACCTGCGCGTCACACCGCGAGGGCCGCAGGCGCGACGCTGGCGACTGACACCTGCCCAATACGCGGTGCTGATCGCTTACGTGCACGACACGGTGAGGCAGGAAGGGGGGCACGCCATGCAGATTGCGGGCTACCACTACAACCGGCGCGATGCCTTCTACGAGGCGCACGGCCGCTACCATCTGTTTCGTACTTGCAATGGCTGGACCGGCGCGGCCCTGCGCCGCGTTGCCGCTCCGGTCAGCGCCTGGACGCCGTTTGATTGGCAGGTGCTCTGGCATTTACCCCGTGTGTGATGCGCCATCCTACGCTGGCGATCCAATCGATAAGCGGTCGCATTTGCGATTGCATAGCGTACGTCGTTTTGTACATAATGAGAACGCTTATCAATGGTGAGGTTGTCGATGTACGTTTGCGTGTGCAACAGCGTGTCGGACAAGGCCGTGCGGCGAGCCGTGGCGAACGGTGCGCGCAATTTCATCGAGCTGCAGCAGATGACCAAGGTCGGCACCTGTTGTGGCCAGTGTATCGGCTGCGCACGTGAAGTGATGCTCGATGCGATCGAGGAAGAAGCGCGACGCGGCTGGGAAGAGATGGACGCGTTGGCCGCGGCCTGAACCGCGAAACTGGATACGACAACGGGACGCTCTGGCGTCCCGTTTCTTTTGCTGCGTGGCTCAGCCCGGCGCTTCGACCTGCGACTGCAGGTAGTTCTGCAATCCCACTGCCTGGATCAGCCCCAGTTGCTGCTCCAGCCAGTGCGCGTGGTCCTGTTCGGTGTCGTCGAGCAGCTGCAGCAGGACGCGTCGCGTGACGAAATCCTGTACACCCTCGCACAGTACGATCGCCTGCTTCAGCGCGGCGGCAACCTCGTATTCAGTGTCGAGATCGTTCTTCAGCATCGCGGGTACATCGGTACCGATACGCAGCGCGGTGCGTGCCGCCACGTCGGGAATGCCGCCAAGAAACAGAATGCGTTCGATCAGCCGCGTGGCGTGGCCGATCTCGTCGCCGCGTTCATGATCGATCCGCGCATACAGCCGCTGGTAACCCCAGTTGTGATACATCTGGCTATGAACGAAGTACTGGTCGACCGAGGAGAGCTCGGCGGCCAGCAGCTGGTTGAGCGTGGCGATGACCTGCGGATTGCCTTGCATGATGGACGCTCCTTATTCGTCGATCTGCGATTGCAGGTAATTGGCCAGACCCAGCGCAACCAATTGCTCGCGCTGCGTTTCCAGCCAGTCCACATACTCCTCTTCGCTGTCGAGCAGTGCTTCGAGCAGGTCACGCGAAACGAAATCCTGCGCCGATTCACAGCTGACGACGGCTGTGCGCAGCAGCTGCAAGTGCCCGGACACGAGTTTGAGGTCACACTCGAGCATCTCGGGTACGTCTTCGCCTATCCACAGCTTGCCCAGTTGCTGCAGGTTGGGCAGGCCTTCCAGGAACAGGATGCGCTCGATCAGCTTGTCCGCGCGTTTCATCGCGGCGATCGACTCGTGATAGACACGGTCGTTCAGACGTTTGTAGCCCCAGTTCTTGTACATGCGCGCATGCAGGAACAGCTGGTTGATGGCGATGAGCTCGTTGCCCAGCACGGCATTGAGCGACTGAAGTACCTGCTTGTCGCCTTGCATGGTGGTAACTCCAGAGGGGTTAATCCAAAGATTTTATTCCCTTCATTTGCTTAATTCCATTTCCTTTTAACTTTAAAAGTTATTATTGATTTTTATTATGATAACCATTATCAAATACGCATGCCCATGGCAGCTCGGCTGCCATTCGTTTGGGGTGGCGGGCGACTCGTGATAGGCTCGCCGACCTTGCTTTATCCGGATGAGTGCACCATGCCCATCGCCGCCTTGCCCGAACAGCTGAACCTGATGCATCGCCTCGTTGCCGCCAGCGGTGATGTGATACGCGCTTATTACCGCAGCGGACTGGCCATCGACGACAAGGATGACGCCAGCCCGGTGACGCGTGCCGATCGCGAGGCGGAACTTGCCATGCGCGCGCTGATCCAGGCACAGCGGCCGCAAGACGGCATCATCGGCGAGGAGTATGGCGAGGAAAATGCCGACGCCGATTGGGTCTGGGTGCTCGATCCGGTCGACGGCACCAAGTCGTTTACCGTGGGCAGGCCACTCTTTGTCACGCTGATCGGCTTGATGTACCGCGGCGTACCGGTGCTGGGGGGCATCCACCAACCCATCACCGGTGATCTGTGGCTGGGCGGGCAGGGCGTGTCGGCCACGCTGAACGGCCGGCCGATCCATGCCAGCGAGGTGGCGGCGATCGCGCAAGCGAGGATCGGTACCACCGGTCCCGAATACCTGCACGCGGCACGCTCGGTGTTCGATGGCCTGGCCAGCCTATGCCGCTATCCGATCTACGGCGGTGACGGTTTTCTCTATGCTCAGGTGGCGAGCGGCTGGCTGGAGCTGGTGATCGAGGAAGGGCTGAAGCTGCACGATTTTGCCGCACTGGCGCCGGTGGTAAACGCGGCCGGTGGCCGGATGACCGACTGGCAGGGCGAGGCACTCAACCGGCACAGCAGCGGCCGGGTGATCGCCGCGGCGAACGCAGCGCTGCATGCTGCGGTGTTACCGCGGCTCGCGGTGCTCTGAAGCGCTGCCCGGCGCTGGCCCGCGCCGCACGACTCTTTTATAATCCGGTCAACTTCAGTCAGGCACCATCATGTTCAAGAACACCCGATACGTTTCCGAATTCACCCAGTTCATGCAAGGCTACCTCAACGAGCACCCCGATGTGGCGCGTGGCCAGGTCGAAGGCCGTGCGCTGTTGTGGGACAAGGCGCCGATCAATCTGGACGAGCGCAGCCGCAGCACGGTATCGAACGTGCCGCACAAGCCGTATCCCTACCAGCCCGATTGAGCGCAGGCTGACAAACCGGGCTACGCCCGGTTTTTTGTTTGTCATCAGATTCAATGCCGATAGCGGCTGATGGTACGGTCGAGCTCCCCGGTCAGCGCTCTCGGCCGTTGTGACAGCTCGCCGCTGCTGGCTGCCGCGCTGTGGTTTTCCTCGCTGGCCTGGGTGATCCGCGCCACATTGCGCGCGATGTTCTGGTTGGCCGCACTTTGCTCGCGGATGGCGTGAACCATCTGCCAGCTCCGATCGGGATATGCTTACAAGCTTGGTCGAGCCTGCGAGGACGCGTGTTAACATCCGTGTTTTCAAGCATTTGCCCGCCGGACGGAACACCATGGACGCAGTCACCGAGATCACGCCTTACGAGTTGCTGGGAGGCGAGGCCGTGCTGCGGCAGCTGGTCGATCGCTTCTACGACATCATGGCGACCGACCCGCGCGCGGCTGGCATCCAGGCCATGCACGCCGCGGATACCACGCTGATCCGGCAGAAGCTCTTTGAATTCCTCTCCGGCTGGCTGGGCGGGCCGCAGCTCTTCATCGAGAAGTACGGCCATCCACGCCTGCGTGCGCGCCATATGCCGTTCGCCATCGGCGAGGCGGAGCGTGATCAGTGGCTGCTTTGCATGTTCCAGGCGATGGCCGAGGTGCCGATGGAAGCGGCGCTGCGCGCCCACCTGGAAGAGGCGTTCACCCGCACCGCGGATTTTATGCGCAACCAGTGAGCGCCGCTCAGTAAGACAGCGTATTGGACAGCAGCCGCGCGGTGACGTCGACGATGGGGATCACCCGATCGTAAGCCATGCGCGTCGGTCCGATCACACCCAGCGTGCCGACCACTTCGCCGTCGACGCGGTAAGGCGCGGTGACGACCGAACAGTCGTCGAGCGGCGCCAGACCCGATTCACCGCCGATATAGATCTGGATGCCATCTGCGGCGTGGCCGCTTTCCAGCAATTGCAGCAGCGCGGCCTTGCGCTCGAACAGCTCAAACAGCTGGCGCAGTCGTCCCATATTGGCGGAGAGCTCCGCGCTCGCCAGCAAATGATGTTCGCCGGAAACCAGGATGTGCTCGGTGGCATCGGCGTGAGGGGGCTCGACCGCGGCGTTGAGCAGCGTGACGAGCTCGCCGCGCAGCTGGTGCATCTCGGTTTCGACCACACCGCGCAGCGAGGTCAGCGTGCGGCCGCTGCAATGGGCATTGATGAAGTTGGCCGCCTCCTGCAACTGCGCTTCGCCGTACTCCACTTGCGGATGCAGGATGCGGTTCTGCACGTCGCCATCTTGCGTGACCAGGATCAGCAGCACGCGCCGCTCGGACAACTTGAGAAACTCCACCTGGCGCAAGCGCACGTCCTGGCGCTTGGGCGCGAGTACGATGCCGGCAAAGTTGGTCAGTTGCGACAACAGCTGCGACGCGGCGGCGGCGGTGCGCTGCGGGTTGTCAGTCGGCAACAGGTTGCCGCTGCGCAGGATGTCCTCGGTGTTGAGTGTGGTCAGTGTTCCGGCGGACAAATAGCAATCGACGAAAAAGCGATAGCCGAGCGCGGTGGGGACGCGACCGGCCGAGGTATGCGGGCTGGCAATGAATCCCAGTGCTTCCAGATCGGCCATCACGTTGCGGATGGTGGCCGAGCTGACGTCCAGCCCCGAATAGTGCGACAGCGCCTTGGAGCCGACCGGTTGCCCGTCGGCGATATAGCGTTCCACCAGGGTATGGAGCAGGATTTGCGCGCGTTCGTTCAGCATGGCAGCGATTCTAAATCAGATCGGGCATGGCGTAGCGGCTGCAGCCATGCACTGTGTTCACATGTGGACAGCCACGAAGAATGCAAGGGCAGTGCGGTTGAAGGGCCACGGCATCGCGCAAAGGACGCCGGCCTATGGTTAAATTCGCCCGTTGCCTACGGAATCGTTGCCCATGCAAAGCCTGTTCAAGACGATCGCGCTGGTGTCGCGGCAAAACACGCCGACGATCGCCGAGCCGCTCAAGCACCTGACGCAGATGCTGGCCGAGGCCGGCGCACGGGTGCTGGTGGACCGCGAATCGGCGCTGGAGCATGGCCTGGCCGGCATCGACGTGGTCGAGCGCGCGGACATCGGCAAGGTGGCCGATCTCGTGATCGTGCTCGGCGGCGACGGCACCATGCTGGGCGTGGCACGGCTGGTGGCACCGTACCGCACGCCCATGATCGGCGTGAACCAGGGCCGGCTTGGCTTCATGACCGATGTGCCGCTGGGCGATATGGAAGCGCAGATCGGGCAGATGCTCAAGGGCGCGTTCGCGCCCGAGGAGCGCATCCTGCTCGAAGCCACGGTAGAGCGCGAGGGCAAGGTAATCGCCTCGGCGCTGGCCTTCAACGACGTGGTGTTCAACCGCGGCTCCAGCGGCTCGATGATCGAGTTCGAGGTGTTCATCGATCGCCGTTTCGTCTACAGCCAGCGCTCGGACGGGCTCATCGTCAGCACGCCCACCGGTTCCACGGCCTATGCGCTCGCGTCCGGCGGCCCCATCATGCATCCCAGCCTGCCGGCGATCGCGCTGGTGCCGATCTGCCCGCAGTCGCTGTCCAACCGGCCCATCGTGATCAACGACGATTGCGAAGTGGAGTTCGTGCTGACACGCAGCCAGGATGCGCGCGTCTACTTCGACGCCCAGTCCGATTGCGAAATGCACGAGCTCGATCGCGTGCGGATCCGCCGCTATCGCAACACGCTGCGCATCCTGCATCCGATCGGTTACGACTATTACGACACCTTGCGCGCCAAGCTGCATTGGGGCGCGCGCCTGCACTGATCCGCGGAACCCGCCCATGCTTGTGAGCCTGCAGCTCAAGAATTTCGTCATCGTCGACGAGCTCGATCTCCATTTTGCCGAAGGCCTGACGGTGCTGACCGGTGAGACCGGTGCCGGCAAGTCCATCGTGCTCGATGCGCTCGGCCTGCTGCTCGGCGATCGTGCCGACGCCGCCCTGTTGCGGCACGGCAGCGAGCGCGCCGAACTGGCCGCCGAGTTCGATCTGGCGAACTGCGCTGCCGCGCAGCAATGGCTGGTGGACAACGAACTTATCGGCGACGAGGCCGGGCATTTGCTGCTGCGTCGCACGCTGGACGCCGCTGGCAAGAGTCGCGCCTTCATCAACGGCGTGCCGGCAACGCTGGCACAGCTGAAGGCGCTGGGTGAATTGCTGGTCGATATCCATGGCCAGCACGCGCACCAGCAATTGCTGCGACCGGATACGCAGCGCGCGGTGCTCGACGGCTATGCCGGTGCACAGGCGCTGGCGAGCGAGCTGGCCCACACCTTCCGGGGTTGGCAACGCGCCGACGCCGAGCTGCTCGAGGCCGAGCGCAATGCGTCCACCTTCGCCGCCGAAGGCGAGCGGCTGCAATGGCAGGTCGACGAGGTGGCCGCGCTGGGTTTGGCCGCCGAGGAATGGCCGGCGCTGTCTGCCGAGCACGCCCGGCTGCATCACGCGGCCAGCCTGATTGCGGGAGTGAACGGCGCGTTGACCACGCTGGCGGACGGCGATGAAAACTGCCAGTCCTGGCTGGGCAGCACGACCCATGTACTGAGTGATTTGGCCGATGTCGATCCGGCGCTGGCCGAAGCCAACGAGCTGCTCGCGGCTACCGACGCGCAGCTGGCCGAGACCGTGCAGGCGCTGCGTCGCTACGCCGACAGGTTGGAGCTCGATCCGGAACGCCTCGCCGAGGTCGAGGCGAGGATGGACGCGATCTGGCGCACAGCCCGCAAATACCGGGTGGAGCCGGAACGGCTGCCGGGGCTCCTCGCCGATTGGCAGGCACGTCTGGCCGAGCTCGGTGGCGTCGGCGGCGTGAATGCCTTGCGGGAACGGCGTGACGCACTGGCCCGGCACTACTACACCCTGGCCACGCAGCTGACCGCGCGGCGCCAAACCGCGGCTGGTGTACTGGCCGCCGCGGTGACCCAGGAAATGCGTCCTCTGGCGCTGGCTGACAGCCGATTCGAGATCGCGCTGACGCCGGCTGGCCCGAGTGCGCATGGCCTGGAAGGCGTCGAGTTTCGCGTGGCCCATGGCGACGCCGAGGCGCGCGACATGGCGCGCATCGTGTCCGGGGGTGAGCTCTCGCGCATCAGCCTGGCGCTGCAGGTGATCGTCAGCGGCCTCTCTGGCGTGCCGACGCTGGTGTTTGACGAGGTCGACGTCGGCATCGGCGGGCGCGTGGCCGAGATCGTCGGCCGCCTGCTCGCAGGGCTCGGCCAAGTGCGACAAGTGCTCTGCATCACCCACCTGCCGCAGGTGGCGGCGTGCGGCAGCCATCACTTCGTGGTCAGCAAGTCGCGCGGCGACGCCGGCATCGTCAGCGCCGTGACGCCGCTGACGACAGCCGAGCGCGTCGAGGAGATTGCCCGCATGCTAGGTGGCGTCGAAATCACGGAAACCACCCGCCGGCACGCGGCCGAGCTGCTCGGCCATGCTTGAGCTTGCGCACGCCTGGAGCACAGAGGAGGCGGGTTTCATGCGTGCCGCGCTGCGCCAGGCCGCGCGCGCGGCGCGGCTGGGCGAAGTCCCGGTCGGTGCGGTGGTCGTCTACCAGGGCGAGATCATCGGCCGGGGTTGCAATGCGCCGATCGCGCGGCGCGACCCCAGTGCGCACGCCGAAATGCTGGCACTGCGCCAGGCCGCGCGCAGGTTGGGCAACTACCGGTTGCCCGGCTGCGAGCTCTACGTGACGCTGGAGCCGTGCATCATGTGCGCCGGCGCCATGATGCACGCGCGCGTGTCACGCATTGTCTACGCCACGAGCGATCCCAAGACCGGCGCCGCTGGCAGCGTGATCAATCCCTTCGCCGACCGCCGCCTGAATCATCACGCCGAAGTGATCGGCGGCCTGCTGCTCGACGAGGCCACCGCCCAGCTCAAAGCCTTCTTCGCCGAACGCCGTAAACAGCAGCGCGAGCAAAACGCACGCTGAGTCGGCGCTAGCCAGGCGTATTGGCCATGCCACATGGATAGTTCGCGAGGGTCGGCTGCCGGTATGGCCAATCCCCAGCTGCGTCGCTGCCGTTCAATGGGGTCGATAGCGTCGAGGCCTCTCCAAAGGCGTGCGGAGTGGGTGGCGCGATGTTGGGAGATCACCGCGGACTTCAAGAAAGCCCCGGAATAGCAGATTGGGAGTGCGCTGATACCCGCAGCAAAGTGGCGCTTTTCCCTGCTTGCTCTAGCGTTGCGCCTCAGTCACGGCCGGGCACGCATTGCTGACGTGCATCCGGCCATCATGCTATATACGTACGCGGAGCCGGGGCGCAGGTGTGGACGTGACTCCGGTTGCAACAACAAGGCCGATGATGACCGGCAAGTCGAGGAGAAAGACGATGAAAAAGCTGTTCCTGCCGCTGATGATCGCGGCGGCCTTTGCCCATGCAGACAGCGTGGTGTTCGAAGAGAATTTTGAAGGCGGTGACCTGAACGCAAAGTGGGTTGGCCAGAATGGCGACGGTTCGGTGCCGATGAACGCCAGCATCGTCGAGGATCCGCTGCGCCCGGGCAACAAGGTGGTGCGGTTCGACAAGCCCGTATTCGGTGGCGATATCTTCTCCAAGGAGAAATATCCCGAAGGCAAATACATCCTGTCTTTCGACTACCTGGGCAAATGTGGTTTCAATTGCGGTGGCGTGATCGGCATCACGCCGGATTTCCCGGGCGGACGCGACTACTGGATTGCTGGAACGGCACCGTCGGGCTTCCCGAACCGCCTCAAGGACACCAAGCAGTGGGAGAAGTACGAGTTCGAATTCAAGGGCCGCTTTGATTTCCACCTTGCCGTTGAGCAATGGGTGCAGTCCAACGGCGAAGGCAAAGACATCTTCATGGACAACATCAAGCTGGTCCAGGTCGGCGATGGCGCAGCCAAAGCCGCCGGTGCAGCTGCCGCCGCGCCGGTGTTGGCCAAAATCGCCGCCGGCGATGCCCCCGGTCCCAAGGGCATGCAGAAGGTGTATTACTTCCCGTCCTGGGGCACCAGCCGCGGTTACTGGGTGAAGAACCTCGATACCAGCGGCGCTGCCAAGAAGACCACGGTGGTGCAGTATGCCTTCGGTAACGTGATGAACAACAAGTGCACCGTGGGCATCGACAAGGACGGCGAGGGCAGTGCTGGCCTCGACTATTGGAACCCGGTGCCGGCCGAGCACACGCTCGATGGCAAGGAAGACAAGGGTGACAAGGGCTTGTTCGGCCACTGGAATCAGATCAAGCAGCTGAAGAAGAAGTACCCGGATCTGAAGGTGGTGATCAGCCTGGGCGGCTGGACCTGGTCCAAGTACTTCTCCGATGCGGCGCTGCCTGCAAACCGCGAAGCGTTTGTCAAGTCGTGCATCGATGCCTACATCAAGGGCAACGTGCCGACCAAGGACGGCAAGCTGGTCGAGGGCCTGGCCGCAGGCGTGTTCGACGGCATCGACATCGACTGGGAGTACCCAGCCAGCCAGGGTGCGCCGGGCAATATCGTGCGCGCCGAGGACAAGCAGAACTACACGGCGCTGCTTAACGAGTTCCGCAAGCAACTGGATGCCTCCAAGCCCGGCCTGCTGCTCACCGTGGCAGTCGGCGCGCCGAGCAACATCTCGGACAATATGGAGCTCGACAAGATCCACAAACCGCTGAACTGGATCAACCTGATGACCTACGACTTCAATGGTCCGTGGTCGAACAAAACCGGTCACCTGGCGCAGCTTCACGGCACGTCGGCAGAGAATTCGGGCGCGGCTACCGTCAAGAACTACCTGGAAGGGGGCGTGCCACCGCAAAAGTTGGTGCTGGGCGTACCGTTCTACGGCTATGGCTGGGTGGTCTCGAAGACCGACAACAATGGCATGGGCCAGCCGGTGAAGGAAAAGGCCAAGAGCCCGCTGGAGCCGGGCGTGCTGGGCTATGCCGGCATCAAGGCCATGCCGGGCAAGGTGTTCCGCGACGAGAAGACCCGCGCAGTATGGAAGCTCAATGGCGACGAAATGTGGGTCTACGATGACGTGCAGGCCTTGAAGGAAAAGGCCGAGTTCGTGAAGAAGCAGAACCTGGGTGGCATCATGGCCTGGGAGCTGACCGGCGATACGCCCGATGGCGAGCTCGTCACCACGGTATTCGATGCGCTGAAGTAAGTAGCAACTCGTTGAAAAAACGGCCCTTCGGGGCCGTTTTTCTTTTGCCGAGGAAGAGCCTGCAACACGCTAGGCGCCACTGCAGCATGTCGATGCGCGCAGCCTAAGCGGGCGCATAAGGTGCAGTCCAAGGTTTCTCTGCTGGAGCTAGCCTGGCGACGATAGGCGCATGGGGCCTGCGCGAGTGCTGCAACCGGGCAACAAAACGTTCGGCCCGGCCCACGATAGCCGTGGACCGGGCCGAACAAGGCTGCAGCCTCGCCTATCTCTTGGCGGGAATCAGCCAGCTTGCAGGGGGGGCTTCGTCAGACAAAGGCTGAGTATCATGTTGGACCGCGTTGGGCACGGCGGTCTGTGGCGCGCTTGCGTCGTCCGGCTGCTGGCCGTTCAGTACGTCGCCATTGCGTGAGAAGGGCAACATCACGTTGGCCCAGTCGTTGTAGTCGGTCAAGAGCGGGCTGCCGCCGTCTGCACCCAGATCCAGCGCGTAGCTCGCGGCGTCGGCCAGCTTGTTGTCGTTCCAGTCGGCGTACACGCCGGCATAGGCACCGCGGCCGAGCAGGTCCGACTCCTTGAGCGCGCCTTCATTCAGCGCAGCGCCACTGCCATCGGAGTAATCGATGTTCATCGTGTTGCTGCACGGGCCGTTGGCAAGCGCGCAATAGCCGTTGTAGCCGCCGATGCCATGATTGGCGTACCAGCGTTGTACCGCCTCGTCGGTCTTGGCGTCGTTGCCCACGCCGGTGAGCTGATACAGATAGTTCATCACGCTGAGGTAGTTGGGCTCGTTGTTGGCGCCATCGTTGCCACCATGGAACAGGCCAAAATTGTGCCCCAGCTCATGCATGATGGTGCCAGCCTGGTAGTTGATCAGAATCTGCAGATCGGTCGGCGTATCCGTGGAAAGCCGCCACCCCCCCAGCGTCACGATCAGGTCGTTGCCCGGCAATTCTGCTCGGCCGGAGCTGCCACCGCTGCCATCCAGGCTCTGCGAGCCGCCAAACACCAGATAGTGGAAGCTCTGACGGCGGCGCACATCCATACCCATCTTGTATTCGTAGATCGACGGGCACTCCGCGCTGGTGGTCGAGTTCATCGATATGCAAGGTTGGTAGGGCAGTGCACGGCCGCCTCCCAGGTTGTAGAGCGCCGGGTTGAAACTGGCGCTGAACAGCGGACCGGCGTCGAAATGGAGGGCAATACCGCGACGCGCGAATGCGGCGACCACATTGTCGAGGGCCTCCTTGCGAGGTGTGGTGCCAGGATCGTTGCTGGGCATCCAGTCAAGCTGGACGAAGATATCGCGGCGACCCGCGCGGGCACCCAGCGCATAGAAATCGATGCCGCCGTAGCTGCCGCCAGGGTGCTTGGCCCAGTTGGGAATGCCGTCGTTGTCGCTATCGATGGCATCGGCCGCCACGTCGTTCACGCCACCCGGCGTTGAAAACGGCACCAGACGCCAATCCCCCGCACTATTGCTGTCCGGCTGCAGTGGGAAGGGGCGCACCAGCGCCATGCCCAGCGCCGGGCGACCCGTCGGCAGGGCGCTGATGTTGCTACCGGCCCAGGCGCTGCTGGTGGCGGGCTGTGCGGTATCGTCGCCGAAACGGATGAAATCGATGGTGCGGCCGTTGCTCGAAACCAGCTCGACAAAGCCCGCGTTGCCCCACGACGGGTACTGCAACGGGTCGGACACATACCGTAGCGTGGCCGACGAAACCGGATTGGGATCGTAGGTGGCCGAAATCACCAGGAAGCCTCCAGCGACGATGCGGGTGCCGGCTGGCAGGGTGTACTGGTTGACGGGGCAAGGCGGCAGGCAATTGTAGGTCCGGCGTGTGCGCAGCACGGCGCCCGACAGATCGTATGGCGTGTCGCCCGTGTTGTGGAGCTCTACCCATGCGCCCTCGGCGGGATGGTTGCTGGCGGCGATCTCGCTGATGACGAGCTTGTCGGTACCAGGCGGCTCGGTGGGAACGTAGGTGCATTCGCTGACCACGCTCCACGGACCCCAGGGCTCGGACAGCGTGGGGTCATTGCCCTGGGTCCACCACTTGGCTTGGTAAACGGTATTGCCCACCGAGACGCGCTCGCCGGCGAGGTAGGCCGTGGTCGGATTCCATGGCGCCACCTGGCAGCCCGCGGGGGGAGTGGGTGTGACCGAGGCTGGGGTGACGGGCGTTGGCACCGTGGTGGGGAGCGGCGTGGCGGTGATCGGCGTGGGCGTGGTGGGGGACGGCGTCACCGGAGTCGGGCTGACGGGGGGCGGTGTCACAGGGGATGGCGTGACGGGCGTGGGCGAAATCGGCGTCGGCGTGGTCGATACCGATACGCATGGGCCAAGGTCACGCCACAGTGTGGGAGTCGAGGCCGGATTCCAGTTGGCGCCCACGTAAGCGATATGGGTGACGAGCGCCGCGTAGTTGTGATCGATGTAGCTGGCCACCTGGCCAGCAGCGTAGGTCGAGCCTTCCTGCCAGGGGGCTTCACATCCTGCCGAATGGGCTTGGCCAGTGGCCAGGGCCAACCCGGCCAGCGCGAAGGCTGTGACGGGATACCGCAATGTAACGATGTGCATATTCCTCTCCAAATCAAGATGCGTTCAGTTATTTGTAAGTAGTTATGACGCAAGCGAGATCATAGAGAAAAAATATTGCGTTGCAACAATGTAGTTGTATTTATTTGCCTACGTCGTTGTGCAGTGCAAAATTGTAGTTGAATTATGCGAATTACATGCGGGGAATCGGGCAAGGGAAGAGGGGTGTGCTGCGACAGTGCCTTACCACAGAGGCAGGCTGTCCCCTTGCGGCGCGGGCAGGTCGGCAAAGCGCACGCCCACCCCCAACAGGCGCACCGGCTTGGCGCCACGCGGCCAGGCGCGTTCCAGCAGGGCCTGGTAGACGTCGCCACGCGGCTCGCGGCAGACGCATTCTATGGTGGTCTGGGTGAAGTCGCGATATTTGATCTTGACCACCGCTTTGTGCGGCATCAATTCGCCGTCGTGGCCGGTCAGCCGGGCGACGAGGTCGTCGTACAGCGGCGCCAGCGCGGCGGCGCAGGCGGGCAGATCGGGCAAATCCTCCACATAGGTGGTTTCGACCGACAAGGACTTGCGTACCCCGTCGTTGTGCACGGGCCGCTCGTCGATACCGCGGCATTGCCGATAGAGCGAGGCACCGAGGTTGCCAAATTCGGCCACCAGCCGTTGCAGCGGCCAGGTTTGCGCGTCGCCACAGGAGACGAGCCCGTGGCGCGCCAGGCGCTCGGCGGTGACCCGACCGATCCCCCACAGCTTGGCGATCGCTAGCTCCGGCATGAAGTCAGCCACGTCTTGCGGCCGGATCACGAACTGGCCATCGGGCTTGTTCCAATCGCTGGCGATCTTGGCCAGGAGCTTGTTGGGCGCAATGCCTGCGCTGGCAGTGATGCCGACTTCCTGGCGGATCCGGTCGCGGATCTCGGCGGCGATTAACGTGGCGCTACCCTTACAGTGGGCACTGTCACTGACGTCCAGATAGGCTTCGTCGAGCGACAGTGGCTGGATGTGTGCCGTGTAGCCCTTGAAGATGGCGTGCACGCGGCGCGAGGCATCGCGGTAGCGCTCGAACGAGTGTGGCAGCAGCGTCAACGTGGGGCAGAGCCGCAGTGCGCGGCTGGTGGGCATCGCCGAATGAATGCCGTAGCGCCGGGCCACGTAGTTGCAAGTGGAGATCACCCCGCGCTGGTCCGCGCGCCCGCCTATGGCCAGTGGCACGTCGCGCAGCTCGGGCCGGTCGCGCATTTCCACGGCGGCGTAAAAGCAGTCGCAATCGATATGGATGATCTTGCGTCCGGTTTCCATGGACTTTCCCTGCAGTCGACGCCAAATTGTACGATCGTTCTATTTTGCTTGCCAAGGGCTGAACATGGTTGGGGACTGGCGTGGTGCCGCCAAGATTTCTTATGTGGTAAGGATATTTTTGAATCCATTCCCCAGTCCGGTTAGTATCGCGCGCTCGGTATTGATAAATCAGCCGAGGCTACAAAACCAAATCAGGGAGTAATAGGAATGATGAAGTGGATTGCAACCGTTTGTGCCGCTGCGGCCATGGTCGCGTTTTCGGGCTGCGCCAGCGTGCCTTCTGCACCCGCGGCGGTGGAAGCTGCGGCCAAGCAGTTCGCCCCCAAGGAAGGCAAGGCCAATGTTTATGTCTATCGGAACGAAACCCTGGGCGCTGCGATAACCATGCCCGTGGCGCTGGACGGGCAGCAGGCGGGTGAGACTGCAGCCAAGACGTTCTTTGCCTTCGAGGTTGAGCCGGGCCAGCATGAATTGGCGTCGGAGGCTGAAAACACCTCCAAGTTGGATCTGACTGTCGAAGCGGGAAAGTCCTACTACGTCTGGCAGGAGGTAAAGATGGGCGTATTGATGGCTGGCTCCAAGCTGCAGCAAGTGGATGAAGCCATCGGCAAGGCCGGTGTTCTGGAGTGCAAGATGATCGATAGTCCGCTGCCCGCACCAGGCGCGAACTGACATCGTGAATTAGTTCGAATACAAGGCCAGCTTCGCTGGCCTTGTTGCTTTTGACCACCGTGCAATGCTTAGGGTCGATAGTCCACAAGCAGCGCGGTCAAGCCACGCTTATTGCGCGGCATGGCCTGCCAGTGCTGATTTCACGCGGTCGCAGCCAGGATCCGGTTGTCGCAGACTGCGCTCGCCGCTACGATCGGGTGCATCCTCATTCCTGCCCCCGCCATGGATTCCCTGACCCAGATCGTGCTCGGTGCCAGCGTCGCCGCGCTGGCGGTGCCTCCCGCCCAGCGCCGCCGCGCGCTGGTGGCCGGTGCCATGCTCGGCACCTTGCCTGATCTGGACATCGTGCCGCTGGCGCTGATGGGCGTCGATGCCGTGACCTACGTGACCTGGCATCGCGGCCCCTCGCATTCGCTGCCGGTGCTGACGCTGTTGGGCTTGCTGGTCTGGTGGCTGGCGAAGCTTGGGTCCGGCGTGGTGCGTGCAGCGCCACGGCGCTGGCTGGCCGCGATCTGGCTGGCGCTACTCACGCATCCGCTGCTCGATGCGTTCACCGTCTACGGCACCCAGCTGTGGTGGCCGCTGACCCCGCCGCCAACGATGTGGTCCAGCATCTTCATCATTGATCCGGCTTACACGCTACCGCTGCTGGCAGGCTGTGTCGCCGCCTGGTACTGGCGCGAGCGTGGCGTGGCACGACGCTGGCTGTGGGCTGGCGTGCTGCTCAGTTCGGTGTATCTGGGCTGGTCATTGATCGCCAAGGCCCGGATCGACGATATCGCCGCGCGCACGCTCACCGCACGGGGCCTGGCTGATGCACCGCGCTTCTCGGTACCCACACCGTTCAACACGCTGCTGTGGCGGGTGGTGGTGCTGACGCCCGACGGTTTTCTGGAAGGCGACTACTCGCTCGTGGCCGACAGTGGTCCGATCCGCTTCCGTCAGTACCCGAGCGAGCAGGCCGCCCTGACCCGGGTGGCTGAAACCCCGGCGGTGGCGCGGCTGCTGTGGTTCACTCACGGCTTCGTCAAGGCCGAGGCGCACCAGGGCACGCTGGTGCTGGCCGATCTGCGCATGGGCGCGGAGCCGGACTACAGTTTTCGTTACGCCGTGGCGCGGCAGGATGGGCAGGGGTTGTGGCAGGCGGTGCAGCCGGAGCAACTGAACTGGACGTTTACCAGCCGCCGCGGCCTCAACGCCCTGTGGCACCGCATCTGGCACGCTGCCGAGGAGTATGCATCGTGATCCTGGGCAAGCCCGACTGGTGGGATAGTGCCTGCGCCGATCTCGCCGCCAGCGACCCAGTGCTGGCGCAGCTGATCGCTCAGTACCCCGGCATCAGCCTGGAAGGGCGGGGCGACGTGTTCCTGACGCTGGCGCGCTCCATCGTCGGCCAGCAGATCTCGGTAAAGGCGGCCGATTCGATCTGGCGCCGCGTACTCGAGCAGGTGGGCACCATGGCGAGCGAGCACGTTCTGGCGGCCGATCCGCTGGCGTTGCGCGCCTGTGGGCTGTCGCAGCGCAAGGTGGAATACCTGGGCGATCTGGCGCGCCACCATGCCGATGGCCGGCTCGATCGTGCGGTACTGGCCGGTCTCGACGACGAGGCGCTGATCGGCGCGCTGACCGACATCCGTGGCATCGGCCGCTGGACCGCCGAGATGTTCATGATGTTCCATCTGCTGCGGCCTAACGTGCTGCCGCTCGACGATATCGGCATCGTGCGCGCGATCGCGCTGCTGTACCACGGCGGCGAGCGCCGCCCCAAGGCCGAACTCCGGCGCTTGGCCGAGCCGTGGCAGCCCTGGTGCACGGCCGCATCCTGGTATCTGTGGCGCAGCCTGGAGCCCGTGCCGGTCTCCTACTAAGGCATTGCGGGCTACAGCGTGCGCAGTCGCCCGTGGAAATCGGCGATCCGCGCGTAGCCCTTGCTTTCCATCAGCGCGACCAGCTCGTGGTTCAAGCGCTCGAAGAGGCCCAGCCCTTCCTCGTATAGCGCGGTGCCGACTTGAACCAGCGTGGCCCCGGCCAGCAGGTGCTGGAATACATGCTCGCCGCTGCGCACGCCGCCGCAGCCGATGATGGCCTTGCTCGGGCAACGGCGATAAAACGCATTCACGTTGGCGAGCGCGATCGGCAGCACGTAGTCGCCGCCCAGCCCACCGAAACCATCCTTGGGGCGGATCACCGTCGATTCATGCGCGGTATCGATCACCAGGGCATTGCCGACCGAGTTGATGCAGGTGACCCAGGCCAGATGAGGGTGCCGGTTCAGGATTTCCGCGGCGGCATCGAAATGGGCGAAATCGAAGTAGGGCGGTAGTTTCACGCCGAACGGGCGGCGGTAGGCGCTGGCCACCTCGGTGACGAGCTCGTCCATCGCGGCAAAGTCGTAGGCCGGTTGTGCCTTGCCCGGCACGTTGGGGCAGGACAGGTTGAGTTCCAGCTGCACCGGCAGCACCGCATCGCGCACGGCGGCGACGATGGTGAGATTGTCGTCCAGCGTGAGGCCAGACACTGAGAAGAACAGCGGTTTCTTCTCGTAATCGTGCTGCGCTGCGTAATCGAGGTAGTAACCATAGCCCTCGTTGGGCAGCCCCATCGAGTTGATGCTGCCCGACAGACCCGGTGCGACCAGCGTGCGATAGCGGGGTTCGGGATTGCCTTCGCGCCGCGCCAGTGTGCAGCTCTTGGTGACCATGGCGCCGGCGGCGCTATCGACCAGGGCATCGAGTTCGGCGACCCGCGTGCACCATACGCCCGAAGCGTTCATCAAGGGGGTGGCAAGTGGTAGCGACAGGAATTCGGTGGAAATTTGGGGGGCGGACATATGCTGCTCCACGATAGTCATCGTGGAGTCAGCATAAGTGGGCGCAGCGTGATTTGTTGTGCGCCGGATCAAAAAATATACATTGCGTCCGTTCGAAATTTACGCACATGACATTGCTCTGCCGCCCGCCCGCCGCCGGAGATTTACGCTTCGCGGCGCACCACGCCGGTATCGGCGGCAGCGAGCGAGAGCATCACTGCACGCCAACCGTCGCTGGCATAGCCATCCAACCCCGAGAACACCTGGGCCAGGATGGCGCGTTGGCTACCCGAGAGCTCGCGCTCCAAGGCCAGCCCTTCCTCCGACAGGTACAGGCATTTCACGCGCCGGTCGTGCTCGGCGACGCAGGCCTTAACCAGCCCCGCGGTCTGCAGTTCGCGCAGCGGTGCGTGCAGCGCCTGTTTGCTCACGCCCAATCGAGCCAGCAGCGTGTTCACCGACAGACCCGGCTCGCGGCCGACGAAATACAGCACCCGGTGATGCACCCGCCCCCAGCCGCGCTCGGAGAGCAGGGCATCGGGCTGGGTGGTGAACGCCCGGTAAGCGTAATAGAACAGTTCCAACGCGGCGTTAAGCCGTCCTTCCTCTGTGTCAATCATATTGACTTATATTCTATCGTTGTGCAGGATGTGGCAACTATCCTGACTTGTTATTGTGGTTGATTCACCCCTGAACGGCATATCCCACATGATCGCCGGTTCATGACAGGGCAAACCGTACCAGCTCCCGGCCCTCAGGTGAACACCGACGCGCATGACGCGTGCATTTTTCGACACAAATCAACGCGTCGGTGTAACGCCCATCGCTCGGAGCCCCTATGTTTGCTGAACGCATTACCCGCTTGACCCCTTCGCTGGTGCGCGAAATCCTCGCCGTGACCCAGCGTCCCGAAGTGATTTCCTTTGCCGGCGGTCTGCCGGCCGAAGATGCGCTGTTCCGCCCCGATCCCGCGCTGATCCAGGGTATACCGGATGGTGTCTGGCAATACGGCCAGAGCGAGGGCGAATGGCGGCTGCGCGAGCTCGTTGCCGCGCGCGCCGCAGCCATGGGGCTGGCGTGCAGCGCCGAACAGGTGCTGATCCTCAACGGCTCGCAGCAGGGCATCGATCTTGTTGCCAAGCTGATGGTCGAGCCCGGCACGCCGGTGCTGGTCGAGGCGCCCGCTTACCTCGCCGCGCTACAGGCGTTCGGCCTCTTTGGCGCGGAATTTCAGCCCTTCACGGTCGATCCGGCCACGGGGCCGGACTGGTCGGGCTTAGGCTTCGCCGCCCACCGCGCGCGGCTGTGCTACCTCACTCCCACCTTCCAGAACCCGAGCGGTTATTGCTACAGCGCAGCCGAACGTGACCGCGCCGCAACGCTGCTCGACGCGGGCCAAGGCGTCGTGTTCGAGGACGACCCTTACCGTGACTTGGCGTACGATGGCGCCGCGCCGACTCCGCTGGTGGCGCGGCTCGATCGGGCACGCTGGGTATACCAGGGTTCGTTCTCCAAGACGCTGGCGCCTGGCCTGCGCCTGGGTTACCTGATTGCTCACCCGGAGCTCGTCGTGCCGCTCACTCGCCTCAAGCAGGCGGCCGATCTGCACAGCAACCGGCTCAGCCAGCACATCGTTGCCAGCGTGCTGGAAGCGGGCGTGCTCGACGCGCATGTCGCCGGCAACCTGCCTGGCTACCGTGCGCGGCGCGATGCGATGGCGGCGAGCCTAGCCCGCCATTTCGGCGACACGGTGCGCTGGGCCGTTCCGGCAGGGGGGCTGTTCTTCTGGGTGAAATTGCCGCAGGGCGTTGACAGCATGGCGCTGATGCGCGCGGCACTGGCCGAGGATGTGGCGGTGATGCCGGGCGTAGCGTTCTACCCGACAGGCGCGCAGCAGGAGGGCTGGCTACGGCTCAACTTCAGCCACGCCAGCGCGGCGCGAATCGATGAGGGGCTGGCGAAGCTTGCGGCGCTGGTCGACCTGCAACTGCGGCAAGTGGCCTGATCCAATAACGGGGCGTAGGCCCCGTAATCGTCAGTCCTGCGCCGGCGCCAGCACCGTGCGGTTGCCGTTGGATTCCATAGCGCTGACCAGGCCAGCTGCTTCCATGCTCTCGATCAGCCGCGCCGCGCGGTTGTAGCCGATGCGCAGCTGGCGCTGCACCGACGAGATCGAGGCGCGGCGGTTCTTCACGACGAAGGCAACGGCTTCGTCATACAACGGATCGGCTTCCTCGCCCCCGTCGCCGCCCGCAAGGGCCAGGCCTCCTGCACTCGCTTCGGCGTCGAAGCCACCATTGAGCACGCCATCCACATAGTCCGGCTCGCCGAACTGCTTCAGGTGCTCGACCACGCGATGTACCTCGTCGTCGGCCACAAACGCCCCGTGCACGCGCTGCGGGTAACCGGTTCCCGGCGGCAGGTACAGCATGTCGCCC
>NZ_JANBVF010000018.1 GCF_024437655.1 Chitinolyticbacter albus
CCGCCTTGTCCGGCTCGCCCCCCACCTGGCGGGTGATGATGCGCGTGATCAGCGTGCCGATCAGCACCGCCAGTACGAACCCGGCAATGATGAGGCCGATCATCACCCGCTTGATCTGCTCGACGATACGCGTCGATTCGCGGTTCACCTCATCGGCGACCTTCGTGTTGATCTCGACCAGCCCCGATGCCGCCGCCGCCAGCGATTCGAAGAGCGGCTTGGTCTGTGCTCTCACCAGATTATCGGCTTCATCCTTCTTGCCCTCCTGCAAAAGCTTCAGGACCTGGCTTGCCGAATCACGATAAGCCGGCGACGCCTTGTCGTACGCCGCCAGCAATCGCTTTTCCTCGTCAACGAGCTCGGTCTGCTTGTAAGCCGCCATCTCCTCGTCGATGGCCTTCTCCGACCCCCTGTTCTTCTCAATCTGCGAGGTGATTTCCTCGGGGGTATTGATCGCCAGACTGACGTAGATACGCCGATAGTGCTGGACCAGCTCGGTCTCGATATGACTCAGGTCGCGGATCGGCACCAGCCGGTCGGTGTACATGCTGCTCATCATCGCGTCGACCTGGCGCAATTGGTAGACGGCCACAACGCCGACCACGACGGTGACCAGGGCCACCATGAGAAAAGCAATGGTCAGTTTTGTGCCCAACCGCAGGCTCTTGAACCCATTCATCCTGTATCTCCGCTAGGTTATTCGCGACCGCCTTCCAGCTTAGAGCCTGTTTACGATCTTTTCACCGCAGCGCCGGGGGCGGGAAAGGGTCAGGCACCCGGCTTGGGACCCAAGCGATAACGGGTATTGCCAGCGAGTACGGCGCGGTGGATGGCCCTATCCGACTCGGCACCATGGGTGCGCTGTCGCGAAAAGAGCGTAAACAGGCACTTGGTAGAGCGGGGCGGACCCGCCTTGTCATCCACGCCCAAGCCCGGCACCGTGCATTACACTGGCGCCAAATTCACCGAGGAGCATCGCCATGATCATCCAGAGCCAGCACGTCGACCTTGCCACCGCGACCGGCCCCATGCGCACCTACGTGCATCGCCCGGCTGGTGATGGCCGCTATCCGGCTGTGTTGTTCTATTCGGAAATCTTCCAGCAGACCGGGCCGATCGAACGCGCGGCGCGCTTCCTGGCCGGTCATGGCTACGCCGTGCTGGTGCCGGAAATCTTCCACGAGCTCAATCCGGCGGGCACCGTGCTCGCCTACGACAATGCCGGCCGCGACAAGGGCAATGCCGACAAGGCCGCCAAATCGGTCGAGGGCTACGACAGCGACAACCGCGCCATGATCGACTGGCTGGCCAGCCAGCCCTGGTACTCGGGCCAGTTGGGTGCGATGGGTTTCTGCATCGGCGGGCATCTCGCGTTCCGCGCCGCGCTGCAACCGGAAGTGCGTGGCACCGCCTGCTTCTATGCCACCGATCTGCACACCGAGGTCATTCCCAACCAGCCCGGCCAGCACAGCATGGAACGGGCGAATGAGATCAAGGGTGAGCTCTTGATGATCTGGGGCAAGCAGGATCCGCACATCCCGGCCACCGCCCGCGCAGACGTCTATGCCCGGTTGGCCGCATTGGGGCTGACCTTCACCTGGCACGAATTCAATGGCCAGCACGCCTTCATGCGCGACGAGGGCGAGCGCTACGATGCGCAGTTGGCACGGCTCGGCTTTGAGCTCAGCTTCGATCTGTTTGCACGCACGCTGCGTTGAACGTCACCCGGCAGCGGCCACCCTGAGTCGCCGCGCCAACGCCAGGTAGCCCAGGGCGTGCGCCGTCTGCGCGGCCTCGCCCAGCGACACGGTCCGCGCGGCCCCCGCCACGGTGAGCCGGGACAGCGGCAGATAGGGCCGCACCCAGGCCAGATCGCTCCGGGTATCGGCCAGCACGGTGGCCTGACGGGCGACCAGCGTCCAATCGGCCTCGCGCAGGCCCAGCTCGATCAACCTGGCGTGATACTGCAGCCGGTTGTGGTACATGCTGTCCGCCAGCGTGTCTGCCGCCCGCGTCAACAGCACCGCGCGCTCGGCCACTGGGGAGAACGCGGCGCAGGTCGCCAGCGCCCATGGCCCCACGTAGAGGTGCAGCTGGCCGGCATCGACCGCCGAACAGGCGGCGCGTGCATGCGTCAGTGCGCCGGCCGCATCGCCCAGCTCGTATGCGGCGCGCGCGGCGGCTTCGTCGAACATCGGCAGGAAACGGCTTAGCCCCGCGCCCTCGGCGACCTGCCGCCCCTGCCGCAGGTACACGCCGGCTGCGTCGGCCTCGTCCATATCCAGCAATACCCAACCTGCCACCAGCGTGGAGAATGCCTCTGCCCGGCGGTGACCGATGCGCCGGGCAATATCGAGCGAATACAGCGCTTCTTCCAGGCAAGCGGTGACCTCGCCGAGGTAAAACAGCACCGAAGCCAACGCTGCGCGATTGGCCGCCTGTTCGGGCAGCAGGCCATAGCTGCCGCACAAGGCAAGGCAAGACTGGAACTGCGCTTGCGCGCCGGCGAAATCGCCTTGCGCATAGGCCGCATCACCCAGTCCCGAACGCGCGCGCGCCTGCAGCGCAAAGTCGCCAGCGGTGCGCGCGTATTCCAGCGCTTGCTGCTGCGCGGCCGCGCTCTCGGCTATCCGGTTGCGCGGAAAATAAGCTCGGCCACGCAACACATGCAGCCGGGCCCGCAACAGCGGTTCCGCCACCGCGCCGAGCTCCTCTTCCATCTGCGCCAGCGCCGCCAGCGCCTCGTCGAGCCGATCGAGCTGCAGCAGTGCCTCGATGCCGATCAGTCTCGCCTGCCAGGCTGGCGCACCCACCGCCTGCTCGACCGCCAGCTTGCCATGCATGATCGCAAGCGAGGGTTTGCCACGGCGCAGCTGCAATTCGGCCAGCAGCGTATACAGCACGCTGCTTTGGCGCGCATTCGCCGGCAGCGCGCGTGCCATGTCCAAGAGGCCAAGCGCACGCTCGTCGCGCAGCGTGTCGCACTCGATCCGGGCTGCCGCCAGCAATTCATCCAGCGCCCGTGGCTCGCCTCCCAGCGCCAGATGGCGCGCGCAGGCCACCGCATCGCGTTCGCGATACCAGTCGGCGAGACGCCGGTGCAGCGCGACACGCGTTGCCGCCGTCATCTGCTGGTACAACACTTCGCGCACCAATGCGCTGGAAAAGCGCCAGACTTCGCCGTACCGCACCGCAAGCAGCGGCCACGACCCGGCGGCGACGCCCCCCACCTGTTGCACCAGATCCGCCGGACAACCCTCGCCCGCAACCGCCATGACGCCCAGCGCGTAGCGTTCCGTCGGCGCAAGCCGCGCCAGTTCCGCCTGGACGGCAGCGCGTAACGACGCCGGCAAGTCGCCCTCCCCTGCTGGCTGCTGCGGCAAGAGGCAGGCCAGGAACAAGGGGTTGCCGGCGGACCGCACAATACATTGCTCCAGTTGCGGGTGCTCGGCATATCCCAGCTGGGCAGCCAGTATCCGGGCGTCGCCAGTCGAGAGCGGGGACAGATCCTGCGTCAGGCAAGGTACACACGCAGTCGCGGCGCGCGCCGCCACTTCGGCCGCCAGCGCGCCGCCATGGCGCAAGGTGGCCACCACCAGCACCGGATACGCGGCCAAGGCCGCCAGCGCACCGATAAGACTGCTCCAGAAATCTTCGCTGGCCCCGTGCGCGTCCTCGATCACCAGCAACTGCGGCCGTACGGCAGCATGCTGTTTGAAAAGGCCGATCAGCAGCTCATCGAGCAATTGCTGCACCCGCGCCGGATTCATCGCATTACGCATGCCCTGCATCAACGGCGAGAGCGCTTCACCTCGCAAGCTATGCAGCAGCGCCTGATGCTCCAGACTCCAGCCGTGGGTAGCCCGGTTCGGGCCGGCCCCGGCGAGCCGCAGCACCAGCCGCTGCGACAAGGTATCGTCGCCGCCGCGCGTCAGCCCGGCATGCAGGACATGGCAGGCGTAGCCCGTTGCCTGAGCATGACGCACACACTCGCCGGCGAGGCGGGACTTACCCACGCCGATTCCGCCACGCAACAACACCAGCGACGCTACCCCACCCGCGCCGGCTTCGATGCCAGCGCTGAGCCGCTGCCATTCAAGCGCACGCCCGACGAGGCGCGGCGACTGCGGCAACTGACTGGGCACGCAGCCGAGTACACGCCAGTCCTCGCCGCAGCACTCGAACAACAGCGTGTCACTCAATACCGCATGCACCGCAGAACTGGTCCGGATTTCGCCGGCAACCGCCACGGCGGCGTGCGGCAAGCGAGCCCCCCCGAACCCCTGGGCATCGCAGACGATATCGCCGTAATCGAGCCGGGCGCCCAGGCCCGAATGCTGCGACTGCAAATCGAGCAATACGTGCGCCGCATGAACGGGGGAGTCGCAGCCGGCGACATCGACCCCGAAAACAAAATACAGGCCGGACTCGTCCAGTGGCCGGCCGCCGGCCGCGGCCAGCTGCGCCACAAGCGCCGTCGTCGCCGGCTGGGCGAGGCGCACCAGCGGCAATGTCCGCGTCTCTGACCAGTTCGGCGGAGGCGGCGCAGCCGGCGCGACACCGCCCAGCAGTTCGGGCAAGGTGATCCCGAAGAAGCGCGCCAGATCGCTGGCTGTGCGCAGACTGACGCTGTGCCCGCCTTCGGCCCGCTTCAGCGTGGCGATCGACACGTAGAGCCTGCGCTGCACGCAGGCTTCCACCAGTTGCGATTGCGTCAGCAGCCGCTCACGCCGCAGGGCTGCGATACGCCCGGCGGGCAGGGTGATGGAACGGCCGGAGCCAGATTGGATGTCGGTCATGGCGAGGGGTGGAGACGTCGCTCTGCACGGCAACTGATCCCCAACTGATACGGCGTTGGTGAATCAGCGTATTTAACATGCTTACATGTCTTTGTCATGGATACGGGCTGATAAATCGATCGGCTCGGACGCCTCATGGGCCTGCATACCTTTCAGATCCTGGGTGTCTCCAGCCGGAAATTGCTCGGCCTGCAACAGCGATTGATCCAGTCGGGCTTCGAAGTGAACCCGACCACCACTGGCTTTCACGTTATCGCACCGCAACTGGCCGGCCATCTGTTCTACAACTCCGCCACCTACACGCTGTCGGTAGACCTGCGCGAAGTGCCCGACGGTGCCACGCCCGGCTTTCTGGTCGGTCTGTTCTACGACGAAATCAGCGCGCTGCCGGACAGCTGACCCGCGCCAACCCGATCGGCCGCGCGCGCCTCGCCAGCTGGATCACGCCCCCTTCGCGGTACGGCTCCGCCGCATTACAACCGCGTTCACGCAGCGTCCGTCGAGCAGGCAGACCACATCCTTGGCGCCAGCAACTTTTTGGCGGCGCCCCGCACCTGCCCCGCTTCCACCGCAGTGGCATGCGCCCAGCTGGTGCAGAGCAACAAAGCTGCGATCAACAGCGCTCTCATGTTGCCTCCTTGACATATAATCCGGTGTTTTGCGAACGGTTTCCGGGTCTCTTCATGCACGATCACTATCAGCCACGCGAGATCGAGCTCGCCGCCCAGACGAAATGGAACAAGGACAAGGTGTTTCAGGCCATCGAGGACGCCTCGAAGCCGAAATACTACTGCCTGTCGATGTTCCCCTATCCCAGCGGCAAGCTGCACATGGGCCACGTGCGCAACTACACGATAGGCGACGTGCTCTCGCGCTTCATGAAAATGAACGGCTACAACGTGCTGCAGCCCATGGGCTGGGACGCGTTCGGCATGCCCGCCGAGAACGCGGCGCTGAAGGGCGGCCGCGCGCCAGCCGAGTGGACCTACGCCAATATCGATTACATGAAGATCCAGCTGCAAAGCCTGGGTCTGGCCATCGACTGGGATCGTGAAGTCACCACCTGCAAGCCCGACTACTATCGCTGGGAGCAGTGGCTGTTCACCCGGCTGTTCGAAAAGGGCGTGATCTACAAGAAATCCGGCATCGTGAACTGGGATCCGGTCGACCAGACCGTGCTCGCCAACGAACAGGTGATCGACGGGCGCGGCTGGCGCTCGGGGGCACTGGTCGAGAAGCGCGAGATCCCGATGTATTACTTCGGCATCACCCAGTATGCCGACGAACTGCTCTCCGACCTCGACCAGCTCGAAGGCTGGCCCGAGCAGGTCAAGACCATGCAGCGCAACTGGATCGGCAAGAGCTTCGGCGCCGAGATCGTGTTCGACTATGACGTCGCAACCACCGGCGAGGCCGGGCAGCTCAAGGTCTACACCACCCGCCCCGATACGCTGATGGGCGCCACCTACGTGGCCGTCGCCGCCGAGCACCCGCTCGCCACCCGCGCTGCCGAGGGGAATCCGGCGCTGCAGGCGTTCATCGCCGAGTGCAAGGCCGGCTCGGTCGCCGAGGCCGACGTGGCGACGATGGAAAAGAAGGGCATGGCGACCGGCGAGTTCGTCATCCACCCGCTCACTGGCGACAAGCTGCCGGTGTGGGTCGCCAACTACGTGCTGTGGGGTTACGGCGAAGGCGCAGTGATGGCCGTGCCGGCGCACGACGAGCGCGACTTCGAGTTCGCCAACAAATACAGCCTGCCGATCAAGCAGGTCTACGCCGCCGAGGACCAAAACTTCGACGCGACCACTTGGGCCGAGTGGTACGGCGCCAAGGAAGGGCTGACCACCGTCAACAGCGGCAAGTACGACGGCCTGGATTTTTCTGGCGCGTTCGACGCCATCGTCGCCGACCTGGCCGCCAAGACCCATGGCACCCGCCGCACCCAGTACCGTCTGCGCGACTGGGGCATCTCGCGCCAGCGCTACTGGGGCTGCCCGATCCCCATCATCCACTGCCAAAGCTGCGGCGACGTGCCGGTGCCGGCCGACCAGCTGCCGGTGAAGCTGCCGGAAAACGTGGTGCCGGACGGCCGTGGCAATCCACTGGCGCGGATGCCCGAGTTCCATGAGACCACCTGCCCCAAGTGCGGCGGCGCGGCCCGCCGCGAAACCGACACGATGGATACCTTCGTCGAATCGAGCTGGTACTTCGCCCGCTACGCCTCGCCGCAGTTCGAAGGCGGCATGGTCGACAAGGCGGCGGCCGACTACTGGCTGGGCAATGGCGGTGTCGACCAATACATCGGCGGCATAGAGCATGCGATCCTGCACCTGTTGTACGCGCGCTTCTTCCACAAGCTGATGCGCGACGAGGGCCTGGTCTCTGGCGACGAGCCGTTCAAGAACCTGCTGACGCAAGGCATGGTGGTCGCGGAAACCTTCTACCGCGACGCCGGCGACGGTCACAAGGACTGGATCAACCCAGCCGATGTCGACGTGCAGCGCGACGACAAGGGCCGCACCACCGGCGCCGTGCTGAAGGCCGATGGCCAGCCGGTGATCGTCGGCGGCACCGAGAAGATGTCCAAGTCCAAGAATAACGGCGTCGACCCGCAGGAGCTGATCGAGCACTACGGTGCCGACACCGCGCGCCTCTTTATGATGTTCGCGGCGCCGCCCGAGCAGGGTCTGGAATGGTCCGATGCCGGCGTCCAGGGCGCGTTCCGCTTCCTCAACAAGCTGTGGCGCACCGTGCACGAGCAAGTGTCAGCCGGCGTCGTCGCCAAGTATGAAGGTGGCGAGTTGTCCGCCGAGTTGAAGGGCCTGCGCTTCGCACTGCACAGCGCGATTGCCAAGATCAGCGACGACTACGGCCGCCGCAAGCAGTTCAACACCGCCATCGCCGCGGTGATGGAGTTGCTCAACACCTACGGCAAGGCCAAGACCGACTCCGACGCCAGCCGCGCCGTGGCGCAGGAAGTGCTCGAAGCCGCAGTGCTGCTGCTCTCGCCCATCGTGCCGCACGCCTGCGAAGCACTGTGGTCCAGCCTGCGCCCGGGCACCGAGCTCCTTGCCCAGCCGTGGCCCAAGGCCGACGCCGCCGCGCTGGTGCAGGACGAGATCGAACTCGTGGTACAAGTGAACGGCAAGCTGCGCGCGCAGATCAAGGTGGCCAAGGATGCCAGCCGCGAAGCGATCGAAGCGGCGGCGCTCGCCGACGAGAACGTGCAGAAATTCGTCGAAGGCACGCCGAAGAAGGTGATCGTCGTGCCCGGTCGTCTCGTCAACATCGTCGCCTGAAGCGAAGACCATCCATGCGCCTGCTGACCATCGTCGCCCTTGCCTTCTTCCTCGCTGCCTGCGGCTTTCACTTGCGTGGGCAGGGGCCAGGCGGGCAGTTCCCATACAGCACCGCGTACGTGAACGGCTCGGGCCCGGTGGCGGCACAGTTGCGGCAGAACCTGCAGCTGCTGGGCAATGTCAGCCTGGTTGCTGCCGCCCGTAGCGGCGTCGCTCAGGTCGATGTGAGCAACGAGCGCACCGACCGCAAGGTCGGCGCGCTCAACAGCGACGGCCGGGTCTCCGAGTACCGCATGTTCTATGTGCTGACCTATCGCATCATCGCGCCTGGTGGCGAGGAGTTGGCCGGCAACAGCGAGCTGCGGATGTTCCGTGACTACACCTACGACGAGAACAACGCGCTCGGTAACGAGGCGCAGGAACAGATCCTGATCCGCGACATGCATCAGGCCGCCGCGCAACAGATCCTGCGGCGGACTGCCGCGCTGGCGCGACAGGCGGCAAGCACGCAGCCTACCCCGGTTCCCACGCCGCAGCCCGGGCTGCTGGATGCGCGCTGAAGACCTGCCACGCCAGCTCGCACGCGGGTTGGCGCCGCTCTATACCCTCCACGGCGACGAGGCCTTTCTCGCCATCGAGGCGGCGCAGGTGCTGCGCGATGCCGCGCGCGCAGCCGGCTACGGCGAGCGCGAAGTGCTCACGGTGGAGGCCGGCTTTTCCTGGTCGCAGCTGGGAATGATCGCCAACTCGTTCTCGCTGTTCGCCGAGCAAAAGCTGGTTGAGCTGCGCATTCCCACCGGCAAGCCCGGCGTCGAAGGCGCCAAGGTCATCGAGGCCTATGCCGCGAACCTGCCGCCCGACACCATCACGCTGGTGCAATTACCCAAGCTCGATCGCACCGCGCAGAACGGCAAGTGGTTCCAGGCGCTGGCCAATGCCGGTGAGGTGGTCGAAGCCAAGCCCGTCGAGCGTGCCCAGCTACCGGGCTGGGTCGCCCAGCGCCTGGCGGCGCAAGGTCAACGCATGAGCAGCGAAGCGCTCGATTTCCTCGCCGACCGGGTCGAAGGCAACCTGTTTGCCGCACACCAGGAAGTGCTCAAGCTCGGCCTGCTGCACCCGGCAGGCGAATTGACACTGGACGACGTGCAGCACGCCGTTGCCAATGTGGCGCGTTTCGATGTATTCCAGCTTGGCCATGCGCTGTTGGCGGGCGACGCCGAGCGCTTCGTGCGCATGCTGCAAGGCCTCAAGGCCGAGGGCGAGGCGCCGCACCTGATCCTCTGGGCCATGGCCGAGGAAATCCGTAGCCTGACCCGGATCGGCCAGGGCCGCAGCCGGGGCATACCCATGGCGCAGTTGCTGAAGGAAAACCGCGTCTGGGGTGAGAAGCAGCGCCTCGTCGACGGCGCGCTCTCGCGCGTGAATGCCGGCCGGCTGCGCGCCGCGCAGGCGCTGGCCACACGCATCGACCAGTTGAACAAGGGCATAGGCCAGGGTGAGGTGTGGGACGAGCTGCTGCAACTCGGGCTCATGCTAATGGGCCAGCCGGTCATCCGCAGCAAATAACCATCGCCGTCCAAGGACGGCACTGAGGAAATGTAGAACCCCGCCATGAAAGAACAGATCCTCGTCAATATCACCCCGCAGGAAACCCGCGTCGCCACTGTAGAAGACGGCGTGGTGCAGGATATCCATATCGAGCGCGCCAGCCAGCGCGGGCTGGTGGGCAACATCTACCTCGGCGTGGTCAAGCGCGTGCTGCCGGGCATGCAGAGCGCCTTTATCGAGATCGGGCTGGAACGCGCGGCCTTTTTGCATATCGCCGACGTGATCGAGCAGCGCCAGCACCCGAACGAGGTGCAGCGTATCGAGAAGATCGTGCACGAAGGCCAGCCGTTGCTGGTGCAGGTGGTCAAGGATCCGATCGGCACCAAGGGCGCTCGCCTCTCCACCCAGATCAGCATCGCCGGGCGCTTTTTGGTGTTTCTGCCGCAGGAACACCATATCGGCGTGTCACAACGCATCGAGAGCGGCGAGGAGCGCGAGCACCTGCGCGAGCGGCTGGAAAAACTGCTCACGCAAGACCATCACGGCTACATCATCCGCACCAGCGCCGATCATGCCACCGATGCCGAGTTGCGCGCCGACGTCGATTATCTCGACCTGATCTGGAGCGATATCCGCCAGAAGTCGCAGAAGCTGCCGGCCAAATCGCTGCTGTTCCAGGATCTGTCGCTGCAGCTCAGGGTGCTGCGCGATATGGTGGGCGAAGCCACCGACGATGTGCAGGTCGATTCGCGTGAGAACTTCCAGCGCATGACCGAATTTGCTGCCGCCTTCGTGCCGGACGTGCTGCCGCGTATCCAGCATTACGCCGGCGAGCGACCGCTGCTCGAGCTTTACGGGGTCGAGGCCGAGATCGAGCGCGCACTCAGTCGCCGGGTGAATCTCAAGTTCGGCGGCTACCTGATCATCGATCAGACCGAGGCAATGACCACCATCGACGTGAACACCGGCGGCTTCGTCGGCACGCGCAACTTCGACGACACCATCTTCAAGACCAATCTCGAAGCGACCCACGTGATCGCGCGCCAGCTGCGGCTGCGCAACCTGGGCGGCATCATCATCGTCGACTTCATCGACATGGATAACGACGAACATCAGCGCGCGGTGCTCGACGAATTGCAGAAGGCGCTGTCGCGCGACCGCACCAAGGTCACGGTGTCCGATTTCACCAGCCTCGGGCTCGTCGAAATCACCCGCAAGCGCACCCGCGAATCGCTGGCCCACGTGCTGTGCCAGCCCTGCCCCACCTGTCAGGGCCGCGGCGAGATCAAGACCGCCGAGACCATCTGCTACGACATCCTGCGCGAGATCATGCGCGAGGCGCGGCAGTTCAACGCCCGCGAGTACCGTATCCTCGCCTCGCAGAACGTGATCGACATGTTCCTCGATGAGGAATCGGCGAGCCTGGCGATGCTAGCCGACTTCATCGGCAAACCCATCTATCTGCAGGTGGAAACGGCGTATACGCAGGAACAGTTCGACGTGGTGCTGGTGTAACGGGCGCCTAGGTGCCTGTGCCGCTGGTTTCGCGACCGAGCACAGGCCCTAGCCCCCACCGCCCGCGCGCTTTAACATCCAGCCCATCGCGCCCATTCCGAGCCGGCCCATGATCCAGTTCCAGCAAGTCAGCAAGCGCTATCCCGGCGGTTTCGATGCCGTGAAGAACCTTAGCTTCGAGATCCAGACCGGGGAGCTGGTGTTCCTCGCCGGCCATTCGGGTGCGGGCAAGTCGACGCTACTCAAGCTGATCGCCGGCATCGAGAAGCCCTCGAGCGGCGCCGTGCTGGTGAACAACCAGAACGTGTCCCGGCTGGGCCGCAAGGCGCTGCCTTATGTGCGGCGCCATCTCGGCTTGATCTTCCAGGATCACAAGATCCTGTACGACCGCAGCGTGTACGACAACGTGCGCCTGCCACTCGATATCGTCGGCTTTGACGGTCGCGAGGTGAAGCGGCGGGTGCTCGCAGCGCTCGACAAGGTGGGCCTGTCCGGCAAGGAAAAGCTCAACCCGGTGGCGCTATCGGGCGGCGAGCAGCAACGGCTGTGCATCGCCCGCGCCGTAGTGCACCGGCCGGCCATCCTGCTCGCCGATGAGCCGACGGCCAATCTGGACCGCGACTACGCGCACGATATCCTGGAGCTGTTCAAATCCTTCCACCAGGTGGGCGTCACCTTGGTGATCTCGGCGCACGACGAAACGCTGATGGCCGATTACGGCCGCCGCATCCTGCGCCTGAAGCACGGCGAATTCACCGCGTGAGGCCGCAATGAAACACTGGATACGCCTGAATGCGCTAGCACTGCAGCGCACCGTCGCCGCCATGGTCCGTCACCCGCTCAACCACGGCCTCAACCTGCTGGTGATCGCCATCGCCGCGGCCTTCCCCTTCGGCTTCTACCTGCTGCTGAGCAGCGTGGCCGCCGTGACGGCCCAGCTGCCGGTTGAGCCGCAAATATCGGTCTTCCTCAAGCCTGCCGCCGGAAGCGCCGAAATCGGCGGCATCAAGGAGCTGCTGGCGCAGGACGAACGGGTAGCAAATGCCCGCTTCGTCGCCAAGGATGAAGCGCTCAAGGACCTGCAAGCCAAGGTCGGCAGCGACGACCTGCTGGCAGGGCTGACCGAGAATCCGCTGCCCGATGCCTTTCTCGTCACCACCCGCAGCGACGCCAGCGCTGCAGCACTGGATGCGCTGAAAACCGAACTCGCGGGTCGGCCCGGCGTCGACGAAGTACAACTCGATTCGGCCTGGGCCCAGCGGCTGGAGCGCCTGTTGGCGCTCGGGCGCGGCCTCTTGGAAGTGATCGTGGTGTTGCTGGCGGTGGCACTGGCGCTGATTACCGGCAACGCTATCCGCATGCAGATCCTGACCCGGCGCGATGAAATCGAGGTCGCCAAACTGATCGGCGCCACCGATGCCTTCATCCGCCGGCCGTTCATGTACGCCGCAGCGGTACAGGGGCTGATCGGCGGCCTGCTCGCCTGCGGCATCGTCGTGACGGCGCTGTACTGGCTCAACCCGGCCGTCACCGAACTCGCCAGTGCCTATGGTCAGCGCTTTGCACTGCACCTGCCCGGGCCACTGGAAATCGGCGCCGTCTGCCTCGTGACCACGCTGCTCAATCTCGTCGGCGCCTGGCTGGCCGTGTGGCGCCACCTGCGCCGCTTCTTCTGAAGCCGACGGCAAGGTGAATATGGGCAGTCCGGGCTATCGGCCCGATAGCGATAATTGCGCTACACAGGGCCGCGCAATCGGACTAAAATCAGTTCGAGTTAGTCCTATTAAAAACCGAACGGCAGCGTGAACTTTCCGAACGGCTTAGCACTCGAACCGTCCGAGTGCTAACATCGTTCCGGAACGTGCTACCGTTCAGGTTCAGGTCAAGGAGATACGTATGAGCTACAGTCTCACCCTTCCCGTCATCTCGGGCGGCAACAGCATTGAATCGTACATTCAACGCGTCAATGCCATTCCCATGCTGACCCAGGAAGAAGAGACCAGTCTGGCCACCCGCCTGCGTCGCGACAACGATCTCGAGGCGGCTGGCCGTCTGGTGATGTCGCATCTGCGCGTGGTCGTGTCCATCGCCCGCAGTTATGCCGGTTACGGCCTGCCGCAGGCCGATCTGATCCAGGAAGGCAATATCGGCTTGATGAAGGCGGTGAAACGCTTCGACGGTGATCGTGGCGTGCGGCTGTTCTCTTTCGCTGTGCACTGGATCAAGGCCGAAATCCACGAATACATCCTGCGCAACTGGCGCCTGGTGCGCGTGGCCACCACCAAGGCGCAGCGCAAGCTGTTCTTCAATCTGCGTTCGATGAAATCCAGCCTGTCCGCGCTGACCCACAAGGAGGCGCAAGAGATCGCCGACGATCTGGGCGTGAAGCGCGAGGAAGTGCTGGAGATGGAGCTGCGCATGAGCGGCCAGGACATCGCGCTGATGGCGGACGACGGTGATGACGACAGCTATGCGCCGATCGACTGGCTGGCCGATCACGACAACGAGCCGCTGGCGACGCTGGATCGCCGCGCCTACGATCGCCTGCAGTCCGAAGGCATCGTCGAGGCGCTCGATACGCTGGACGCGCGCAGCCGCCGTATCGTCGAGGCACGCTGGCTGGCCGATGAGGGCGAAGGCAAGACGCTGCACGACCTTGCCGCCGAGTTCAATGTTTCGGCCGAGCGCATCCGCCAGATCGAATCGAAGGCGCTGCAGAAAATGAAGCAGGCGCTGGTTCCGGCCTGAGCGCCCGTTTACGTTTCGTTCACGGCAGCGTCGTATCACTCGCAAAAGCCCGCACGCAGCGGGCTTTTTGTTGTCCGTCCGCGCCGTTCATCCCGCAATCGGCGCCGATAAGGCTACGTTGTTCAAGAAATGGGCTGGGACGCCGATAAAGCTGGGTAATCAACGTACTAACCCAACCATGCGCCTATTCACGCCACGCCAGCTCGGCCCCATCAGCCCCTATAGCGGCACCGATACCGCGTCGTCTCCCGCTCCGCAGCCGGAACGTCAGGAAGCGGTGCCGCCCGCCGCTGCGCCGGCCTGGGATGGCAACGAGCGCCGTAGCGGTGTTGATCGGCGCCAGCAGGGTAGGCGCCAGGCGCAACAGGGCACGCTGCTCGATACCCGTTGCGGGGGAGACCGGCGCCAGCAAGGTCGGCGCGCCAGCGATGCCTCGCCTTGGAGCCGGTTGAAAATCTGAGTTTCAGCCCAGTACCGCCAGCAAGGGCAGCAGTACCGACGCGCCCAGCTGCCGGCTGCGCTCGCCATTCCAGCCCACTTCGGGTCGCGGCCGGTTGGCGGTGTCCTTGAACGGCATTTCGATGGTGAAGGCGAGACAATCGAAGGCATCGCCCACCCAATTGGTCGCCAGCGTCAGCTGCTCCGGGCCGAACTGGTGATCCCCGTAGCCATGCTCCACCTGGAAATCCGGGCTGGCCGCGAGCCAGGCCGCCTTGAATGCATCCTGCAAGGCACGCTGCCTGGGCGAGAATGACGGATTGCCTTCGCAACCGGCGACGAAGTTGTGCGGGATGGACTCGTCGCCGTGCGCATCGAGAAAGGCATCGACGCCAATACGCTGCATCGCCTGGCGCACCAAGAGCACTTCGGGGCTGCGCTCCGGCGTGGGCGCCGCCCACTCCCGATTCAAATTGGCGCCGGCGGCGTTGGTGCGCAGATTGCCGCGCACGCTGCCATCCGGATTCATATTCGGCACGATGTAAAACACCGCTCGCTCGAGCAACGCGCGCGCCGGCGCATGCTCCGGATCAAGCAGCGCCTCGATCAGCCCCTCGGCAAACCATTCGGCCATGCTCTCGCCCGGATGCTGGCGCGCGATCACCCAGATATTGCGCTTGCCCTCGCCGGGCGTGCCTATGGTCAATAGGTCGAGGTCGCGCCCGTCCAGCGTTGCGCCCAGCCGGGTAAGCCGGCACAGGTCTGCGCCCTGCGCGCGACCCAACAGCGCCTGATGCCGCTCCCAGGTATACGGCTCGAAGTAGGCATACCAGACGGTATCGGCTTGCGGCACATGCTCGAACACCAGTTGCTCCTGCTCGATCCGGGTCGGCACGGTGAACCAGCGTTGCCGGTCATGGCTTGCCCGCACCGCGTAGCTCTCCCAGCCGCCGATGTACGCCGTGTCTTCAATGTTCTCGATCACATAACGGCAAGGCAGGCCGCGTACGCCGCTGGCGCGAAAATGGAACCACTGCTTGAAATCGGCGGCATTGTCCGGGCGCAGCGCAAGCCGGATATCGGCCGCATCGCCGGCATCGAGCACCGTGATGGCGCCGGAATCGAACTGGCTGGAAATCACGACCATGGCTTGCTCCAGGAAGGCTACAACCCGAGCACCTTGCCCGGATTCATCAGATTGTCCGGATCGAGCGCGCGCTTGATCGTGCGCATCAGATCGAGCTCGACCTCGGAGCGATAGTGTGTCAGCTCGTCGCGCTTGAGTACGCCGATGCCGTGCTCGGCCGACAGCGTGCCGGCGAGCTCGGCCACCAGCGCATAGACGGCGGCGTTGATCGCCGGTTCGTGTGCATACACACCCTTGCCGCGGTCGGCGAGGAACACGTTGTAGTGCAGGTTGCCATCGCCCACGTGGCCGAAGGCGACGATGTCCGCATCGGCAAACAGGGCCTTCAGTTCGACCTCGGCGCGCGCCAGAAACTCGGGAATGCGCGAGATCGGCACGCCAATGTCGTGCTTGATCGATACGCCGCGCCGGCGCTGCGCCTCGGGAATACCTTCGCGCAGCAACCAGAACGCGCGCGCGTCGCCCTCGGTCTGCGCGATCAGCGCGTCGTCAAAGCCCTGGGCGACCAGCGCCTCCATCAGCCGCTCCAGCAGTGCTTCGCTCTCGCCGGCGTCCGACAGTTCCAGCAACACGCTCCAGTCGGGCAGCGCGGTATAGGGGTGCGGCAACTCCGGGCAATGTTCGTCCAGCAGTTCCCAGCAACGTCGTGAGATCAGCTCGAACGAGGTGACGCGATCGCCTACCTCGTCCTGCAGTCCGCGCAGCAGCTTCACGGCGGCGGCCGGATCAGCGACGGTGACGAGGGCCGTCGCCGTCGCCGACGGCAGCGGGTGCAGCCGGAATACCGCCTGCGTGATCAACCCCAGCGTGCCCTCGGCGCCGATGAACAGCTGCTTGAGGTCATAACCGGTATTGTCCTTGCGCAAGCCGCGCAGGCCACTCCAGACGCGGCTGTCGGGCAGCACCACTTCCAGCCCCAAGGTGAGCTCGCGCATATTGCCGTAGTGCAGCACGTTCACGCCGCCCGCGTTGGTGCCCAACCCGCCGCCGACCCTGGCCGACGCGGCCGCGCCCCATTCCGCCGCGAACAGGCGGCCAGCCGCACGCGCGGCGGCCTGGACTCCGGCGATGGTCACGCCGGCCTCGGCGGTGATGGTGTTGTTGGCGGCATCGACCTCGACGATGCGGTTCATCCGCTCCAGCGACACGATAAGCTGGTGACCCGATTCGTCCGGTGTCGCCGCGCCGCACAGGCTGGTATTGCCGCCCTGCGGCACGATGGCGATGCCATGCTCGCCGCACAGCCGCACCAGCGCCGAGACTTCTTCGGTGCTGCGCGGTCGGGCCACCGCCAGCGCCACGCCCTGCCAGCGCCGGCGCTGATCGAGCGTATAACCGGCGGTGTCGTCGCCCAAGAGCACGCCGCCTTCGCCCAGCAACGCCTGTAATGTGTTCAGAAAATCCATGGTCGTATCTCGCGCCGGCGCGGCTCAGGCCAGGCGGTCGGCATGCAATTGCACAGTAGTGTGGCGCTTACAGCCAGAAATCATTGCGGGCGACGTGATGCGCCAGCACGCGCTGGAAATGGCCGGGGTCCTTGGCGAAGGTCATTTCGCCGGCGGCTGGGCGATGGAAATCGAGCAGGCGCGACGTCCAGAAGCGGATGGCAGCTGCGCGCAGCATGATGGGCCAACCGGCATTTTCCTCGACCGTGAATGGCCGCACCGCCTGATAGGCGGCAAGCAGCGCGCGCGCGCGCGCCGCGTCGATATCGCCATCGGGCAGCACGCACCAGTCATTCAGCGTGATCGCCACGTCGTACAACAGCACATCGTTGCAGGCGTAGTAGAAATCGATGAAGCCACCGACCGCGTCGCCGTTCATCAACGCATTATCACGGAACAGATCGGCGTGGATCACGCCCAGCGGCAGATGATCGAAGCGATGGCGCGACTGCACCGCCAATTGCTCGCGCAGCAGCTGCGCATCCTGCGGCGCCATGAACTGGTACACGTGCGCGGCGGTGTCCATCCACCATTGCGGCCCACGCGGGTTGACCATGCGCCCTGGATAGCTGGCGCCGGCACGATGCATCTGCGCCAGCATTTCACCGACCTGGGCGCACTGCGCCACGTTCGGGTTATCGACCACCGCACCGGGCAGGCAGGTCACCAACAGCGTGGGCTTACCGTTGAGGGTGTCGATGTACGCATCGTTGAGATTGGCGATCGGCGCCGCCACTGCAATGCCGTGGTGCGCGAGGTGCGCGAGCAAGTTCACATAGAACGGCAGCTCGGCGGCCGCCAGCGTCTCGAACAGCGTCAGCACGTAGCGGCCGTGCGTGGTGGTCACGAAGTAATTGGTGTTGGTGACCCCCGCGGCAATACCCTTCAGGTCGACCAGCGTGCCGATTGAATAGCGCGCCAGGAACGGCTTCAGGTCATCGGCGCAGACGGTGGTAAAGACGGACATGGCGGCAGGCTGTGGGGAACGGAGGCCGCCAGTTTACGCAAGCCACGCGTCGCTGACGATGGCGACGCGTCGATGCGGCGGATTTGCCGCTGCGCCCGGTACGCTCACCATTCGAACAGTACCCAGCGCGGCACGGCGATATTGGCGCCACCGGTATCCATGCGATCGAAGCGGCCATCACCCTCGCGATCGATCAGGTAGTACGGCGGGCCGATCTTGGGCGTGACCTTCATCATGTAGAGCTTGCCGTGCATGCGGTATTCGGCGATCGTGGCATCGTCCTTCTCGATGATGCGCACGTCCGGCTCGTCGATGACGGCACCGTCGGTACCTTCCGGTGGCATCGGCGGCGGCGGCGGGTCTTCGGCCGCCTGCACCAGCGGCGGCAGCGACGCGGACAACAGCAAGGCAAGAACCAGGGAACGGAACATCGGTTTTCCTTCGTTCAAAGGCTGAATTGCATTTCGCGCTCGGCCGCGCTCATTTCGAAGCCACGCGTTTCGTAGAAGTCGAAGATGGCCTCGACGATGGCACGTGGCTCGTCGATCATCTTGATCAGGTCCATGTCGCCCGGCGAAATCATCTTCTCGTCGACCAGCGTGGTGCCTATCCATTGCATCAGTCCGGTCCAGAATTCACGGCCCACCAGAATCACCGGGATCTTGCGCGTCTTGCCGGTCTGGATCAGCGTCAGCGCCTCTGACAATTCGTCCAGCGTACCGAAGCCGCCCGGCATCACCACGTAGGCGCTGGCGTGCTTGACGAACATCACCTTGCGCGCAAAGAAGTGGCGGAACGATTGCGAAATATCCTGGTAGGGATTGCCGCTCTGTTCGTGCGGCAGCTGGATATTAAGCCCGACGCTGGGGCTCTTGCCGTAATAGGCGCCCTTGTTGGCCGCTTCCATGATGCCGGGGCCGCCGCCGGAGATCACCGAGAAGCCGGCGTCTGACAGCAGCCGGGCAATCTCTTCGGTGAGCTTATAATACGCGTGGTCGCGCGGGGTTCGCGCCGAGCCGAAGATCGACACCGCAGGCTGGATTTCCTGCAGTCGTTCGGTGGCCTCGACGAATTCCGACATGATCTCGAACACCCGCCAGGCTTCGCGCGCACGGAATCCGTGCTTGTCCGCATTGACCGAGGGGTCGACGAATTCGGGGAGTTTGTCTTTCAGGCTCATCGGTATGCTCCCTATTTCTTACAATTGAGTATAGCAGGCGGCTTCGTGCCCGCTCTTCGCTGTTGCCCATCCGGCGCCGCGATAGCGACCGCCAGCCCCGCCCCAGGTCCGCATTCATGCCCACTTTGCTGTTGATCGACGGCTCGTCCTACCTGTATCGCGCCTTCCACGCCATCCGCGAGCTTTCCGCGCCCGACGGCACGCCGACCAATGCGTTGTATGGCTTCGTGAACATGTTGAAGCGCCTGCAAAAGACCACGCCGGCCGACTATATCGCCTGCGTGTTCGACGCCAAGGGTAAGACCTTCCGTGACGATCTCTACGCCGAGTACAAGGCCAACCGTCCGCCGATGCCGGACGAGTTGCGCGTGCAGGTCGAACCCATCCACACCGCAGTGCGTGCCTTCGGCATCCCGCTATTGTGCGTGAGCGGGGTCGAAGCCGACGACGTGATCGGCACGCTGGCCGTCGCCGCCAGCCGGCAGGGCATCACCACCATCATTTCCACTGGCGACAAGGATATGTCGCAACTGGTCGATGCGCATGTACGTATCGAGAACTCGATGACCGAGGAGGTGCTGGACGAGGCCGGCGTGAAGGAGAAGTTCGGCGTGCGGCCCGACCAGATCGTCGATTACCTCGCACTGATCGGCGATACCGTCGACAACGTGCCGGGCGTGCCCAAGTGCGGCCCCAAGACCGCCGTGAAGTGGCTGGACCAGTACGGCAGCCTGGCGGCCGTCATGGCGAACGCCGCTGAGATCAAGGGCGTGGTCGGCGACAACCTGCGCGCCACGCTGCCCTGGCTGCCGATGGCGCAACAGCTCGTCACCATCAAGCAGAATGTCGACCTGCGCGCCGAATTGCCGGGCGGCCTGCCGGAGCTAGCCACCGCACCCGTGGACTGGGCCACGCTGTTGGCGATGTTCCGCCGCTACAATTTCCGCACCTGGATACGCGAGGCGGAGCAGCAACTGGGCGATGCCGCCGCATCGGCCGCATCGGCCGCACCGGCGCCGGTTCCGACCCCGGCGTTGGGTGAATGCGGCGAGCTCGATTTCGGCGAAGTCACCGGCGGCGCGCCCGCCCAGGCCGAGCCCGCCGCAGTGGGTGCATCCGGCGATATCGACATTCCGCAGGTTGCCGAACGGCGCTATGAAGCGATCCTCACCGAGGCCCAGCTCGACGCTTGGCTCGCCAAGCTGAATACCGCCACAGTCACCGCGCTCGATAGCGAAACCACCAGCCTCGACCCGATGCAGGCACGCATCGTCGGCATGTCGTTCTCGGTCACGGCTGGCGAGGCGGCCTACCTGCCGCTGGCACATCGCGGCACCGAGGCACCGGAGCAGTTGCCGCTCGACGCGACCCTCGCCCGGCTCAAGCCCTGGCTGGAGTCAAACGAGCACAAAAAACTCGGCCAGAACCTCAAGTATGACCAGCATGTGTTCGCCAACCACGGCATCGTGCTCGCCGGCGTGGTCGACGACACGCTGTTGATGAGCTACGTGCTCGCCAGCCACGAGCGCCACAACATGGACGATCAGGCCGCGCGCGAGCTGGGCGAAACCACGATCAAGTACGAGGAAGTCGCGGGCAAGGGCGCCAAGCAGATCGGCTTTGACGAGGTCGGCGTCGATACCGCCACCGCCTATGCCGCCGAGGACGCCGACATCACGCTGCGCCTGGCTCAGGTGCTGACGCAAAAGCTGGCGCGCGCACCGCGCCTTGACACGCTCTATCGCGACATCGAGCTGCCGGTGCGCGACGTGTTGTTCAAGATGGAACGCCACGGCGTGCTGCTCGACGGGAAAAAGCTCGCCCAGCAAAGCCACGATCTTGGTCTGCGACTGATCGAGCTGGAAAAGCAGGCGCACCAGCTCGCCGGCCGCCCGTTCAACCTCGGCTCGCCCAAGCAGATTGGCGAGATCTTCTTCGACGAGCTCAAGCTGCCGGTGGTGAAGAAAACGCCCAAGGGCGCGCCCTCCACCGACGAGGATGTGCTCACCGAGCTCGCCAAGGATTTCCCGCTGCCCAAGGTGCTGCTGGAGCACCGCTCGCTGTCCAAGCTCAAGTCCACCTACACCGACAAGCTGGCATCGATGACCAACCCGGTCACCCGCCGCGTGCATACCAGCTTCAACCAGACCGTGGCGGTGACCGGGCGGCTCTCCAGCACCGATCCCAACCTGCAGAACATCCCTATCCGCACGCCGGAAGGCCGCCGCGTGCGCGAAGCCTTTATCGCCCCGCCCGGCCACAAGCTGATCTCCGCCGATTATTCGCAGATCGAGCTGCGCATCATGGCGCATCTGTCGGAGGACGACGCGCTGCTCAAGGCCTTCGCCGAAGGCCAGGACATCCACCGCGCCACCGCCGCCGAAGTCTTCGGCGTGCCGCTGGATGAGGTGAGCAGCGAGCAGCGCCGCTACGCCAAGACCATCAACTTCGGCCTGATCTACGGCATGAGCGCCTTTGGCCTTGCCACCCAGCTCGAGATCGAGCGCAGCGCCGCGGCGAGCTATATCGAGCGCTACTTCGGCCGCTTCCCTGGCGTGGCGCAGTACATGGAGCGCACCCGCAGCCAGGCGCGCGAAGAGGGCTATGTGGAAACGGTGTTCGGCCGCCGGCTGTGGCTGCCCGAGATCAAATCGGCCAATCCCGCCCGCCGCGCCGGCGCCGAACGCGCCGCGATCAACGCGCCAATGCAAGGCACCGCCGCCGACCTGATCAAGCTGGCCATGCTGGCCGTGGACGCCTGGATCAGTGAATCGGGCATCGCCAGCCGGCTAATCCTGCAGGTGCATGACGAACTGATCCTGGAAGTGCCGGAGACGGAAGTGGAACTGGTGAAGCTGGAGCTGCCCAGGCAGATGGCGAACGTGGCGCAGCTCAAGGTGCCACTATTGGCGGAAGTGGGAGTGGGGATGAATTGGGATGAGGCGCATTGAGCCCGGCGCTACAGCTCGCATTCAGTTAACTTGCTTTTCCTGAAATTTGGAGTCAGCATTAGGTGCTTTATCAGGGGATGCGAATGTTGGCAAAGTTAGCGCTATCGATGATGTTGCTCTTTACCATCGCGGCCGGGGCGCATGCGGAGGTTTTTAAGTGCAAAAACTCATCAGGGGCAATTGTCTATCAGGATGCTCCGTGCCCATCTGACTCATCCTCCAAACGAATAACCGGGCAAGATTGGACTGGCGGAACGGCCTCTTTCCGACCATATGTTCGAGCTGAGCGCAGGGCTTCTGCCGCTCGATGGCAAGAGCAAATGCTTGCTGGTCGGTCTGGCAGCTCCGTAAGTTCTTTAGGCACAGACGATGCCGAGCGCATCCGTGAGTGCAACTCGTTGTCAGCCTATAAGCGCTCGATCCAAAGCCATCAGCGCATCAACCCAAATCAGAATTTTCGTGATGAAAATACTTGGGTTGTAAAGCGCATACAGACGCTGAATTGCCCTACTACGTAGTTTATTGTGCCTTTGAGTCGAGGTCATGCGGCTGCTTCGGCGGGGTAGGCGACTCGTTTGAAGTTGTCTGGCGCTGCCAGAGTGACGAGCCCACTCAGATTCGTTTGATATCTAGCCGCTCTGCCACCAACCCAGGTAGATATTGCAGGGCAGCCAAGCGGCGCACACCGGGCGCGGTGGTGTAGCACTCGCCCTCAGCTGGACGGCCGAAGCCGCATCGGCGGCAGGCAACGCTGGCGTTGTAAGCAACAACAGTGCCATAGTCAGCCTGGCGATCAGGCAGCGCATCGCGGCCACCCCTCGCTTGCGGCAGATGGCAACGGGACGCGACACGCCGCTCCAGGTTGACCTTAGAGGCTTAATCCATGCGCCCGCTGCTTTGCTCCATCCTGCTCGCCTGCCTGGCCTGTGTGCCGTCGCGTGCCGATACCACGCTCAGCACGAGCTACCGCAATTGCATGGAGCAAGCGCGTGGGGTCACCGCCCGCGTGCTCGACTGCATGAACAGGGAATACGCGCAGCAGGATCAACGCGTGAGCGCGGCCTATCAGGTCCTGCTGGCGCAGCAGGGCAGGCCGCGCAAGGTACAACTGCACGATGCGCAGCAAGCGTGGCTCAAATTCCGCCAGGCCAATTGCAACTACTACGCAGATCCGAATGGTGGCAACCTGGCGAGGGTGATAGCCAGCGATTGTCTACTCACCGTCACCGCCGCCCGCGTCGCCGAGCTCGAAGGGCTGCTGCAATAGCGGAACATGTTATCGCGATGGCGCTACGGTTCCCTTGCTGCCCTGGACTCGAAGCTGCCCCGCTCGATCGCCAGCAGGTCGCCCCGGGAGATACCGAGATCAAGCAACTCGCGCGCGCCCATTCCCGCCAATTCCGCCAGTTCGCAGCGCAGGCGCCGCCGCGCGAGGTAGGCAGACCAGCGGGAACGCAACCATTTCGTGCATGCTTGCATGGTGGTTTCCCCAGAGTTCAAACATGGGAAAATATTAGACGCCACCACCCCCAATACCGAATGGGCATTTATTGGAAACGGGGCGCAAAAACGGTCAAATCATCGAAAGATCCGGAGCCTTACCGTGAATTCATCGCCCGAGCTCGATAACAAGGACTGGAAGATCCTCGAAGCGCTGCAACAGGACGCCAGGCAGAGCCTGTCCGCGCTGGGCAAGCGCATTGGTCTGTCGCAGCCGGCGGTGAGCGAGCGCATCCGCAAGCTGGAGGACGCCGGCGTCATCGAGGGTTATGGCGCGCGACTCAACCTGCAAAAGCTGGGCTACGGCCTGCAGGCGCTGATCCGGTTGCGGGCACGGCACGACGAGATCGCGGCCTTCATTGATACCTGCGCCACCATGCCCGAGGTGCTGGAGATGTACCGCATTACCGGCGAAGACTGCTTCAGCCTGCGCTGCGCCATCGCCCGACCGCAGGAGCTGGAACGGGTGATCGACCTGCTTAGCCGCTACGGCGCGGTGACGACGTCGATCGTGCTGTCCAAGCCACTCGACAAACCCGTGGGGCGTATCCCGGCGCAGCCGGGCCGCTAATGCCATCGCGCTTCCACCTGCAATGGTGCCGGGCCTGGCCACATCGCCCGCCATGACTTACGCAACACAAACCCGGAGCGGATTTTTCATGACAGCCCGGTTGCGATATCGTCACGCGCATCGCAGCTAACCCGTCTGGAAACCGGCATGCACATCGTCATTGGTCTGATCACCGCCATCGCGGGCCTGGTCTGGGCGCTGCATTCGCTGCAACGCGCTGGGCTCGACCTTAACGCATTCAATCCCTTTACCTGGCTGCACCGTCGGCAGTGGGCAAGAAAACAGGCCGCCCACCTCGGGCTCACGGTCAAGGAAGCCAAGGACATTGCTGCGCTGGCGCTGCTGCACACCGCCCGGCTCAAGGGTGAACTGACCCGCGAGACCAAGGCAGAACTGCTCGGCATCTACCAGAACACCTTCAAGACCGACGAGCGCGAAGCGCGCGACCTGTTCGACGCCAGCGCCTTCAAGCTGCGCGACGACCAGTTCCACCGGCACAGCCAGGCCTTCGCGCAGGCGCAATGGAAAACGCTGGATCAGGCGCAAGCGCAACAGATACTCGGCCAGATCGAACGCGTCGCGCAGCTGGAAGGCCCTGCCACCGCGCCCCAGCAGGCGTGGATCACCCAGCTGACCGCGAAACCTGCGACCGCCCCGCAATCGGGCTGGTAGGCACGTGGCCAGCGGCGCCGCTTATTTCAGCGTGCGCAATGCCACTTGCACGTTGGCGACGCCGTTGGATACGGAGATATCGCCTTCCTGCACGGTGACGTGCAATTGCATCGTGCGCTCGGCCAGGGTGCCGAGCTCGGCCAGCGTATCGGTGTCGAGGCTATACACGCGTAGATTGTCATGGCGCGCCGCCTGGCTGGCGATGCCCTGCCACCACACCTCGGCGCCACGGTTGCCATAGGCGTAGATGATGGCCTCGCTACCGGTATTGGCCGCCTTCTTCAGCCGCTTCTCGTCGGGCTGACCCAGATCGATCCACAGCTCGACCTCACCCACCAGATTGCGCCGCCACAGCGCCGGCTCATCCTCGTCGCTGATGCCGCGACCGAACTCCAGCCCTTCGCTGGCATTGAGCGCATACGCCAACAGCCGCAGCATCATGCGCTCGTCAGTTTCGGAGGGATGCTGCGCCACGGTGAGCGCATGCGAGCCGTAGTAGCCGCGATCCATATCGGCAACGTTGAGATCGGCTTTGAAGATGATGGATTTGAGGGCCATGGGGAAAGGTGCTCTAGGTATGAAGATGCTGTCGGCCTGCCAACGGCTGCCTCACAACAGTTTTTGGCGACGGCATGCTTCTACCAGATGACCGAACTGCTTGCCAGAAAAGTAGTAGACGAAGCCGATAGTCCGCCCATCTTTCAGCGTGAATGCCAGCTCCTGCTGATGCGCCTGGTTTGAGCTCCTGATGCTCAGGCGGGTCGCGGTCACGTCGCCCCAGCGAACCTCACCATTACGGCGTGAATGAAAGCCGGTCTCGGTGAGCATCACTTCATCGCGAGCGAACAGCCACGACACGGAGCCCCCTGCGACCATGGCCACGATTGCTGCCATGACGACAATCCAGATCGCCTCTTCCTCGAACTCAACCATGAGGATCCCGGCACCAAACAGGATGGCTATCATCACACCAAGTGACGAAATCGCGGCTTTCCAGCTACCCAGCATGGCCAGCACCAGTCGCTCAGGTATCGCCGCACTGAATTCTGCCGGGGCTTGCCGCCACAGCAAACGGGGCTTGGCCAGCGCTGCCTTCAGCGCATCCACGTCGCATGGCGGGTGCACCGTGTAATCGAACGAGCCTCGCGTGGTTTCCAGCCGTAACCGCTGGCTGGCCCCAGGCTGCGCTTCGCGGCTGGCCAAGTCGTGTTCGCTGAGCCACCACACGCGGACCCGCTGGATCTCGCTCAGCGGCAGAAAGCCCAGAACACGGCTACGCACCCCATCGGCAGCAAAGGTCATGCGTGCATGGCTGGCCCAAACGTTGAGCTGGCCCAACAAGGCGATCCAGACCAGCAGCGCAATCATGCAGGCGACAATGAACTTCAGCAGTTGCCAACTGGAGTCCATGGGTCCGGCAACCTCCCAGGCCCATGGCAAGGCCGCAAACGGCAGCAACAGCGCCAGCAGCATGGTTGCGGCATGCAGGGCACGGCGGTGATCGACAACGGTCAGGATCAGCATCGCCCGCATGCTACCAGCAAGCTGCTGCCATGAATGTGGCCGATACGCGCAGCGGACTTGCCATACCCAGATCATTCCCGCCGATCAAGCCATACCGGGAAGCCGGCTGGTATAAACCCGCCGGACCAACGCTGCCACGTTATGATGCTTGCACTTTCGCGCACAGATTGACGCTATGCACGCACCCATCCTGCAGCACCTGCTCCAGATCGATCGCAACGGCCCGCGCATGCAGCTGGGACGTGCGGGGCTGTTCCAGTTCCGCGAGGAAGTACGGGTGCTGCGCGCACCTTTCTTCTGGTCCTGCCTGATCGTAGTACTGGCCGGCGAGAAGGAGATCATCCGTAGCGACGGCGTGCTGCGCTGTCGGCCAGGGCACTGGATCGCCATCGGCGCCGGGCAGGACGTGAGCTTTCGCAACCGGCCCGACCCACAGCGCGGTTACTTCGCCGGTCTGTCGCTCGCGGCGGACCCAGCCTGGATGCGGCGCTTCACCGAGCGCTACGCCGCCGACCTGCCTGCGCGGCTCGATCCTGCCCCGGTATTCGAACCGGATGCCCTGTGCTGGAAGACGCTGAACGACTACGTGGAACAGGTGCTGCTGCCCCAGGAAAGCCCGCTGGACGAGGCGCTGGCGGAACACCGCTGGCAGGCGCTGTGGCTGGCGATGGCGCGTCAGGGCGTGGGGCGCGATCTGGTCACGGTGGCGCCGGAAAACTGGCGCGAGCGCGTGTTGCGCCATATCGGTGCCGATCCGGCGGCAGACTGGAAAATGACCGAGGTGGCAGGGCGGCTATGCCTGAGTGAGGCCACGCTGCGCCGCCGCCTGGCGCTGGAGCACACCACCTTTGCCGCCATCCTGGCCGACGCGCGTATGGATCGCGCGCTCTATCTGGTGATGAAGACACCCCAGCCCGTTCAGCGCATCGCCGAGGCCTGCGGCTACACCTCGCCATCGCGCTTCACCGATGCCTTTCGCTCGCGCTTCGGCCTGACGCCCACAGCCTTGCGGAGCGCGGCCTCGGCTCAGCCCGCACAAGCGAGCGCCGGCTAAGCAAGCACTCGAGATTGAGCGCAGCGGGCGAGCGATTGCGCGCTGCGGGCGAGACGTGGCGCGCCGCAGATTTTATCGTGTGCTCACTCCCTTCAGATCCGAGGAACCCATGATGAAACGCCTGCTGCCCCTGCTCTTCGCCACCTTGCTGCCACTCGCCCACGCTGGGGACTTCAAGCTCGGCAGCTCCGACGTGCCCGCCGACGGCAAGCTCGCCGAAAAACAGGTCTACATCGGCTACGGCTGCAACGGTGGCAACCAGTCGCCCGCACTGCAATGGTCGGGCGTGCCGGCCGGTGCCAAGAGCCTGGCGCTGGTGCTGCATGATCCGGACGCCCCGGTCAGCGGCGGCTGGTACCACTGGACGCTGTACGATGTGCCGCCCGCCACCACTGCACTTCCCGCCAACGCCGGCAACAGCACTGGCAGCAAGCTGCCCAAGGGCGCAAAGCAGGGTCGCACCAGCTTTGGCGGCAACAGCTTCGGCGGTGCCTGCCCGCCCATCGGTCATGGCGTGCACCACTACAACTTCACGCTGTACGCGCTGAAGGTAGCAACGCTGCCGCTGGCCGAGGACACCCCCCCGGCTGAGGCCGAAGCGCAGATCAAGGCGGCGAGTCTCGGCAGCTCCAGCTTCACGGCCACCTACCAGCGCTGAGCGCCGCTTCCGTACTTCGCGCTGGAATCCGCGCATAGCTGCCCCAGGAACCCGGCCCAGCCGGGTTCTCGCCTGTTTAGGCGGAGAAAGGCACGGCGGCGCTCCCTGGCCGATTCCCCCGCACGCTCTGCGCTTTTAGACAGACCGAGGCGTTACCACCGCGAGGGCGCCCCGCAGTCGCTCGTCCGTGGCACAGATGGCATCCCGCAGCACGAGCTGCCCCGGGGACACAACAGGATCCAAGATGCCACCATTCGTTTCCTGCTGTTTCCCGATCGCCGCACCTACCGGGATGAAACCACCGGCAACAAGCTCTAGACTGGCGGCTTCAGCCAAGTCGGGAGCCGCCATGCACGTCGTCATCTACCACAATCCGCGCTGCAGAAAATCGCGCGAGACCCTCGCCCTGCTGGGCGAGAACGGCGTCCAACCCGACGTCGTCGAATACCTCGCCACCCCGCCCGATGCCACCACGCTGGACCATCTGCTGACGCTGCTGCAGCTGGAACCGCGCCAGCTGATGCGGCAGAAGGAAGACGAATTCGTCGCGCTGAATCTCGCAGATCCTGCGCTCGATCGCGCCGCGCTGATCGCTGCGATGGTGGCGCACCCCAGGCTGATCGAGCGCCCCATCGTGGTCGTCGACGGCAAGCGGGCCGCCCTCGGCCGACCGCCGGAACAGGTGCTGGCGCTGCTCGGTCGCTGAATGCCTTATCGCATCGCAGCGGCAATTCGTCGCCGCATGGCCTGTTTCGTCGCACGCCCGCAGACGGCTCGCCCGTCGCCGACCAGACTGCATCTCGTGATTGTTCAAGGAGCACACCTGATGCACTACTTCCCCATGATCGGCGCAGCAACCCTCGCGGCGGCCCTGACCGCCCTCAACGTCCAGGCGGACAGCCCATTGCCGGCGTCCTGGACATTCTGGCAACAAGGCAGCGGACACTTCGCCGCGGTGCTCGATCACCGCACTGCGTTGTCGAGTACCGGCGCGGTCCAGCTGCGCTACCTCGACGGCGATTCATCCAACAGCTTTGGCGCAGCCCACCAGGACGTGGATGCAGCACCTTTTCGCAGTCAACGCCTGCGCTTCTCGGCCAAGGTCAGAACTCAGGAAGTGCTCGGCTGGGCTGGGCTGTGGTTGCGCGTCACCGATGCCAATCAGCGCGTCGTTGCCTTCGAGAACATGTTCACCCGCGGAATCAAACACAACGAGGACTGGGCTCGCCACGACATCGTGATGGACATCCCCGCCGCCGCTGCCCAGGTGCAATACGGCCTGATCCTGAGTGGCAAGGGGGTGAGCTGGCTGGATGAGCCAGAGCTTGCCATCGTCGGTCGGGACGTCGCGCTCACGCGCATCCCCTGGGAGCCCACGTCCGGCGGCGCCTGGGTGGAAAGCCCTCCCGAGGAACCGGCGCCGTGATGCTGGCAGCGCACGTTTTATCGTGCCCCCCGGCATGGCGGCCGGGTGTGCCGCCATGAACCCGGCCATCGTCCTGCTCGCTGCGATGCTGGCCTACCTTTTCACGACCGCATCAACCTGGCACAACACCGTCTTGCTTGCCCCCTGGACCAGCCGCGATGTCGGTACCGCCCACTATGCAGCGCAAATCGATCATCGCAATGCACGCACCGGACCCGGGGCCAAAACGCTTTACTACCACGGTGGCGCCATCAGCCAGACGAGGGGTCTGTCCAGTCATGGCGTCATCGAACAGGTCATCTCGGCCCGCAAGTTCGCCGGGCAGCGCATCCGTTTCTCGGCGCAACTACGCAGCCGCGGCGCGGATGGCGCAGCCGGATTGTGGCTGCGGGTCGATCAGCAAGGTGGCCGTTGCCCGGTCTTCGATGACATGCGAGGCCGCCCGATTGTGAGCGACGGCGATTGGCAGCCACGTCACATCGTGCTCGACATCCCTTCCGATGCAGAGCGCATCAGTTTCGGGGCCTACCTTGCCGGCAAGGGCCAGCTTTGGATGGATGAAGTGAAGTTCGAAATCGTGAACAAGAACGTCTCCCCCACACGCATCATCTCGCACGCCACCGGTGCCGCAGCGCGCAGCTACGCGCATAGCGCGAAGGGCTGGTTGCCCTGCGTGGATGGGCAAGGGAAGCACTGATGCAAACAACGACATCGGCCCTTCCCGGCATTCTCGGCAATTTCAGTCTGCGTACTTGCCTGATCAGCACCCTCCTCGCTGCGCTTTGCACCGCCATGGCCTGGTGGTATTTCGACGCCAGACTCTGGGCTGCAAGCTTCGTGCTGCTGCTGGGCGCGTGGCTGACTACCGGATTGGTGCTCAGCGCCCTGAGGGCCTGGGCAGGGCCTGATCCTGGCCTGCTGCCGGTCGGGCTCGTCGTCCTTACCGTCAATCTACTTGGCGCTGGGCTGGCCGCGACCGCCCACCAGACCATGGTGCAGGACGAGGCAGTGCGGCAATGGCCCTTCACATACACGTTCTGGGCTGCGGCACTCGCGGGCTGGCTCTGGCTGCTGCCCGGGCTGTGGCGCAGTCAACGTGTCGCCGTCGAGGCCAAACAGCAGCAACAGGCTCTGGCTCAGGCACGCGTCGAGCGGCTATTGGCCGAAGCGGAATTACGCACGCTGCAGGCGCAGGTTGAACCGCATTTTCTCTACAACACGCTGGCCAATGCCCGCTATTTGACGCGGCATGATCCCGAGCGCGCGGGCATGATGCTCGATCACCTGATCGCCTATCTGCGGACCAGCCTGCCCGATTTACGCGGCCCTGTTTCCACGGTGGCGCGCGAGCTTCGGCTCGCCGAGCATTACCTCGCTATCATGGCGATCCGTATGGGTGAACGGCTCAGCTACCACGTTACCGCGCCGGAGCGGCTGCTGACGCATTCAATGCCGCCACTGATGCTGGTCACCCTTGTCGAGAACGCGGTCAAGCACGGCATCGAGCCGAAGGCTGGCTGCGGTTGCATCGCCATCGGGATTTCGCAGGAAGACGGCATGCTGACCGTCGAAGTCTGCGATGACGGCATGGGTATAGGCGAGCCCCTGGGAAGTGGGCTGGGGCTCGTCAACATCCATCAGCGCTTGGCTACGCTGTATGGCGGTCGCGCCACGCTCTCGCTTTCACCCAGCCCCGGGGGCGGAACCCAGGCACGTATCCACTTGCCGCTGGAGCACAGCGCATGAACGCTCGCATCCTGATCGCCGACGACGAACCGCTGCTGCGGGCGCAAATGCGCGAAACGCTGGCGCAGCTCTGGCCGAATGCCCAGCTGGTCGGCGAGGCGGAAGACGGCCCCGGCGCACTAAGTCTCGCCAATACGTGTCAACCCGACATCGCCTTTCTCGACATCCGCATGCCGGGGCTGTCCGGGATCGACGTGGCAAGGGCCCTGTCCGGGCGTTGTCACGTGGTTTTCGTCACGGCCCACGATGAATACGCAGTCGCGGCCTTCGAGGAAGGCGCCGTCGACTACGTGCTCAAACCCGCAGATCCGGCCCGGCTGGCGCGCACGGTGACGCGCTTGCAGGACAAGATCAACACGCCGCCAGCGGACTTGACGCCCCTGCTGGCACGGCTCACGCCCATCGCCCAACGCGCCGCGACTTGGCTGCAAGCCTCCGTGGGCAATACCATCCATTTCATCACGCTTGCCGAAGTGATTTATTTCCAAGCCGAAGCCAAGTACACGAAGGTGGTGACCGACCGGCTGGAAGCGCACATCCGCAAGCCGATCAAGGAACTGGCTGCCGAACTTGGCAGCGACCGCTTCTGGCAGATACACCGCGGCACCCTGGTCGCGGTGGAGCGTATTGCAGCCGTGCAACGCCATGGCGACGCAATGCAACTGCTACTGCGCGATCACCCGACACGGCTCACAGTCAGCCAGGCCTACCAGCATTGCTTTCGATCGCAATGAGCGAACTCCCGAGCATGTGGCCTGCAGCAAACGATTCAGCCTAAGCATGACGGCTAAGGCATCGAACTTGAGATGTAGTCTTGGCGCCAGCGGCGCAGAGTTTAGATACCGGTTCCGCCCGGCAACCAAAACCCCGCGCCGCTGGCGCTGACACGATGAAACCAGCCATGACTCCAACTGCGCCGCCCTACCACGGCAGCTGCCTGTGCAGCGGCGTGAAATACCAAGTCACCGCCGCAATCCGCGCGGTATCGCATTGCCATTGCACGATGTGTCGCAAGGCGCACGGCGCCGCTTTTGGCAGCTACGGCAGCGTGCCAGGCGACGCCCATGTTTTCATCGCGGGTGAGGAGCTGCTGCGACGTTATGCCTCATCCGCCCAGGCCACGCGGACGTTCTGCTCGGTCTGCGGCTCGCCCATGCTGTGGCAGGGCAAGGGCCACTACGCGGATTGGGTGTCGTTTCCGCTCAGTACCCTCGATACGCCCTACCTCGCGCCGAAGCAAAAACACATCCACACCGCCTCAAAGGCGCCTTGGTACGACATCGCCGACCATTGGCCACAGTCCATGTAATGACCGAGCCCTCAAAGCCAAACATCGATGGCGCGATCAGTCGCTGAGCACCGGCCTGCCCCATCGGGCTGTGCGCACTGCGGCTATCCCCGCCGGCAACTCCGAATGTAATCAAGTCGCGGAAACTCACGCTTCAGGTAGTTGGCGCCATCGGCTGCGGTGATGCGCGCCGGGTCCGGGCCCTTGCCCCAGGGCGGCATGTCGCCGTATTCGGTGTTGAGCTGCGCCACCGTAGCCAGCGTGTCGGGCGTGACGGTGCCGATCGGCGTCTCCCACGCGGCCTTGCCGAGCGCGTCCACCGTTGCGCCCAGCGTGATGAAGAGATGGCTGGAGCGGCTGTTGGCGCCGCCGCCGGCAAAGCTCACATAGCCCTGGCGGAACGGCAGTGGGGCCTGGCCCGGCGTGTCGTCGGTGATGGTCGGGTAGTCGCGCCCGCCCGGCTTGTAGCCGAACTGGCACAGGAAACCGGCCACGCAGCGGAACAACGGCATGTCGTTGAAATGACCGTCGTCGACCAGCTGCAGGAAGCGCTCAGCCCCCTTGGGGCTCCACTCCGGCTTGACCGCGATATCGAGCGGGCCACGCGTGGTGTCGCAACGCACGGTGATTGCGCTGTTGCTGGCGGTCGCTGACGAAGCTTGAGGCGTTACTGCAGGCTTGGCAGCCGTTGCGGCCACGGTGCTGGGCTGCGCCTGTGATGGACTACCCGCGTCCAGATTGGCGTAGTACCAGCCGGCCGCCAGCAGCAGCGCAGCAATGACGATCCACTTCATGTTTGCTCCATCCGGGGTCACGGCATCTAGTTGGCCGAGTGTGGGCGACAGCCTGCCCGTGCCGCTGCAACCCGGCAAGCATCACTATCAGCGGTTGTTGCGCGGAGCCGGCGGCAACGCGCCGGGCCGGTGCCGCGCGCAGACACAAGGCGGCGTCGCGCGGCGGCCAGGAAACGCTTTATGCTGCAGCCCTGCCCGCTACCCTTGGCCAACGCCATGCATCCGCTGAAGAAACTGTTCGATCACGCCCGCCAGTACCGCCGCAACGCCTGGCGCGCCAGCGCCTATTCGGCGATCAACAAGCTGTTCGACATCCTGCCCGAGGTACTGATCGGCGTGGCGGTGGACGTGGTGATCAGCCGCGAGGCGTCGTTCCTTGCCAAGTTGGGCGTCGTCGATGCGGGCCAGCAATTGCTGCTGCTGGGCGCACTGACCGTGCTGATCTGGGGGGGCGAGTCGTTGTTCGAATTCCTCTACACCCGCGAATGGCGCAACCTGGCGCAGAACCTGCAGCACAGCCTGCGGCTGGAGGCGTATGCCCACGTGCAACGGCTGGAACTGGCGTGGTTCGAGAACCGCTCCAGCGGCAAGCTCTTGTCGGTGATGAACGACGACATCAACCAGATGGAGCGCTTTCTCAACAGCGGCGCCAGCGCCATCCTGCAGGTGCTGGTGTCGTCCGTGCTGGTGTCGGCCATCTTCTTCGCGCTGGCGCCCAAGCTGGCGCTGATCGCGCTCGCGCCGGTGCCCTTCATCCTGATCGGCGCCTTCTGGTTCCAGCGGCGACTGGCGCCGCGCTATGCCGCGGTGCGCGAGGCCGCCGGCGCGATCAACGGCCGCATCAACAACAATCTGCACGGCATCGCCACCATCAAGAGCTATGCCGCCGAGGATTTCGAGACCGCCCACGTGCGCGCGGCGAGCGAGGACTACGTACGCACCAACGCCGCGGCGATCGCGCTATCCGCCGCCATCACCCCGGTGATCCGCATGGCCATTCTGGCGGGCTTCGTCGTCACCCTCGTCTACGGCGGCTGGCTGGCGCTCGCGGGCGAGATCGCCGTTGGCAGCTACAGCGTGCTGGTGTTCCTCACCCAGCGCCTGCTGTGGCCGTTCACGGGCCTTGCCGAGATCGCCGATCTTTACCAGCGCTCGATGGCATCGATCACCCGGGTACTCGATCTGGTACAGACGCCCATCGCCATCCCCTATGCCGGGGCCGCGCTGCCGCACGCGGCAGTGCACGGCCAGATCCGCTTCGAGGGGATCCAGTTCGGTTACGACGCACAGCAGCAAACGCTCGCCGGCATCGACCTCACCTTGCCAGCCGGCGCCACCATCGGCTTCGTCGGCAGCACGGGTTCGGGCAAGAGCACGTTGATCAAGCTGCTGCTGCGCTTTTACACGCCGCAACAGGGGCGCATCCTGCTCGATGGCAGCGACATCGCCGGCCTCGCGCTGCAGGATTTGCGCCGCGCCGTCGGCTACGTGGCGCAGGAACCCTTCCTCACCGACGGCAGCATTGCCGACAACATCGGCTACGGCGTGCCGGATGCGAGCGAGGCCGACATCGAAGCCGCCGCGCGCGCGGCCGAGGTGCACGACTTCATTGCTGGCTTGCCACAAGGCTACGCCACACCGGTGGGCGAACGCGGCCAGAAGCTGTCCGGCGGACAGCGCCAGCGCATTGCGCTCGCGCGCGCCATCCTCAAGAACCCCCCCATCCTGGTGCTGGACGAGGCCACCAGCGCCGTCGACAACGAAACCGAGGCCGCCATTCAGCGCTCGCTGTTGCACGTGGCGCGCGGCCGCACCACGCTGGTGATCGCGCACCGGCTATCCACCGTGCGCCATGCCGACATGATCCATGTGCTGGAACAAGGCCGCATCGTCGAATCAGGCACGCACGACGAGCTACTGGAGATGGGCGGCGCCTACGCCGCGCTGTGGCGATTGCAGACCGGCGAAAGCCTGGAGGCCTGAAGCCCGGAGCGCCGATTCGGGTAACCATGAACACCGCCCAGCCACCCGGCTTCGATGCAGACACCCACCAGACAACCGCTTTCGATGAATCACCTCAGCTTTGTACAAGGCGGATGTGTCGTCTTGAGAATCGACGTCCCCCCCGGCACGCGCCTGATTGATGTCATCCGCCAGGAAACGCGGCGAGGATCGCTATCGCTGCCGTGGCGCTGCGCCCAGGGTACGTGCGGCGCCTGCGTGCTCAAACTTTCCAGATCCCAGGGTCCGTCCCCGCCGGTGGTGCTTGGCCGACTCGAGCGCAATGTGCTGATCCGGCAAGGGCAGCTGCCTGCGGATGCACCGCTGGAACAACCCGATACGCCGGCTACGCCGCGTCTTGCATGCCATGTCGCCGTCGATAGCGACCTGATTGTTTATTTCTAAAATTTATATAAAAACAAAATATCGGTATTTCACAGAATATAAAGCGCGCTGCCACACTGCATCCTGTCTCGATTCCGCATCGCCCCAGGGAGCATAACAATGTCACTGCGCCAAACCGTCCTCGCTGTCACCCTCGCCCTCACCGCCGCCAGCGGCTGGGCCGCCTCTGTCGAACTCCTGAACGTGTCGTACGATCCGACCCGCGAGCTCTACCAGGACTACAACAAGGCCTTCGCCAAGTACTGGAAGGCCAAAACCGGTGACGATGTCACCATCCGCCAATCGCACGGCGGCTCGGGCAAGCAGGCACGCTCGGTGCTCGATGGCCTGGAAGCCGACGTGGTCACGCTGGCGCTGGCCTACGACATCGACGAGCTGAACGAGAAAGGCAAGCTCCTGACACCCGACTGGCAGAAGAAGCTGCCGGACAACGCCAGCCCCTACACCTCGACCATCGTGTTCCTGGTGCGCAAGGGCAACCCCAAGAACATCAAGGACTGGAACGACCTCGTCCGCTCGGACGTGAAGGTGATCACCCCCAACCCCAAGACCAGCGGCGGTGCGCGCTGGAACTACCTGGCGGCCTGGGGCTATGCGCTCAAGCAACCGGGCGGCAACGATGCCAAGGCGCGCGAATTCCTCGCCAAGATCTTCAAGAACGTGCCGGTGCTCGATACCGGTGCCCGCGGCTCGACGGTGACCTTCACCCAGCGCGGCCAGGGCGACGTGCTGCTGGCCTGGGAAAACGAAGCGGTGCTGTCGATCAAGGAATTCGGTCCGGACAAGTTCGACATCGTCGCGCCGTCCCTGTCGATCAAGGCCGAACCGCCGGTTGCCCTCGTCGACAAGGTGGTCGACAAGAAGGGCACCCGCAAGGTGGCCGAGGAATACCTGAAGTATCTGTACTCGCCGGAAGGCCAGGAAATCGCCGCGCAGAACTACTACCGCCCGATCGACAAGACCATCTACGCCAAGTACGCCAAGCAGTTCCCGAACGTGAAGCTGTTCGATATCGACGACGTGTTCGGTGGCTGGGGTAAGGCGCAGAAGACCCACTTCGGTGATGGCGGAGTATTCGACCAGATCCAGGCCGCCAACGCCAAATAAAGGGAATCGGCTGCGCAATCCGCCCGCAGCGTCGGGGGCTCCGCGCCATCCTCACGTACATCCAGTACGTTCCGGTGGCTGTGGTGCCTCCTCCTCACGGTCGGATCGCTCGCTCGATTCGAACTGTCCGCTGATCACTGCTGCGAGTTCCAGCAACCGCGGCATCATCCTCAGGAGTATCGACATGACCTTGCGTTTAGGCGACATCGCCCCCGATTTCACCCAGCAATCCTCGACAGGCGAGATCCGGTTCCACGAGTGGGCCGGCGATCACTGGGTGGTGCTGTTCTCGCATCCAGCCGATTTCACCCCGGTATGCACCACCGAGCTTGGCAAGACCGCCAAGCTGAAGGACGAATTTGCCCGCCGTAACGTCAAGGCACTGGCGATCAGCGTCGACCCAGTCGAATCGCACCTGAAGTGGATCGCCGACATCAATGACACCCAAGAGACCACGGTGAACTTCCCCATCCTGGCGGACGCCGACCGCAAGGTATCCGAGCTCTACGACCTGATCCACCCGAACGCCTCGACCACCGCCACCGTGCGCTCGGTGTTCGTCATCGATCCGGCCAAGAAGATTCGCCTGACGCTGACCTACCCGGCCAGTACCGGCCGCAACTTCAACGAGATCCTGCGCGTGATCGATTCGCTGCAGCTCACCGAATACCACAAGGTGGCCACGCCCGCCGACTGGGAACACGGCGACGACGTGGTGATCGTGCCGTCCTTGCAGGATGAGGCCGAAATCGCCCAGCGCTTCCCCAAGGGCTATCGCGCGGTGCGCCCCTACCTGCGCCTGACGCCGCAACCGAACCTGTAATCCGCTTTTCCTCCTGGAGCACGACTCAAGCCAGGCTTGGGGTCTGTCATTGCCGACGGCCCCCGACCTGGCTTTTTTTGTCACTGCCATCGCCATGAACGATACCCTGCGCCCGCCAACCTTCCCGGTCCCGCCCGAAATCCGCCGTGACTGGCCCCGCAGCCAGTTCAGCATCGACGCCATCGAAGGCGTGGTGACCGAGGCGCTGGGGATGCGGTTGGCCTCCGCCTTCCAGCCCATCTTCGCGCCGGATGGCAGAACGGTCTTGGGTGAGGAAGCACTGCTGCGCGCGAGCCTCAGGCGCAAGCCGCTGGCACCGCCCAACGCCTTTGCCGCCGCGCGCGCGAGCGACGTGTTGGTGGGGTTCGACCGGCTGTGCCGCACGCTGCACCTGATCAACTTCGCCACCTACGCCCGCCCCAACCGCACGCTGTTCCTCAACGTGCACCCGGAGCTATTGCCGGCGGTGGAGGCTCACGGCGTCTACTTCGAGCGCATTCTGGAAAGCCAGGGCTTCAAGCCGGCCGACGTGGTGCTGGAACTGCTGGAGAGCGACGTCACCGCGGCCGAACCCGAGGCGCTGACCCGCGCCGTCGCCAATTTCCGCAGCCGTGGCTATCGCATTGCGCTCGACGACTTCGGCCATGGCCACGCCAACCTGGACCGGCTATGGGCTACCGCACCCGACTACGTGAAGCTCGATCGCGAGCTGTTGCGCCTGGCTGGGCGCGATGAAAAAGCCGCGCGCGGCTATCGCCAGCTGGTGGCACTGCTGCGCGACACCGGCGCTCAGGTGCTGGCCGAGGGCGTGGAAACCACCAACGAGCTGGCGCTGGCGCGCGATGCCGGCGTCGACGGCCTGCAAGGCTACCTGCTGGGCGAGCCCGGATACCGTCATTGATGGGCCGATCCATCACCAAGGGAGAGATAGATGGACCGCGTTGAACAATTCATCGCCCAGGGCGGCCGCCTGCTGATCGTGCCGGGCTGGCGCGATTCGGGCTACACACACTGGCAAAGCCGCTGGCACCGCCGTTATCCGGGCAGCGAGCGGCTGGTGCAGGCCGACTGGGAACACCCGCACGCGGCGGACTGGGTGGCGGCGCTGCGTCGCAAGATCGCCGAATCGGATGCCCCCACGCTGCTGGTCGCGCATAGCCTGGGCTGCATCACCGTCGCGCACTGGGCGGCGCTCGCCGGCAGCAATCACCCGGTGGTTGCCGCGCTGCTGGTGGCACCGGCCGACGTGGCACGGCCGCATGCGCCGGTGGAGTTTCGTGGCTTTTTGCCGTTGCCACACCGGCGCCTACCCTTCCCGTCGGTACTGGTCGCCAGCGACAGCGACGATGCTTGCAGCGCCGAGCGCGCCAGCCACCTCGCCAGCACCTGGGGCAGCCGGCTGGCCATGCTGCGCGGCGTGGGCCATATCAATGTGGAGTCACGGCACGGACCCTGGCCCGTGGGCAGGCAGTGGCTGCGCCGCATCGCCGCCGAACACGTTACGCAGCACACCGAACCGGCACTGGCGATCTGACGCGCGCGCTCGGCACTCGGTCCCGTCACGACGGGATCGCGCGGCCGCTTGCGCGCATACGCTTTTACGGCCAACTCCGGCGCCGTGAACGACGCCACCACGCCAGCTTGGCGCGGTGGCACTGATCCACGTCCGGCGGAGGCTGAAAAGCGAGCATAAGGCTGCAACGGCGCTCGGGCGCGCTGCACGTCCACGTCCACGTCCACGTCCACGTCCACGTCCACGTCCACGTCCACGTCCACGTAAAAGTACGTTCGCCGTGGCCCATATGCAATTCAGGTTATATCAATCCAACTACAAAGTATTTTATGGAATAAAAATCGGTCTTTATATTCACTCCAGACCTTTGATGTGCGGAGTGTGATCCATGACCACCGTTGTACTGCTGGCCGGCAGCCCCGGCGAGCGTTCCCGTTCTACCACCCTGCTGCAACGCGCTGGCGCCCTGCTGGCGAGCTACGGCGTCGTCACCCAGACCTTCGGCCTGACCGACTTCCCCAGCGACGACCTGATCTACGCGCGCTGGGATAGCCCCGCCATCCGCCGTTTCACCGAAACGCTGGCCGCCGCCGATGGTCTCGTCGTCGCCACCCCGGTCTACAAGGCCGCGTACAGCGGCGCGCTCAAGGCGGTGCTCGATCTGTTGCCCGAACGCGCGCTGGAGCAGAAAGCTGCGCTGGCACTGGCCACCGGCGGCAGCCCCGGCCATTTGCTGGCGGTCGACTACGCACTGCAACCGGTGCTCTCCGCCTTGAAGGCCCGCCATATCGTCGGCGGCGTCTATGCCACCGATCGCGACTTCAACCCGCAGGACGACGGCAGCTACCAGGTCACCGAAGAGATCGACTCGCGACTGCATCACGCTGTCGGCCGCCTGATCGCCCACCTGCCCAACCCGGGCAGCGTGCAACTGCACCCCGAGGAGCTGTCGCGCCAGGTGGCCGCAGCCCGCATCAGCATCTGACCGCTATATCCGAACCCCATACCAAGACCGAGGAGCCCTGCCCATGCTGTCCCGACTGATCAAACCCTTGCTGATCGCCGCCGCGATCAGCCTTGCCACCGGTGCCGCCGCCGAGGAGCTGCGCGTCGGCTTCCAGAAATACGGCACGCTGACCGTGCTCAAGGCACGCGGCACGCTCGAAACCCGCCTGAAGCCACTGAGCTTCACCGTGCGCTGGGTCGAATTCCCGGCCGGCCCGCAATTGCTGGAGGGCCTGAACGTCGGTGCCATCGATTTTGGCACCACCGGCGAAGCACCGCCCATCTTCGCCCAGGCCGCCGGCGCCAACCTGGTCTACGTCGGCAACGAGCCGCCGGCACCGATCTCCGAAGCCATCGTCATCCCCAAGGATTCGACCCTCAAGTCGGTGAAGGAACTCAAGGGCAAGAAAGTGGCGCTGAACAAGGGCTCCAATGTCCACTTCCTGCTGGTGAAGGCGCTGGAGGAAGCAGGCCTCAAGTGGACCGACATCACCCCCGTCTACCTGCCGCCGGCCGATGCGCGCGCCGCGTTCGAGCGCGGTTCGGTCGATGCCTGGGTGATCTGGGATCCGTTCCTCGCCGCTGCCGAGAAACAGCTGGGCGCCCGCACGCTGCGCGACGGCAAGGGCCTCGTCGCCAACCACCAGTTCTTTCTCGCCGCCCGCCCGTTTGCCGAGAAGAACCCCAAGGTGCTCGCCGCCGTGCTCGACGAGCTCGACAAGACCGACGAGTGGGCGGCAAAGAACCAGGCCGAGGTGGTGAAGGAAATCGCGCCGCTATTGGGCTTGCCGACCGACATCGTGCAACTGGCCGTCGCCCGCTACAGCTACGGCGTGGTGCCGGTGACGCCCAAGGTGGCCGACGCCCAGCAGAAGATCGCCGACGTGTTCCATGAGCTCAAGCTGATCCCGAAGCCGATCAAGGTGAAGGACGCGCTGGTCTCGCAGAAGTAAGGATCACGCCATGAAGCGCCTCCTTGCTCCCCTGTTGGCCCTCGCGCTCGTCGCGGGCACCGTTCACGCCACCGAAGTACGCATCGGCTACCAGAAAAGCTCGCTCAATCTGATCGTGCTGAAAAGCCGGGGCATCCTGGAAAAGCGGCTGGCCGAGGGCGGCCACACGGTGAAGTGGCACGAATTCGCCGCCGGCCCGCAGCTCTTGGAGGCGCTGGCCGCGGGTTCGGTCGACGTGGGCATGACCGGCGATACCCCGCCGATCTTCGCCCAGTCCGCCGGCTCGCCGTTGGTCTACGTCGGCTTCGAGCCACCCAAGCCGCAAGCGTCGGCCATCCTGGTGCCGAGCGACTCGCCGATCAGGAAGCTCGCCGACCTCAAGGGCAAGCGGGTGGCATTGCAGAAGGGGTCGAGTGCGCACTACCTGCTGGTGCGCGCGCTGGATAAAGCTGGCCTCAAGTGGGAAGACATCCAGCCCGCCTACCTGACCCCGGCCGAGGCGCGCGCCGCGTTCGAGCGCGGGGCTATCGATGCCTGGGCGATCTGGGATCCGTTCTACGCCGCCGCCGAGAAAACGGTGAAGCCGCGTGTGCTGACCACGGGTGAAGGCCTGTCGGCCAACCAGTCGTTCTACCTCGCCGCCAAGCCATTCGCGAACAAGGAAAGCCGCTTGCTGCAGATCGTGTTCGACGCACTGACCGACAACGACGATTTCCTGGAAAAGCAGCCGGCCGAAGCGGCCCAGGTGCTGTCGCGCGCCGTCGGCCTCGATGTGCCGACCTTCGAGCGCGTGATCGAGCGCCGCCCCAGTTTCAAGGTCACCTGGCTCACTCCGCAGGTGGTGGCCGAGCAACAACGCATTGCCGACCGCTTCGCCGAGCTCAAGCTCATCCCGAAGCCGGTCACCGTGAAGGAAATCGTCTGGCAGCCTTAGTCGGATCGCGGCTCCCCCAGCGGGTTCGCCCGTTGCCGCACCGAAACCGGCCCCAGTCGCAACGACAACAAGGATAACGATCATGAAACTGTTCTGGTTCCTCCCCACCCATGGCGACGGCCGCTACCTCGGCACCCAACACGGCGCTCGCACCGTCGATCATCGCTACCTCGCGCAGATCGCCCAGGCGGCCGACCGCCTCGGTTTCGAAGGCGTGCTGATTCCCACCGGCCGCTCTTGCGAGGATTCCTGGGTAGTGGCTGCGTCGCTCGCGCCGCTGACCGAACGCCTGAAGTTCCTGGTGGCGATCCGCCCCGGCATCATTTCGCCCACGGTCTCGGCCCGCCAGGCCGCCACGCTCGATCGCATCTCGAACGGCCGCCTGCTGATCAACGTGGTGACCGGTGGTGATCCGGACGAACAACACGGCGACGGCAGCTTCCTCACCCACGCCGAGCGCTACGAGGTGACCGACGAGTTCCTGCGCATCTGGCGCGGCGTGCTGTCAGGCGAAGCCGTCGACTTCGAGGGCAAACACCTCACCGTGAAGAACGCCAAGACGCTGTTCCCGCCGGTGCAGCAACCATATCCGCCGCTGTGGTTCGGCGGCTCGTCCGAACCCGCCAAGGCGCTGGCCGCCGAGCAGGTCGACGTCTACCTTACCTGGGGCGAGCCGCCGGCCGCCGTCGCCGAGAAGATCCGCGAAGTGCGCGAACTCGCCGCAGCGCAGGGCCGCACGGTGAAGTTCGGCATCCGCCTGCACATCATCGTGCGTGAAACCAGCGAGGAAGCGTGGAAGGCGGCCGACGAGCTGATCCAGTACGTGACCGACGACACCATCGCCGCCGCGCAGAAGGCCTTCGCGCGCTTCGATTCGGAAGGCCAGCGCCGCATGGCCGAGCTGCATGGCGGGCGCCGTGACCAACTCGAAATCCACCCCAACCTGTGGGCCGGCGTCGGCCTGGTGCGCGGCGGCGCGGGCACGGCCCTCGTCGGCAGCGCCGAGGAAGTGGCGGCGCTGGTGAAGGAATACCACGCGCTCGGCATCGAGACCTTCATCCTCTCAGGCTACCCGCACCTGGAGGAATCGTACCGCGTGGCC